>JAFUIR010000015.1 GCA_017468395.1 Lachnospiraceae bacterium | reverse complement strand
TGCCTGCATCCTTTGATATTGATGACTGTGAAAGTATGGTAGTCAATATAGAGTCCCAGACAGCACCATTCAACCTGCAGACATACAATGCTTCCACACAGTTGGGTGTTTATTACTATAACACAGGAAAAACAAGTTATACTTACACCAAAGATGGTTCCAATGGCGGAGCATCAGATTACACATTGACAACCGTGGACTCCATTAATTTCCAGCAGGGCGGAGATTATATTGAAGGACACGGAGTTGTGGTTGAGAGCATCGTACTTACGATGAAGGGAACCGAAGAAGATGCAACATATGGAACCGCACCTACAACAGAAACACCGGACAATACCACAAACCAAACTCCTGATGCAACAGGGGAAGAAGATAAGAGATTTACCTATAAAACAGGTGAACTTACTTACAACTACGGAAGTGACGGAACTACCTACACTGCACAGGAAGGTGATAAAGTAGAACTGACTTTCCCCGGTGCATGGAAAGAAGTGCAGTTTAGCCTTCCCGAAGCAATTGATTTGTCACAGTGTAACTCTGTAACATTTGCAGTGTCTGACCAGTCAGTACCCATGTGCTTCAAACTTTACACTGCTGAAGGGGAAATCTCAGATATAACTGCATATTCCAAAACAGGAAAAACAGTAATAGCGACTACAGGAAGAACAGAAGTTGTGACCATGGTAGCGGTGATGCTTCATAGTGATGACGTGGCAGAGACAAATACATGTGTATTTGATGGTGTGCTGTTTGACATGAAAGAAGCTACAACTGGTGAAGAGGAAGAAACCTACACAATCACAGTATATCCTTCTGCATTGACCCATGACTGGTCTAAAGACGGAATTACATATGAACTGGGTAGCGACAACAGATTGAAATTTACCTTTGGAATTAATAATCAGGATTCCAGATGGGATATGCCTGTGACTCTTGACTGGTCTAAGGTAACAAATATTACAATGCAAGTATGTGATTATGTGGGAGCAAGACCTAATGTATTCTTTAGTACGGGTAACGGAACTAAAGTAGAAACATTCGGAAATGCACCCGTATCATCCAATAAAGTAACTATGGTACCTACTGTTACCAGCGGAACAGTTGATGAGTTTGGTCTTCAGGCGTCCGGATGGAGCTGGGTAGGAGACGGAACAGATTCCATTACTGTAGAATCCATTGTATTTACAGTAAAGGGAACCGAAGAGGATGCAACATATGGAAATGCACCTACAGAAAAAGAACCTGTAGATACATCCCAAAATATGACACCTGAAGCAGAAAGTGATGAAGATTTCTCTTGGAATGGTAGCGACCTGACAAAAGGCTATGATACTACAACCTCTGAGTTGGACAGCACTACTTCCAGATGGAATGTTACTTTTGACAGCGCATGGCAGGAAGTTAGATTTGAACTGCCCGAAGAAGTAGATTTGACCATGTGTAACTCTGTTACTTTTGCAGTGGCAAATCAGAGTGCAAAAATGACACTTAAGATGTATACAAGCGACGAGACAGAAGTATTCCATGAATACCATCAGGCTGACAAAAACCTGTATACATACAGCACTACTACTTTGACAGATAAAATTAAATATGTAGCAATTATGTTGCATAGTGATGACAAGGTTAATGCATCCGAAACATGTGCATTTGACGGCATTTACTTTGACATGATTGCAGAAGATGAAGTGGAAGAAACTTATGAAAAGACTTTCGCAGCTTCTGAACTTACAAAAGATTGGGCAAATTCAACAACATGTGAATTGACTGATGCAGGTTGGACAGGAACTTTCTCAGAACTTCAACAGGAAATGAGATTCGACCTTCCTGAAAGCATTAATTTGGAAAACTGCAAAACAATTATATTTACAGTATCTTCCCAGACAGGTCCCGTAAACTTGTATGTAGCTACAGACGGCACAAAGATAAACAATTACTGGTACAAGGTTGATGCAACATCTTATACAGTTGAACCCGGTTCTACCAGTAAGATTAATCAGATCGGTATCCAGTGCGGTGGTGAAGAATTTACAGAAGGTGCGACAATCACTCTGGAAAGTGTAACCTTTGTAATGAAAGGCTCCGAGCCTCTGCCTACACCTACAGACGGCGTATATTCCGCAGAGTTCTTTGAGGTTGTAGAAGAAACCAATGCTGCGGATACAGAGGTAATTATCCAGGAAGCAACAGCATCACAGGAAGCAGCAGTTATCGTAGAATTTTACAGAGAGAACGCAAGCGTTATCTTCGAAATTCCTGATACAGTAGACTTGAATCATCTGGTATCCATTGACTTTGGTATCAGTAAAGAAGAAGTCTCTTTGGTAAGCACAGCACTTCCTGATGTGAAGGTAGATTTGCTTGATGAAGATAAGAATGTTATTATCACATCTACAGAAAGTAATGTAGAGACAAAATGCAATCCTGAAATCAAGTACTTCAAACTGACAGCAACAAAAGCTGATGTGGCAATTAAACTGACAAACGTTACATTTAATATTGATGAAAACGCATTTGAAGCAATTGTACTGAATGGTAATTTCGCAAGAGAAGATGTTTCCATGTGGGGTTCAGCAGTTTATGGAACAGTAGATGGAACAGACGATGGCGAAAAGACAGCGATTACAGTAAAAACAAGTGCTACACCTATCTTTGACGATGTTTATACTTACGGTGAAATCAGCAGACGTAGCAGCCCTTATGTAGGTTTTGCACAGAATGTTTCTGACCGTGTAACACCCGGAAAGACATATAACTTCAGTTTCTGGGCAAAACTTTCCGATGATTATGCGGATGCACCTGCAAACCAGAGAGAAGTTGCATTTAGTCCTTATTCCATCAATCCGGACGGCAGCGAGAACTACGGTCTTGTACCTACAGGCGGTTATAAATTCTCCCTGACACCGGGCGTATGGTCTAAATTCAGCGGAACAATTAAAGTTCCCGAAGATGCAACCGGTTTCTACATCCGTATTATTGAACAGGGAACAGACTATGGTAAGGGTGAATGTGTACTTGGCAGTTATGCAGTAACAGGTGTACATATGGAAGAAACAGAGCCTGTTAAGTGGGAGAATAACCCCGCAGCACAGATTCCCAATTATACAGTAACCTACACAATGGAAGATTTGATTGTTGACTGGGCATCTGCTACAACAGAAAATGTAAACGGTGATTTGAAGATTGGTTATGAACAGAATTATTCTGAAGCAAGATTTAAACTGCCCAGAGCATTGGATATGTCCAAAGTTTTATCCGTTGTTGTAAAAATCGATGGACAGAACGTACCTATTGCTATTAAGTTGTATAACAAGGGTAAAGAAGAATGGGTAAAATATGGTAGCTTGTACTATAATGAATATGTACTTTATCCCTGTATGACAGGAAATGTCAACGGATTCGGTATCATGAGCCTTGCAATTCCTAACCCTGAAGGTTCCTATGCAAACTTTGAGAGCATTACCTTTAATATGACAGAAGAACCCGCTCCTATTCCGGTATCAAATGACATTGTTTCCAATGGTTACTTTACAACAGAGGAATCACTGGATGATTGGAAAGCAGCATTCTGGGGCGAAGGCGTTACAATGACTCAGGTTGTAAGTGATACACCTGTTGTTGATGGCATTTACACCTACGCTTCCTACTCCAAGAGAACATCTCCTTATCAGTGCTTTGCACAGGATATCACAGATAAGGTAGAACAGAACGAGACATATACATTCTCCTTCTGGGCTAGATTGTCCGATGATTACAAGGGTGCACCTGCTGAAATGAGAACTGTTCAGTTTGGTCCTTATACAGTTGATAAAGACGGAAATCCGGATTACAATCCTAAGTTGGATGGTACTTATTCACAGGTACTTGAACCCGGCGTATGGACAAAATTTGAAGGTAAATACAAAGTTACCAATGCAAATGAAATTGGTCAGGTAATTATCCGTATCCTTGAACAGGGAACTAACTATGGTCAAGGTGAATGCGTACTGGGTGGTTATGACATCACAGGCGTAGTGATTGAGAAATACATTCCCGATCCTCCTTCAATTGATGAAGATGTACCTGATTTGAAAGATGCTATTACAGAAGTATTTGGCGAAGACTTTATCGTTGGTTCCGCAATTTCCGGCGATGAAGGCGATGATATCGGTGTTGAAATGCTTGTAAACAAACACTTCAACGCACTGACTCTTGGTAATGAACTGAAACCCGATGCATTGTTTGGTTACAGCAACAACCAGCATACAAAACTTCAGACAATTACCTTTAACGGTCAGGAATTGGTAGTACCTACTTTGAATTTCTCCCGTGCAGAGATGATTTTGGACCAGATTAAAAAATGGAACGAAACACATCCTGAGGAGCCTATTAAAGTAAGAGGCCATGTACTTGTATGGCATTCACAGACTCCCGAATGGTTCTTCCGTGAGAATTATGTAGTTGGCCAGAACGCAGACGGTTCTGAAAACTATGTATCTCCTGAAGAAATGAACCTTCGTATGGAGTGGTTCATCAAGACAGTACTTGAACACTTCACAGGTGAAGACAGTGAGTACAAAGATATGTTCTATGGCTGGGACGTTGTAAACGAAGCAGTCAGCGATGGCGGTAGCGGTTATCGTACAGATAAGGTTTCCACATCAGAATTACCTAGTGCTGATACACACTCTAAGAACTCCAGTTGGTGGGCAGTATATCAGAGCAACGAATATATTATCAAAGCATTCCAGTATGCAAATAAATATGCTCCGGCTGATGTAGAACTGTACTACAACGATTACAACGATGCAGACAGTAAGAAAGTTACAGGTATTGTTGCATTGCTTAAAGATGTAAAAGCAGCAGAGGGAACCAGAATTGATGCGATGGGTATGCAGGGTCACTACAACCTGTTCAACCCTTCCAATAAGTCTATCGAAAAAGCAATCCGTGCATATGCGGAAGTAGTTGGAAACGTACAGTATACAGAACTTGACTTCAAGGCAAGCGGTAACATTTCTACTGAAGATGGCAAACAGGCTGAGTATCTGGCACAGGCTGAGCGTTATCATGAACTGTATCTGCTTCTTCAGGAACTGGATGCAGAAGATGGTATCGAAATCACAGGTCTTACCATTTGGGGAACTGTTGACCACTACTCCTGGTTGCAGAGTGCATCTGACGTAGGCGGCGGTGGAGATGGAACAATGGATCAGTGTCCTTTGCTCTTCGATACCAACTACAAAGTAAAACCTTCTTATTGGGCGTTTGTAGATTACACCAAGGTTGATCCTGATTGGGTACCTGAAGTGAAAGAAGACAAGAAAGACGATAAGACGGAAGAGAAGACTGACGATTCCAAAGAAGACGTTAAGACTGATGAAAAGGCTGACGATACTGAAACAAAGACAGAAGAATCAGCAACTACAGAAGCAACAGAAAGCACAGAAGAATCTAAAGCAGATAAGGATGCAGCTTCAGAGCAGCCTGCTGTGAAGAAATCTAACACCACAACAATGATTATTGTAGTGGCAATAGTAGTGGCAGTTGCAGCGGCAGCAGCAGTCGGAACAGTACTTTTGAAACGCAAGAAAAAATAAGAATTCTCGAATTGTAAATGAAGATTTGAGATAAGAACAGGCAGGAGTGAAAACTCCTGCCTGATTTTTGTTTTGTTCATAATAAGGTTCTTTGTCAACTAATGTCTGATAAGCAATTTCTAGAAGGTCTTAGGTTCACAAGTCAAATCGCAAACCAATTTCTTGAAGGTCTTTCTGTCAACGGAAGACAGTAAAACGGTGGAGTGCACCTGACTGCCTTTTAGTTTGGGTAATTGTTTTAAGGCCAGTGCGGAACTTTCGTTTTCAGCTGCCGTTGCGGAAAGGGCAATCAATACTTCGTCTGTATGGAGTAAAGGATTTTTGCTGCCTAAATACTCGGTTTTTAATGTCTGAATCGGTGCAATGGCACTGGGAGACAAAATAGGAAGTTCGTGAGGAATTCCGGCAAGTTCCTTTAAGGCATTTACCAGTGCAGCAGCGCTGGCGCCCAGCAAGTCACCGGTTTTTCCGGTAATAATTTTTCCGTCGGGAAGTTCGATGGCAACTGCGGGACCGTTTGTAGCAGCTTCCCTGATGCGGGCAGCCCCCACAACCTTTCTATCGGTTACGGAGAGGTTTTGCTGGCTGAGAAGAAGGTCAATTTTGCCTACTTCTTCGGCGTTTCTGGTTCCTCTTGCCACGCCTTCTATAGCCTGATAATATCTTCGGATAATTTCCTGGTTGGAAGCCTCACGGCAAACCTCGTCATCCACAATACAGTTGCCTACCATATTTACGCCCATGTCTGTAGGTGATGCATAAGGACTTTCACCGAAAATCTTCATGAACATAGCGTTCAGTACCGGGAAAATTTCCACGTCGCGGTTGTAATTGACAGTAGTAATACCATAGGCACGCAAGTGGAAAGGGTCAATCATATTTACATCGTTTAAGTCTGCGGTAGCAGCTTCATATGCCAAATTGACGGGATGGTCAAGAGGCAGATTCCAAATAGGGAATGTTTCAAATTTTGCATATCCGGCACAGATGCCATGTTTGTGCTCGTGGTATAACTGGGACAGGCAGGTACTCATTTTTCCGCTTCCGGGTCCGGGTGCAGTAATTACTACCAAGGGTTTGGTAGTTTCAATGTAGTCATTTTTGCCGTAGCCTTCTTCACTGACAATGGTAGAAACATTTGCAGGGTAACCGGGGATCAGATAGTGCCTGTAAACTTTGATGCCCAGACTTTCCAGCCGTTTCTGGAAATGGACAGCGCTTCTTTGCGCAGCATATTTGGTAAGGACAACGCTGCCGACATAGAGTCCTCTGGAAGTAAATTCGTTAATCAGTCTGATGACATCGTTATCATAGGTGATTCCCAAATCCTCGCGGACTTTATTTTTTTCAATGTCATCAGCGCTTACCACCATGACGATTTCCGCCTGGTCAGCCAGTTGCATCAGCATTTGCAATTTACTGTCTGCGGCGAAACCCGGAAGAACACGGGAAGCGTGAAAATCATCAAACAATTTGCCGCCAAATTCAAGATAGAGTTTGTTGTCAAATTTTTGAATGCGCTCCATGATGTGCTCGGACTGCATTTTCAGATATTTTTCGTTGTCAAATCCAATACGCATACCTTTTACCTCTGCTTTTTGTTTTGCCTTGTTTACGCGTTCGTTGTGGCATGTCCACCTAATATATATACCAAATTTTAAGCAAAATGAAAACAGGTTTCTTTAAATATTTTCAATTCCTGTCAAATGTGGTATAAATAAAAGGAAGAGTAGAAAGCAAAAGAGGACGAAACATGTTACCGGAACAGTTTTTAGAGAGAATGCAGGAAATGCTGGGGGAGGAGTACCCGGAATTTTTGCAAAGTTTTGAGCGGGAACATTACCGGGCGCTGCGCATTAACACCGGAAAAGTGGATGTGGAGGCTTTTTTGTCATGTAGTCCTTTTGAATTAAGAGCCGTTCCATGGACGAAAAACGGATTTTACTATAAAGAGGAAGAACAGCCCGGCAAACACCCCTTTCATGAGGCTGGGGTCTACTATATTCAGGAGCCTTCCGCAATGGCACCGGTTCCTTTTTTGGAAGTAGTGCCCGGAGAGAGGGTGCTGGATTTGTGTGCGGCACCGGGCGGAAAAACTACTCAGATTGCAGATGCGCTGAAAGGGCAGGGGCTACTGGTAAGCAATGAAATCCATCCTGCCAGAGCACGGATTTTATCGGAAAATGTGGAGAGGATGGGAGTTTCCAATTGTATGGTAACTAACGAAACTCCGGCCCGTCTTTCCGGGGTTTTTCCCGGATATTTTGATAAGGTGCTGGTGGATGCGCCCTGTTCGGGAGAAGGAATGTTCCGCAAAAACGAGGAGGCTTGCGAAGAGTGGAGCCCCGAGAATGTGGAACTTTGTGCCGGAAGGCAGGACGAGGTACTTGACTGTGCGGCGGTGATGCTTTCGCCGGGCGGAAGAATGGTTTATTCCACCTGTACTTTTGCGCCCAAGGAAAATGAAGGAAGCATCAGCAGATTTTTGGAAAGACATCCCGAGTTTCATATAGTGCAAGTGTCTATGCCCGATGGATTTGAACCCGGCAAAGGCAAATGGGCGGAAAATGCCCACAAGGATATTGAAAAGACGATGCGCCTGATGCCCCACAAAGTGCAAGGGGAAGGGCATTATGTCGCCGTTTTGGAAAAAGAAGGGGCAAAGGGCAGTCACAGTAGCAGCCGCGGTGGTCTGGAAAAGGGGATTTCCCAAAAAGAGTATAAAGAATTTTCGGATTTTGCCGGAGAATTTTTGAATATAGAGGAGCCGGAAGGGACATACATACGATACGGCGAGCAACTTTATGTGGCACCGGCGGAAATTCCCGCTTTAAAGGGCTTAAAAGTGCTCAGACCGGGGTTACACCTGGGAACCATGAAAAAGGGGAGATTTGAGCCCTCACACGCTCTTGCGCTGGCACTTGGAAAGGAACAGGTAAAGCAGTATCTTGATTTGGCACCGGATGGTTTGGAAGTGCGTCAGTTTTTGACCGGACAGACTTTGGTACCCGGTGAAAATGTGGTTATGAAAAATGGCGGAAATGACGAAATAATAAAAGAGGGAAAAGGCTGGTGTTTGGTTTGCGTGGAAGGCTTTAGCCTTGGCTGGGGCAAAATGGCCGGCAATATTATAAAAAATCATTATCCGAAAGGACTTAGAAAAGGATAGAAAGCGGAGGCAGAACCATGAAAGCGATAAAAACCATTTTATATGTTTTGGGCGGTTTGTTTGCGGCGCTCTGCATTTTTGTATTGGTTGCAGCATTTAATCCGGAATTTACCAAGAAGTTATCTTCCGGTATCGGAAGTTTGGAAAAAGAATATAAAAATGAGGAACTGTCCGGGGATATTCCTACCGGCAGCCCGCAGGAGACGGAAGATGTGGTGGTGCCCCCTGTAGTTATCGAAGAAGGCTATGACGAAAATGGTCTTCGTAATCCTTATGCAGAAAAACTGCATTATGAAGTGCCGGATACGGAGTTGGAAGTGCCCAAGGATATGGCAGGCATTTACGGCTATATTCCTATGGCAGGCAGAGAGGATCTTGCGCAGCAGGAGCCTGGAAATGAGGAGGCTTACGGGGAAACCGGGGAAAATCTGGATTTTGACACAACCATATATCCCTATTACGGAATGCTCAGTGATGGATTGCAACGTGTTTACAGGCAGGTGTATGCCAATGCTGTGGCTTTGAATGAAACTTTTGTGCCGCTGGAAAACTTAAGTGCGGTACAGATGCAAAATGTCATGGAGGCGGTGTATAACGACCATCCCGAACTTTTTTGGCTGGATACGGCATTTTCCTGTAAATATTACAGAAACGGTATTTGTAAGGAACTTACTTTAAAATTTAACTGGACCTCAGAGCAGTTGGAGGACTGTCAGAGAGAGTTTACGGATGCGGTAAATGATATTGTTTACGGTGCCATTAATTACACCGAGGACTTTGAAAAAGAAAGATATGTGCATGATGCTTTGCTGGGCAGGATAAAATACAATCTGGCGGCGGATATCGGACAAAGCGCCTACAGTGCCCTTGTGGGCAGGGAAACGGTTTGTGCGGGATATTCCAGAGCCTATCAGTATATTTTGCAGAAACTGGGAATCCCTTGTTATTATTGTACCGGTTACGCCGGGGAAAACCACGCATGGAATATTGTGAAACTGGGCAACGCATATTATAACGTGGACGTGACGTGGGATGACGTAGAGCCAAACAGTTACGATTATTTTAATCAGACAGACAAGGCGTTTTCAAAAGACCATGTGCGCACCGGATTGTCGGTGTATCTGCCTGCCTGCAAAGGTACGAAGTATCAGAAGCAGACCGAAGGCCGAAAACCAAACACATGGCAAAATTCCAGCGGAAACCAGACGGACCAGTCCGGTAAAACATATTACCCGGAAAGTGACTGGGGCGATGGTGTGGGCTATGATGGTCAGCTTTTGACCAGTTTGCAGGATTATTACGACAACTGTAAGAGCCAGTTATCCAAAGGCGGCATGGGAACGGTTATTTTCTATAATGTGGTAGATAGTGAAACTTTAGAAGAAATTTTGGCGGCTTACAACAGCGGAGACTATAAAAAAGGTTATTTATCCGAAGTACTCCGAAATATGAATGCTTTTACGGGCAAAGTTACCGTGGTTCCTGAAATTTGGAAAGATGCGGAAACAACGGAGAGCGAGGATTCCACTGACAAAACCACAGGTACAACAACAGGTACAACCACCGGAGAATCCGAGACAGAGACTTCTACCGAGGAAACCGAGACCGGGGAAAGTGAAACTGAGGAAACCGAAGAAGAAAACGGCGGATTTAAGGTAGACCATACAAAACAGTACATACTCCGTCATGTGGTTGTGATTGAATAACGGATGTTTTGTATATTTCGGGCAAAATCAATGAATACTATTTGCAAAAAAGAAAGCGAGTAGTAAATCATGAGTCAGCTTGGAAAACAGAGTGTTCAATTTGAAAAGCCGGTTTATATTAACGGCAGTGCATCAATAGTAGGTACAAAAGAGGGAGAAGGTCCTTTGGGCCTTCTCTTTGATATGGTAGGAGAAGACGATATGTTCGGCGCCCAGTCATGGGAAGAAGCGGAGAGTAGCCTGCAAAAGGACGCGGTACACATGGCTCTTGGAAAAGCAGGGCGCAGAGCGGAGGAAATGCGCTATATTTTTGCAGGTGACTTACTTGGTCAATCCATTGCCAGTTCCTTTGGACTTATGAATTATGAAATTCCCATGTTTGGCGTATATGGGGCATGTTCCACCTGCGGCGAGTCCATCAGTCTGGGCTCTTTGGCTATAGTGGGAGGATTTGCGGATAATGTGGTATGTGTCACATCCAGTCATTTTGCCAGTGCGGAAAAGGAGTTCCGTTTTCCCTTAGGATACGGAAACCAAAGACCTTTGTCTGCCACATGGACAGTGACGGGAAGCGGTGCTTTTGTCCTTGGTAAATATAAAGAGGAAAAGACAAGAGCGGAGATTGTGGGCATTACTACGGGAAAAATTGTGGACTATGGCTTAAAGGATTCCATGAATATGGGACCTTGTATGGCTCCTGCAGCGGCGTCCACCATTGCACAGCACTTTGAGGACTTTGGCAGCGTGCCGGAGGACTATGACAAAATTATTACCGGCGACTTGGGAACCGTTGGACAACGGGTGTTATTGGATTTGCTTCGGGATAAAGGGTATGATATTTCTGCCCAGCATATGGACTGCGGTATAGAAATTTATGATGCAGACAGTCAGGATACCCATGCAGGGGGAAGCGGCTGTGGTTGTAGCGCTGTGACCTTATCTGCTTACGTTTTGAAGCAACTGGAGGAGGGCAACTGGAAGAAGGTGCTTTTTGTGCCTACGGGAGCGCTGCTGAGTAAAACCAGTTACAATGAAGGGCAGAGTGTTCCGGGAATTGCCCACGGTCTGGTGCTGGTTTCTCCGAAGTAAGTTCAAGTTTCCGGGCTTGCAAGGCGTAAAGGTTTTTAGTACAATAAAGAACGAAAGAAAGGTGGGCGATACTTATGCGAACCATGGAATTTAAAATGGAAAGACAGGGACTGTTACAGGTGGGGCAAAAAGTAACTGTGACAGAGGGTGTTTTGCCCAGCAACTACTACTACACCATTGATCCTTCACTGGCTATGTCTGGAAACGTTCCTTTTAGGGAGCGGATGATGGCAAGGGAAGGGGTTGTGACAGGAATCGTGGAAAATGACCGGGGATTTTATGTGACAGCGGAATTTGATGAGTAAGAGAATAGATGCAGTGTGTTCTGCATTTGAATTTAGGAGGATAAGTAAGGATGAAAAAAATAGCAACAGACAAGGCACCGGCAGCAATCGGACCTTATTCACAGGGCATCGTGGCAGGAGATTTTTTGTTTGCATCAGGTCAGATTCCCATTAATCCTGCAACCGGTGAAATTGAGGGCGCAGATATTAAGGAACAGGCAGAACTTGTAATGAAAAACATCGGCGGACTTTTGGAGGCGGCAGGAACCGATTATGCCCATGTGGTAAAGACCGGTTGCTTTTTGGCTGATATGGCAGATTTTGCGGCTTTTAACGAGGTCTATGCACAGTATTTTACCGAGAAACCTGCAAGAAGCTGTGTAGCGGTAAAAACTTTGCCCAAAAACGTGCTGTGTGAAGTAGAGGTTATTGCGTACCTGGGTTAGTAGCTTGGCTAATGTACTTTAGATAAAGGATAACTTGGAGTAGGAAATGAGTAATATTGTTTTAATCGGAATGCCCGGTGCCGGCAAAAGTACGGTAGGAGTTGTACTTGCCAAGCGCTTGGGCTACCGTTTTGTGGATTCGGACCTTGTCATACAGGAAAAGTATGGTAAGTTGTTACATGAATTAATTGAGGAAAATGGCGTAGAAGGATTCTGGGAAATCGAAAATGACGTGAATGCCGGAATTGAAACTGACAAGAGTGTCATTGCAACCGGAGGCAGCGCAATATACGGAAAAAAGGCTATGGAGCATCTGCGCAGCACTGCCAAAGTGGTTTACTTGCAACTTCCTTTGCAGGAGGTGGAGGAGCGTCTGGGGAATTTAAATGCCAGAGGAGTGACTTTAAGACCCGGTCAGTCATTGGAAGATTTATTTGCAGAACGTGTGCCTCTTTATGAGGAATATGCCCACTATACGGTGGCCTGCGAAGGAAAAATGCTGCGTGAAATTGTGGCGGAAATTGTGGAGGTGTGTTCCTGATGCAAAAGAAGACCACCAGAAACAGTTTCCTGCTCTTTCTGACTGCCTGCATTTGGGGAATGGCTTTTGTTTCCCAGAGCAAGGGCATGGAGTTTATGGGTCCTTTTACTTTTAACGGTATACGCAGTATTATCGGAACCTTGTCACTGCTGGTTTATCTGGGCGTTGTGTGTGCGACCGGTGCCAAGAAGTTAAAAGAGGTGGACTGGAAGTATACGCTGCGGGCGGGTATCTGGTGCGGTTTGCTGCTGACGGCGGCAAGTACTTTCCAACAGTACGGACTGGTGTATACCACTGTGGGAAAAGCAGGTTTTATTACTACGCTGTACATTATTTTTGTGCCCCTTGCGGGAATTTTCTTTAAAAGAAAGGTGGGGGCTGTTATATGGTTTAGCGCCCTGATGGCGGCGGTGGGCATGTATCTTTTGTGCGTGACAGAAGACTTCCGTCTTGGAACCGGTGATATTTTAGTATTTATATGTGCGGTGATTTTTGCGGCACATATCATGGTGGTGGATCATTACTCGGAGCGCTCGGATGGGGTGATTGTGTCCTGCATCCAGTTTGCGGTTTGCGGTATCGTGTGCACTTTGGCGGCGTTTATTTTTGAGAAACCCACCATCGGACATATTCTGCCCGGAGCAGGGGCACTGCTTTATGCAGGCGTCATGTCCTGCGGCGTGGCGTATACGCTTCAAATTGTGGGGCAAAAGGATGTTAATCCCACTATTGCGGCGCTGATTTTGAGTCTGGAGTCGGTGGTTGCTACGGTTGCGGGGTGGATAGCCTTTAAAATCGGTCTTTTGAAAGCAGACCAGACACTGACAGGAAAGCAGATTTGGGGATGTGTTCTGGTATTTGCAGCGGTACTGCTTGTGCAGATACCGTGGGGAAAGATTGTTTTACGGAAAAAAGATTCATAAAAATACAAAGTTTGGGGAAAATAGCAGGTAGAAATACCTGCTATTTTTATGCGGAAGGGAGAAAAAATGGATTATATAAATGCCTTTTGGGTGGGCGGAGCCATCTGCGCCCTGTCTCAACTTTTAATGGAAAAAACCAAAATGATGCCGGGACGCGTTATGGTGACTTTGGTGGTACTCGGGGCGGTTATCAGTTTCTTTGGATGGTATGAGCCGTTTTCGGAATATGCGGGAGCAGGAGCCACTGTACCATTGCTGGGATTTGGAAATCTGCTTATGAAAGGGGTAAAAGAGGCTGTGGATCAGGAAGGGCTTATCGGGCTGTTTCAAGGGGGATTTAAGGCCGGCGCGGTAGGCAGCAGCGCAGCGCTGATTTTCGGTCTGCTTGCAGGCTTTGTTTTTAACCCCAAAATGAAAAAATAAATAAAAGCCTGTGAGGGCATGTGACATTATCATTATCACATAATCTCGCAGGCTATTTCTTTTTTGTTTAGAAATTTTAAAAGGGCATTGTCCCAAAGTGCATCCGGCTCTTTGTCCATCAAAAAAGTATGAAACGCAGTGCCGGTGGTTAATATTATTTTATTGCCGTCATAGCGGATGTTTAAAACAAAGGCTTTGACCTGTTCCGGTGTCACACTGCCGCTTCCGGCGGATAAAATAGAGGCCACATGCTTAGGCATAAGATGCAGAACGAATTTGAAAGAAAGGGGAGTATGTTTGCCTTTAATCAAATCAAAGATCAGAGGACGCATAGATTTCCATGTCACAAAATCATAGGGACCGGTAGCATAGGCAGAACTGTCTTCGTCCCCGTAAAATTCCTTGCGGGAAGTTCCATCTATCTGATAGGTACAGGCTCCCACAATAACAGCCTCTTCCAAAAGAAATAGGTCAAAGGTGTCGGAAGCCAGAAATTGGTTCATAAATTGTTTCATGGATGTGATTTGTATTGCAAGCATAAACTACCTCTCTTGTATCAAAAACCGGTTACCACCAGTATATTATATTTAAAGGAAAAGTCAAATAATTCCTTTACAGACACACTCTTATATGATACCATATTAAGTGGTTATAAAAACTACATTCAATAGTTTTTGAAAATACACATTGGGAGATTGATATGAGTTATAAAATTGTTGTAGACAGTTCTTGTGAATTTCCGAAAGAATATCAGGGAGATTCCAGATTTGAAGTAATACCTTTTGGGTTGGAAGTGGGAACGGAACACATGACAGATGACGGAAGTCTGGATATGAAGGAGTTTTTGGCAAAGATTGCGGCTTGTCCCACTTGTCCTAAGTCTTCCTGTCCATCACCCGAAAGATTTATGAATGCATATAATTGTGATGCGGATGATATTTATGTGGTAACTATTTCGGGAAACTTAAGTGGTTGTTATCAGAGCGCAGAGGTGGGAAAGACCATGTATCTTGAGAATTTCGGCGCAAAGAATATTCATGTGGTGGATTCGGAATCTGCAAGTTGCGGGGAAACCCAGATTGCGCTGAAACTCATGGAACTGGCGGAAAGCGGAATGGCCTTTGAAGAAATCGTGGAGACGATTACAAAATTCAGAGACGAAATGAATACTTATTTTGTCCTTGATAATTTGGAGACTTTGCGCAAAAACGGCAGACTGACAGGCGTAAAAGCCCTTGTGGCATCTACTCTCAATATTAAACCGGTTATGGGTGCAGAAAAGGGAGTAATTATTCAGCGTGGACAGTGCATTGGTAATAAAAAAGCCCTTGTAAAAATGACGGATATGATTGCGGCAGAATTGGTAGACGGGGAAAAGAAAGTGATTTACATTTCCCAGTGTAATTGTCCGGAACGTGCAGAGACTGTGAAAAAAATGTTAGAGCAAAAGACTAATTGCAAAGCCATTGTGATAACAGAAATGGATGGTCTCAGCGGTTTGTACGCCAATGACGGCGGTGTGATTGTTGCGGTATAAATTGTAATGGTAGAATAAAATATTATTGGTATTTTTCTTTTAAATATTTTGCGTAGCGCATAAAGCGTCCGGCGGCAAAAAAGGAGCGACCGTCTTTCATGGTAATTCTGTGAAAGGCGGTTTTTTTGATGTGTCTGCCGTTGACAATTACCTTGCCGGAAGGCATAAAAAATGTTTCGTGAATTTCGTCCCATTGGGAGCAGAGATTGTAGGCGGAGGTGCACACGGATAAGGTTTGACCATTTGTAAAGGTAATAAGAACGTGATGTCCCTTTTCGATGCAATAGAGAATATCCGCCTCTTTGACATAATGGGTTTTCGCCTCTTCCCGAAGTTCGATAAAGGGCTCGGCAGTATTGGTGATTTCCTGAGCCTTATCAATGATAGAGGCGAGTTCTGATGTTTGGATGGGTTTATCCATGAAGATGACACGCTTCAGATTTTCTTCAGAAATATTCATTTTTCGATAATTGATGTCCGAGCAGCACAAAACCACCGGTGAGTTGATGCCCTGTTCCAATAAGGAATTCAGGATGTCAATACCGGTGACGGAACCTTTGCACATATCTACAAAATAGACATCATAGCGCATGGGATTGCTAAGAAGACTTTCAGCATTTCCGTAAGAATCAATGTAGAAATTGCCTTTGGCAGCCAGACGTTTGTCCGATTCCCGCTGCAAAAGGCGTTCAGATTGTTTTCTGTCTGCGACATTATCATCGCAGATGGCAACGTGCATCATATGTTCACCTCTGTCTTATGAAACCATATATGAGACCATAAAAGTTACATTGTCAGAAATTCAATAGGGGCATAGAAGAACAACAGAAAAAGCAGTAGAGCCTGCAAAATCAAGATAGCAGGCATTCCGTAAACAAAATACCACTTGCGGGTTTTGTGCCGGAAGGTGTACATGCCACAGATAGAGCCGATACTACCGCCGATAAGCGCAACAACGAAGAGAGTTGCTTCCGGTATCCGGAAGGCTCCCTTCACTGCTTTATGTTTGTCGATGCCCATAATGGCAAATCCAATCAAATTTAATACTAAAAAGTATGCGCAAACTAATAAAATAACTGTCATGTTTTAATTCTTTCCGTTTACTTCCTGCATTTTCATTGCACGTACTTTGCAGGAGAGACCGAACAGGTTAATAAATCCTTCTGCATCGTGGTGGTCATACAAATCGCCTGTTGTAAAGGAAGCGATGGACTCGTTGTACAGAGAGTAAGGGGAAGTTGTACCTGCTTTAATAATGTTTCCTTTGTAAAGTTTGAATTTTACTTCACCGGTTACGCATTCCTGAGTCTTTTCAATGAATGCCTGCACAGCTTCACGCAGGGGTGTGAACCATTTTCCTTCGTATACAATATCAGCCAGACGGTTGCCCATCTCTTTTTTCATAGTATATGTATCACGATCCAAAATCAATTCTTCCAACTGCTGATGTGCTTCCATAAGGATGGTTCCGCCGGGAGTTTCATATACACCACGGGATTTCATACCAACGACACGGTTTTCTACGATGTCGATGATACCTACGCCGTGTTTGCCACCCAGTTTGTTCAGTTCACGAACGATATCCGCATATTTCATTGCTTTTCCGTTTACGGAAGTGGGGATACCTTTTTCGAAAGTCATGGTTACATACTCGCCTTCATCGGGAGCCTTTTCAGGTGTGGTGCCAAGTACAAGCAGGTGCTCATAATTAGGCTCGTTTGCAGGGTCTTCCAGTTCCAGACCTTCATGGCTGATGTGCCAGATGTTACGGTCACGGCTGTAAGAGGAGTCTGCGGAGAAGGGAAGGTCGATTCCGTGTGCTTTGCAGTACTCGATTTCGGATTCACGGGAATCCATGGTCCATTTTTCATTTCTCCATGCTGCGATAATTTTGATATCGGGAGCAAGTGCTTTGATACCCAGTTCGAAACGGATCTGGTCGTTACCTTTACCGGTAGCACCGTGGCAGATAGCAACAGCGCCTTCTTTGCGGGCGATTTCTACCAATTTTTTAGCAATCAGAGGTCTTGCCATGGATGTACCGAGCAGGTATTTGTTTTCGTAAATAGCATTTGCCTGTACGCAGGGAGCGATGTACTCTTCACAGAATTCATCAACTACATCCAGGATGTATAATTTTTCAGCACCGCAGAATTTTGCACGTGCGTCAAGACCGTCCAATTCCTCTTCCTGTCCGCAGTCGATGCAGACACATACAACTTCATAGTCAAAGTTTTCTTTTAACCAAGGAATGATTGCGGTAGTGTCAAGACCGCCGGAATAAGCCAAAATAACTTTTTCTTTCATATTAATTGCCTCCATTTATTGTAATAAATTTTACATTCTGTGACCACTATACAACTTTTTTGTATAAAATGCAATAGGGGAATGAATAAAAAGAGGAAAAAAATGAATTTGATGTATAAATGAATAAAATGATTGCATAAAATGCGAAAACGATGTATAAATATGCAAAAAGAGGGTGCGCATTGGATATTAAGAAAAAGGTTTGCTGTATTGTCCAATTATTTAAACTGTGCTATACTTCTTCAAAGTGACGCAGAATGCGCAGGAAAATCAGTACATAAGACAGTGATGAAACGTAGAAGCGAGGAAAGAAAAATGATTAAAGTAGGTATTATCGGAGCAACAGGATATGCAGGCGGGGAACTGGTCCGCATTTTGACTAATCACCCGGAAGCGGAAATTAAATGGTATGGCTCTAAAAGTTATATTGGAAAGAAATATTATGAAGTTTACCGCAACATGTTCCAAATCGTTGATGAGGAATGTCTCGACGACAATATAGAGGAATTGGCAGAACAGGTGGATGTGATTTTTACAGCAACCCCCCAAGGGTATCTGGCATCTATTTTGACAGAGGATATTTTAAAGAAAGTAAAAGTGGTGGATCTCAGCGCAGACTATCGCATTAAAGATGTAGCGGTTTATGAAAAGTGGTACGGCATTGAGCACAAATCTCCACAGTTTATTGAGGAAGCGGTTTATGGCCTTTGCGAAATAAACAGAGACAAAATCACAGCGGATACCCGTTTGGTGGCAAATCCCGGCTGTTATACAACCTGTTCCATTTTGACCTGTTATCCTTTAGTTAAGGAAGGACTTATTGATGTGGACACTTTGATAGTGGATGCTAAGTCCGGCACTTCCGGAGCAGGCCGCGGCGCGAAAATGCCCAACCTTTTCTGCGAAGTAAATGAAAATATGAAGGCATACGGCGTGGCAAATCACAGACATACCCCCGAAATCGAAGAACAGCTTGGTTATGCAGGAAACTGTGAAGTGACTTTGAATTTCACGCCCCATCTGGTGCCTATGAACAGAGGTATTTTGGCAACCGCATATGCAAAACTAATTAGAAAAGCAGACGGCAGTCTTCCTACGGAGGCGCAGGTGCGTCAGGCATATGCTAAATATTTTGATAAAGAAAAGTTTGTACGTCTTTTGGATAAAGGTGAGTGTCCCGAAACTAAGTGGGTGGAAGGCAGTAACTATGTGGATGTAAACTTTGTAATTGATGAACGCACCGGAAGAGTCATTATGATGGGGGCCATTGACAATCTTATGAAAGGCGCAGCGGGTCAGGCAGTGCAGAATATGAATCTGCTTTTTGGGCTTCCTGAGGAAATGGGACTGGAACTGGTTCCCTGCTTCCCTTAATTTGGCTGATATCCCGACCGGAGAGAAGAAACATATCTTCCGGTCGGGTATTTTTTTGCATAAATAGAATAATAATGAATAAAATATGCATAAAACACTATGAAACAATGAATAAACTGCATAAAAATTAAAAATACAAAAGAAAATGTGAATAAAAATAAAAAAGTAGTAGACATTTTCCAAAAAAGTGGTAAACTACAAGGTAGCAAAGGTAACAATGAAGAGAAAGACAGGTTCTAGGAGGAATTCATGGGACAGCAACTTGTAATTAGGGCGATGACCAAGGAAGATTATGACGGTGTATATGCACTTTGGATGACCATTAAAGGTTTCGGTATCCGGAGCGTGGATGATTCCAGGGAAGGCGTAGAGCGCTTTTTGCTCAGAAATCCGGGCACCAGTGTGGTTGCGGAAAGCGACGGGCAAATTGTTGGTGCCATTTTGTGTGGACATGACGGCAGAAGAGGCTGCTTGTATCATGTGTGCGTCCGGGAAGACTTCCGCATGAAAGGTATTGGCAAAGCCATGGTGGTACATTGTATGGAGGTTCTCAAGGCGGAGCAGATTAACAAGGTCAGCCTCATTGCGTTTACCCAGAATGATATCGGAAACGCATTTTGGAAGACCATCGGCTGGACCAAACGCGAGGACTTGAATTACTATGATTTCACGTTAAATGAAAAAAACATTACAGAATTTAATAAATAAATACGCCGGGGAAACGGTGTAGGAGTAAAACGGGCAAGCCGGGAATATGCGGATGCACCGGGAAAAGGGAGGAAGAAAAATGGAAATTATTACAGGTGGCGTAACAGCAGCAAAGGGTTTTGAAGCGGCCAGCACACAGGCCGGCATTAAATATAAAAACAGAAATGATATGGCATTGGTGTACAGCCAGGTACCCTGCAAAGTGGCAGGCACTTTTACTACCAACGTAGTAAAGGCGGCGCCGGTTATGTGGGATAAAAATTTGGTTGAGACATCCCCTTATGTGCAGGCAGTGGTGGTAAACTCCGGAATTGCAAATGCGTGCACGGGTAAAGAGGGAATGGACTGCTGTGAAAAGACAGCTGCAGAGACCGGTAAAATCCTGAATATCCCAAAGAACGCAGTTTTGGTGGCATCCACAGGGGTTATCGGTATGCAGATTCCGGTAGAAAAAATTGTGGCAGGTGTGGAAAAACTGGCAAAGGCAAAGGCAGATACCTTGGAAGCAGGTACACAGGCTGCAGAGGCCATTATGACAACAGACACCGTGTCCAAGCAAGTAGCAGTGACTTTTATGGCAGGAGGTAAAACTGTTACAATCGGCGGTATGTGCAAAGGTTCGGGTATGATTCACCCCAACATGTGTACCATGCTTGCGTTTATGACAACAGACCTGGCAATCTCTAAAGAGTTGCTTCAAAAGGCAGTATCTGAAAGCATTGACGACACTTTCAATATGGTTTCCGTGGACGGTGATACATCCACAAACGACACTTTCCTGCTTTTGGCAAACGGCATGGCAGGCAACCCTGAAATCACCGAAGAAAACGAAGATTATCAGGCATTCAAAGAGGCTTTGTTATATGTAAATACCTGTCTTTCCAAGAAAATGGCAGGAGACGGAGAAGGCGCAACCGCACTTTTCGAGACAAAGGTAGTGGGCGCGGCTTCCAAGCAGGATGCAAAAACTTTGGCCAAATCCGTTATCTGTTCCAGCCTGACCAAGGCGGCAATCTTTGGACATGATGCAAACTGGGGACGTATCCTTTGTGCTTTGGGATATTCCGGCGCACAGTTCGACCCGGAAAAAGTAGAGTTGTTCTTTGAGGGCGGAGGCAACAGAATCCAGATTTACGGAAACGGCGTGGCAACCGATTACAGCGAGGCTGAGGCTACCAAGATTCTTTCCGAAAAAGAAGTGACCGTGGTGGTCGATATGCACATGGGCGGGGCCGAGGCTACCGCATGGGGCTGTGACCTCAGTTATGATTATGTAAAAATCAATGCGGATTACCGTAGTTAAAAGAGAAGTGAGGATAGGACAATGCAGGATAAAAAAATTGAGACTTTATTACAAAAAGCGGAAGTTTTGATTGAGGCGCTTCCGTATATACAGAGATTTAACCGCAAAATTATTGTTGTAAAATATGGCGGAAGTGCCATGAGCAACGAGGAACTGCAAAAGAACGTTATTGCAGATGTGACACTGCTGAAACTGGTAGGTTTTAAACCTATCATCGTACACGGCGGCGGCAAGGAAATCAGCCGCTGGGTAGAAAAAACCGGTAAAGAAGCAAAATTCGTAAACGGTTTGCGCGTAACCGATGCAGAAACTATGGAAATTGCGGAAATGGTGCTGGGAAAAGTAAACAAAAATCTGGTGACCATGGTGCAGGAACTGGGCGTGAAAGCCGTAGGTATCAGCGGTAAAGACGGCGGTCTGTTCCAGGTAGAGAAAAAATATTCAAATGGTGAGGACATCGGCTTTGTAGGCGAGATTACCAAGGTAGAACCCAAGGTACTTTATGACCTTTTGGAGAAGGATTTCCTTCCCATTGTGTCTCCCATCGGACTTGACGAAAATTACCAGACATACAATATCAACGCAGATGATGCGGCCTGCGCTGTAGCAAGAGCGGTAGGCGCGGAAAAACTGGCGTTCCTGACAGATATTGAAGGCTTATATAGGGACATTAACGATAAATCCAGTTTTATTTCCAGACTGACGGCTTCCCAGGCAGAGGAACTTTTAGGCAGCGGTTTTATCGGCGGTGGTATGCTTCCGAAATTGACCAACTGTATCAATGCAATTAAAAACGGTGTAAACAAGGTACATATTTTAGACGGAAGAATTGCACATTGCCTGCTTCTTGAGATTTTCACCCATGAAGGAATCGGCACAGCGATTATTTCCGACAACGAGGGAGAGGTTTAATATGATGCAGCAGTATATTGAAGAGGCTGAAAAAGCCCTTCTTCACACATACAACAGATATCAGGTTGTTTTAGATAAAGGTGACGGCGTAAATTTATATGATATAGAAGGCAAAAGATATTTGGACTTTGTATCCGGTATCGCTGTATTTGCCTTGGGCTACAATAACAAGGCTTACAATGATGCCTTAAAGGCGCAGATTGACAAACTTATTCACACATCCAACTATTATTACAATGTGCCCACCATTGAAGCGGCGAAGAAACTGAAAAAAGTATCCGGCATGGACCGTATCTTTTTCACAAACTCCGGTGCGGAAGCGGTGGAGGGCGCTTTGAAGGCTGCCAGAAAATACGCATATTTGAAAGACGGAAAGACCGACCATGAAATCATTGCCATGAATCATTCTTTCCACGGCAGAACCATGGGTGCTTTGTCCGTAACCGGCAATCCCAAGTACCGGGAGGCATTTGAACCCGGCATCGGCAATATCAAGTTTGCGGAGATGAACGATTTTGACAGTGTGCTGGCCAAGGTGACAGACAAAACCTGCGCCATTCTTTTTGAGACGGTGCAGGGAGAGGGCGGTATTTATCCGGCGACGCAGGAATTTATGGAGAAAGTGCGTGCCCTTTGCGATGAAAAAGACATTTTACTGATTTTGGATGAAATCCAGTGCGGCATGGGACGTACCGGCTATATGTATGCATGGCAAAAATATGGCGTGAAGCCGGATATTATGACTACCGCAAAGGCTCTGGGCTGCGGCGTGCCTGTAGGTGCTTTCCTGATGACAGAAAAAGTAGGTCAAAATTCCCTGGTGGCAGGTGACCACGGTACAACTTACGGCGGTAACCCTTTGGCAGGGACTGCCATCAACAAAGTGCTTGATTTATTTGAAGAGTACAATATAATAGAACATGTGAGAGAAGTGGCACCTTATTTGGAACAGAAACTGGACGGACTGGCTGCAAAATATGATTATATTTTGACCAGAAGAGGTGCGGGACTGATGCAGGGACTTGTGTGTAAAGGACCTGTTTCCGGAATTATTAACCGCGCTTTGGAAAAGGGGCTGATTTTGATAAATGCCGGAACCGATATTATCCGTTTTGTGCCGCCACTTGTCATAACTGTTGATAATGTTGATGAAATGATTGAGATCCTGGACGCATGTTTTGCGGAGTGTGCGGAGTAATCGAAAATGATTCCTTGGCCGGGGATTTAATCCGACGGAGGTTACAATGAGTCTGAAAAAAAGACTTTTATCTATAGGTATAATTGGCTGCCTGCTGGCTGGTGTCTGCATGGTGGCCTTTGCCCGTATACAGGCTAATCCGGTGTTGGAAGAGCCGGTGGCGGAAGAAGTGGCGGTGTATGATACCAAGGAAACCATTTATCTTTGGTATTCAGACAGTACCATGACGGACTATTTAAACAGTGCTGCGGTAGCTTTTGGTGAGGGCAGGGATGCCAGAGTCATCCCCCAGCTTGTGTCTGACAGTGAATATGTAGAGGCGATTAACCGTGCATCCCTTGAGGGACCGCAGATTCCCGATGCATATATAATCAGTAACGATTCCCTCAGTAAGGCATATTTGGCGGGACTGGCTACGAAGGTTACGAATGAGGCACATTGCAGCGTGGAGCATTTTCCCCAGACAGCGCTGTCTGCCGTGACATATAAGGACCGGATTATCGCGTATCCTTTTTACTACGAGACAAGTGCACTTTTATATAATAAGACCTATCTTGAGACTTGGACGGCAGAACAGCTTGCCAATCAGGGACAGGGTGACCTTGAAGAAATACCGGATGATATGCCGGATGCGGAAATAGTGGAAGGCGAAGAAGACGAAGAGTATATTGACAGCGAGCAGCGTTTGGAAGTGACTCTGCAGCAGATTGAGGCAGGTATCCCCACTAACATGGATGAACTTTTGGCTTTTGCGGACAACTATGATGCGCCGGAAAATGTAGAAGCTATCCTGAAGTGGGATGTAAACGATATTTTTTATAACTACTATTTTGTGGGCGAATACATGGTAGTGGGCGGTGAGACCGGCGATGACGATGGCAATATTCTGATTTACAGCGAAGAGGCGAAGCGGTGTCTGGAAATTTTCCAGTCTTTGAATCAGTTCTTTGCGATTGATACGGAAACTGTAGATTATGATTCTATATTACAGGAATTTATCGAAGGTAAACTGGTCTTTTCTGTGGTAACATCCGATGCGGTGGCAGTGTTGGAGCAGGCCAAGGCGGACGGCACCTTTGCTTATGAATACGGTATTGCGCCTATGCCACAGCCCAGTGCGGAACTGGAAGGAAGATCCCTTTCCGTTACCAATGGTGTGGCAATTAACAGTTATTCGGAGCATCAGGAACTGGCAAATGAATTTGCAACTTTTCTGACAGGTGAGTATCAGGAAAATCTGTATGACAGAACCGGAAAATTGGCGGCCAACAAGTCCGTCAATGCGGATAATGAAAAACTTATGTCTTTTATGGCAGAATATGAAGATTCCATTTCCCTGCCGAAAATGATTGAAACCAGCAACTATTGGATTTTGCTTGAGAGAGCATTTTCCAGAATCTGGACAGGTACGGACGTGGAGATGGAACTTCAGGAATTAATGGTACAGATTTTGTCCCAGTTTTAGGATAAATAACCAATTATGTGGGTATTCTTATGATAAAACGATGATAAGGAGGCACACATGATTGGTTTTTTTATTGCCCTTTTATCCGGGGCGCTTATGAGCATACAAGGCGTTTTTAATACACAGGTAACAAAGACTTCCAGCATCTGGGTGGCCAGTGCTTTTGTGCAGTTCACAGCTCTTTTGGTTTGTATTGCCTGCTGGTTTGTGACAGACAGAAGTTCTTTTGCGGCTATTGCAAAAGTGGAACCCAAATATATGCTTTTGGGAGGCTGTATCGGAGCTTTTATTACTTATACCGTTATCAAAAGTATGGAAATGCTTGGTCCTGCCAAGGCGGTAATGCTCATTGTGATTGCCCAGATTATTGTGGCTTACATTATTGAATTGCTGGGACTTTTCGGGGCAGAAAAACAGCCCTTGGAATGGCGCAAAATCGGCGGAATGTTGCTGGCTATTGTAGGTATTATTATTTTTAAGTGGAAATAGAAAAATCCTTGTAAATTACAAATGATTATCATACAATGAAAACAATCGTCATAGAGAGGCACTCCTTTAGAACGTTTTGTGAAAAGGAGCTATGATATGAAAGAAAAAAGTAAGAAAAAATGTTACAAAGCACTGGGAAAGATGCTGTTTATAGTGCTGCTTTTGGTGATGACTACACTGGTCAATGGTTGTAAAAGCGGCAGTGAAGCTACTTTGGAAGAACTGTTGTCAAAGGAAACAGGAACGTCACAAAGTGCCATGGAAGGCGAAAGGGGCGGAATGGGAAATCAGGCGGCAGATGCCACGGAGCATACCGTCTGGATACATATGTGCGGGGAAGTGGCAGTGCCGGGAATGTATGAATTGCCCGCAGGCAGCAGGATTTATGACGGACTGGTGGCGGCAGGCGGTTTTACCGATAAGGCAGATACCGCCTATTGTAATTTGGCAGAAAATGTAAGCGATGGGATGCAGGTGGTAATTCCGGAAAAAGATTTGACTGAAGCGGGAGCAGGTACTTTGTCCAAAACCAAAGAAGACGGTTTAATCAATATTAATACCGCTACGTTACAGGAATTGCAAACTTTGCCGGGAATCGGTGAAAGCCGGGCAACAGACATTATTGCCTACCGGGAGAAACATGGCGGTTTTACCAAAATAGAGCAAATTATGGAAGTGAGCGGAATCAAAAACGCTGTGTTTGAGAAAATAAAAAATCTCATAAAAATAAAGTGAGAATGAGGCGTTGGAAAATGGAAAAGAGAGTTCTGGTAGTAGATGATGAGAAAATAATTGTAAAAGGCATCCGTTTCAGTTTGGAGCAGGATGATATGATAGTGGACGTTGCCTATGACGGCGAGGAAGCCCTTGGGTATGTACACAGTAATTCCTATGATATTATTTTGCTTGACATCATGCTGCCCAAAATTGACGGCTTTGAAGTTTGCCGGCAAATCAGGGAATTTTCAGATGTCCCCATTATTATGTTAACCGCAAAGGGAGAAGACATGGACAAAATTCTGGGACTGGAATATGGAGCTGATGACTATATCACCAAGCCCTTTAATATTTTGGAGGTAAAGGCCCGCATTAAGGCCATTTTGCGCAGAACAGACCATAAAGGCAAGAAAGAGGAGCGCAAATTTATAGAAAACGGTGATATGCGTTTGGATTGCGAAGGACGCAGGGTATATATTGAGGGCAAAGAAATCAGCCTTACCGCAAAAGAGTTTGAGGTATTGGAACTGCTGATTCAAAATCCCAACAAAGTTTACAGCAGGGAAAATCTGCTCCATCTGGTATGGGGCGGCGATTATCCCGGAGATGTACGCACAGTGGATGTACATATCCGGAGACTTCGGGAAAAAATTGAAAAAAATCCCGGTCAGCCACGGTATGTACACACAAAATGGGGCGTAGGCTACTATTACTTAAATGAATAGGATTGGCTATGCAGGACATTATCAAGAAAATTATAGGAAAACTGAAAAATCTGCATAGTCTTCGTGTCAGGCTGTTTTTGCTAATTCTTGTTGTGGGAATTGTACCAAGTGTTATGATGCGGTACACAATCGTAGAAAATTACGAAGAGAAGGCATTGGCCACCAGAACCACCACAGTGCAAAATCAGTTAAAAATTTTGGCCAATCATTTGATTTATTACAATTATCTGCAGAGCAATACTTCAGAAACCATCAATGCGGAATTAGAAATGTTATCCAATTTGTACGACGGAAGAGTGTTGGTCATCGGCGGGAATTTCAAGATAGTAAAGGACACCTATGGTATCAGTGAAGGAAAAACCATTATTTCTGAGGAAGTTATCCGCTGTTTTAACGGGGAAACTATATCCAAGTATTCCGAAGAACTTGGATATGTGGAAATGACCACGCCCATTACGGAGACGATTATAGTAAAGACAGATGCAGGGGAAAAAGAGCAGTCGGTGGTCAGAGGAGTAATGCTTACCGGTATTTCCGATGCAGATATTGTGTCTACTGCGGAATCCCTTGGCAGGAATGCATTTATCTTGGAAGTTTTGCTGATTATCATTATTATCAGTCTGGCACTGGTGCTTTCCGGCATGCTGGTGCGCCCCTTTGAAAGGCTGACACAGTCCATCAACAGTGTAAAAGACGGGCACAGTAACGAGGTGGAAGGTGTGCGTGATTACGCGGAAACCATCCAGATTGCGGATGCGTTTAACAATTTGCTGGGCAGAATGAGTGTGTTGGATGAATCGAGGCAGGAATTTGTGTCCAATGTGTCCCACGAACTGAAAACTCCCATGGCCTCCATGAAAGTGTTGGCGGATTCTCTTTTGGCGCAGCCCGATGTCCCGGCTCAGTTTTACCGGGAATTTATGGCAGATATTGCGGCGGAGATTGACCGTGAAAATCAAATCATCACGGATCTTTTGTCCCTTGTAAGGATGGACAAAAAGGAAGCGGATTTAAATATTGCCCCTGTAAACATGAATGATTTGACGGAACTGATATTGAAAAGGCTCCGTCCCATTGCCAGAAAACGGAATATCGAGGTTGTGTTTGAAAGCGGCCGTCAGGTGGTGGCTGAGGTAGATGAAGTCAAAATGACACTGATTATCTCCAATCTGGTAGAAAATGCCATTAAATACAATCAGGAACACGGATGGGTCAAGGTGGTGCTGGATGCTGATTACCAAAGTTTTACCCTTGAAGTCAGTGACTCGGGAATCGGTATCCCCGAGGAGGCGTTACCCAGAATTTATGAAAGATTTTACCGTGTGGATAAGTCCCATTCCAAAGAAATCGGCGGAACCGGTCTTGGACTTGCCATTACCAGAAATGCAGTGCTTATGCATAAAGGTTCCATTACGGTCAGTAGTACGGAAGATGAGGGAACTGTTTTTTGCGTCAGAATTCCTCTCAGTTATATTGCCTCATAGGGCGCTGCCCTGCCAAAGCCGTGGATAGCTAAAATGGCGAAAGGATGATTGGATATGAAAAAAAGACTATTGTCTGTCATACTTTGTTTCCTGTTGCTGTTTTGCATGGCGTGCGGCGGGGAAGAGCAAAAGGATGACGAACATGTAATTAAACTGTATTATGTGGGAAGTGCAGAGACGAAAGTAGTTATGCAGGAGCATGTTTTACAGGCAAAAGATGTGCAGGAACAGTTAGCCGAAATTGTGGCGCAGTTGTCCACCGTGCCTGAAAAACTGGAGTATAAACCGCCTTTGGCCATGGGATTTTCCCTAAATGAATACCGGCTGGAAAATGGCGGGCTGGTTTTGGATGTGGACGAGAAGTATAAGGAACTGAAACCCACAACGGAAGTACTGGTACGGGCGGCCCTTGTGAGAAGTTTTACCCAGTTGCCGGAGGTGTCTTATGTGTCTGTCACAGTGGCAGGGGCACCTCTTCATGATAATTTGGGAAATGTGATCGGGCTGATGTCCGCAGACCAATTTATTGATAATGCGGGAAGTGAGATTAACACCAACGAGAAAGTAAGGCTGAAACTTTATTTTGCCAATGAAGCAGGAAATGAACTGGTTACTTTAAACCGGACATTGGATTATAACACGAATATTTCCATGGAAAAATTGGTGGTGGAGCAGATTTTGGCAGGAATTGCGCCGGCGGAGAGCGGGGGTTATCCCACCCTAAACAGTGATACGAAGATTATCAGTGTGGCAGTAAAAGATGGGATTTGTTATGTAAACTTTGACCAGACCTTCTTAACACCGGCCTACAGCGTAACACCGGAAGTAGCACTTTATTCCCTGGTCAATTCTTTGACGGAACTTTCCGGTGTCAATAAAGTGCAAATTTCCATTAATGGAGAAACCAATGTGATGTACATGGAGAAGTACAGTTTAACAACCATTTTTGAAAGAAATTTGGATTTGATTGTGAAAGAGGAGTAAGAGACAATGAAAAGACCGCTTTTGGCGGCTTGTCTGGCAATTGTCTGTATAATCGGAATTTATTATTTTATATTTCCTCCTGCTCTGCCTGCCGCTGCGCCGGCAGAGGGGGAGAAAGTTTTCCTATACGGGCGGATAGACCGGAAAGAAAGCCGCATATTTTACGGGAAAGAACAATTCATTTTATATTTATCTGATGTATCTGTTTTCGATTCAGAAACTGCCCTTAAGTCCGGGCAGAAAATTTCAAGAGACAATAAGTGGAATCAAATAATGTGTTATGTCCTTCCAAATCAGTGTAAGTTAAGGAGCGGAAGTTTTGTTTTGCTGTGCGGAAAACCGGAAGATTTCCGACGCCCTACCAATCCGGGGGAATTTGACAGCAGGCTTTATTACAGGTCGGTAGGAATTGATTTTTGCGTGAAAAGCGCAGAGATTCTTTGGGAGAGTGCAAGTTACAGCAGGGCAAAAGAGTTTTTGCAGAAAGTGCGCATGCTTGGGGAAGCGCGGCTGGACTATGTGCTTGAGGAGCGGTATGCCTCGGTGTTAAAGACGATGCTGCTTGGAAATAAAAGAGCTTTGGATGAAGAGGTAAAAGGACTTTATCAGGAAAATGGAATTGCCCATATTTTGGCCATATCGGGGCTACACATTTCACTTTTGGGCATGGGGCTTTATGGTGGGCTTAGGAAAACAGGGGTTCCCATATGGCTGGCGGCGCCGGTCTGCATAATAGGAATTTTGGCTTATGGAGAACTGGTGGGAGCGGGGGTATCCGCCCTGCGGGCCATAGGTATGTTTTTAATCCGTATGGTGGCTGAAATATTGGGGCGTAGTTATGATATGCTGACAGCTCTTGGGGTGCTGATGCTGTTTATGGTTTTGGGACAGCCGCTTTATTTGTTCCACAGTGGATTTTTGCTGTCCTTTTCTTCTTTGTTCGGCATTGGACTTTTGTATCCGGCGCTGGAGCGGGGAAGAAAGGAGAAGCGAGAGGGTGCGTTAGTGTACAGGGAGGGCTGGAAAAAGCGTATTTACGGGGCAAAAGAGTGGCTGTGTAAAAGTTTTTGGGTGAGTTTTTCGGTAACGGTGGCAAATTTGCCGGTGACCCTTTGGTACTTCTACGAAGTGCCGGTGTATAGTGTTTTGCTGAATCTTGTGGTGATTCCCCTTATGACAGTACTTATGTATTTGGGGATTGGGCTTTTGATAATTCCGGCCGGCGGCTGGCTGAAAGCGCCTGCGCTGTGCGTAGAAGGGATTTTGTGGTTGTATGAAACGTTGTGCAGGGGAAGCGAAAAACTGCCTGGGCACACATGGATTTTGGGCAGACCGAAAATGTGGCAGATGATACTTTTTGTGATTTTAGTGCGGGGAATTATGCAAAAGGGGATTTGGCAGAAAAAAGAAAAGTATTTGCGATGGCTTGATTTGAGAAAAGTATTATTGGTTGTAGCAGTTTTTGTGATTTGCGCAAGGGTTCCGGAGAATTTTCAGATTACTTTTTTGGATGTGGGACAGGGAGATGGAATTTGCATCCGCACAGAAAGGGGAAAAACTTATTTGGTGGACTGTGGCAGCAGTAGCAAAAGTGAAGTGGGAAAGTATACACTGGCTCCGTTTTTGAAGTGTCAGGGAGTGCGGGAGATTGAAGCAGTTTTTATTACTCATCCGGACGAGGATCACTTTAGTGGTCTGGCAGGACTTTTGGAGGAAGGTTACGGTAGGCGCATTAAACGGCTGGTTTTGCCGGACATTGCAGCCGGGGACAAGGATGAGGATTTCGCAGCATTGGAAGCACTGGCAGAGCAGTATGGTATACCTGTGGGGTATTTGTCCGCAGGCATGGAGTGGCAGGATGGGGCAGCGCGCTTTCTTTGTTTGCACCCGCCGGCGGAGATTTCAGGACTTGAAAGCAATTCCTATTCCCAGGTGCTGTATTTGGAACAAGGGGATTTTTCGGTACTGCTGACCGGAGATGTGGAAGGAACCGGAGAAGATATGCTGATGAAACAGTTAACGGAGCGGGGAATTGGCGAGGTGACGGTTTTGAAAGTGGCACACCATGGGTCCAAGTATTCCACTTCGGAGAAATTTTTGGAGCAGGTCAGTCCCAAAGTGGCGGTCATATCCTGCGGGGCAGATAATTCTTACGGTCATCCACATGCGCAGACGCTGGAACGGCTTTGGGGCGTAGGAAGCGTGGTGTTCACTACGCCGGAGTGCGGAGCAGTGACGGTGGAGAATGGAAAAAGCGTGGTGGTGCGAAGGTTTTGCGTGGAGTCCGACTGAGAAAACAGGGATTTGAGTTTAGTCGGGAAAAGAGTAGGGGGAATTCCGACTAAACAGAGGGAAATTGGATTTAGTCGGGAAAAGAGCAGGGGAAATTCCGACTAAACAGAGGGAAATTGGATTTAGTCGGGAAAAGAACAGAGAAAATTCCGACTAAACAAAAGAAAGGCAGGTTTAGTCGGAAAATGTGCAAAAAATTTCCGACTTATATGCGAAAAATAAGCAAAAAATCGGAATATAAAGTTTGAATTATGAATGGAGGATAAAATGAAAAATATAAACGTCTTATTAAGAGAAGAAATATACAAACTTGAAAAAATAGTTAAGCATACTAGTGATAGAATCAAAAGCGCACCGCAGGGAACTTTGCGTATTTCTAAAAAGAATAGAGGTACTGAGTATTATTTAAAAGAGGAGGGTTCAAGTAAGGGAAATGGAAAATATATTAAGAAAAAAGATATAAAAATAGCCCATCAACTTGCCCAAAAAGATTATGACATTCAAGTTTTGAAGATGGCACAAAAGCGGATATCTGCGATTGAAAAATTTATAAAATTATATGACAAAACTGATTTGAGAACAATATATCAAAAATGTGGTTCATACAGAAGAGAGTTGATTTGCGATGCAATTCTCTCGGACGTTGAATTTGTGAAGCGGTGGCAGGAAGTGGAATATGTAGGTAAGGTCTTTGGGGATGAGACGAAAAAAATTATTACGGAAAGAGGAGAGAGCGTTAGATCTAAATCGGAAAAAATAATTGCAGATAAGTTATATGCTTTGGGAATACCCTACCGATACGAATATCCCATTGTTTTGGGCGGAAATATCACAATCTACCCTGATTTTACAATTTTGAAAATGCCGGAGCGTGAAGAAGTGTACTTGGAGCATTTGGGGTTGATGGATGATATTAATTATGTGGAGAGCGCAATACTCAAGTTAAATACATATGAGAAAAATGGCATATATCCGGGTGTGAATTTATTTATTACTCATGAGACAAAGAAGAGTCCGTTAAATATGAGGGCATTGGACGGACTTATCAAAAAAGTATTATGTGGAGAGCGTGGAGAGGTATTTCCCATCTTGTAAATTAGATTGAAAAAAGGTATGATGAAAATACATGGTGTAAGGGTAGTTGGGACAGGTGAAAAATGCAACGTATCAATGAAGATATCAAAACAGGACAGTTGAATCAGATTTATTTGCTTTACGGCGAGGAGGCTTATCTGCGCAAGCAGTATAAAGATAAATTGCAGGCGGCAATGATTGCGGATGGCGACACCATGAATTCCCACTATTTTGAGGGAAAAGACATTAATGTGGGAGAAGTCATCGACTTGGCGGAAACCATGCCTTTTCTGGCACAGCGCAGGGTGATTGTTATAGAAAACAGCGGTCTTTTCAAATCCGGCGGAGACAAACTGGCGGAATATTTAGCGGAGCCTGCGCCCACGGTCAGTTTCGTTTTTGTGGAAGCGGAAGTGGACAAACGGTGTAAACTGTATAAGGCTGTGCAGGCAAAGGGCTGTGTTACGGAATTTGGTATGCAGGATGAAAACATGCTGAAACGCTGGATTGCCGGAATATTGAAAAAAGAAAATATGAATATTTCCGAAAATACGGCAGATTACTTTTTGGCGAAAACAGGCTCTGATATGGAAAATATCCGGGGGGAACTGGAAAAACTGATTTGTTATTGCATGGGAAGAAATGTGGTAACGGCGCAGGATGTGGATGATATTTGCACAACGCGCGTCAGCAGTCACATTTTTGATATGATTGAGGCTATTGCAGAGAAAAAGCAAAAGAAAGCCTTGGAACTTTATTATGAACTTTTGACTCTGAAAGAACCGCCACTGCGTATTCTGTTTCTCATTGCCAAACAGTGCAATCAACTGCTTCAGGCAAAAGAACTGAAAAACAAAGGATTTGACAACAAAACTATCGGGGCAAAAATTGGTTTGCATCCCTATGTGGCGGGGAAAATCGTGACCCAGGCCAGCCGGTTTAAAACAGCACAGTTAAAAGCGGCCGTGGAAAAATGCGTGGAGGCCGAGGAAGCGGTAAAAACGGGAAAAGTAAACGATGTGATGAGCGTGGAAATGTTAATTCTTTCTGTACTTTAGGATTATTGGAGGATAACTATGGCGAAAATATTAATAGTGGAAGATGAGGAGCCGATTTCAAATTTAATACGAATGAATCTTACTAAGGCGGGGTATCAGTGCAAATGTGCCTTTGACGGTCAAAGTGCTGCCGATATGATGTCAGAGGGGAAATTTGATTTGGTGCTTTTGGACATTATGCTGCCGGGGATAGGCGGTTATGAATTGCTTGAGTATGCAAAAAGCATGGATATGCCCGTAATTTTTATTACAGCCATGGGTTCGGTGGAAAATAAGGTTAAGGGACTGCGCCTTGGAGCAGACGATTATCTTGCGAAGCCGTTTGAAATAGTGGAACTTTTGGCAAGGGTGGAGACGGTGCTGAGACGGTATCATAAGACGGAAAAAGTGCTGCGGGTGCTGGATATTGAAGTGGACGTGCAGTCCAGAACTGTTATGCAAAACGGAAGTCCCGTGACTTTAACCTTGAAAGAATACGAACTTCTTTTGCTCTTTATCCGCAATAAAAATGTGGCATTATACCGCGATACCATTTATGAAAACGTGTGGGAAAGTGAGTATATGGGTGAAAGCCGTACTGTGGATATCCATGTGCAGAGGCTGAAGAAAAAACTTCATTGGGAAGATAAGATTGTTGCAGTTTACAAAGTCGGTTACAGACTGAACGTGGGAGATAACGAGTAAAAAATGAAATTTTTCTGGAAAATCTTTTTTGCATTTACAGTATTAATCACAGTGGTGTTCAGTATTTTTGGCATGTGGGCTATTTCCCATACTTTCCAGAATTCTTATGCCAAGGAACTGGAAGAGGGTGAGCGTGAAAATGAACTGTTCCAGTACGCCTTTGAAATGAACATGAATTCCCTGCCGGCCAGTTATCAGAGAGAAGAAATTCTGATTCAAATGGCCAAAGGGATTATTGATAATCTGAAGCAGAATGACTATATTTATACAATTTTCGATGATCGTGGATATGTTCTGTATACCAGCAAGGATCCGGGAACCGAACAGTTAGCGAACGGAATAATGGGAACCCTTACCATGGAAAAAAACTGCGGCTATGAGGTGGTGGCTTCCGAGGAGGCGTGGGTTCTTTATTTCATGTGCCGTTCACAGGTGGGAAACCGGACGTTCTATTTGGAGTCGGCAAAGGACATTACGGACATCTACGAGGAGAGAGATGAGTTTTCTGACAGATACCGCATAGTAATGCTTGTGCTGCTTGCCTTGTCCTCTGTAATTATTTTCATTTTGTCCCATTTGCTTACCAAGTCTATAGTGAACCTTTCCGAGTCAACCAGACGTTTTGCAAAAGGAAATTATCAAATCCGGGCAGATGAAAGCGCAGAAGATGAAATCGGCATGCTCTCACGGGACTTTAATCAAATGGCAGACAAATTGACGGAGAAAATGAATGAATTGACCGATGCGGTCAAAAGACAGGAAGACTTTACGGCTTCTTTTGCCCATGAATTAAAAACCCCTCTGACATCTATCATCGGCTATTCCGATATGCTCAGAACCATGGATATGTCACAGGAAGAAACTATGGAAGCTGCCAATTACATTTATTCCCAGGGAAAAAGATTGGAAAGCCTGTCTTTTAAACTGTTGGAACTGATTGTGCTTGGAAGACAGGATTTTCCCTTTAAGGATGTGTCTGTGACGGAATTGACCGGTGTGGTGGAAAAAATAGTGGAATCTGCCCTGAAACAAAGGAACGTGGAACTGAAAATCAGTGTGGAAGAAGGTTATGTTTTCGGAGAAAGTGATTTATTGGAATCTTTGGTTGTAAATCTGATAGATAATGCCAGAAAGGCTTTGCCTGATGGCGGAAAAATTCAAGTGTACGGCAGAAACTCTTTAAACACCTACGAGATGACTGTGTCGGACAACGGGTGCGGTATGAAACCCGAAGATGTGAAGAGGATTACGGAAGCCTTTTACATGGTGGATAAATCCAGATCCAGAAAAGAAGGGGGAGCCGGTCTTGGAATGACGCTTTGCAACCGCATTGTGGAACTGCACGGAGCGAAGTGGGAGATTCAAAGTGTTCCCGGTGAGGGTACGGAAATTAAGATTTTCTTCCCCAAAGGAAAACGGGGGCAGGAAAGCAGAGCAGAAAAGGATAAAGAGGTGCTGAAAAATGGAAAATAGAAGAGAAGAGCGGTTCAGTGCGTTTTTAAACTATATCATATGCTTTGCTTTAATGGGAATCACTGTTTTGACAGCCTTTTTGATGCCCCAGATTTACGAATATAATACAGACAGAAAGACCATAGGAAAGGTCAATTGTGTGACAAGAGATTCCCTGATTTTATCTAACAATTTGAATTTGTCGGTAAAGGACAGGGCGGCTATTGTAACCAATCTTGCCAATGAAGGGGGTCTTAGTTTGTCCTTGAATCTGGACGGAAGCCAGTTGTATGACGAGGAACTGATAGAAAATGTCATGCAGGAAATCCACTGGGCCGTGGAATGTGGTATTCTGCCACCTGAAATGGAGAATTTGAATTTGAACGAGCAGGCCAGCAGTTTGTCTGCAGATTATTATATTTTGAGCAGTGGTGTGTCGGAGTACGGAGAGATGGCGCTTTGGAAAATCAAGTACAGCGACATGGCAAAATGGGACATTACATTACTGGTGGATGCGGTAAATTACAAAATATATTACGGCCAAATAGGTGGAAAAGAAATGACACAGGCGTGGATCCGCAATCACGATAACAGCGGGGAAGCCGGTTTTACTTCCCTGTGCATGCAGTATTTTGAGGCAGAATATGCAGAGCAGTTGTGGGATGAATATGTTTTTGAAATTGAAGATGCCGGTGTCTGGGGATGGTCCAATGAGAGTAACAATATCAATCAGCCGGACGGTTATCTGGTCACTTTCGGCTTTGACGTGTTTTGGGAATATTTCCACGGCAAGTCGCTTTTTGACTTTTATGGTCTGATATATGAAAATGATACAACTATGATACAAAATCAGAACGAATAAGTTACAAACATGCCCTATCTTTGTTATGGATAATAACAAAGGAGGGCTTTTTTGTGGCTGGAAAAAACAAAAAGAAAAAATCTGGAAATAAAGTAGCCAAAATAGTATTGTTTGTGATAGAGGCAGCAATACTGATTGGACTTTTGAGCGCTTTATATATACTGAAAGATTTTGGTAAAACAGGTGTAATAAGGGCAGAGTTTAGTGATGGCGACATCAAGATGAACGAGCAGGTAGTTAATAACGAGCAGGTTGTTGAAAAAATGAAGGGGTACCGGAATATTGCACTTTTCGGTGTGGATTCCACAGCAGGTTCCCTGACAAAGAATACGCGAAGTGATAGTATTATTATCGCGTCTGTAAATATGGACACCGGTGAAATCAAACTGGTATCCGTGTATCGTGATACAATTTTGAATATTGATGGTATCGATAAATATAAAAAATGTAACTCAGCGTATATGTTCGGCGGTGCAAAACAGGCTATGGAAATGCTGAACATGAATTTGGATTTGAATATTACAGACTTCGTAGCTGTAGGTTTTGAAGGTCTGAAAGAGGCTATTGACGCCCTTGGCGGTGTGTGGGTTGAAGTAGAAAAGGCAGAAATTGTACATTTGAATAACTATCAGCTTACCATGTCCGAGGATTTGGACTGTGACTATGTGAAAGTGGAAGAGCCCGGTTATCAGCTCTTGGACGGTTTGCAGGCTGTGGCATACTGCCGTATCCGTTATGTGGGCAGCGACTTCCAGCGTACAGAGCGCCAGAGAGAAGTGATTAATGCCATCGTAGACCAGGCTAAAAAAGCAGACCCTCAAGAGTTGGTTGATGCGGTAAACAGTATTGTTGAGTCAGGAAATGTATATACATCCATCAAGCCGGAAGAAATTTTAGAAATGGTTCCCAAGATCGCTGAATATGAAATTGTGGATGAGGGCGGATTCCCTTATGAAAAATACAGAGGAACCGGAAAAATGGGTTCCGAAGGCGACAGTGTACTGGCACTGGATTTGGAAAAGAATGTACAGTGGCTGCATGAGTTCCTGTTTGGTGTAGAAGACTATCAGGTATCCGATATCGTTGCATCATATTCCCAGACAATCAGAGAAAAGGTTGCAAAATATCAGCCGGATATGAAATATCCTGAATAAAAAATAAAGAAATGAGGTCATACACATAATGAAGTGTGTGACCTTTTCTTATTTTAGAGACTCCCAAGTAACGAAAAAAGTTAACTGGGAGTTTTTTTGCGCCCGGTCCTATATAAAGGGAGGTTTATAGGACAATGTTTCCTATATATTTATCTTACAACAAAGACAAATGAGGAGGAAAAAAGATGAGAAAAAGCAGAGGGTTTATTTTGATAACTACCATTTTGATTGTAATTGCGGCTTTCAGTATCACAGGTACGGTGAAAAGTCAAAGCAAGGACAACATGAAATTAGACGAAAAGTATTACAGGCAGATGGAGCAGGAATATGTACGGGAGGTACGCAACTATCTGGCGGAGCAGGGGTTTGAAAACAGCGGTGTTATGCTGACTTATGTTTCCGGCGGCAGCGATGCCCGCACATATACTATAACTATCCACAATGAAAAACTAAAGGGACTTCCTGAGGCAAAAAAGGCAGCTATTCGCCGTGAAATTTTGGATTTGGCATTTGAAGCACCGGAGTGTACCTTTTTTGGAGAGTTTCTTTCCGTTTAAACAGAAAAGAATGACAAGCCTTCAATTTGGGATTATAATGTAACATATCAAAATATTACGGAGGCATGATATGCGACAGATTCCCAAACCTTACGAGTTATATAGACATTTTAAGGGAGATACTTATCAGATTTTGGCCATTGCCAAACATTCGGAAACAGAAGAGAAACTGGTGGTTTATCAGGGGCTTTATGGAGAATGCCCGATTTATGCAAGACCCCTTGAAATGTTTTTGGAAAAAGTAGATAAAGTGAAATATCCTGATGCAATGCAGGAGTATCGTTTTGAACAGGTGACATCTGTTGCGAAGGCAGAGGCTGCAGAGCCGCCTAAACAGGCAGCTCTGCAGGAATCCGGACCGGCGGAACAGGAAGCCGCAGAATTGCAACTTGACCCTATGGTGTTGGCGTTTTTGGATGCGGATTCTTATGCACGGAAGTTGGAAATACTTACCGGTTTGCAGCACCGTATTACAGATGATATGATTACCACCATGGCTATGGCTTGTGATGTAGAAGTACCCGAGGGACCTGTAAACGAACGGTACAAAGGACTGCAAACCTGCCTTTTGACACTTCAAAAGTATGAGTGTAACCGGTTAAGATAAGTGCGCCGGCCCTGCGTTGCAGAATGGATAATGACATGTATCGCATTTTGCGGACGGAGGGTAACTATGGCATATGAATTGGACAGCAGATTAGTAGTAGGAGTTTCTTCCAGGGCGCTGTTTGACCTTACGGAGGAAAATGAAATATTTGAAAAAGAAGGGGTAGAGGCTTATCGCAGTTACCAGATAAATCATGAGGATCGGGTGCTGAAACCGGGTCCGGGATTTAGTCTGGTGCAGGCACTTTTGGACATTAACAAACTGCCCGGTCAGGAAGGCAGGGTGGAAGTTATTGTCATGTCCCGCAACAGTGCAGACACTTCTCTTCGGATTTTTAAATCCCTAGAGTATTATGGGCTGGGTATTACCAGGGCGGTGCTTGCCGGAGGCGGATGTCTGGCACCTTATCTGGAGGCTTTTCACACAGACCTGTTTCTGTCAGCCCATGAGGATGATGTGCAGGCAGCCATAGATGCGGGAATCGCCGCAGGGATTATCTGCACAAAGGGAGCCCATTCCTATCATCAGGAGCCGGTGGGACAAATTAGGATTGCCTTTGACGGGGATGCGGTTTTGTTTACGGACGAGTCAGAGAGAATTTTTCAGGAAAAAGGTTTGGCGGCTTTTGAGGAAAATGAGCGCTTGAATGCGGGAAAGCCTTTGCCGGAGGGACCTTTTGCCAGATTTTTAAAGTTGATTTCTGCCATTCAGGCCGAATTTATGCCCGAGGAGGCGCCTATCAGAACTGCCCTTGTAACGGCCAGATGTGCTCCTGCCCATGAACGTGTTATACGTACTCTCAGGGCTTGGAATGTACGTATCGACGAGGCCTTTTTTCTGGGAGGTGTGCCGAAGTGGGAAGTGCTGAAATCTTTCGGGGCACATATATTTTTTGACGACCAAAAGGTACATACGGATCCGGCCTCCAAAGTGGTTCCGGCGGCCAGAGTACCCTACAAGAATGACAATGGTTCGGGATAGACCGGATCGGACAAACTAGAAAGAGAGTATTAAATGAAGTACCAAAACGTGGTTAGGGGCAGATTTGTGGACCGCCCCAATCGGTTTATTGCCCATGTGGAAATAGAGGGGAAAATAGAGACTGTACATGTGAAAAATACCGGCAGATGCCGGGAGTTATTGCTACCGGGGGCAACGGTTTATCTGGAAAAAGGTGATGCACCCAAAAGGAAAACAGCCTACGATTTAATTGCAGTAGAAAAAGGGGAGCGCATGGTAAATATGGATTCCCAAGCACCTAACAAGGCCGTAAAAGAGTGGCTTTTAAAGAAGGAACTCTTTCCGGGTCTTGTTTTTGTGCGTCCGGAAACCACATACGGACAGTCGCGTTTTGATTTTTATATAGAGACAGACAAGGACAGAATTTTCATGGAGGTTAAGGGTGTCACGCTGGAAGAAGATGGTGTGATGCGTTTTCCGGATGCCCCTTCCGAAAGAGCCATTAAGCATGTGGAAGAATTGGCGGAAGCGGTAAATAAAGGATATAAGGCTTATATTCTCTTTGTAATCCAAATGAAGGGGGCAAAATATTTTACGCCCCATAGGGACATGCACCCTGATTTTGCGGCGGCGCTGGAAAAAGCCCGGGATGCAGGGGTGGAAATCATAGCCTATGATTGTCAGGTAACGCCGGATGGTATGGAAATTGACAGCCCTGTGAAAGTGCGCCTTACGGAAGATGTACTGGAAGAAATAGAACGGCCCCTGCTTTCCTGGTACGATGCCCACAGAAGAATTTTGCCTTGGCGGGAAAATCCCACTCCTTACAATGTATGGGTGTCCGAAATTATGTTACAGCAGACCAGAGTCGAGGCCGTAAAGCCCTATTTTAAACGGTTTATGGAGAGTTTGCCAAGTATTAAGAATCTGGCCTATGCAGAGGAAAACAAACTTTTGAAGTTGTGGGAAGGGCTGGGGTATTACAATAGAGTGCGCAATCTTCAAAAAGCAGCCCTGCAGATTGAGGAGGAATACGGCGGAAAAATGCCGGAAGATTACGAAGAAATCCTAAAATTAAAAGGAATCGGCAGTTACACCGCAGGAGCCATTTCTTCCATTGCCTTTGGGAAACCTTATCCGGCGGTAGACGGTAATGTGCTGCGGGTAATATCCAGGCTACGGATGGATGACGCAGATATTTTGAGTACCCGGACGAAAAGCAGGGTAGAGCAGGATTTGCGGCGGATTATGCCGGAGGACAGACCGGGAGATTTTAATCAGGCGATGATGGAAATCGGAGCCATGGTATGTGTGCCAAACGGAGCACCCCATTGTGCAGATTGCCCTTTTGAAACAATGTGCATGGCACATCGGGCCGGAGTGGAAACAAAATATCCTAAAAAGGCAGAAAAGAAAAAGCGAAGCATTGAGAAAAAGACGGTTTTGGTTATCCGGGATGAAAATAAAGCAGCCCTTTCCAAAAGACCGGAAAAGGGATTGCTGGCGGGGTTATATGAGTTTCCCACTATGGAAGGGCACCGTAGTGCAAAGGAAGTGGTGTCCTACCTAAAGGAAAAAGGACTTTTGACTATCCGCATACAGCCTCTTTTGGAAGCAAAGCACATTTTTTCTCATAAAGAATGGCATATGATAGGATATATGGTCAGGGTAGACGAACTGGCGGCAGCAGAAAAGAAAAAGCCAGAGGACTGGCTTTTTGTGGAGCCTGAGCGGACAGAGAAAGAATATCCCATTCCCTCCGCCTTTTCGGCATATACGGACTATCTAAATATTAAACTGGGAAATGAAAAGTATAAAGAAAACTAAAAAGGGTTGTGCTATTTTAGTAGCGCAGGCGGATTTGTCCGGGAGCGCATGCAATGGTAATATCCGTGTTTTGTTCGATGACTTCGCCATCGGTGTGTACCCATAAGGGGGCTGATGTTTTGATACGCACGCGGGCTGCCTTATAAGAGTCAATGCGGGGGAAAATATAATGTTTTCCGAAAAAGGCGGTAGGCAGTGCAAACAAAATCAGCAGTTTGGGTAAATTACCCACTACGCACAGGTCAAGAAGTCCGTCGCCGGATTTTGCATCGGGGCAGAATTTAAAGCCGCCCCCTTCATAACGGTGGTTCATGACCGCAATAAAAAGGAACTTTTTTAGGTGAATGGGCTCGTTATCGTCCAAATAGATGTCGCAGGAGACTGCTTTTGCAGCAAACAGTTGCTTTAAGGCAATGCCCAGGTAAGTCAGTTTGCCCAAACCGATTTTGTTGAAAAATTTTTTGACTTTGGAAAGGTTTGCTTCCTGACAGACTGCGGCGTCAAAACCGATTCCGCAACTTACCGCAAACATGCGGCTTCCGTTGGAGGAACTAAGAACCCCTGCGTCCATGTTTTCCGGTTGGGAACCTTCCAGCATGTGGTCTAAGATTTCCAAAGGTTTTTTGGAAAAACCAAGGTCCCTGGCAAGGTCGTTACTGGAGCCTGTGGGAATATAACTGATGGTTACATTGGAACCGGCGTTTGTATTTGTATCTGAGAAAATACCCTGCAGGGTTTCGTTTACGGTACCATCACCGCCCACCACTACAATGTGGGTGTTTGGACTGTCCGCATTTTGGGAAAGTTCCATGGCAATGCGGGTTAAATCGCCGGGTTTTGCGGAAAAATGTACTTTATATGAAATATCCCGTCTTTTCAGGGCGGGTTCAAGGGTTTGGGTCCATAATTTTTTGCCTTTTCCGGAACGGGAGGCGGGATTGACAATAAAATGATACATACTATTTTACTCCTGTCTCTTGCGTATGATTTCTTATTTTATCAATAAAACCAAAGGCTTGCAATAGTTGAAAAATATGGTATAATGAGACACAAATGTTTTAATACATTAACGTACAAAAACAACTAGGAGGAAGGATATGTATTCATTAGATGAAGTAAAAGCAGTGGATATGGAAGTTGCTCAGGCCATTATTGATGAGCAGGAGAGACAGAACAGCCATATTGAACTGATTGCGTCAGAAAACTGGGTAAGCAAGGCAGTGATGGCTGCCATGGGAAGCCCTCTTACAAACAAATATGCGGAAGGTTATCCCGGAAAGAGATATTACGGCGGTTGTGACTGCGTGGATGTGGTAGAAAATCTTGCCATTGAGAGAGCAAAAGAATTGTTTGGTTGCGATTATGCAAACGTTCAGCCTCACTCCGGCGCACAGGCAAACATGGCAGTACAGTTTGCAATCTGCCAGCCTGGCGACACAATTATGGGTATGAACCTTGACCATGGCGGACATTTGACACACGGAAGCCCGGTAAATATGTCCGGTAAATATTTTAAAATTGTTCCTTACGGAGTTAATGATGACGGCTTCATCGATTATGATAAATTGCGTGAAATCGCTTTGGAAGCAAAACCCAAACTTATTATTGCAGGTGCATCCGCTTATGCCAGAACCATTGATTTCAAGAAATTCCGTGAAGTGGCAGACGAAGTTGGTGCAGTACTTATGGTAGATATGGCTCACATCGCAGGTCTGGTGGCAGCAGGACTTCATCCCAGCCCCATTCCTTATGCAGATGTAGTTACCACAACTACCCACAAGACTCTGCGTGGACCCAGAGGTGGTCTGATTCTTTGCAATAAGGAAGCAGCAGAGAAATTTAATTTCAACAAAGCAATTTTCCCCGGCATTCAGGGCGGTCCTCTTATGCATGTGATTGCTGCAAAGGCTGTTTGCTTTAAAGAGGCTCTTTCCGATGAGTTCAAAGCATACCAGAAAGGTATCGTTGACAATGCACAGGCACTTTGCAATGGTCTGAAAAACAGAGGAATCAAGATTGTTTCCGATGGTACAGACAACCATCTGATGCTGGTTGATTTGACAACCTACGGCTTGACAGGTAAAGCAGTGGAGAAACTTTTGGACGCTGCACATATTACATGTAATAAAAATACAATCCCCAACGATCCCCAGTCACCTTTCGTAACAAGCGGTGTAAGACTTGGTACACCTGCAGTTACATCCAGAGGTATGAATACTGAGGATATGGACAAGATTGCAGAAGCAATCGCTATGGTAATCAAGGGCGGCGAGGAAAAAGTTCCTGAGGCTAGAGCAATCGTACAGGCGCTGACTGACAAATATCCTTTGATTTAATTCCATACAACTGTTCCATGATATAAAAAAGAAATGAGAAAAGGTCCGGCATTTGTTTAATACAGATGCCGGATTTTTTTCGTATTGGTAAATTTATACAAAATGTCCGGGAAATTTTAATCGGTTATAGACAATTTATGTGTTGCCTTTCATATTTTCATGTGCTAAAATGTCTTTCAGTGACATACAAGTGTATTTCGTACAAGAACAAAAGAGGTTAAGTATGGGAGAATCAACCGTATATTTTGTGGTAAAACAAAAGGCGGTTCCTGAAGTGCTTTTGAAAGTGGTGGAGGCCAAGAAACTTCTGGAGTCGGGAAAAGTCCTGACAGTACAGGAGGCAGCAGACCGTGTAGGCATCAGCCGTGGTTCCTTTTATAAATATAAGGACGACATCTTTCCTTTCCACGACAATGCAAAGGGAACAACCATTACACTGACTTTCCAAATGGACGATGAGCCGGGGCTTTTGTCGGATGTGCTGAAAATCATCGCAGACTTCGGAGCCAATATCCTGACCATTCATCAAAGTATCCCTATCAGCGGTGTGGCTTCTTTAAGTCTCAGCGTGCAGATATTGGAAACTACCGGGGATGTATCAGAGATGATTGCATCCATGGAAAGACAAAAAGGTGTACACCACGTCAAGGTTTTAGCGAAAGATTAATAAAAAAACAGCGAGGAAAAGAAAATGATTCATGTAGCAGTATTAGGATACGGCACTGTAGGAAGCGGTGTGGTAGAAGTTATCGAAACAAATAAAGATATGGTAAACAAAAAATCCGGCGATGAGTTGAATGTAAAATATATTTTGGACCTTCGCGATTTCCCCGGCGACCCTTACGAGGCTAAGGTGGTGCACGATTTTAACGTAATCGTAAATGACCCGGAAGTTAAGATTATCTGCGAAACCATGGGCGGCGTAGGTGCTGCTTATGCTTTCACAAAGCAGGCTCTGGAAGCAGGAAAGAGCGTATGTACCTCCAACAAAGAACTGGTGGCTGCGCACGGTCCCGAACTTCTGAAACTGGCAAAAGCAAACAACTGTAACTACCTGTTTGAAGCCAGTGTAGGCGGCGGTATTCCCATTATCCGTCCACTGAACTATTCTTTGACAGCAGAGCGCATCGAAGCTATTACCGGTATCCTGAATGGTACTACAAACTATATTTTGTCCAAGATGGAAAACGAGGGTGCGGATTTCGATTCCGTACTGAAAAAAGCGCAGGATAAAGGTTATGCGGAGCGCAATCCCGAAGCGGATGTGGAAGGTCACGATGCATGCCGCAAAATCGCAATTTTGTCTTCGCTGATGCTTGGAAAAAATGTGGATTCTGAAAAGATTTACACAGAAGGTATTACTAAAATTACAGCAAACGATTTTACCTTTGCAAAGAAACTTGGCATGTCCATTAAACTGCTGGCTATGAGCAAAGAAGTAGATGAAAATAAAGCAATGGCAATGGTTTCCCCTTGCCTGATTAGCGCTGACCATCCTTTAAAAATGGTAAACGGCGTATTCAACGCAGTGTTCGTAAGAGGTAACATGCTTGGCGATTCCATGTACTACGGAAAAGGTGCAGGAAAGTTACCTACAGCCAGTGCGGTGGTATCCGATGTCATTGACTGTGCAAGACACCTCGGAAAAGTGATTATGTGTTTCTGGGATGCGGAGGAAGCGCAGCTTGTGAGCATTGACGAAACCAGCAGAAAATTCTTTGTGCGTCTGAAAAATGCAGGCGAGGATAAGGCAAAAGAATTGTTTGGCGACATTAAGCCTGTCCGCGTGGAATGGATTGAAGATGAATTTGCATTTATCACACCGAAACTTAAGGAAAAAGATTTTGCGGAAAAATATGCATGTCTTAGTGACTACGCCCTGGGACGCATCCGTGTGGAAGAATAAGAAAGTGTTTTGAAAGAAGGATAAATAAATGAAATATGTAATTGTGCTCGGGGACGGCATGGCAGACGAACCGATAGAGAGTCTGGGTGGCAAAACTCCTTTGGAATATGCCAAAACACCTGCCTTGGATGCCCTTAGTAAAAAATCAGAAGTAGGAATGGTACATACAATTCCGGACGGCATGAAGCCCGGTTCCGATACAGCCAATTTGTCTGTAATCGGCTATAACCCCAGAGAATATTATTCCGGCCGTTCTCCTTTGGAAGCGCTGAGCATCGGTGTTACCATGAAGGATACGGATGTGGCTCTTCGCTGCAATATTGTAACGATTTCCGAGGATGATGTTCCCTTTGAAGAAAAGACCATCATCGACCACAGTTCTTCTGAAATTAGTACGGAGGAATGTGCGGTACTGCTTAGGGCGGTTGCAGAGCAGCTTGCCACAGAAGAATTCCAGTTCTATGTAGGCACCAGTTACAGACATTGCCTGATTTGGGATAAGGGAGAAGTGATTGAACTGACCCAGCCCCATGATGTGCTTGGTCAGGTAATCGGACAGTATTTGCCTGAAAATAAAAAGTTTTATGAAATGATGAAAAAAAGTTATGATATATTGGTAAATCATCCCATAAATCAAAAGCGAAAAGAACAGGGATTAAATCCTGCAAACTGTTGTTGGTTTTGGGGAGCAGGTACCAAGCCCATGCTTTCTTCTTTTGAGGAAAAGACCGGCAAAAAGGGTATCATGATTTCTGCGGTGGATTTGCTGAAAGGAATCGCTGTGGGCGCAAGTATGGCAGTGGCCGAAGTGGAAGGCGCAAACGGCGGTCTGCACACCAACTATGAAGGAAAAGTGGATGCGGCTGTGAAGGCTCTTACAGAGGATGGCTACGATTTCGCGTATATCCATGTGGAAGCGCCTGACGAAATGGGACATCAGGGAAGTGTGGAGCGCAAAGTACAGGCTATCGAATATTTGGATGGAAGAGTGATCGGACCTGTGGCTGAAAAACTTGCGGCAGCAGGGGAAGATTTCAGAATGCTTGTACTGCCTGACCATCCCACACCTATCAGAGTCAGAACCCACACGGCGGAAAATGTTCCTTACATGCTGTATGACAGCACCAATCTCAAAAACGAGACTTGGAATTATAGCGAAGAGGAAGGCCGGGAAAGCGGCAATTTTGTGGCGGAAGGTCACAAACTGATTGATCATTTATTTGAAGTATAATCACTGAAATATAATCTTTATAGAAGCAACGAGGAGATAAGAAATGAGAAAAGTAGTAAAATTCGGTGGTAGTTCCCTTGCCAGTGCCGAGCAGTTTATCAAAGTGGGAAACATTATCCGTGCAGATAAAGAGCGTGCGTTTGTAGTTCCTTCCGCACCGGGAAAAAGATACAGCAGCGATACAAAAGTTACAGATATGCTTTACGGCTGCTATGCTTTGGCAGAAGCCGGCAAAGATTTCAAAAAAGAATTAAAGGCCATTAAAGACCGTTACCAGGAGATTATCGACGGACTGAAACTGGAACTTTCTTTGGAAGAAGAGTTTAAAGTAATCGAAAAGAATTTTAAAGAAAAAGCAGGCAGTAACTATGCGGCATCCAGAGGAGAATACTTAAACGGTATCATCATGGCAAAGTATTTGGGCTACGAGTTCATTGATGCGGCGGAAGTGATTTTCTTTAATGAAGAGGGCGAATTTGATGCGGAATTGACCAATCAGGTACTTTCCGACAGATTGGCAAAATGTAATAATGCGGTAGTTCCAGGTTTTTACGGTGCTTATGCAAACGGAAAAGTAAAGACTTTCTCCAGAGGCGGTTCCGACATTACAGGCTCTATCGTAGCAAAGGCTATCAAAGCAGATGTATATGAAAACTGGACAGATGTATCAGGATTTTTGATTGCAGACCCCAGAATTATTGAAAATCCTCAGGCTATTGAAGTGATTACTTACAGAGAACTTCGTGAACTGGCTTACATGGGTGCTACTGTTTTGCATGAAGACGCTATTTTCCCTGTGCGCCAGCAAGGTATTCCCATCAATATCCGTAATACCAACCGACCCGACGACAACGGTACATGGATTGTAGGAAGTACCTGCCAGAAATCCAAATATGTAATTACCGGTATTGCAGGTAAAAAAGGATTCTGCGCAATTAACATTGAAAAGGATATGATGAACTCCGAAATCGGTTTCGGCCGTAAAGTTCTTCAGTCTTTTGAAGAAAACGGTATTTCTTTTGAACATGTTCCTTCCGGTATTGATACCATGACTGTATTTGTGCATCAGGATGAGTTCATGCACAAAGAGCAGAAGGTAGTAGCAGGTCTTCACAGACTGGCAAATCCCGATTCTATTGACATTGAGTCCGATTTGGCGCTGATTGCGGTTGTAGGCCGCGGCATGAAGTCCACAAGAGGTACAGCAGGCAGAATCTTTGCAGCGCTGGCTCACGCTAATGTAAACGTTAAGATGATTGACCAGGGTTCTTCCGAACTTAACATCATCATCGGCGTAAAAGATGAGGACTTTGAAACAGCTATTAAAGCCATTTATGATATTTTTGTGGTGGCGCAGTTGTAAGAACAAGAAGAATGAAAGAACTGTTGTAAATAGTAGTAAATAAAAAATTATTGTAAAAAGTTTCTTTGCAGTCGCGTTTTCCAAGGGTCTGCGCCAGAAATCTTTTTACAATAATTTTTTTATGCGACTAATTTACAACAGTCCTTTTCGTTTCATATTCAGTTGTGTATACAGGGTTATTTGTCGGAATAATGACCTTTGCATTGAGCAATATAGATTCGATTATTTTGAATGTGATAGACTAGACGATCTTTTTCGTTGATTCTGCGGCTGAACTCACCGTGTAGGTCACCTTTTAGTGCTTCGGGGTCACCGATTCCGGTGAGACAACCGTTTCTTTCAATATCTTTGATTAGCAGATTAATTCTTTTAAGCGTTTTTTTGTCTTGGGATTGCCAGTATATATAGTCAGCCCAAGCATCTTCAGACCATATTATTTCACTCATCGGCCACCTCCATTAATTCGTGAGGCTGCCCTTTTCCGTCACGTAATTCCTGAAGAGATTTTTTCAGGTATGCCTGATTTCTTTCGCTGTAGAAAGGGTCGGGATTCGGAGTAATCTCAAAAGGAATACGTTGCTCGCGCAGAACTGCCTTTACAAAAAGGTTAATAGCGGTGGATGTGTTTAAACCTACGGTGGAACAAAAATTGTCAAAATCAATTTTGTCGTGTGCATCTACTCTCGCAGTAAGAGTAACAAGTGCCATATAAATCATCTCCTTTCCATATAGTATGTTAAGTATAACACTATTGTGTGCTAAAAGCAAACTATTATAACACGATAGCAATGAAAAGAAAGAAGTACTGTATAATTAATTGTCATAACATGGAAAATAATGCAAAAATTTGTCGAAAATAGAAGAATTTACAAAAAATATAAATAAATTTTAAAAAATGTGTTGACAAATGTAATTTTGGGGGATATAATGAACTTACAAACAGAGAGATAAACGAATATAAAAAATACGAAAGAAAGAGAGGTACGGTCCACCTAAACATTAAAGTACTACCCCAAAGCATATCCATATAAAATACAAATGAATAAAGAAACAAAGGAGTAAAACAGATACTAAAGTACACGAGAAAAGGTAACGAATCACAAAAGATAAAATTTGACGTTACAGTACATGCGTACAAAAGAAGAAGTGGAAAAGTACAAAAGAAAAATATGGATATTGATACAACTGAAAACCATTGAAATAAAGAGAATACGGAGGAAAAAGCCATTGGATAGCATAGTCTGAAAGGGCACATTGATTGAAGAAAAATCGATGTGCTCAATTTTTTTGCCTGAAAAGGAAAAGAGGAAGTCTTTGAGGGTTCACAAAAAAATTAAGAAAAGAAGATTATTTTCGGTGGAAATATCAAAAGAAATAGGGTATGATACTAGTGTGTTAGATAGACAAAAATACATAATTATGAAAATATTTATTTACGGAGAGCGGAATGGAAAAAAAGGATGTTATTGATATAGAAGAACAGATGAAAAAAAGAGAGGCCAGGCGCAAACGCCGTGTCCGCAATCAGATAATGGCATATGTGGCCATTGTTCTTTTGGTGGGTGCTTTTGTTGCAGGCGGTATTTGGGGAATCAGCAGTTTGGTGCCCAAGCAACCGGTGGAAAGCGAGGACGTGGTTACGGATATGTCCCAGCAGGTGGAAGAGTTGCTCGGAGAATCGGAGATTACAGAGCCGGATCCTTCCGATTATGTGCCGCAGCTTACGCCGGAAGAAAAATTGGACGCCATTATCAGTGAGGCCATCAGTGTAATGCCGCTGGAAGATAAGGTTGCGGGACTTTTTATCGTAACACCGGAGGCTATTACCGGAGTGGATACGGCAGTTAAAGCAGGCGACAGCACCAAGGATGCTTTGAATACCAATCCTGTGGGCGGACTTATTTATTTTTCTAAAAACATTCAGTCTGCGGAGCAACTTACAGAGATGATTAGCAATTCGGTATTATACAGCCGGTATCCGCTTTTCGTGGCGGTAGATGAAGAAGGCGGCCGTGTGAGCCGGGTGGCGGAAGCAGGACTGGCGGACAATGTAGGGGTACCGGCCACCATAGGCGCCACAAATGACCCTGCTAATGCGTACAATGCCGGAACACTTATGGCAAATTATCTGACCCCTTACGGTTTTAACTTGGATTTGGCACCGGTAGCAGATTTGAATAATGTAGAAGGAAGCATTATCGCAGATCGGTCCTACGGCAGCGACCCGGAAGTGGTAGCGCAGATGGTTTCGTCTATGGTAAAAGGTCTGGAAGAAAACGGTGTCAGTTCCTGCTTAAAACATTTTCCGGGAATCGGCAGCAGTACGGAGGATACCCATGACGGGCTGGCAAGCACAGGCAGAACGGCAGAGGACTTCCGTTCCAACGAATTTAAAGTTTTTGAGGCAGGTATCGAGGCAGGTGTGGACTTTATTATGATTACCCACATGTCAGCACCGGGACTTACCGGAGACCAGACTTCCTGCACATTTTCCAAAACTATTGTGACGGATATTCTTAGAAATGAACTGGGCTATGATGGCGTTATCATTACAGATGCGCTGAATATGAAAGCAATCTCCGATTATAACGGGGCGGATGATGCGGCGATTTTGGCGCTACGTGCGGGATGCGATATGCTTTTGATGCCGGAAGATTATAAAGTGGCATACAATGCGGTGCTTCAGGCGGTAAAAGAAGGTACTATCTCAGAAGAGCGCATCAACGACTCTCTCATGAGGATTTACAGAATAAAATATGCGGACATGATGCCGGAGGAATAGAGAGGTAAAGTATGGAGTACATTAAGATTTGCGAAAACGGAATACATATTGTGTTTGGAGTTACAGAGAAAAAGCAGCTGAAATTGCTGCATTTTTCTTATACAGAATTTGATGAAAATGATTTATGCAAGTTTGGTCCCGAGTGTAAGGCAGAAGATGTGGTGCGTAAAGAGCAGTTTATTGATGAGGCATTCCAGTTGGTGCAGGTAAACCTTTCCGGTTACAACCGCCCTTATGAAAAGCACGGAAATAAGCACATTGTGACTGCACCGGGATATTTGTTTACTTATGCCGGAATGGAAGATACAGTCAATGAAATTGGACGTAAACTGGTAATTTTCCAAGAAGATAAGGAAGTGACCCACACCCGCGTGGAAACTACCATGCAGTTTTATAAGGGTACCTCTATTGTGCGGATGTTTAACACTGTGTACAATGAGGGCAGCGAGATGCAGACTTTGGAATACATTTCTTCCTTCTGCTATTTTGGCTTGGAAAAAGAAGGAAAGGATAATTCCGATGCAAAGATGAGGGTGCGTATCCCTTACAACGGCTGGCAAAAGGAAATGAGTATCAAGGATTATTCCTTTGCCGAATTGGGACTTGCCCAGACACAGCCCGGAGTGTACCAGAGAACTTCACAGGTGCTGGAAGTGACTAACACCGGTAACTGGTCTTCCAAGAAATATCTGCCTCTTGGATATGTGGAGAATACGCAGGCTCACACGTCCCTGTTTTGGCAGATAGAGCACAACGGTTCCTGGCATTACGAAATCAGCGACCAGCACACTCATTTTTATGTATGTGTAAGTGGTCCTACGGAAGTACAGTCCCATTGGTTTAAGGACTTAAAGCCGGGAGAATCCTTTACATCTGTGCCGGTGGCAGTAGGTGTGACAGAGGATAGTTTTGAGAAAGCGGTGGGTGAACTGACAAGATACCGCCGTATGATCCGCAGACCCAATAAAGATGATGAAAACTTACCGGTTATTTTTAATGATTATATGAATTGCCTGTTTGGCGATCCTACCACAGAAAAAGAACTGCCCATGATTGATGCGGCGGCTGCCTGCGGATGCGAGTACTATGTGATTGATGCAGGCTGGTATGCCCCCGGAGAATGGTGGGACAGCGTTGGCGAGTGGCAGGAGTGCAGGGAGCGTTTCCCCGGCGGTATCAGGGAAGTGACAGACTATATCCGCAGCAAGGGAATGATTCCCGGCGTGTGGCTGGAACTGGAAGTAATGGGCATTTATTGTGAAAAGGCAAAACGTGTGCCTGATGACTGGTTCTTTATCAGACATGGTAAAAGAGTGTTTGACCGAAGCAGATACCAGTTGGATTTCCGTAATCCTGAGGTTATCGGCCATGTCAATGAAGTTGTTGACCGTGTAGTAAATGAGTATGGTGTTGGTTACATCAAAATGGATTACAATATTGAGCCAGGCATCGGTACGGAACTTTATGCCGAAAGCGTGGGACAGGGAATGTTAGAGCATGAAAAAGCATATCTGGCATGGCTGGATGATGTGTTTACAAAATACCCTGATTTGGTAATTGAAAACTGTTCCAGCGGCGGACTTCGCATTGACTATGCCCTGCTTTCCCGCTACAGCATCCAGTCTACTTCTGACCAAGAGGATTACCGTAACTATGCGACTATTGCAGTTAATGCTGCGGCAGGTGTTACGCCGGAGCAGGGGGCTATCTGGTCCTATCCTATGTGTAATGCCAAGGAAGGAAAAGAAGAAGTTATTTACAATATGATTAACTCTATGCTGGTGCGTATCCACCAGAGCGGACATTTGGCTCAAATCGGTGAGGAACGCAGAAATCTGGTAGCGGAGGGAATCAAAGTTTATAAAAACATCCGCGAGGACATTAAAAAAGCCGTACCTTTCTGGCCTTTAGATGTGGCAGACAATCAGGATAAGTGGCTTTGCGGTGGTTTGCAGACAAAAGAGAAGGCATATTTGGCGGTTTGGAAACGTGAAATGGAAGGAAAATTGGACAACCGTATTCCGCTGACTACTTCGGACAATGAAGAAAATCTGTTTGAAATTCCTTTAAGCAGCCTGCCTTTTGCAGACGGAGGCCTGCAGGTAAAACTTTTGTATCCTGCAAGTGAACCTGTAACTTATGAATTGGCGGAAGATGTGCTGCGGGTATGGCTGGATAAACCGGTTATGGCGAGATTGTTTGAGATAACCAAGGCGTAGGGCATCCATCGAAAAACTGAATTAAGAATTATGGAAAAGGGCTGTTATCAAACACAACTGTTTGTGATAGTCCTTTTCGTAAAATGCGCAAGTATAATCAAGCGATTTAGGCACCGTTTCTTTATAATGGTTAGAGGGTAGTTGAAAGGTGGTAGGGCGATGTACGAATGGCAAAGGAATGTTCAGCAAATTGTGGATGAAATTGATGTATGTATTAAAAATCATCATGATGAGGCGTTGACTTTAAAGTGCCTTTCCGGGAAAATGGGGTATTCCGAATTTTATTTTTCGAGGAAGTTTAAAGAAATTTCCGGTATGCAATTCAGAGACTATCTGCGTGCTAGAAGACTGGCCTTTGCTCTGAAACAAGTGAGGGATACCGAAAGGGGCATTTTGGATATTGCCCTAGAGTACGGTTTTTCCTCTCATGAGGCCTTTACCCGTGCATTTAAGGAAACCTACGGTATGACACCCAGCGAATACCGCTTAAATCCGGTGCCGGTGGTACTTCGCACAATCATAAAGCCTTTTGACTGCTATTTGTTACAGACAGAGGAGTTTGGTATGGAAAAAAGTACAGAGGATGTAAAGGTTTATTTTGTAACCATTCCTGCCCATAAGTTTTTGCACATCAGAAACTATGAGAGCATTGGATATTGGGATTTTTGGCAAAAACAGAGTTTGATTCAGGGGCAGGACTGCGAGACAATTTGCGGACTGCTGGGAAGTATCAAGGGCAAATTGGATGATAACGGCGGCGACGAAAACGACAGTGGCAGCGGTCAGATTATGGCATTTATCAACGAGCCCACAGGAAGAATCTGCAGTTGGGGGATTCCTCTTGCAGAAGGCTACGGCGTGCGGCTTCCCATGGACTATAACGGGGAGGTGCCAAAGCAAATGCTTCTAATGGATGTTCCCGAGGGGGAATATATTGTTTTTGAACACGGTCCCTTTGATTTTGAGAAAGAGAACCGCAGCGTGGAAGAAAAAATAGAGGCGGCTATGAAGGACTTTGATTATGAAAGTGCCGGTTATTGCCTTGACACTACGCAGGGAAGAGTTTTTTATTTCTACCATGATTGCACGAGGTTTTGGAAGTACATCAGACCTGTGCGGAAAATATAATCACACTGAAAGCGGATATTTATTGAAAGTTTAAAATACTCTACCCTTTCCGGGCAGAGTATTTTTTGTGATGGCGAGGAGGCAAGCGACCATAGCACTTGCTTGAACGGACATTTGCCGGTCGCTCAACAGAGACGGATTCGCAAGGTGCATCCTGTCTATATAAAAATATTGACAGACAGGCAACGTTGGGAATATAATAAAACAAACGTTACATAACAGAGTTACGAAACTATGTTATGAGACTAAGTTACAAGATGGTTGAGAGGTAGTCGCTTATGCCACCAAAAGCAAAGTATACAAGAGAAGAAATTATTAATAAGGCTTTTGAGATGACAAGAAAAAGGGGAATTGACGCCGTTGTTGCAAGAGAACTGGGAAAAGAACTTGGAACGTCGTCTTCTCCTATTTTTACAGCCTTTAAAAATATGGAAGAGTTGCAGAAAGAAGTAAGAAAAGTTGCGCTTAGGGAATTTGAATCATATGTCCGAGATGCCCTGGACTACACGCCGGCCTTTAAGTATGTGGGTCTTAAAATGATAGAATTTGCCATGAAAGAGCCGAAGTTATTTCAACTTGTATATATGCGGGAGCATGATGTGAAGCAGACTTATTCCATGTTGATTGAGGAACTGGGAGATACCGTGGGTGTCTGCCTTGATATTATGCAGAAGGACTATTCTTTGACCAGACCGGAAGCGGAATTGCTGTTTCGTCAGGTGTGGATGCATACTTTTGCAATTTGCGTTTTAGTTGCAGGGAGGGTTTGCCAAATTACTCCTCAGGAAATATCGGAGATGCTGAGCGCAGAGTTTCAGGGAACTTTGATGTTGATAAAATCAGGAACATTTAAAATCACTCCTGTAAACGAGGTGAAAAATGACGTATAGGATGGCTACCCTGGAAGATATAGATTTGCTGGTGGCTATGCGGCTTAGGTTTCTGGAAATGGACAGAAAAGAAAACAGGAATGTGGACGCATATAACACCATAAGGGACAACTGTTATACATATTTTAGAAAGGCTTTGGCTGATAACACCTGCGATGCGGTGCTGGCAGAAACTGTGGGAGAATGCGTCGGTACCGGTATTTTATTTTATTATGACTCTGTTCCCTCGGCATTTAATGTCACAGGGAAAAATGCTTACATAACCGGAATGTATGTTGAGCCGGATTACAGAGGCCGAGGCATCGGAACCGCAATTTTAAATAAAGTTGTTGAGACAGCCCTTAAAAAAGAATACAAAGTTATAATGCTCAATGCATCAGACATGGGCAAACCAATGTATGAAAAAATGGGATTTACAAAGAGCGTGAACGGAATGATTTTGGATAGAAGAACCGGTAAATAATCGGAGGAAGGTGATTTTTATGGAAGTGAAGACAGAGTGGGTAAAATGCCCGGTATGTGGAAATAAAACGAGAAATAAAATACGGGAAGATACAGTGCTGAAAAAGTTTCCTCTGTTTTGCCCCAAGTGCAAGCAGGAAACATTAGTTGAAATCAAAGATTTTTATGTAACAGTAGTTAGAGAGCCGGACGCATAGACGCAGAGCCAATTATCACAGAAGATAGTTTGCTTTGCGCTTTTAATTTGGGGAGAAAAATATGGAATATGCTATTTTATTTGTTTTAGTTGTGGTAGAGTTAGTGTTTTTGGTGTGGAATATAATTGTCATGGATTATCATAAACGGGAAAAGAGTATCGTGAATATCAGTCTTTTGTTGTTGTTTATTGTTTTAGTGGTGGGGGGAGTTATTGACTGGAACGTTAGATGCTATCCTTTGGCGGCGGTGCTGCTTGTGCAGGCGGTGATGGCGGCAGTGCGGATTTATATTTGTACTATCACAGTTGGAAAAATGCCCAAGGTGCCGGATTTTGCGGCAGAGCCTAAGCAGATGGTGAATTTAATCAGTAAATCCATTTGGAGCATGGTGGGCAAGAGTATTTTGTACGCCGCAGCAGTGGCAATGCTCTTTGAGCAGGTGATATAACGAAGATAGGTGGTTTGACTTTTTATAAAGGAGGAAATTTTTATGACAACACCCAATTATTTTGCATAGCGTGGCTATTGCAAATAAAAAGTAAATAGGTAATAGCTTACGCATCGAAAGGCAAATTAAGAAGGAGATGCAAATGAGCTATTTAAAGAAAATAGAATATGAGATTGTTTCGGAGAAAAGTTTTTCCATTATTCGTAATTGTTCAGGCTGTGGTGCAAAAGCACGTTACATAAACACCAAAAGATTTCGGGTCAATGCCAACGGGAATAGATTGGATGTCTGGTTGATTTATCAATGTGAAAAATGTAAGCATACTTTCAATCTTACTGTTTATGAAAGGCAGAAAACCCAATCAGTGCCCAAAGAAGAGTACTTGCGCTTTTTGAACAATGATGAGGAACTTGCAGAAGAATATGGGAGAAATTTTCAGTTTTTTAAGAAGAATAAGGCTGAGGTTGATTCTGAAAATATAGAGTATCAATTCCGGAAAGTACAAGAGATGATATCCGAGAGCACACCTGAACGGGTAGAAATTGTAATAAATAATTCCTACGGGCTGAAAATTCGTCCGGAAAAACAAATAGCAGAAGTTCTGGGGATATCCAGAAGTAAGGTAAAGTATTTGATGGAACAGGAAAAAATCAGAACGGAAACTATTTCGTCACAAATCATTTCTATTTTGGTGGATATTGATTGTATGTAAAAAATGCAGAAATCGTAGTTAAAGCGCTGCGGTTTCTGCAAAAATGAGAAGGAGCGTTATGGATATAAAAGAATATGAACTGCGCATGTGGGAAGCAGCGAAAAACAGGGATGTAGAAGCTTTCTTATCGGTGGTAGATAAAGAGGCTGTAATGGTTTGCGGCGGCTTTAGGTGCAGCGGGGCTGAATATGGGGAAATAATCAAGGATTTTGACTTGGCGGGGTATGAGATTACGGGATTTGAGAAGGTGGCAGAGACGGCGGATATGTGCCAGGTACACTACGTCATAACCACAACCGTAGCAGATGAGCGGAACAAGGATTTGGAAGGGACATTTCATATCACATCCACTTGGAAAAAGACAGGGGACGAGTGGAAGTTAGTTTTTAATATGGATTCAAGGGTGGATTGACAGAATGATTTTGCAGGAGTTAAGTTATGGAGGCTGTTCAAATGAATGAGCAAGTGAAAGAGTATATAGGTAAGTATCCAAGTGAAATTATTGACATGTACAATAATTTAAGGAAGGCAATTTTTGAAAGCGTTTCATGTGAGCCGGAGGAAACACTGTGGGCAAAATTACCAAGTTATTATGTTGGTGAATCCGTCGTGAGGCTTATTCCATTTAAAGACCATATTAATATTGAGGCACAGGCGGTAATTCAGCATAAGGAAGAATTAGCGGGTTATAAAATAACCCCTAAGGGTATGGTGCAAATCTATTTAAAACAAGATGTACCATATGAAGTTTTGAAACAGATTTTTGCAGAAACTTTTGTGTGATAACTCCCGATTTGCAGAGTTTGAGAAATCAGAATTATGGAGGCAAGAGGCGATGAGGCTTGATGGATTTGGATTATTCGTGGAAGATATGGCTAAAATGATCCGGTTTTATAGAGATGCATTAGGCTTTGAAATCAAGGAGGGGGAAGATACTTCTAATGTGTATTTAGTAAAAGATGGTACATTGTTCCTTCTTTATGGACGAAATGATTTTGAGAAAATGACAAGCCGCAAATATGAATATGTAAAAGGGCTTAACGGACATACGGAAATTGCATTGTATGTGGATACATACGAAGAGGTTGATGAAGAATATGCCAAGGCTGTCAGCAAGGGAGCAACTTCGGTTTTGGAACCGGAGACGGAGCCTTGGGGACAAAGAACCTGTTATATTGCCGACCCGGAGGGGAATTTGATAGAAATAGGTTCTTTCAACAGACCCTTTAACCGCTAAATTAGAATTTGTGATACCGATGATTAGGAGAGAGGGATATGCATGGAAAAACTTCGTAGGATTCTTACGAAAGAATATGGGCTTGATGTGCAGGAGGTTCGCCGGATGTCAGCGGGAGTCGGCGGGGAAACCTATGGGGTGCAGACTCCCCAAGGCAAATTTGTGTATAAAATTGCAGATGCGAACGAGATGAATCATCCAGAGACGGAGCCGGAGATATGCAATTATTTGTTTGAAAAAGGGCTTCCGGTATCAAGATTTATAAAGAATAAGGCAGGCAGTTTGGTGACACCTTATGATGATAAAAGAGTGAGTCACTTGCAAAACTACGTTGAGGGCAAAACTTTTTTGGCAAATTCGGCACCTGAATGGTTTATGCGGCAATCGCCGGTTCTTCTTGGAAAAATACATACTGCACTTGGCGGCTATAAAAAACTGCCGATGGGAATAGGACCGGATTTTTTTAAGTATATGACACCTGAGAGAGCAAGAGAGTCCTACCTTCATTCTTATAAGGAAGCCCAAAGGCGTGGCGAAGAGGGGATTCTTGAGGACCTGGAGGTCAGGTTGCGTTTTCAGGAGAAGATTGCTGACTGGAAATTTGACTTGGAAAAACTGACATACAGTAATTCCCACGGAGATTATACGGTCAATCAAATTATTTGTGGTAAAGAAAAAATTAATGCGGTAATAGATTGGACAAGTGCATGCGTGCATCCTGTTATCTGGGAAATTACCCGTTCCTTCTTTTCGGCAGAGCATTCCTGTGCAGAAGGGGAAATTAATGAAGCACAGTTCAGGGATTATGTTGAGGGGTATTGCAGCGAGGCAATGCTTACCAAGTACGATAAGGATAATTTACTGCGGCTTTACTGTTATCAAATTGGCGTATGCGATTACTATGCGCAATATTTAAGTGCAGATGAAGATAAAAAAGATGAATATTTATCTCAGGCGAAATTTGCCACAAAGGTAATGCGCAATCAGCTCATGGTTTAAGAAGGTGAAAAGAAATGTTGCAATTAGAATTAAATACATAATAAAATAGGAAAATGATAGGAGTGATAAAGGTTTGAAAATTGAAACAAAACGTTTGACTATAACAGAATTTGATTTGTCCATGGCGGAAAGCGTTCACAAAAACTCCTTAGATGAGGACAACAGACGCTTTGTGCCGGACGAGGTTTTTGAGACCGTGGACGAGGCCCGGGAAACCATAGAATTTCTGATGAGTTGCTACGAATCGGGAGAGGGACCTTTTGTATATCCGGTGATTTTAAAAGATGGTACGAACGTCGGTTATGTCCAGTTGATTCCCATAGATGATGGATTTGAGGTTGGGTACCATATTGCAAAAAAATTTACGGGAAAGGGATATGCAACGGAAGGACTGGGTGCATTTTTGGAATACATGAAGGCGGGCAAAAATCTTGATAAGGTGTACGGCATTTGTGTTTCCGAGAATGTAGCGTCCAAGAGAGTGCTGGAAAAATGCGGATTTACAAAGGAGTACGAGGGTACAGGCAACTATCAGGGAGAGCAAACCAAGATTGCCAAATATGTACTTGAGTTTCAATAAAAATAATGAATGAGAGCCGGACGCAAAGACGCAGAGCCGTATAGGCTTGATTTCGTATGATACGAAAGGAAAGACTATGTTGAACAAGAATAAAATATTGAAAGAGGTACTAAGTTTAGAAGAAGGTAATATATTGCATCACGGCGATATATTAAAGGAAAATGAGAAACAGGCAAACAGAACGGTGGCAAAGGTCATGGCAACAACCTTCCTGATTTTTACACTGGTATACATACTTAATCTGTTGGATGTGTTTGTAATAAAACACTCCATTATGACTACGGCATATATCGGCAGTTCGTGTTTGCTCCTGCTTCCTATGGTGCATACGTTTATTTTGAAAATTGATAAGGGGTACATAAAGTATCTTAATGTATTAAGTGCTGCACTTTTTGTAACACTGCTTAGCGCAACTTTGACCTATCATGTGGTGGTAATTTATGTGTATCCGATAGCCATTGCAAGCCTCTATTTTTCAAAGAAGTTAAATATTGTGGCAACAGCATTGGCGGTGGTTGGAGTTTCGGTAGGACAGTTGTTGGCATTTTATCTTGATACCATACAAGACGATAATTTTGTAGAACTGTACAACACGATTGTTTGGGGCATCATTCCAAGGGCGATGGTTTTGACGGCGGTTGCGATTATTTTCACCATGCTTTGCTCCAGAACGGTGTCGCTACTGTCAAATTTGACCCGGGCAGCGGGAGAGTTGTCCAATTATCACGAGGAAATGGTAATGGGCTTTGCTACACTGGTGGAAAATAAGGATGGTAGTACGGGTGGCCACATTAAACGGACTACGGCCTATGTAAAACTCTTGGCGAAAGAGTTAAAGCGCAGGGGGTATTACAAAGATGTGCTTACAAAAGATTATATGAGAAATCTTTATATGGCAGCACCTATGCACGATATCGGTAAGATATCCATACCGGATGTCATCCTGCAAAAGCCGGGGAAATTAACGCCGGAAGAGTTTGATACCATGAAAACCCATTCTGTGCGGGGCGGCGAGATTGTACGGGAAACTTTTGGTCATCTGGAAAACGAAGAGTATACGAAGATGGCTTATGAGGTAGCACGTTATCACCATGAAAAGTGGAACGGAAAAGGATACCCGGAAGGGCTTAAAAGAAAAGAAATTCCTTTGTGTGCAAGAATTATGGCCATAGCCGATGTGTTTGATGCACTGTCGGAAAAGCGGTGCTACCGGGAGGCTATGCCGCTGGACAAGTGCTTTGAGATTATTCTGGAAGGCAGCGGGCAGGATTTTGACCCGCTACTTGTGGAAATTTTTATGGATATCAGAGAAAAAGTAGAAGAAGTACATCATAGTATAAATAACAAAGAAGACGTAGGAGGAAAGTAAGATGGCAGGAGAAAACGGAATCTTAAGAGAAAACGAGAAACAGGCAAACAAAATTGTTGCCAAAGTTATGCGAATTACCTTCGTGATTTTCACATTGATTTATCTTATGGATGTGATAGGGCTGTTTACGGTGGATATTGCGGTTATGACCATTGCTTATGTGGGAGGCGGCGTGTTGCTTTTAGTGCCGACCTTACTGGTGAATGTACTGAAACAGGATCAGTGGTATGTTAAGTATGTCAGTGTGATTTGTGCGACAGTTTTCGTGACACTGCTCAGCATTACCCTGACCTATCATGTGGTAGCAATCTATGTTTATCCCATAGCTATTGCAAGCCTTTTCTTTTCCAAGAAACTGAATATTATGGCAACGGCGCTTACGGTAGTAGGGGTCTCTGTGGGACAGGTACTGGCCTTTTATTTGCCGACACAGCAGGATGATAACTTTACCCAGTTTAAGTCGGTAATTATTTTTGGTGTCATTCCGCGTGCCCTGGTGCTGATTGCAGTTGCGACGATTTTCACGATGCTTTGTGCAAGAACAGCAGCGCTTCTTTCAAACCTCATGGGTGCGGAGCAACAAAAAGAGATGTTGGACCGGATGAAAGAGATGAAAGACAGTGCGGCCTCTTCTTCAGATACACTGTTTCGGATGGTAACGGATCTTTCAGGTATTACGGAATCCTCTCTCCGTGCTAACCGTCAGATTGCACAGGAATCGGAGAATTTACTGGTGAGTTCTACCGAAAACACTGCGGCGGTGGAAAAGGCAGATCAAAGAATAGAAGATATTGCGGAGCAGCTTGTGGGACTTAGCAAAATGAATCACAGAACGGCTTTGCTGACAGACCGTATCGGAGAGAATACGCAGGAAAACCAAAAGAGAATGGATGATGTTACTGCCAATATGGAGCAGATACATATGAGTACCAATGAGTGTAAGCAGATCATCGGTAACCTTGGGGAAGCATCTAAAGAGATTATCGGAATTGTCCATACTATTACAGGCATTTCCAGCCAGACAAACATTCTGGCGCTGAATGCTACCATTGAGGCGGCCAGAGCCGGCGAGCACGGAAGAGGTTTTGCAGTGGTTGCCGAGGAAATACAGCAACTTGCGGAGCAGACCAAGACAGCGGTAGAAAATATCGGAACGATTGTGCACGGAGTGGTAAAAAATACAGAAAGTGCCGTGACAGCCATGGATCAGAATGTAACTTATACCCAAAGCGGTATGGAAAGTATCCGCAAAGCCAATGAGTCAACAGTGCTTATTACTTCTTCTAACGAGGAACTGGCGCAGCAGATTCATGCTATAGATGAGGCGGCGGAAATCATCCGCGAGAAGAGTAGCGAAGTTTCTGACAGCATGAAACAGATTAGCAATAATACCCAGTTGAATTGTAATGCTGCTTCACAGGTGTCAGCTGCGTCCCAGGAAAATAATGCCGGCGCAGAGAGCCTTGCAGAAATCGTGGAGCAGATAAAAGTATTATCTGAGCAACTGAACAAAGTGGTGCAGGGATAAATTTATTCTGTGGGTTGTCGGTACAACCTGCTTGGGGGGGATAAATTCAATTTTGGGCGTATGGAGATGTTTTGATCTTTCTACGCCCAATTTTTGGCGTAATTGTGCTATTTTTCTTGTTTTTTAGAGGATTTTGGGCGTGGACAAGGTTAAAAAAAATTTCTACGCCCACGATTTCTGCAATTTTGTGGGCGTAGAATTCAATTAAAGGCGCTCACGCCCAAAATGGAAGAAAAAGAGAGGGAAATAGCGAAAAAGAGCCTTTGTTTTGGGCGCGAGAAACTATTATGTGCAATGTACGCCCAATACATCCACGTATTTGTGGGAAGATATAGAAATCGCTTTTGGACATAAAAAGTGTAATCAAGTGTAATCAAACTTCATAAAGATATAAAAACATAAAAATGTAAAAATAAAAAATAACAAATAAAAAAGGAAGTCCTCTGTTTGCAAGGCTTCCCATAAAAAAATGCCACGAAACTCGTGGCATTAAAAGAGCGCGAGACGGGGATCGAACCCGCGACCCCCTCCTTGGCAAGGAGGTGCTCCACCGCTGAGCCACTCGCGCATTTGTCTCTCTCTGAAAGACAAGTATTACTATACTATAAGGTTTTTTGTTTGTCAACACTTAAATTGTATTTTTTTTGCAAAAATTATTTACAATTTAAAAAGAGAAATTTAATGAAATTTTTCCTTTTTGTGTGATTTAGGCATGGAAATTTGTAGATAAATGGTATATGATAGTACAAGTAAGAAAGATTGAGTACATAAAGTACTATAGGAGTAATGTATTATGAGTGGCACATTGTCAAACTTAAAATTCAAAAAGGAAGATATCTGGACGATTCCGAATATTATGAGTTATTTCAGAATCGCTTTGATTCCTATATTCTGTTGGCTGTATCTGACAGCGCAGACAGAAATTGATTATTACAAGGCGGGAGGAGTTGTGATTATCTCTACGCTGACGGATTTTTTTGATGGACTGATTGCCCGTAAATTCCAAATGATAACAGAACTGGGAAAATGTATTGACCCCTTGGCAGATAAACTTACACACGGCGCATTGGTTGGCTGCCTGGCAAGTAAATATACTCTCCTTTGGGCAGTATTTGCCACTATGGTGATTAAAGAAATATATATGCTTATCCGAGGCTGGTTTATGCTGAAGCAAAACAAGAAACTGCCCGGAGCTCTTTGGTTTGGTAAAGTGAGTACGGCAGTGCTCTTTGGGGTAATCTGTTTACTGCTGTTTTGGCTGGAAATGCCCATGACATTGGCAAACGGGCTGATTATTTTATGCATTGCACTGCTTGTTTTTGCATGGATTATGTACGAAGGCGCTTACCGCAAGTTATAAGTAAAAAAGAGCAGGAAAAAATAAACGACATTTATTGACAAAAAGTCTGCAATAACGCATAATATAAACTGTGTTTTAAACTAGCAGATTTTATCTGTAAAAATCTTATAAGGAGGAGACTAAAAATGGATATGAACGGAATGAATCAGGCACCTCAGAAGAAGGGTATGGCTATTGCTTCCATGGTATTAGGTATTCTTGCACTTGTATTGTCTTGCTGTGTACCTTACCTTCCTGTATTGCTTGCACTGATTGCAGTTATCTTGGGCGGAATTTCTCTGGCTAAGAAACAGGGCGGCAAAGGAATGGCTATCGCAGGTCTTGTTTGTGGTATTATCGGTTTGATACCTTCTATCTTAGTAATCATTGGTGGTGCTGCACTCATTAGCGCTGCAGGACTGTAATTTAACGTATGGATGATACATATGAGATTCGTCTGTCAAGGCGTTGTTATTATGTATGTTTAGGGATATGTGCCGTGGGTTTTAGTATATATTTTGTGCTGGAACTGATGGGCATTCCTTTTTCAAAAGTAAATCCATATCCTTGTTCTTTGCTTACTACCTATGGACTGTATTGTCCGGGGTGCGGCGGTACAAGGGCTATGGCGGCTTTGATGAAAGGCGATTTTGTAAGCAGTTTTCTTTATCATCCGGCAGTTCCCTATACAGCAGTGGTTTTGGCTTGTTATATGATATCCCATACGCTAAATATTTTTACGAAGGGAAAAGTCAAAGCAATGCTGTTTCGGCCAATTTACTGTTATTTGCTGATTGCAATTATAGTAGTGCAGTGGCTTGTGAAGATCGTAATGATTTTTGCAAGCGGAGCATATGTCCTTGGGTAAAGATACCCGGGAAAAATGAATGAGAAAGTCCTTAATGGCTCGATGGAGAGTTGTTAAGGATTTTTTTGTATAAAAGTGTAGCCTTTTGGCAGGGTAAAAGGTATTTATTATGAAGAGGGAGGAGGTAAGCGATGGAACCGAAAGAGGAAAAAGCAGTTTGGGACGCGGAAAGCAGCATCAGAAAATACGCAGATATGGTATACCGGCTGGCCTTTGCAAGAACCGGTAGCAGAAGTGATGCGGACGATATTTTTCAGGAAGTTTTTTTGAGATTCTTGCAGGAGAAAAAGCCGTTTGAAAGTGAAGAGCACAAAAAAGCGTGGCTAATCCGGGTTACTCTTAACTGTGCCAAGAAATTGCAGGCGTCGGCGTGGTTTCGAAAGACGGAAAGTTTGGAAGAGCATTTGGCCTATTTGGAACAAATATGCGATACGCCCCGTGAAATGGAACTGTGGCAGGAACTGGAAAAGTTAAAGCCCAAATACCGCATGGTCATTCATCTTTTTTATTATGAAGGCTATTCGGTGGAAGAGATGGGAAAGATGCTGCGACAAAAGCCCTCTACAATCAGGACATGGCTTACCAGAGCCAGGGGGCAACTTAAGGACATATTGGAACAGGAGGTGTAGGGAATGAATCAGTATGCGCAGATGATAAGCCGGGTAAAAGCCCCGGAGAAGTTGATAGAGAATGTGTTGGTGGAACAGCGGGAATATGAGTACTGGCAGGCTGATAAAAAGGCAGATCGGCAAAAGTGGGGAATGAAGTTTGCAGGAGGTGTGTTCCGCGGGGCGGTAATGGCTTGTGTTTTTTGTGTCTGCTTTGTCTTTTCCATGCAGGTTATGGCAGGGAGCGTGCCGCAGGTTTATGAATGGCTCTATTTGGTCAGTCCCAAGACGGCGCAGTTTTTTATGCCTGTCAAAAAGGTGAGTGAAAATGCGGGTATCCGCATGGAAGTATTATCTGCTTATATTCACGACAATGTGGCGGAAATTTATATTTCCATGGAAGATTTGGAGGGAGAGCGCATTGATGAGACGGCGGATTTGTATGACAGTTATTCCATTCACCAGCCTTTTGGGGCTACGGGGCATTGTCAGAGAGTGGGGTATGACGAGGAAACCGGGCAGGTACTGTTTTTGATTACCGTCAGCCAATGGGATGATGCGAAAATTGCAGGAAGCAAAATGACCTTCTCTGTCAGGGAGTTTATAAGTCAAAAGACCGAGTATGAGTATCTGCCGGTTACCCTTGACTTAAACAGCGCAGACAGGGATGCAAAATTTGTGGGTAAATGGATAAATGGTTTGAGCAGAGGTTTTGATGTGAGCGACGGGGAAGTGCAAAGGGAGGACATAAAAGTGCTTCCGCCGGGCAAGGGAACGCCCGTTGAACTTATGGGAGAGAACGGAGAAGAAATTGTTATAGAAGGCGTGGAGATTTCGGGGATTGCTTATGCGGAGGGAAAACTGCATATCCAGAAGCGGACGGAAGATATTTTTGCCAATGATAATCACGGCTATTTCTGGCTCATAGACGAGAATGGGGAGGTTGTGGATTATCTTTATAAGGCTTCATATCATGAGAAGGAAGATGGTACCTATACGGATTATGAGGAATTTGTATTTGAGGTGGCCGAAGAGGATTTGGGAAAATACACCGTAGTGGCGCATTTGTGGATAACGGGAACCCATGTTGAAGGTCCCTGGCGGGTAACATTCCCTTTGGAAAACGCGGATAATTAAAGGGGCGAAAGGGTCGCTTTCGGAAAAGGAAAGAGGCATAAAAAGATTGCAAGAGTGGCTTAAGTTGTGTAAGATAGAAGTAGTGAGATTGCGTAGGCAGAAAGGTTTTACTATGGAAGCAAAACAGTACACAACGAAAGAACTTCTCAGACGGTTTCTTCCGTATTTTAAAAACTATAAAGGAACATTATTCTTGGATTTATTCTGTGCAGCACTGACAACAGTATGTGAGTTGGTGCTGCCTCTTATCATGCGATATATTACCAATCAGGGGATAAACGATTTGGCAGCACTGTCTGTAAAAACTATCGGTAGTTTGGGACTTTTGTATCTGGCGCTTCGCATTGTGGACGGACTTGCCAGTTATTATATGGCGGGCATGGGACATATTATGGGTGCCGGAATCGAAACGGACATGAGACGGGATGCCTATACTCATCTTCAGCAGTTATCCAACACTTACTATAACAATACAAAAGTGGGACAGATTATGGGTCGTATTACCAACGACCTTTTTGACGTGACAGAATTTGCACACCACTGTCCGGAGGAGTTTTTTATTGCGGGTATCAAGGCGGTAATTTCTTTTATTATTCTGGCGAGAATCCATGTAGGGCTGACGGTGCTGATTTTCCTTTGCGTGCCTCTTATGACTTTGATTTGCATGAAACTGAATTTCCGCATGCGTGGGGCGTTTCGCAAGCAGAGAAACCAAATCGGCGAGCTAAATGCCCGAATTGAAGACAGTCTGCTGGGGCACAAGGTAGTGAAGGCTTTTACAAATGAAGAGGTGGAGAATGAAAAATTTTCCAAGGATAACCGGGCTTTTTTGGATATTAAGACGCTGACCTATCGCTATATGGCAGCTTTCCATACAACGGTAAAGATGTTTGACGGTTTAATGTATCTGGTGGTTTTGGTAGCGGGCGGAATTTTTATGGTCTATGGTAAGATTGCTCCCGGCGATTTGGTGGCATATATGATGTATGTATCTACCATGATTGCCACCATCAGACGTATCATCGAGTTTGCAGAGCAGTTCCAGCGTGGCATGACCGGCATCGAACGTTTTTTGCAAATTATTGACGCAGACATCGAGATTTTTGATGAACCGGATGCGGTAACACTGGAAAATCCCGAGGGAAATATTGTGTTTGAGAATGTGAGTTTTGAGTATGCTGACGACCATAATCAGGTGTTTCGTAATTTGAATTTACATATAAATGCCGGAGAAAAACTGGCTATTGTAGGACCTTCCGGTGGCGGAAAAACCACTCTTTGTAACCTGATTCCCCGCTTTTACGATGTAACGGGCGGCTCCATTACACTGGACGGAAAAGATATTAAAGCTTATACGTTAAAGAGTCTGCGAAGCAATATCGGTATCGTGCAGCAGGATGTGTATTTGTTTTCGGGAACAGTTTTTGAAAATATTTCATATGGTAAACCGGGGGCAACGTTGGAAGAGGTTACGGAAGCCGCGAAAAAGGCGGGAGCCCATGAGTTTATTATGCAGTTAAAAGACGGGTATAATACTTATGTGGGAGAACGGGGCGTGAAACTGTCCGGCGGACAAAAGCAGCGTATCAGCATTGCCAGAGTGTTCCTTAAAAATCCGCCCATTATTATTTTGGATGAGGCCACTTCGGCACTGGACAATGAAAGTGAATTTGCGGTGGCAAAATCCCTGGCAAGACTGTCCGAAGGGCGTACTACGCTTACGATAGCCCATAGACTTTCTACCATTAAAAATTCCGACAGGATTTTGGTTTTGACCCAGGAAGGCATTGTGGAAGAAGGAAATCATGAGCAGTTGCTTAGACAAAAAGGAATGTACTATCATTTTTATGAGATGGCAGATGCACTGAAATAGAGTATTTATTTAAGGAGGATATCAGTATGAAACTGACGTTTATCGGAGCAGCCCATGAGGTGACAGGTAGTTGTCATTTTCTGGAAGTGGGTGGCAAATATTTATTGGTGGATTGTGGGATGGAGCAGGGAGTCAATACTTTCGAGAATGTTCCCTTGCCTGTCAGTGAGGCGCAAATAGATTATGTGCTGCTTACTCATGCTCATGTGGACCATTCGGGAATGCTTCCAAAGTTGTATGCACGCGGCTTTAGAGGGCAGGTATTTACTACGGTTGCTTCAGCGGATTTGTGTGATATCATGCTTCGTGACTGTGCCCATATCCAGATGATGGAAGCGGAATGGAAGAACCGCAAGGCAAAGAGAAGTGCCGCGAAACAACTTGTAGAGCCGGAATTTACCATGGAAGATGCAGAGGGCATTATTAAACGCATTGTGCCCTGTAATTATAATCAGGAAATTGAAGTCTGTGATGGTGTAAGAATCCGTTTTACGGACATTGGTCATCTGCTTGGGTCGGCCAGTATTGAAGTTTGGCTGACAGAGGGGAATGTGACGAAAAAAATTGTTTTTTCCGGAGATATCGGAAATAAGAACCAGCCCCTTCTTCGTGACCCGATTCCAACAGCTTTGGCAGATTATGTGGTAATGGAATCCACTTACGGAGACAGACTGCACGGCGCGGAAAGACCGGATTATGTGAGGGAACTGGCACAGATTATCCAGGAGACGCTTGACAGGGGAGGAAATGTGATTATTCCTTCCTTTGCGGTGGGAAGAACCCAGGAAATGTTGTATTTCATCCGTAAAATTAAGCAGGAAGGCTTGGTTTGCGGTCACGATAATTTCCCGGTTTATGTGGACAGTCCCATGGCAGTCCGGGCTACAAATATATTTCAGGATAATCAAAACCAGTGGGAGTGTTTTGACGAAGAAGCCATGGAAATGGTGAAACAGAAAATCAATCCGCTGGTATTTCCGGGGCTTAGACTTTCCATTACCAGCGAGGAGTCTAAGGCAATCAATTTTGATGAGACGCCCAAGGTGATTTTGTCCGCCTCCGGTATGTGTGAAGCGGGACGAATCAGGCATCACTTGAAGCATAATTTGTGGAGACCGGAATCTACCATTTTGTTTGTAGGATACCAGTCCGTAGGAACGCTCGGCAGAATCATTCTGGAAGGTGCCACGGAAGTAAAACTTTTCGGTGAGCCCATTGAAGTGCGGGCCGAGATCAGAAGGATGACGGGACTTAGCGGTCATGCGGACAAGGACGGTCTTATTCAGTGGATTACAGCTTTTGAGGAAAAGCCGAGGAAAGTTTTTGTAGTGCACGGAGAGGATCATGTTTGTACCGCATTCGTGGAATGTCTTATGGTGGAGCATGGAATTAAAGCCTATGCGCCGTACAGCGGCACGGTCTTTAATTTGGAGAGCGGTAAACTGGAATATGAAGGTCTGCCCATGCCCCTTAAGAAAAAGGAAAGAGAACCCAGCGGTGTATTTGCCCGCCTGCTTGCGGCCGGAAACCGGCTTTTGGCGGTTATCAAAAAGAACGAAGGCGGCGCAAACAAGGATTTGGCAAAATTTGCAGACCAGATTATTGCGCTGTGTGATAAATACGACAATTAGAAGGAGAGGGAACATGAGTTACGCTGATAAAGTTTTTATTGATATGTGCCGTGATATTTTGGAAAACGGTACCAGCACGGAGGGCGAGAAAGTGCGGCCCCACTGGGAAGATGGAACACCCGCGTACACTATTAAAAAGTTTGGCGTGGTAAATCGTTATGATTTGTCCAAAGAATTTCCTATTATGACCCTGAGACGTACTGCCCTGAAATCGGCTACCGATGAGATTTTGTGGATTTGGCAGCAAAAGTCCAATAATATTAATGATTTGCACAGTCACATTTGGGATGAATGGGCGGATCCTGACGGTTCCATAGGTAAGGCCTACGGATACCAGTTGGGCGTGAAACACCAATATAAAGAAGGCATGATGGATCAGGTGGACAGAGTAATTTATGACCTGAAAAACAATCCTTTCAGCCGCAGAATTATGACCAATATTTATGTGCATCAGGATTTGCACGAGATGAATTTGTATCCTTGTGCATACAGCATGACCTTTAACGTAACCCAAAAGCCCGGCGAAGATAGATTGACCTTAAATGCAGTGCTGAATCAGCGCTCACAGGATATTTTGGCGGCAAACAACTGGAATGTGGTGCAGTATTCCGTGCTTGTGCATATGCTGGCGCAAGTGTGTGATATGAATGTGGGAGAACTTGTGCATGTTATTGCGGATGCCCACATTTACGACAGACATATTCCTATTATCAAAGAACTGATTGAAAGAAAGCCCCTTCCCGCTCCGAAATTTTGGCTGAATCCCGAAATTAAAGATTTCTATCAGTTTACCAGAAATGACGTAAAAGTGGAGGGCTACGAATGCGGCCCCCAGATTGAAAATATACCAATTGCGATTTAGGGGAATGGCTAAAGTGGAATAAAGGTAAATAATTCTTTGGGAAATCATTGGTTTTGCCATGGAGACGAGACTCAGAAAGCGTGGAAGCCATTGCTGAACACGCTTTTGCGCATTGAGGCTCGATGGAATGTTCGGCAAAACGGATTGCCAAAAGAATTCATTTACCTTTATGCCCTCTGTAACATTCCTGGTAGCAATCAGTCAAAAATACTAAAAGGAGAATGGTTTATGAATTTAGTTGTGGCAGTAGATGAAAACTGGGCAATCGGCAATAAAAACAAGTTGCTGGTAAGTATTCCTAACGATATGAAAATGTTCCGCGAACTGACCACGGGAAAAGTGGTGGTGCTTGGCAGAAAGACTTTGGAAACATTTCCGCAGGGGCAGCCTTTAAAGAACCGCACTAACATTATTCTTTCAAAAAATGAAAGTTATGAAGTAAATGGAGCGGTTGTGGTTCACAGTGTGGATGAACTTTTGGAAGAATTGAAAAAATATTCTACGGAGGATATTTACATTATTGGCGGAGACAGTATTTACAAGCAGATGCTTCCCTATTGTGATGTGGCCCATGTAACCAGGATTGATCATGCTTATGAGGCAGACAGTTATTTCCCAAATTTGGATGCAGACCCGGAGTGGGAAATTACGGCGGACAGTGATGAGCAGGTTTATTTTGACCTGACCTATCAGTTTGTGAAGTATGAGAGAAAAAATAAGGTTCAATAAGTAAAATCTTGACAATTTATCACATTAGTACGATAATGTTTAAAAGTGGTACAAGCCACAATTTACTATATTTATTAGGCAAAGGTCGGTGGATTAAAATGGAAAAAAAGAATATTGATTGGTCCAATCTCGGCTTCGGTTATGTAGAAACCGAAAAGAGATATGTTTCAAATTTTAAAGATGGTGCTTGGGATAATGGTGCACTGATTGATGACCCCATGATTACCATGAGTGAATGTGCAGGAGTTTTGCAGTATGCACAGACCATTTTTGAAGGCCTTAAAGCATATACAACAGAAGACGGACATATTGTTACTTTCCGTCCTGATTTAAATGCAGAACGTATGGAAGCATCTGCAAAGAGACTGGAGATGCCGGTGTTCCCTAAAGAACGTTTTGTGGAGGCTATTTCTCAGGTGGTTGCGGCGAATGAAGCGTATGTTCCTCCTTACGGTAGCGGAGCAACTCTTTATATCCGTCCCTACATGTTTGGCATGAATCCCGTTATCGGTGTAAAACCGGCTACGGAGTATCAGTTTAGAGCTTTTTGCACACCTGTTGGTCCTTACTTTAAAGGCGGCGTAAAACCTCTGACTATCAGAGTAAGTGATTTTGACCGTGCAGCTCCAAATGGTACCGGTCACATTAAAGCCGGTCTTAACTATGCTATGAGTTTGCATGCAATCGTATCTGCCCATGCGGAAGGTTATGATGAAAATATGTATCTTGACCCCGGTACAAGAACAAAAGTAGAGGAAACCGGCGGAGCAAACTTTTTGTTTGTTACCAAAGACGGCAAAGTTGTAACTCCCAAGTCTGACAGTATCCTGCCCTCTATCACAAGACGTTCCCTGCTCTATGTGGCAAAGGAATATTTGGGACTGGAAGTAGAAGAAAGAGAAGTTTATTTGTCTGAACTTGGTGATATGGCTGAGTGCGGTCTTTGCGGTACAGCGGCAGTTATCTCTCCTGTAGGAAAGATTGTAGACCATGGCAAAGAAATCTGTCTGCCTGCCGGCATGACTGAAATGGGTCCTACAACCAAGAAATTGTACGATACTCTTACCGGTATCCAGATGGGACGCATCGAAGCACCCAAGGGCTGGATTCATGTGATTAAATAAGAACTGATTTAAACAGGGCTGTTGGAAAAAATTGATAGACAATCAAAAATTTTTCCGGCAGCCCTTTTTATTGCTTGAATTAACGAAATAAAGTATTTGACAAATCATTGCGCCGAACTTACAATAAGAATATCTAAAGAATCTATTATTAGTGCATTCGCACGTTCCGGCAGTTTCTGCCAGAGATTCAGGACATTAAAGAATTTGGCAGGCTGGCAAAAGGAAAACATAGGAGTCTGTCTGCCCTAATAGGAGGTATTATGCAGCAAAAGACTTCGTTATGTACAACATTGGAAGCGGCAGAATTAAAAGAAAAGTATGATGGACATGTGAAAAGAATACTGAGCCATCGGGAGATTTTGGCGTGGATTTTAAAAGAAACAGTAGAAGAATTGGCAGGATTTTCCGTGGAAGAAATCAAGGGATATATTGAACCGGAAATACAGGTTGCAAACATACTGTTACAGGGGCGAAGTTCCCGTATTGTGGGCGATAATACAGAATCTTTTGAAACGGGAGAGGAGTATATTACTTTTGATTTGAGATTCTCCATATACGTTCCTTGTAGGGAACAAAATGAAAGCATTAAAATGTTAATTAATATTGAGGCGCAAAAAAGTTTTCATGAAAAATACAGTTTGGTGACAAGAGGGATATTTTATTGTGCACGAATGGTAAGTACACAGCAGGGAACTGAGTTTGAAGATTCTAAATATGATGCTCTAAAGAAAGTGTACAGTATATGGATATGCATGAATGTGCCGCATAAGGTGGGAAATGCAATTACTAAATATGCGTTGGCGCAGGAAAAAGTGCAAGGTGTTATGGAGGCAAAAAAATGTGAATTTGATAAGATGGCGTTGATAATGGTTTGCTTGGATGAAGAGTCAAGTATGGAGGAAAGAAGTCTGCATCATATGCTAAATACCCTATTTTCAAATAAAATTGATTTAGAGAAGAAAATCGAAATATTAGAAAATATGTATGGAATGAAGATGTCTAAGGAAATGCAAGAGGAGGTAAGAGAGATGTGTAATTGGAGTGAAGCCTTTGAAGAACGTGGAATACAGCAAGGAATACAGGCCTGCGTTTTAATATGTCAGAAATTCGGAATTTCCAAGGAAACCGCAATAAATGAAGTGATGGAAAAATTCTCTAAGGATTTTTTTGAGGCCAGTGAAGCGGTGGACTTGTACTGGGTATAAATAAAGAAAAGAAGTGTGATTGTGGGTTTAAAATCTGTTATAATAAAGTAGATAGTTTGGAAGGGGAGCCTACAGGAGGCTGAAAGGGCAGTTTATGAAGTTTTTGCACACAAGTGATTTACATATCGGAAAAAGCGTGAATGGATTTTCTATGCTGGAGGACCAAAGGTATATTTTAGAGCAGATAAAAACCATTACCGTCACAGAAAAAATAGATGCGGTGGTAATAGCGGGAGATATTTATGACAGAGCCATTCCTTCTACGGAAGCGGTTGAACTTTTGGATTCTTTTTTAACCGGACTTTTATTGGAGCAAATCCCTGTGATTATGATTAGCGGAAATCATGACAGCGGTGAGAGGGTGGCTTTTGCAGATAGAATTTTGGAAAAGCAGGGGTTATACATTGCCGGCGGTGATGAAGGCGAGGTAAAACGAGTAGTATTGGAAGATGATTACGGACCGGTGGACTTTGTCTGTCTGCCTTTTGTGAAACCTGCAGTGGTACAGGCAAAAAACAGTGCGGAGGCAGTGGAAAGAATTTTGTCAGGAGTGCCCATGACCATGGATTTGCGGACGAGAAATGTGCTGGTTACCCATTTTTTTGTGACAGGAGAAGGCGGCGAAGCGCCGGAACTTTCCGACTCGGAAACAAAAGTAAATGTGGGAGGCTTGGATAACGTACCGGTCTCTTTGTTTGACATGTTTGATTATGTGGCTTTGGGACACATTCACAAACCGCAGCGCATTGGAAAAAGTGAAGTATATTATGCGGGTTCGCCGCTGAAATATTCTTTTTCTGAAGTAAAGGGCAGTAAGTATGTGAATATAGTCACTTTAAAGGAAAAAGGGCAGGTGCAGGTGGAAAAGAAAGAGTTGGTACCTCTTCGTGAAATGCGGGTGATAAAAGGCAGTTTGGCACAGCTTCTGGCAATGGGACAGGAAGAGGAGGCAAATGCCCGTGAAGACTATGTTCAGGCAGTTTTGACAGATGAGGTAGAATTACTTGATCCTATCGGGGCTTTGCGCAGTGTCTATCCTAATGTTATGCAAATTGTACTGGAAAAGAATTTGAAAGAGCAAGGTGACGTTTCAGAAATCCGCGTACAGTTGGGGCAAAAAAGCACGGAGGAATTATTCGCAGATTTTTATGAGATGTTGAAGGGTGAGAAACCGGATGAAATCCGTATGGAGATTATCAGGCAGGCGGCCAAAGAAGAGTAGAAAGGGAAAAGGAGATGCGGTATGAGACCGGATTATCTTGTGATTAGTGCGTGGGGACCTTACAAGGATAAGGTGGAGATAGATTTTAAGAAATTTCAGGGCAAAGGGCTTTTTTTGATTACCGGTTCTACCGGTGCAGGGAAGACCACTATTTTTGATGCTATTACTTATGCACTTTATGGCACGCTGAGCGGTGACACCAGAGAAAAAGGGAGCGTACGAAGTGATTTTGCATCGGGGGATATTCCCACGTTTGTGGAACTTACTATGACCCATGGCGGCAAGGAGTACCGTATTTGCAGAAATCCGGAGTATCTGCGACCTAAAAAGAAAAAAAGTGGCACCAGTGAATGGACAAAAGAAAAGGAAAATGCAGTTATTTATCTGCCTGATGGAAAGATCATTGAAGGAACCAAAGAAGTCAATGCTAAAATGCAGGAGATTTTGGTTCTGGCGCAGGAACAGTTTAAGCAAATATCCATGATTGCACAAGGACAGTTTTCAAAGATGCTGACGGCTCCGGCCAGGGATAAAATCAGTATTTTCCGTGAAATATTCGGAACCGGGGTTTATGAGCAGTTTGCAAGAAATTTGAGAGAACGTTCTAATGCTTTGTATGTTAAAGCGGCGGAGCAGAGACACAAACTGGAAGAGGACATCAGGCTTCTTTTGGACAATGCAGAATACACAACAGATGTTATCGCGCAAAAAAAAGACCAGTTACAGTTGTTGACTGAAACAGACAATTGGAATTACGAAGCCATCCGAGAGTGTCTTTTTGATTGGCAAAAACTTATAAGGCAACTTTTAGAGGCCAATGAAAAGGACTATGCGCAAACAGATGCCGGAGTCAATGAATTGTCGGCAGAACTTGCAAGGGTTCAGGAACAAAACCGTAAAATTTCCCAATGGGATGAGGCATGCAAAAAACACATTGACTTAATTGGTCAGAGTTCAGAAATCGAGAAAATGCGCCGGATTTTGCAAAAAGCAGCAGGTGCTGCACAGGTTAAGAGTAAAGAAGAGGTCTGGCGGGCGTTGGATTTACAAAAAGAAAAAAATAACAGGCGCTTTTTGTCGCTGGAAGAGGAAATAAAGATTCTTGGCAGTGAGAAAAAAGCACTGCAAAAATATTATGACTGCCGGGAAAAACTGGAGGAATATTTTGCACTGCGGGAACAACAAAATGCTGTGCAGGAAAAAATTGCCCTGCAGGACAAAGCCCTTAGAGAAAAGCAAAAGGAACATCAAAATGCCCAAGAACTTTATGTGGCATTGGAACTGGAGCGGGAGAAAGTAAAAAGTGAGTATGAAAATGCTGACAGAGCCCGCAGGCATGCGGCAATCGGACTTGCTGCAAATATGCTTGTGCCCGGGATGCCTTGTCCTGTTTGCGGCTCCACAGAGCATCCGGCTCCGGCAAAACCTGCAGTAGGAATTTTGTCCGAAGAGGCAATCCGTCAACTGAAAGACAATATGGAAGAAAAGGAACAAGCTCTTTTATCTTGTCAGGAAAAAACGGTAAGTTTGTTTACACAGGTTCAAAATTTAAACGGACAAAAGGAAGAACTGGAAAAGCAGTACAGGGAACTTGCGAAAATGTGCGGGACGAAAGAGGAAGAGTTCGTTGCAGCAGATATAAAAATAGAGGAAGATTCTGCAAAGCAGGTGCGGGAATATGTTACAAGATATGACCGCGTATTGGGACTTATACAGTCTAAGACAGAGGAACAGAAAGAAACCGCAAAAGAAGGAAAAGGGCTGGAACTTCAAGTAAAAGAAGCTAAAGAGCAGTTTGAGGAAACCATGAGGAACTGCGGTTTTGAAAGTGAAGAAGAATTTCACAGTGCCTTTTTGCCGGAAACGGAGCGCAGCCAAATGGAGCGCAGGGAACAAAAGTACCGTGAAGAATTGGCGGGAATTATTGCATTAAAAGAACATTTGGAGCAGGAAGTGAAGGGACTTACAAGGGTAGATGAAACGGAAGTAGAGAAAGCCCTTGGGGACGCCAAAGAAAAGAAAGAAGAAATCCGGCTTCGGCAGGAAAAAATAAGCAGTCTGGCGGATAGGATTAAGGGAACTTTGTCCGGTGTAAAAGAAAAACAGGAAAAATTGGAAAAAATCAGCACAGAATATGGCTATGTGAAAGATTTGGACAATCTGGCTTCGGGAAATAATAAAAAGAGAATGGTCTTTGAGCAATATGTCCTCATCGGATATTTTGACGAAATATTACGGGCAGCCAATATGCGGTTTTCCCATATGACCGGTGGACGTTACGAAATGTCCCGTATGGAGGAAACTTCCGATGGCAGGACGAAAAACAGTCTGGAAATTGAAGTGATGGACTACTACACGGGAAAGATGCGTTCGGTAAAGACTTTGTCCGGCGGAGAGTCCTTCAAGGCATCTTTGGCATTGGCGCTGGGATTAAGCGATGTGATTCAGGCACTAAACGGCGGTATTAAAGTCGAGGCGCTGTTTGTGGACGAAGGCTTCGGAGCGCTGGACAGTGAATCCTTAGACCAGGCCTGCGAGACTTTGCAAGGTCTGGTGGAGCGGAACCGTATGATTGGTATTATATCCCACGTGCAGGAATTGAGAGAGAGAATTGACCATCAGATTGTGGTGGAGAGAAGCAGCCAGGGAAGTAAAGTGAAAGAAATACTGTTTTAACGGTATTTCTTTTTCTTGTAGAAAATAAGGTTTTCTGTTATGATACTAAAGGCGTATTCCCTTTTGAGGAAGGATGAATTATAGATGAGAACAAAAATGAAAATATGGACAAAACTGTGCTGCATTTTTGCATCACTGCTTCTTTTTCTGACAGCTTGCGGCGAAGGTGACACTACTGTGGTACTTACGACGGGGTTTAAAAAAGATGAGGTTTTTAAAATTGAAAAGGTTTCCTGCACCCTTCCGGAAATTATGATTTATCTGACCAATACCCAAAATCAGTATGAAAATGTGTATGGTCAGCAAATCTGGGAAACAGATTTGGACGGTGTGACGTTAGAAGAAAATGTGAAAGAAACTGTGCTTGCCAGAATGGCGCAGGTAAAAAGTATGACTCTTTTGGCGCAGAGCAAGGGAGTGGTGCTGGATGAATATGAACTGGCGTTGGCGGATCAGGCGGCAAATGAATATTTCCAATCTCTGAACGAGACGGAGATTGCGCTTATGGGCATTGAGCATGAGGACGTCAGAAGATTGTATGAAGACTACGCACTGGCGCAAAAAGTATATAAACAGATTATTAGGGACATCAATCCGGAAATCAGTGATGATGAAGCAAGAACCATTACCGTACAGCATATTTTGATAAAGACATATACTATAGACGGTACAGGGCAGAAGGTGGAATTTACGGAGCATGCAAAGGAAACCGCGTATGCCACGGCGGCAGAAGTGCATGCACTGGCTACAAGCGGTGAGCAGAGTTTTGAAACTCTGGCAGGAAAATATAGTGACGATGAAGTGCTGACTTATTCTTTTGGTAAAGGGGAGATGGATCAGGCATTTGAAAGCGCGGCTTTTAATTTGGGAAATGGTGAAATCAGCGGTATTGTGGAGAGCAGAAACGGCTACCATATCATCAAATGTATGAATACCTTTAACCGGGAAGAAACGGATAATAATAAGTTAAAAATTGTGGAAGAACGGAAAAAGGAAGTTTTCGGGCAGGAGTATGACGCTTTTGTAAATACCCTGACGAGAAAATTGAATGATGAATTGTGGCAGCAGGTGGAGTTTATCCATGATGAAAATGTGACCACATCAAACTTTTTTGATATATACGATAAATATTTTTCTTAGAGCGGAGGAACAAAAATGGGCGAGGATTTTATAACACTTACCATCGGAAAACAGAAAAACATCGCGCTGATTGCGCATGATAATATGAAACCTGAGTTGATTAAATGGTGCGATGATAATAAGGAAATTTTGAAAAAACATTTTTTGTGCGGAACAGGGACAACGGCAAGGATGATCTCCGATAAAACGGGACTTCCCGTGCGTGGGTACAACAGCGGTCCTTTGGGAGGCGACCAGCAGATTGGTGCCAAAATTGTAGAAGGCAGGGTGGATTTTATTATCTTTTTCTCAGACCCTTTGACAGCCCAGCCCCACGACCCGGATGTAAAAGCACTTCTCCGTATTGCGCAGGTATATGATATTCCTATTGCAAATAACAAGGCTACTGCAGATTTTTTGATTACCTCCAAATATATGGAGCAGGAATATGACCATGTAGTGCAGAATTTCAAGAAAAACGTGGAGGACAGAGCCCATTCTTTGTAAGCGGACAGTGACAGGATTATGAAAAGACAGAAGATAAACGGATGGAAAAAAGTACTTGCAGGTGCATTGCTGGTTGGAATGGTAGGAATGACGGCGTGCGGCGCAGAAGAAACGGCCAATATGGCGCAAAATGGTGCCTTGGGCACGCAGGAGGAACAAGCAGGTTCCGATGTTTCAAAGGAAACCCAAGAAACGGGAACAGAAGAGACCCGGAATGTGGCGGAAACAAGCCCTGTAGAAACGGAGTCTGTAGAAATAGAGCCTATAGAGACAAAACCTGTAGAGACAGAGCCTATAGAGACGGAGCCGGTCGTGTTGGAACCGGACGTGACGGCACCCACTTTGGAAGGGGTAAAAAACTTAACCGTGGAAGTGGGCAGTAACATATCTTATAAGAAGGATGTGACGGTAAACGATGACAGAGGTTCATGCACGCTGGAAATCGACACATCGGAAGTGGATTTGAACACTATCGGAACTTACGAAGTGGTTTATAAAGCAACGGACGAGGCGGGCAATGAAACTGCCCAGACCATTGTAGTGACAGTGGTAAATGCCCCGGAAGTGACAGAGGAAGAAATATATCAGTTGGCGGATGCGGTAATTGCATCTGTTGTTACGGAAGATATGACAGATTATGAGAAAGCGCAGGTACTGTGGGACTGGTGCCATTACCAGATTAAATACAGTTACAGCGCCGGTGACAGAGGTTTGCTTGCTGGCGCTTACGAGGGACTGCATGACAAAAGAGGCGACTGTTACGCTTACTATGCAACCTATGAAGTATTGCTTACCAGAGTGGGGATTCCCAATATGTGTGTTACCAGAATCGGCGGGAACACGAACCACTGGTGGAATTTGGTAAACGTAGGAGATGGTTGGTATCACTGTGATACAAGTCCCAGAAAAATAGGTCATAAATATCGCTGCTTTATGCAAACGGATGCGCAAATTGCGGCATATTCGGATATTTATTACGAACTGGTACCGGATCATCCCAATTATTTTAACTTTGAGTCTGATCTTTATCCTGAAAGGGCAACGGAAATTATTGTGGAAAGTTCCATGCCTTAGGAGAAAAATTTCAGTTTAGAAAAAGTTTAGAAATGCTCAAAACCGCTTCTGGAGCGGATTTGGGAAGAATTATTAGCACTCGCACGCTACGAGTGCTAATTTTGTATTGACTTTTATTTGGGGCAGGGATAAACTTAGTATCAGATGAAAAATATATCAAAGAAAAGGAAGTGTTTTAGATGTCAGTGAAAAAAGGTAGTTTATCTATTAACAGCGAAAATATTTTTCCCATTATTAAAAAGTGGTTGTATTCCGACCATGATATTTTTTACAGAGAATTGATTTCCAACGGCTGCGATGCCATTACGAAATTGAAAAAACTGGACATGATGGGTGAATACACTCTGCCGGAGGGATTTAACGGAAGAGTAGACGTTATTGTAAACCCGGAAGAAAAGACTTTAACTTTCAAAGATAATGGTCTTGGTATGACCGCAGACGAGGTGGAAGAGTATATCAATCAGATTGCTTTTTCCGGTGCTACGGACTTTATTGAAAAATATAAAGACAAGAGTAATTCCGACCAGATTATCGGTCATTTCGGTTTGGGATTTTATTCTGCATTTATGGTGGCAGATGAGGTGCACATTGATACACTTTCCTATAAGGATGGCGCAAAGGCCGTTCATTGGGAATGTGACGGTGGCACGGAATTTTCCATGGAAGATGGGGAAAAAGCGGAAGTGGGAACTACCATTACCCTGTTTTTGAACGAAGATTGTCTGGAATTTTGCAATGAATATAAAGCAAGAGAGGTAATTAAAAAGTATTGTTCCTTTATGCCTACGGAAATTTATCTTTCCAAGGCAGGAGAGGAAAAAGAGCCTGAGGTTTTGAACGAAACTAAACCTCTTTGGACCAAGAATCCCAGCGAGTGTACAAGGGAAGAGTATTTGGAGTTTTACCGCAAGGTATTTCAGGATTATAAAGAGCCTCTGTTTTGGATTCACTTGAATATGGACTATCCTTTTAATTTAAAAGGTATTTTGTATTTCCCTAAGATTAATATGGAGTATGAGTCCATTGAAGGTGTGATTAAACTTTACAACAATCAGGTGTTTATTGCAGATAACATTAAAGAGGTAATCCCTGAATTTTTGATGCTCTTAAAGGGCGTCATTGACTGTCCTGATTTGCCTTTGAACGTTTCCAGAAGCGCCCTTCAAAACGATGGATTTGTAAAGAAAATCTCTGATTATATTACCAAGAAAGTGGCAGATAAATTGTCCGGCCTTTGCAAGACAGAGAAGGAAGAGTACGAGAAATACTGGGATGATATCAGTCCTTTTATTAAATATGGCTGTCTGAAAGATGATAAATTCTGTGAGAAGATGACAGATTATATTTTGTTCAAAAATCTGGACGGCAATTACATGACTTTGCCGGAGTGTCTGGAAGTAAATAAGGTTGACCCTGATGAAGTGTCCGAAGAGAGTGCTACGGACGAAAGCGGTAATAAAGTGGAAGCGCAGGTAGTGGATGCAGGTGCCGAGGAAGATGCAGAGCAGGAAAAGAGCGAAAAAACCATCTATTATGCAACTGATTTGCAGCAGCAGAGCCAATATGTGAATATGTTTAAGTCTGCAAAAATGGATGCAGTGGTGCTGACTCACAGCATTGACCAGCCTTTCATTTCCCAGTTGGAGGCAAAAAACGAGGGTATCAAGTTCCAAAGAATTGATGCGGATTTGACAGATGTTTTCAAGGCAAAAACATCCAAAAAAGCAGAGAAAGAAATGGAAGAGCAGGCTGCAGCCATTTCCGAAATCATGAAAAAGACCCTGAAAAAAGAAAAACTTCAGGTAAAAGTGGAAAAACTGAAAAATAAGAAAATTTCTGCAATGATTACTCTTTCCGAAGAAAGCCGCCGCATGCAGGACATGATGAAAATGTATGCAGGAAACGGAATGGACATGGGAATGTTCGGTGCTGAGGGAGAGACTTTGGTACTGAATGCAAATCATCCGCTGGTAGAGTATGTGACCAGCCATCAGGAGAGCGAAAATGTGCAGATGATTTGTGAGCAGCTTTATGATTTGGCAAAAATTCAGCATGCACCTTTAAGTGCAGAGGATATGACTAAATTTATTGCGAGAAGCAATGATATAATGATGCTTCTTGCCAAAGAGGATTAAAGGAACAGGATATGAATAATCAACTGACAGCCAGCGACATCAAAAAGATGGAGGAAGAAATCGAGCACCGCAAACTGGTGGAACGGCCGCGACTTTTGGAGGATGTAAAAGAAGCAAGGTCCCATGGCGATTTGAGCGAAAACTTTGAATATTATGCGGCTAAAAAAGCAAAAAACCGGAATGAAAGCCGTATCCGCTATCTTGAGAGGATGATCCGAACCGCAGAGGTGATTTCGGACGATTCCAAGGACGATGAAGTAGGGATAAACAATACGGTAACCGTGAAATTCGTAGAGGATGGCGCGGTGGAGGTCTACCGCATAGTGACCACTGTCAGGGGTAACTCCTTGGAGGGGCTTATCAGCAACGTCTCTCCCCTTGGGAAGGCGCTTCTTGGTCACAAAGAAGGCGACCGGGTCCATGTGGAAATAAGTGCCGGTGCAGGATATGATGTGGAAATTGTAAAAATTGAAAAGACGGATGATGACAGTCAGGATAAACTGAGAAGTTTCTAAAACTTCCTATCTGTTTATTTGCTATTGATGTACATGTCGCCATAGAATTAGCAAAAATAACCAAAAACGGGCTCCGATGCGGTGGCAAGTCGCCCTTATTTTGGTTATTTCGCTAAGTTCTATGACAGTTGTACTCTTTACAGCAAATAAACGGATAGGGATTTTTTTAGCCCGGTTCCGCAATTCTGCTGACACCTACATAAATGCGGGAAATGGCATACCAGGTGGCAAAATCTACAACGCCGGTAACGGGGAGACCGAAAATCCGCTGGAATGTACGCACACTTTCGGCTGTCCGTGAACCATAAATTCCATCTGCTATAAGAGAAGGAATGGCAGGATAGTTTTCTGCGATGCGGTTTAACTGCTGCTGCATTTGGCGCACTTTGTCTCCGGAGGCTCCAACAGTTAAATTGTAGCCGGGGAAGGAGGAGGGAACGCCGGAAATCTGCTCCGCAGTGGCGATATACATATCATTGCCGTAGTAATAGCGGATGATTTCAATGGCGGAATAACCCTCATCGCCAAGGTATTTGGAGCCCCACTGACTTAAGCCGTCGCAGGAGGTGCGGTTGCCGTCGCAGTAGGAAGTAAAGATGGGCTGGCGCACACCGGGGCGTGCCAGGTAGTTGTTGAAAATACTGTCCACTAATACGTCAATGTTTTCGTAGGTGTTTCTGCCGTAAATCCATTTTTGGTCGTAGGCGGTGCTGGAAGTGATGGTGAAATCATAGCCTTGGTTTCTGTACCTCGAAGCCATCACTGATTCGGGTTTGAGGAAAAAAATCATTCAAATTGATTTTAAACCGTATTACAACGGTTTCGTCGGTTATATCTATTCGTTCTATTAGTTTGTTTACCAATACTCGCTTGGTTGTATTATCGGCATTTAAAAGCATATCATGCCATGTGGGGATATTTGTTTTGACTTCTTCCCAATCGGCAATTGATATAATTGCATTCTGAAGTTCTTCTTTTTTCTGTAAGATAAGTTGTTCTTGTTCATATTCCTTTTCCTTATATCTATCAATTTGCCTTTTGAGTTCGTCGATAGTAAGAGCATACTCGCCAGTAATCGCTTCTGGAATTTTATCTTCCATGACAAAAATGTGGTGTTGTATTTTTTCGAGCTTTTTGATTTCTGATTGTATAACAGTTTCCAGTTGTTTCTTTTCTGCAATATTGTTCATAATGATTTGATTAAAAGCATCTTCTCTGCTTTGTAGTTTTTCCATGTATTCGGCAATGGAAGAATATATGATGGGTTCAATTTCGTCCGCCCTAGGCGATTTGCTTTTTTCGTGGGGAATTCCTTGCCATGCATTTGGACAACGGTATGTAGGAATTTTACTAGTACGTCGTTCGCCAGTACCTTTAATAGTCCAGTAGTTGTATTTGGTGCCGTTTGTCATTTTTCTGCCACAATAACCACAGTGTATGACATCAACAAGAGAAAGCATGCCATCGTTACGAGAAATCACAGTTACATTTTGATTGGATAAGGACTTGGTATATTTCGCTTTCCTTAATAGTCTTTTTTCCTGTGCCTTTTGCCAAAGTTCTTCGGGGACTATTACTAATGCTGGGTTAGGGGTCTCAGAAAGAATCCATTGTGAGTGGTCTAAACGGTTAGTTCTGTCACCGATTCGCTCTCTACGATTGTATGATGTATATCCTGCATAGAGCGGATTGGTGAGAATACTGGTTATAGTTCCACCTCTCCACACATCATTGGGAGCCATGTTTTTGTATGCTTCGTCGTTGTTTAATATTCTGGCTATCTTAGATGAACCAAATTCTTGATGATAAGATAAATGGAAAATATGCTTTACAACCTCGGCCTGTTCGGGGATGATAACAGGATGTTTAAGTAGTCTTCCGTGTTTGCTTGTTTCGCCCGAATAGACTAACTCGTACCCGTAGGGGGCTTTGCCGCCCATGAATTTCCCTTTCTTAACTAGTTGTTTGGCAGTATCTTTTACTCTCATGCCAGTATCTCTGCTACTTTTTTCTGCGTTTGCATATCGCATTACAAGAGTTACCATGGCAAAGGTGTCGTCTCCTTTTGGAGATATCCAGCCGTCTTTTACGGTATATATATCTACACCCGCTTGTTTTAGTTCGAGTATGTAAGTAGGAACTTCAAGCGTTCTTCTACCGAGACGGTCATCTTTGTACACTACAAGAATGTCATATTCATTGTTTTTTGCGTCTTGCAATGCTTCTTGAAGGACATCTCTGTCAGCAACAGAATTCTTATATCCGCTGACACCACCCTCAAAGTATTCTTTTTCATCTAGTATCCAACCATCGTGTTGTTTGATGTGTTCAAGAATAATTTGCCTTTGAGTAGATAAATCCCCGTCAGCATCTAATTGCTGATTGGAACTTACACGCAGAAGAATACGTGCTATTTTTTTATCAGTGTTTGTTTGTTTCATAATTTGTCTCCTTTGTATTGTTCTTTCATATTTTTTTGAAATATCTCAAGTAAAATAACTTTTACTTCATCAATGATGTAATCAGAAGTTTCAGAAGTTTCGGGAAACTGTATAACAACATTCATCTTTTGTGAAGGAGTTGTACTTTCGATATTATTCATATAGGAATCCATACTAGGTATTCTTAGAATCATTCTATTGGTTTGATTTCTGTCGTATTCATTTGTATGTACAGTTTTTTTCATGGCACATTTATCCTTTGTCTTTCAGTCAAAATTTAGATGCCTTTAGATTTTGCATATAGAATGCACGGAGAAAGACAGTCTGAAATGTTCCGCTTTTGTGTTTCGTAAAAATCAACTTGTGTCATACATATATAGATACCTCCTTGAGTTGGTACCCATATATAATGTTGAAAAAATGCAGAACAAACTAAAAAAATTGCAAAAAACGGCTAAAAATAGTAAACCTAATAAAAAATAGCAGAAGCAACAAAAAGGAACCTGAAAAATTGTGCATTTTAACAAGAGTAAAAAAGGGGTGGAAGCAAAAAATGTGTGAAATTCTTTATAAAAATAAATGCTGAGGTGATTAGTACTTTCATATTATTTTTCCTCAACCAAATTTATGTATTTATAGATGGTGGGGTAGGAGAGGGAACAGAGTCGTGAAAACTCTTTCTTATTGATTAGTCCAGACTTGTATTTGGGATAGTGTTTGTAGAAAATAGCAGGAATGGTATCAGTGTTTGTTTTGGGGCGTCCAATGCTTTTGCCTTTACTTTGTGCGTTTTGCATACCGCTTTTTACGCGTTGGCTTATTATGTTTCTTTCAAGTTCGCTGAAAACGCCCATCATTTTAAGCATACCCTCTGTCATAGGGTCTAGTTCTGTTGAACAATCGACAACAAAAGTGCCTAGTATCAATTTGATTTGCTTGGACTTTGCTAATTCTAGGATGTCGCATAGTTGTTTTGTACTACGTGTGATTCGGCTTACTTCCGTGGCTACGATAGTGTCACCTTTTTGTACGATGCCAAGCAACTTGTTTAATTCGGCACGATTTGTATTTGTTCCGCTTTCATATTCTAAATAAATAGAAGTATCGCAAGCGCCACTGAATTTTAGTTCTCGTACTTGCCTGTTTATGTCTTGGAGTTTTTCATTGGTAGAACACCTTGCATATCCGTATATCATATAGACTTCCTTTCCTTTTTCCGTGTGTGATTGCATATTATATGATATAAAGGAAAGGTCGTAAACTGTTTCTTTTATATTTTTATATGAAAAACAGGCATAACCATAAGCGATTATGCCTGCAAATCTTTGTTGATAAAAATAAATGAAAAGAGATGTTTGTTTTTATACAATGTGAGCGACGATAGTTATTATGCTTCTTCAATACTTTTTATCCTATAGTTAGGATATTTTTTTTGGAACTGTTGAGCCGCATCATATTCGTTATATGCATAGATGTGGGTTGTACCATGTGAATGCTGAATACGATATAGTTTCTGTACCGCCATTATAGTTCACCTCCTTATTGATGTTTGTTTTTGTGTAAGAATTGTTTAAAAATATCTTGAGCAACTAAAACGTAGATTGCAAGTTGAGCAAGTGCCGCCTTGTGTTTTTGCACAACCGGAAAGCCCTATTAAATCACGTCTGGTTCTATCGCCTGCATGATTTTTTATGTTGTGACTTTCAATTGCTTGATGGGCTAATCCGCTGAGAATTCCGCCACCACTGTTTGACGTATCAATCTCTACATTCATTCGTTCCTCGATTATCTCTTCTTCTATAGTTGCAATTGCTTCTGATAATGACATGTTTTTGTCGGTTTGCATCAATTCTATATAAGCACGCAGGTTTTCGGGAGAAGATGGCGAAACAACCTTTAGTTCTTCAAAATGTATATTCAAAAATGTGCATATTCCATTACACTTTTGGTCAAACAGTTTAGAATAGTTTCTTGTGTCTTCCCAGACTTGCCTTTTAGACCATCTTTGAACGGCTTTATCATATATGTTTGGATAAAATTCGATTATTTTACTGAACACCTTTGTAAATAAGTCTTTATCAAGAGGTAAATTTTTTTGATAACAATTTTTTAGTGTTTTTAAATCTTGAGGAAGCAGAAAATTGAATAAAGATCCGTTTTGTGTTAAACATGTATAATTTGTGAGGTCTAAATCATATAATTTTTTTGAACATTCTCCGTAGAATGTAGCTAGTTTCAATAAATTGATTTGTAGTCTACGATTGTTGGATACATCAACACGGTTTTCTTCGTTATTGAAATATACACAAGGAATACTGTAAAAACATAATTCACTTATGCATATATTATCATCTTGTATAACACGCTTATTTCTAAACTCTCTAATTTTTTGTTTGCTATCACTGGTTTCTTTATCATAATGAATGCTAAAATGGAATTCTTCATTTTCGTGCATGGGCAAGGTGACGATAAACTCTTGGGGGGAAGTGTACAATTCTAATAAGCAGTTTGTTAACTCATCACATTGTGCTTGAGATTTTGCATGTATCTCCATTCTTAATTCGAGATTAAAGGGGATAATATCTGTACTGAATTGTCGTATAATAATATTCCCTTCTTTATTGACGGTTTGATATGCTTTGCGGTCAAAAGTGAAGTCAATAGAGTCTTTAACAAGTATATAGGGGAGTTCTAATTCATTTACTTTATCGCGCTGTTCCCATTCCATGAATGTGCTTCCCCCATATATCGGTACAAAGTGGTCGGAATTCAATCTGTTTCTAATGTTCGCAATAACAGCGTCTGTATAAAAATTATCCATATTTTTTCCCTTTCTGATATTTCATATTTTTGTTTGCACAGTTATGAAGTTTTGTTTTGTTATAAATAAGACAGTATTTATAAGTACTTTAATATTTTGAGTGAATCCCCCTTTCTATAATTCGACTTTTTTCGGCACTTCTATAAATAATTCAGGACTGACATTTAATGCCAAACAAATGGCTCGCAAATCATCGGCATACATTGTTCTTTTCCCGTTCATGATGGCATTAAATGTTGTTGGAGGTATGCCAGCCTTATTTGCTATTACAATTTGCTTATAGCCTTGTTGCTCGATATAAGCACGCACTTTTTCGTATACGTGCACAAAACCACTCCTTTCGTGCAGAATTTCTGTATTTACTTCGATGGTAAGACAGAATATCTGTAAAGTCAATAGAAAAAACCAGAATATCTGTATTTTGATTGCTATATTTCAGAATTTTGAGTATACTTAAGCAATAAGGTGGTGATGTGATGAAAGACAAAAACATGGAAGGCAAAGTTGGAGGCAATATACGAAAGTACAGAGAGAAGAGCGGATTGACTCAATCGCAACTTGCAAAAAAAATTGGAGTAGAAGGCAGCAGTAGAATATCAAACTGGGAGCAAGGTGCAAATAATCCTCCAGCAGATATGATTGCTGACATTTGTGAAGCGTTAAATGTTTCGGCGAGTGAGTTGCTTGGTATTAGGTTGGCAGATGATGAATTGACAGCAGAGGAGAAGAGCGTTATCAAGGAATATAGGACAAGAACATCCATGCAACATGCAGTAAAAGTTCTTTTAGGGATAGAGAATGTATAGTTTCAATAGATTATAATATTTAAATTTAAAGATGAGCCAAATCAGTTATTATGTGATATTTGGTTCATCTTTTTATTTTGAGTGTTTATGGAAGAATATTACCTCTTGGAAAAGAAACTTTCATCTCACCCAGATTTGAAAGGCAAACATATATAATGTTAAGATTTACACCAAACCTTAAATATAATTGAAAAGAAAAAACATTCTTGTGGTTTGTTTTTTCAAGGCACGTATTTTTTGAAACTGTCATTAAATGATGTGACAAGAAAAACATTTAACTGAAATGAATTAAATCATAAGAACTGTTGTACTTGATATTATTATTAGGAGTAAACAAGAATGAGAAGAATGATTAAAGCATCAATGGAAGCCAATCAATATATAGATACATTATTAGGGCAGTGTGCACAAATGACTTTTACTGCTGATGAAGTTTTAGACTTATTGAATACTATTGAGGAATTACAAGGTCTAGAGATATTTTATAACACAGAGCCAAGGGGGAATTTTGTGTTTACAATAGGTGACTGTGAGTATTTAATGGTTGGAAAAACAAAGGAGTAATGTAATTCTGTGAGGTTTGACGATAAAAGCCACCGCTGAGTTTGACAGTGGTGGCTTTTGCTTTATGAAGAGTGTGGGTGGAGTAAAGTTACTTATTGAGAAAACTATATAATAATGTTATTTTTTATCAATTATATATAAAAGTACTTACACCTTACACCTAAAAATTAACAACCTCATTTTGATTTTCGTACAAGTTAAGTCCTGCGTTGTTTGGTACAAAAGGCTCCGTAAGAGGTACATATGGAACAATAGGCGTTGATTGATAGATATTGTTATTTTCTGAAATAGGAGGACATAATATGAGCCGTTTCCCGTGAATGATTTTCCTTTCAAATTGAATGTTTTCTCGTTGTTCAATTTGATTTAGTATTTTTCCCACTTGGACACTGGTTATTTTGAGGTTTTTAAATTTTTCGCTCAAAATATTTGCTATTTGAGCAGCAGTTTTATATGTCCATTCTGTTCTTGATGAAGTGAGATTAAAGGTAGTCATAAATTCATCTTGACCAAATACATCTAGTTCATAGTTGCTATTGTTTTTGTTTATAAAATCTTTTTCCTCGGCTGTTAGCAGATAACCGGTTGGGTTACTTTGATATATTACGAGGATTTGACGCCAAAACTGTGTGTACCATTCTTGGTCATACTCAAATATTTTTTTGAGATTTATTTTGTCAATAGGAATTGTCCAGTAGCGACGATTTCCAGTTTCGTCTCGCAAGTATCCTTTCGGATTTACTGTACCACAAAATGAAGTACGACGTGGTCGTATAGTTTCACAACGAGCATATGGTTCTCTGAAACGGTCGGTTTTTTCGGTCAAAAATGCTTTTAGGGCGGATTGTTCTTTTTTAGTAGTGCTATCTATTTCTCCAAGTTCACATATCCATATCTTTGTTGCAGACATCAGACTATCTTTGTTTGACATATCCAATGTTGCCCCACCTTTAAAAAAGTTTTCTTTGATTGCCAGATGACTGAAAAATTGTGTTTTTCCGACCCCCTGCTTTCCTTGTAAAACTAATACACCTTCGGGTGTAATTGGATTGCTTTCAGAATTGAACAACAGAGCAATTGTTTGTATAGCCCATTTTTGAATAAGTACTTTATAAAAACGATCAGAAATCCCTAGCATGTTATATATTTCTTCCAAGCGGTCTATCTTGTCCCATTTTTTCTGATGAAGAAGAGATAGAACAGGATGATAGTGATTTTCGTTTGCTATAACGTTTAAAACTTCTTGGACGACTTGGGAAGTTGACCTTTTATAGCACATATCATTTGCAATATCAGAAACGATTGTGATGAGTATGTTATAGGCATCATCTTTCGCATATTTATCAGGAAGCCCCAAAACTTCAACGTGCCTATTCATATCGTTAAGTTTTATGGAAACGTTGATGGCTTTTAGTATGAGTTTTGCGGTTGCAATGTTGAACTTTCTGTCCTTTTTCTCTGGCTCATATAATTTTTGCACTGCAATAGGGTTTTGGGGCGGGATGACCCAGTTCGTACTGTGTCCACTATAATTGTAACGAGAGTGAGCATTTTTGTGGTAATATGAAAGTGCACTGTTCCATATAGCGGACAGTTCGCTATCGTCCAATGGCGGATTACATTTTTGGGATTCTCTCATGTAAGCAGATTGAGATACATTGGAATCTCCATACTCAGACAAAATTTTTAGTGCATATTTGAACATAGTATTATTCCTGTTACCTTGGGGGATTATGTCCATATTTGATTCAGTATTAACATCCGAATTGTTATGTTGTTTTATAAATTCAGACAAATCTATTGTACCATTCACATAACTAACAGTTGGATTTTCCACACCAAAATTTAACTGTGCCCCACCGCTTACCGCTGTGTCAAAATGCAATTGTGGAAACATTCTTATTAAAGTTTTCATCGTGTTTGTGTATGTATGCACATCGTGAATCGTATATGTTGGAAAAATATAGTGTTCTTTTGGACGTGGTGCTTGTCCGTTCTTTTCTTTTAAATGGTTTCTGCTAGGATAGTAGTAAAATGATACATTAGGTAAAGCGTTGATTACATCATCATGTGTAATCCAATCGGAAGGATTTTCACTGTGTGTATTATCAATATCTGCAAGGATACAGTTTGCTTTGATGAAATTTTCACTTTTACGATACCCATTTTTGTATAAACCAGGACAGTTGTCATATTGAACTGCTTTGGCTAAAGTATGAGTATCTCCATTTTTGATATTGAATTCTGTTGTGAAGCCATTAGGATTGTTCGCATGCCCTCTTGAATTATTGTTCTGATATATAGTAATAACGGTACTATTCATAGTATATTTCATCCTTTCTGTATGCATCTGTCATATGTATAATCAATTTGTTAAGAATGAGATTTCTACAACAATGAATCAATGGATACGATGGTACCACTCCGTAAACACCCTATTCAAAGTAAAGGACATAATGGCCAATATGTTTGCGTAAATGGTGGCTTCTGGCCAGGTGGAATAGATTTCGGAGGATGCCACATTCTTGATGTAGTCCGTGTATTTTACCCAGTAATTGGGGGCGCTGCGGTCGCTGGGAACGCCGTCGTGGACGATGATATATTCGGGGATTACTACCCGGCTTAAAACGATTTCGCCGCTTTCGGGCAAGGGTTTGATTTCCGCTTCGGGAATTTTAGGCGGGAAATCCCCAAACAGTGTGTGAGGTGGGATGACAACAATTTTTTCGTCTTCTTCCGTGATTTCCAAAGGGTTCATGCGGACGGACTGGAAAGAGAATTCATTGGCAAGAAGTTGGGAACCGAAAATTTGCACCGGTTCATAACCTTCCGCCACGACTTCAATGTTGTACTCCGCATAGGGCTGTATGTCAGAAGGGGTCAAAGAAAGGGCTAAGGGCGGTGTGGAAAGCCGGATATCCTCTGTCAGACCGGATTCGTCGGTTGTTAAAGTGGCAATGATTTCGGTGGGATTTGCAGTGTCGGCGATGGTAATAGTGGCGCCGGCTACGGGAATCATTCCCAGAGCCGAGATAACGTTAATGCGCAAAACACCGGTGTCGTTTCCGGTTTGTGAGGCATGTAATTCATTTTGGGGCATAAAAAGACCTCTGCATATTTACTTAAGGTAATATATGCAGAGGTCTTGTACTATTTGATTAGTCCAGATTCAATTTCCGTTTTGTGATATATTCACAGGCAAAGAAGGCTGCGATACTTAATATTGCAGAAAGAGCCAAACTGATATATATCACAGGCATCATTGTAGCAAAAGGTGCAACCAGGGCTTCCATGGGAGAAGCAATCAGAAGGCTTTCGGACATGGCCTCCATTTTAAACATCATGTTAAAGGTAGCAGGAAGTACTGCCACGGAAGTGATGGTCTGGATGATAGTGGTTACTACCAGGTAGGCAATAATAGCTGCGGCCACTTTGTGTTTGCGGAACAGTTGACCGATACAAATGCAAAGGTAAATCAGTAACATGCCGTAGATGCTGCCTACCAGCAAAGTCAGGATGTAGGCAAAGATGGCAAAAACTACGGAAACACCGCTGTATTCAATGAAGATTTCGTTAATTGAGGGAGAGATTCCGGCAAAGGCTGCGGAAACTTCTTTCCATTCGGCCTCAGTGAGCAGGGTTTTCATGAAAACATCAAACAGCCAGAACATGGAAGCCATCATCAAAGTAGTGGAGATAACATTCCAAAAAGAACTGATTACTGTTTTGCTGAAAATCAGATTTCTGGGTGTGGTGGGTAGTGTATGCATCAGATAACCTTCGTCTGTATACAAATTTTTGTAGAAACGGACGGAGAAGTAAATCATGATGGCATAGGCACTGACAACGATAGTAATAAAGTAGGTAATCAGGATTGCCACAGCCACTAAATCAACAAAAGTCACGGAACTGGGATTATTTCCAACCAGTTTTTGCCACATGGGCATTTTGAATGAAAGTGCCCCAAGGAGTGTCATAAGTATAGTAAAAGCAGAGAGTGCGGTTGGCAGTTTCCAAGTGGAACGCCATTCGTGTTTTAATAATTTTCCTAACATGCGAATACCTCCCTAAAAAATGCGTCTACGGATTTGCCGTGTTTTTCACGGATTTCATCTACGGAAGTCTGGAGAACCAGTTGTCCGTAGCGAAGGAAAATAACTTCGTCCAAAACATTTTCAATATCGGTAATTAAATGTGTGGACAGTAAAATGGTTCCTTCGGGATTGTAATTGTTAATAATGGTTTTTAAAATATAATCTCTTGCAGCAGGGTCAACACCGGCGATAGGTTCATCCAAAATATACAACTGCGCATTGCGGCTCATAACCAGAATCAGTTGTACTTTTTCTTTGGTACCTTTGGATAAGGTTTTCAGTCTTGCTTTCGGGTCGATGTTCAAGGCTGCCAGCATGGAATATGCCTTTTCAGTAGAAAAGTCTGCATAAAAGTCTGCAAAAAATTCTACGATACTCTGAACGGTAGAACCGTTTTCCAGATAAGTGCGCTCCGGCAAATAAGAAATCAGAGCCTTTGTTTCGGGACCGGGCTCCATGCCCCGGATGCGGACGCTTCCCTGAGTGGGAGCCAAAAGTCCGTTTATCATTTTAATCAATGTGGTTTTGCCGCTGCCGTTAGGACCAAGCAGACCGATGATTTTTCCTTGGGGAATAGTCAGGGTTAAGTTGTTTACGGCGATTGTGCGGGCATCGTAGGCTTTAACCAAGCCTTGAATTTCAACAAGATTATTCATAGTTACCCCTCCTGTACTGCTTTTTCAATAAATGCAATAATCTGTTCTTTTGTGAAACCGAGTTCTAACATTTTGGCGATAAATAAGTCCAAATGTTCTTTTGCAAGACTCTGTCTGATGTTATTAATCATTTCGGTGTCCTCCGTTACAATGCGCCCGTTGGTGCGCTGGGTAATAATTAATCCGCTTCGTTCCAGTTCTGAGAATGCTTTCTGCATGGTATTTGGGTTTACCGCGGCCTCGGCGGCTAATTCGCGGACACTGGGCAATTTTGCACCGGGCGGATAATGACCGGAAACAATTTGCATTTGAATACGCTCAACTAACTGAGCGTATATGGGTCTGTCGGAATCTAATATCCAAGCCATAATGTACCTCCTTCTTGTATTGCTGTATTACGCTCTTAATACAATAATACACCATCAAGGGAAAATGTCAACACTATTTTTAAAAAAATTTTTTAGGGGGCAAAAAGTAGAAGAGTACTATTTTCTAATTGCCTTATATCATATAGAAATGTTATAATATTTATGGTGCGCATAAAGGCACCAAAGTGCAAATGTAAGGTGTGGTGAGCGTGATGAGAAGAGTGATTGATCAGATATTGGAGGGGAACTTTGATTATGATAACGGTTCTCTTGATTTTTCATGCTCAAAAATAGAAATAGCCCTAAGCCCCGGTGAGGATGCAGAAGGTTCTTTTGGCATATACGGCGACGAAGGAAAGATGCTGGAAGGCCGGGTGTACTCCACCGATATGAGGATGGAGTGTCTGACTGATTCTTTCGTAGGTAACGGGGAAGAAATCGGTTTTTATTTTCATGGGGAAAGCCTGAGAGAAGGGGAAGTGGTAAAGGGTGAATTTTGTGTAATCAGTAATCAGGGTGAATATTATCTACCCTTTATAGTAAGTATGGGATATACACAGATAGAGTCCTCTCTGGGAAGTGTAAAAAACTTATTCCATTTTGCGAACCTTGCGAAAGGTTATCCGGACGAGGCGCTGAAATTGTTCTATTCACCGGATTTTTGGAAGATTTTAAAAGGTTCGGAAATACAATACCGGCAAATTTATGAGGGACTTTCCGCATGTCCGGGTAACCGCCAGAATATGGAAGAGTTCCTGATTAGTGTAAATAAAAAGCAAAAAATAGAGTACCTTACGGAAGAAGCGGAAGTACGTCTGGATGCCCCCGAGGAAATTGCGGTTTATCACATGGATATAGTGAAAAACGGTTGGGGCTATGTCAATTTGGAAGTGCTGACGGAAGGGGACTTTTTGTATACCGAAAAGGACTTTTTGACAGATGATGACTTTCTGGGGAATAATTGCAAACTGCCGGTGTACATAGACGGTGGACTTTTACACGAAGGAAAAAACCTTGGCAGTGTTATTTTGCAAAATGCTTATGACCGGATTGTGGTTCCCGTAACCGTATATAAGGGGATGTCTTCCCGCCAAAGCAGGTACAGTGTGGAAAAACGGCGGATAACCGTGCAACTCATGGAGTATTATCAGGCCTTCCGCATGAAAAAAATCAGCACCGGTACTTGGTTGAAAGAGACAGGCAGACTGGTGGAACGCATGTCTGATATGGAAGACAATGATATGGCAGGCAAACTGTTTCAGGCGCATATGCTCATTACCCAGGAGAGGGACAATGAAGCGGCTTGGATTTTGGAGCAGGTGCAGGACGTGCTGGAATGTGAACGGGAAGAGGAGCCTGTACTGTGGGCCTATTGTTTGTATTTGTCTACCTTGATTAGCAGGGATGAAAACTATGTAAATAAAGTGACATCCCAAGTGGAAAAAATATATAAGAAAAACAGGGAAGAGTGGAGAATCGCCTGGCTTCTTTTGTATTTGTCGGAAGAATACGGGAAAAGTGCAGCAAAAAAACTGCTCTTTTTGGAGGAGCAGTTTGAAAGAGGATGTACCAGCCCGGTGCTCTACATTGAAGCCTTGTCACTGATACATAGCAATCCTGCTCTTCTTATGAAACTGGGTGAATTTGAAAAGCAGTTACTTCTCTATGCTGCCAAAAAAGAATGGCTTGGCAGGGAGATGATTGACCAGGCAGTGTATCTGATAAGTAAGAACCGGGAATTTTCCGGTGTGATTTACCGCTTTTTGAAGGCTTGTTATGAGTTTGGCGGGGAAGATAATGTGCTGAATGAGATTTGCGCCATGTTGATACGCGGCAGCAAAGTGGGCGCAGAGTATTTTCCTTGGTATGCAAAAGGGGTGGAGCGTAACTTACGTATTACCAGGTTGTATGAATATTATATGATGTCTGTGGATTTAAACTCTGCAGAGCCTTTGCCCAAAATTATTATGATGTACTTTTCATATCAGAATAGTCTGGACTATGAGCGGAGTGCGTATCTTTATGCCAACGTCCACAAAAACCGCGAAAATTATCCAGAATTATACGAAAATTACAGGAACATTATTGAGCAGTTTGTGACAGACCAGATTTGTAAGCAACGCATCAATAAGGATTTGGCGTATTTATACCGGAATGTGCTGGTTCCCCGCATGATTAATGGGGAAGTGGCAAACAGTCTGGGCAGGCTTTTGTTTATGCACCAGATAAAAACAGAGCGGGAAGGCATCAGGCAGGTAATAGTATATCAGCCCATGGCAGGAAAAGAACATATTTATCCTGTGGTGGACGGCAAGGCTTATGTGCCTTTGTTTGGAAGTGACTATACCGTTCTTTTGGAGGATAGGGAACAAAACCGCTACAGCAGCAGTGTTCCTTACATTACTGAAAAAATGATGCTGCCCGGCAAAGTAGCAAAAGATATTGCGCCCCTTGTGGGAAATATTACCGGCTACAATGTGTATATGTGCATGAATGGGAAAGATTTGACAGAGGTAACGGCGGATAATGCAGACAGATTCCGGTATCTTTTGGAAGATGAATCCCTTCAGGAAAGTTTCAAAAATGAAATCGCCATGAAACTGATGCATTATTATTATGAAAATGACCTGATGGATGAGTTGGATGCCCATCTGGAATGGGTAAATTATGGTCAAATTTCGGGAAAAGGTCAGGGAGAAATTTTAAAATATCTGATTGTACGGGGAAAATTGCAGCAGGCTTACGATATGGTACAGCGTTTCGGGCATTATCATGTGGAGCCTAAGGTGCTTCTTCGTCTTTGCAGTTTGCTGTTGCAGCAAAATCAGATGGAACAGGACCCTGTGATGACAGGCATTTTGAGTTTTATTTTCCGCAAAGGGAAATATGACCAGAGGACTTTGACCTATCTTGGATATTATTATCAGGGAATGACCCGGGAACTTCGGGATATATGGAAAGCCTCTGTGGAATTACAGATAGATACCCGCGCCTTGTGTGAGCGCATTTTGATACAGTCCCTTTACAGCGGGGCGTTCGTGGGAGAAAAAATGCAGATATTTGATTCTTACATCAGAAATGATGCAGACCCGGAAGTGGAGGCGGCATTTTTATCCCAGTGTGCGTATGACTATTTTGTTAAAGATAAAATCACGGAAGGTTATGTCTTTGAGAAAATGTTTTACAATTACCAAAGGGACGGCGTGCTTCCGCAGGTGTCAAAATTGGCTATCCTTAAGTATTATGCGGAAAATCCCCATGAGAAAGGGGAAGACATGATGCCGGTATTGGAACAGTTTGCGGTGGAAATGGTTTATGGCGGAATTTATCTGAAATTTTTGAAGGAGTATTGTGACAATGAACTTATGATGGGCAAAATCATGGACAAAACCATTGTGGAATATCGTGCCCATCCGGGTGCAAAAGCCATTATTCATTATGTCATTGAAGGGGAAGGCAATGAGGAGCCCCAGTATGTGACAGAAGAAATGCGCCATGTGTATGGCGGTGTGTATTTTATGGCATTTCCGCTGTTCTTTGGCGAAAGTCTGCAATATTATATTGTGGAAGAGCAAAACGGACAGGAACAGTTGACGGAAAGCGGAAACATCCAAAAAAGTGATATTGAGTCTATGGCCAGTGACGGCAAATTTTATATGATTAACGATATGGTAATCGGAAATACCTTGCAGGATTACACCACGGTGGATCATTTGTTGGAGGAATATTACTATAAAGGTTATATGAGTGAAAGATTGTTCCGGCTACTATAGGACAGAAAGGAAACAGAAACTTTGCTAAACGGGAAATTAGATTTTCTTGAAAAAGTGAATAGTGACAAAGTGGTGGTAGGATATGATTTGGGAAACCGTTATTCTCAAATCAGTTACTGCTTTTGCAATTCCACCGTTCCTGAGACGATTTCCCAAATAGCAGGAAGTGAGCAGTATAATATTCCTACGGTGCTTTGTAAGCGGAAAGGGGTCAACCAATGGTTTTACGGAAAAGAGGCTCTGAAATACGCCGAGGAAAATGAAGGAACCCTGATAGACAATCTCCTGGGTCTGGCAAAAGACGGGGAGAAGATTCTGATAGAAGGGCAGGAATTTGAACCGCTGGCTCTTTTAACCCTGTTTATCCGAAGAAGTCTGGCTTTGCTTGCACCTATCGGTTCTTTGGACAAAATTGCAGGGCTTATGTTTACCTGTGATGATTTGGAACAGGACATGGTTTCTGTTTTAAGTAAGGTGACCATGAGTCTGGGATTGAAAACCAAAAATATTTGTTTCCAGAGCCATGTGGAGAGTGTGTATTATTATAATCTTTACCAGCCCCAGGAACTTTGGAATCATCAGGTGCTTTTGTATGAATACCGGGAAGACGGTATGAAAAGTTACCGTATGGAATGTAACAAGCGGACCACTCCCATAGTGGCATTTATTGACACGGAAAATCACATGTTCCGCAGCCCTTTGGCAATTCCTATGGAAGATTATCTGCGGGTGGATGCCTACAGGGACATGGACAGTAAGTTTTTGGACATTGTGACAATGGATTGTCAGGACAGGCTGATTTCTGCGGTGTATTTGCTCGGGGAAGGCTTTGGCGGCGACTGGATGCAGGAATCTTTAAAATATTTATGCAGAAACCGCAGGGTATTCCAAGGAAATAATCTGTTCAGCAAAGGTGCCTGTTACGGCATGCTGGAAAAACAGTTTGCCAGCGAAAACGGTAAAAGTCATGTTTTTTTGGGCAATGAAAAATTAAAGGCAAATATCGGCATGAAAGTGCTGCGCCGGGGAGAAGACTCTTATTTTGCCATATTGGATGCGGGAACCAACTGGTTTGAGGCCCAAAACGAAGTGGATTTTTTGCTGGAATCGGGAACGTCTTTTCAAGTGATTGTGACGCCTTTGAACGGCAAAACGGTGCGGGCGGTGGAAATTAGTCTGGAAGGACTGCCAAACAGGCCTGCGGGAACTACGAGACTGCGTCTTTGGGCGGATATGATTGGAGAAAATAAAGTGCAAATCAGGGTGGAAGATTTGGGATTTGGAGAGATTTATCCTGCCACCCATCAAAAGTGGAAAGAAATTTTGGAAATATAAGGAGATATCATGGGTAGAGCCATAATGCTGTGCGGCAATGATGCAAAAACTCCATATCGTTTTATCAATCCCGATGTACTGGTTTATAACATTGAGGAGTTGTGCTTCATCTTGCGGGAGAATGCGTTCCTGTTAGATGTGGATGTCATGGATAAAAGACTGGTATCCTGGCTTGACATCGAATGTGGGTTGCATCCCCTTGCGGCATCGCTTTACCCTTTGGTGCACCAGAAGGGAACAGTCAGTGCCTTTGTAATGACTATTTTGGAATATGTGGGCCACTATACAAGGGAAGAACTGAGCGAAACGGAAAAACTCCTGAAACAGGGCGCAAGCCTGAGTACCTACGAAAAATATAAAACCAGGATTGATTACATGGTAGGTGGCGGCAAACTGGTGCAGGCAATGTCGGAGTATGACGATTTGCTGGCTATTTTACCTCAGGTGGAAAATGAACTCAGCGCAAAGGTGTTACATAATAAAGCAGTGGCTATGACGGGGCTGTTTTTGTTTGAACAGGCGGCGCAATGTTTTTTGCAGTCCTATGAAATGTACCCTTTACAGGAAACGTATGTGGAATATCTGGCGGCCAAAAGAATGGCACTGGGCGATAGCGACTACATTTCTTTTGTGGCAAGTATTCCCGAGGCTTATGAAGATTCCCTGGAACTGGAAAAGCGGGTGGAAGAAATAACGGCAGGCTGGCAGGGGTATTTGGATAAACAACGTTTGGAACAGAGATGTGAGTGGAAGGAAAACGGAAACTTTACAAAGTACTATGAAGAAACGGAACGTATGATACAGGAACTAAAGAAAAAGTACCGTCACTGTATCAGTGAAGTATAAGGAGTAACCCATGGGTTTTTTGAAATGGCTGTTTGGCAAAAAGAAAATAGAAGAACCGGAATATGTGGAAGAGGAGCAGACTCTTGTTTATGAGCGTGACAACATAGATTTTCACGATGAGGTAGAGAGAGGCCGGTACCTGGTCAACTGCATGGAACAGATTGGGGAAGCGGAAAAAGAGTTGGATTTGCTGAGAGGCGAATACAATCTGGTGACTTCCTATTTGACGGATATGGAGGAGATTGAAGCCCTTCCTTCGGAGGAGGCGTCGCAGTTAAAGACTGCGGCCAGAAGAATTGTGACGTTGGAAGAGGATGTACAGGCGTTCTTTGAAAAAAAGAGCCGTATGAGTGACTCGGATTACAGAAGGATTCAGGGGCAGGAAGAAGAAATTGAGGAAGGCATAGCCAAAATCAAGGAAGCGGAAAAATACAGGAAATTGGTACAACAGGATTTGAACCGCCTTGATGGGGAGCGGGGGGCCTATCAGTATAGAAAAACGGAATTAAACACTATTATGGCGAATATGAAAGGCATGGCAACTATTTGGTTTACGGCTCTTTTGGCGTGCATGATAATGCTGGCGGTGCTTCAGTTCGGATTTGGACTGGATACGGCCATTGGTTTTTTTTTATCCGTAGGAGTGGCGGCCGTAGCCATTACGGTACTTTATGTAAAATATATGGATGCACAAAATGAAATGACCAGAGTGGAAAAGGCTTCCAACAAATTGATTTTGCTTCAAAACAAAGTGAAAATCCGTTATGTAAACAATGTGCAGTTGCTGGATTATCTTTATATGAAGTATCAAGTGGAAAACGGCACAAAACTGGAAAAACTTTGGGAAATTTACAAGCAGGAAAAAGAGGATCGCAGACAGTTCGCACAGTTGGAAGTGAAATTGGAACAGTGTCAGGAACAGATGCTGAAGATTTTGCGCAGATACCAGCTCAAAGATCCCGACAGATGGATTCATCAGGCGGCAGCCATCATTGATAACCGTGAAATGATTGAAATCAGACATGGACTTATTGTGAGAAGACAGTCTTTGCGCAGTCAGATTGATTACAACCAGAAAGTGGCAGAGACGGCAAGCAGTGAAGTGAGAGAAATTGCAACGTTGTACCCGCAGTATCAGGACGAGATTGCGGATTTGATTGAGCGGTACGAGAGAAATAATTAGTGGAAGTGTGAAAATGGCAGAGATAAGAAACAGCGGCAGAGAGGGCTTCAGAAGAGATATGGGTCAGGGTATCAAAACTGGCGTCAAAGCAGGCACCGCAGCGGAAGTAAAACAGATTGATATTAGCAGAGGGGCAAGAACGGTGCAAAGCGGCAGACCCGCATCCGGCAGCAGACCCGCGTCCGGCAGCAGGACGGCTCAAAGCGGCAGAGTAGTGCAGGGCAGCAGACCTGCGTCCGGTGGCAGGACGGCTCAAAGCGGCAGAGTGGTGCAGGGCAGCAGACCTACGTCCGGCAGCAGACCGCCTCAAAGCAGTGCCCGGGGAGGGCAGCAGGCGGCCCGAGCAGGTGCCCGGGGAGGTACGAGGCGCAGAACGGTGAGAAGACGCAGAAGAAGTTCGGGTTTGGGTGTAATTGCCGTTTTACTGCTTTTAGTGGTTTGCATCGGTTTTTATTTATATGGCAGAGTTGAGAAAACATACACCTTGGAGGCAGGAACTGCCATTCAGGCGGAGAAACTGCTTTCTTACGGCAAAGGAACGCCTTTGATATTGGAGGATTTGACTACGGAACAAAGCCGTACTCCCGGCGAGTATACCGTGAAGGTGAAAATGGCACCTTTTACCCATAAAGTAAAGGTGACTGTGCAGGATACGGTTGCTCCCGTTGCCACCGGTGAAGAGGTGATTTGCAAATATGGCGAAGAACTGGCAAAGGAAGACTTTGTGTCCGGCATCATAGACGGTACGGATGTCTCCGTTGCTTTTGAACAAGGTCCGGATTACCAAAAAGGCGGCTTACAGGAAATTATTCTGGTTTTGACGGATGAAGGGAACAATAAAACCCGTGTGAAAGCATCCCTTTATATTTCCAATCTTATGAGTGAGATTACAAGGGAAGCGGGAAGTCCGGTGCCGGAAGCCAGAGACTATCTGGATAATATTGCGGGCTTTGAAAATACGGAAATTTATTATATTACGGATCCCGGCAGTATTGATATGAGCGTCCCGGGCAGTCAGGAAATTGCGGTACTTTTGGACGGAAGAGAGTGCACCACGACCTTGACGGTTTTGGATACGGTTGCTCCCCAGTTTACGGTAAAACATGTGGACGGCTGGACTTTAAAACCTATTGCGCCGGAAACGTTTGTAAAAAAGATGACGGATGCCACAGCGGTGACTTACAGTTATGTGCAGGAGCCGGACTGGAATACGGCGGGAAGCGGCAGTGCTGAAATCGTGGCTACGGACGCAGCGGGAAACACTTCCAGCCAGACGGTGTCCTTTAAGTTGAAAGAGGATAAAGTGGCACCGGAAGTTTCTCTAAGTACCATTGATATTATTATCGGTGAGGCAGTGTCCTACAAGAAAGCGGTAGGTTACTCCGACAATGCGGATACCAAGGCAGAATTGAAACTGGATATTGATAATTCAAAAGTAGACCCCAATACGGTGGGAACCTATGAGGTGGTTTACACCGTGACGGACACAGCAGGTAATTTTACCAGCAAAACCGGCAAGGTTTTTGTAATGGCGGAAAAGCCTGTTTACTATGATGAAAATGTGGTAAACGAAAAGGCAGATGAAGTGCTGGCATCTATCTTGAAAGATAATATGACACTCTATGAAAAGACCAAGGCGATTTATAATTGGGTGCACAGCAAAATCGGTTATATCAGCCATTCGGAGAAGGGCGACTGGGTACGAGGCGCCTATGAAGGTCTGGTAAAGAGGCAGGGAGACTGCTTTGTTTATGCATGTACTGCCAAGGTGCTTCTTACCAGAGCGGGAATTACGAACATGGACATTGTGAAGTCTACGGTAAATCCTTCCCATTATTGGAACTTGGTGGATATCGGGGACGGCTGGTATCATTTTGATGCCACACCCAGAAAAGATAAAACAGTGTTCTTTATGTGGACGGATGAACAACTTCGGGAATATTCCGAGAGCCATAAGAACACCCACATTTACGATAAGAGCCTGTATCCGGAAATTAACTAGGATTTTCATTTGATGGTCGGTTCTTGTAATGTAGAAAAAAGTGTGCTAATATTGTAAAGGCATTTTTGCAGAAGGCAAATTGAAAGAGTGAAAAAGATGAAAACGCTGGGAATAATCGGCGGTCTTGGTCCTATGGCAACGGCCTATTTTATGCAACTTGTTATTGAAATGACAGATGCGGCAACGGATCAGGAACACATTCCGATGATTATATACAACTGTCCGCAGATACCGGACAGAACAAAATATTTACTGGGTCTGTCAGCAGAAAATCCGGCACCGCAGATTGCGCAGTGCGGATGTAAACTGGCGGCAGACGGTGCTGAAATTGCGGCTATTCCCTGTATTACCGCTCATGCCATGCATGAGGAAATCCAAGGTGATGTGGGAATTCCCATTATCCACGCTATCAAAGAAGTGGCACTCTATTTAAAGGAAAAAGGGATAAGCAAAGCAGCGCTGGAGGCTACGGACGGAACCGTGCAGGTAGGGGTCTTCCAAAAGGAACTGGAAGAGGCCGGGATAGAGGTTATTCTGCCTTCCAAGGAAAGCCAAAAGAAGGTAATGGGCATTATTTATGATAATGTAAAAGCCGGTTGCAAAGTGGACATGCAGGCCTTTGGCGAGGTGGAAAGAGAACTTTTGGAAAAAGGTGCCGAGGTGATTATTTTAGGTTGTACGGAACTTTCCATGGTGAAAAGAGATTATGAATTACAGCCCTATTATTTGGATGCTATGGAGGTTTTGGCCAGAACTGCCGTAAAGCAGTGCGGCAGGCTGAGAGCAAAATACGATAATTTGTAAAAAAGTATTTATCAAAGATAGAAGAAAGGCAACAAGAAATGCAAAATCATGTACTTGATTATTTAATAGACACAGTAAAAAGAGTGCCTGACAAAACGGCGTTTGCCAATGAGACAGAAGCCCTGACATTCAAAGATGTAGAAAATCAGCATAAAGCTATTGCAACATTTCTTGCCGGGAAAGGAATTTATAAAGAGCCGGTAGTGGTGTTTATGAACAAGCACCCTAAGACTATTGTTGCGTTCTTTGGTGTCATTGCAGCGGGAGATTTTTATGTGCCCATTGACGAGGAAATGCCCAGAGTCAGAATTGATTTGATTTTGGATAATCTGAAACCCAGAGCCATTATTTGCGACGAAAAGACAAAAGAAATTGCAGAGACTTTTCATTTTAACGGCGAAATTTATCTCTATGATGAGATGATTAAGACGGAAATTGATGTGGAAAAATTGCAGGATATTCACGATAAGGCAATCGACACAGACCCCATTTATGTGGTGTTTACTTCCGGTTCCACCGGGGTGCCCAAGGGCGTGGTGGCATGTCACCGCTCTGTGCTGGATTATATCGAGCAACTTTCCGAAGTATTGGAATTTAATGAAGATACGGTCTTTGGTAACCAGACACCTCTTTACTTTGATGCCTGCCTGAAAGAACTGTATCCTACGCTGAAATTCGGTGCCACCACTTATCTGGTGCCCAAGAGTTTGTTTATGTTCCCTATTAAACTGGTGGAATTTTTGAATGAGCATAAGATTAACACGGTTTGCTGGGTGGTATCTGCCCTTACCATGATTTCTGCTTTTGGTGCTTTTGACAAGGTAAAACCGGAATATCTGCACACCATTGCATTTGGCAGTGAAGTATTTCCCATCAAGCAGTTCAATTTGTGGAAGAGCGTGCTTCCTAATGCGAAATTTACAAACCTGTACGGACCTACGGAAGGTACGGGCATGTGCTGTTATTATAAAGTAAACAGAGAATTTGCACTGGATGAAGTCATTCCGGTGGGACGGCCGTTCAAAAATACGGAGATTATTCTGTTAAACGAAAAGGATGAAAGAGCGGCTGCGGGAGAACCGGGAGAAATTTGTATCCGCGGAACATCCCTGACCATGGGCTATTACAATAACCCTGAAAAGACCGCAGAGGCCTTTGTGCAGAATCCCTTGAATACTGCCTATCCCGAACTGATTTACCGCACCGGCGATATCGGAAAGTACAATGAGTACGGAGAACTGGTTTTTGTGTCCCGGAAAGATTATCAGATTAAGCACATGGGACACCGCATTGAACTGGGAGAAATCGAAGTAAATGTGAATATGATGCCACAAATCCGCCTGTCGGGATGTATATATGACAACGTAAAGGGAAAAATAGTACTTTATTATGTGGGAGATATTGAGAGCGGAGCCCTTACCAAGGCTTTGAAGGACAAACTTCCCAGATACATGATTCCCAACTATGTAAAGAAACTGGACGAGATGCCTTTAACTCCCAACGGAAAGATTAACAGAGTGTATCTGAAACAGTTATATCAGGAAGAAAAAGCCTAGAAAACGGCGGGAAAATAGTTTATTGTGCCCGAAGGAAAACGGAGGGCTGTAAATAAAGAAAAGAAGAGGAGATAAAACAATGTACGAAAATATTATGGAAACTTTAGTGGAAATTTTGACAGATTTGCATCCTGACGTGGATTTTGAAACCTGCGACACTTTGATTGATGATAAAATTTTGGATTCCTTTGACATTGTATCTTTGATTTCAGAGATTAATAATGAGTGGGATGTAACTGTTCCTGCTGACAAAATCGACCCTCAGTATTTTAACTCCGCAGCAGCACTTGCTGAGTTGATTGAGGAACTTTTGGACGAATAATTCCTCAAATAAAAGATAAAGGTGTAATACAATGCTTTTTACTTCTTATGAATTTATGATTTTTGTACTGGTAACGGCAGTGCTCTATTATGTCCTGCCCAAGAAAATGCAGTGGTGCGTTCTCTTGGTGGCGAACTATGTTTTTTACGCTATTGCAGGGGTGGAATTTCTGCCGTTTATACTGGTAACTACCGTTTCAGCCTATCTGGTGGGCATGAAACTTCGCAGCCTTAAGGCCGGTCAGGAACAGTATCTGGCTGTACATAAGGCCGAAATGAGCCGTGAGGAAAGAAAAGAATATAAGGCAAAAGAAAAGAAGAAGCAGTGGAGATGGCTGCTTCTTACTTTGCTGTTTAACCTTGGAATTTTGGCGGTGCTGAAATATACTAACTTTGCCATTTCCAATGTCAATTCCGTGATGAAAGCTTTCGGAAGCGAGGGGGCTTTGGAATTTGTAGATTTGGTGCTGCCCCTTGGTATTTCTTTTTATACTTTCCAGACCTTGGGATATGTGATTGACGTATACCGCGGCAAATATGAGGCGGAGACAAATCCCTTTAAGTTTGCGCTGTTTGTATCATTCTTCCCTCAATTAGTGCAGGGACCCATCAGCCGTTTTGACGATTTGGCACAGAGCCTTTTTGCACAGCACAAGTTTGATACAAAGACGGTATCTTACGGACTGCAGAGGATTCTCTGGGGCTATTTTAAAAAGATGGTCATTGCAGACCGTATGCTTATTGCGGTAAAAGAGATTATCCAAAACGGCGATACATATCAGGGGGCCTATGTTTTTGTGGGTATGCTGTTCTATGCGTTGGAACTTTATGCGGACTTTACGGGCGGTATTGATATTACCATCGGTATTGCAGAGGTGCTGGGAATCAAGGTGACGGAAAACTTCCGCAGACCTTATTTTTCGAAAAATATCAAAGAATATTGGAACAGATGGCATATTACCATGGGTACATGGTTTACGGATTACATTTTCTATCCTATTTCCGTGTGTCAGCCCATGCTTAACATTTCCAAGTGGTCAAGAAGCCATTTGGGTGATGCCCTGGGCAAGCGCGTGCCGGTGTATCTGTCCTCTTTTGTAGTTTGGTTTACTACAGGTATCTGGCACGGTGCCAGTTGGAACTTTATTGCCTGGGGACTGGGGAACTTTGTGGTAATTATGATTTCCCAGGAATTGGAGCCTTTGTACCGCAAATTCCACGCGGCTTTTCCGGCCGTGAAGGATAAATGGGCTTTCAGGGCTTTTCAGGTGGTAAGAACCATTTTGCTTATGAGCACCCTTCGTATGTTTGACTGTTACAGGGATGTGCCCCTTACTTTTAAGATGTTCGGAAGTATGTTTACTACATGGAACTGGGGAGAAGTGCTGGGCGGAGGATTGCTGGGACTTGGATTGGATGTAAAAGATTATGTAATTTTATTTGTCGGTTTCCTTGTGCTGCTTACGGTCAGTCTGGTGCAAAGAAGGGGCAAAGTAAGAGACAAAATTTCCGCAAAACCTTTGGCGGTGCGTGCGGTTATCTGGTATGTCCTGTTTTTGGCGGTGCTTCTTTTTGGCGCTTACGGCGTAGGATATGATGCGAGTCAGTTTATTTATAACCAGTTTTAAAATGGAGTTTGTATAAACGATGGAAAAAAAGAAATGGAATAAAAAGAAAACGGTAGCGGCGGCTTTGATAGTAACCTTTGTGTGGGTGACTTTGTGGCTTTTACAGTGCCTTCTGGTACCCAAGTATGCCAGTGAAGTGGTGGAAGGCAACCTGATTGCGGAATACTATCAGGAAGAGAAGGATCACGATGTACTTTTTATCGGAGACTGTGAAGTGTATGAAAACTTTGTCCCTGCGGTTTTGTGGGAAGAGTACGGTATCAACAGTTATATCCGTGGCAGCGCGCAGCAACTTATTTGGCAGTCTTATTATCTTTTGGAAGATGCCCTGCGCTATGAAAAGCCGGATGTAGTGATTTTCAATGTTTTGGCATTGCAGTATAATGAACCCCAAAGAGAGGCGTACAACCGTATGTCTATTGAGGGAATGGAATGGTCCATGTCCAAAGTGGGTGCGATACAGTCTTCCATGATGGAGGATGAGAACTTTTTGGATTATGTGTTCCCTATTTTGCGTTATCATTCCCGGATTACGCAGCTGAAACGGGAGGACGTGCAGTATATGTTTTCCCGCCCCAAGGTATCCTATAACGGATATTATATGCGTGTGGATAGTAAGCCGGCTACCAATATCCCGGAGCCCAAAAGGCTGGCAAATTACCAATTCGGCGACAATGCGTACAAATATATGGATATGATTACCAATCTTTGTAAGGAAAATGATATTGAACTGATTTTGGTAAAAGCCCCCAGTCTTTACCCGCATTGGTATGACCAGTGGGAGGTACAGATGGAAGAGTATGCTGCCGAAAATGATTTGAAATATATTAATTTTTTGGAATTGCAGGAAGAGTGCGGTCTGGACTTTAACACCGACACCTATGATGCGGGTCTGCACCTGAATTTGTGGGGGGCAATTAAGATAACTGACTACCTTGGTCAATATTTGATTGACGAGTGTGGCTTGGAAGACCGCAGAAGTGAGGAACATCTGTCCAAAATTTGGGAAGAAAAACTGGCAGAATATTATGCAGAAATAGAGAGACAAAAAGTCTTATATGGAGTAGAATAAAAGTGCCTGCAACTTGCAGGAAAGGAAGGAGTTTTATTATGAAAAAATGGAAAGTATTGTTGATGAGCGCTGCTCTGGCTGCTGCTTTTGCAGCTTGCGGAGGCGGTGAGCAGACACCGGTAAACGGAGAAGAGTCTAATGTGGCAGGAGAATCTGCAGGCGCAGGAGACGCTTCTAAGGAAGAGGCTGCAAAAGGTTATGTATTTGTGTATCAGGGCGTAAGTATCAGTGCGGATGCCCTTGCAGCACCTATTGTTGAGACTTTGGGCGAGCCTGTAAGTTACTTTGAGGCGGCAAGTTGTGCATTTGAAGGTTTGGACAAGATGTACACATACAACAGTGTGGAAATCGACACTTATCCCGATGCTGAAGGCGCTGACAGAGTTTCAAGCATTATTTTGAAAGACGATATGGTGGAAACACCCGAAGGAGTAAGTTTGTTTGAAACAAAAGCAGATATGATTGCTGCTTACGGCGAAAATTACAAAGAGGAAAACGGTCTGCTTGTGTATGAAAAAGACGGTATGAAACTGTGCTTTATTTTGGAAAATGACGAAATTGTTTCCATTGAGTATATGAGTACTGTGTTGGAGTAGCACTTGAAAAGACTGCAAAAAAGCGTAATTTGCGATTACATTACAAGAAAACAATTTAAGAAGCGAGGCAAAATATGGGCGGATTTTTTGGAGTTGCATCAAAAGAGGACTGTGTATTTGACCTGTTTTTCGGAACAGACTATCATTCCCATCTGGGAACGAGACGTGCCGGAATGGCAGTTTACAGCAAAGAAAAGGGATATGACCGCGCAATCCATAACATCGAGAACTCCCCTTTTCGTACAAAATTTGATAAAGACATTAACACCATGCAGGGTAATCTGGGTATCGGATGTATTTCCGACTATGAGCCCCAGCCGTTGATTGTCCGTTCACACCACGGTAATTATGCCATTGCAACGGTGGGAAAAATTAATAACATGGATGCCCTTGTTAAAATGCTGTTCCAGAAAGGACATTCCCACTTTTTGGAAATGAGTGGCGGCGATATTAATGCAACAGAACTGGTGGCGTCCCTGATTAACCAAAGAGAGCATCTGGTGGAGGGTATCCGGTATGCCCAGGAAATGATAGAAGGCTCCATGACTATGCTCCTTATGACGGAAAAGGGTATTTATGCTGCCAGAGATAAAATGGGACGAACCCCTGTTGCCATTGGCAAAAAAGAGGGTGCTTGTTGTGCGGCTTTTGAAAGTTTTGCATATTTGAATCTGGGCTATACTCCAGTGCGAGAATTGGGTCCCGGAGAAATTGCCATTATTACACCGGAAGGTGCCCATACATTGGCAGCTCCCGGTAAAGATATGAAAATATGCACGTTTTTATGGGTTTATTACGGATATCCGTCCTCATCCTACGAAGGTATCAGTGTCGAGCAGATGAGATATAACTGTGGTGCACTGCTGGCAGACAGGGATGATGTAAAACCGGATATTGTAGCGGGTGTGCCGGATTCCGGTACTCCCCATGCTATCGGTTACGCAAACCGTTCGGGAATTCCTTTTTCCAGACCTTTTATTAAATACACACCTACTTGGCCCAGATCTTTCATGCCCACCATTCAGACCCAGAGAAATCTGATTGCAAAGATGAAACTGATTCCGGTGCATGATTTGATTCAGGATAAGAGCCTGCTTTTGATTGACGACTCCATTGTCCGGGGAACACAGCTTGGGGAAACTACGGAATTTTTATATCAAAGCGGTGCAAAAGAGGTGCATATCCGTCCGGCTTGTCCGCCCCTGATGTTTGGATGTAAATACTTGAATTTCTCCCGTTCCTCTTCGGAAATGGATTTGATTACCAGAAGAACTTTAAAGGAAATTGAAAGAGAAGGAAAGTACACCAACTTGGAGGCTTATTGCGACCCGGATACAGCAGAGTACAAGGATATGATTGACCGTATCTGTAAGAAGCTGAATTTCACTACTCTGCGTTATCACAGATTGGATGATATGATTGAAGCCGTCGGTATTGACCGCTCAAAACTTTGTACTTATTGCTGGGACGGTAAAGAGTAACTTGCAAACAGGCGTAAACTGTGAGATGGAAAGGGCTTTTTATGACAAGTGATAAAAAAACAAAATGGACCAGAAAACGTATTGTGGCTATTATCGCCCTGGTGCTTTTGGCAGGGCTCTATATCTTTACTTTTATGGTAGCGCTGTTTTATCCTGCAGATGCGGGAAATCTCTTTGGCGCATGCCTTATGGCAACCATTGCGGTTCCGCTGCTTGCATGGATTTATATATGGCTGTACGGTCAGATGACGGGCAAGGAAACCATTGCAGATTTGAAGATTTTACAGACCGGTGATATGGCGGAAACAGCTGAGGATATTGCAGACGAAGGGGCGCAGGATGAGTGAAGTACCGGCCAGGCTTCGTGGACAATACAAGTAGAATTTAAGAAAGACTGACAAGAGGGCTACTGCCTTTGTGGAGAAAAACCACATTGGCAGTGGCTCTTTTTTATTGGGAAATGGGCAGGGCATAAGGATTGGGAGCGGATATGGAAAACTTGTTTAGCAACATTTGGGGAATCCATGACAAAAGATAGAGAGTTTGATTTGTGACAATGAAATAAAATATGATTAGGAGTATAAAAAATGGATGGATATACATTTTTGGAGGGCAATAAAATGAGTCAAGTGCTAAAGAAGGAATACAGAAATTTGTTTGCGGAGATGGGAATTCCCAAGGAGGAAGTGGAAAAACGCCTTTGGGAAATCAGAGATATGTATTTCTATGGCAAAGAAGATGAGAAGGTCTATTATCCGGTGGGGGATGATATGGCTTACATTATGGATACCGGTAATAATGATGCCAGAACCGAAGGTATGTCTTACGGTATGATGATTTGTGTGCAGCTTGATATGAAAGAGGAATTCGACCGTCTTTGGAAGTGGGCGAAGACTTATATGTTTAATACAGAGGGCTGGCATGAAGGTTATTTTGCATGGTCCTGTGCTACAGACGGCAGCAAAAATGATAAGGGCCCCGCATCTGATGGCGAAGAGTTTTTTGCAATGGCACTTTTCTTTGCGGCACACAGATGGGGAAACGGTGAAGGGATTTTCAACTACGAAGAACAGGCAAAAGAGATTTTGAGAGCCTGCTTACATAAAGGACAAGACGGCAGGGAAGGCGTTTCTATGTGGAATTTGGAAAATGGTCAGATTCTCTTTGTTCCCGGCATTGATTTTACGGATCCTTCTTACCATTTGCCTCATTTTTATGAATTGTTTGCGTTGTGGGCAGATGAAGAGGATAGAGAGTTTTGGAAAAACGCAGCAAAAGTCAGCAGAGAGTATTTGAAAAAAGCCTGCCATCCCGTAACCGGATTTTCTGCGGAATATGCGGAGTTTGACGGTAGCCCCATGAGCAGAGGTCTCTCTTGGACCACCGACAGACATGACTGGTTTTTCAGCGATTCTTACAGAACTGCGGCAAATATCGGTTTGGACTATGAGTGGTTTGGCACAGACGAAGGACAAAGGGCGGCAACAGACAGAATACAAGACTTTTTGATAGAGGATTGCCGCAAAGGACAATATTACATATATGAGGTGGACGGAAGTATTGCAGTGAAGGATTTTGTGCTTCATCCTATCGCCATTACAGCTACGGTGGCACAGGCATCTTTGGCGTCCAAGAGTGAATTTTGCCGTGAATGGGTGGAGACTTTCTGGAAACTGCCCATGCGCACCGGTATAAGAAGATATTACGACAATTGTTTGTACTTTTTTGCATATTTGGCACTCAGCGGAAATTATCGTATTTGGTAGGAGGAAAGCATCATGCAAGGACCTAAGGCACCCAAGGACCCCACAAAGAAAAGAAAGAGTTTCTTTATCATGCGAAATAAAGCGGTGGCAGGCGCTGTGCAGCCCGCCGGCAACGGTATCCAGTTTATTTATCTGAATGACGGACGCATGATTAGCAGCGCCAAAATTGTGGGCGGCATCTCTGATGAAAATATGTTGGAACTTTTGAAAACCACAGAGGGTTTTAGAAAGTTGGTACATAGCATCGGTATTACCGTGGAGGCGGATGATAGAGAGAAACAGGTGGATTTTGTGTTCCAGATGTATGGAAAAACAAACATCTATGGTTCGGGAACAAATCTTAGAAAGTCCCTGCGTGCAGACGGCATGGAAAATATTCTGGTGCTGGATGAGTGTAACTGGTCCGAGGATGATGATATCCCCGGTCAGATTCGTTTTGAATTTAAAACTGCGGGAGAATTTGCCAGCGTCTCTGTCCGCTTTTATTTGCAGGACGGTTTCGATGCACCGGAGCCGGAAGAGGAAGAGAAGGCGGATTTTTCCTCGCCTTATTATCAGGAGATGTTGGAACAATCTTTGATTCAGGTGGGTAACAATGTGCGCCTGAAAAAAGCAATTGACAAGGCAAAGGCAGGGGAGGATGTGACCATCGCATTTATTGGCGGTTCCATTACCCAGGGCGCCGGAGCCATTCCTATTAATACCCAGTGCTATGCATATAAAACCTTCCGTGGGCTGTGCGAACTGGCGGGCAAAGGAACGGAAGAAAATATTCATTACATAAAAGCCGGGGTGGGCGGTACCCCTTCGGAACTTGGAATGCTCCGCTATGAGAGAGATGTTCTCAGAAACGGAACCGTTACCCCTGATATTGTGGTGGTGGAATTTGCGGTAAACGACGCAGGAGATGAAACAAACGGCGAGTGCTATGACTCTCTGGTAAGAAAAATTTTAAGCGCCCAAAACGCGCCGGCGGTTATTTTGCTTTTTGCGGTATTTGCGGATGACTTTAATTTGCAGGACAGACTGATTCCCGTGGGAAAAGCATACAATCTGCCTATGATCAGCACCAAAAATGCAGTGGTAGAACAGTTTTACAAAAAGCCCGGAGAGGGTAAGGTTGTGAGTAAAGGACAGTTTTTCTACGACAGTTTCCATCCTACCAATGTGGGACATACGGTTATGGCAGACGGACTGATTCATTTGCTGAAGACGGTGGATGCACAGCCTGCGGATAAAGAAGATATTGTTTTGGAAAAAATCCCTGCGCCTATCGGCGGAGAATTCCAAAACGTGAAACTGCTTGCGGCTTCGCAGAATAACTGCAATGCAGTAATAGATGTAGGAGATTTCACGGATTGCGACAGCGAACTGCAATGTGTGGAACAGGATTTAAATCTGGTGCCTACGCCGGAGTTTCCGGACAACTGGATGTACAAAGGAAGTGAAAAGAAAGGGGAAGGCAAAGCTTTTTCCATGGACATTACCTGTAGTGCTCTGCTCCTTATTTTCAAGGACTCTGCATCGCCTAATGTGGGCTGTGCCCAGGTGTTTGTGGACGGCGAAATGGTATTGTTTGCAAACCCGAAAATCAACGGCTGGACGCATTGTAATCCTGCTATCTGTTTTAGGGGCAGAGAGAAGAAAAGTTACCATGTGGAAGTAAAAATGCAGCCCGGTGATGAAGATAAAAATTTCACTATTTTGGGATTTGGTTATGTGGAGGATTAACATGGAGAAGGCAATCAGATTGGGACAGCAAAATGTTAAAATGCTGGTAGAAGCAGAAAGTTTTGAAGGGGTAAAACGCATTGCGGGTAAAGTGGCAAAAGATATTTGTCTTGTGACAGATACCTGCCCCGAAATTGTGGAAGAAATAGAGGAAAACAGCAAAGGGGCAGTAATTTTTTGTGCTACCGTAGACAACAGTCCGTTGCTTTCGAAACTGGAAGCAGAAGGAAAAATAGATTTATCGGGCGTGCGGGGCAAAAGAGAGGTATATAAAATTGCTTTTGTGAAAGAGGCAGTGCCAGACGCAAATGAAACTCTTGTGATTTGCGGCAGTGATAAAAGAGGTACCATTTACGGTATGTTTGCCCTGTCTGAATATATAGGTGTGACCGCACTTTGCTTTTGGGGCGATGTGGCACCTGCAAAAAACGCTGACTTGGTGATTGGAGCGGATATCGAAACCCTGTCCAAAGAGCCCAGTGTAAAACACAGAGGTTTTTTTATTAATGATGAGTGGCCCTGCTTTGGTAACTGGGTGTGCTCTCATTACGGTGACTTTAATGCGAAGGCTTATGAGCATGTCTTTGAGTTCTTGCTCCGTATGAAGGGAAATTATTTGTGGCCTGCCATGTGGAGTGCATCTTTTCCTTTGGATGGACCCGGCAGTGCCAATGAGGAACTGGCGGACATTTACGGCGTGGTAATGGGTTATTCCCATCATGAGCCCTGCCTTCGTGCCAGTGAGGAGTGGGATAAAGTAAGAGGTCCCCAGACCAAATACGGTAACGAGTGGAACTTTTATACCAATGAAGAGGGGCTTTTAAATTACTGGGAAGATGCCCTGATTCGCAGCGGTAAATATGAAAATATGATTACCATCGGTATGCGTGGGGAGAGAGATACTTCCATGCTGGGCGAAAATTCTACTGTGGCAGAGAATATTGAACTGCTGAAAAGGATTATTACAAAGCAGAGGGAACTGATTGCAAAACATGTAAATCCTGACCTTAGTAAAGTGCCCCAACTCTTGGCTCTTTACAAAGAAGTGGAAGAATATTATTACGGCGACGAAAACACACCCGGACTGAAAGATTGGGACGGTTTAGAGGGTGTGACTTGTATGCTGTGTGAAGATAATTTTGGTCATTTGCGAACCCTTCCCACGGAGGAAGTGAGAGGGCGTAACGGTGGTTTTGGTATGTATTATCATTACGACTACCACGGCGGTCCCATTTCCTATGAGTGGGTGGATTCCACGCCTTTTTCCAAAATGTGGGAACAGATGAGTATGGCTTACGAGTACGGTATCCGTGATGTATGGATTGTCAATGTGGGGGATGTGAAGTTCCATGAAGTGCCGTTGACCTATTTCATGGCACTGGCCTACGATTATGACAAGTGGGGATACGGAAATCCCGACAGTTACCGTGAATATGCCCGGATGTGGAGTGAGAAGACTTTCCCGCAGGCCGGCGAAAATCAGGCGAAAATTGCGAAAGTACTGACAGAATATATAAACACCAATCATATGCGAAGACCCGAGGCTTTGCATGAGGGCATTTATCATGCCTGTCACTACGGGGAAACAGACCGTATGCTTGCCAAGGCCGAGGAAATCCAAAGTCTTTCCGCAGAAATTTACGAGAGCCTGAATGACAGGGAAAAGAAAGCATATTACAGTATGATTCATTTTTCTGCTACTGCATCCATGAACTTACTTAAGATGCATTTGTATGCAGGGAAAAATAAACATTATGCGCTGCAGGGAAGACCCATTGCCAACCACTACGGGGATTTGGTGGCACAGTGCATTGAAAAAGACCGGGAACTTTCAGCGGAATTTGCAGCCTTCGAGGGCGGTAAATGGAAAGGCATGCAGATGGCTCAGCATATCGGTTTCGTAACCTGGAATGAGGACGGATACCGCTATCCCATTATCATGAAAGTGGAGCCTGCCCATAAGCCCCGCATGACAGTGTCCAGAAAAGATGATGCCCGGATTGCAGTGAAAAACTATGGAGCACCTATGGCTATCGAAATAAAAGATTTCCTGTCAGTGGACTGTGAGAGCGCGGTTTTTGAAATCGCAAACGGAGGTGTGGGAAGTTTTACCTATGAAATCAGTCCTGAAAACGGCATGATGCCTGAGTGGTTACAGGTGGAGCCTATGCAGGGCGAAGTTTCCCTTTTGCGGGAAGTGACAGTGACCTGCCTGAAAGACAAACTGCCGGAAGGTGTGCAGAAGATGCGCCTTTTGATTCGCGGAGAGGAAACCTGCGTGGCGGTGGATATTGAGGCGGCAAAAACAAAGACACAGGGCATTTCCAAAGGCACATTCCTTGCAAAAGACGGTGTTATCGTTATGAACGCAGAACATTTTGTACAAAAGGATGATGTACAAAAGGGCGCATGGAATGTAATGGAAGGATACGGCAGTTATGGCGTGGGCGTGAAAGTAATGCCTACTACGGTGTCTTTTGAAAAAGAGGAAGAGAAGCCTGTTTTGACTTACCGTTTTATGATTGAAGAGGCGGGAGACTATCAGGTGGAAGTATTGACTGCGCCAACCAATCCGGTATCCATGGGAACAAGCATGAACCTGATGCTGAAAGGCGGAAGGGGTGAGTGGGTAAATGCCCGGCTTGTGCCGGCCGACTTTAGGGCAGGAAATACAAGTGACTGGAGATGGTGTCAGGGCGTATTGGATCAGATACGAAAACTGACCGTTACAGTCAATTTTGAAAGCGGCGAGCAGGAACTTAGTATCGGAGCACTGGATGCCGGTGTAGTTCTTGAGAGAATACGGATTTATAAGAGCGGAACAGCTTTGAAAGAGTCCTATCTTGGACCGGAAGAAACTTACAGAGTGTAAAAAGACATAGAGAACGGGGGTTACGGTTATGGCTTTTTTTAACGTAGAATTTTATTCCGATTGCTTAAAGAGATGTGTGTCATTCAAAGTGGTTTTGCCCAATGACATGCCGGGAGAAGCGGTCAACCAGAAAGAATTGAAAACTTTATACCTGCTTCATGGATATTCCAATATGAACTATGAATGGGTATGGAACAGCAACATTATGGAACTGGCAGGAAAGTACAAATTGTGCGTGGTGCTTCCTTCAGGAGAAAACAGTTTTTATCTGGACGGAGCGGCTACGGGAAGAATGTACGGTACGTTTGTGGGCGAAGAACTGCCCTTGTATGTGCAGCGGACTTTTGGCGTTTCCCAAAAGCGGGAAGACCATTTTCTGGGCGGACTTTCCATGGGAGGGTTCGGAGCCATTCATACAGCACTGAAATATCCGGAGAGATTTGCCAAAACGTTCGGATTATCTTCGGCGCTGATTATGTATGAACTGAAAAATATGACGCCGGGAATGTCCAATCCCATTGCAAACTATGAGTATTATCACTTAATGTTCGGAGATTTGGATAAACTGGAAAATCATGAAAATAACCCGGAGGAACTGGTAAGACGCATAAAGGCACAGGGAGGACCTATGCCGGAAATTTACATGGCCTGCGGTACGGAGGACTTTTTGTTGACATCCAACCGTGCTTTTGATGTCTTTTTGACGGAAGAGCGAGTGGAACATATCTATTTGGAAAGTCCGGGGGCTCATGATTTTATGTTTTGGAACACCTATTTGGAACCGGCGGTGCAATGGCTGTTGGAGACAAAATAGTGTCCCGTTTCAAAAACCGGTAAGCACAAAATGGGGAAAAGCAGATGAGAGCAAAAAATAAGAGAAGGAAAACGGCAGCATTACTTGTGATGCTGCTTGCTCTTTCAGGGTGCGGACCTGTACAGGATGCAGGTGATATGGTAATGATTGAACAGGAACGGGAGGAAATTACCTACGAACTGGCGGTGGCAACCATTGGAGATGTGGAGAAGTCCTTAAGTTTCAAATGCACCTATGAGCAGGAAGACGAAGAAGACATCAGTTTTTCTATCAGCGGTAAAAAGATTTCGGCGGTATATGTCAAAGAGGGTGATCATGTGGAAAAGGGTCAGCTTTTGGCAGAACTGTCCGGTGGCAGTCTGGATACACAGATTGAAGATTTGGAATACCGGATTGCCAGAAATAAACTGCTGTTGGAACATTCAAAGATAAATGAAAATTATGAAATTTCCAGAAGATGGCTGGAATATATGTATAGTCCCTACCAAGCATCCGCAGATTCACTGAAAGCGGGTATTGCATCTTTCCAGCAAAGTTGCACCTACAGCAGAGAGGATTATCAGGATGCCATTGCATTGGATGAACTGCAACTTGCGCAGATGAAGGAAGAACTTGAAAAGAGCCGTGTTTATGCAGGGTTGACCGGAACAGTCACTTTTTTGAGGGAGGGGCTGGAAGGTTCTACTTCCATAAAAGGCGAGAAAATCATGACAATCATTGACGGAAGCAAATGCCTTTTTGTGACCCGTAAAGAAGAATGTGCGCAATATTTTTCCGAAGGGACAGAAGCGGAAGTGAGCATTACTTCCGGAACCGGTGCGGGAAAATATACAGTGGTTCCTTACAAAATGGAAGAATGGGGCGAAAAACAGACCTTTACCATGGCAGGTGATAAAGACGGAAATATCATCGAAGTGGGAACCATGGGAACTTTGAAAATAGTAGTGGGCTATAAAGAGAATGTGCTTAATATTCCCGAAAAAGCAGTGCACACAGCAGACGGTAAAAATTATGTGTATGTTGTGGGCGAAAATAATATGCGCGAAATCAAGTGGATTGAAACAGGGCTGCACGGGGACCGGAACGTGGAAGTGGTATCCGGACTGAGCCGTGGAGAGAAAGTTGTGCTTAGATGATGAAGAGGAATATTATGACAAAACGTGGAAAAACAGCATTTTGTCTGTGGCTGTCTTTTCTGCTTGCAGGATGCTCCGGTGCGGGAGACGGGCAACAGGTAATTGCCGAAAGCATTGAACTGATTGAACCGGTAAACACGGCTCAGGAGTATGAGGAAGCAGCCTACAGAAATCTTTATGAGGTAGAGATTTATTCTGCCAGCGTCATGCCTTATGTGGTGGAGTATGCCTTTGAGTCGGACCAGAAATTTATGGGATACGGTGCTTTGCCCGGAGAAAAGGTAAAGAAGGACGAAACCTTGGTTTATTCGGATTCGGAGTCCATTGATAAGAAAATCGAGACCATGGAAGAGCGTCTTGTTACCATGAAAGAAGACTATGACACGTACAAGCAGGAATTGGAAGAAGAATGGGCACAGTCCAAATCCACCCTGGATTATTATGAGTGGGGGATGGATGCTTATGCGGATGCGGAGCCAAAGCCCTATGTTGCCGATGAGACGGTAAGCGGTGGCGATGCGGCCGGTTATGCGGCATGGGAACAAGAGTATGCCAAATGGCAGAAAGAATATCGCAAATGGGAAGGGGATTACCGGAAATTGGCCCATGCCATTGACACTCAGGAAAAAGCCTTGGAACAGCGGACACAGTTGTATGAACTGGACTATGCTTATTACGAGAAGCAACTGGAAAGATTGAAAGAACAGAAAAAGGACGGAAGCATTATTGCCGGTATGAGCGGAGAAATTGTGGCAATCAGTGACTTGTCCTATGGAAGCACCGTGTCAAAGGAGACCCCTGTAGTAGCGGTAGGAAATCCGGACACGAAAGTATTAAAGTGCAATTATATTAACAGCATGATTGTTTCAAAAGCGCAGGAAATGTATGCCATGATAGATGGAGTGCGTTACGAGGTGGAACATCAGACTATCAGTGCGGAGGAATATACGGAACTGACTACCCGGGGCGAGACGGTGTACTCTACCTTTCATCTTATAGATGCAGGGGACGAAGTAGGAGTCGGTGACTTTGCTGTAATTGTGGTAGTTTTGGACAAACGGGAGCAGGTTTTATCCGTTCCCAAGGAAGCAATCCACAAGGATGAAGGCGGAAATTATGTGTATGTGCTGGGAGAAGAAGGCAGCCAATGTACCTATGTAAGTACCGGCATGAGTGATGGTGCGTACACGGAAATTGAATCCGGTCTAAATAGCGGACAAAAAGTGCTTTTGACGGCAGGCAGACAGCCCGGCAGCAATGTGGCTACAGTGAAGATGGGCAGTTTTTGCAGCGAATTTAGCGGAAGCGGTTATATGTATTATCCTTCCAGTATGATGGTACAAAGTCCGGTGGAATACGGAACCGTATATTTCGGGGAAATGCTTGTTTCACAGTATCAGCATGTGGAAAAAGGGGACGTGATTGCTACCATCCGTGTGCAGGAAAATGAGATAGAAATGCAAAGGCAGGAAACCAGACTGCAGAGACTGGAAGAACGGTTGCAGGACTATTTGGAGCAGCACAAAGACTCTGATTCGGAGGCTGTTACGGAAGAAATTGCGTCCAGGCAGGAGATAATTGCAGAGCAAAAGGAACTGCTGGAAAATATGAAGGCGGATGCTGAAACGGTAGAAATTAAATCGGACCGCACCGGTGTTATTATCTGGGTGGCAGACTACGAGAAAGAGGATATTTTGTCTGCCAAAGCCAATATAATCCGGGTGGCAGATGAAGATACGTGCTATGTGATTGTAGAAAATACCAATCAACTTTTAAATTACGGCAATAAAGTGACCATTACCTACGAAGATAGGGAAGGAAAAGAAAAAACTGCTTCCGGTATGGTGTCAACCATATCCGCAGCCGGCGTCACCAGTGCTATGAATACGGAGTATTCCATGATCTTGCTGCCTGCGGACGTGATTTCCGATATGGCAGTGGCGACTCAGGGACAGGGTGGCTGGTGGAACCGCAACCGCTACGGGGTATCTGCGGACATCCGCGAAATGAATCAGGTACTTGTGGTGCCCAGAAAAGCAGTGACGGAGATTGCCGGAAATACTTATGTACATATAATTGACGAAAACGGAAATGTGGTAGCCCAAAGTTTTGTGGCGGGTGGTTATGACAACCAAAACTACTGGGTGATTGAAGGTCTTTCGGAAGGAATGAATGTATGCTTAGAGTAATGTTGCAGAAATTGTGGCATAAAAAGTGGATGGTTCTGTGTCTGCTACTGGGAAGTTTGCTGCTGATTGCCACGGTGGTAAGTTTTCCTATGTACCGCAGCGCAGCCTTTGACCGTATGTTGCAGGATGAATTTGAAAATCGTTTACTTGCAGACAGCAAGTGGCCCGCATACAATTCCATGGTGATGATTTCCAAGAAGGATAAAGAGGGCAGTGCCATTGACCGTATGGAAGGATTGATGGCTGAAATCCACGGGAAAATGGGTGTTACAGAAAAAAACACAGTTATGCATTATGCCTTGGCAAAAGCGGAAGTGGATTCCCTTATGGACAGGGAGGACTTGCAGAAGTTGTCCCTAAGGCTTGGTATGCTCAGCGAATTGCCGCAGCATGCAAAAATGTTGTCGGGGGAGATGTATTCGGAGGATGGTCTTGATGAGGATGGCTGCATCGAAGTGGTAATCAGTCAGGCCTGTATGGTCAGTTCCAATCTGTTAATCGGAGAACACTTGGAATTTTCCGCCTTAAAGGATGCAGAGGGAAATCCCATCAGGATGAAAGTGACAGGTGTTTATGACTGGGCCGATTCCGCCGATTTTTATTGGCAGGTTACGCCGGATGAACTGGACGGCGTGTGCCTCATGGAAGAGGAACTGTTTCATCAGTATTTTACGGGCAAAAATGCGGCCAAATACACCATTACCTGTAAATATTTTCCTATGTTCGAATACGAAAATTTAAAAGCCGGTCAGGTGGCACAGATTCAACAGTACACCCAGTGGCTCACAGAGGAAAGCCCGTACCGCAGTACGGTGTCCGATACGGGCTATTTGGAAGTTTTGGACAGTTTCGTAGGTAAGCAGGAGCGGATTGAGGCAACACTGTTTATTTTGCAGGTGCCGGTGCTGATTTTGCTTTGCGCATTTTTGTTTATGATTTCCGGGCAGATGTACGAGATGGAGCGAAACGAAATCTCCGTAATCAAAAGCCGCGGTGCATCCGGCAGTCAGATATTCAGGCTGTATCTCTTCCAGAGTATTTTCCTGACGCTTTTAGGCTGTGTGCTGGGGATGCCCCTTGGAAGCGTATTTTGCAGAATGCTGGGTTCAGCAGGTAATTTCCTGGAATTTAATATGCACAGGGAACTGGAAGTGGTTTATACCGATGAAGTGATGCTTTATGCACTTTGGGCAGTAGTTGGCTCTGTTTTGATTATGACAGTGCCGGCGCTGAAACACAGTAGGCTGACCATTGTGAAATTAAAACAGCAAAAAGCGCTGAAAAAGAGCGCATGGTGGGAAAAGTTTTTCCTGGATGTGATTTGTCTGGGCGTGTCTTTGTACGGATTTTATAATTATCAAAAAAATCAGGAGGCGCTGGTGCAGAATGTCCTTAGGGGCGAAGCGCTGGATCCCCTTCTTTACTTAAGTTCTTCTTTGTTTATTGTGGGTATGGGTCTTCTGTTTTTGAGATTACAGCCCATTGTGATCAAAGTGATTTACCAGATTGGTAAAAGATTTTGGAAACCGGCAAGTTATGCGTCCTTTACGGAAAATTTGAAAAACGGAAAGAAGCAGCAGTTTATTATGCTGTTTATGATTTTGACTATTTCCCTGGGTATGTTTCATGCCACGGTGGCACGCACTATTTTGCAGAATGCCAGGGAAAATGCGGCTTATTTAAGCGGTGCGGATTTTATTATAAAAGAAAAATGGGAGGATAATTCCTCTTTTGCCTCCAAAGACAGCAGCGTGGAATTCCAGTATTTTGAGCCGGATTACAGCAAATATGCGGCAGCTCCCGGTGTGCAGTCTTATACACGGGTGATTTTTGATGAGCGGGCAGTACTTTCCAATGCGAAAGGCCAGGGCATCACCCTGATGGGCATTCATACCAAAGAATTCGGGATGAACACCTCTCTTCCGGTAGGGCTGACGGAAAAACATTATTATACATACTTAAATGAACTGGCGGTAAATGCCCAAGGGCTTTTGGTGTCCCGGAATTTTGAATCCATTTTGGGTTATAAAGTAGGTGACACGGTGGAATTTAAGAATAGTGACGGCAACGGAGCCAGAGGAAAAATTGTAGGATTTTTTGATTATTGGCCGGGCTATGCGCCCACTACCACGTCTCTTAATCCTGACGGCAGTGTGGCAACAAAAGACAATTATGTGGTGGTTGCCCATTACTCTGCTTTGCAACAAAAATGGGGCACGGTTCCCTATGAGGTTTGGATTACCATGAAAGAGGGCGCAGATACGCAGGCTTTTAAGGCATGGGTACAGGATGAGAATATGCGTCTTGTAAAGTTTGGGGATAAAGAGGCGGATTTGAAAACTGTTTCCGAGGATCCCCTTTTGCAGGGAACCAACGGTGTGCTGACTATGGGATTTATTGTGACGATTATTTTGTGCGGAGTGGGATATTTGATTTACTGGATTATGTCCATCCGCTCAAGGGAAATGCTTTTTGGTGTGCTCCGTGCCTGCGGTATGCATAAAGGGGAACTGTTCCATATGCTGATTAATGAGCAGATTTTTTCAGGACTTTTCTCTGTTGCGGCAGGAATCGGTATCGGAAAAGTGGCATCAGATATGTATGTACCTATTTTGCAGACCGCTTATGCGGCGGCCAACCAGATACTGCCTATGAAACTGATAACCAACCCGGAGGATTTACTCAGGCTTTACAGTGTCATCGGTATTGTGGTAGTGGTTTGTCTGGCAGTTTTGATAGCGCTGGTATTTAAGTTGAACGTGGCAAAGGCTTTGAAATTGGGTGAGGAATAATGGAAAAAGACTTAAAAAAAGTGGCCATTGACATTCAGGGCGTAAACCGGGTGTTCCCCGTTGCCGGTGGTGAATTTCAGGCTTTGAAAAATATAAATGTGCAGATTCCGGAAGGGGTGCTGACAGTGTTAAAAGGCCGCTCGGGTTCCGGAAAAACAACGCTGCTTAATATTATCGGGGCCTTAGACAAACCATCCTCCGGTAAAGTGCTGATGGAGGGTGAGGACATCGGAAGAATGTCCGATAAGCAGCGGGAAAAACTGCGAAGAACCAAGGTGGGCTTTGTGTTCCAGTCGGTTTCTTTGATTCCCACCATGGATGCCTTTCAAAATGTAGAATTTTCTTTGAGGCTTGCGGGAGTAAAGGAAAACAGGAAAAAACGTGTGGAAGAATGCCTGAAAATGGTAGGGCTTGGAAACCGTATGCATCATATGCCGGCGGAAATGTCCGGCGGTGAACAGCAGAGAGTGGCTATTGCCAGGGCCATTGCCCACAGACCCAAGATATTGCTGGCGGATGAGCCTACGGCGGAACTTGACAGTGCCATGGCGGCGGAAGTGGCGAAACTCTTTCAGGAGATGACCAAAACTGAAGGGGTTACTATTTTAATGACAACCCATGACATGGGACTTATGGATGCGGGAGACTTGGTAATCGAGTTGGAAAACGGGGAGCAGATATGTCAGAAGTAATGATACAGGCCGATGGTCTGGTTAAGATTTATAAGACAAAACAGACGGAAGTGCTTGCCCTGCAGGGGCTTGATTTGACTGTGGAGCAGGGGGAACTGACTGCTTTAATCGGAAACAGCGGAAGCGGCAAGTCCACTTTCTTAAATATGATTGGCGGTCTGGACAGACCCAGTGCCGGAAGTCTGGTGGTGGGAGGTAAAAACCTTTTTACCATGACGGAAAGAGAACTGGTGGTTTACAAGCGGGATACGGTAGGCTTTGTGTGGCAGAACAACGGAAGAAATCTGCTTCCTTATCTGACAGTGCTGGAAAACATTATGCTGCCCATGCACCTTTCCAACGTGAAAAAAAAGCGTACAAAGGCGCTGGAACTTTTGGAAATGGTGGGATTGTCTTCCAAAAAAAACAGCCGTATGAATATGCTTTCCGGCGGTGAACAGCAGAGGGTAGCCATTGCCATAGCGCTTGCGAATTCGCCCAAACTGCTTTTGGCGGATGAACCTACAGGAAGCGTAGACCCCAAGACGGCAAATTATATTTTTGATGTGTTTACGGAACTGAACAGGCAGGGACAGACCATTTTGATTGTTACCCATGATGTGGCCTTGTCCAAAAAGGTAAAGCGCGTGGTTGCCATCAGGGACGGTAAAATCAGCAGTGAGAGAATCCTTAAGGAGAAGTATGCGGACCGTTTGAAGGAAGTGTCCATCGACTGGCGCCATGAGGACACCCAGGAGGAGTACGTTATCATGGATAAAGCGGGACGTGTGCAGATTCCCAGAGAAATTATCGGTAGTCTGGAACTTAAGGACAATAAAGTGAAGTTGGAACTACAGGACGGAAAGGTCATTATCAGCAGACCGGAGGAATAAAAATGAAATTACCGGAAGAGATAAAAGCAGAAATAAAGGCAGAAATTTTATTTTCTGCCTTGTTTGATTTAAAACAAAACGGAGAGTATGGGAAAGGCTATGTGGTGCTGACCGGCGAAAAACTGTATGTTTTTTCGGAAAGCGAAAAGGAGCAGCACTGCCGGTTTTCCTATGATTTGAAAGATTTGGAACAACTGAACGTGGAAAATGGTATCGGATGTAATATGCTGACGGTCCGTATCGGTAACCGGATGCAGTATCTGGTGCGGTTTACCAATGCCTGCCTCGGAAAAATGCTTCAGTTAAAAAAAGGCGTGGAACAGTTGCAAAAAGGGGAGGCCTTTGAACCGCCCAAGGAAGAGGAAGTGTGCTGTCCCAAATGCGGCAAACGATATCCTGACCCGGTGCAGAAAATTTGTCCCAAATGTATGGATAAGGGAGCGGTATTTTGGCGTGTACTGGAATACTTTAAGACTTATAGAGTTCAGTTTATAACCTTGGTTTTGGGAGTTATCCTGACTTCCCTTTTGAATTTGGTGTGGCCTTATTTAAACGGCGAAATTTTGTATGATAAGGTATTGGCAGGGGATGAAGGGTTTTTGCAGAGTATAGGCCTTGGGCAGGGGGAGTTTATAACTGCGCTTTTATTGCTTGTACTTACTATGGTAGCCACCAAGGTGGTGCTGCTTTTGCTCCAGATTTTGCATGGAGTATTGACTGCCCATATGGTAATCGGTGTGATACGGGACATGAAAAAGGACGTATTTGCCAAAATGGGGCAGTTGTCCATCAGTTTTTTCAGAAGTCGTCAGACCGGCGGACTGATGACCAGAGTGATGAGCGATGCGGACCGCATTACGGGATTTTTTGTAGACGGTGCGCCCTATGTGCTGGTGCATGTATTGACTTTTACGGTCACTATGGTGGTAATGCTTCGTATTAACTGGAAAATGACCTTGACGACTTTACTCATTTTGCCTGTACTTTTGGGCATAAACCGTTATCTTCGACCGAAAATCTGGATTATGCACGGACGCAGACACAGGGCGGAGCGCTCTGTAAATAACAGTGTCAATGATAACCTGACAGGCGCCCGTGTGGTAAAAAGTTTCGGACAGGAAAGTCAGGAAATTAGCAGATTTAAGTCCTCTAACCGCAAACTGAGGGATGCGGAAACCCATATTGCTTACAGACAAAATTATTTCCAGATTGTGTACGGCGGTGCCCAGAGTATTATTGATATGAGCGTATGGTTTTTGGGGGTATATTTCCTTTTGGGAGATGCAGGAATGGAACTTGGTACCCTCATTACTTTTGCAGGCTATGTCAGTCAATTGCAGGGACCACTTAATTTTATGTCCCATGTGCCCAACTGGTGGGCGGAAAGTATGAACAGTGCCCAAAGGCTTTTTGAGATTATGGATGCCATTCCGCAGGTGCAGGAAAAGGAAAAACCCATTCCTTTAAAGGAGCCAAAAGGCGATGTGGTACTGGATAAAGTGACTTTCGGATATGAAATCGGCAGACCGGTGCTTAAAGATGTGTCGTTACATATTGAAGCGGGAAAAATGATTGGTATTATCGGTCGCTCCGGTGCAGGGAAAACCACACTGGTCAATCTTATATCCCGTATGTATGACGTGCAGGAGGGAAGTATCCGTATTGATGGTATCGATGTAAAAGACCTTTCGGCAGGTGATCTTCGAAAGAATGTTTCCATGGTGTCTCAGGACACTTATATCTTTATGGGGACGGTGGCGGAAAATATCGCTTATGCCAACCCGGGAGCGGATCATGGGGATGTAATGCGGGCGGCGAAACTTGCCGGCGCCCATGATTTTATTATGAAAATGCCTGACGGCTATGATACCTTTATCGGCTCTTCCGGCAGGGCTCTTTCCGGCGGGGAAAGGCAGAGGATTTCCATTGCCAGAGCCATTTTGGCAAATCCCAAGATTTTGATTTTGGATGAAGCCACGGCTTCCGTGGACACGGAGACAGAGCGTATTATTCAAAAATCACTGCAATATCTGGTAAAGGGAAGAACTACCATTTCCATTGCACACCGGTTGTCTACTCTCCGGGATGCGGACTATCTGGTAGTGGTGGAAAACGGAGAAATTACGGAAGCAGGCACCCATGAAGAACTGGAGAAACTGGGTGGTATTTACTATAAACTGATGCAATTACAGACAAAGGCCCTTGCGGTAAAAGAATAGAAGGGCAGGAGGAATCATGGAAGAATTTCAGTTAGAACAAATGGAGCAGGAAACAGAAGCCATGCTGAGGATACGCTATCTGAAGGACGGGGATGCTGTTTTTGAAAAAGTGGGGAACGGTTTTTTAAGTCTCTGTCTGGGAGAAGAATATTATCCAAGGGTAAATGTAGTGAGAATGTTTCCTTTTTCCGACAGCCAGAAATTTATTTCCATCCGCAATGCGGAGGAGAAACAGGAAGAAATCGGCATTATAGAAGATTTGGACACTATGAGTCCCAAAAAAAAAGAAATGCTTTTGGAACAATTGTCCTTGCGCTATTTTACACCGGTTATCCTGAAAGTGCGTAATATTAAAGACGAATACGGCTATTCCTACTGGGATGTGGTGACAGACCGTGGAGAATGCAAATTTACTGTAAAAATGGGTGGAAAATCCATCAGCCATCTGTCTGAGGAGCGGGTGCTGATTATGGATATTGATGAAAACCGGTTTGAGATACCGGATGTTTCCAAAATGACACCTGCAGAACGAAAGAAACTGGACTTATTCCTGTAGAACGGAGTGATAAAGTGATACTGAAATTTGAGTTAAATCAGGAAAATAGAAATCTGTGCGGGCTGAAAGAAAATGAGGAGATTTTTTACTGTCTGCCTCTGGATTTGGATTTTTCGGGAAATTACAGAAAAAATTCTTATCTGGTGGTAACAGACAACAGGATTCTTATTTTGGAGGAAGGCTTTCTTACAGGGGACTATCCTTTGGAAATGTGGGACTGCGTAAAGAGTGAGGCCGGCATCGGATGTGGCATTGTTTACGGGGAGAGAAAAGGTGAGAAAGTGCTCCTTGGAAGATTTTCTGCCAAACATCAGGTGCGGTATTCCTATCTGTTCCGCGGCGTGCAGATTTTGAAACAGGGAAGAAAAGAAAAGGTAATCAGTCCCGAATATGAAAAATCCTGTCAAAAGTGTGGGCGGGCACTTCCCGGAACAAGCAGGTGCCCTAAGTGCGGCGGCAAAAAAGAGGGGCTGTTATATACTTTTTTAGAAATGGTAAGGCCTCATAAAAAAATGATGGCGGTAATTTTACTTTTGATGTTTGGGGCTACGGTGGTGACTTTGGTGGACCCTGCCATCAGGGGGTATCTGGTGGATGATGTGCTGCTGCGGGAAGAAAAAGATTATGGGGCGGCAGTGCTTTGCCTTTTGGGCATGTTCCTTATGAGCGTGGGCATTGTAGTGATTAATGCAGCCAAAAGTTATCTTTGTACCAAACTGGGCTCCATGATTAGCGAGGACCAGAGAAAGAAATTGTTTGAACGTATTCAGATGCTTTCCCTTTCTTTTATTAATGACAGAAGCCCGGGAGAACTGATGAACCGCATTATGTGGGACACCATGCGTATCAAAGAATTTGTGGGAAACGTATTCTGCAATATGTTTACGGTAGCCATCTTGTTTATCTGTGTGGTTATTTACATGTTGGTACTGAATTACAAACTGGCGATTTTGGCGTTTCTTCTGGTGCCGGTCTGCGTGGTGGTGGCGATGTCCGTAAGGCGCAAAATCCGTACGGTGTTTCACATTCAGGGCATGAAAAGTGATAAGGTAAATGAAAATTTGCAGGACGTGATTTCCGGTATTGCGGAAGTAAAATCCTATGGTCAGGAAACCCGGGAAGCGGGGCGTTTTGAAAGAAATACTGAGGAACTGGCAAAGATACAAAGAGCGAACGAAATATTTTTTGCGGTGTTTTATCCTACCCTTGGATTCTTACTGGGTGCGGGCACTTATCTGGTAACTTTCTTTGGAGGAAGGGAAGTGCTGCTTGGGGATATGACGCCGGGACGGCTGTTACAGTTTATCAGTTATACTTCTCTTTTGTACCAATATGTAGGTTGGTTGACCAACACGCCGAGGGCGCTTATGAACCTGATTACCAGTTTGGAGCGTATAGGGGATGTTTTAAATCAGGAGCCTTCCATCAGGGACGGTGAGGATGCGGTTTTCCATAAGGTAAAGGGTGAGATTGAGTTTTGTAATGCTTCTTTTGGATATAAGTCTTACCAGCCGGTACTGGAGGGGGTCAATTTGAAGGTGAAACCCGGAGAAATGATTGGCTTTGTGGGAGCGTCCGGTACGGGTAAATCCACTATGATTAACCTGATTATGCATCTTTATGAAGTGGATGACGGGTGTCTTTTGGTGGACGGCATTGATATCAGAAAAATTAAATTGGAAAATTACCATAGCCAGATAGGTGTGGTGTTGCAGGAAAACTTCCTGTTTTCCGGAACTATCTTAAATAATATCCGCTTTGCAAGACCTAAGGCAACTTATGAGGAAGTGGTACGGGCGGCGAAAATGGCCAATGCCCATGATTTTATTTGCAAGACTCCGGACGGATATAATACGTATGTAGGAGAAAACGGTCACAATTTATCCGGCGGAGAAAGGCAGCGTATCGCCATAGCCAGAGCCATTTTGTGTGACCCGGCCATTTTGATTTTGGACGAGGCTACCGCCAGCCTGGATACGGAAAGCGAATATTTGATTCAACAGGCCCTGGGAAGACTGCGGGAAGGCAGAACTACTTTTGCCATCGCCCACAGGCTGTCCACTTTAAAAGATGCGGACCGTCTGGTAGTAATTGACGGACATAAGATTGCAGAAGTGGGAAGCCACGAAGAATTGATGAAGCAGCAGGGGATTTACTATGGTCTGGTACAGGCCCAATTACAAATGCAAAACCGCAACAAGGATTTGTATGCGGAAATACAGTGAAATAAAGGGCTGTTAAATAGACGATTTAAATTAAAAAGCGATTGGAAAAAGTTTCTTTTGCAGAAATCCTTTTTCTAATCGCTTTTTGTATGTATCGGCTTAACAGCCCATTATTTCATGCTTCGTATGCAAATCTTACCGGAAGTGCTTGGGATGATTATTCATGGCTCTGTACTCACTGGGGGTACAATTTTTTTGCTGCTTGAACAGGCGGTTAAAAGTAGAAATGCTGGGGAAACCGGACTGCAGCGCTACCTCTGTGATGGAGATGTCGGGCTGGATTAAAAGTTCCTCGGCTACTTTAATGCGTCTGTAATTGACATAATCGCAGAATGTGAAATTGGTATACTGGCGGAACAAACGGGAAAAGTGGTATTTGCTAAACCCGATGGAGGCCGCCACCTCTTCCAAAGTAAGTTCTTCCATATAATGTGTGTCTATGTAATCTAAAAGGTCGTTGAATTTCTTGACATAAGTTTTTTGCTTGCCGGGACGGACATTGGGGAAAAGGTTCGCCGTGTCAATGTGGTTATGTCCCAGTTTTACAAAAAAGTTCAAAAGCAGGGCGTGAATAGTCAGTTCCTTATATTCGTTTTCTCCGAAATATTCCGCGCTGATGGACTGGAGTAATTGAAAAAGTTCATCATAAATAAGCGGATAAGTATCTCTGGTGATATAAAGGGGATTAATCAGCAGGGACTGGATACCGGAAAAACCTTTCAGTCTGGAATAACTGGAAATATCAAACATAAAGATGAAACGGCTGCCGGACTCAGGAGCAGACAGAGCGTGCATTTCTCCGGGAGGAATAGCCAGAATTTCACCGGGATTTATACGGAACTGCTCTTCATTAATTTCCACATCATAATAATTCTCCACCGGAACGATGATTTCCAAAGCACTGTGCCAGTGGGGATTGTAATCCGAGACTTGGGTGTTAAGCCACACGCGGATGGTGGAGTTGTTTTTAAACTGCACAATTTCCTGCTCCTGATTTAAGGAACGGGAAGTGAAATCGTCGTTAAATTTCCAAAATGCATGTGGAATTTGAATATTTCGAGAAATTGCCATTTTTTGTTTTTACCTCACAAATCGAACAACAACAGTTTTGCACAAAGGAAAGGCGGAAAAAACCACTTTTCTATGGCAATATTTTACCATTTGAATGATAAAAAGTAAATATTGCACAATAAAAAAATGTTTTTTGTCAAAAACCTAAGCAAAACGTGAAGATAAAATAGCAATATGTGAGAAGATTTAAAAAGGGGTTCGTTATAATATAATATCATAAAAGAACGTAATGGGTACCATACTGTGGATGTGGAGGCATTTATATCTATGAAAGACTCTTTGAAGAAAATCATGTTAATAGGTGGCATTGCTGCAGTGATAGCAGTGGCTCTCATTGTAAATAATCTGACCCGTGTGGAAGATTTTCATGACAAATATGAAGGGACCGATTTGACAGTGGATGCAATTGGCGCTGTCCGTGAGGGTACATATACAAAGTATCTGGAAGCGCATGCGGATGCAGCCCTTCCCCAAAAAGATGTGGAAGTAGACCTGCTTAACTATGTGTCCGGCGAAGATGTGGAAGCCTACAAAGAGAAAGCGGGAGCTCTTTATACTGCTTCCGGCTCTACCGTAACTTGGGAAATAAGTGTTCCCGAAAGCGGCTTTTATAATGTATTTATGGAATATCTCACAGTAGAGTCCAGAGGCGTTGCCGTAGAACGTGCTTTCTATATTAACGGAGAACTTCCTTTCGACGATGCGGGAACCATGACCTTTTCCAGAATCTGGACCAACGACGGCGATGTCCGCGTGGATAACCAGGGCAATGAAATCAGACCTCCCCAGGTAGAGGTTTTCGATTGGCAAAGTTCTTACTTCAAAGATGACATGGGATACATAGTGGAACCCTACCGGTTCTATTTTGAAAAAGGTAAAAACGAGATTACTTTGGAAGCGGTAAACGAGCCGGCTGTTATCGGCAGTCTGACTATCAAAGGAATCGAAGATAAATTGTATTATAAAGATTATCTGGCACAGCAGCCCGGTGTAAACGCCTCAGAAAAAGGATTGAAGCACTTGGAAATCGTGCAGGGTGAAGATTCCACCATCAGAAGTGAATCCTCCCTGTATGCGAAATACGACAGATCTTCCGCAAGTACACAGCCTAACAGTGTAACCACAACAGTACTCAACTATGCAGGCGGTGAGGCGTGGAGAGACTCCGGTCAATGGATTGAATGGAATGTTACCGTTCCTGAGGACGGTTTCTACAATATTACAGTAAAAGCACGCCAGAACTACCAGCGTGGCGCGGTGTCCAGCCGAATCCTGTATATCGACGGAAAGACACCTTTTGAAGAAGTAAAAGAAATCTCCTTCGACTATGCGAATGAGTGGGAGTGCAAGACCCTTTCCGATGAAAACGGAGAACCCTATAAGTTCTATCTGACAGAAGGTACACATACGTTGCGTCTGGAAGCAACCATGGGCGACATGGGTATGGTTTTGGAAGAACTGGAAGACTCTGTTTTCCGTTTAAACCAGATTTATCGTCAGACTTTGGTTTACATCGGTGCAAACCCCGATAAATACAGAGATTACAACTTGGAGCAGATTTATCCCGAAATTATTGAGGCTATGGATTTGGAATCCAAACGTCTTTACAAAATTGTAGATGATACTGTTGCTCTTACAGGACAAAAAGGCGATAAAATCGCTACAGCACAGACTCTTGCGGACCAGTTGGAAAGATTCGTAGACCGTCCTGACAAGATTTCCGTAGAGTTTGTAAACTTTAAAGATAATATTACTTCCCTTGGTACTGCAATGCTGAGCATGAGCCAGACCAAACTGGATGTGGACTATCTGGTTGTCAGCGGCGTGGAGGCTGAGGTGGAAAAAGACGAAGCAGGCACATTGGCTGCCATCTGGCACGAACTGAAATCCTTCGGAGCATCCTTCGTAGTGGACTACGATGCAGTGGGTGACGTATATGATGATTTGGATTCTGATGATGTTATTAAGGTTTGGGTACTTTCCGGCCGCGACCAGGGTACTATTTTGAAATCCATGATTGACGATACCTTTACTCCTGACACAGGCGTAAAAGTCAACGTGGAAATCGTAGCGGCAGATGCACTTTTGAATGCGGTAGTGGCAGGAAGAGGACCTAACGTAGTTCTTACCGTAGGTGCAGACCAGCCTGTAAACTATGCACTGCGTAATGCGGTAGAAGATTTGACACAGTTTGAAGATTTAGATGAGGTTTTGGATTCCTATACAGAAAGTTCCTACAGACAGTACAGTCTGGACGGCAGTGTATATGCGCTTCCCGAAACCATGACTTTCAACGTTATGTTCTATCGTGAAGATATTTTAGAGCAACTTGGCTTGGAACCGCCCCAGACATGGCAGGAACTGGTTGAAATGTTGCCTACTATTCAAGGTAACAACATGTCCATTGGTATTCCCAGTGCGGCAGGTAGTAGCGGTAGTGCGGCAGCAAGTACCACAATTGCATCCAATACTCCTGACTTGTCCATGTACTTTAGTATGTTGTACCAGAACGGCGGCGACCTGTATAATGAGGCAGGCACAGAGACAACCGTAGACAGCGAAGCAGGTGTGGAAGCGTTCTCGGATTATGTTGCATATTTTAACGATTACGGTATTCCTACTTACTTTGACTTTATCAGCCGTTTCCGTTCCGGCGAGATGCCTATCGGTATTGCAAGTTATTCCACTTACAATACACTGATGGTTTCTGCACCGGAAATCAAAGGTCTTTGGGACTTTACACTGATTCCCGGTACAGAAAAGACAGATGAAAACGGAAATACATACATTGACCGCTCTGACTTCATCACAGGTAGCGCAACCATGATGATTAGAACGGAAGATGAGACTTTGAGAAACAATTCATGGGAGTTCATGAAATGGTGGGCTTCCCCGGATACACAGATTAGATTTGGCCGTGAAATCGAGGCACTTCTCGGTTCCTCTGCGAGATATGCGACAGCAAACATTGATGCTTTTACCAATTTGGCATGGAGCGCAGACGACATCGAAGTGCTTATGGAACAGTGGCAGTGGACAGTCGGTATCAGAGAGGTACCCGGCGGTTATTACACCGGACGCCACATTACCAACGCTATCCGAAAGGTAATCAACGACAAGGATGATCCCAGAGAGACCATTCAGGATTACACCATTACTATTGACGAAGAGATTACCAAGAAGAGAATTGAATTTGGTTTGCCGTTGGAATAGGAGGTTGAAATGAAAGAGTATATTCAAAAATATTTCATATTGCGCAAGCATAACTTCCAAGTGGCTTGTAAAAAAGCAAAAAGAAGTAAAATGTGTTATTTGTTTTTAGCACCTTATGCGATTTTGTTTTTTGCTTTCAACATTTTACCGGTGGCAACTTCCATCTTCTTTAGTTTTACATATTACAACGTTTTGGAGGCTCCGAAATTCATCGGGCTTCAGAACTATATCAGTTTGATATTGCAGGATGACATTTTCCTTGTGGGTGTAAAAAACACCTTTTTGATAGCCGTTATTACAGGTCCGTTAGGGTATATTGCCTCTTTCCTGTTTGCGTGGCTGATTAACGAACTTCCCAGATGGATCAGAACCATCGCGGTAGTTGTGTTCTATGCACCTTCCATTGCAGGTACAGGTGTATACATCATCTTCTCCATTTTGTTCAGAGGAGATGCTTACGGTCAGGTCAATGCATTGCTTATGGAAATGGGCATCATCAACACACCGATTTTGTGGCTCACAAATCCGGATTATATGCTTCCTATCTGTATGATTGTTATCTTATGGATGAGTTTGGGAAGCGGTTTCCTTTCCTTCGTAGCAGGTCTGCAGGGTATAGACAGATCCCAGTATGAAGCGGGATACATGGACGGCGTAAAAAACCGTTGGCAGGAGTTGTGGTACATTACCCTTCCTAACATGAAGCCTATGCTGATGTTCGGTGCGGTTATGGCTATCACAGGTGCATTCGGTGTCTGCGATGTTACCATGACACTTTGCGGATATCCCAGTACGGACTATGCGGCACGTACGGTTGTAACCCACTTGTTCGACTATGGTTTTTCCAGATTCGAAATGGGTTATGCGTCAGCAATCGCAACCTTGTTGTTCTTGGTTATGATTTTATGTAACAAAGCAATTCAAAGTATGTTGAGAAGAGTAGGAACCTGATATGAGCAAGAAGAAAAAAGAAGAGACTGTGCAGAAGCACAAGTTATTCAAAATAAAGAAAAGAAAACCGAATCGTTCCAGAGTGGGAGACTTCTTCCTGTATTTATTCCTGTTGCTTATGGCGATTTTGATGGTTTTTCCGTTGGTATTTACCGTCAACAATGCCTTAAAGCCCTTGGATGAATTGTTTAAGTTCCCTCCGTCTTTCTGGCCGAACAACCCGACCACAGATAACTTCTCGGATTTGTTTGTTACCATGGGTAAATCATGGGTAACATTTTCCAGATATATCTTCAATACTGTGTTTATCACAGTAGTGGGAACCTTGGGACACATAATTATCGCTTCCATGGCGGCATTTGTTCTTGCGAAATATGATTTCCCGGGCGGAAAAACGTTCTTTAATGTAGTAGTTGTGGCTTTGATGTTTACCGGTTATGTAACAGGTATTCCCAACTATCTGATTATTAACGGACTTGGCTGGATTGATACATATTGGGCGATTATTATTCCTGCATTTGCAGCTCCTATCGGATTGTTCCTGATGAAACAGTTCATGGAAGGTCTGCCCATGTCGTTGATTGAAGCAGCTAAAATTGATGGCGCCAGTGAGTGGAGAGTTTTCAGCGGTATTGTAATGCCTAACGTAAAACCCGCAATAATGACAATTATTATTTACTCCGTGCAGAACCTTTGGAATAACAGAGCAGCGACTTACATTTATTCAGAGGAAAAGAAAACCCTGGTTTATGCACTTCAGCAGGTTCAAAGCGGTGGTATCGCCAGAACCGGTCAGGCAGCAGCGGTATCTGTAGTTGTTATGATAGTTCCCATTGCCGTTTTCATAGCAGCCGAGAGTCAGGTTTTGGAAACAATGGCAAGTTCCGGACTGAAAGATTAATCAGTGAGGTGGGGTATGAAGAGACTAAAAAGAATAAGTGCTTTTGTGCTTAGTGCATTGATATTGGCTACTTCTTATATGACTGCCGAAGCGGAAGAAGGCTACACATACAATTATGACTATTGGGGAGATGTACAGTATTCCCCCGATGCATATGACGTAGCAAAAGTATTTACCGCAGGTGATATGGGTCTGGAAACCGGACTGAAATCTCCCCAAGGCTTGTCTGTATACGAAGACATGATTTACATTTGCGATTCCGGAAATAACCGTATTTTGGAGGTTAAAAGAACCAACGATACCACTTTGGAAGTGCAAAGAATCATCACAGAATTTAAAGGTAATGTGGAAGTTAATACTTTCGCAATGCCTACAGATATTGCGGTGACAGATGATGGCTACATGTTCATCTGTGACCAGAGCAACAAACGTATTTTAAAACTGGATATGGATTTAAACTATGTGATGGAGTTCACAAAGCCCGACGATCCCAACTTTGACCAGTCCTTTGACTTTTTGCCCAACAAATTGGCAGTAGACAGCGCAGGTCGTGTGTACTGCGTAGCAGTAAACGTAAACAAAGGTACTATCAAATTTGAACCGGACGGAGTGTTTTCAGGATTTGTAGGCGCCACACCGGTTACCTACGACTGGACGGATTACATTTGGAAGCGCCTTTCCACAAAGGCACAGCGTGCCCAATTGGAATCTTTTGTTCCTACAGAGTATGACAACCTGTATATGGATCATGAAGGATTTATTTATGCGGTTACTTCCAATGTATCTGCGGCAGATGTGGACAGCGGAGCAGCCAACCCCGTCAGAAGACTGAACCTGATGGGAAATGACATTTTGGTCCGCAACGGTGAATGGTTTATTATCGGTGATTTGTACTGGGGCGAGGCCGGCGGTTACAAAGGCACATCCCTTATGACAGACATTACCGCTTTTGAAAACGATGTATATGTGGCTTTGGACAGAAACCGTGGCAGATTGTTCGCATATGACGATCAGGGCCGTATGCTGTATGCATTTGGCGGAAACGGTAACATGGACGGATATTTCAAGAGTCCCGTTGCCATTGACCATATGAATCATGATTTGCTGGTGCTGGATGCGGTAGACAGCAGTATTACACTGTTTACCCCTACTACTTTCGGTAGTTTGATTTTCCAGGCAATCGAGCAGTTCCAGGATGGTGAATATTACGAATCCGGTGAAAGTTGGAAAGAAGTTATGAAATTAAACGGTAACTACGATTTGGCTTACATCGGCATCGGCAGAAGTTTACTCAGACAGGAAAAATATAAAGAAGCAATGGAATATTTTGAACTTAAATATGATGATGATAACTATTCCAGAGCATTTAAACAGTACCGTAAAGAGTGGGTAGAAGAAAACATTTTGTGGATTTTTATCGTAGTGTTCGCTGTTTTATGTGTACCCCTTATGATTGGTAAGATTAAAAAGATTAAACACGAGATTGATACAGCAGATATTTTTCAACAGTAACAATTAGAATGGAGGCAGGTATGCTAGCTTCATTGAAAAAGAAAGAAACCTATACGCATTATTGGGCGACACTTAAGTTTGCCTTCTATTGTATCACCCATCCGCTGGACGGATTTTGGGATTTGACACATGAAAAAAGAGGGTCAATTGCCGCTGCAAATACCATATTGATTTTAACGCTGGTTTCCAGAATTGCGAAACTGCAGTTTACCAGTTTTCTGTTCATGAAAGTTTACTGGGAAGGTATCAATATCTTCTTATATCTGGCAAGTATTCTGTTTCCTTTGGCACTTTGGTGTGTGGGCAACTGGGCGCTTACCACATTGTTTGACGGAAAAGGTACATTAAGGCAAGTATATATGGCAACTTGTTATGCGTTTCTGCCGTATCCGCTTTTGCAGATTCCCCTTACTATTGTAAGTAATGTGGTAACTGTGGAAGAAGGGGCATTTTACTCCGTGGTCAGTGCATTTTCCCTTTTGTGGGCGGGACTTCTTATTATAGCCGCTATGATGCAGATTCACGAGTATTCCATTTCCAAGACCATCGGTTTTACGGTTGGTTCACTTTTTGCAATGCTGGTTATGGTATTTATCCTGCTGTTGTTCTTCAGTATGATTAGTCAGGGTATTGCATATTTCATCTCTATTGGTAGGGAGATAATGTTCCGAATGTAGCAGTTGGAGGATAAGAAATCATGAAAAAGGATAAAGCAGTAAGAAAACAAGAATTGAAAACTGCCTTGATAAAGAAATTAAAAAGTCTCATCGGTCCCATGATTATTCTTCTGATTATTATGGCGGGCGTACTGGTTATTGCGTTTTATCAGGAAGAAGTAGAGCCTGAGGAAATCGTAAAAGTAAACGGCTACGACGGAGACGGCCAAGAGATTGTGCTGGAAAATGAGGAATTAAAGTTAGTGATGGATCCCAAAACCACACAGTTTTATCTGGAAGTAAAGGATACCGGAAAAATCTGGAAATCCAATCCGGAAGGTGCGGCACAGGATGCAAAGGCACTATTGGTAGAAAAAGAAAAATTGCAGTCTACCATGCTTCTTACATACAGTACCATCAACGGTGTAGATACATTGTATAACAACTATAAATACAGTATGGTAAACGGTATTTATGAGATTGAAGAGGGCGAGGATTTCATTAAGGTAAATTACTCTATCGGTGATACCGAAAAAGTATACCTGATTCCTCCCGTAACCACAGCAAGCCAGATGGATGAGTGGCGTAGCATGATGGTGCAGGACGACTCCATGGTAGTTCAGAGATATTATAAAAAATATGATATCAATAACCTGGATAAAAAAGACAACAAAGAAGAGTTGCTTGCAAATTATCCTATTATGGAAACAGAAGTGATTTATGTGCTCCGTGACGGTATCAAGGATAACCTGAGAGGTAAGTTGGAGCAAATCTTCACATCGGTAGGATATAACGAAGAAAATTTGAAAGCCGACCAGGCTTTGGATATGAGTACTAAAATTTCTGATAAACCCGTATTTAACGTAAATGTGGTTTATCGTTTGGAAGGTAACGATTTGGTTGTGGAAGTTCCCATGACAGAAATCGAATACAAAGATGAATATCCCCTGCTTTACTTAAGCGTGCTGCCTTACTTTGGTGCAGCAGGTACCGAAGATGAAGGCTTTATGCTGGTACCCGAAGGCGGCGGTGGATTAATCAATTTCAACAATGGCAAAATAGCACAGAGCAACTATTATTCCAATTTGTACGGTTGGGATATGGCTCAGATCAGAACAGCACTGGTACATGAAACAAGAAGTTATTATAGCGTATTTGGCGTGTCCCAGTCAGATGATTCTTTCATCTGCATTTTGGAAGATGGTGCTCCTTATGCAGCGATTCAGGCAGATGTCAGCGGCCGTAACCACAGTTACAACTTTGTAAATGCGGTTTATAACATTACACATCGTGAACAGTATGATGTTTCCGATAAGTATAACGGCGAGATGTTTGTTTACGAGCCCATTATTCCCCAGGAAGATTTGGTGACAAGATATCGTTTCATAGACTCCGGTAATTATGTGGATATGGCTATGGCGTATAACGATTATCTGACTGTCAAATATGGCGATGATTTAACATTAAATGATGATACACAGACACCTGTAAACATCGAAATCGTAGGCGCTGTTGATAAGGTAAAACAGGTACTGGGCGTTCCTGTTTCAAGACCCTTGAAACTGACTTCTTATGAAGAGGCACAGACCATTGTCAGTGAACTGCTTGGCGAGGGCATGACCAATATGTCCGTAAAAATGACCGGTTGGATGAACGGCGGTGTAAAGCAGACCATTTTAAAAGATGTGGATTTGATTTCCGATTTGGGAAGCAAAAAAGATTTGCAGAACCTGATTAATTATGCAAACACAAACGGAGTAGATATCTACTTGGACGGTATCACGGATTATGCTTTGGACAGTGGTGCTTTGGAAGGATTTGTGGCAGCTTTCGATGCTGCAAGACTTGTGTCCAAAGAAAAGGCAGAACTGTACGAATACTCCACAGTTATGTACGGACAGAGAGATGACCTTGATCCTTATTATTTGCTGAAAGCAAGTGTGGCAAAGAATATGATTGAAAATCTTTTGGAAAGCACACAGGGCTATGGCGCGGGAGTTTCTTTCCAGAATGTTGGTAAAGACTTGGCTTCCGATTTCAACCGTAAGGCGATTCAGACCAGACAGCAGACATTGGATGTGCAGACACAACTTGTAAAATCTGCAAGTGATTCCGGTCAGAATATCATGATAAACATGGGTAATGATTACATGCTTCCCTATGCTGACATGGTGACAAATATGGAACTGTCAGGTTCTGAATACACCATTATTGATAAGACGGTTCCGTTCTATCAGTTAGCATTACACGGATATGTAAATTATACAGGAGAGTCCCTGAATATCACCCAGAACTTTGAAGATGAATTGCTTCGTTCTGCGGAATACGGAGCAGGCTTATCTTTCACACTGATGGATGAGACAGCATTTGCTCTCCAGAAAACATTATATACACAGTACTTCGGTGCAGATTATGATGCATGGCATGACAGAATGATAGAAATCTACACAAGATACAATCAGGAACTTGGTCATGTATACAATCAGAGAATGACAGACCACCAGTGGCTGTCGGATACCGTTTCCTGCACTACTTATGAAGACGGAACAAAGGTGTATGTAAACTACGGATATGAAGATTACAAGGCCGCAGGCGGTGTTACAGTTACTGCCAGAGATTATAAAGCGGTGAAATAAAAGGAAGGGAAGAAAGGATTGTTGATATGAAGAAACAAAGTAAATTAGCGGGTCTTCAAAAGCGGAAAGCGATATCAGGTTATCTGTTTATCATGCCTTTCATCGTAGGCTTTTTAGCCTTCATGGTGAAGCCCTTCTTTCGTTCTCTGTATATGAGTTTTTGCGAAGTGTTAGTAAGCGGTAAAGGTATCAGTATGAATTTTAACGGTCTTACAAACTACATCAGAGCATTTACTGTAGATATAGAGTTTAACAGATTGCTGGTGGAAGAACTTAGTTTTATGCTTATCAATACAATGGCAATCATGGTATTCAGCTTTTTCGTAGCATTGATTTTGAACCAGAAATTTAAGGGAAGAGCCTTTGTGCGTGCGGTTTTCTTCCTGCCGGTTATTCTTTCCTCCGGTGTCATTTTAGGTATCGAGTATGACAATGCATTGCTCTCCAGCATTGAGGCAACCATTGAGGAGAATGCGAATGGTGCAAGTATTACAGAAGCCATTGAAAACATTCTGGTAACATCAGGTATCGGTGCTTCCGCATTTGAAGTGGTATTTGAAATTGTAGACGGTATCTACGATGTGGCCATTGCCTCTGGTATACAGATTATTATTTTCCTTTCCGGTTTGCAGACCATTCCGGAGAATATGTATGAGGCAGCCCAGATTGAAGGTTGTACATCATGGGAAAGCCTTTGGAAAATCACTTTCCCTATGATCAGTTCCCTGTTCTTGGTAAACTTGATCTATACAGTGGTTGATTTCTGTATGAGAACCGACAACGAGGTTATGGAGAAAATCAGCGATGCAATGATTGTCAACCTTGATTATGGTTTCTCGTCGGCGATGGCATGGGTTTACTTCTTGATTGTTATTGCTGTCTTAGGATTAATTTCACTGATTCTTTCAAAGGTGGTGTACTATTATGAGTAAGACAATGACATTGAGACAAAAAAATAAAATGTTCTGGGAAAGAAACAGAAAGTCCGGCGGACATTTGCTTAGAAAGACATTGGGCAACTACGGATATAAGTTAATAAGAATGCTGATGCTGTTTGGTATGTGTTTCATGATTTTACAGCCCATATTAAACAAAATCTCCATCAGTTTCATGGCAGAAGAGGATTTGTATAATCCTATGGTAATCTCCATTCCGGAGAACTTTTCAACAGAAAACTACCAGTTGGCTGCGCAGTTCATGAGTTACAGTGAATCTTTTGTCAACACGTTGTTAGTTTCCTTAAGCATAGCGGTTTTGCAAATTATCGTGTGTACTTTGGTAGGATACGGCTTTGCCAGATTTAAATTCCCACTTAAGAATTTCTGGTTTGCCTGTGTAATCTTAATGATTGTCATTCCGCCTCAGACACTGTCAAACTCACTGTATCTGCACTTTAGATATTTTGATGTATTCGGTGTTATTAAGTTGATTACAGGTGACACGTTGAACCTTCGTGGTTCCACCTTGCCCTATTATCTTATGAGTGCAGGGTGTATGGGATTGAAAAACGGTCTTTACATTTACATGATCCGACAGTTCTTCCGTAATATTCCCAAGGAATTGGAAGAGGCGGCTTACGTGGATGGATGCGGTACTTTAAAGACCTTTATCAGAATCATGCTTCCGGATGCGAAACCTATTCTGACATCCTGTTTCCTGTTTTCCTTTGTATGGCAGTGGACAGATGGTTTTTACTCCAGAACTTTCCTTGGCGGTGTAAAACTTCTTTCTACTCAGGTGGAAATTATTGCAGAGCGTTTGGATAACTATATTATCTACACCCTGCACGAAGCATCCGGTGCTTCCATGGGATACACCAATGCAATTGTGGCAACAGGTACTTTGATGGTAATTGTACCGCTTTTGGTAATCTATCTGTTTGCGCAGAAAGGATTCGTGGAAAGTCTTAGTTCTTCCGGAATCAAAATGTAACGTTTGGATATGTTTTTCACCACGCGGGTATGTGCCTGCCATTCCGGAAAAATGGCCGGTACGGGGGTGAGGGTGAAAATATATTATATAAGGTATTTCCAAGAAGGAGGAAAAATTTACAATGAAAAAGAAAATTGTGAAAAAACTGATTGCAGCAGCAATGGCAACAACCATGACAATGAGTCTTGCAGCTTGTGGTGGCGAAGGCGGTGGTGAAAGTACACCCGACACAACACCCGATGCCGGCAAAGATACTGTTGAATCTGCCGGTGGCGCAGGTGAAGTAGCACCTTCTACAGAGGCAGCAGGCGGCGAAGATGAACTGGGCGGCTATACCGTTCTCAAAGATGAAAATGGTAATACTTATGACCTCGGCGGTATGGAAATCGTTATCCGTGACTGGTGGACAGCTGATGAAGAAGTAGTTCCTACTGATGACTATGAAGAAGCTCGTGAAAACTATTACGACTGGATTCAGGAAACATACAACTTCACAATCAAAACTGTTGCTATCAGTTCTTGGTCTTCCACACCTCAGGATTTCGCAGATTATGCATCCACAGGTGGAGATGATGCAAACTATGTATTTACACTGCGTCAGGGTACAGAATTGACACAGGCTATGAATCAGGGTCTTATGTTTGACCTTTCTACTTTGGATTGCCTTGACTTCTCCGAAGCAAAATGGGTATCCGGCATTCATGAGATGTTTGCAAAAGGTAAATCTATCTATGGCATGAGAGGTATCGCTCCCGAACCCCGTGGAGGTCTTTACTTCAACAAGAGAATTCTTACAGAAGCAAATATTAACCCCGCTGACATTTACAAATGGCAGGAAGACGGCACATGGACATGGGACAAATTTGAAGAATTGTGTGAAAAAATTAATGCAGATACAGATAATGATGGTGTAATTGACCGTTATGCTCTGGTTTGCGTAAACCAGGATCTCTATCCTATGGCTGTTTATAGTAACGGCGGTGAATACGTTGGTAAAGATGAAAACGGTAAATATTACAATGATGTAGAAAGTGCTGAAACAATCGAGGCTCTGGATTGGGCTTTGGATATGATTGACAGTTATGCAAAAGTATTCGCAGCAGATGCTGAGTGGAACTATGCTTACACAGCATTCAAAAACGGCGAAGGTGCATTCCTTCCTCAGGAAGCTTATTATGCAGGCGATAACTATACAGACATGGTAGACGACTACGGTTTCGTATGCTTCCCTAAAGGACCTAAAGCAGACGATTACACAAACTGCTACAACGATAATGTATATGCTATTCCTGCTTGCTATGATGCAGACAGAGCATGGAAGATTGCATTTGCTTACAACCTGTATACAGATCCCGTTCCCGGATTTGAAGACTATGCTACATGGAAAACAGACTACTACAAAGAGTTTAGAGATTTGGAATCTGTAGATCTGACTCTGGCTAGAATGACTACAAACGGTATGATTACATATCATACACTGATTCCTAACCTGAAGATCAACAACGATCTGCACTGGGGTATCAACAAAGATAACACACCTGCTCAGAAGACAGAGTCTATCAGAAATACATGGAATCAGTATATCGAAGATGCTAATAAATAATTAGTAAAGTTTATATCTATATGTTTATATGACATGGTGTCAAAAGGGATGGTATTTTCCGGGTACCATCCCTTTTGTACCGATAAAGAGGGGGGCATTCCAATGACTGTTATAGCGAAGAATCCGATTTTGTCAGGTTTTTATCCTGACCCTTCTATCTGTGCGGTAGGAGAAGACTATTATCTTATTAATTCAACATTTGCATATTTCCCGGGGCTTCCCATTATGCACAGCAAAGATTTGGTGCACTGGGAGCAGATTGGAAATGCCATGGACAGAAATTCCCAGTTGCCTTTGAGCGGCTGCGGACATTCACAGGGGCTGTTTGCTCCGACCATCCGTTATCACGAGGGTACATACTACGTAATTTGTACCAATGTTTCCCACGGAGGAAACTATATTGTTACGGCCGCAAGTCCGGAAGGACCTTGGTCAGAACCTTATTATTTGGAAGGTGCCCAGGGAATCGATCCCAGTTTGTTCTTTGATGAGGACGGCACCTGTTACTATATCGGTACCCGCCCCAACCAAGAGGGATGTAAATACGGCGGAGACTGGTATATATGGATTCAGGAACTGGATCTGAAAGAGATGAAATTAATTGGGGAACCCAAAGATGTGTGGAACGGCGCCATGAAAAACGTAATATGGCCCGAAGGTCCCCATTTATATAAAAAGAACGGTTATTATTACATTATGAATGCAGAAGGGGGAACCGGACCGGACCATGCGGTAACAGTTTGCCGCAGCCGTAATATCTGGGGGCCTTATGAAAACAATAATTGTAATCCTATTTTGACACATAGGCATTTGGGATGGGCTTATCCTATTAAGTATGTAGGTCATGCGGATATGATTGAAACACCCAAGGGCGATTGGTACATGGTTATGTTGGCCGTGCGTCCTTTGGAAGGTTATACCACTATGGGAAGAGAAACATTTCTTGCAAAAGTGACTTGGGAAAATGACTGGCCCGTGGTAAATCCCGGCGTGGGTATGCTTACCGATACAGTGGAGGTCAATCTGGAGCCTTGGGATCCCGTGAAAGACAGAAAGTCTTATACTAATCAAACCGGCAAGAAAACCGCAGTTCCCGGCAGCAACAGACAGTACGATTTCTCCAAAATGAAACAACTGGGAGATGAATTTTTGATGCTGCGTAATCCCGGGGAAAACATGTATGAATTAAAGCCCAAGGAAGGATTGAAACTGTCCTTTGGTAAATGGGCTTTACGGGAGGAAGCAAGCCCTTCTTATATAGGTATCAGACAGCAGCACCACCAGTTTATGGTCAGTTCGTGGCTTTCCATGGAAGGCATCAAAGGAGATAAAAAAGCAGGAATTACCTTGCTTCAGAGCAATGAATATCACCTTCGTCTGGAAGTTTCGGAAAATAAGGTGGAAGCAATTTTGTGCCAAAAAGGACAGGATAACATCCTCGGAATGGCAAAATACGATGATGCAGATGCAGTTTTGTTTATGGCAGTGGACGGACTTAAGGCTACCGTGGGCGTAGATAAAGGTGAAGAAGAGATTTTTATTGCCAAAGATATTGATATCCGTTGTCTTTCCACGGAAGTGGCCGGCGGTTTTGTGGGCTGTACCGTAGGTATGTACGCAGTAAATGAAAGCCCGGACCATGCCGATGACGAAGCAGCCGCATGTTTCAGAGGTTTTACTTACGAAAGTATATAAAGTATAAAGAATGAAAAAGTAATAGCAAAATAGACGGAGGAGAGAAAAGTGAGAGACAGAGAGTTAGCCAAAAAGAGGGCAAAAGAATTGGTGGCAAAGATGTCCTTGGAAGAAAAGGCATCTCAGTTAAAATATGATGCGCCTGCTGTGCCGGGCTTGAATGTACCGGCATATAATTGGTGGAATGAGGGGCTTCACGGTGTGGCGAGAGCCGGCGTGGCAACCAGTTTTCCCCAGGCGATCGGAATGGCCGCAGCCTTTGATAAAGATTTGATGAAAGAAGTAGGCGACGTGGTTGCTACAGAGGGCCGCGCAAAATATAATGCATACAGCAGTCTTGAAGACAGGGATATTTACAAAGGTCTGACTTTCTGGTCACCCAACGTAAATATTTTCCGTGACCCCAGATGGGGAAGAGGCCATGAGACTTACGGAGAAGACCCTTATCTGACCGGAGAACTGGGTAAATCTTTTGTGGAAGGCTTGCAGGGCGACGGAGAGTACATGAAAGCAGCAGGCTGTGCAAAACACTTTGCCGTACATTCCGGTCCCGAAGCAGACAGGCATCATTTTGATGCAGTGGCAAGTAAAAAGGATATGAGAGAAACCTATCTGCCGGCTTTTGAAAAACTGGTAAAAGAAGCGGGTGTAGAGGCTGTAATGGGTGCTTATAACCGCACCAACGGCGAACCTTGCTGCGGCAGCAAAACCCTCATGCAGGATATTCTCAGGGACGAATGGGAGTTTCAGGGACATTATGTTTCCGACTGCTGGGCAATCAGAGATTTCCATGAAAACCATATGGTAACCGAAACACCGGAAGAATCCGCAGCAATGGCACTGAAAGCCGGCTGTGATGTGAACTGCGGAAACACCTATTTACATATGCTTTCCGCATACAATAAAGGTCTGGTAACGGAAGAAGAAATCACACTGGCAGCAGAGCGTCTTTTCACCACACGTTTCCTTTTGGGACTTTTTGACGAGACAGAGTACGATAAAATCGGATATGATAAAATTGAGTGCGAGGAGCACCTGAAACTGGCTGATAAAGCCACAGCAGAAGGTATTGTACTTCTGAAAAACAATGGTATTTTACCTTTGAAGAAAAGTGAATTGAAATCTATCGGAGTGGTGGGACCTAACGCTAACAGCCGTGTGGCACTGGTGGGTAACTATCACGGAACTTCTTCCAGATATATTACAGTGCTGGAAGGTATTCAGGATGAAACCAAGGATGAGGGAGTGCGTGTTTATTATTCCGAAGGCTGCCATCTCTTTAGAGACCGTGTGGAGCATTTGGGCTGGAGACAGGACCGTATTTCCGAGGCAGTTGCTGTGGCAAAAAACAGTGATGTGGTCATCCTTTGCGTAGGTTTGGATGAAACGTTGGAAGGAGAAGAGGGGGATACCGGTAACAGTTATGCATCCGGCGATAAGACAGACCTTCTTTTACCGGAAGTTCAGAGAGAACTGATAGAGGCAGTGTGCAAGGTTGGAAAACCTGTGATTTTGCTGAATATGACAGGAAGTGCCATGGATTTACGTTATGCCCAGGAGCATGCAGATGCTATTATGCAGGTTTGGTATCCCGGTGCAAGAGGCGGAAAAGTAGTTGCCAAAATGCTCTTTGGCGAAATTTCCCCTTCCGGCAAACTTCCTATCACTTTTTATAACGATACCGAAGAACTTCCGGAATTTGATGATTATTCCATGAAGGGCAGAACTTACCGCTATCTGGAAAGTGCACCTTTATATCCTTTCGGTTATGGTCTTTCTTACGGCGATGTGCAGGTGGAAACGGTAACTTACTGCAAAACCAAAGTAGAACTTTCCCAGAAAGATGCAGAAATTGCTTATGATGGTCATGACGGATTGTCCGTGACTGTGGAACTGCAAAACAGAAGTAAAGTTGCCACCGAAGAAGTGGTACAGGTATATATCAAAGATACCAAGTCTGCGCATGCCACAACAGCTGCAAAACTTTGCGGCTTTGACAGGGTAAGCCTTGGTGCCGGTGAAAAGAAAACGATAACTGTCACACTGGATAAAGATGCCTTCACAGTTATTAATGACGAGGGCGAAAAACTGGTAGATGGCGACAGATTTGAACTTAGTGTGGGACTTGGTCAGGCTGACGCAAGAACCAAAGAACTGACCGGTAAAGAGAGCATTAAATTTATTGTTTTGCGTTAGGAGAAACAGTTTTTCTGTGGAGGCAGATAGACCATGAAACAGATTTTTAATAATGGTTGGGAATTTTTAAAATTACATCTTGGTAGTGATAAAGCACAGATGAGGGAGAGACAAAGTGAGTTTACAGCGGTGGAACTTCCTCACGACTGGCTTATCTACAACACCAATAACTTGTACGAAGACAGCCGTGGCTGGTATCGCAAAAAAGTGAATTTTGAATGTAAGGAAGGTCAGCGCACCTTCCTTTATTTCGAGGGCATTTACATGGACTCGGAAGTGTATGTAAACGATGCAAAAGTGTGCGAGTGGAAAAACGGCTATTCTTCTTTTGAAGTGGAGATTACTCCCTTTTTGCAGGGAGGCGAAGAGGAAATTCTGGTAGCGGCCAACCATCAGTGCCCTAACAGCAGATGGTACAGCGGCGCAGGAATCTACCGCGACGTCTTTGTGAAGGTGGCAGAGGAAACCTGCGTGGTAACAGATAGTCTGTACGTTTCCGCAAAGCCCGCAGAGGCAGATACATGGCAGGTAACTGTCAGTGCGGAACTTACCGGCAGTAAGGCAAAGACTATGCCTGTAGCCTTTGTTATGAAATATAAAGGACAGGAAGTCTGCCGCGCAAAGGGACAGGTACCATCAGTGCCAGAAGGCGAAGAGAATACAGGCGCAGTGCTTTGGCAGACCGAAATGCAGATAAAAGAGCCTCTGATTTGGGATATAGAGCATCCTCATCTTTATGAGATGGAAGTGCTTTTGGAAAACGGAGAAAGAGAGACCACCACATTTGGTTTTAGAACCATTGGTTTTTCTTCTACAGAAGGATTTTTCTTAAACGGCAGACATGTGAAATTGAACGGTTCCTGTGAACATCACGATTTGGGATGCCTGGGAAGTGCTTATTTTTCTGCTGCCATGAGAAGAAAAATGGAAGTTTTAAAGGGGATGGGCGTCAATGCCATCCGTACTTCCCACAATATGCCCTCCAAAGATTTTATGCATTTGGCGGATGAGATGGGCATTTTGGTTGTGTCGGAGGCCTTTGATATGTGGGAGCGGTCCAAGACACCTTATGATTACGCCAGATTTTTTAAGGACTGGGCAAAGAAGGACGTTGCAGCATGGGTGAGACGTGACCGCAATCATCCCAGCGTGATTATGTGGAGTATCGGAAACGAGATTTATGATACCCATGCCGACGAACATGGTCAGGAACTGACTAAGATGCTGAAAGAATGGGTGGAAGGTCATGACCCTTTGGGCAATGCACCGGTTACATTCGGCTCCAATTTCATGCCTTGGGAGAATACCCAAAAGTGTGCGGATATTGTAAAACTGGCCGGATACAACTACGGAGAAAAATATTATGAATCGCACCATGCCAAATATCCCGATTGGGTAATTTACGGCAGTGAGACGGCTTCTGTGGTACATAGCAGAGGAATTTACCATTTTCCTTTGAAACAGTCTCTTTTAGCAGATGATGATGAACAGTGCTCGGCTCTCGGCAACAGTACCACCAGTTGGGGAGCAAAAAGTATTGAAAAATGTATTATTGGCGACAGGGATGCAACTTACAGCATGGGACAGTTTATTTGGACCGGCTTTGACTACATCGGAGAGCCCACGCCTTACCATACCAAGAATTCTTATTTTGGACAGATTGATACGGCAGGTTTCCCGAAGGATGCGTATTATACTTTCAAAGCGGAGTGGACGGATTACCGCAAGGAGCCCTTTGTGCATGTATTCCCTTATTGGGATTTCAATCCGGGTCAGTTAATTGATGTGCGTGTGTGCAGCAATGCGCCCAAGGTGGAACTGTTTTTTAACGGAAAGTCTCTGGGATGCAGAAACATTGACCATGTGAAAGGTCAGACCCTGATTCAGGATTGGCAGATTTGCTATGAAACGGGAGAATTGCTTGCGGTGGCCTATGATGAGGACGGAAAAGAGATTGCAAGGCAGAGCAGACATTCCTTTGGAGATTCAGCATGCCTGACTTTGCAGGCGGACAAGGAGACCATGCAGGCTGATGGCAGGGATTTGATTTTCGTTACCATTGCCACTTTGGATAAAGATGGTTACCCCGTAGAAAATGCGGTGGATTATGTGGATGTAAAAGTGACGGGTGCCGGCAGACTGGTAGGTTTGGATAACGGTGACAGTACCGATTATGACAGTTATAAAGGCACTCGCAGAAAACTTTTCTCCGGCAAACTTTTGGCAGTGATTGGGGCCAAGGATGTGCCCGGCGAAATCACTGTGACTGTGAGCGGCGAAGGTTTGGAAAGTGCAAGCATGACCTTGCAGGCTGTGGAAGTAAAAGGCGGGGAATGTGCAGGAAATTCGGTGTTTGCAGAAAATACGGACGTTCCTTGCAGACACGATAAAGTTTTTGTGAGAAAGATTGAGATTGTCAGCGATAAAGGTCAGGTGTTAAACGGCGACCTTCGTGAAATTGAAGTACGGGCGGTGATTTATCCCGAAAATGCGGCATGCAAGGATGTTTCCTGGAGCGTAGTGACTGAGGCGGGAATTACTTCTCCCATAGCCAAAGCACAGGTGCAGGGTGACAGAGCCATTATTACGGCAAGGGCGGACGGAGAATTTATGGTGCGCTGTACCACGGATGACGGCACCGGAAAAGTAAAACTGATTTCCCAGTTAGACTTTAAAGCCCGGGGACTTGGAAAACCTTTCCTGAATCCTTATGAATTTATATCCGGCGGTCTGTACAGTTGGAGCGAAGGAGAAGTAAGCAACGGAAACGAGAAAGGATTTGCCTCCGCCAGAGACGGTGTGACCAAGGTTGGCTTTAGGGATATTGATTTTGGTTCCTTTGGTGCAGATGAGATTACCCTTCCGATTTTTGCGCTGGACAGCGTCTCTCACACTATCGAAGTGTGGGAGGGAATGCCGGGAGAAGAAGGAAGTGAAAAAATCACGGATCTGGTTTATCAGAAACCATCCATCTGGAACGTGTACCAGCCCGAAACATACCATTTGCCCAAAAAACTGAAAGGCGTAACTTCTCTGTGCTTTGTATTTTTTGAAAAAGTGCATATGAAAGGTTTTTCCTTTAAGGCAATTGATAAGGCTTACGAAAAACTGACCGGTCAGGACTTGGAAAGAGTATACGGTGACAGTTTTGAGCAAAAGGGTGAATTGGTTGAAGGTATCGGAAACAACGTAACGCTGGAACTTGGAGAAATGGATTTTGGTACAGAAGGTGCCTGCGAAGTGGTGCTTTGCGGTTATACTCCTTTGGAGAAAAACACCATTCACATCCGCTTTACTGCAAGCGGCGAGACTACAACCCAGATTGTGGAATTTACAAAATCCCAAACTTATGAGGAACAGTGTTTTGCACTGGAAAAGGTAACAGGCTGTTACACGGTGGAAGCAGTATTCCTGCCCGGAAGTAATTTCAACTTTAACTACATACAGTTCAAGAAATAAGGTATGAAATAAAAGAAGTACAATATAAAAACACAGTTACATTTACTTACGTGACGCGCTCTCGCTCCGTGAAAAACGTAGCGGTACATAAGATGCCACTTGTACGTTCGCCGGCAAAAATCTTGCAAGCAAGTTTTGCCTCCAAACATCCAACTGCCATCTAAGTACCGACGTTTTTCTAGGGTCACGACCGTAAATGTAACTGTGTTTTTGTGTAATTGTCTTTTTATTTGTAACTGCTTTTTAGAACATCCTCTATTCAACTCCCAATTTTTTCAAATCTTCTATAGCCTGCGCCTGATTTTGGAACAAAATAGTATGGATTCCAAAGGCAGCAGCCCCGTCTAAATTGCGTTGCAGGTCATCAATGAATACACATTCATGGGGAGTTAACTGATATTTCTCAATGAGTTTTTGGTAAATTTCCGGTTGCGGTTTAATACACTTTTCGCGGTATGAGAGGATTCCGCCGTCGGTGTAAGGCAGAAAATCCAAGGCCTGGCTGCACTCCACATAAGCTTTGTGGAAGAAGTTTGAGAGTACCAGTACCTGATAACCTTTGGATTTCAAATCCTGTATCCAGGGAATTGCATAATCAAAGCGCACCAAAAGATTTTTAATATCTGCGAGACTTTCCCGCAGCTGCGTTTCAATACCGGGGTCATTTTTAATAAATTGTTCCAAAACTTCATCGTCCGTAAGAACGCCGCGGTCGTATTCGTTCCAGGCAGCATTTTGCACGGTGGCGGCCACAATCCGGTCAAATATTTCTTTTTCGTAATGAAAACTTTCAAAATGTCCCTTCCAGTTAAAGGCGGTCAGCACATTGCCGATATCAAAAATTACTGTTTTTATCATTTTTTAACCTCGTATGTCGTATTGTGTAAAATATATGCAAATTTAGTATAGAAAAAACAAAAAAACTTGTCAATAAGTTTGATTATTCTGACAAAAGGTGGTATAATTTGACTGTACGAGTATTTAGGAGCGAATGCTCAAAGGGGGTTTTAGTATGACAACGGGAGTTTGTCAGTTAACATATGAGCAAATGGTTACAATCATCGATTCATTGGATGATTGTATGCAGGATTTTCTCTATGTATATGAGATTGCAACCGATAAATACAGTATTTCCAAAAGTGCATTAGAACGTTTTAAACTTCCGGGCAGGGAGTTTACTGATGTTGTGGAAAGTCACCGGATATTTACTTATCCCGATGATGTGGAGATGTTGATTGAAGACCTGAAAAAAATGGGTACCGGTGAGAAAAGTTTCCATGATTTAAAGTATCGCTGGATTGGAAAGGATGGAGAGCCAATCTGGATTAACTGTAAAGGTCGTACTATTTTGGGGGAAGATGGTAAACCGAGGCTGATGCTTGGTTGTATCAATGAAATCGGTAAGAAGCAGCAGGCAGACAACGTCAGCGGACTTTTGGGTGAGTCCAGTTTAAAACAATACATACAAAGTGTGGATGGCGAAAATATTTCCGGATACATTCTCCGTCTTGGCATTGATGATTTTAAGACCATCAATGAAAAGAGAGGGATCGAATACGGCGATGAAGTTTTGAAACGTACTGCGGAATGTATCAATAGAGTGATTTTGCCGGGGCAGAAATTGTTCCGTATTGTTGCAGATGAGTTTGCAATAGTTGATTTTCTGGGTGGTACAGTTAGGGAGGCCGAGAAACTGTACCGCTGTGTTCAGCAGGAAATTATACAATATATCCGTCAGAATAAGTATGAAGTATTCTATACCATGTCCGGCGGTATTTTGGATTTGGAAGTATTAGATAACTGGTCTTATTCGGAGATGATGAAATATTCTGAGTTTGCTTTGGAACAGGCCAAGAGAGACGGTAAGAACAGATGTGAGGCTTACTGTGTATCGGATTATGAGAAGTTCTTAAAACACAGAAAAATGCTGTTAGATTTCCGTTACTCCGTAAATAACCATTATGAAGGCTTTGACTTGTATTTCCAGCCTATTGTGTCTGCGGAACATAAACAATTGGCCAGTGCGGAGGCATTGCTCAGATTTAAACATGAAGAATACGGATTTATTTCTCCCATGGAATTTATTCCTCTTTTGGAAGAGAGCGGTCTGATTATTCCTGTGGGAAGATGGGTGCTTCGCCGTGCCATGGAAATGTGCAAGGCAATGCTGAAATATATTCCTGATTTCAAGGTCAGTGTCAATGTGTCTTATGTACAGGTGTTGAAGAGTGACGTTTTGAGAGATATTTTGGAATATTTGAAGAAGTATGATTTACCTGCGTCCTCATTGATTATTGAGTTGACTGAAAGTGGATTTATTGAGTCGGATTCCAACTTTACAGCTTTCTGCAAAGGTCTGAAAGAGCATGGAATTCCCCTTTATCTGGATGACTTCGGAACAGGCTATTCCAACTTCCACTATCTTTATGATATTGAACCCAATACCATTAAGATTGACCGTTCTTTCACACTTAAGGCGATTAAGAACACATACGAGAACAGTTTACTGAAACATATTATTGATATGATTCACGGTATTAAACTTAAAATGTGTGTAGAGGGAATCGAGACGGAAGAAGAGTTGCAGGCGATCAGCAAACTCGGTCCGGATTATATTCAGGGTTATTATTTCGGAAGACCCTGCCCCAGTGCAGAGTTTATGGAAAAATATGCAAATATGAATGGCTAAATTTTAACACACCTCGCCGGAAAAGGCGGGGTGGTTTTTCTTTGGAAGGATGTTGCAAAAACGATGGTAGTGATGAAAGCAAAAAACAGAAAGTAAGAGGAAGATGGCATGAAGAGAAATAGAGTGATTTTGTGCATCGGCTTGATAGGCTTGATAGGATTGATTTTGGCTTGTGCAATTTACTTTTTGATGGTGCCGTCCAAGGAGGAAAAAGGGAAGAAGCAGGAGCAAGAACAAGAGCAGGAGAGCGTGGCAGATGAAAGTAGTGTGACTGATGAAAGCGGTACGGAGTGTGACTTTTACGCCACTGAATATGAAAAAGGTGCTGATTGGGTAAGAAACATTGGCGGTTATGAACAGGACACGGACTATTACGCTTTTGTTTACGACTATGACGGCGATGGAAAAGAGGAGGCTTTTCTTGTTATTGGCACGAAGGAGCCTGCAATTCCAAACAAAAATTCCGAGATTTTAATTCGTGGCGATCTTTGGTATGTGGGGGATACATGGCCTGCAGAAAAGTTAAAGGAGGGAGTACTTGTAAGCGATTGCCAGCAGATGGCAGCCCTGGATACCAATTATATTTTGATTTTTACAAGTGTGGATGGTCAATGGGAAACAGATATGTATTATGTGGAGCAGGACCATCCAAAACGCAGTTTTTCAGAAGAAAATTATGCGGATGTGACGACGAAGGTGCTACGGGATGAGCGGCTCATTATGACTGTAGAGAGAGAAGATGGCTGGTATCGCCCGGTGGACAAAACCCTCATTCAGGAAAGCAGCAAGGAATATCCCTATGTGGTAAAAGACGGCTTTTATGAAATTATGCCCACCCGGGAAAAAACGCAGGAAGATTTTGCGCAGCTTGGAAGAGGAAAAATCATACTGGAAGAACTGGCAGAAGAGTATGACCCGTCATTTATGCAGTTTTTGCGCAGGGAAGATGGTACATGGCATATAAATATGTTTGTAATAGATTTACAGTTTGAATTTTATTGTGCCACTTATATAGAAAGCCCCGAAGAGGGACTTGTAGAAGTGAAAAAAGAAGCGGGCTATTATCGTATAGACCCTGCATCAGCAGAAAGAGATTTTTGTGTGCTATCTCTGGAAAACTGGGTACAATTCCATAAAGAAGAGGATTTGCTTGATTTTTACAACATGGGCATGAGGGATGGCAGATCCAAGGAAATGATTCAGGAGTGCTATGATTTTCTGCAACAGGAAAATGTCTTTGAAAATGATAAATATGTGATTAATGACTACTATATCATGTACATTGATGATAATATGGAATATGACTATGTGGTATCTGCAAGACCAAATGAATGGTCTTTAGAGTATTTTGCTGATGATTATGAGGATAACGGGAAACTGATGGTGTTCATGAACGGCAAACAGGTTTATGAACTGCGGGAGGATTATTTCTGTTATGATCATTCATTTGAAACTATTTTCAGGGCAGATATTGATGGTGACAATCATGTAGAATTGGTATTGGAAGTTTTTAATGGTGGTAATGGCGGACCGGGCGGTTTTGATATGCTGGTTTTGAAATACAAAGACGGTATTTTTGAGCCCATGCGTATTTTGTCTGATTCGGAAAATTATGGATATAATGCAGATTTAGATATTACGGTTTATGCCGGATAAGAAGCAGATGAGCATGTGGTTTATTGCCATTATTTGGACGAATCCATTGTAATTACAGGACAGAGAGCCACGGAAGCGGAATTAGGAAAAACACTGGAACCCGGAGAAGTGTGCGGGGGAAATTCCAGAGGGTTTTTTGCACCGGATCTGTCAGAATATGAGGGGCAAAGCGCACTTCTTGTAGAAGAGTATCTGGTCGGCGAAACAGGTATGGTTAGCGGTATCGGAATGGCTCATTTTCTTTTGGTATGGAACGAAGAAGGCGTCTGTGAAGTGGCAGATTGGTGGATTGAAACGAGGGAAGAAACTTTTTCACAGAAGCGGAAAGGGCATTGATTTGAAAAAAACGCATAGACGGAACAAAAGACCGCGGCGCATGCGGCTTAGTCTTTTTACTATAATTCCGGCATTTATCATTTTGCAGGGAATCATCTCCTATGTGAATAGTCAGGAATTGAAGGTGGAGCAGGAACAGCAGATTTCCCAGGGAACTTTGCAAGAAGATTTGTATGGGGAGTCTCAAGGGACAAAAGAATCTGAAGACACCATGGAGGTTCATTTTCTGGAGGTGGGGCAGGGTGATGCCACGCTTATTATCTGTGGCGATGCAACCATGCTTATAGATTGCAGCGTGGAAGACTATGGAACAAAAATCCAGAATTATTTGCAAAAGCGAGGGATTACGCAGTTGGATTATCTGATTTTGACCCACCCGGACAGTGACCATATCGGCGGCGCTCCGGTAATCATTCAGAAGTTTGACATTAAACAGGTATTTATGTCTGATTTTGTGAAAGATAATAAATTCTACGATAAAGTAATAAATACCCTAAAGGGAAGAGAGTTTTCATGGATTACGCCCCAAGTGGGAAGTACATGGGAACTGGGAGAGGCCCGGTTTACTATTGTGGGTCCGGCAGAAAAATATGATAATCCTAATGATTCATCACTATCTTTGATATTGACTCACGGAGACAATACTTTTCTTTTTACGGGAGATACCCAAGAGGCAGCAGAAAAAGATATGGTGGAAAGAGATGGGGAAGAAATTTCCTATGACCTTTTGGCGGATGTGTACAAGGCCGGACATCACGGCAGCCGGACATCTTCCTGTAAGGAATTTCTGGATGCGGTAAATCCTACCTACGCAGTAATCAGTTGCGGCGAGGGCAATTCTTACGGACATCCTCATGCAGCAACTTTGAATGAGTTTAGGTCGCGGGGAATAAAGGTTTTTAGAACGGATGAACAAGGCAGCATCATTGCGACATCGGATGGAACAAAAATTATGTGGAACTGTGCACCTTCCGAGACATGGCAGGCAGGAGAAGGATAATAAAAACACTCCGGGATGCAATACTGCACACCGGAATGCTTTTTAAAGGGGAGGATAAGTATTTATTTTTCTTTGGTAGCATCAAGGCGGCGAATCCACCTTTGACTATTTATAGTATGAACGGCTTTTCAAAAAGTATACACATATTTCCACTATTGTTTTTGCGAAGTTTTTGGTATATACTATCAAAATAGGGCGGATTACAAAGTGCCTGACCCAAAACATATGAAAATACAGAGAGGTAATTTATTATGGCATTATTAGAAAAATGGAGATCAGTGGCTTATTCTGAAAATGCTGACAAAAATCAGTTACAGCAGCTTTGGACTAAGTATTTTGAAGAAGAAAAAGAAATTTACGCAAAACTTTTGAAGACTCCGAACAAAACTGTAAAGGGAACCGTAAAGGAATTGGCTGAAAAGTACGGCGTTTCTATCATGACCATGACAGGTTTTCTGGATGGTATCAATGACAGTTTGAAAAAGAAGAATCCTATTGAAGAGATGGAAGAGGATACAGAAGTAAACTTGGGCTTCGACAAAGAACTTCTTTACAAGAACATGGTTGCAGCGGAGGCTGATTGGCTGTACGGCTTGGAAGAGTGGAATGCAATTTTTGACGAGGACAAGCGCAAAGCTCTTTATAAAGAGCAGAAATCTTCTACCACTATCGTTAAGGGAGCAAAGATTTATCCCAACGACCCTTGCCCTTGCGGAAGCGGTAAAAAGTACAAAAAGTGTTGCGGTAAAAACGCATAACATAAAAGGATTAGGACAAGCAATCAAATGACTGCTTGTCCTTTTATAATGGCTTTGATAGATAAATCTTTTGTGTCCAAGAGAAGAAAATGGGCTTTTTTACCGGGTTCGATGGAGCCCAGTTCTTTTTCTGCGCCAATGCTGCGGCAGGGGTTAATGGTGGCGGCTTTGACGGCGTAAACAAGGGGAATACCCATTTCTACCGCACCTTTTAGGCAGGAATAGAGGTTGGTAACACTTCCGGCTATAGTACCGTCTGCCAAAGTAGCCAGTTTTCCTTTTACGGTAACGGCCTGTCCGCCCAGGGAGTAATCGCCGTCCGGTTTTCCGGTAGCCGACATGCTGTCGCTTATAAGGATGACATTATCATCCCCGAAAAGTTTAAAGGTGGCACGGACTACTGCCGGGTCAATGTGAATACCGTCACAGATTAATTCTGCCATACAACCGGGAGTGTCTGCAGCGGCACCGATAACGCCGGGGGCTCTATGGGTAAAGGGCGGCATGGCGTTGTAAAGGTGCGTGACATGCAAAGCCCCGTTGTCCATGGCCTTTTTGGCAGTTTCGTAGTCCGCTTCGGTGTGGCCCACAGAAAAGGAAATCTTGCTGCCGAATTCCCGGATGCAGTCCAAGGCACCGGGCATTTCCGGGGCGATGGTTATCAGGCGGATTAAGCCTTTTGCTTTTTCCTGAAAGGATGCCAGCAAAGACAGGTCCGGTTTTTGGATAAAATCCCCGTTTTGTGCTCCTTTTTTATGCGGGGAAATGAAGGGACCCTCCAGATGAATGCCAATCAAATCGGCCTCAGGTTCCCGGGCAGACTTGTTGCAAGCAATCTGTTTTGCGGCAAAGCCGGCAGCGTTTTCCAATATACGGTACAACTCTTCTTTTTCCAAAGTCATGGTGGCAGGGCAGATGTCCGTGATGCCGTTTTTTAGTTCATAACTGCTTATTGCGGCAAGTGCTTCATAGTTACCATCGCAGAAATCATAGCCGTCACATCCGTGGAAATGGATGTCGGTCAGACCGGGAATTACATAGCAGCCGGCGGCGTCAATAATTTTCTCGGTTTTATCAAAATTTGCGGGAAGTTCCGCATTTAGAGAAATGATTTTGTCTTCTTCCGTAAGGATGGTAAGGGGCTCAAAGGAACCACCGTTTTTTAGGGTAAATATTTGTCCGTTTTTAATAATCATTTTGTCACCTTAAAAATTTAGAATTTCTTAATTCTAGTTTAACAGTGCATTTTATGGTTTTCAAGAGAAAGGATTGAATATATAATGGGATATATGGATAAAGTATAAAAATTTATTCTTTTTCCAATAAATTCCTTGAAAATATCCGTATCTATAATACCAAGGAAAAAGGGAGGGTATAATTATGAAAAAGAAAATTAGCGCATTGTTATTGATTTTCATGTTGGCAGTGTCCACAGCAGCTTGCGGCGGCAGTTCCGATATGGCTATGGGTGGTTCCAATAAGGCGGAAGCCATGGATAGTTATTATTATGACTATGGCGTAGAGGAGGAAGTCTGGGCTGAATCCGGAGGGACAATGGATAGTGGCGTGGCAACCGGCGGTAGCAGTGGAACAAACGAGGTTATAACCGGCGATAAACTGGTTTATACCTGTGATTTGACCATTCAGACCCTGGATTATGATAACTGCGTACAGACCATCAAAGATAACATTAAAAAGTATAGTGGTATTATCGAGAGTGAATCGGAGTATGATGATGCTTACAGATGGTATTATACAGATTATGTAAAGCAGTCCGGTACCAGAAGTATGAATATAATTATCCGGATTCCTTCCGCTAAATACTATGAGTTTCTGGATACGTTGGAAGGAAATGGTAAGATTATTTCCAAAAATTCTTATGTGGAAAATATCAGCAGACAATATTATGAGACCGGTGCCATGATTGATTCTCTGGAAATCCAGCAGGAACGTTTGCTGGAAATGATGGAGCAGACCGGAAGCATTGAAGATATGATTACCATTGAAGCGCGTTTAAGTGAGGTACAGTATCAGCTCAGCCTTTACAAAAACCAGTTGGCGTCCATGGATGCAGATGTGGAATATTCTACCATCACTATCAGCGTAGAAGAGGTAATGGAATACATACAGGATGAACCTGTGAAGAAAGACAATACCTTCCTTGACAGATTACAGAACACACTGGTGGAGACTTGGGATTTCTTCTGGGAAATGTTGGAAGAAATATTGTTCTTATTTATCAGGTTAATTCCTGCTCTCATTGTTATAGCAGTGGTTTTACTCATTGTTAATTTGATTATCCGCAGTGTAAAGAAGAGAAAACTCCGCAAATTGCAAAAAGAAGCGGAAATTGCGCATAAGCAGTACGCAGAGCGCCATAGCGGAGAAAATAATCCGTAAAAAACTCTTTACTTTTTAAGGGATAAGCGGTAATATAATAGGCAAAGATATCTGTAAAACAGATATTTGTGATATTGACGAATGTGATGACGGGAAGAGTACGCTGCGGAGTGTATCAGAGAAAGCCGCCCGGGAAACCGGTGCTGAAAGCGGCTTTGCAGGAACCAGCCGAAGACCATCCCTGAGTGGCTTTAATACAGCCCGGCCAACTGCCGTTATACAGTTTTTGAGTGGTTTTGGATTATGCTTTTGCGTAAACCAAAGCAATTAGGGTGGAACCGCGTATTATACGTCCCTTGTATCGTTGCTGGTACAAGGGACTTTTTTCGTGCTTATCACGTGAAGAAGTGAATGCTTATCATGTAGCAAAGTGTGATATGCAGGTAAGATGAAAAATAGGAGGAAACGGAAATGAAAATCACATTGAAAGACGGCTCTGTAAAAGAGTACGCACAGGAAATGAGCATTTATGACATTGCACTGGATATCAGTGAAGGTCTGGCAAGAGTGGCATGTGCCGGAGAAGTGAACGGCGAGGTGGCAGACCTTAGAACAGTAATCAGTGAAGACTGTAATTTAAGCATCCTGACACCTAACGATGCACAGGGACTTAGAGTAATCCGTCATACAACTTCCCATGTTTTGGCGGAGGCTGTAAAAAGAGTATTCCCCGATGCGAAACTGGCAATCGGTCCCAGCATTGATACCGGATTTTATTATGATTTTGAACACGAACCTTTTTCCAGGGAAGACCTTGACAAATTGGAAGCCGAGATGAAAAAAATCATTAAAGAAGGCAACAAGTTGGAGAAGTTTACTCTTCCCAGAGAAGAAGCCATCAAATTCATGGAAGAAAAAGGCGAGCCTTACAAGGTAGAGTTGATCCGTGATTTGCCCGAAGATGCTGAGATTTCTTTCTACAGCCAAGGCGATTTCGTCGACCTTTGCGCAGGTCCTCATATCATGAGCACCAAGGGAATCAAGGCATTCAAACTGATTTCTTCTTCCGGTGCATATTGGAGAGGAAAATCCGAAAACGCCATGCTTCAGCGTATTTACGGTACGGCTTTTAACAAGAAAGAAGAGTTGGAAGAGTATCTTGCATACCTTGCAGATATTAAAAACCGCGACCACAACAAACTGGGCCGTGAAATGGAACTTTTCACAACGGTAGATGTAATCGGTCAGGGGCTGCCTCTTTTGATGCCCAAGGGTGCAAAGATGATTCAGACAATGCAGCGCTGGATTGAAGACGAAGAGGAAAAATGGGGCTATGTGAGAACCAAAACACCTCTTATGGCTAAGAGCGATTTATATAAAATTTCCGGACACTGGGATCATTATAAGGATGGTATGTTTGTGCTTGGCGATGAAGAGAAAGATAAAGAAGTATTTGCCCTGCGTCCCATGACATGTCCTTTCCAGTACTATGTATATAAAGCGAGCCAGAAATCCTACCGTGATCTGCCTCTCCGTTACGGTGAAACGTCCACACTGTTTAGAAATGAGGATTCCGGTGAAATGCACGGTCTGACGCGTGTACGTCAGTTTACAATTTCTGAGGGACACCTGATCGTAAGACCTGACCAGATGGTAGAAGAATTCAAAGGATGTCTGGCACTTGCAAAACATTGCCTGCAGACTTTGGGTGTTGAGGAAGATGTAACATACCGTCTGTCCAAATGGGATCCCAACAACAAAGAGAAGTACGTTGGTGATGAGGCCGTTTGGGAAGAAACACAGGATAATATCCGTAAAGTGCTTACAGAACTTGAAATTCCTTTCTATGAGGAAGAAGGCGAAGCTGCATTCTATGGTCCCAAAGTGGATATTCAGGCTAAGAACGTATACGGTAAAGAAGATACCATGATTACTATCCAGTGGGATGCGGTTCTGGCAGAACAGTTTGATATGTACTATATTGACCAGAACGGTGAAAAACAGCGTCCTTACATTATCCACAGAACATCTATGGGCTGCTATGAGCGTACTTTGGCATGGCTGATTGAAAAATATGCCGGCAAGTTCCCTACATGGCTTTGCCCTGAGCAGGTCCGTGTGCTTCCTATTTCCGAAAAGTATGCTGAGTATGCGGCAAAAGTGGAAAAAGAATTGAAAGACAACGGTATTTTGGCTACAACAGATAACCGTTCTGAGAAAATCGGATATAAGATTCGTGAAACCAGACTTGCGAAAGTACCTTACATGCTGGTTGTAGGTCAAAAGGAGGAAGAGGACGGTCTTGTTTCCGTAAGAAGCCGTTTTGCGGGAGATGAAGGTCAGAAGACTCTTGATGCATTTATCGCTCAGATTACAAAAGAAATCCGCACAAAAGAAATCCGTAAGGAAGAAGTGCAGGAAGAAAATAATCAAAAATAATTTTTAATTGAATAAAATTCTCATCAGCCATCCATACTAATACTGTTCCCTGCGGATTATCTTTTAATCCGCTTAATATCAGGAAAGGAGAGTAAGGATGGCTGATTTAAAATGTACTGTAGAAACTTGTACCTATAATAAAGAATGTCTCTGCTCCAAAGGTGATATCATGGTGGGTGGTAAACATGCAAAAAAAACAGAGGATACTTGCTGTGAAAGTTTTGCCCAGAGAAGAGAGGGACACGATGCTTACACAAGTGCCCTGAATCATCCCACACGCACTATCAGTATCGATTGTGAAGCAACCAAATGTATTTACAACAAGAATTACAAGTGTGTGGCAGACCATGTAGATATCAGAGGCGGAGATGCTTGCGAAAGCAGAGAAACGGCTTGTGCAACTTTTAAAGAAAAGTAAATAGCAAAACAGTTTTTGAAGAAAATAGTTTACAGTGTAGACCGAACATGATATGATGAGTTTACATTGTAGACTATTTTTGATTGGATAAAGAATCAGCAGACCCGATTTCAAGTTGATGTGGAGGAATATATGGAACAGGAAAATGTGAATTTGACTAATGCAGAGTGGAATGTAATGGAATGTCTCTGGGAGAAATCGCCGCTGACGGGAAGAGAACTTGTGGAACAACTAAAACAGACCGTGGGATGGTCCAAAAGCACCACACTTACAATGCTTGGCAGGATGACTGCCAAGGGATTACTTTTTTGTGATGAGAGCGGAAAAGCGCGGTTGTATGCACCATGTGTAGACAGAGAAGCGGCAGTACATAATGAGACGGAAAACTTTTTGAAAAGGGTTTATAAAGGCAGTGTGAGCCTCATGATGAGTTCCATAACCGCCAAGCAGGAACTTTCCAAGGAGGATGTGGAGCAGTTATATGCTATTTTAGAGCAGTATCGGAAGGAGCAATAGTATGATGGGGATTGAGTGGATGCTGTCATCGGTGGTATTGATTATGATGATGCTGTTAATCCGGTGGCTTTTTAAAAATAAAATAAATGCTGCTCTGCGCTATTTTCTTTGGTTGATTGTACTAATCAGATTGCTTGTTCCGGTGTCATTTGCTGCAAACAGCGCCAGCGTTTTGAATTTGATACCGCTGCAAAACAGACAAAATGAGAGTGCAGAACTGCAAGAAAATAATACATATGCAGAGGTGGTGGGCGGAGAAGGTGTTTTTAAGGAGAATAAAGCCCATGGAGACTTGGATAGGGATTCAGATAAAGTAGGGAAGTTTGAGGGAATAAGCAGCCCGTGGGATGAGTCTAAGGAAAGCCTTGCAGATGTGCGTGAACCTGTTCATGAAACAAATGCTTTGCCGGAAGAAAAAATAAATTGGAAAAAAGCCGCAGTGGCAATTTGGATAGCAGGTATGACTGTGACAGCGGCTGTACTGTTGGCAGCGAATATCCATTTTTACTTGAAACTGAAAAGAAGCCGTAGAAGTTTTGCAGAAGAGGAAGCAAAGGTGACAGAGGTTTTGCAGAAGCCTTTCAAAGTGCCGGTTTATGTTACGAAAGCGGTAAGTACACCTTGCCTGTTTGGCTTCTTTTTGCCTGCAATTTACATAAGACCGGAGGATGTGGAAAGCGGGAAACTCTATTATATTTTCCGGCATGAACTTACTCATTATAAGCATGGAGACCACATTTGGGCGTTGCTTCGCAGTGTAAGTCTTGTATTGCATTGGTACAATCCTTTTGTTTGGGTAGCGGCTTATTTAAGTAAACAGGATAGCGAACTGGCTTGTGATGAGACGGTTATTGCAAAAATGTCTGAAGCAGAAAAGCAGGAATACGGAAGACTGTTGATTTCCCTGAGCGTAAAACGGGTAAATTACAAGGAGAGATTTAGTTGTGCCACCACCATGACAGGAGGAAAGAAAAGCCTGAAAGAGAGAATTATGCGTATTGCCCACAGACCCAAGATGATGCTTGTTTCTGTGGTGGCGGTAATGTTATTGTGCGTGTCCATAATTACAATGACTTTTACCGGGGCGAAAGAGCAGAAAGTACTACGCAATGAAGAGACCGGGCAGGAACAGCGGTTTGAAGGGGCGCAAAGTTCGCAGGTGGTGCAAAGTTCAGAGGATGAAGAAACTTCCGGTGATGAAAACGCTGCGGATAGGACAGCCTCATCCGAAGAAACAGTCATGGAGGAAAAGAGAATATTTGTAAATGACTTTTTGCTGGATATGAATGGTGATGGCGTCAGGGATATTGTGAGGCTGGAATCCTTGGATTTAGTGAATGACCCGGTGGCAATTACGGCAGACAAAGAGAGGCTGTTAGAGAGCCTTAGGAAAAATGTCGGCAGTTATATGGAACTGCGGTTATATGATGGCGTTTTGGCTTGTGATAACATGGATAATTTCCGACCGGGCGATGAAATTGCTGCGGATTCTTTGGTGGAAGTGCTTGGCGATTGCGCTCATGCTCATTCTGGGAATAAGCAGTACAGTTACTACGTGGAAGAAGGAAAAGGCTGCATAGTATGTAATATTCCTTATTGCGGTCAGGGAGTGGGGGCTTACGGCTATGAGGTATTTACTTATAACAGAAATTGGGAGCGGGTGACAAAAGCAGAAAATTCCTTGGAATTCACAATAGAACCGTGGCAGCCGGAGCGCTACATGGATGGAGAGTTCGGTACCTATTTTGAAAGAAATTTTCCTATAGAGGAAATGATAGATTATACCTTAGAATTAAAGGAACATTTGGATAAGGCTACCATCATGGTGGATACCGGTACGGGCGAAATCGAAGAGTTTCAAGTAGCAACACATTTTGATGCAGAAAGAATGATACCTGATGCATACGACATATGGCACTGGTATACGGGGAATACTCTTTCCGGCATACCGGTAGAAAATGTGCAAACGGCAGAGGAACTTCGCAGAGCGTTGGAAGGTATTCGCATGCAAAATTGGTTGGTTTCCCAAAATTTCCTGGCGGAAGATAATAAACCGGTAAAGGTACAAAGCGCGCTACCTCCCAAGGATGCTTTACCTGCAGGACTGCAGAGTGATTTTGATGAACTAAAGTGGGAGTGTACATGGAATCTGAACGGTCGGGAAGTGGATGTATATAGTTACCGGGCAGATAACAGTCTGTCCATGTACCTCATATATGACAGGGAAAGCGGTCAGCATTTTATCATGGATGGTAATGATGTAAGTTTGCAGGAACAAAGTTTTATTATGGACATGATACGAAGCAGATGGGATTTGTTTGAGAATATTTATGCGAATAAACAGTAAACGTTTGAATATTACCTTGAAAAAGAAAATGCAGGAGAATTCTATAAATATTTTTATTTTGTGCTTGACTTGGCAGGAAGTATGTGCTATTCTATCTAAGCATGTGATGTGCACATGTGTAATAACAAAGCAGAGTATCCACTCTCACCTTGCGGTAATTAAGCTTGCAAGTGTTCATGATTCAAGTTTCTTGAGAAACTCATACATAATCCGGTATGTGAGGGATTTGTCAGTGTGCCGAGAGAATGTTGGAATGTGAAGTTCAGTGGATAGTTATGCTATCCACTTTTTATTTTCTATATGGAGGGTACAACCATTAGCGATTTAATGATTAATGAACAGATCAGGGACAAAGAAGTTCGTCTGATTGGGGAAAACGGTGAGCAGCTTGGTATTATGTCTGCAAAAGAAGCAATGAAGTTGGCAGACGAAGCAGGTTTGGATTTGGTAAAGATTGCACCTACGGCACAGCCCCCTGTGTGCAAAATCGTAGATTACGGCAAGTTCAAATATGAGCAGATGCGTAAAGAGAAAGAAGCAAAGAAAAAGCAGAAGGTAATCGAGATTAAGGAGATTCGTCTCTCACCCAACATCGATACCAACGATTTAAACACCAAAATTAATGCTGCCAGAAAATTTCTGACAAAGGGCGACAGAGTAAAGGTTACTTTGCGTTTCCGCGGAAGAGAGATGGCACATATGAACAACAGCAAACACATTCTTGATGATTTTGCTGAAAGTCTGTCCGATATTTCAGTAGTGGAAAAGGCTCCCAAGGTGGAAGGCAGAAGTATGACAATGTTTTTAACTGAAAAGCGCTAGTAAGTACAGTTAAAATAGATGAAACAAAAGTTTAGGAGGAATTTGTTATGCCCAAAATGAAAACAAGCAGAGCAGCAGCGAAGCGTTTTAAAGCAACTGGAACAGGTAAATTGAAAAGAGCAAAAGCTTACAAGAGCCATATCTTAACCAAGAAATCTACTAAGAGAAAACGTAATCTTAGACAGTCTGCAATAACAGATGCAACAAATGTTAAGAATATGAAGAAGATTTTACCTTATCTGTAAGGAAAACATTATTGTAGGTTAGGAGGAAAACTAGAATGGCAAGAATTAAAGGCGGTTTAAACGCTAAGAAAAAACACAATAGAGTACTGAAACTTGCAAAAGGTTACAGAGGAGCAAGATCTAAACAGTACAGAATCGCAAAACAGTCCGTAATGAGAGCATTGGCTTCTTCTTACGCAGGTAGAAAAGAAAGAAAGCGTCAGTTCAGACAGCTTTGGATTGCTCGTATCAACGCAGCAGCAAGAATCAATGGTTTGTCTTACAGCAAATTTATGTATGGTTTGAAATTAGCTGGTGTTGACATGAACAGAAAAATGCTTGCTGAAATGGCAGTAAATGATGCAGAAGGTTTTGCAACACTTGCAGAACTTGCTAAATCTAAATTGGCTTAATGCGAATATAGTTTTATGTGATTTATACCCCGGAAATGAAAATTTCCGGGGTTTTTTCGTATATGCCAAAGTGGTGGAATTTTAGATTTAATTTACTATTCAATTCCTGCGCAGTGTGATAAAATAGCCACAGATGGCTATTCGTGTATAGCAACAAAGCATACAAGCGGATTCCGGTATGAATCATATATTGCAGAAAGGTAAGGTAGCAGTATGGGCGTTTTATCAGCACTTGAGCCTAAAAAGGTTTTTCAGTATTTTGAGGAGATTTGTGGGATTCCCCACGGCTCCGGAAATGTGGATAAAATCAGCGATTATCTGGTGAAATTTGCAAAGGATAGAAATTTATTTTACATTCAGGACGAATTGAAAAATGTGATTATCATAAAAGAGGCAACGAAAGGATACGAGAATGAGCCTGCGGTGATTTTGCAGGGACATATGGATATGGTTGCGGTTAAAAAACCGGAACTGGACATGGATATGAAGACAGAAGGGCTCAGGGTGGCTGTGGACGAAGATTTGGTATATGCCGAGGGAACCAGTCTGGGAGGCGATGACGGTATTGCGGTAGCTTATGCACTTGCCCTGCTTGACAGCGAGGAATATGCACATCCCCGTTTGGAAGTTGTAATTACGGTAGATGAGGAAGTGGGCATGGACGGCGCCAGAGGCATTGATTTGTCTATGCTTAAAGGTCGCAGACTGTTGAATTTGGACTCTGAAGAAGAAGGGATTTTCTTAACCAGTTGTGCAGGCGGCGGCAGGATTCACACGTATTTACCATTTAGTGTAAAGGAAAAAGAAGGAGTATTATACCGCATCAGCGTGGAAGGACTTCTGGGAGGACATTCCGGTGCGGAAATCCATAAAGAGAGAGGAAATTCTAACTGCCTGATGGGAAGAATCCTTTATAATCTGACAAAGGAAATTCCGGTTTGTGTGGAGAGTATGCAAGGCGGTCTGGCGGACAATGCCATTCCCAGACAGACAGTAGCGACGGTTCTTATTGAAGAGAAAGATATTCACAAATTTAAGGAAATTCTGCTTGGTCAGGAAAAGGAAATAAAAGCAGAACTTGCAACGAAAGATCCTGATTTTGCCATAACAACTATTATGGTGGACGAGGGAAGTTATACCTGTGCGGAGGAAGAGTCTACTGCTGAAATGGCTTCTTTTATCATGGCTTTGCCAAACGGAGTGCAGGCTATGAGTGCGGATATGCAGGGACTGGTAGAGACTTCTTTAAATCTTGGTATTATGGAACTGCAAACCGGAGAGCAGGAACTTTTGTGTGAATTTTCCGTGCGTAGCTGCATAGAGTCTGCAAAACAAAACTTAATCGGCAAGGTATGCGCTGTGGCAGAACTGGCAGGCGCTTCTTACAGTGTATCAGGAGATTATCCGGGCTGGGCATATCGGGTGGATTCCCCCCTGCGCGAAAAAATGATTCGTGTGTATGAGAGGATGTATGGAAAGAAACCGCAGGTACAAGCCATTCATGCAGGACTGGAATGTGGTATTTTGGCATCCAAAATAGAAGATTTGGATTGTATTTCTTTCGGACCGGATATGAAAGACATCCATACCACGGAAGAGACATTGAGCATTTCTTCTACGAAGAGAGTGTGGGAATATCTGGTAACATTATTGGCAGAAAGGGACTGAGAAAATGATTTTATTCCAATGCGACTATAATGAAGGGGTGCATCCGCGCATACTGGAGCGCCTGATTTCCACCAACGAAGAACAGACCGTTGGTTATGGTGAAGATGAGTACTGTGAAAAGGCAAGGGACATGATTCGCAGAAAATGTAAAGACAGTTCTTTGGCGGTGCATTTTCTTGTGGGTGGTACTCAGGCAAATTTAACGGTAATTGATGCTGCCCTTAGATCTCATCAGGGGGTACTTTGTGCTGTGAGCGGGCACATTAATGTACATGAAACAGGGGCGGTGGAAGCCTGCGGACACAAAGTAATGGGTCTTGCGTCCGGGGATGGCAAAATTACTGCCATGCAGGTAAAGGACGCATATAATGCACATGTAGAGGATTCCAGTTTTGAGCATATGGTGCAGCCGAAAATGGTCTATATCAGTAACCCTACAGAGTTGGGAACAATTTACAGCAAGCAGGAATTGCAGGAATTATATGCGGCTTGTAAAGAATGCGGTTTCTATTTGTTTTTGGACGGTGCCAGACTGGGCTATGGGCTTGCAGCCCCGGACAATGACATGACGATGGAAGATATTGCGGCAAATACTGACGTTTTCTATATAGGGGGAACTAAGGTTGGTGCACTGTTTGGAGAAGCGGTGGTTATCAGCAATGAAACTTTGAAAAAAGATTTTCGCTATTTTATCAAGCAAAGGGGCGGTATGCTTGCAAAAGGAAGACTTCTTGGAATTCAATTTGAAGAGTTGATGAAAGATGGGTTATATGAGGAAATATCTGCCCATGCTATTTCTTTAGCGGAACGCCTGAGAGGGGCCTTTGAAGCGCAGGGGTATTCTTATTTAGTAAAAAACCGGACCAATCAGATTTTTGTGATTATGCCGGATGCGGTGCTTGAAAAAATAAAAAGTGAGGTTGGTTTCAGTTATCAACAAAGAGTGGATGAAACCCATAGTGCAGTACGTTTTTGTACCAGTTGGGCAACAAAAGAGGAAAACGTGGAGCGTTTAATAGCAATATTGGAGAGGGTATAATATGGGATTTGACAAGGTAAAAGTGAGACAAATCAGAGGATTGATATTGTTTGTGGCAGCAATTGTTATGCTGATGATTTACAGCAAAAGTGTACTTGGCGGAATCGCGCTTTTTGTAGGAATGATTCAGCCCTTTTTAGTGGGAGGAGCCATTGCTTTTGTATTAAATCTTCCCATGCGGTGGATTGAGACGAAAGTGCTGAAAAAGTGGAATGGTAAAGTGGCGGCAAAAATAAAAAGACCTGTATGTATGGTGCTGGCACTGGTGTTGCTGCTTTTAATCATAACTTGTGTGATTTGGATTGTAGTGCCTCAAATCGGTGTTACGGCAAAGGAATTGGGAGTGTTGATTCCGGCATTTTTTGCGGATGTGTGGGAACAGTTGGAAAAACTGACCAAGGCATATCCTGAAATTTGGAGCAAGGTACAGGAACTGGAAAATATTGAAATAAATTGGGAATCTGTGATCAGTTCCGTAGGGAATTTTTTGAAAAATGGCATGGGAAATATGTTGACATCCACAGTGACTTTCGCCAGCAGTGTTATCGGCGGGGTGGTAAATTTCTTTATTTCCTTTATTTTTGCTATTTATATCTTGTCACAAAAAGAAAAACTGGCTAATCAGGGAGATAGGATTTTGAAAGCATATCTTTCTGAAAAGTGGTATAAGAGAACTGCAAAGGTACTGAAACTGCTTGATAAAAATTTCAGCAATTTTATTTCGGGACAGTGTCTGGAGGCTATAATACTGGGGGTTCTTTTTATTGTTGCTATGGCGGTGTTTGGTTTCCCTTATGCAGTTTTGGTGGGAGTTTTGATTGCTTTTACATCCCTGATTCCTGTGGTGGGAGCTTTTGTAGGATGCTTTGTGGGAGCTTTTCTGATACTGATCAACGACCCTGTTCAGGCAGTGTGGTTTGTGGTTATGTTCCTGATTATCCAGCAGTTGGAAGGAAACTTGATTTACCCCAGAGTGGTGGGAAGTTCGGTGGGGCTGCCTTCTATCTGGGTGCTGGCGGCAGTCAGTGTGGGCGGCAGTATGTTTGGTGTTGTGGGAATGCTTTGTTTCATTCCTCTGATTTCCACTTTTTATTCCCTGCTACGGGAAGATGTAAATAAACGAAATGGTAAGAAAGCACAGTTTTTAGACAGTGTGCCGGTAAGTAAACCGGTGGAAACGGAAGATGGGATGCCGGTAAAAGATGAAGAAAAAACGGAGAACACCGGGAAAAAAGAAAATGCAGATACTTTAGATAAGCAGTCCGGCGAGGAGAAATAGTATGAAAGTGTTTGATTACAATAAAGTAAAAGACCCTGAGTATTTTGCGGATGGCAGATTGCCTGCCCATTCTGACCATAAGTGGTATGAAAGTGAAAAAGCCATGGAATACGGCGAAAGTATATTCCGGCAGAGCCTAAACGGTTTGTGGAAGTTTGCCTATGCCACAAATTATGCCACAAGTATCAAAGGATTTGAAAACTTACAGTACGATTGCCGTACATGGGCAGATATACCTGTGCCTGCCCATATTCAGATGGAAGGGTACGACAGTCCCTTGTACATCAACCTGCAATATCCTTGGGACGGAAGAGATGATGTAAAACCCGGAGAGATTCCGGAGAATTTTAATCCGGTGGCAAATTATGTAAAATATTTTGAAGTACCCCCGGCTATGCAGGGAATGCCTTTGTATATATCATTTCAGGGTGTGGAAAGTGGTTTTGCGCTGTGGCTGAACGGCAGTTTTGTGGGATATAGTGAGGATTCCTTCACTCCTTCGGAGTTTGATTTGACCCCTTATGTAAAGGAGGGCGAAAACAAATTGGCGCTGACGGTCTTTAAGTGGTGCGCAAGCAGTTGGTGTGAAGATCAGGATTTCTTCCGCTTTTCCGGAATTTTCCGGGATGTGTATCTTTATACAGTGCCTAAAGTGCATGTGCAGGACTTAAAGATTCGCACACTTATTTCCGATGATTTTTCTGCGGCAGTGCTGAAATTAGATATGTGTGTAACGGACAAGGGGCGTGTGGAAGTAGGTTTAAAGAACGAAAAAGGCGTAGTAGCAGAATTATCCGGCCGATTGGAGGCTGAGACAAGTTTTGAACTTCCCGTGGAAAATGTAAAATTGTGGAGTGCGGAAGTGCCTTATCTGTATGATATGTTGATAAAAGTTTATGACAAGGACGGGGATTTAATGGAAGTGATTCCGCAAAAGGTTGGTTTCAGGCGTTTTGCAATCAAGAATTCCCTTATGCTTTTAAATGGAAAGAGAATTGTTTTTAAAGGTGTAAACCGTCATGAGTTTTCCGGCAAAACCGGCAGAGTAGTATCTGATGAGGAATTGCTTCAAGATATTGTAACCATGAAACAGCATAACATCAATGCCATCCGCACCTGCCATTATCCCAATGATTCCCGTATTTATGCACTTTGTGACGAATATGGTCTGTATATGATTGATGAAACAAACTTAGAGTCCCATGGTTCATGGGAGCCTTTGTGGCGCGGTGAAACCACGCAGGAAGAAGTGGTTCCCGGAGACAGACCGGAATGGAATGCCATGATGCTAGACCGTGTAAATTCGATTTATCAGCGGGATAAAAATCATCCTTCCATTTTGCTTTGGTCTTGTGGAAATGAGTCCTATGGCGGAAAAAATATTTTTGATATGTCTGAGTTGTTCCGGAAACTGGACCCGGATAGAGCCGTTCACTATGAAGGGCTGTTTAATGACCGCAGATATAACGGCTCCAGTGATGTGGAGAGTCAGATGTATACCAGTGCAGAGGATATTAAAAAGTTTCTTCAAAAGGATAGAAGTAAACCCTTTATTTGCTGTGAATACACCCACGCTATGGGCAATTCCTGTGGCGGTATGCACAAATACACGGATTTGACTGATGAAGAACCTTTGTATCAGGGCGGATTTATCTGGGATTATATTGACCAGTCTATTTACAAAAAAGACAGATACGGAAAAGAATTTTTGGCCTATGGCGGTGATTTTGATGACCGCCCCACAGACTATGATTTCAGCGGAAACGGTATCGTTTACGGAGGAAGCCGGAAGCCTTCGCCCAAGATGCAGGAGGTAAAATACAATTATCAAAATATAGGGGTGGAAATTACCCTTGAGGATATTATCATCCGCAATAAAAATTTATTTGTGGATACCTCTGCTTTTATGTGTGAAGTAACTTTGGAGTGTATGGGTAAGGTGCTTCGGCGTGAGAGTTTGAAGACGGATGTGGAACCTCTTAGAGAAGGGAAATTTGTAAATCCCATAGATTTGCCTGCACGGGACGGAGAATATGTAATTACAGTATCTTTTAGTTTGAAAAAGGATACTTTGTGGGCAAAAGCAGGACACGAAGTGGCTTGGGGACAAAAAGTACTGCGGGTAATTGAAGGGAAAGTCTGCGATGTGCAAAAAGACAGTGAAAATGCAGGATGTCCTTTGCTTTATACGCCGGTTCCCATGGGCAGAAAGACTGCGCTTAAAGTCACCCGTGGAATGTGGAACCTGGGCGTAAAAGGAGACGGTTTTGATGCACTGTTTTCTTATACTGCCGGTGGATTGGTTTCCTACCGTTATCAAGGCAAAGAAATGTTAAAAACCATGCCAAAGCCCAATTTCTGGCGTGCGCCTATCAGTAACGATTGCGGTAATGATATGATGATGCGTTATGGACAGTGGAAACTGGCAAGTATGTATGTAACGCCCCATGGCATAAAAGGCAAAAATCCGGTGGTGGAAGAAGCAGATGACGCTGTGACGGTGACTTACCGTTATAAATTGCCCACTACACCTGCCGCTTTTTGTGAACTTTGTTATGTGGTTTATGGGGATGGTACCATTAAAACAACGCTTACCTATGACCCCATAAAAGAATTGGGGGATATGCCGGAGTTTGGTGTCATGTTCAAAATGGATGCAGACTATGAACAGTTGGAATGGTACGGAATGGGACCGGAGGAAACCTATGTGGACAGGGACAAAGGTGCTAAACTTGGAATATATCGAAACCTGGTGGCAGAAAACATGGCTGAGTACATGGTGCCTCAGGAATGTGGAAATAAGACAGGAGTGCGCTACGCCAAAGTGACGGATAAAAAAGGAAGAGGATTGATTTTTGCGGGAGATTGCATGCATTTTTCGGCGCTTCCTTATACGCCGCATGAAATGGAAAATGCTATGCATCCATATGAACTTCCGCAAGTTCACTATACGGTAATCCGCGTGGCAAAATCCCAGATGGGTGTAGGCGGCGACAACAGTTGGGGCGCTAAGACCCACCCGGAATATTTGCTGGATGTTTCAAGCAAGGTAAGTTTTACTTTCTGGTTTAAAGGAATTTAATCAAAGGGACTTTACAGGTATTTTCTTAAATCCCTGCGCAGTTCTTCTTCAATAGAAATAAGTTTCTCACAAATTTTGTGGGCTGATTCATCTGCGGTTTTGTATTGATTCATATAACGGTACAGGGATTTTATGCCCATATTGCAGCCGTCTGTGATTAAATCGGCAACCGTAGCATCGCTGTTGTCCATGCCAAGTTTCATGTTTGTTTTCATCCAAGACATGCTTTTGGCCATGAGGGTGGGATCCTTTTCCTCTGCTTTGTTTTGGATTAAAAGGGAGTGGAGTTCGTTTCCGAGAGTTTCGTGATGTTCTTTGCTTTTTTGAAGTAACTGTTTTAATTCGGAATCGGAAACGCTTTCAAGCACCTCATCAATAGAAGTTACAGCCATTTTGCTGCCTGCGTCACATTCCTTTAGTAAGTGGATAGTATCTTGATTTGTCATAATTTGTCTCCTTAAATTTATATGATGTTTTACTCATATTAGTATGTCCAACATCATATAAATTTAGTAATAATATTTAGGGGGAAAATTATGAAAATAAATGGTAAGGTATTGGCAGTTTTCATAGCAATTCCTTTAATTGTAGGGTTTGTATCGGGTTTTATATCAAGAAATGGTATGGAACAATTTGGGCAGTTAAATCAGCCGCCTTTAGCACCACCGGGGTTCTTGTTTCCCATAGTATGGACAATTTTGTATGTTTTGATGGGAATTGCTTCTTATTTGGTGTTTGTGAGCAATAAAGAAGGGCAGGATATTCAGGATGCGCTTACAGTTTATGGTGTGCAGCTGGTGGTGAATTTTTTCTGGTCCATATTTTTCTTTAATTTGGAATGGTACCTGTTCGCTTTCTTTTGGTTAGTGCTTTTATGGGTACTTATTCTGTACACAATACGCTTGTTTTATCCCATTTCCCAAGTGGCAGCTTATCTTTTGGTTCCCTACTTACTTTGGGTAACTTTTGCGGGATATTTGAATTTGTCCATTTATCTTTTAAATTAAAACAACGCCTCCAAATCTTTCGTGACTTGGGGGCGTTATCTTTTTTGTAATAATCGATATTATTCACTATAGTTTTTGCTGATGTATTCTTTGAGGATTGCATTGTCCTGAGGCATTCTGCATCCGATGATATATTCACCGCCGTTATTGGAGGTTCTGATGATGCAACCTTCCACGGACCGGCCTTTCAGAAGGTCGAAATCCGTAATGTCCAGAACCACATCCTGGCCTTTTATGTTAGAGAACAAGGATTCTCTGCTGGCAAAAGCAAAGCCGTTGGCACTGATGTTGACCATTCTGCCGTGATAGGAGATATCGTTGCCTTTTATTTTGATGGAGCAGGAGTTGGAGAGGGGCATACGGGGATATTTTCTTCTGTTGAATACTTGAGGATTTGTTTCAACGGTAAGTTTATATCTGCCGTTTTGGGCGTGGGATATTTCAATATCGTCCCAACTGTATAATACATTGTCAACCACAATACGAAGTTGGCATAAGGTATGTTTTTCTTTTTGGGTCAGAATATCAGAGATATTTTCTTCAAGGGTTACATAGATATTTTTATCTACGCAATCTGCCACTTCGCCGATATAGTCTCTCTTATCTGCATTTGTACCTTTAAATGCAATTGCAATCTTCATGCTGGGTCTTATGTCTTGAACACCCATAAATCCGCCGACACCTAATTCTTCCATAAGGTGTCCTACGACAGTTTCAATGTTTACGGCACTCTTTGCACTTTCATCGTACTTGCTGAGCATTTCTTTAGTGGTGAGTTCCGCGCGGTTAATTCTTTCAGTCATAACTTCCATAAGGTCACATACCTGCTACATGTTGTCTGAAAGAGTTTTGTTGGAAGTTTCTACTTCTTTAACAGCGCCGTCTACAGTCTTAATATTTACACCAAGGGCTGTGGCATCGTTGGTAATGTCGGTGACACTGCGCTCTACGGTAGATACTTTGTCTATGTTTACCTGAATCAAGTGAATGGTTTCAGCGATGGCTTCCAGCATTTTTTCGGAAGTCTCTTCCAGATGGGAGAGTGCGCTTAAAATACGGTTGGAGGAATTCTGTGTTCCGCTGCTCAATTCACGGATTTCATCAGCAACTACCGCAAAACCTTTGCCTGCCTCGCCGGCTCTTGCTGCCTCGATAGAGGCATTCAGTGCAAGGAGATTGGTCTTTGAGGTAATATCTGTAATAGTACCGGTTTCTCTTTTTACATTCTGGAATTCTTCCTTAAACTCGCCCAGAACAGCTTCGATTTCGGAGGAAAGAGCCGCCATTTTATTGGTAGTTTCCACTACGCCGTTCAGTTCTGCGGAACTGGTATTTGCATGTTCTACAGAAGCCTCAATGAGGGTCACTACCTGTTCCATGAGTTCTGCAACGTTGGCTACCTGAGTGTCGATAACGTTGGTCATTTCCATGGAGGACATGGTTCTGTCATTTAATGTATCGTTATCATGAGCAAGTTTGTTCATATCTGCCACTACGTTTTCGGCGCCCATGCGGTTTTCGTCAGCCAGTTCTCTTACTACGGTAACACCATCAACAACTGAGTTGCTTGCTACTTTAACTTTTTCTACGGTCTGGACAACGCGCTTAAGGTTATCTTCGATGGAACCGGTAAGTGCACCGTCGGATTCCACAAGGTGCTTGATGGCCATATTGGTGCATGCATAGCAACATAAAACAATAGCAAATTGAAGGGCACAATCTACACTGGAAACAAATTCCATCATGTCTTTAGCCCAGCCCTTATAGAGGTTGCTGGTAATAAGTACAAACATGGTAGCCTACATCATAACTTTAATAAGTTTGGGATTTTTATAAAGTATTAATATGGAAATCAGCGGAAGAATAAATACGTAGGATATCTCATCTAAGGATGTCCATGCAATAAAACCGAAAAAGGTCAGGTAACCTAATCCCAGCACCCACTTATAGTCTTTATTGTCCATGCCTTTGAATTTCAGCATTAAGCCACCGCCTATGTACTCGGCCCAGCCGATAACGGAGAAGAGTAGGAACCATTTTAGGCTAACATCGCCGGAACTCATTTTGGCGCCATAGTATATGGTTACAATAAGCATTAGCGTAAGCCATGTGGTACCGGCCCGCTTGTTTGCTTTGGCATTAAAATATTTTTCGTCGTAATTTTGCATATGTTTTTCCTCCTGGAAATACCATGGTTTTCTTTTTATTGTGTCACATTATGGGACTTTAGGGCTATTGTAAATTGCCTTTAATTTTACGTTTCAAGTAAAATAGCAGGCAGATAACTGCGATAATACCTAATAAAATAAATTTCGGGGGCAGAGACTTTCCGCTGTTGGAATCAGAATCGGAATCGGAATCGGTGCTTGCGGCAGATTCGATGGTGGATTTTGTTGTATCTGATGTATTGTCAGACACATTGGTGTTTGCTGCACTGTCGGTATGGGTTGTATTGTCGTCGTTATCACCGGTAATTACAATCATTGCTGCTGAATATGCAGGAAGTGTGACCTTGACAGTGTTGTTTTCAACATCGACGGTGGCAATCTGCCTAATTTCCGAAGAATCGCCATAAACGGCATATACGGCAGCGGTTTTATAAACGGAGTTACTGTTCTTTAGTGTAATTATAGCGTTCTCTTCTTGGGTAAAACTTTTGTTTGTCAGCATTGTTGTTACAATACTATCGTTACTTCCGCTGATTGCGGAGTAGGAAGAAGCAAGAGAAACATCATCCGTAACGGTAGGAACAAGGGTATTACCAAAAGTGCTGTTGTTACCGTCATAATTAGTATAAAGTTTCATTCCGGCAAAAGTATAGGGATTACCGCCCCAGAGAGTTGCAAGATAAACACCGGCATCGGCATAGCAGCCCAGTGCTTCGGCTTGGGCGATTGTACCGCTTAAATCATCCCCACCGAAACTATACTCGGTAACGGCAAGTTTGGTTCCCGGAAAATAAGTGTCTATGGATTTCTGAATAGTTGGCAAAATCGGAATATTCTTTTGGCACCATTGTCCAATCCAGCTGTTTTCGGCAAAGTCCTTCTCATAAAGTGTGCGTACAGATTGGAGCCGGTCCTCGGCGCTGTTACGACCTGATTCGGTATAGTAATGGATATCGAGCACGTCAAGCAGGCGAATGCCACATTCATCACTTGCTTTTTTCATGTCATCAAGATAACTGTCGAGATACCAATGATAATTTCCTTTTGCCTTTACGGTATTCCAGTCGTGCTCGTCAGCGAGATGGTCGTATGCGGTATATCCGTAAAGTGCAGGACCAAAAATTTCTGCATGAGGGTCTAAGGTCTTAACGGCTTTGGCCACTTCAATTGATTTTGCGGAAAGTTCACTTACAGTTACTGCCTCAGGATGGATTCGGCTGTGTGTGTGCGCCCACAAGGCAGGCTCATTGTCAAGACTATAGCCCTGGATGCCTGTGGAGGTTGTAGAATCCCCAAGTGTATTGATAAGGTAGTTAACATACTCATCAATATAGACGACGCCGTCTGTCAGATTGGGAGTATCGGAAAACTCACTGCCCTTTATGAATACCACTTTATTCCAGCGGTCTGATGGTGCTGCGTCTTTCTCGGGAACGGCTCCTTTTTTATCTGCAGCAACATAGCCTGCCAGTTGTAATGTGGTGAGTTTGTAGGCGATTTTATGCTTTGTACATTCTTCAGAAAGTTCCTGAGCGATTGCAGCAGGTTTCTGGGAAGTAGTGAGATGATTGTCAGAACTGTGTTCCCAATCAGAACCCGCATTGGAGGCATTTGTTTCCCAGTTATAAGCAGTCAGACGATTACCGCCTTGACGAAGCGCATTGATATTCAGACCATCAAGATGATTCTTATTGCTATATTCGTTTATGCCATAGATATATGGACTGATTTCTTTGTGCTCGCCTGACAGATCAACGGTCACATTCATGAAATAGGCTGTTTCTTCGGCAGTAGTGATAAGTCTGGGTGACATCAGCAATGAAATTATAATTGCCATAAGAAAAGTGCAATAGCGTTTTGGTTTCATATCAAGATACTCCTTCGATTTTTTATACTAATGTGGTTTGCTCAATCCTACAAATTGCATCATGACCACGCTCTCCACATGGTTTGTCCAAGGGAACATATCTACACAGACACCTTTTTTTACCTGATATCCTTTTTTGGTAAGATATTTTAAGTCTCTTGCCAAGGTTTCGGGGTTACAGGAAACGTAAATTACTTTTTGGGGTTTTAATTTTACCAAGGAAGATAAAAATGCCTCATCGCTGCCGGCCCGGGGTGGGTCCATCAAAACTACGTCAATGGGAATTTTTTGTTCGGCCAGTCCAACCATAAATTGTCCTGCGTCTTTTTGATAAAATTCAATGTTCTTTACATTATTATGCTTGGCGTTATTGCGGGCATCACGGACTGCATCGGGATTTAATTCCACACCAATGACTTTGCCGGCTTTTTCGGAGGCAATCATGCCGATGGTTCCGGTTCCGCAGTAGGCGTCAAGCACGGTTTCTTTACCGCTAAGATTGGCGAATTCTATAGCTTTATTATAAAGTTTTTCTGTCTGCACCGGGTTGACCTGATAAAAAGATTTGGGCGAAATACGGAAGGTTTTACCGCAAAGGGTGTCTTCAATGTAGCCTTTGCCGTAAAGAATCTGTTCCTTGTCGCCAAGCACCATACTGTCGCTTCGGTTGTTGGCGTTTGCCACAATGGTGGTGATTTCGGGATGAACCTTCAAAAGTGCCTTCACAAAATTATTCTTGGAGGGCATGATGGGAGAGGCAAGCACCAGTACCACCATAATCTGACCGCTGACATGACCGGTGCGGATTAGCACATGGCGCAAAAGACCATAGCCCGTATCTTCATTATAAGGACGGATTTTGAAAGATTTTAAAAGCCCACGGATGGTCAAAATGATTTCATCCGCCTTCTGGTTTTCTAAAAGGCAACTGTCGATAGGTACGATGCGATGGGTCTTTTCTTCATATTGTCCCGAAATAATACCGTGCTTTCTGTCCTCACCGAAAGCCGCATGAACTTTGTTGCGGTAGTGATAGGGATTGTCCATGCCCATAATGGGCTGGAATTTTACGAAACCACCGCATAGTTTGCGCACATATTCTTCTTTTATTTTTAATTGCTCCGTGTAGGTCTTGCTGAGATATTGGCAGCCGCCACAACGGCCAAAGGCCGGGCATTTCTTCTCTTCACCCATTTTATTTTCCTCCAATTATTAATACAACTATAATATCATGTTTTGTGTCATTCTGTATAAATTTTTAGAAAATTAAAAAAATTTAAAATTAGGGCTTGATTTTCTGAAACAAACCATATATAATAACGATTGTGTTTCGGGGTGTGGCTCAGCTTGGTTAGAGCGCCGTCTTAGGGAGGCGGAGGTCGCGAGTTCGAATCCCGCCACTCCGACGTAGGAATCAACAGAGATGTTGGTTCCTTTTTTTATATAAAAAAGGGTAAGAGTGTGATACAATAAAAGGAAATGTGCTACGGGAGGAGAACTTTATGATTATTTTAATTGCAGGCAGCAGTCATACAGGAAAAACCGTACTGGCGCAGAAACTGGTGGAAAAATATCATTATTTCTGTATGTCGCTGGACCATTTGAAAATGGGTTTGATTCGTAGCGGACATACCAATCTGACGCCGGAAGATGATGATAAAATGACAGACCTTTTGTGGCCCATTGTAAAAGAAATGATAAAGACCGCCATTGAAAATAATCAGAACATGATTTTGGAGGGCTGCTATTTCCCTTACGACTGGGAAACTTATTTTGAGCCTAAATATAGGGAGCATATCCGCTACATATGTCTGGTGATGACAGAAAGGTACATAGAAAATCATTTTGAGGATATTAAAAAGTATTCCTGCTTGGCGGAGAAGCGTCTGGAGGATGGTTGGTGTACGAAGGAAAATTTGCTTCGTGACAATAAAGAAACGCTAAAGCAGTGCAGGAAGCATGGCTGCGATTACTGGCTGATTGATGAGGCTTATGATGTGGAGAAATGGATGGAGACGAATGAGGTAGGAATATGATATACAATGCAAAAAACGGAGTTGTAAAAATTGATGATACGGAAATGGATTATATTGCTTTCGGAAAAGGAGATAAAAATCTGGTCATGATTCCGGGACTGGGAGACGGGCTTAAGACCGCAAAGGGCACGGCTGTGCCATTTTCCATTATGTATCGGAAACTTGTAAAGGATTTTAGGGTCTATGCTTTTAGCCGTAGGAATGTGATTCCGCAAGGGTATACAACGAGGGATATGGCAAGGGATGTCCATTTTGCCATGAAGCAGTTGGGCATTAAAGAGGCGTATGTCGTAGGAGTGTCCCAGGGCGGTATGATTTCGCAGTATCTTGCAATAGACTACCCGGAGTTGGTCAAAAAACTGATTTTAACAGTAACACTGGCCAGACAAAATGAGGTTGTCCGGCCTGTTATAAGGAACTGGATGGAAATGGCGAAGCGGGGCGATTACAAGGGTATAATGATTGATACTGCCGAAAACTCATATTCGCAGGTCTATTTAAAGAAAATGCGTCCTTTATATTCTGTGATAGGAAATATCGGAAAACCTAAAAGTTTTGACCGCTTTTTGATTATGGGAGAGGCTTGTCTGACCCACAACGCATATGAAGAACTACACAAGATTAAGTGTCCCACACTAATCATAGGTGGAAAAGAAGATAAAATTTTGACCGGGGAAGCGTCCAAAGAAATTGCGGAAAAAATAGAAGGCAGCAGTTTATATATGTATGAAGGCTTAGGGCATGGTTTGTACGAAGAGGCAAAAGATTTTTTGCCACGTGTTATGGAGTTTTTCAGGTAAAAAGAAGGAAATAAAGAATATTTATGCGCTATGTAAAACCACATTATTATGATGAATTTAAGTGTATTGCGGATAAATGCCCGGATACTTGTTGTGCGGGCTGGCAGATTGTGATTGACGAAGAAACTTTAGAAAAATATGGGGCAAGCCGGGATGGGTTCAGCACACGTCTGAAAAATTCCATTGACTGGGAAGAAGGCTGTTTTTTACAGCATGGGGGCCGCTGTGCCATGCTGAATGAAAATAATCTGTGTGATTTGGTGACGGAAAAAGGGGAAGAGTGGCTGTGCATCACCTGTGACCGTTATCCCAGGCATATAGAAGAGTTTGACGGCGTGCGGGAAATGTCTCTTTCCTTATCCTGTCCGGTGGTGGCAAAGATGCTGCTGGAAAGCGAGGAAAGCGTCCGTTTTTTGGCAGAGGAAGATGAAGAGCCAGACCCGCTGGAAGATGAATTTGAGGACTTTGACTTCATGCTCTTTACACAACTTGAAGACGCCAGAAATGTGCTGTTTCAGATTGTCCAAAACCGGGATTTGCCCATGGAAAAACGCATGGCGATGATTATGGAAATGGCAAAAGAAATGCAGTTTTGTCTGGATGAGGAACGTCTTTTTGACATGGAAGAGGTCATACAAAAGTATGCAGATAAATCTCCTGTGCCTGTCATGCTTTCGGGAGAGGAAAGATACCAAAAAATCAAGAATGGTTTTCAGGTTTTCCATAAATTGGAGCGTTTGCGGGAAGAATGGACGGAAGTTGTTGCAAAAGCGCAGGAAACCTTATATTCTAAAGGGTATGGGAATTATGCTGTGATACATAAGGCATTTGGCAAAGAATTTATTGCGGTGCAGGGAGAAGAAAAATGGGACATCTTCCTAGAACAGATTTTGATGTTCTTTTTATATACTTACTTTTGCGGTGCGGTTTATGACGAATGTATTTACAGTAAAGTGGCACTTTCCGCATTTTCGGTTTGTTATATTCAAGAGTTTATTATGTGCCGATGGTTTCTTGAGGGAAAGCAGATAGACCGGCAACGGTGTATCTCTCTGGCATATCGCTATGCAAGGGAGGTGGAGCACTCCGATGTCAATTTGAATTTGATGGAAGAGTGGCTTATGAGTGTATTTGATGGGGAAAATAAATTGGAGGAATAGATGATGAAAAAAGCAAATTATAAGGCGCTGCTGCCCATAGGGGTGTTTTTGGTGCTTTATCTGGGACTTGGTATCGTATTTGAGTATGTTTTGAAAATATCCATGGGTTTTTACAATATTCCCATCGTGGTAGTGTTTCTCATTGCGCTGCTGGTAGCTTGTATGCAAAATCCAAAGGTAAGTCTGGATGAAAAATTTGGAATTATGTCCCGGGGCGTGGGAGATAAAAATATCGTTACTATGGTGCTGATTTTTATGGCGGCAGGTATTTTCGTAGGTGTGGTAGGAAGAAGCAGTGCGGAGAGTGTGGCCTATTTTGTGCTCTCTTTTATTCCGGCAAATTATGCGGTACTGGTTTTGTTTGTGGTAAGTGCTTTTGTATCTCTTACCATGGGAACTTCTGTGGGAACCATTACTTTGATTACGCCCATTGCGGTGGCGGTGGCGGACAGTTCCGGATTTAGTATCCCTATTTGTGTAGGTTCTGTGGTGGGAGGTTCCATGTTTGGCGATAATTTATCCTTCATTTCAGATACCACCATTGCGGCCTGCAACGGACAGGGCTGCGATATGAAGGACAAGTTCAGGGAAAACTTTGGGATTGCCCTTCCTGCGGCGCTTGCAACTATTATAGTGCATGCGGTGAGAACCGTGGGTATGGATGTGGGGGATGCGGTAATCGGTGAGTATAATCTGGTGCAGGTCATTCCTTATCTTTTAGTGCTTTTGGGCGGTATTGTGGGTATTAATGTATTTGTGGTTTTGCTTATCGGTATTGTCAGCGGTGCTGTCATTATGATTGCCACAGGTACTGTGGAAATTACCAATTTGCTATCCAATATGGGCTCAGGTGTTTCGGGAATGTTTGAAACCTCCATGGTGGCTATTTTGGTGGCAGCTATTTGTGCTTTAATCGAAGAATATGGCGGTTTTGCGGCGTTACTTCAACTGATTAAGAAACTATTTAAAGGCAAAAAAAGCGGTCAATTGGGAATGGGGCTTTTGGTAGGTGCTATGGACATTGCCACAGCAAACAACACGGTAGCCATTGTAATGGCAAATCCTATTGCCAAGGAAATGGCTCAGGATTATAATATTTCTCCCAGAAAAGCAGCGTCTATATTGGACACTTTTTCTTGTATTTTCCAAGGCGTTATTCCTTACGGTGCTCAGATGCTGGTAGCTATTTCGTTGACTACGGACTTAGGACATAGTGTGTCTGCTTTTCAGATTATTCCTAATTTGACCTATCCGTTTATGCTGCTTATCAGTTCCCTGATATTTATATTTTTGATTCCTAACAAAAAATTGAAATAATTTTTTTGTTTCAATTAAAAAATGTGTAAAAATACAATGCGTAAAATGTAAATATGTGTTAAAATGTATTAAGAAATACTTTCAGGAGGAAATTGGTATGGAATACAATGAGAAAAAATTTCAAGCTCTTGCCAATAAATTGGCTCTCGGAATTTGGATTGCAATAACTTCGGTATTAACCATTGCGTATGCAGTGGAAGTACTTATGGGAAAAAAGGAAATACTTTTTTATGCAATCTTCCTGTTCTTGGGGTGGGCGCCGATTGTGCTGGGAATTCTTTTGATGAAAATCAGAGGTGCTCATACCAGATTGTTTAAAGAGATTATTGCTATCGGATATGGTATCTTCTTTGCATTTGTGCTGTTTACGGCAGATTCAGCCATTACTTTTACCTATGTATTTCCGGTTGCAGGTATGATTATTTTGTACAAGGATAGGGGACTTTTGATTCGATTGTGTGGAGCTAATATTCTTGTGGTTATTGCCAATTTTGTGAGAATTTTGGTAACAGGACAGAAGACTGCTACTACGGTAACAGATTTTGAAGTACAACTTGCCTGCACCATTTTGTGCTATGTAAGTTATATTATGGCACAGATTTACCTTACAAAATCCGAACAGGCATTGCTTTCCTCCGTGGAAGGAAACTTAAATAAAGTAGTAAAAACCATTGAGAGCGTAAAGGGTGCAAGTAACTCTATTGTAGACGGCGTAACGGTTGTCCGTGAGTTGGCGGAAGAAAACATGCAAAGTGCAAACAATGTTGTGGACAGTATGGCACAACTTACTACGAACAATGGGGTTCTTAGGGATAAGACCGATTCCTCTATGGAAATGACCCGGAGCATTAATATGCAGGTTGAAAATGCTGCAAATCTAATCCAGGAAATCGTGGTACTGATGCAGCAGTCCGTATCAAATGCAAAGACCAGTTCTGCCCAACTTGAAAAAGTGGTACAGTCCACAAACGAGATGGCACAGTTGTCTTCTGAAGTTGAACAGATATTGCAGGAATTCAGAAATGAATTTGATATGGTTAAAGAAGAAACCGGTACAATCGAAAAGATTACAAGCCAGACCAACCTGCTTGCATTGAATGCCTCTATTGAAGCAGCCAGAGCAGGAGAGGCCGGAAAAGGCTTTGCGGTAGTTGCAGACCAAATCCGTGAACTCAGTACCGGAACCAAGGATTCTTCCACCAGTATTATGGATGCACTTACCCATTTGGAAGAAACTTCCGATAAGATGATGAAATCTATTTCCAAGACGCTGGTACTTATTAATACTACTTTGAATAATGTAGTACAGGCAAATGAAAGTGTAACCAATATTACACAGGATTCCATTAAACTGGGTGAAAACATTCAGGTTGTGGACGAAGCCATGCAGGAAGTGGAGAAATCCAACAGAAACATGGTGGATAACATGCAGCAGGTAACAGAAGTTATGCACTTGATGACTGAGAGTATTGCAGATGCAGATGAAAATACAAAAGTCATGAGAAGTAAGTACGAAGAAACTTCTGCAAATGTCGTCAGCATTGAGAATGTTGTGGGAAAACTGGTTGAAGAACTGGGAGCAGGCGGTTTTATGGGCGTGAAAGACGTGCAGGCCGGTATGTTCTTAACTTTGACAGTGGCAAATGCAAGCGGACGAAACGAATATAAAGGACATGTTGCAGAAGCGGCAGAAGATACTGTTGTAGCAAATCTTTTTGAAGAAGTAAGCGTACATAAAACAGATAAATGTTCCCTGAATATTGTAGTAGAAAATGAGTTATATTTTTGGGATGATATTAAAGTGCATTCCGAAGGAAATAAATGGGTTAAGATTGTTACACAAGGTAATCCCAAAGTAGTGAACCGTAGAAAACATCCCCGTATGCCTATATCTAATTCCTGCACATTGACGTTGAGAGAAAAGGGTGTGACTGTTAGCGGTAGAACAGTTAATATCAGTGCAGGCGGTTTCGCATTTGCTTCCTATGACGAGGTGTTAAAAAATGCCAAGGGTGAAAACGTGACAATGAAGATTCAGAATTTTGAGTCAGAAGCGCTCTCTGAAATGAAGGGTTGCATCATCCGTGTGACAGATAACAACGGTCAGTATATTGTAGGATGCCGTATGTTGGAAGAACGTGAAGATGTTTTGGAATATGTTAAAAAACATTATTTTGAATAGTGAATAATAAGAAAGAAGCCTTTATGATACACTCATAAGGGCTTCTGTTTTTTAAATTTTTTGTTGGTTTATTTGGTTGCAAAATAATAATATAGTCTCATAAGAAATTGCGTGTTTGTGGGATTACCACGTTTAGGATTTATGCTACTTTTAAATAAGTAGTTGATGTATTCCACGTTGCCCCGCTGCCAGGTTGTTACGATTGCGTGACGGATACAACGTTCTACTCTTGTGGATTTTGTGGCGTATTTTCGTCCTACATCTGCGTATAGCCCATCTACTATCTTAATAGTAGATTCTTCCGGATTGGCTAAAATAAGTTGCACGGCGTAGGTGATGTACTTGAACCCCGAAAGGTTTGCAGGAACGCCTATGCTCAGAAGTACATCTTGAATTTCTCTTGCGTCATAAATCTCACTGGGACCATCAGTCTCTTTCATACATTTAACTCTCCTCTTTATTTGTAAAAGTTTCGTAAACCAACGAAAAAATCATATCCCAAATATTGACAAAAAAATATATTTTCGATAACATTTTTTGTGTCGAAAGAGGAAATAAAGAATGTCATTTGTGACACAAAGGGGAGAAATATGCTAAGTAAAACTTTAAAAGAGTTATTAAATGAGAGAAATATGTCTTTGCAGGAATTGGCAGACCAAGCAAATATTCCTTATGAAACCATGCGCAATATTTACTACGGCAAGGTAACTGATCCCAAAGTATCAACAATGATGAGCATAGCAAATGTTTTTCAGTTATCGGTCAATTATCTTATGGGAAAAAGTCTTTATTCACCGGAGGAACAGGCACTGATCAGAAATTACCGGAAGTGTGGCGTACATGGAAAGAGTATTATCATGTTGGTATCCAAATATGAAGCCAATACCGCCAGAAGTGAGCGCGAAAGTAAGGATAAACATAAGATTCCATGTCTGGCACCTATAAAAGTAAAAGATGGTTTCATTTATGATAGTAATGAAGTGCTGGAAATAGAAACAACCAATAAAGAAGCATATACATCCATACAAATTACCAGTCATGCATATGGTCCCGTTTTTTGTAAAGGCGATAAAATTTTAATTGCCGACAGATTTCCGGAGAATGGTGAGAGAGGCGTTTTTGTTAAAGAGGGACGGGGATATATCAGGCAATTTATTGAAAAAGATGATTGTTATATTTTGAAAAGTGTAAACGGACGTGAAGCCGCCCTTGAATTTAAACGTCTGGATGAAATTGACTGTATCGGAACATGTGTGGGAGTTGTGATGGCATAATTTCATAAAATTTCCTTAACTTGTTCACATTTTTTTCACAGACAGGAATTAGAATGAAGAAATGAAGCAAGGCAAGAGAGGGAATGAACATGAAAAAAAATATGAAAATTGTCATAGTCTGTCTGTGTATTATGGGCATGCTCGCAGGATGTAAAGAGAGCGGATACTCTCAAGTGGGAAGCGGTGTGCTGAAAGAAGAGGCAAAGCCTAAAGTTTTTGAGGGAGTGACAGAAATCGCATTGTCCGATGAGGGTATTACGGTGGACGGCGAGGCTGTTTCTGAAGATGCGTCGGCCCCGGTGTATGTGGCAAAGGATATTGTGTTCTATTTGGCAGGTCAAGGTTTTACCTATGGCGAAGGCGAAGAGAAGGATGAACATACCCAGTCAGAAGCGGATAAACATACTGTGGTGCATATCACAAAACCCGGCACTTATGCAGTGACAGGTACTTTGTCGGCAGGGCAGATTGCCGTTGACCTTGGTAAAGATGCCAAGGAAGATCCGCAGGCGGTGGTAACACTGATTATGAATAATGCAGAGATTACTTGCAGCGTGGCGCCGGCAGTAATTTTCTATAATGTATATGAATGTTCCGGAGACGATAAGGATAATCCGACTAAGGATGTGGATACATCGGCGGCAGGTGCCAATGTACTTATTGCAGATGGCACATACAATACAGTAAATGGTTCTTATGTGGCGAGAATTTATAAATCTTATGAACTGAGTGAAGATGGTACAGAGGTTGTAGACAGCAAGAAACTCCATAAATATGATGCGGCATTTTATTCCAAAATGTCCATGAACGTAAACGGCGATGAAGAAGGAACCGGTGTGCTGGAAATTAATGCAAAAAATGAGGGATTGGATTCAGAATTGCATTTGACAATTAACGGTGGTAACATCAAAATCACATCCGGAAATGATGGTATTAATACCAATGAAGACGGTGTTTCCGTAACTACAGTGAACGGAGGTACTTTAGAGATTGCAGTGGATGGTTCCACGGGCGAAGGCGATGGCATTGATTCCAACGGCTGGCTGGTAATCAACGGTGGTACGGTGGTGTCTTATGCCTGCGGATTCAGCGGGGATGCGGGGATTGACTCTGACATGGGAATCCACATTAACGGAGGAACGGTTGTGGCAACCGGAAATATGCTTGACCGCATTGGAGAAAGTCAGCAGAATTACGCCGTGTTCAGTTTTTCTTCCGGACAGAACGGCGGGAAAGATATTATTTTAAAGGACGCAGATGACAAAGAGGTAGGAAAATGGGCGACCGTAAATGATTACAGTTACTTGATTGTTTCTGGTGATTTTCTGAAAGAAGGAACGTACACTCTTTGGATTGACGGTGAGCAGTATGCCGGTGCGTCAGGAAACCAAGGTCGGGGATTCGGCGGCGGTATGGGCGGTATGAATTTCGGTGGAAAAGATGGCGATTTTAAACTTGAAGAAGGCCAGCGACCAATGATGCCGGAAGGGATGACTCCTGGCGAGATGCCGGAGGGCGAAATGCCTGAAATACCGGAAGGAATGACACCGGGCGAGATGCCCGAAATGCCGGAAGAAATGATGCCGGGTGAAATGCCTGAAATACCCGAAGGAGCACAGGCCGGTAGAGGCGGATTTGGCGGCAGAGGTCCAATGAATCAGGCAACAGGTGAACTGTCTAAGGAGTTTACCATTACTGCAGGCGGAAACTACTTTAATGGTGTTTCTGGGACTATGTAGTATAGCAATAGGAGTTTTGAAAAATACACTTCAAATGGAAGAGAATGTTCTTTACCATTTGGAGTGTTTTTATAATAGAAGGCCTGACAGAGCAAAACACGCCCGAAACGAAGTTTTATAACGCTCTGTATCTTCTCTGATTTGATTGGTATGATTATATCATATAAAGGGAACGACTAAACTATTCGTTTATCCGTGGAGAGAAGAGGCATGCGTAATAAAAAGAAGGATCTTAATGTTCAAGTGGGGCAAAGGCTGCAAGATGCGAGAAAGAGATTAGGCTATAGACAGGCAGATTTTGCGGCAATCTTAGAAGTGTCAGAGGAGCATTACAGAAAATATGAATTGGGAACAGTCGGTTTTCCTATCGACAAGATGTCCGTATTGTTTGAAAAGTTTGGAATCGAACCCACATATCTGATTACCGGAAGGGTGGCAGAAGAATTTGATGTGGAAACATATCTTGCAAATTGTGAGGTACAACAGAGAAATATTTTCATCGAAAATGTTTGGAAATTTACCAATAAATTGATTAGGACCATAGAATAAAACTTCCGAAGCCAAGCGGAAGTTTTTATTGTTTTTTGACCAAACAATAGCAATATGTGAAGTGACAAGTAACAAAAATTGCATTATAATGACATTGATTGAAAAAACTATTCATAAGAAATAGAAAAGAGGAGAACGAATATGAGATTTTTTATTGACACAGCAAACGTTGAAGACATCAAAAAAGCTAATGACATGGGAGTTATTTGTGGCGTAACAACCAACCCTTCCCTGATTGCAAAAGAAGGAAGAGATTTCAATCAGGTAATCGCTGAAATTGCTTCTATCGTAGATGGTCCTATCAGCGGTGAAGTTAAAGCAACTACCGTAGATGCAGAAGGAATGATTAAAGAAGGTAGAGAAATCGCAGCTATCCATCCCAATATGGTAGTTAAAATTCCCATGACAGTTGAAGGGCTGAAGGCTTGTAAAGTACTGAGCAGTGAAGGTATTAAAACAAATGTTACATTGATTTTCAGCGCTAACCAGGCACTTCTTGCAGCAAGAGCAGGCGCTACATATGTATCTCCTTTCCTTGGCCGTTTGGATGACATCAGCCAGAGAGGTGTTGATTTGATTCGTGAAATTTCTGATATGTTCGCAGTAACAGATTTGGATACCCAGATTATCGCAGCAAGCGTTCGTAATCCTATCCATGTAACTGACTGTGCACTTGCAGGTGCAGATATTGCTACCGTTCCTTACGGTGTAATCGTGCAGATGACAAAGCATCCTTTGACAGATGCAGGTATTGAAAAATTCCAGGCAGATTACAAGGCAGTATTCGGCGAATAATCAGCAGAAAAATGTTTGAAATAGTATGAGGCTGGGGAAAATAAAGCGGAAGGAGAATTCTGCACATGGCTAATACTATTATCAAATATGTAAAAGAATACGGAAATAATACTTTTATGAATGAGCCCATGAATGATGTTGACAGTCTGGTCTTATGCCAGTTCAGTTACTTGAAATTCGATGGGCTTGTTCCATATGTAACAGAAAACAAATCTTCGGTATCATTGCAACAACTAATGGAGCATGAACAGTTTGATAGGTTGTTTACCGATGAGCGCTACGAAAAACAAAACCGGGCATTATTTGAGGCGATGCAAAAAAGCCGGAGATATGGTAATATGAAAATTAACTGTTATGTAAATATTGTGCAGACCCAGTGGGAAACACAGTTTGCAGCGGTTACATTTATTCTGGAGGACGGAACCATTTATGTGGCATACCGGGGAACGGACGAAACTTTGGTGGGGTGGAAAGAAGACTTCAATATGGCGTATCTTTCCCCTATCCCTGCGCAGGAATATAGTGTAAAATATTTAAATATGGTTAGTAGCCGTTTTCACCGGGCTTTTTATATAGGCGGACATTCAAAAGGTGGCAATCTGGCAGTATATGCAGCTATGAACTGTCATCCCTATGTACAGGAGCGTATCCTCAAGATTTATAACATGGATGGTCCGGGATTCAGACCGGAAGTGCGCGAAAAATGTGGTTATGACAAAGTGGTGCAGCGGATTATAAAGATTTTGCCCCAATCTTCGGTGGTAGGTATGATTTTTGAAGACGGAGCAGATTACCGGGTAGTGGAAAGTAAGGCTTTTGGGCTGTTTCAACATGACCCTTACACCTGGCTTGTGGTGGATGGAAGTTTTGTATATGTGGAAGGGATTTACCGCAGCAGAATAAAATCCAATATCGTGATTAACGAGTGGATTTTGGGACTTGAGGAAAAAGAGTTAAAGGCCTTTGTAGATACACTTTATCAGGTGGTTTTGGCAACGGAAGCAGAAGATTTAAATGATTTTGCCAGAAATTGGAGAAAGAACTTAAAAGCAGTGGTAGAGGCTTTGCACGAAGTAGATGAAAAGAGCGAAAAGATGCTGAAAGAAGTGGTGGCGTCGTTGTTTCGTCTGCGGCTTGGAAGATTAAGGGGAAACGTAGCAAAAAACAGAGCAGAAAAAGCTTTGAAAAGAAGTGGAGAGAGTGTTTTATGAGTAAATTATGGTATAGGCAGCCGGCTTCCAGATGGGAGGAAGCATTACCTCTCGGAAACGGGCGGATTGGTGCAATGATTTTCGGAGAACCGGGGGGCGAATTGATTCAGGTAAATGAAGACAGTATGTGGTATGGCGCGCCGGTGGACAGAAACAATCCGGATATGAAGAAATATTTGCCGGAAATCAGAAGTTTGATTTTGTCCGGTCAAATCCGTAAGGCAGAGAGACTAATGAGGTTTGCCATGTCGGGATGTCCTGACAGTATGCATCCTTACCAGACTCTTGGAAATATTCATTTCAGTTTTGAAAATTTGGGCGAAGTAACAGAGTACGAGAGAAGTCTGGATTTGGAAGAAGCTGTCTATAAGCATACTTTTACTGCAGGCGGTGTGAAGTATGAAAGAGAGGCTTTTATTTCACAGCCGGATCAGGTAATGTGCGTGAAATTGACTGCGGATAGGCCAGGCAGTATCAGTTTTTGGACTTTGCTGCGCAGAGAGAAGTTTTATGATGGTATCCGTAAAAAAGGAAACGATGGCATTTGTCTTTACGGAAATCTGGGCAAAGGCGGTCTTGATTTTGCCATGCAGATTACTGCCAGGGCAAAGGGCGGAAAGACCTGTGTTATCGGCGAGCATCTGATTGTGGAAGAGGCAGATGAGGTGTGCCTTTACTTTGCGGCCGGAACCACTTACTATATGGAAGATGTGGAAAAGGAAATACAGGCTCAGATTGAGAAAGCGGCGGCGCAGTCTTATGAGGCGTTAAAGCAGCGTCATGTGGAAGATTATAGGGCACTCTATGGAAGAGTGGACTTTTATCTTGGTGGTTTGACTGAGTTTGACAGAGTACCTACGGATGTAAGAATTTCAAATGCAATGGAAGGCAAGGTGGATAAAGGTCTGGCAAAACTGTATTTTGATTATGGCCGTTATTTGCTGATTGCGTGCAGCAGGGAGGGTACCTTGGCGGCTACTTTGCAGGGGCTTTGGAATAAAGACATGATGCCCCCTTGGGATTCCAAATTTACCATTAACATTAATACAGAAATGAACTATTGGCTGGCGGAAAATTGTAATCTTTCCGAGTGTCATATGCCCATGTTTGAACTGATAAAGAAAATGTATCCCAACGGAAAGAAGACTGCGGATGTGATGTATGGTTGCCGTGGTTTCATGTGTCATCACAACACAGACCTTTGGGGGGATACGGTGACACAGGATCATTGGGTTCCCGGTTCTTACTGGGTAATGGGCGCAGCATGGATGTGTACCCATCAGTGGACACACTATCAGTACACAAAGGATGAAGAATTCCTGAGAGAATGTTATCCCATTATGCGGGATGCGGCATTATTTTTCTTGGATTACATGATTGAAGATGACGGTTATTTAAAGACATGTCCTTCCGTTTCGCCGGAAAATACCTTTATTTTGCCCAGCGGTGAAATGGGGGCAAATACAGCTGGTGTTACCATGGATAATCAGATTTTAAGAGATTTGTTTAGCCAGTGTATTGATGCGGCTAAGATTCTCGGTATAGAGGATGAACTAACGGAGCAATTTGTAAGTGCGAGAGACAGACTGGTGCCTACACAGATTGGCCTTAGAGGAAATATTTTAGAGTGGCCCGAGGATTATGAGGAATGGGAACCGGGACACAGACACATTTCCCATTTGTATGGTTTGCATCCGTCAGAACAGATTTTGATGGATAAGACACCGGAACTTGCCACCGCAGCAAGAGTGACTTTGGAGCGCAGACTGGCAAACGGCGGTGGTCACACAGGCTGGAGCCGTGCATGGATTATCAATCATTATGCGAAACTGTGGGATGGCGAAACAGCCTATGCACATTTTGAAAAACTGATGGAAAAATCCACATTGCCTAACCTTTTTGACAATCATCCCCCTTTCCAGATTGACGGAAACTTTGGTGCTACGGCAGCTATTGCGGAGATGTTGGTGCAAAGTACTTTGGAGCGTATTGTGCTTTTACCGGCGCTTCCCTCTGCTTGGAGTGAAGGATACATAAAGGGGCTTTGTGTAAAAGGCGGCGCAGAGATTGATTTGGCATGGAAAGACGGAAAAATGGTGGACTGCGTGCTTCGTGCCAAAGCAGTATTACATACGAAAGTGGTTTATGAAGGCTGTGTAAAGGAAGTTGATTTACAGCCGGGAGAAACATGGACTTTTTCTGAGTGATAGAAACAACCGGGAGAAAGGCGTATTAAAATGGATAAAAACAGCTTTTTGAAAAGACCGCCCATGGGTTGGAACAGTTATGATTACTATGACACCACCATAAATGAAGAGCAGGTAAAACAAAATGCAGATTTTATGGCGGAGAAATTGGCATATTGCGGATGGAAATACATAGTGGTGGATATTGAGTGGTATTCCTATGGAGCAGGTTCCATGCGGGATAAATATCAGTATATTCCTTTCGGGAAAGTGGAGATGGATGAATACTCCAGACTGCTTCCGTGCCCGGAGAGGTTTCCTTCTTCCGTGGAAGGAGCAGGATTTAAACCTTTGGCAGATTATGTGCATTCAAAGGGGCTTAAATTTGGTATACATATTATGCGAGGTATTCCCCGCATTGCGGCACATATGCACAGTAAAATCAAAGGTACAAAATTTACGGCAGACTGTATTGCAGATCCTTCTTCTGTATGTGCATGGAATCCTGACATGTACGGTGTGCGGCATGATGTGGAAGGGGCGCAGGAATACTATGATTCCCTGATGGAATTGTATGCGCAGTGGGGAGTGGATTTTATCAAATGCGATGATATTTGCAGAGATGATATTGACAGACGCAAACCATGGTCCACCGCTAAAGAGGTGGAGATGCTTCATCATGCCATTGCGAAATGCGGCAGAAATATTGTGCTTAGTCTGTCTCCCGGACCGGCGGTTATAGAAAGCGCTTGGCATTATGAGAAATATGCTAATATGTGGCGCATTACCGATGATTTTTGGGATAACTGGGATTTGCTTTTGCATATGTTTGAACGCTGTGAACTTTGGCAAAACCATGTGTCGGAAGGTTGCTATCCCGATTGCGATATGTTGCCGCTTGGTTATGTGGGCAAAGGCTTTGGGTGCGAGAGGCAAACTTTGTTTACCAAGGAAGAACAAGTAACCATGATGACTCTTTGGTGTATGTTTGGTTCTCCGCTGATGCTGGGAGCAGAACTGACCAAGTTGGATGATTGGACCTTGTCTTTACTGACGAACTGGGAAGTTTTGGGACTTCTTGACCCTGCAAACAGGGCAAAACAACTTATGAGAGATGAAACCGGAGCGGTATGGCACAGCCATCATCCGGACAATAGCAGCCATTATATAGCTCTATTTAACTTTGAAGATGAAAAGGAAATGACGTTCGATTTAAAACAGGCTAAATCAGATGGTATTCTTTCATCTTATGGTATTGTAAGAGAAGTGTGGACAGGCAGAATCATAGAGGTTAAAGATGGTAAAATGACGGACACCATTGCCAGACACGGAGCAGGTCTTTATTGCATCGAAGAAGATAAATCTGTTGTGAAGGTGGTTTGTCTCGGAGATAGCATTACCGAGGGATTTGGCGTAAGCGAGGAAGAAGCATATCCTACCAGATTGCAGATGTACTTAGGGGAAGGTTATGAAGTGCATAATAAGGGGCTGTGTTGCAGTACCGTAATTGACAAAATGCTGGAAGACAGACCAATGGGGCTGCCTTACTTAAGGCAGAGCAGATATGTGGAGGGATTGGCTGTAAGAGGCGATATTTATGTGATATTGCTTGGAACCAATGATGCTCAGGATGGTATCGGTGATGTGGAAGATGTGGTGGATCCTTATCTGAATATGATTTCCGAAAAAAAGGATTTTGTTCCCTGCTACCAGAGAATTATTGACGGAATCCGTGTGGTGGCTCCAAAGGCTAAGATTTATATGGGGATTCCTGCGCCGGTGATGCAGTGTATTTGGAGAAGACATCAGGAAAAGTATTTGCGACAATTGCTTCCTTTTTATCAGGAAATTGCAGAACGCAATCCGGATATACAGATTATTGATGTGCATCAAACCTTTATGGATTTGTCACAGGAGGAGAGACAGGCTATGTATTCGGCAGATAATCTGCATCCTTGTGCCCAAGGTCTTGATTTAATTGCAAAGACTGTATGCAAGGCAATTAAGGAAAAATAGATGATCAGTTCAAAGAGATAAAAAATAGGGTGTAAAGTCTTGACAATTTGATAAAAGACTTTACACCTTTTTATATAGTTTTGGGATATTATGATATTTTTCTTTTGATTTCTTTAACTTCAGATTCCAGTGTGCTTACCTTGACGGATAATATTTCGATTTCATTATTGGGCTTCATTGCCTCATGTAAATTTCTTGATAAGTCCAGATGCCCCTCTGCAACTCTCTTAATATTGACACGGATTTCATTCTCAAGAGTGAATTTAATGATATTGACATCGCTTTGAGTGGTTGCCACTTGGACTTTGAGTTCATCAACATCGGTTCTGAGTTCAGCGACCTCGTTTTTGAGAGTAGCAACATCGGTTCTGAGTTCAGCGACCTCGTTTTTGAGAGTAGCAACCTCGGTTCTGAGGTCATCAACCTCGGTTCTGAGTTCAGCGACCTCGTTTTTGAGAGTAGCAACATCGGTTCTGAGTTCATCAACCTCGGTTCTGAGTTCATCAACATCGGTTCTGAGTTCAGCGACCTCGTTTTTGAGAGTAGCAACATCGGTTTTGAGTACATCGACATCAGTTCTGAGGTCATCAACCTTGGTTTCGAGAGTATCGAATCTGGTTTTGAGGTCTTCAATATCGGTTCTGAGTTCACTTATCTCAGTCTTTACATTACAAACTTCGCTGAGAATTAAATCTAATTTTTGGCTATTGGTCATATTTACCACGCTCCTTTGCATACATTTTATCATACAATAATTAACGGTGTAAAGCCTTTTATGAAATTGTCAAAGAACTTCTTGGGGTAAAATAAATAATAAAGAAAAAACGAAAAAAAGAATACTAAAGAATAGTATATGATTGATGTAATATGTAATCTAACTCATTTTAAATTTTTTGTCAATGCTTTGGGACTAACTAATCGTTAACCCCGCGTATTTTTTCGGTGAAACCCCAACGGCCTTTGTAAAAGCCTTGAAGAAGTTGCTATAGTCAGTAAAACCGCTTCGTTCAAAAGCCTCGGATACGGAGACGCCTTCGTTTAGAAGAGACTTTGCAATGCTGATGCGGCGGGCAGTAATATATTTGCCGATAGTAGTTCCTGTGGCAGATTTGAAGATTCGGCAAATATAAGATTCGCTTAAGAAAAACTCACCGGCAAGTTGCTCGATGGTAATGTCATTTGAAATGTTGCGGTTAATATAGGCCAGAATGTCGTCCACTTGGTGGTTATATTTATAAGTACTTAAACTTTCAGGTAACTGTTTCACGTCCGGTTGGGTGATAGACGCAAGAGAATTAATCATTACCAGCAGTTCCATAAAGGCAGCTTGCTCGATAATGTCATGTGCAAAACCATCTGCAGAGGTGATTTTATTTACATAGTACAGAAAACGTTTTTGCTGTTCCTTGTTGAGAGAAATTTTGTGTTGAAAAGATTCACTGCGGTTTGCGAAACAATAATCCAAATTGGTCTCGGAAGAGGAAAGTTTCTTTGCGTAGTCCGGGTGAATGGAAAATACAATTCGCTCATGCACCATATCGTCAATTTGGGTCAATTTATGACTTTCATATTGATTAATGATAAACAAATCCCCGGGCGCAATAGAATAAAAACGATTGTCAATGAGAAATTGTTTTCCGCCGGAAATAGAATAATATAGTTCATAGCAGTCGTGGATGTGCATATCCATGGCTTTTTCTTCTTTGTATAAGTGAGCCACAGAAAATGTGCGGTCACGCAGACAATTTTCTACGGCAATTTTGCAGGATGTAAGTTCTTCCATAAAAATCTCCTTTCGGGGGATGATGTGATTTTGAAACCGACAGAAGAATTTCAAGAGTTTCAAAATCACTAATGTGCTATCCATGCGCATAGGCTATCATAAAAGTTCAAAATTTGCAATGTTTTGACCTATATTTGAAAAGACTTAGATAATTATTTACAGTATAATGAATTTACAGTCATAGAAGTTTTTTATGAAAAATGAAAAAGAAGTAGCACAAAAAAGGCATTTGTGATATAATGTAAGCACTTACAATGAAAATTATCATAGTGTCGTGATTTTGGCTACAAATATGTGCGACAGAAAGGGATGGTAAAACGTGGAACTTAGAACAGCAGTATCACCAAAAGATGTGAAGCATTATACTACAGAGCGTCTTCGCGAAGAATTTCTGATTCAGAATCTTTTCGTTCCCGGCGAGATAAAATTAGTATACAGTCACATCGACAGAATCATCACAGGTGCGGCAGTACCTACAGAACCCATTGCGCTTACAGCAGGAGATGAACTTCGTGCAGAGTATTTCTGCCAGAGAAGAGAACTGGGAGTAATCAACATCGGTGGCGCAGGAACAATTACAGTAGACGGAAAAGTATATAAGGTAGGCTTTAAAGAGGGTATGTACATCGGTATGGGCTCAAAAGACATTACTTTTGCCAGTGATGACAAAGCAAACCCTGCAAAATTCTATTTGAACAGTGCACCTGCTCACAAAACTTATCCTACAGTATTGATTAAGCCTAATGGAACTCCCGAAGAAGGCGTTGTGATTGTTAAGGATGAGAACAAGGTGGAACTTGGTTGTTTGGAAGATGCAAACCACAGAGTCATCTGCAAATACATTCTGCCCGGACAAGTTGAAAGTTGTCAGCTTGTAATGGGTATGACAAAATTGGAACCCGGCAGCGTTTGGAACACCATGCCCTGCCATACACACGACAGACGTATGGAAGTTTATCTTTACTTCGAAATGCAGGAAGATGCTTTCGTTATGCATTACATGGGCGAGCCCAACGAGACACGCCACATCGTTATGAGAAACGAAGAAGCCGTTATTTCTCCCAGTTGGTCCATCCACTCAGGATGCGGTTCCAGAGCATATACCTTTATTTGGGGTATGGTTGGCGAAAACCAGGATTTCGACGATATGGACGGCGTAGCCATGAAAGACCTGATGTAAGGTTTAGAGAAGTAATTAATTAAAATGAGATATATCAAAAAAGAAGGAGAGAAAACATGAACAACTTTATCAATTTCAGCCTGGAAGGCAAAGTGGCACTGGTTACAGGTGCATCTTACGGTATCGGTTTTGCTATTGCATCTGCTTATGCTGATGCAGGCGCAACAATCTGTTTTAACGATATCAATCAGGAATTAGTAGACAAAGGAATCGCAGCATATGCGGAAAAAGGTATCAAAGCACATGGTTATGTATGCGACGTAACAAATGAAGATGCTGTAAACGCTATGGTTGCCCAGATCGAATCTGAAGTAGGTGTAATCGATATCCTTGTAAACAACGCAGGTATCATCAAACGTATCCCTATGCACGAGATGACAGCAGCACAGTTCAGACAGGTTATCGACATCGACTTGAACGGACCTTTCATCGTGTCCAAAGCAGTTATTCCTTCCATGATTAAAAAAGGTCACGGAAAGATTATCAACATCTGCTCCATGATGTCCGAACTTGGACGTGAAACAGTTTCTGCATATGCAGCAGCTAAAGGTGGTCTGAAAATGCTTACAAAGAATATCTGTTCCGAGTACGGTCAGTACAACATTCAGTGTAACGGCCTTGGTCCCGGCTATATCGAAACACCTCAGACAGCACCCCTTCGTGAGGTTCAGCCTGATGGCAGCAGACATCCTTTCGACCAGTTTATCTGTGCAAAAACACCTGCAAACAGATGGTTAAAACCCGAAGAACTGACAGGACCTGCAGTATTCCTTGCTTCTGAAGCATCTAACGCTGTAAACGGTCACATCCTGTATGTAGACGGCGGTATCTTGGCTTATATCGGTAAACAGCCTTCATAATTAATTGTAGAAAATCATTGCAATGGGCAGTGAAAACGGAGATTAATATTTGATTTGGAGGCAAAAAATGAAAATTGCATTAATTAATGAAAACAGTCAGGCGGCAAAAAATGCCATGATTTGTGAGACCCTGAAAAAAGTAGTGGAACCCATGGGACATGAGGTATTCAACTATGGTATGTACGGCGCAGAAGACCCTAACAGCCTGACTTATGTGCAGAATGGTATTCTGGCAGCAGTACTGATTAATTCCGGTGCAGCAGACTATGTTATCACAGGTTGCGGAACCGGCGAAGGTGCAATGCTCGCAGCAAACTCTTTCCCCAAGGTGCTTTGCGGACATATTTGCTCCCCCTTGGATGCTTATTTGTTTTCACAGGTAAACGATGGAAACTGTGTGGCACTTCCTTTTGCTGAAAACTTCGGCTGGGGTGGTGAACTGAATCTGGAGTATACCTTTGAAAAACTGTTTTGTGCTCCCGGTGGTGGCGGCTATCCTAAGGATAGAGTGGTTCCCGAGCAGCGCAACAAGAAAATTCTGGACAGCGTAAAGGAAGTAACCCATGTAGACATGGTAACCATACTGAAAAACCTTGACCGCGACTTGGTTAAGGGCGCACTTTCCGGAGAAAAGTTCCAAGAGTATTTCTTTGCAAACTGCAAATGCGACAAAATTGCGGAAGCAGTAAAAGAAGTACTGGCATAAAAGTAGTTCAATATTTAATTTAGAGATAAGAAAGAAGGAGACTAAAATGAACGCAGTTTTAGAACAGATCCAAAAAATCGGTATTGTACCGGTTGTAAAGATTGACAGAGTAGAAGATGCAGTTCCTTTGGCAAAAGCACTTTGCGCAGGCGGACTTCCCTGTGCAGAAGTAACATTCCGTACCGACGCAGCAGCAGGTGCTATCAAAGCCATGACTGAAAATTTCCCTAATATGTGTGTAGGTGCAGGTACAGTCCTGAATGCAGCACAAGTAGATGCAGCAGTAGAAGCAGGCGCTAAATTCATCGTTAGCCCCGGTCTTAACCCTAACACAGTTAAATACTGTTTGGAAAAGAATGTGCCTATCACTCCCGGTACATCAAGCCCCAGCGACATCGAGCAGGCTATTGAACTTGGACTTGACGTAGTGAAATTTTTCCCTGCTGAGCAGTCCGGCGGTCTTGCAAAAATTAAAGCCATGGCAGCACCTTATGTAAATATGAAGTTCATGCCTACAGGCGGTATCAATGCTAAGAATCTGAATTCTTACCTTGACTTCAACAAGATTATCGCTTGCGGCGGTTCATGGATGGTTCCCGGCGACCTTATTAACGCCGGCGAGTGGGACAAGATTGAACAGCTTACAAGAGAAGCAGTTCAGACAATGCTTGGTTTTGAACTGGCTCACGTTGGAGTAAACGCTGAAAACGAAGAAGAGGCTATTAAGGTTGCAAATCGTTTTGCATTTATTTTCGGTATGCCCGCAAAAGTTGGCGGAAGTTCCGTATTCGCAGGCACAGCACTTGAAGTAATGAAGACACCTTATCTTGGTAAGAATGGTCACATTGCTATCAGAACAAACTACATTGACAGAGCAGTAAACTATCTGGAAACTGTTCTTGGCGTAGAGTTTAATGCAGATTCTGCAAAGAGAGATCCTAAGGGTAACCTGAAAGCAATCTACATCAAAGAGGAAATCGGCGGATTTGCAGTACATCTTGTACAGAAATAAATTTGAATCTTATGTTTGAAAAATTTGCATTGCCAATTGCACAAATAATTTCCGCGCAGACACGCTTTCGCTTGGTGAAAAACGTAACAGTACTAAGGTGCCGGTCAAATGATTACCTTCAAAAGGCTTGCTAGCAATCCTTTTTCAGTAATCATTAGCCCACCACCTAAGTGCTGACGTTTTTCGACAGTCTGCTTAAAAATTTTTGTGCAATCCGCTAAATGCAAATTTTTCACAAACAAAATACAACTTTAAATCAAGAAAGGAATATACCAAAATGGCAAAAGTAATTACTATGGGTGAAATCATGCTGAGATTGTCCACCCCCAACAATGAGAAATTTATTCAGGCAGACGAGTTCGATGTATGCTACGGCGGCGGTGAAGCTAACGTTGCAGTATCTTTGGCTAACTACGGTCATGACGCTGAATTCGTTACAGCAGTTCCCAACAACGAAATCGGTGAGTGTGCAGTTGCAGCACTGAGAAAATACAATGTAGGTACAAAACACATCGCTAAATGCGGCGAAAGACTTGGTATCTACTTCCTGGAAAGCGGTTCTTCCATGAGACCTTCCAAAGTTGTTTACGATAGAGCACATTCTTCTATCTCTACAGCAACAGAAGCAGATTTCGACTTCGATGCTATTTTTGAAGGCGCTGACTGGTTCCACTTCACAGGTATTACACCCGCTGTATCCGACAGCGCTGCTGAACTTACAGAAAAAGCTCTTATCGCTGCTAAAAAACACGGCGTAAAAGTTTCTGTAGACCTTAACTTCCGTAAAAAACTGTGGTCTTCCGAGAAGGCTCAGAAAGTTATGACAAACCTGATGAAATACGTTGACGTATGTATCGGTAACGAAGAAGATGCTGAACTGGTTCTTGGCTTCAAACCCGGTGAAACAGACGTAACAAGCGGCGAACTTGAGTTGGCTGGTTACAAATCCATCTTCGAGCAGATGGTTGACAAATTCAACTTTGAATACTGCGTATCTTCCCTGCGTGTAAGCCGTTCCGCTTCCGATAATGGTTGGTCTGCTTGCATCTACTCCAGAGATACAAAAGAATTCTATCACTCCAAAGAGTACAGCATCCATCCTATTGTTGACCGCGTAGGTGGTGGTGACTCCTTCGCAGGCGGTGTTATCTGCGGTATGCTTGACGGCAAAGACTTCAAGGCAGCTCTTGAATACGGCGTTGCAGCATCTGCTCTGAAACACACAATCCCCGGCGACTTCAACCTGGTTTCCAGAAAAGAAGTTGAAACTCTGGCCGGCGGTGACGCTTCCGGACGTGTACAGAGATAATTGCTATCGAGACTGAGAGTGAGATAAAAACATCTCAGAATTTAAATAGAATGATTCTAATGGCAGGTTCCAAATCTGAAAAGGTTTGGGACCTGTTTTTTGATATTAGAGGGAAAAACACTCTACCCAAGAACGGATAGAAAAGTTATAATAGAGAAAGAAAAACAAGGATAAAACGAGAGTATTAAAGCGATGTGAAAGAGTGAATGTTAAGGAGAAGAGGAACATGATTGAAAGATACGATGTGAACGAGAAATGGGCACATACCGGAATTATCAAAGCCGGCGATACTTGTTATTTGAATTATTGTGTCGGCAATGTTGGCGGAACTATTGAAGAGCAAATTAACGGTGCTTTCGATGAAATGGAAAGACGACTGGCCATGGTAGGACTTACACTTGAAAATGTTGTGCAAATGGATTGTTTGTTTAGAGATGTTTGGAATATTCCTGTAATGGAAAAGGTAATAAAAGAAAGATTTAACGGCAAATACCCTGTGCGCAAATCCATTCAAACCGAGTTTGCCCATGTGGGTGGTGAAAACGGATTGTTATTCCAAGCAGACGCAATAGCCTATTGTGGGTAGAGGGGGAGGAAAATTCATAAAACAAGGAATGAGCGAGTTCTTTTGCGAGCAAATGGGGAATTAAGAAGTTGATAAATTTGAATTTGTAGAACTAATTTGGCTTGGATAATCAGTCGGGGGTGAGGAACAAACTCGACTAAAATAAGAAAACCAGAGGATTAGTCGGGAAAAAACGAGGTTGAACTCCGACCGGAATGTGAAAAACAGCAGGTTAGTCGGGAAAAAACGAGGTTGAACTCCGACCGGAATGGGAAAAACAGCAGGTTAGTCGGGAAAAAACGAGGTTAAACCCCGACTGAAATGGGAAAAACAGCAGGTTAGTCGGGAAAAAACGAGGTTAAACCCCGACTGAAATGGGGAAAACAACAGGTTAGTCGGGGGAAAACGAGGTTGAACCCCGACCGGAATGGGAAAAACAGCAGATTAGTCGGAAAAAAAACAAGTCGGACCCCGACTAAAACAAGAAAACAGGTGGACTAGTCGGGAAAAAGAGGGTTTGCTCCAACTGGACACCATAAATTAGAATTTGTAGCAGAAAGAAATGAAGAAATTATTATCAGTTATTGTTACGCTTTTGCTTATTCTGAATTTGGTTTCTTGCGGAACAAAGGAAGAAGTAAGTAATACACCAAGTGATATAGAGGAAACTTTATCGGAAATAGAGGTGGAGTCAGAAGTAGAACCAATGGAAGAAACAGAGACAACAGAAGAAGCCAACACGGTGCCTGAAGCCAATGAAGCGCACCTGGCTTTTGGCAAGGCATTGTGGGATGTGTATCAAAAAGGGATTCGCCCTGATGGTAAGGCATTGGATTACACAAGTATGTCAAGTGCCAAGGCAAACCATTTTGCAGTCATGGATATCGATGGTGATGGTAAGGAAGAGTTGTTGCTCAAATGGACGAACGCTTCCATGGCTGGGTCTGTGGAATTCATTTTCGGTTATCAGGATTACACTATTTATGAGGAACTTGTGGAGTTCCCGGCTATGACGTTTTATGACAACGGTGCTGTTGAAGCGGGATGGTCTCACAATCAGGGACTTGCCGGAGAATTTTGGACATATAATGTTTATTGCTACGATGCGGAGAGTGACACATACAAAGAGATGGGAAGCGTGGATGCTTGGGATAAAAGCCTTAGAGATATAAACTATGAGGGCGAGAATTTCCCTACAGATATTGATGAGGATGGAGATGGCGTTGTCTATTACATTTTCTCCGCAGATTGGGTGGGAAGTTATGAGTATATGCCTCTGGTAGACGGAGCGGAATATGAAAAGTGGCGCGCTACTTATTTCGGTGAGGCAAAAGAGGTGGAGATTCCATATCAGTCATTGACGGAAGAAAATATCGCCGCACTTGGGTATCCTATGCCGGAAATCGAGATTTCCGAACCGGTGGGCTGAGAAACATGATTTTTTTGAGGAAAAGACGATAATTATTTTTATGGAAGGTTTAGTAATGTGTTTTTGCTACTGATTATGAGTGTTTGACAGACTTTTTATCGATTGGCATTGGGTAGGACATTGAGCAATGCTTACATATAGGGAAATGAGTTTTTCGGAAGCAGGGAAAATATCAGAAATTGATGCAACCAATTAAGGAAAAACTGATGATTGAGGAGAAAATAAATGGGATTTATCTCATATAATTTAGATTATTATTATAGCGAATTACAAAAAATAGAATCCGGGGCTGGGACAGAGGAAGACGTATACAGGGCAAAGCAACTCTTAAAAATGCTTGACGACCTTGTCGATGAAGGTTATACGGAATTAAACGAAAAGTTGGAAGAATCTTTCGGAGCGGTATCAAGGCTTCAAAAATATCTGGAAAGTCATAATGCCATCCCTTTTGAAATATTACACAAGCCGGTGGGAGAGGCTGATGTTACTTATGAGTCTGACAATATGGAACTTGTGGAAGCAATTGAAAGTGCGTGTATTCTGGCAAAAATGAGCAGTGCTGTAAGTGACGATGTTTTTTTGACGGAACTGGTCCGCTTCTGCGAGTGGATAGGCTGTGAAGAAGACACGGCGTATATTTTTCTACTGAGAGATACCTTGTTACCCTACATTTACTATAGGGGAAAAGGGAGAAGTAGCGCTTATCCATGGCTCTTAGGAAGAAAAACAATGACAATGCTGGCGGGTAAAGAATTGGTGGACGATGAGATTCGGGCGTCCATTATAAAGGCATTGGAAAGTGGTAAGTGTCATGACTATGATGAGTTTTGTGAGTTTGTTTTGCCGGATATCAGGGAATGTCTTGAGCGATACCCGAAGATGAAAGAGTGCCTGATGGGGCTGCTCGGAAAAATAACCGAGAAACGTATTGTTGTGGTTGAGTCAGGGTGTTCGGGAACATTTCCCATGCTCCTTATGAGTTTAGATTCCCGGGTTGATATGCGTATGTATACTACGTATCCCTATCTCCTGGAGACGTACTGTGATAAAATATTTACATCCAAATATGAAGAGAACAGACTGTTTGAAACCTTGTATTCTCAGGATTTGTATTTCCGCTTTTCAGATTTGAGAGATGGAAAGTTCTATGTTAATAAGTGTGCAAGTGAAGAAGTAGAAGAAAAGGCATTGGCAGAAATTAGATTCTTTGTGGAATAGGTGTTTGAACTGTGGAGAGGAAAAAATAACTTATGGCAAATTTAATCGTGGTATGTGGCCCCCAGGCAGTGGGAAAAATGACCGTTGCGGAGAGCATAAGAGATAAAATAAAGTACAATCTGATGATAAATCACGACAGCATTGAGGTGTCAGATAAAATATTTGGGTTTGGAACACCTGCCCAAAAGGAATTTAATGCATTTTTTAGAGAAAAGGCCTTTGAATTGGCAGTGAAGCATAATGTGGATTTGATATTTACATATGTTTGTGCGTTTGAGGTGCCACAGGAAAGAGAATACCTGACGGGACTTGCTGATTTGTTTGAGGCGGGCGGCGGAGAGTTCTATTTTGTAGAACTTAGTGCAGACATTGAAACCAGACTTGCAAGAAACGCAACACCACACCGGATGGAAAGAAAACCCTCAAAGAGAGATGCTGCGTGGAGCAAGTCCAATCTTTTAAGTGATACAGAAAAGCACAGGCTTAATTCAAATAGTGATGAGTTCTGGTTTAAAAATCACATCAAAATTGATAATACAAATTTGGAGCCGGACGAAGTCGCAGATATGGTTATCGAAAGATTTGGACTTAAAGCCAATGACAAGGAAGAAAAAGAGTACCGGTTTGGGATGTAAATTATGATAAAAGGAATTTTCTTTGATTTTGACGGTGTAATAACAGTTGAAAAAATGGGGACGCCTACGATTGTCTCGCATATAGCGAAAGCGACAGGCCTGCCCGCCCGGCAAGTTGAGACGGCATATAGAAGGCACAACAGGCTTCTTTTACGGGGAGATATCACGCATAAGGATATGTGGGGTGCATTTTGTGAGGAATTAGGAAGAGAAGTTGATTATAGTGTGCTTACCGATTCATTTTTGAATATTACACCGGATAGGGCATTAATCTCCTATATTCGGGAATTGAAAGAGAACTATATTATTGGAATGATTACAGATAATAAGGTCGACAGAATAGAAACTATTTTGGAAAATACTGAACTTAAAAATTTGTTTGATGTAGTTACGATTTCAGCCGATGTCCATGCGCAGAAAACTGAAGCAAAGATATTTGATGCAGCATTGAGTAAAGCAAGTCTTAGTCCGGCAGAATGTGTTTTTATTGATAACACTGCCAAGAATCTGGAGATTCCAAGAGAGATGGGATTTAAAACCATACTGTTCGATGATGAAAAGAGGGACATGGCAGAATTTAAGGGCAGATTAAGTGAACTGTTAGAAAATTGAACTGTGTAGAGGTATTTATTGTGATTGGAAATATTGTAAAAGTGGTTGTTGATAGACCATTAGGAAGTTGCCATCCAAAGCATAAAGATATATATTATCCAATAAATTATGGTTATATTGAAGGTATTATTGCGCCTGATGGAGAAGAGCAAGATGCTTATGTACTTGGGGTAAATGAACCGGTAGAGGAGTTTGTTGGAAGAATAATAGCAATTATTCATAGGTTTGATGATGTTGAGGAGAAATGGGTTGTTGCACCTGAAAATGTTTCCTTTACAAAAGAGGAGATTATGGAACAAGTTAAATTTCAAGAAAAAAATTTTAAATCAGAAGTTAGAATGTAAATTCCAAACTGTAAGAGAGGGAAGGGGTGAATGTGCAGAGGTGGCAACTTGATTTACATATTAAAAGGAGCAAGGGATATGAAAGCAATATTAGCAAGTTCTATCGGAGGTTCAATTAAAGTAAATGGAAAAAGAATACCGGCAATTTTAATCGAAGAAAATGGGCTGCTGAATAAAATAAAATCAATTTGGACAGAAAACGCAAAGGTCATGATGATTTGTGCTTCCCCGAATAACTATGATGTAAATGATAGTGTATATAGTTGTTTAAAAGAAGCCATTTTGATGAGTGGTTTGAGTTTCTCATCCTTTGAAATGTGTGATGATAGAAATGAAGAAATTATAGAACGATTAGGAGAGATGGATGCAATTATTTTGGTTGGTGGACATGTTCCAACACAAAATACATTCATGAAAAAATTATATTTAAAAGAAAAAATAGAAAACTATAATGGAATTGTTATTGCATGGAGTGCAGGCTCTATGAATTGTGCAGAGATTGTGTATGCTGGTCCGGAGTTGGATGGGGAGGCGACAGACCCTAATTATCAACGTTGGATTTCTGGACTTGGTTTGACCAAAGTTAATATGCTTCCCCATTTTCAAAATCTAAAGGACGATGTTTTGGATGGATTTCGGCTGATTGAGGATATTACATATGCCGATAGTATGGGACATGAAATTTTAGCTTTGAATGATGGAAGTTATATTGTGATTGATGATGGTATTGAAACTTTGTACGGCGAAGCATATAGTATCAAAGACGGATGCCAAAAGCAGATTTGCAAGGATGGCGAATCACTTGTTTTGGAAATCAAGTGATGTGTTTTACATTGTTAGGAGATTTAGTGTATGTTTGAACCAATATCATTCTCTGAACATGAATATGAGTCAATTCAAAATTATTTAAATAAATTGGGGTATTGTTATACCACGAGGGTATATAAAGAAATCGGGAAATATAAAGTTGGGGAATTATATACTGCCCCATGGGGTGATATATTGAAAATAGACGAAGTAAAAACATACTGGAAAGTATCAGATCGCCCTTTCTATGACGAAATGAATGATGACGAAAAGAGAGAAATCTGTAAATATTCTGAAGATATAGGATTGCCATATGAATTTATAAAATTTTCTAAAAGTACAGTATGATTATATTTCAACAGCGTCAAATCCCAATTTTGCATTATGCCCACAGGAATCGCAGGAGAAGCCCGCATGCACAAATCCCAACTTGTGAAGATTTGAAAATACACTGTGTGGAGGTAAGTCACATGACGCTTGCAGATAAAATGAATGGACCGGTTCGGATGGTTTGGATTGTATTACTGTCATTGTCACAATAAAGTAATCAAGTTTGAGTTTTGTAGAGGTGCGTTTGAATGTATTATCATGCTTCAGAAATTAAAGATATTGAGGTGCTTGAACCAAGAACTTCTAATCATGGAATACCCTTAATTTACTTTTCGAAAAAACGCGAAAATGTACTGGTATATCTAAGCAATGCTGTTGAAAAATACTGTAAAGAAACAAATTTTTCATATAACGGGATTTGGCAAAAATGGGCGGCATATGGTTTTAGAAAAGAGGGTAAGCAACGTATAGAGGAATATTATCCTAATGCACTTGAAAAAACATATAAAGGAGTATCTGGGTATATTTATATGGTTGATGAAATTACTGAATCTAATTTTCAAACCAATATTCCTGACGTAACTTCGACTGATATATCGGTAAAGATATCAGATGTGGAGTTTATTCCTGACGCATATACCGCCATTTTAGAAGCTGAAAAGAATGGTCTTATATCAATAATGCGGTATGAAGAAATGACAGAGAAAATGCGAGAATGGAATAGAAAAACGATAAAAAAAGAATATGAAGAAGCTGTAGAGCATCCGGAATACAGACATTTTCTTCGTGGCAATTTTTCTGAATTTTTAGAGGAATTTGAAGATTAACAGATAGGAGTTTTAAATGTTACTAACGACAGAAAGATTACATATTAGACATATAACTGAGAACGATTGGGAAAGCATGAAAGAAATTTGGGAGGATTTTAACCGGTCGAAATATGCGCAGTACGATATGCCCCATATTACCGAGGAAGCCGATGTGCGGGAAAGAATAGCCAGATGGGCAAAAGCGAACAGCGGAATGGAGCACATGTTTTTCGCAGTGTGCCTCCACGAGAGAATTATTGGATACATTGCCTTTAACATACGGGATAATGGATATGAAATCGGATATTGCTTTCATTCCGATTATTGTGGGAAAGAGTATGCAAAGGAAAGTCACTTGGCTCTATTTAACCATCTGCATGACCTTGGCATAACGAGATTTTCAGCGGGGACGGCTATAAATAATCTGCCGTCGGTAGGCTTGCTAAAATCTCTGGGATTCAAGCAGGTTGGGGAGGAAAAAGTATCCTTTTATAAAGACGCCGGGGGGAACGACATTATTTTTGACGGCGGTATTTTTGAATTGGATTTGGAGGAAGTGAAATAATGATTGAAATTGAAACCCGGAGACTGGTCTTAAGGCCGCTTGGTATGCAGTATTTGGAAACTGTCCATGAGTATGCTTCGGATATTGAAAATACAAAGTATATGGTGTTTTTGCCCAATGATACAATCGAGGAAACCATAGAGTTTCTTCAAAGTGTAGATAAAGAGTGGGCGAGCGAGGCGCAATGCAGTTACGAGTTTGCGATTCTTTTTGAAGATAAGCAGATTGGTGCGGTGAGCGTATGTGTGGACGAGAATTCCACCGGCGAACTTGGGTGGATTTTGCACAAAAATTATTGGAGGCAAGGGTTTGCCTGTGAGGCAGCAAAGGCACTTGTGGAATATGCAAGAAATGAACTTGGAGTGAAGCACTTTATTGCCCACTGCGATGCGGAAAATATCGGTTCCTACAAAACCATGGAAAAATTGGGGATGATAAGAACCGCAGTAAATGAAGGCCGGAAGAACAAGTCATCCCATGAGGAACGCTTGGAATATCAGTATGAAATGAAATGCTGAGTTCAACTATACAATAAACAAAGAAACGAAGGAGAAATACTATGGCTAATACGAAAAAGGAAATAATCAGAACAGTGAAATTTGTGCTTTTTTCCGCAAGTGCGGGCATTATTCAAGTGGCGAGTTTTACTCTTATGGAAGAGGTCTTGCATTTGGAACATTGGATTTCCTATCTGGTGTCGCTTGTTTTGTCAGTACTGTGGAACTTCACATTGAACCGCAAATTCACTTTCTATTCAGCAAACAACATTCCTGTTGCGATGATGAAAGTGGCTGTGTTTTATGTGATTTTTACGCCTTTGTCTACATGGTGGACTGCTGTTCTTACGGGTGAAAGCGTGGGCTGGAATGAATATTTAGTTTTGGCAGGAACAATGATTATTAATTTTGTGACAGAGTATTTGTATGACAGATTTATTGTTTTCGGCAAGAGTATTGATACGGCAACCAAGAAAAAATAAGAGCAAGACACCGTAGATGGGCGGAACTTGCTGTGCTTTCAAGTTATGCACAAGGAATTTATGGGAGGAATGGATATGCAGGGAAAATTGAAAAAGAAATTTTGGATTGCACTTGTAATATTTAGTCTCATGGGACAAGTTGCGTGGGTAGTGGAAAATATGTATTTTAACGTGTTTATTTACAAAATTTTCAAGGCCTCCGCAGCAGAGATTTCCCTCATGGTAGGTGCCAGCGCAGTAATGGCAACGGTGACGACGCTGGTAATCGGGGCGTTTTCTGACAAAGTGGGCAAGAGAAAAATCTTTATCAGTGGCGGTTACATTTTTTGGGGCATTTCCATCATGGCGTTTTGCCTGCTGAAAATGGAATATCTTACAGCGCTGACGGGAAGTGTGGTGTCTGCGGCAGCTCTTGGGGTAAATCTGGTTATTTTGCTGGACTGCGTTATGACGTTCTTCGGTTCTTGTGCCAACGATGCCTGCTTTAATGCCTGGCTGACAGAAAGTGGTGATGATTCCAACCGTGGTGCTATAGAAGGTATTAATGCGATGATGCCACTGGTGTCCATTTTAGCGGTTTTTGGGGGCTTTATGGCCTTTGATTTGGACAAGGAATCCAGTTGGACGTGGATTTTCCTGATAATCGGTATCAGCGTCCTTGTTATCGGTGTTTTGGGGCTGTTTTTAATTGAAGAGAAGGGCGTTAAAAGGGAAGAAAACAGTAAGTATTTGGCCAATCTGCTTTATAGTTTCAAACCGGCTGTGGTTAAGGAGCATTTGCTTTTGTATTTGACAGTTGTGGCATTTGCGGTATTTTGCATTTCTATCAATGTGTTTATGCCTTATCTGATTTTGTATTATGAAGTCAGTTTGCAGATGACGGATTATGTGCTTGTGATGGCACCGGCCATTATTTTGGCGGCAATGGTTACTTTTGTGGTGGGCAAACTTTATGACCAATTAGGATTTCGCAGATGTGTTTTTTCATGCGTTTGGGTGTTGATGTTTGGTTATGTGCTTTTGTATTTTTGCAAAAGTACGGGTTTGGTGTTTGCCGGTTCGCTGTGCATGATGTCAGGATATTTGGCGGGCATGGCTGTTTTTGGTGCCAGAATTAAGGGACTAATCCCGGAAGAAAAAGCGGGGCTTTTTCAAGGAATCCGCATTTTCGGACAGGTATTTGTGCCGGGTATTGTGGGTCCGGCGGTAGGTGCATTTGTGCTTAGAGGGGCAGAAAAGATTGTAAACAGCGATGGCACGGAGTCCTTTTTACCGAATACCAACATTTTTGCGGCGGCCTTTGGGGTGGCAGTAGTTTTGCTGATTGTGTTAAAACTATATTTTCGCATGATTCGAAGAGAACATAGAAATCTTTCGACAGACTTTGGGGATGAAAATTCATCTGTTCCTTTTAGTGAGTACCCCAGACCCCAACTTCGAAGGGATTCTTTTTACAGTTTGAACGGTCAGTGGGAGGAGGGGCTCAAGGTGCCTTATCCGCCTCAGTCTGTGCTTTCCGGTTATGAGGGAAAAACGGGAAGTTACGGCAGTGAAAAGCATATGACTTTTACCAGGAAATTTACGTTGCCGGAAGGATTTATGAAGGACAGACTTTTGATTCACTTTGGTGCGGTAGACCAGGCGGCGCAGGTGTATTTAAACGGCAAACTTGTGGGAAGTCACGAAGACGGCTATTTGGCCTTTACCTTTGATGTGACGGATGCCTATAAAGAGGGCGAGAATCTGCTGCAGGTAAAGGTGACAGATGCTCTTTCGTGGGATTATCCTTACGGAAAACAATGCCGCAAACGAGGCGAGATGTGGTACACGCCCATCAGTGGAATCTGGCAGAGCGTATGGCTGGAGAGTGTGCCTGAAAAGTATATAAAGGGAATCCGTATTACTCCTGATTTGTCGGGCGTTACATTGGAAGCAGATACAGAGTCGGAAAGTTGGGAAGTAACGGTGCAAACGGAGAAAGGTGCGATAAGAAAAAGCGCAAGCGGCAGTAGTATCCGTATTGACCTAAAAGAAGAAGGCGTAGAGCCAAAACTTTGGACACCGGATACACCTTATCTTTATAATATGACGATAAAAGCCGGAGCAGATGAAGTGACATCTTACTTTGCCCTGCGCAGGGTTTCCATCGAAAAAGTAGGCAAGAAAAACCGGATTTGCTTAAATGGTAAGCCTATTTTCCTGCACGCAGTTTTGGATCAAGGATATTATAGTGACGGTATTTATTTGCCGGCTTCTGAAAAAGGTTACGAATTTGATATCAAAGCCATGAAGGAACTGGGGCTTAATTGTCTTAGAAAGCATATAAAAGTAGAACCGGAATGTTTTTATTATTACTGCGACAAGTTAGGCATGCTTGTAATGCAGGATATGGTAAACAGCGGCAGATATTCCTTTACAAGGGATACGGCGCTGCCCACCATCGGTCTGGCGGATAAGGTTCCGAAGGGCAGAACTGTGTCCAAGAAAAGACGGGCACTTTGGATGGCGCATATGAAAGGAGTATTGGAGCAGTTGTACAATCATCCCTGCATTGTCTATTATACTATTTTTAATGAGGGCTGGGGGCAGTTTGACAGCGATACCATGTATGAAGAAGTGAAGAAAATTGACAGTACCAGAATTTTTGATACTGCGTCAGGATGGTTTCGCACAGAAAAAAGTGATGTGGAAAGCAGTCATGTGTACTTTAGAAATGAACCACTGCCTGAAACGGAGAAACCTCATGTTCTTTCAGAGTTTGGCGGTTATTCCAGAGTGCTTGCGGAGCATTCTTTCAGTCTATATAATCAGCATGGTTATGGATTTTGCAAGGATGCAGATGAACTGACAAACCGCATTGTAGAATCTTACGAAGCGATGGTGCTTTCCAGCATGGGAAATGGGCTGTGCGGCAGTGTTTACACCCAGCTGAGCGACGTGGAAGACGAAGTAAACGGGTTCTACACTTACGACCGCAAGGTATGTAAGGTAAATAAAGAAAGAATGCAGAATTTAAGCAAACGCATCTATGAGGAGTTTGAAAGAGTTTTGTAAAAAGCATGTAAAATTTGTGGGAACATAAGAAGTATATCGTTGCGGAAAACAGCCTCATTTGGTAAAATGGGGCTGTAGTTTTGAGTTAAGGTAGGTCTGTAAAGTGTTGCAAAATAAAATGGCTTGGAAAAAGTTTATATTGTGTATTACATTTTGCGTAGCACTGTTGGCGGCAATCTGTCCGAAAATGTCCTCTCATGTGTTAAGTTTCAGGCAGGAGAAAGCAAACGTAATTTGTGCCCCTGCCAGTGAGGCAAGCCAAAAAGTTTGGACCAGAGAGACGGCAGGCCAGGACACAAGGTTCATTCAGGCTCAAATTCGTCAAAAAAACGGAGCGGGAAGATTGAGCCGGACACTCGAAATTTTCTGTGTATTATTAACGGCAGTTCTGCCGATTTTTTTCCTTACTATTTATAGGGCTCTCAGTGGGTATGAAGAGAGAGCCAAAAGGCGGGAAGCGTATATTATCCGCTTTATTCACGCCAAGGATGGCGAGAAGCGTATCGTAGCATAAATATGGGTTGACTATGCAGGCAGGCTCTGAGTGGCAGGGCGTTATTTGCGTGCATATTTTGTAATGAAAATTTATGATACGGGCACGAAATAGTGCGGAAAGAGGAAAAAATGAATATTGTAATGTGGATTATTATTATCGTAGGCGGAGCAGTGGGAGTTATCAGCAGCCTCTATATGCTGTTGTCCATTCCTGCAATTATTGTGTGGAAGATTTACCGCAAAATCAGATATAAATGTTCCCTGTATGCATAATTGCAGTACAGTGTAGATTAATAATTATACAATAGAAAAGAAGTGGTCTGTTCCAAAAGGGAATGGAGCACTTCTTTTCTTGTGGAAATCCCTCCACTGAGAACGCTGTAATAGTTGCAAATTTGTGCTGCAAAATATATAATATGATTTAAGAAATAGTACAAAAGAACTATTTTTAGCGCCAGACAGCAAGGAGAGAAACTATGAAAAGAAGAGTGGCTTATGTACTCATGATTTGTATGCTTATGGCTTTATGTGCGGCATGCGGAAAACAAAAAGAAAGTAATGGGAAAACTTCTATTCCGAAAAAGGAATCAACTGTTGAAGTGGAAAGCGCTTATGAATCAGAAAGTGTTTCTGAACCGGAAAGTACTGAGGAACCCGGAAGCAAGACGGAGAGCGAGCCTGTAAGTGAGAGCGAACCGGAAGTAGAGAGTGAACCGGAAAGTGCAAGTGAACCGGAAAACACCATGGAAACAGAAAGTTCACCGGAAGAATCTTTTGAGAGTGAACCGGAAACAGAGGAAGCAGATACACTTGTGGGAGAGGAACTTGATGCGGCAGAACTGATGGAAGATATGAAAGCAGTGTTTGACTCCGCACTGAACTATATTGTGCCGGAAGAAGAACTTGATGCAGCTTCCAGGGTAAGTAACGCAATTTTGAACAAAACAGATATTATAATTAACCGTGTGGAAGATGGAGTTTGCAATGTTACAGTGACATATCCCAATGCAGCAGAAGCATTGAAGGAAGCGGAAGCACAACTTGCTGCAGATGCTTCCCAAGAGGAAATCGATGTAATGCTTGATTCATTAGCAAAAACTATTGAAAACGGTGAGGTTGAAACAATAGAAAAAACTTTGGACGTAACAGTAATTGAGATTGGAAGTTTCCGGACAATAGAATGGACGAAGGAACTATACGATGCCATTACCGGTGGTCTTTACAGTATTGAGTAAAGGAGACTGAAAATGAAAAGGAAAAACTTTTTTAAAGATATATTTAAGAATGCATTTAAAAATGTTTTGATGTTTGTACTGGTAATAAGTATGCTGTGCACGCCCTATATGCCTGTTTCGGCTAAGGAACTGCTCGGTGCAGGGGATACTTTTATTTATGTGGATATGTATTCAGTGGAAGCAAATGGTAAGTTTAAAGGTACTTTTTTTAAACACAATAATTCATTGTACATAGAAACTGAAACTTTGCTTAACATGGCGCCTTTGGTGGAATACCAAAATGAGTCGGGTGAAACCATTAGTTTTGCACGCAGAGATGTGAAAAATGCAGAGTTTGTGGTTGGAGATTATGAGACTTTCACCTATAAAGATGTGATATATTATCCCTACATCGAAGCAATGACGGATTTGTGTATTGATACGACTTTTGACAGAAAAAGAGAATTGGTTAGAGTAATCCCGGCAAGAAGTGTTTGGGATATCTATTCTGCTACGGACCCGATGTATAATAATGTGACCTATAAGATGTGGAATTGGCAGACAGCGGATAAATATGATGCGGAAACATCCAGAGTGCTGGCACAGGCTACCGATATCGGAAGAAAACTGTACGCATTACCTACGGCGATTTATGATTATGCATCCGGTACCGCCACTTATGAACAGTACCGTGCTGCACTATCGAAGATTATGTACCCGAACCTTGACCTTGCTATGGCTGAAATCGCAGCACATAAAGATCGGATGAAGTACCTCACGATGATTGAGTACAGAGGCGATGTTACGAAAATGAATCCGGAAAACGGGGAGTCTGAGACCGGTTATAATGAAGAATTTTGTAAGGATTATTCAGCGTCAGCAAAGGCTGCTTCGCTGGTAGGCAAGGTAGAGAAATTAGCCCAAGTGGAAGAGTCGCTGAAAATCATGGAATATTATGCCAACATGGAAAATATGAACGAAAGCATAGCCCGTGGTATTGAGTTGGTTAGTCGCACGGGAAATATCGACATCCAGAGCCTAACCGAAGCTTTTGATGATACTGTGGAAATTAATTCCGGCGAAAAATCCATGTGGAATGCTCTTTTGGAGCAGAAAGCAGAAGGGCTTGTAGAAGTAATAATCGGAGATTTGACCAGCGCGGCAAATGATGCAACTGGAAGTATCGGCATTAATGCCACGGCTACAGAATTTTGGGTTAATACCATGGATATGATTGGAGAGGAAGTGCTGGGAGAAAATTATACGACTTTCCAGGTGGACAGTGTAATAACTGCAACTTCCAATTTGCATATTCAGGACGCTGCCAGAAGAAGCTTCTATTATTATAAAGTGCTTTATGAGACAACAGAGAATACCCAGAAGAAAATGGAAGTTCTTCAGAACATGAGAGATACCACATTGATTTATATGTTGGCGGGACATAATGCATGGAAGGCACTGGAATTTGACAGCACCATAGCGACAGATTCTAAAGCCACCGTGGAAGAGATGGCAGAGCATATTGAATATCTGCTTGAGTTTAGTGCAAGCGATTTCTCTGTTTATCAGCACGCGCAGGATACAAAATATGCCATTTCTGCCCTTGGAGATTGGCGAGAACAGTATATTTATATGTTTGATTGGGATGAAGCAAAGGGAAATGAAGTTGGCGGACTGGAATTTTCTTTGGAAGGAAAAGATGAGGATGGTCTGGGATTTCTTTGTAAAAAGGTATTCAGTTATCAGTATTATCAGCAGGATGGCATGCTTGCTGGAAATATTCGTTCAAACAGCCGTACGGACAGTTATACAAGAACTGTGGAGGTTTTGAAGACGGAAGGTGTGTGCGAAATTGTAATCAGACCTAAAACGAAAGGCACATCTGTGGCAGATGTAGGAATGACCGTATATACAGGAAGTCACGCAAAAGAGTGGACAAAAGGTTTGTCTGATTATCTGGTGACAGAGGAAGACGGTACGGTGGTGTATCGTATTCCGGTGGTCTTAGGTTCAGGTGTTTCTAAAGGTGATGCCTTGCCTACTACAAGAGTAGACTCAAAATTTGACTTTTCGGTTCCGATTGTTGATGGAAAGGTTGGAGAGGTTGTACCTGAAGAAACGGGTTATGATGTAGAAGTGGTAGAAACGACATATGTTCCTACAGGACCTTTTAATGGCAAGTATTCGTTTACAACAAATATTGCCAAGTACACCCTTAATTACAATGATAACATCTTTTGCATAACTACATCCTGGGATCCGTCCCTACCCTATGTCGGATATGCGGATAATACCGAAAATATTATTACCGAAAACATTTGTCAATTGTCAGTTGTGGATTGGGATTTTAACCGGTATTATCAGGGGCAGAAGAATCTATATGACGATTCCTACTTTAGAGTGGATTACCCCGTGGAAAATATAAAAGAAATCCGATTTGATAATGCGGTGGTAAAATATTTTACGATTTCGGAAGAAGATGCAGATATTATAGATGGAACGGTATATTTCTTCTATATTGAGTTGGGCGATGGATTGAATATCATTGGAAGTTGGGGCGAAAAAGCAAATGAAGGAAAAGCAATAGAGGTTTTTGAACATTTCATTGTAGAGATTTTGGGACAAATGGATGTTGAACGTTTTGATTAATAGTTATTACAAACTTGCCTTGCCGTGATTTTACATCATGGCAAGGCGAAATTTTGTTTTCTATTATGAATGATACTGAGTTGCTTTCAGGATCCTAAAGTAGTTATCCTTGAGTTATGTTGCAAAAACGTGTTGACTTTTTTTAATGAAAATGATAATATACCATTTGTGTGATTTAGCACATATGCGGAAGTGCTGGAATTGGCAGACAGGCAAGACTAAGGATCTTGTGTCGGTATAGACGTGTGGGTTCAAGTCCCATCTTCCGCATTGTGAAAAAGAAAGACTCAAACGAGAAATCGTTTGGGTCTTTTCTTTTTCAGAAGCGGGAGCGTCCCTTGAACCCAGAGTTCAAGGTCTTCGCTCCGCTACGGTCGGCGCTAAACAGACGTCCACTGGACGTCTAGCGCCCCATCTTCCGCTTGGCTAAAATGAAATTTTTTTGTACACTTTGTTACACCGCTTTTGGCTTGAAAACTTTGGCGAATAAAAATTTTATATATGTTATGAATAATGATATAATATTTTCCAAAGTGTGTTTTAAGCATAAGTCGGTTTAGTTTCTATCAACATCTCGTTGTTTTACGGAGATGAGAATTAGAAATATAATCTAATTGTAAAACATTTTGGAGGTGCTAATATGCAAAATAATATTGGAGAAACTATTTGCCAATATAGGCAAATGCGTAAAATGACACAAGAAGAATTTGCGTCAAGATTAGGTGTAACTGCACAGGCAGTAAGTAAATGGGAACGTGGTAATGGAATGCCAGACGTTTCTTTGTTGGCTGGAATATGTAAAGTTTTGGGAGTGTCGGCAGGGGCTTTGATAGGAGTAGAAGAGAGCGTGGTAGAGAATGGTAATATTACTGCTGATAGGGAAATCAAAAATAATATGATAGCCGAGCCATTAGTTCTAGAATTTGGAGTTGATTTAATCTCTTACATAGTTTCGGGGCTTGAAACAGATTATGTGAATAAACAACGTATGATTTTGGTTAAAAAAACTGGAAAGTTAATGCCTCTTTTACGAATTAGAGATAATACAGAACTAAAAGAAAATGAGTATAGAATTTCAGCCTTTGATAATGTCTTGTTTTCTGCGTTCATTGATGAGAATGAAGAAGAATCTTATAAAAGAATAATTGATGATGTTGCGAATGTTTGCGACAAGCATTATGGTGAAATTCTAAATAAGAATATTGTAAAACTTATGATAGACAATTTATCAGAATTGTATCCTGGAATTGTAGATGATATTATTCCATCAAAAATTTCATATCTACAAATTAAGGAAGAACTAAAAAAGAGAATTGAAGAAGGAAAATCTATTCGTAATCTTGTAGGAATTCTTGAAGATATGGAAATGAATATGTAAAGTGTGTAAAGGTCATGCGGAAGTTTGTTACACTTTTGTTACACTCGTAGATGATGTGCTGAAAAGCCCCTTTCTATCGTGTTTTTTTAGGTACAAATTCATTCAAGTCCCATCTTCCGCAGTACATTGAGCAACGCAAAAAGAGGGTAAAATAAAAAAAGACTGCTTCGTCCCCTTCACATAAGGAAGTGGAGGGGACGAGGGCGGCTCTTAATAAAATTACGGTATAGTCATTCGTGGCTATGCCGTTTTTTGTTCTTTAGAACGCTTTTGTTTTCTGCGTTCTTGAAACATTTCTTCTAATTCTTCAGCTGTAGGAACATTGAGGATACCCACACCGTTGTAATAGATGTCTATGGGGTAAACTGTTTTACCGTCAATGACCTGCTTTGAAGATACCATAATGTAGTCAATAAACTCGTGGACGATAGCAGGTGTCAGTTCATTTATTGCGGTAAACTTCTTTGCTTTCTCAACAAAGACGGATATGTTGGCAGTTTTGTCATCCTGCTTTTCAACATCAATTCGTAATTGTTCGGTTGCTTCCTTTAACCGCTTTTGCTCGTCCTCGTAGCTTGCCGACATTGTGGCAAAACGCTCATCAGTCAGTTTTCCAGATATGTTATCCTCATAGATACGCTGAAATAATACATCTAACTCGGCAATACGCTTTTCTGCTTTGGATAGTTCTCTGCGTTTCTTGGCAAGCTCTTTCTTCTGTTCCTCGGTGGATTTAGCAAGCTGCCTTTGCACAAAGTCATTCTCGTAAGCCTGCACATAGTACAGAACACGCCGCATACTTTCAAAAACTAATTGATAGATGACCTTTTCACGGATATAATGTGCGGTGCAGTTCTCGGTAGCCTTGCGGTAGTTAGAACAGAAGAAGTATGCCTGTTCTCGGCTGTAATTGTTGGTAACGCTGTAATACAGCTTTTCACCGCAATCTGCACAGTAAAGCAATCCCGAAAACATACTGACTTCGCCTGTGCGGTTTGGTCGGCGTTTGTGGCTTCTAAGCTCCTGTACCAGTGCAAAGGTTTCATTGTCAATAATGGCTTCGTGTGTGTTCTCAAAGACTTTCCATTCTTCCTTTGGTCGCTCTACCTTGGTTTTATCCTTGAAAGAGCGTGTAGTGGAACGGAAATTGACCGTGTGACCGCAATACTCAAGTCTTTCCAGAATATCCGCAACCGTTCTTGCCGCCCACTTGTGCGGTACGGCAGGTAAAGCAGATGTCTTTCTGCCCTGTGATTGCCAATACTCCGTAGGTGTCGGAATACCCTCCGAAAAGAGAATATTTGCTATCTGTGTCGGTCCGTATCCCTCAATACACAAGCGGAATATCCTGCGGACAACCTCTGCTGCCTCTTCGTCAATCAGCCAATGGCTTGCATTGTCTGGATTTTTTCTGTATCCGTAAGGAATGACCGTGGTTAAAGGCTTGCCCGACATTCCTTTGTCACGGAATACCGCACGCACCTTTTTAGAGGTATTCTTTGCGTGCATTTCGTTAAACCAGTCCTGCACGGGAAGAAAATCACTTAATCCCTCGGCAGTGTCGATGTTATCCATAATGGCAATATACCGAACACCCCAGCGGACAAAATCTTCCTCCAATAACTGCCCGACAATCAGACGGTTTCTGCCAAGCCTCGAATGGTCTTTGACGATAATCGTTCCAATCTGTCCCTGTTCCGCAAGCTCTACAAGTTCCATAAACGCCGGTCTTGTAAAACTGACACCTGAATAACCGTCATCAACAAAGAATTTCGTGTTCTGAAAACCGTTTTCGTTTGCGTATTTGCTGATAATTGATTTTTGGTTGGTTATGCTGTTGCTCTCGCCCTGCAGTTCATCATCTCTTGATAATCTACAGTAGAGGGCAGTAATTTTATTTGACTGTCTGTTCAAAATAACTCCTTTCCGACAGTCGGATATGATTTTTGTAGTGGTACTATTGTATCATATCTGCCGCCACACTTCAACACTTTAAAGTGGTAATTTGAAAATTGTTACTGATTATTCGCTCAATAGCCTATTGACCTTGCTTACCATATCCTCGTTACTGTCATGGTTAAAGTGGGAGCGTACCACATAGTAAATGCCGCCGATTTCTTTGACAAAATCTATATCCTTCGGTTTTGCAAAGGTGGCAAAGAAAGCAAGGCGTTCCTCTTTCGTCCAAGAAGCGAGCATATCGTCAATGCTGTCTAATGCTTCTCGGATAGTAATATCCTCAGTAAATTCTTCTTTGCTTGTTTCGTCTATATAGCTGTTCATAATCTTAACCCTCCGAAATGCTGAATGGGTGAGAGGTTTTATCCCCTCACCCAATAGCCCGTGAGAACACTCTAATATTAGACACTAAAAAAACTTTTTCAGCTTTTTTCGGAGAGTATTCATTCTTCCGTATATTGCATTAGGTTTTAGATGGACGATTTTAGCGATTTCTTTTGTAGAGCACCCCTGCATTTTCAGCAGAACGATTTGCAGGGTAAGCCTGTCCGCCGTAAGCAATTCACGATACAGTTCCATATTTTCAATCTCGTCCAACAGCTTACTGACAGAACATACCTCAACCTGCCATTCTTTTTCTGCGACAGTATCAAGGTATGTATCCGTTTCCTGCAACCGCTGATAAAATCGCCTGTCCGAATTGAACACCTCTCTGTCATAGATGCGGATTTTCTCAATGGTATCTTCATCAACACCGCAATCACGCATTGTCTTTTCCTCTGCTTCTTTCCAGATACGCCATTTGCGTTCTTCTTTACCGTGGTTATATGCCATTCTTAATTTCCTCCAATCTGAATTTCTTGTTTTGAAAATTCAGATTGAGGTGGGCTACGACAGCCGACAGTATAAGCAGCAATGTCTCTTAAACAAAAAATATCCGTATAGACACGCACATCTACACGGACAAAGTTATAGGTATATTCAGTTCTAACATAGAGAGATGTAATCTCTACTTGAACAGTATTCTTTTCCCACGCATAGGCAAGGCTTTTTTTAACAGCTTATCCTCGCTTATGTGTGGTGCTTTGTATGTAGCCGCTGCTTTTAATAAGCAGTGTGGTGGTCGTGTTTGACCAACACATAAAAAATCCCTCCAAACTCAAAACGGGTTTAGAGGGCAGTAAAATTTTAGTCTGGGCGTGACAAATCCGCCCACCAAAGCACCGTTTTTTTATTTGGTGGGCTTATGCCTTTCTATTAATAGTTCTTTATTGATGACAACTTAGCTTATCGCAGTAATTTTGTAACTGTTCAATAGCTTCGGATTTGCTAAATCCCAATGCAAACATCTTGCTCAAATATGAGCAACAAAGTTCTTTAATGGTATTTTGCTTTACCTGCTGTATGCAATCATAATCTTGCGTGACAGAATACTTTCCGTCCTTAGAGCAAATAATGAGGTGTTCTTGTTTTACCGCTTTATAAGATTTCAAAACGGTATTTGGATTGATATGTAGTATTTCAGCCATTTCACGAACAGACGGAATACTATTCCCAGAGGAAAGCTCATTACTCAAAATGGCATATGTCAGCTTCTGGGTAAGTTGTCTGGAAATAGGGGTTATGTCGTGAAACGCCCATTTTTCATAATTCATTTTTCTCCTCCAACAATCGTAAAATTTCATCCGTAGAAGTCCATAGAATAAAAATAAGCATAAGCAATATGCTAACTGGTATCAGCAGTATTCCGATTAGGATCACGCTGATACCAGTTATGGTATAAGATAGACATTTTCTGAAATACAAGCCTGTCATTCTACTGTCAATGTCAGAGTACCGCTGAAGTCCTCTCCTTTAAGGACGATGTAGTTATCTCCAGAGGAAATGGTGTACTCCTTTGTATCTTCTGAATTGTCATTTGCAATCGTATATTCATCACTACCTGCAATCCAATACAACTCAGCCGTACCTTCATCTATGGTTAGCGTATAGGTCACAGTAAGTTGATTACCGTTGGCTCGTTCCAAAGCTGTTCCGCCGAAGATAAACTCTTTCCCATTGAATTCATCATAGGTGGCTGTATAAGTACCGGTGTATGCGTCATTACCCTTATCCTTTTCGCCTTGCAGGTCTTTTTCCTTTGTTAATGCGTGTTTGCTAAAGGACTGCATCCAATTATCCCATCCGTCAATCAGATTATCTTTCAAACTTCCGTTGTCGTGATTGGAGCTGCAACCTGCAACACAAAAGGTCAAACACAAAACCAAAATCAGAGATATAATTACTTTTGCTCTTTTCATATTCTGTATACCTCCTTACATAATTTTCGGTAAAACCATCATAGCGAATACGGCAACGCCGCCAACTGCATAAAGACCGTTCACAATCAAGCAAATCTTCATCAAATTATTCTGCACTTTTGCCTTAACATAAGATATGATTGTAAACACTCCGCTGAATATCATAAACGCCGCATAGCAGGAAATCATAATTTCAGCTACGGGTGACTCTAACGCCCAATCGAACATTCTAAACGGCAGGATAGTCCACGGAACAAAAAGCATAATGGTACTGATAGTAGTTAAGATTTTATTTTTCATACTGATTATCTCCTTTCAGCCCTTCCAAAACAGGAACAGGCAATCAACAAACAAATTACTGTAATGCAAGCAGCAACAGGCAACCACGGAACTAAGTCAACCTGTGCCGTGTTCAGATTAGCGGCTAATTTCCCATACTCTGCCGTTATTACAAAAAACGGATAAGCCATTGGATAAGCAAACCAGATTTTCGTGTTAATCATCAATACGGACGGTACAATAGATGCAAGCCCAATTCCGACAGAGAAAATAGGTGTCTGAATACATACTGCTAAAAGCCAAAAAATAGCAAGCATCGGTATGGACGATAACAAAAGCAGCCCTGCTTCCTTAATTACAAATAACGGCGACAAGATAAAATTATAGTTCTGCGTTCCTGTCACAATAGCGGCACTCAGGTAATACATACCAACTGACATAAGGACTTGGACAGCTGCCAAAGAAAGCAGCACCACAAACTTTGCCATACATAATTTCGCTGTACTGATAGGCAGGGCAAGCATTTTTAAAATACCCTTGTTGCTTCTTTCGGTCTGGTTAAGCAGAACGGTACTTACAACCATACTTGCAGGGAAAATAAACCACGACATAGCAAGAAAGCCCTGTATCAAGAAATTGTATTCTGGAGATATGCCCTCTGCTTGCATTTGAAAGTTCATATTCGCATTAAAAATTGATGGTAGCCATAGGGCAATTACCGCTACTGATAAAATCAGCATTATTTTAGAACGGCGTATTTTCTTAAACTCAACGCCGAGTAATGAAAGAAAACTCATTCCATAGACCTCCTTACCTTCAAAAGTAATACTTCCGCAATAGCGATAATGACGGTTTCAACCACGCTTGCAATCAGCATATTTCGGATAACATTTCCTGTTGCTCCTGCGAATGTCTGAAACGGCAAAGCAAATGGAAATATGGATAAAACATATTTATCGGTAGGAAGCATTGTTGCCATAAACACACAAATAACTCCAATGCCAAGTGATACCCACATATTCTGACAAAGCGATGCAATTAAAAGTGATAACAACGCTGATGGCAACATCAAGGCAAAGGCATATCCGAAACTTTTCAGCAGTTCCAATGCAAAATTGCCCGAAAGCTCAAACCAATGAGCAGAACAGAAGGCAATACCAATAGCTTCAAATATTAAGATGACTATTCCCATAACCGCAATCAAAACAGTTTTGCCAAAGAAAAAATCCTGTTCTTTGATGGGTAGCATACACATTTTTTGAATAGCATTATCTGCATACTCGGTATGATACATCAAACACGCACCTGCCACTAAGAGCAGAACATTCAGCATAGCCATCATCTGCCAGTTGGCGTCCATCAGAATTTGAATTGGAGAGCTTTCAAGTCCGAGATAAGTTTCTGAACGAACTGCCATATTCACAACAGGAACTGCCGCAGCCAGCAGACCGCCTACAATGAATGTAGGGATAAATCCTGTCCGTTTAACCTTTTTACATTCCAAACCGAAGGTCATCTTGCACCACCTCTCTGCCTGTTGTCGGCATCAATAAGTGCAAGGAAAGTATCTTCCAGATTATCCGTAGGATAGCCCTGTGATACGGCTCTCTGCTTCAGTTCATCAAGACTTCCCTCAAACAGTAACCGTCCGTGATTGAGAATACCGATGTTGTCTGCCATAAGCTCAATTTCGGAAAGTAGGTGTGAGGACACCAAAACCGTGCAATCAAATTTTTGTGGTAGAGAACGAATAAGCGTTCTGATTTCGTGGATACCCACGGGGTCAAGTCCGTTTGTCGGCTCATCAAGAATAAGGATAGGCGGTCTGCCAATCAATGCACTTGCAAGTCCTAATCGCTGTTTCATACCAAGCGAATATTTTTTTGCAAGTCTGTCTTTGTACTGTGTCAGCCCTACAAGTTCCAACGCATCCATAACGGCTGATTTTGGTAATTCCAAAATTTTACATACAATTTCCAGATTTTCCTTGCCGCTTAAATTTCCGTAAAAGGCAGGGGCTTCAATGAAAGACTCGACTTCCTTCAAAATCTCAACTCGGTTTTGAGGATATTTCTTTCCGTCAATCACAAAAGAGCCGCTTGTAGGTTTCGTCAGTCCGAGAAACATTTTCATTGTTGTGGATTTGCCTGCTCCATTCGGACCGAGGAAACCATAAACCTTTCCTTTTGGAATATGAAGATTAACTTCAGATACAGCCGTAAAGT
>JAFUIR010000014.1 GCA_017468395.1 Lachnospiraceae bacterium | reverse complement strand
CTTACCGAATGGTTCCTTTTCCAAAATATTTTGCACAAATTTGTAGCCGGTACGAGTACTGTGTTTTACTCCGGTCTTAGTCATCAGATACTTCTCAACTAATTCACATACCGTAAGGTCTTCACAGAAGGTTTCTAATCTTAGCTGTTTCTCAATATCCTTGATTTTCTCTCTCAGAGATTTTTCTTTACGCTTTCCTGTCGGAGTTGGATCCGAAGCAGTCAAACGCCAACTGTAAACCGCTTTTCTCTGACCAAATGGAGTCATGTAACGATAGACATATCTTCCATCGTCCTGTTGCCACTCGCCCATCTGAAGCACTCTTCCTTTATTGTCACGTCTCTTTGTATTACTCATAATCATTCTCCTTTCAAAGAGCTGTGACATGGCTTAGTGTTAATATATCACAGCTCCCCCATTTTTTCTACAAAATTCAGCCTTCTGGCAAAATTTAAGACAGCAAATTTTGCTATTTTTTAAGACAGAAACTATTCTCTAAATAGCCTCTAATGTATCTACATACTTTTCAAACTTAACACGCTTGATTTGAACACGATTTCCGTTCCAAAGAAGGTAATCTGCGTTCTTATTCTCGTTGATGAGATTACGCAGCTTGTGTTCTCCGATGCGGAAATATGCTGCCGCTTCTTCAATGCTCAAAGTATATTTTTCCCATACGGGAATGTTGTAAGTAGTATTCATCCACACCTCCTATTCCGATTCTTCTTCACGAAAAATCTGTTCAAATACTCTTTTATTTTGGTTTCCTTTTTCTCTACGATGACTCTCGCCTTTGATACAGATGGGCTGGCAACTGCCAAGCACTCTATCGTAGATTCTCTTATAATCAAGATTCTTCGTTTCTCGCATTTCCTTTACTGTCAGATTCGTAGTAATAATCATTGGCTTATCGGAACAAACTCTTCTGTCCAGTACCGAAAAGACATTCTCAACCACAAAGCCGGAATTACGTTCCGAACCCAAATCATCCAAGATAAGTAAGTCATATCCGCAAATAGCTTCTATGTAGTCATTCTTATCTATGGCAGCAAAGACTCCGTTACTGATAGTAGTAAAATTCGTCATCAAGACTCTCTTCTCCTGTTCCAATAACGCATTTGCAATACACGCTGCCATATAGCTCTTCCCGGTTCCTACGTCACCCCAAAGTAGCATTCCCATGCCTTTCTTCTTTACTTCGTCCCAATGTTCCACATACTGTTTTGCATATCTCATATGAGGATTAGAATCATCATCGTTAGCAAAGTTCCACTCTCGCATAGCACGCTCCGGGAAACATATTACAGTATTCTTTTCTACCTCCTGTTGATGCTCCCGCTCCTTACGCTCTTGCTTCTCCTTTTCCATCTGTGCTCTCACACATGCACACTGCCTTGGATGCGTCTTCATGTGAAATACCTCTTGTACATGCTCCGGAAGCTCCTTTTCCACTGGTTCCTGACATACCGCACAATATTCCAACCCATCTTTTCCAATATAGAATTTATCCTTATCCATAATTAAAAGCTTTCCTCCTCTTCATAGTTGTAATCTCTTAAATGATTGTTTCTATTGTTACTTATATATTTACTAGGGGACGGATTTCCGCCATGGTTACTGACAGATTTCTGCCCTACTGCTGTCGGATTTCCGACCGCGGATTTCTGCCCCTGTTCCTCATTAGGAAATAAAATGTATAACCGGTTAGGTCGCCCTCGTCCTTCCGGAATTTTCTCTAACAACTGCGCTTTCACCAATTCCTTCATTGCATCCTTAATAGTTGTCTCACTTTTATTCATATCTGCAGCCATCTGATGGATGGGATAGATAAAGTACACTCTTCCCTGTCCGTCCAGCCACCGGTTCTTTTGTGATAATTGTGCTTTACTCAACAACCGGATATACAACATCTTCGCCGTGTTACTGATTGGACAATTCAAAAGAAACCGTGGCATTGGCAAATATGACGGCATCTTCGTATGTTCATACATGTATTTGCTCATTCTTATACTCCTCTTCCATAACGGGATTTTCTCATTTCCTTTACTATTTTTGCCTGCCTTCTCTCGGCTTCTTCATAAAGTTTCTGACGCTCTTTTCTTTCTCTCTTGATACGCTTTTCTTTCAAACGTTCTTCTCTTCGGTCTTTTCTGCAAACCTTAAGATACGACCATACGCCCTTCTTCATATCAGCAATCTTCTCTTCCGCCGCTTCAAGTTTTCTGGAAGCTTCCGTGTAAAATTGCCAGTCTATTCTATGACTACGTTCATAGCGTTCTTTCTCTACTTCAAAATCTTTCTTCTGTCTTTCCACCATTCGCTTATAGCTTTCAATCTCTGATTTTAGCGCCTTGACCTCATCCGCCTTTTGCCGTTCCAATACTTCCACCTTGCGTTTCCACACAGCTAACTGTTGCTCTTGTTCCTCTGCCAAACGATTTGGAAGATTAAGCTCTGTCTGTATTTGTAAGAACATTTGCGAAATCAATTCCTGATTCAGTTTCAGGCTTCCACATCTTTCCATCACTAGACATCCTGCCTCTGTCTCCAAATCTGCAATCTTTCTATGGGCAGAAGTTTCCGATACACCTTCCGACATTAACAGATTTTTCAATCGCGACATCGAACTAGGATAACGCTTACTAACAAATACTAATGTTTCATAGTTGTCCGCTAACTTTTTCATTACTTCCTTTGACTGCATCCTATTACCTCCTCTCTGCATCTTGTAAATCTCACATTTTCCTGCTTAAATATTTTTCTTACACTAAGTACTTAGGGTCAGAAAAAGCTGATTGCAAAAAATGTGGCAAACTTTTTTAAAAACTTTTTGTTTTCACTATGTACTTGGAGTCAAAAAAAGCTGATTACAAAAAATGCGGCATATTTTCTCAAAAATTTTCTTTTCACTATATACATGGAGTCAAAAATTGCTGACGGAAAAAACTGAAACAAAATTTTTTCATGAATTGACTGTAGAGACTGATAGCCGTGCAAGAAATACATAACAAAAGGCACCGACCTCCAGACTAATCTCTGAAAATCAGTGCCTCCCAACGTCAAAATAGGCAACGCCACTATTTGACGAAAGTAACAGGATACGCCTAAGGTTGCACGAATCTTAGGCGACAACACCGCTGAACAGCCAGGCTGTTCACATTAGGGTATCCCCTAAAACCCGAATCTTGGTCCTAAGTCACTTCTGGTCACGATGACCAGAAGTGTCCTAAAATATCTGCTTCCACTTTTGGTCATCGTGACCAAAAGTGCATAAAAAAATACCAGCGAAACTACAAACTGTAATCTCACTGGTATGTGTAATGTATACTTATTCTGTTGTGGCGAACTTTTGGTCATCGTGACCAGAAGTTTTATTCATTTCTCAATATTGATCACATCACATTAACTAACTCTTGAAATCTTCTGCTAACCAAAAGCCATTTTTCTTTCTTAGTTTTTTGGTTTTGTCTGAAAAAAGCACGTCTTTTTCTTCCTCTATCTTTCTCAGAAGCATTCTATCTTTCTCTATATTATTAAAACGTTCAGCGATCACACCGCAATCTCCTAACTCTGAACCAATCCAACGTCTTCCACGCAACTCTGCCACAATATACGTCGTACCACTGCCACCAAACGGGTCTAAAATCATATCTCCCTCTTTCGATGACGTACAAATTATTCTATCTAGTAACTTTATAGGCAATTCATTATATTTTCTATTTTTTGCATGCCTAACCGGATAAATATCATACCATACATCTGATACATTTACTCCCTTGCTATTCATTTTACTTTTATAGCCGCCATAATCTTTAATTTCTCCACCGCAATGTCGACAAGTTTGAAGTGGGACTCTAGGATTTCTAAATGAATTGGGTTTTTCTCCTTTTACATAATACAATAATGCATAATGACTTGGAGTTAACCGTCCTGATATAGGCATACTATACTTCATATCTATCGCAATCCAATTTTTAAAAACAAGTTTTTTGTTCAAGTATTCTGCATAATACGCAGACCATTTTGGCAAATTATATATGTATAATGCACCACCAGGTTTAAGCACTCGTACACATTCATCCAGCCATTCAAAGCACCATTCTAAATAGCTTGTTGTACTTAAATTATCATTTATTCCAATCCCGTATTCTTTGTCTAAATTAAATGGCGGATCAGCAAACACCACATCTATTGAGTTACTTTCAACAGACCTTAACATTTCAAGACAATCTACATTGTACAACATTCCTTGTGCAGTATTTAAGTATGGTTCTATATCTATCCTATTATCATAGTGCTCCCCACTCTCTAACATTTTAGCAATATCAGAAATATGAGCAAAATAAGATTTCCGATATTTCAACGGAACAATACCTAATGCCAAATTTAACTCTATTTCTGACATTTTCAAATAATCTAAAATAATATCTTTCATCTTATCGGTACAATCAATCGCACAATTTCTTTGTAAAAAAAGAAGTTCTTTCTTTTTTATTCCTCTATTTCTAAAAAACGAAAATAAATCTTGCTCCGTCTTATTCTCTTCTATTGTCTTTTTCATTAATAGGTCATAAATGGAATAATACATGGCGCCTCCGTCACTTATAGTCTGTAGACTTATCGTCTTCAAAAAGTATATCATCAATGTAAAACAAAGTCAACGAGGATAAAAATCAATGAATACCTTACGTGAAACACTGTCAAATAACATAAAAAAATATCGCGCCAACAAATCAATTTCTCAAGAAGAATTAGCCTTTCGTTGTGGTCTACATCGTACATATATATCAGATGTTGAACGTTGTTCTAGAAATATATCCATCGACAATATCGAAAAAATTGCTGTTGCTTTAGATGTAAGTGCAAGTGATTTATTAAAGGAGGTACATTAAACATGCATATTGCCAAATCCTATATTAGTCCTTCTGCTCAGATGCTTTTATCGACGAATCCAAATGCACAACACGCTCTTCAAGAAATTTCTGATTCGATAGCAAGCATGACTAATTGCATTAACAATACTTTTACTATTAATTGCTCTTCCAAAAACTGTAATGGTGTAGTTCCAATAAAAGAAAAATGTTATATTTGTCTTGAAAATACTTATAACTGGTATCGCGAGAAACCCTTAAAAAGTTTTCCCTCTAAAGGCGGTCCTATAGATGTATATAAAGAATTCTCTTCAAATACTCATCCTTTTAATGTTGGTTTAGAATTTGAAACCGGAAATATTTCCTCCGCTCACAGATCAATGAATAAACTCTCGCTTGCTCTACAAACTAATGAGTTACAACTTGCCGCCATAATTCTGCCGGTTCATAAATTATCATACTATTTAACAGATAGAGTTTCTAATTACGAAGAGCTCGAACCCTATTTCGCATTATTGCATGATCGCGCATTTATAGTTCTAGGTTTCGACGCTGAATCATATTCCACAAATGCTCCTCTACTTCCCAAAGGACGTGATGGTATGTCAACTCGTTCTATAAGAAAATGGAAAAATTAACTTGTCAAATATCATAATGAAAGTCTACAAATAAACTTTCATTATGATATAGAACGCGCCTCTCGTAATTCCTGCACAGAATCACTCAATTCTTCTAATGCGCCTAACAATTGATCATACTCATCCCCATACTCAATAATTTGAACATTATATGTATTTTTCCAAAAGCGCTTCTGCTGCTCAGGCACTCCACTTTTCATTACTAGGTAGTGAGGCGCTAATGGACTGGCTGTTTTATGCAAAAACTGCAACACTAAATTAATATCCGGGTCATTCAAACTATATCCTAAAAACACAACCGTATTGGTGAGAAAAAGAGCTGATAATATAGCATAAAATTCTGGATATTCTTCTTGTTTACTATAATATTGCTGTTCAGTGAAAATAATATGATCTATTTTGTCTATTGTTCCATGAGCTTTAATAATCAAATTATTTGGTGATTTTATATTATTTACAATCGCTTTAGGTTCATCATAAGTCAACGTTGTATACCCCTCACCAGAACAAAATGTATCATATATTTTATCAAAATTAGTCGTAATTACGATTTTACAATCTATTTCTTTAATTTTTTCGTGGGCTATAGATGGAGTAAGTCCACCTCTTCCATATGTGTCACGCAAAAACTTACTATATTCACCAGGATCACACTTTTCATAAATTGCCTGTAAAGTAGCTAAATAATCCTGGCATTTCATTTTTTCATCAAGATATGCATTATCTGCATCTGTAAGATTTTTAGCAATACTTCGTATGCTTTCCATAAATTCTTTCCACGTAGCAGGTCTAGTTCCATCAACACGTTTTGCAGTTGCAGAGATCCCCGAACCAAAGAAAATTATTCCTCTCCTATATGCTAATTCCTCAATCAAGTTACTTGGCCATATTCCCATAATATTAATTTTCTCCTATGTTCTTAATAAATCCGTTTGCAAGAGTTTCCATATAACTTTTATACTCAGCTATACTACTTGTTTGATTTCCTCTCAACCCACTTGCATAGTTCAAATCAAAAATTGGTGTTTTCGACACCTGCGACAATGGAATAATACTGTAAACATATGGTATATCTCCTATTTTCAAGTCGTCTCCTGATATTCCGTCCTTTGCTTTATCTCCCAATGTAGTAAGTATTTCTTTATGAAACTCCTTTATTACATTTTCATAAGCTTTCGTAGGTCTTTCTTTATCTTTAAATTTTCGTTTAGAGTATTGCTGAATTGAATATCCCAGATATTTAGTCGATTTACTAATGTCTACATTTATCATGTATTTCATACAGGTTTTATCATACATTTCTTTTGCACCAACTTCAAAATTACTAAGTGCATTACAATATATTTGTTGCCAAGATTCAATCCATTCTCCTATATTCGAAATTCCAATCAAGCTAAAAATATCAGACGCCATAGGTGTAATAAAATAATCGGAGTTTAAAAGGACACTTCTATTCAATGCCCCTAATGCTGGCCCCATATCGACAAACATAAAATCAAATTTATCATCATTACTCGCTTTAATATAGTTCATCCAGTTTTGAATGATAAATCCTGCAGGAGTCCCACCTCGCAAATCCGACCAACTTTTTGACATCACATCATCAATTATAGACATTTTAGGATGTCCTGGAATCAAACTCACGCCATAATTATTTTCAGAAGCATTAACAGGTATATCGTGACATACCAATTCCATTGCCCCCATTTCGATATTTTCAAAATAATCATAAATAGTTTTCCTTGTCGCTTCTTTACCATAAAAATCTAACCAGACTTCTTCAGGCAAAATAGCCTGTGTGGAATTAGATTGTGGATCAAGATCCAAAATAAGTACTTTATATCCTTTGCACTTTGCTAAATATCCTGCAAGATTTACTAATGTCGTAGTTTTTCCAACTCCGCCTTTATTGTTAAAAAAAGTTACTGTTTTCATTTTTCCTCCTAAGTTTTTAATCTACTTTTGAATCTTCTCTTCACATGTACAATAATATGTAAACACATCACCACAGAGTTATATTTTTTCTAATTCTCTAACATAAGTATTTTATTAATCAACAAAACGTCTGCTGGCAACCATTCTACAAATTTCAAGTCTTTCCACACCAACCATTTAGCGTCTTCATGCTCTTTAAGTACCACTTCGCCTGAAATGATTTCAGCCCAGAAGCAATCCATTGACAAATGGAATGTTGGATAATCATACTCAATCTTATCAATCAATTCTCCAACTGCTATTTCTATTTCAAGCTCTTCCCTTATTTCACGAACAAGAGCTTCTTGTGGAGTTTCTCCCTCTTCAATCTTACCACCCGGGAATTCCCAGCCACCTTTTAAATCTCCATAGCCTCGTTGGGTTGCAAAAATCTTATCGCCGTCTCGTATAACGGCAGCAACTACTTTTATTGTTTTTCTACTCTCCATTCCTTTTTATCTGCTCTCTTCCCAAAATCTCTACTACACCAAGTAGTCTTTCTAACTGTCTTTTATTTTGGTCCGCAATTCCTTCCAGAATAATTGTATCTACTTCATCATTTAAAACATGCACCTTGCGATGACAGTTTGGGCAAATAGCCACTACATTATCAATCGCATCTCTTCCACCATCTGCTAATCTCTTAACATGATGCGCTTCAAGATATGGTTCTCCTTGTTTGTCAATAAACGGTGCGTCTTCTCCACAATACTGACATTTTCCATCTGCAATTCGTTTTACCATCTGCTTCAAATACGGATCACGATAATACACAACTGTTTCTGTCGTCTTAGGTTCTTTTTTTACATTTTTCACCGCTGTATATCTAGCTAATTCCCTATCTGATAGTCTAGATATTTCTTGTTCAGTTAACTCATGGGAAACATTCTGCCCTATTTCCTCTACAGGCGCAACTGGAAACATCCATACATCTCTCATATTTCCATTGTCATCCGGTTGTCTACTCTTATATGGCTTATCAACTAATTTAACCACACCTCTATATGTATAAACTGCCTTTGTTATAACCTCAAACAAATGCACTTCTACACCGTTTGTATCAGAATAAAATAACGTTCCATTCTGATTCCCCTCAAGCACCTGATCACCTATTTTCCCCATCCCTGTGTAATGAAGGACTCCATTTTTCCATACGTCTCTATATAAGCCTTTAGTGTCATCAGAGATGATAACTAATGTACCTGTTTGCTTTGAACGACGCATTCCGCCCATATTTCCACATTTAAACAATGTTCTCATTTCGTCATGTGTTATATCTGCACCAATCTTTATTCCTGGATCAAATATCATTTGCTTCACCCCTTCATCTCTAATCTAAAAGTTCTTCGTACGACACCCCGAGAACTTCTTTTATTCCCTTTAACTGTTCCAACTGAATATGCTGTACACCTCGCTCAATCTTAACTAATGTTTCCCTCGTCATTTTGACATCAAGAAGTTGTAATTTACTTACCAACTCAGTCTGTCCCAGTTCAGCTCTTAGGCGTGCTTCACGAATATTTTTCCCAATTGTATTGTTCGCATCATTCTTTATTTTCTGATTTTCCATATTTCCTCCAAGGACTAGTTTCAGTCCTTCTAATTGTAATTCTGTAATCAAACAGAAAGGGACCGATTCTGGTCCATTTATATGTTAAATATATGCGGACTGTAGGCCCCCACAGCCGCGCATTGAAGACAATAAGAAAGACACTAATCACCGGATATATTCTAGTAATTAGTGCCTTATTGACAAAACAGCCTAGTACGGCTGTCTCCTTTAAAAAACAAATTTCATATTCTCTATTCTATTTTATATATTTATATCCAAATTCTCATCGCCCTTACTCTATTATTTAATAAAAATGATAATAGTTAATAGCAAAATGGGCATCGGATTTTACTCCTTTGCCCATATACAAAAATATATTTCATTTCACTATCAATTCAACAAGATAATATCTTGCTCTTGTATACGCTATATAATTCAAATTATTAGAGGTGTCTTTACTATGAATATAAATCACCATATCAGCTTCTAAACCTTTAAAATTCTCAACAGATGCTACTTTAATCTCATCGTTTCCATTTATGCTATATTCTTTTACAAATTTCCATTTCGCTATAGAACCATCAAAAAAATCAATAAATGCATCAGCATCTTCTACCAAAATAACCATTGATGTACTTTGCAAATTTTCATCTTCGAGAAATCTCTTAAACATATTTTCAAGTCTATGTACTAGATGCTTATTGTCATTCATATTCTCTGACACAGGCCAAGGTCCCTCGACCGGATTAACTATCACATCCGTTCCTAAATCTGTATTATCCATAGCCCAACTATATATATTAGAAGTATTTCTAATATTTTCACGCAATAAGAATGGTGGCGTTGAAATCATAAATGCATCACCAAAACTATCATCTCTTACAACCTGAACATCATCATAAAATACCCCCAATCTTGAATTCTGTTCATCAATTAGCATTGACTTTGTAAGAAACGCTAAATCTTCTGAAAAATCCTGCGCCTCATCTATAAATATAGCATCATACTTCAAAATGTCTTCTTTTATTGAATCAACAATGCCCTCGTACTTTGGTGCTTCATATCCCTTAGGATTCACTGATACCTCAGCAATGAGAGTTGGAATATCATAAACAGAAATTCTATTCGAAACCTTTTCCCGAACCATTTTAGCCAAATGAGGTGACGCGCATAAGAACATTACCCTGTGATTTTCATCTTTAGCTTCTAGTTCTGCCATCTTCATAGCTATCCAAGTCTTTCCAGTTCCCGCACCACCTCGTACATAAAACTGCCTTATATTTGCAAGGAAATAAACATATCCATCTTGAACTCTATTAATAACATCCAGTTGTCTTTGCTTGTACTTAACGAGAGCTCCTGCTGCTGCATCTATTGCTATTCTTTTGCGAATAATCTCAACAAATGTCTTATGCTGATTCTTTTCGTAAATTCTATAACCAAATGAAGCTCCACCCCAAAATTTGAACATTTTTTTAATTCTAGAATACAAATCATTCATTCCGGTGCAGTCGATAGTGCAAACATCAGGTCGATTACTAAACTGCTCTATATTATTTACAGAATAAAAGGGGAAAATGACTCCTGCACCAAATATGCCCTGATAATCAATACTATACTCGTTAGAATACGCCCTTTTAAAGAAATACATACTTGCTTCAGCCTGTTCATGTGGAGACCTCGGTAACTTCCTATCCCCATGAACATGATCTAACAAAGTCCACTCATTATCTTCAACACGAATTCCATCTCCACCCTTGACCTCAAGACAAAGATATCCATAGTCAGGGCTCACTACAACAAAATCCGCCTCGGATTTCTCTTTTTTCCCATTTCTATTCAATGTCCATGAAACCGAATAAAACACTTCAAAACTATCCGGAAGCTGATTCTTTAGTTCATAAAAAACAATTTGTTCCGAATCTGTCGGTGCATATTGAGCTATATCCTTAGGGTACATTATTGCCATACTCACATCTCCCAAAATCCTGTTAGCGGTTGGTCCATAGTTTCAATCGTATATAAATATTTTCTTCCAAGTTCATTGTTAAAATGATTGCATGAAATCTCCGGTATTATCATACATGCGCTGCAACTAGTATCATCTCTGTCTGTACAAATCGGATCAAACACACAATTTCTCGTATCCGAATATACCTTATTCAAAAATTGCGCATAATTGTTTTCTGCCATTCCAGAAAGTGCTCCTAATGGCACAGCTTGCGTAGTCTGCGCATATATAAAAATACTGGCTGTTTCAACAATGATAATTTCCGTAAGTGAGTTTCCTGATAATCCACTGATTTCTCCCGCTGTCTTTATAAATGCATGTGACATAGAGTGAAGAAGGCCAAATACATATTTTGTGATTTTTTCCGACTCTTCAATTTCGCCAAACATAGAGACCACATCACCTTTTACATTTTCAGCAAACCACTTCTTTATGGCTATTTCATCTTCAACATCTGGCATCTGTTCTTCAGTTATTACATTATTGATGCGTAACCATTCTATAATCTTTCTCTGACTAACTTCAAAAAGAATACCTTCTGTTTCTAGTTCCGCCCCGTATACCAGATTTGCATTACCATCTTTTGTCTTTTCGTATGCATTCAACTTTAAACGACATTTTGAATTTTGTTTCTGTGAAATCATCGGATCCGCCGTTTTACGAGTATATCCGTAAGTACAGCTAATAACTTTAATGTCACATGAAACCTGCATATTTACTATTCCAAGCCTCCTATGCATATTAAAAATATCACTTGGATCATCTATAAATTCCAATGCCATCTGCTTATCAATGGTATCTTCAAGAGAGAACACTTGACGAGCATACTTTATGGTATCGTATTGCATAAGCTTATATGCATAGCTACTCACCCACTGTTTATATACCTCTTCATTTGCATTTTTTACAGCTGCAAACAAGTCATCACACGCAGAAACATATTTGTCGACTCCAACATCATTACCACTATTCTGAAGTAAGTTAGCTACCATTTTCTCCAAATCTGCCTCTGTTCCAAATCCTGCAGCAATCAATTGTCTAGCTTGTTCTTCGGCCTTCTTTCTTTGTTCCGTATCACGCATTGTATCACTAAATGCCAAAGCAACATTATCTAGAATAGCTTCGTATTCGTCTTGTGTTAACTTATCAAACCATTTTGCAATAACAATTTTTTGTGCCTCTTCGCCCTTTTCAAAGAAATCTCCACTCCTCTTATCAACTAAATTAATTAGCCTAAGCGAAAATGGTTTATAATTTCTACTAGACTCCGCGTTGTCTGGTACCAGCCTTGACTGACAGTTTGGACAGAAAATTGCAAACTCAGCAACTTTCTCAGCATTCCCCTGTCTATAAAACATTTTGTTAGGATTAACATTCGGCTTATATAAAAGCTCCGATATTCCCTTTACAAAAGGTCTCTTGATCGGCTGAGCATAACCACATTCGCATGTATAAACCATCTGTAATTGCTTAATTGACTGCTTATTGCATGCAGAACACCACCATGTACGACTATCTACTTGTCCTGCACTTTGTTTTTGAAAAGTTGCATGACATGAACTACAATAAAATAGCAGCGGTGACATTGTTCCTATAATATCCGGGATACCTTCATTGCACGCTGGCTCAACAACCATAAAACAGTTTTCTCCATTGAGATTAAATGAATTAATATCTCCTCCACGTTTACCAAATAAAATAATCTGTCTTTTTATCTCACCTTCTATGAAATTATGATAGATATTCTCCATTTTGCGATTATTCCAATTGTTTATTTCCGCAGTAACTGCACGGCCAGCATCATTCTTTTCCGAAACCCACATGCCCGGCAGAAACTTATATACGGCTTGACTTTTCCCTCTCTTCATAGTCGCTCACCTCAAATCCTTATTTCAATCTGTTCTTCTGTATCACGAAGACTTATCATCGGTCGTTTCTTTCCATGCGTATACTTAGCAATTGCTCCACCAAGAAATTCGTCTTTCTGGAAATTACCATTTGCTATGCCATCAAGAACTCTATGTACCTCTTCCTCAATCACTTCCTTATATGCCAACGATAATTTTTCGTTACTGTTACACGCATATGCCCTTGTTAAATGCTCAATAACATCACGCTCTTGAACCTTACCTTCCATCAGTAGTTTTTTCAAATCAACAGCACGATACATATTATCTAATCCATTTTCTACAGTGTAATATTGCATTAAAATAGCTGATAGAATACCCGGAAGTGTACTATAAATAGCATTTTTTGCCCATCTGTTGATAGGAACACCTTCCACAAGTTCATCTTTATTTTGATGAAATACCACAAAATTCTTAAGGTATGATCGATCTCGAACTCTCATCAAGCGAATTATATCAATTACAATACCCGTATACTTACGTCCAGTTCTTGAATACGCCTGAATATACTCGGCATTATTATTGGGCATACCAAAAAAGTACATGATATTAAATGAATCCTCATCAACACCATGTGAAATTGTACTGGTTGCCAAAATCAGATTTGTGCTATCAAGCTCCTTCCTATTCGCCTGTACATCAAACAAAGTCTTTCTAACTTCTTGGAAATCAACATCAGAAGTCATCTGTTTAGGACTAAAAAGTGGAATTCCCTTTTCCTCTAAAAAGTTGTTCGCCTGGTTTCTAAAAGAATTTTCTAATTCCATAGCATCTTGCTTACGATTATTATAAACAAGTTCGATCCAGTAATCATATAACATCTCTTTAAGAATATTAACACTTCCGTCAAATCCAGCTTTCTGCAATTCTGCATATGTATCATCAATATTCATCATCAAGGAATGTAAAATAACCCTCATTATATACACAGATTCCCACATACCATTTGTAATAGAGCGCCCGTACGGTGCATAACCTAATATAATTCTTGTAATATCATCCGCATCTGTATACGAATAAAAATCTCCTCCTCGAGTCATAGATGGATACTCGCAAGGGAATCTTCTTCCTGCCATGTGATATAGGTGTCTAATATGCTCTTCATACATAGAAATTGTTGCTGTTGCACCTATAAATCTAATTTGTTTTCTCTGCTCAACCGGCACCAAATTCTTTGCATAATAATTTACAAAAGATTCGTAATGTGCATCAAATGTTCCTAAGCTTTCTTTAACAAGATGCATCTCATCTTGAATAAACAACGTTGGAATAGGGTCCTTTAATAGATTCACTGTTCTTAGTGATTCTTTACACCCCTCTCTCTCTACTAGACACTTTGATTGGCAACTAAATCCGTGTACTGGACACCATTTCTTAATCTGTCCAAAAAGCATCCTGAATTCATTAGTTGTTCCTAGCATAGCCATCTTATCAATTGTACTAACAACAATGGTGGGAAGATATCTATAGATTTCATTATCTACAATCAGCAGTGGAAGCTCGTCTATTTTACATTCCTGATTTGTACAATAATGTTCTAATTTCCAATTAACGTGATTAAATCTCATACTAATTGACTTCTTTCCACACACTGGGCAAGTATCAATAAATCGATAATATTCATTCAAAGTATCTTCATCGCTCTCTAGTATCAATCCCCTTGAGCCATGACTATTATCTCCTCTATCACTTAATGGTTCCCTATTTGAAATATTATTAGGTGTATTGCTCTTTCCCACAAAAAATCCAACTTCAAATCTTGGCGTATTTCTAAGTTCTTCAGACGATTCTCTTACAATATTAGCTTTCATAACCACAACAAGCACACGTTCAAGCTGTTGTACCGCAAGTAACCTCAATGGATATTTAAGCAATGCTGTCATTCCATATTTCTTTCCTCTTAATCGGTCAAAGAACATGGAAAAAACACAACATCCAAGAAACGCCTCTGTCTTTCCACCACCAGTTGGAAAATACAGCAAATTAGCAACTTCTATATCTGCCAATGCAAGTGTAGCATCTTCCTTATACTCACTTCGAATCATTTCGCAAATTAGTGATACTATAAATACAATTTGGAACAATCTCCATCCCGAATACACTCTTCCATTTCCAACCTGCGTGCTAAAGGTCTGGTTCATATAAACAAACGCTTTTTTCACCCAATCTTTAAATTCAATCTGCTTAATACCTCTTTCAAAACGGTCTATTTCTTGTTTATAAATATCAAGGTCTTTTTGAAATTTCTGCTTAGCTTGTAAACTCGCAAAAGAAACGCTTTGAAATTCCTGCTCTCTTTTTGCATAATCCTTCAACATTTCTGTATGAATCTTACGCAAATTACCAACCGGATCCTGCATCAAGTTCTCGAATGTAATGTACTGATTAAATTGGTCCTTGGTTCTAAGTCTATTCTGGTAATAAATAGGAATATTATCTGTTTGAATAGCATTCTCGCACGGTTCATACTTTGCCGAAGTATTCTCTGCCACTGCATAAATTGGCTGACGTTCTTTATAACTGTTCTTAAAATATTCTAGCTCAATATCTTGAAATTCAATGCCCTCATCACCAACAATTCTTATTCCTGCATTAAAAATCTTAGGTATGTACCCTGTATCCATATTATCGCCGACCACTGTATTATTCACCATCTGAAGAAGAAATCTGTATGAATCTGCTTCTTCTGTAATGCTGCAAAGTATATCTATACTCCAATTGGGGTTTGATACTCCCTCCCTTGCTGCACTCTTTGCCTCAAACCTTGCTTTATCTGTAAGATCAAAAAAGGAAATACTCATATCCGGAATAATACGAATTTCATCCATGATATCATCTGCAATGAGACTCAATTTTGCATTAATTTCTTCTTCAAGATGCCTTTTTCCAGTCTTAAAATCTGTTCCGCTTATTTCTATTCCCTCTCCCATAAACTCAGAAATATCTATTACCTTATGAGTCTGTGGAAGTTGCAATTTCTGATCAGCATAATTACCTGCCAACTCCTGAATAGTTGCGTACACGTGCTTATCTTTCTCCGAGTATGTTTTGAGCACATACTCAACAGTTTTATCGTAATCTGGTCTTACTGAGTAAAAAAGTAATCCTTGTGGAATAATGTGAAGAGAACCCGTAGAGCCTTTCTTTACAACAAATGTAACGCTTATAGACGGCACACTCTCAAAACGTGTTTCAGTATTCTCTTTATATCCTCCTGACAAAGAATTGTCCACACGGTTTTCAGCTAGCATGCCAACCATTACTCTCTTAGTCGGGTCTTCACCTATCAGGTGACCACTTATATCACTTCCCGACACCCTACGCGAATACTTTGAAACAATATGCTGTGCAAGAATATTATAATTATTCGCCATTCTATTTCTCCTTTGCTTCTATCAAAATCTGCTCCATAGGTGATCCCGGCTTCAAATCACTGATCACATACAAAATATCTCTTGCTCTTGAGCAAGCAGTGTATATCTTTCGAATTTGCACTTGAACTTTTTCCTGACTTTCTGCACCTAATCCTCCAATTTGCTTCCATGAATTAATTTCAACCTTGGCACCTCTATCTGTAAAAAAATAATTGTATGGATATAATCCAGCCACAATTACCGCTTTAAAATCAAGTCCCAACGATGAATCGATTGTTGATACAACCACACCATTTGTTTTGCTATACATAACCTTTTTATCAGCTATACTACCCGTTGGTGTTGTAATCAATGAATAAGGAATATCCTCTCTATTCATCGCAGAGGTCAACCAATACATAAAATAATAGCTTAATGCAGGATTTTCTTTAAATGGGAACAAAACTGCAATTTCTGAATATCCCACCTGATATTTAGTTACGATTTCTTTTATCGCATTTAATACTGCTGACTGTATTTTCGCTCTATCTATTCCCGTTGTAATTTTCATTGCAATGCCATCATGGTCACCCGGCTCAAAAGTATCGTAAGCAAACTCCTTCGTGCTAATCATATTGAACTGCTCCATATACTTGTTCATATAGCAAAGCATACGATTCAGATATCCACCAATTTGCTTACTATTACGATAATTTTTTTCAATATATTTTACTCGTCCTGTAAAGTCTAATGTTACTCCGTTAATTTTCTTCCAAGGAGCATCTCCTCTACGACTCTGCGAACGAACTGTCTGATTTAAATCGCCTGCCATAAGAAACAGTGCATCATCGCTCTTTTCTAAAAGTGCATAACATAATTCGAGATAAATTGGCTCAAATATTTGCACTTCATCAATAAAAATAGCCTTAAACCGAATCTTAATTTCTCCATTGCGAACCTTGTCAAGGCATTCTTGAATTTCTTCCGGAGTAGCAATATTGCTATCACAATGTTTATGTAGGCAATCTTCAAATAGTCTCTTTACCAATTTATGAAGAGTCATTATATACAGATTTCGATTATCTCCAAAATTGGCACGACTCTTCTTAAAAATGTAAGAATCTGCCAGATTATTATTAAAACACGTTAAAAGAATCTTAGATTCCTTGTATAAGCTTCCATATCTAAATGCTTTCGATAAAAGTAACACACTTTTTCCAGCTCCAGGATTTGCCAATAATACTCTATGCCCACGTCCCATATCATTTACTTGTGCAACCTGATATTCGTCTAAAAAGAAAGTTTTATATTCCTCTTCTTTTCCGGTAATCTTGAAGGATTCCTCTGAATAAGTTACCTTGGTCTGCTTGACTTCCACATTCTCTTTTTCATGCATTACCACAGTATATTCCGGTGCTAATCTTTCGAAGATCGCTCTGCATTCTTGCTCAGTTAACGCTTTAAAATCAGATGCATATGGTAACCGTGTTGTTCCAGCAATCTCTATCTCTTCTTTTCGTAGCAAGCTCTTAGTTTGTCCAAGTTGTGTCAAAAATTGCATACATATATGAGAGGCACTATCTGCTAATACAGTATATTCACCTCTTAATGCCATAGGCTTTTCATTTGCAAAAATGATGACATGTTTATATGGAAATTTTAGAGTTTTATGGTCCCCATCACGTACAATAAGCATTTTAGAGTCCAGCAAACGTTCATGAATCTTCTTTTCAACCATAGAGACATGGATGTCATATACCGATTTTAACGCTGGATTAAGCTTGTCCGTATAAATTGAAAAACTCAAAAGTCCCTTATCCGGTGCAATATAAAATCCCATATGCACTTTTTCAGAACTCATCCCTACTGGATCAATTCCCACTGCAAAATGTCCACTTTCTAACTTTTGAGATGCATTACGCAACAATGCTTTTTCTTCTTTTGTGATATGATCTTTTCTTTCAAAATCCTTTGGCCATAATCTAAGTGTCATAACATCACTCCACTTTTTATACTTCGTAATTTGTTACTAATACCTCATCAATTAAGATTCTCTTTCCACTATCTGCACTTATATTTCTACGTGCTTGTACAATCTCTATATGGTAATCCTTGTACAATTCCTTGATAAATCCACAACAGGAATTTGAGAGCATGAATTTTACCCCCTTTGCAGTAAGCCTATCACAAACTGCTTTTAATTCCTTCTGTCTTTCTTCATCAAATCCATCAACGGTATATTGAGTAAATGTATCATCTCCGTTTTCAGGAGGCATATACGGTGGATCAAAATACACAAACGCTCCAGGTCTAATATATTTTAATGCTTCCTTATAATCTCCACATCGAATATCAATTCTATTAGAAGACAAATACTCATGAATTGCGCGAATACGTTCAGCATTCACAATCTCCGGATTTTTATATTTGCCACACGGGGTATTAAAGAATCCATGGCTATTAACTCTATAAAGTCCATTAAAGCAAGTTCTATTAAGATACAAAGTTCTAGCAGCCTTTTGGATATTGCTTAATAAAGCATAGGTTTCGGGGTTTCTATCCCATGCTCTAATCTCATAAAAATAATCCACTGAATTATTCTCTCTATGCTGCTCTAATAACTGAATTAGTTCTTCAGGATTGTCCCGAATAACCTTATATGTATTAACTAATTCTTCGTTAAAATCATTAATCACCGCATATTCAGGCTTTAACCCTAATAAGACAGCTGCACCTCCAATAAACGGCTCATAATATCGTGTATGAGGCGGTATCTTAGGCAATATCTCAGTTAAAAGCTGTCGCTTACCTCCTCCCCACTTAAAGACAGGAGATAACTTTTCTTCAAATTCTTCCATTAAAAAGTCTCCATTTCTGCTAATATGTTAATAAATCTAAATTTGATAACCACATACCATAAAGCCTTATATAAATTTCCTCCTACCAACTTATATCCTTTACAATATATGTCTTTATTCTCATTCTAAAGCTTTCTCCAATACTTTTACCCAACATTTGGTTATAGATTGCGTACCAGTCTTGACCATTTTTTTCTTTCGGCACATCATATTTTACGTCTCTATCATCCTCAACAATGTGCAAAATAACAGAACAACCACATGCAATCTCCTTAGGTTTTCCCATTACTTTATTTAAAATCCGTGCTTCCTTTAAGTCTTTTTTCTGACTAGCACCTACTGCCTTAATACCCACTCCAAACTCTTGAACCGGTTTTTCTTCAACTTCTTCAGCATCATTATTTCCTTGCATAAAAATAATGTCTGCATTTTCTACTTCGATATCCTCTTCATCCTCAATATCATCATAGGAATCATCCGTCTTGACGAATACAGTTTCACCTTTGTCTTTATTATATAGTTGCGATATATAATCAACAAAAATTTCTTTTATTTCGTCTTCATCAAGCATATCTAAAAGAATACCTCCACCTAAAGCATTCATGTATTGCAATGCCGGTCTAAAATATTCTCTAGTTGTTAACTTGATTCCCCTATCGGTGAATAACTTCCACCCTTTACATATTCCCTTAATTATCGTTGGATTCGATGCAAAAGTATTACTATAGAACAAGTCTGTCATTTTAGTAGACAAGTCATCTGCACCTAATGCATCTAAAAGCTCAAACTTATTTCCATGAATCTCTTGATATGTCCCATGTCCGACCCACCAACATTTTGCTAGCGTATTTCTATAGAATCCCGATCTATATGTTCCCTTAAAAAAGAATCTTGAAATTATTGCATCTGCATCCGCATCAGGATTTTTTAGCTTCTTGCTTTGATAATCCCATCTCATTCTACAATATTTGTAAAATGTGCTATTACATAATCCCGCCCATAAACGCTCATCTGATGCTTGGGATTCGCTTATTCTCATAAGATTTGTATACATAATCTTACAATTTTGCAAATCCATTTCACCCTTTTTCTCCATATATGGAGCCAATTTAAATTCCGGAACCTCCATAAATAACTCGAATGGGTCATAATCAAAAAGTTCATATATCCAATCGTTATCAGTCTTGCGATAGTAGTTAATATAGTAAGTCCGCATATTCTCTTTTAAATAATCAACTGCGGATTGTTTCATAATGTATAGTTTCATCGTATTATTCCTCTATCACTCTTGCCAGTCCTTCAAATGCTCGATTAATCGGTAACTTTAATAAATCTTGCGCTATTTCTACTGCCGCCTTACTATCTGAAAAAAGTAAGTCTTCTTCAAAATCAACACTCTGCAACTTACATGCTTTACTAATTTTCTGATACCAATAAAGAGATTTGAACTTATCTGTCCCTTCATATCGTAATGTTTCTACCATGTAGATGACCGCAGGCATAACAAGCAATGTACCAGTTAGTGCTTCCATATTCCCATTATTTCGATACCGTGCATACTCGTCATAAATTTCTTCATCCACAAGAATCTTAATCTTCGGTCCGTTAATATCATATGCGACCGGGTTATGCTCGTTTTGTTCGGTTTTTACTCGGCGAATGATTGTAAAGAATGCATTATCGCCTGCCAATTCTTCATAATTTTTAGTCACAAATATTCTTGGCATATTGCTGTATGCAAGAATTGCACCTCTTTCAAACGAGATATCTTCATCCTGGTAATCTTCATTTAAATGCTTACTTCTAAATGCACTAATTTTCTTTGCTGCAACTATCGCTCCTACCAAAGTAATCTCTACATTTACTTTTGATTTAGGAATACGGTAAGTGATACTTGTTCCCGAAGTTTTAACTATTGTTCTAAAAGCAGTGTACGTACATTCAATATGTATCACAAACTCTGCCAATCCTTCTCTGATTAACCACTTTAATTCTTCGTTTTCAGACAAAACAAATTCAAAATCCAGTACTAAATTAGCCAATTCCTCTTTAACAGTACATTTAACGTCAAAGGATGAATCAACATAATCGTCGTTATCTAAACATAGTACTGGATAGGGAAACAATCTATTTCTAATTTCCATATGCTCTTACCCCCATAGCATAAGTTTTTGCAGCATACACCTCAAACTCTAATGAATACTTTCTCTTTGCCTCAACACTATTAATAACTATGTGTCCAGCTTCAATTTCTGCATTCACATCTATTCCTTTTACAGCTTTTACTACCAATTGCAACGGCTTTCCATTTTCACCAACTGTAACAATCTCTAATTCACCTTTGTGAATTATGTCTTCTGCGGTAAAAATTAGTTTGTTAACGCCTGAAGATTTCTTAATAATTCTTGCATTTACATCGACTTCTCTCATCTGCTCATACAAAGAATCCTCACCTTGTTCTTCTCCTACTCCCCTTCGTCCTGTAGGAGCTCCTCCTGCTTCTGTTCCAGTTCTTTTACGATGTCCAAATCCCTCTCCAACGTCATCTATTTTTCCACTTCGCGTTCTACTTCTAGATGGTTGTCCTTGATAACCACCTATATCTTTCACTTTGAAATTTTTCGGTTTGGGTTCATCTTGTTGAACAGTGATACTTTTCACACTGTCTACAACATTTTCAATTTTTTCTCTATCATCTTTGGGAGTTGGACTCTCTTTTTCTGATGCCATAAAATAATCAGAAACATCAATATCCATTTCTTCTCCGCTTATTTCCTTGATTTTTTCTCCAATAAAATCTCGCACCCAGCCTTCTACTTCTTCCTTAAAACGCTTTGCTTTCTCTGGATTAGGATGGCGTTTATGTTCCCATTTATTGTGTTGAGGATTTTCCATTTTTCTAAAAAACTTATTTAATTCCTCACCTTGTAATTCTAAAAAACCAGTAAATGATATTCCCTTAGGCAAACTAGGAATGTCTGAAATCTTCATCCCCGAATGTCTAACAACCAAAACTTTCTTGTTTGCTTCCGGTGTATATATTAAACGTAACCTTAAGCTACCCAATTGATAAAAGTCTCTTATTTCTTCTATGACGGACTCATTATCTTCTCTAATAACTTCAAAAAATGCAGCTGCTTGTTTCGTTTTTGGTAAGTATCTAGTAATATAGCCTTCAACAGTCTTCTTGTTAATAACAGACTTATTAACAACAACCTCCAATTTACCTGAATAAATTGAATATAGGAAATTATCTAGTATTTCTATAATGATTTCATCATCCCATTCCGTACTATGACCAGTAACAAAATTGAAACCAGGCACAAATAAATCGGTACCATGTTCCGTTCTCTTGCATATATCATCCAACTGCTGAATACTTTTAAATGCTCTATTTTCATTGCCATCGCCAAAATATCCGGTGGAACGTCTTATCTTGTCTTCTCCAGAAACTGATGCTTCCCCTTCAAAAGAAACCAAATGAGTCACACCTTGTGCTGCCCGCACTTCCTTCTGGTCATATGTTCTGTAAAACACTGTTTGCAAATTAGATACAACAAACGGAGCAGCCTTACCAATACCAAAGCTACCCGCAGCACTATCACTCGTTTTTACGGAGAAGGCATCTCCTTGAACCAAACTTTTCCAAGGTTTGAACTCATCATTATCAAAAGCGCCTTGTAATCCAAATGTATTGTAATCACTAATGCGTAATACAAAAAACTTATCTCCAGAAATCGCATCAATCGCATTCTTAATAAACTCATTTGTCTTTCCGTCATTCTGTTGCGCCCAAAATCTCTTACATTTCATGAGAACATCTCGCATATCTTCCATACCCGGAAAATCTGAGACCTTCATAAATATACGTTCAAACTCTATCCTTAATGGTTGAGCATTGTTTTTCTTGGCATCGAGCGAATTCTGACATACTTCCCTTGCCATCGCTCTAATTGGCTCTCCTTTAAACATCTCCAAACCTGGATTTGAATACCCCTCTAATGCACCATATCCTCTGGAAGGAAAAAACCATCCGTTTCTCATATGTACCTCCCCTTTCAAGTAGTCACTTTTACATATTTTCCGCTTTTTATTCTTTCATCTTTTGGCTTTTCAGCATTTTCAGGGATTAGCCAATATGTTCCAACTTTACATGCGCCAGGAATTCTACCTTCGCTACAAAGAGTTCTTATCCTTCTTTGCTTAATTCCCCATTTTTCTGCTGTTTGACTAATAGACAAATATTCCATTCTCCGTCCCTCTTATAAAAAACTCAATTGACAAATTTCAACAAAAATATTATAAACCCAAGTCGGCACAAAATCAATTTGTTCTCAATCTAAATTCATTAATTATCTATATAATTATTCAATAGTTAACAGCTTTTTTGTCTATTTCGCACATATGTTGACTGCAGGGACCCGTAGTCATGCTGCAAGGCAATAAGAAAAGGCACAGACTCACAGAACATCGTCCTATAAACCTGCGCCTTGTCGGCGAAGTAGCCTAGCACGACTACCTCCTCCAGTAAACATATTGAATATTTTTGACGCAAGCGACAATTTTCTTCAACACAAACTTTTCTTAGTAACATAAAACGGCACAAAGTAACATCATTCATGTTACTTTGTGCCGTTTTATGTTACTTCTGATTTTTTCTTTATTTCCACCGAAACTTTTTTCATTAACTCCTAATATATCCGGTGTTATCAAAATTTTCTCTTGATTCTTCCTTCAAAGTTGGATAATATGAGTTCGTGAAACGGGTTTTGTGTCGTGTACAGCCTTATGGCTCAATCGGGTAGCTCGTTTCATTTCCAAGAAACGAGTTTTGTTACTGAGTAAGGTCCTAGGACTGGAAATGGGTACTCGCTTCTTTTTTATGCGCTCATCTGCTATTTCGATCAAAGCAATTTAAATAAACTTTATTACATGTGTTCTTAATAATTTTCAAGAACCTTCTTTAGATTGCCTAAAAGCCATGTGTATTGTAGCCTGATTACTTTATCTTCACCCTTGCCGTCATCTAAGAGTTTCTGAACCACTTCTTTTAACTCTATTAATGCATCCTTATCCTCCGGTAAAAAATCCCGAATATTTACTACATCATAAATTGATAGTATCCCTCTCCTGAAGTTAGAAACCTGTTTTGCTGTAGCTATTTCCAATCCCTTTGAGATTTTCTCTCTATCAACACTTTTTAAAAATTTTCTTCCATGCCGCACATTGCCCTCCCTATCACTCATAAGGTCAGATACTTTTTCCAAATATACTATAGGTTCTTCATTTTCTAAACATGAAAATGGACTTTCTTGGAAAACAGAAGACATTTGGGCTGTAAATTGATTATATTCTGCTTGCTGTTCACTTTCCCAAAAGTTAAAACTATCGTGAAATCTCAATCCATCTAATACTTTGCTATCCTTTTTAACATCCTTTTGCATATTCGCTAACATTATTGATTTACATTCATCTATTATCTCTGAATTTTCTAAAAGTTTTTTTACAATAATAAGATAATTCGCCAATTTCCCATATTGAACCAAAGGAATGATATCTCCTGTTTTCAATTCATCTCTCACCATTTCAATAGCCAAGGCAAGTATTTCTTCCTTTTGCGTAGGAAAATCATATAGAATGCTTAATGCTGAGTTCATTTCACGTTGTTTCTGTTCGTATTCCTTTCGCTCAATATAAGCATCTTGACTTGATTTAATAGCATCCAGATCTATTTCTTGATATTTGAAATAATCCTTACAGAATTCATATAGAGGATATTTACTTGTCCCTAATTTATTTGGACTTACGTCTTTTTCCCATTTAAGATCGTCATTACCTTTTACTCTTAATGCAAATGCCACATTGCCCAAAAAAACATGCATTAAAAACTCATTATCTACTTCACCAGTATAATTAGAAAACATATCAGCCGTTTTTTGACATGCAAAGATAAATGATCTTAAATTGTAATCGCCAACATCCGCCATTACCATATTTATCTCATTAACAATCAATGGTTTTCCATTTGCATTTTTATCTTCCAATAAACGAGCAATTATCGACTCTGAATACAAATTTAAAATACTTTCAATTGCATCATCATAATTACACAAATACAAAATTGTATCGCTAACCGTTTTTTCTTTTATCGCTAAATATTCTTCGGTTTCTTCTGTATAAACCCTCTTTGATTGTTCTTCACCTTTACTATTTTTTGTGATAATTTGTTTGACGTCCTTAATTTCTTTCTCGTTGGCTACTAAAAGGACTTTTGCACCGTCTTGTTCTACTAGATTATTAACAAAACCCAAAACTTGTTTAATACTTATACTCGAACGCTCTAAATCTTCAAGAATTAGTAGGTAATTTGTAAGGTCTATTGAGGAATACAGTTTTTCCAAATCTTTATCATCTAAAGACAAATCAATTCCCGCAAGACTTAAAGCACCTTTAATTATCGTCTTGCCAACAATTTTTCCAGCTTGAACCTTTTCCTTTTTAATACAGGCACTTTTCATTACTATTTTATCAAAAACTTTCCTTGCAGGATTTTTTTCATCGCTTGTACCAATATCTTTAATGCGGGTTTCAAAATAAATCGCTTTACTTATTTCTTTGGTATCATTTAATCCATAAAGCGATACAACAACACATCTTTTATTTGAAGTTTGTTCAAGATGCGGAATAAGACTGTTCTGAATATAATAACTCTTCCCCATCCCCCAAGGAGCAATTAGCATTATCGCACTTTGGGTTTTATCATTCTTTAAATAGTTTTCAATATACAGGTTATATTCTTGATCGGTCATCCCATAATCCTCCTTCAACATACTATTGAATTAATAAAGTTATCTGTTAATTATACCATTTTGCTATTTTTCCGCCATGTCACAGCCCCAAATCACATAAAATCTGGCTTAAATCTGGTATAAAAATCCCCTCTCAAACTCACACAACCCTTGATTTTCCTAGAATTTTTCAAAAAAGCAACTTCTTGCCGTGCCACCAAACTATATTTTCAAATTACTTCACCTACATATTTCAAACACTTAGTGCCCTCGCCAAGATTTTTTACCTGGCATATTTCCCATTAAAGCATACTGACTTCTGCCGCCAGTTGGCGACTATGTTTTTGTAGTCTTTATTTTCATTATACTATACATGTTTCGTTTTGAAAATAAAATATTTTTCATTTTTCTACACAAAAAAGCCCCCCTAAATACCGGGAGGCCCTGCAAACAAAGCGGTTCATGGAAACATTCCACAAACCGCTTTATTTTAAACTATACTGTTTTTCCCTTCTAAATGATTATCGGAATTCCCCATCGACAAACTTTGCAATCATTTCTTCCAGTTTATCGCCCGTAATCGGTTTGGGGAAATAACCGGCAAATCCTTCTTTTAGGTATTCCTCTGCCATACCGGCAATTGCATTCGCAGTAAGAACCACAACTGCTGTTTTCTGGTTGGGGTTCGTGTCGTCATTTTGAAGAATATGAAAGGCCTGAATGCCATCCATTTCCGGCATCATATGATCCATCAATATTAAATCATATTTTTTATTCTTCGTCATATTCAGGCACTCTTTTCCGCTTGTTACACAATCCAGCCGAATCTCCGTGCGCTTAAGAAGACTCTGAATAACTGTAAGATTCATCTTATTATCATCTACTACAAGTATATTGGCATTCGGAGCATAAAGCACCCTTTTCCCCTTATTTTGTTCTTCCCTGATATGTTTGCACGCTTCTTCGTAATTTCCCATAGGCGTTTCATCAACAATCTGTTGTGGCAACCATACGGTAAAGCAACTGCCTGCCCCATATTCACTTTGGACTTCAATTGTACCATTCATAGTATCAATCAACTGTTTTGTAATATTGAGTCCCAATCCCGTTCCCTGAATATGTCGGTTTTTCTCAATTTCCAGTCGCTTGAAACTGTCAAAAAGTTTTTCAATGTCTTCTTGCCTGATACCGATTCCCGTATCTGCAACAGAAATTTTAAGCCCAAAATCCTGTTCCTTTTGTACTCCCTGCACAGTAAATGTTATCCGGCCCTTTTCTGTATATTTGAAGGCGTTAGATAACAGATTGTTCAGTATCTGCTTTATTCGGATTTCATCTCCCATCAGCGCAGAAGGAATGCTCTCATCTATTTCAAGTTTTAACTCCAATCCTTTATCTTTAATACGGTTGGTAATCCCCAAAACTACATCATTTATCATAGTTCCCACAGGATACGCTTTTTCTACCAGTTGGAGTTTACCTGCCTCAATTTTGGAAAAATCAAGTACGTCATTGATAATCCCCAGTAACATCCGGCTTGCGCTGTTTATGTTATGGGCATATTCTGCAATATCTTCATCCTGATTCTCTCTCAAAATCATCTCATTCATACCGATTATGGTATTAATAGGCGTACGTATTTCGTGCGACATGCTGGCAAGGAATTTGGCCTGCGATTGTCTGGCTGCTATGGCCATCTGTTTTTCCTTCTCTATCTCCAACATTTCTTTGATAGAGTCATACAAAGAATCGATTGCGGTAGCTATTTGTCCGATTTCACTTTCGCAATTTATATATTTGTCAAGTTTATGCTGTTTCTCAAGTTTTAACTGTTTCAGTTGAACAATGGATTCCTCCACGTATTCAAGGGGCTTCGTACTTCTCCGGATAAACGCCCATGACAAAAGCCCTATCATTATATCCGATGCAATACATATTACGCCCAGTATGAGCATATTTGTGGTAACGTCTGCGTAAACGTTCTTTTCGCTGTTGTACGCAACAACCGCCCAACCATACTCCGGGAGATACTGATACGCAGCTATGGATTTTCCTTCCAATTCATCTACATATTCCTTACTGCCGTTAAGCAGGTTCTTTTCAGCGGCAAGGGTTTTTATAATGGAAAGTAACATATTATCCTTAATCTCTGTTGCTATCAGATCTTTGTTTTCGGCAAAAATGTATATTCCGGACGTTACGTTTATCATATAATGCCTTGTGGTTTCATCCTGTGCAGAATGCAGTAATTCATCAAGTGCCTCCACATACGGACCACCGCCCACATACCCCAATATGGTTTTGCCGTCATAGTCATAAACCGGACAATACAAAGATAATATCAACTTTTCCGATGCCGGAGACACAATAATCCCCGCATTGTAAAGTCCGTTCCTTGACGTCATTGCATCCTGCAACTGTTTCCGATAAGCCCCTTCCTCTCTGGTAACCATACCGATGTACTCGGGACTTGAATGGGCAATGACATGGGTATCCCACTCGCCTATATACAAGCCTTCCCAATTATCCAGCCGGTCATAATATTCCTTGGTGTGCTCCTGGGCCAAGTTTCTTTTCTCTTCATCCGCCGGATTTTTTAAAAACTCTATAACTACAGGCTCATTGCTGTATGCAATAAGCATATCCTCCTGATGATGGATATACTCTTCTATAATGCCTGTTTCCATCTTCAACATTGCGTGAAGATTTTCAATCTCCGACTCTTTCATTAAAGAAGTCATGGTAAAGCTTGCCACTATGTACAACAAAAAAAGACAAATAGTGTTAACTAACAATATTATTGTTGTTATTATAGTACTCATTCTTTTGTTTCGCATAGCATCCATCCTTTATAATGTAATACATTAAAAGTGTTTCATATATTATACCATAGTGCTATGCAAAATGCACGCTTTTCAGCTTATACCGCCTTTTTTACATGCTGAGGAAGCTTTATTCTTACGAAATCCTAATAATCTGTTCATAAAGAAGAATTTCTTCTGCATTTACATTTCTATTATTATGATAATGTCCGAAAAACCACTTTTTAAAGTGCACATTCCGGCGCACTTTCTCCAGATAATCCGTCAATATATCGGGTGTAAACATTCCACCGCCAATCAGAGCCTGAGTACTTGTCGGGCAACAATGTGACACAATGAAGTCCACGGTATTTCCGCAGGATGCCAAATTCTTGATTCCCTCTGCCATTTCTTCCTCAGAGGGCAATTCCTGCGCCCACCAACTAAGGTGATTAATACGGTAAAATGCCTGAAATAAATCTAACTCAAATTTCTTTTTTATAAAATCCGGATCATCCATTTCCAAAATACCATCATCGATATCATGACTTTGTGCTCCACCGAAAGTAAATATTTTCTTCCCATCAATCTTATAAACCTGGCCACGCATCAGATGAATTACTGAATTCCTGATTTTGTGTACTTTTCCGCCATGCCACTCTTCCACAGGATAATTATACAAACGGTCAAAATTTTCATGATTGCCATCCACAAAAAGCGTGGTATATGACTTACACTCCAGCCAATCAAGTACCCTTGTCTCCTCTTTGCTCTCTTCGCCCTTGTGCCACACACCGCCAAAATCTCCGCAAATAATCACATAGTCGCTCTTGGTCATTTCTGCCTGTTCCGGGAAAATATCTATATTAAATCGTTCAAAATTGCCGTGACAATCGCCTGTTATATAAATCATCTCTTATCTCCCTTCAAAACAGTTTTCTCACAATCTGAAATGCAACAAATAATTCTTAAACCACTCCTTGTATCTCATTAATTCTGTCTGCGCAATACTGGTATGCATCCCGCATTGCTTCACAGTCAAAACATTGTGCGATGGTCTGCACGCATTCCAGTTCTTTTGCCATTTTCTTTCTCTCGTTGCGCAAATCTTTCAGCAATTTGAACACTTTATATCCTTGCGCTACATTATAGTTGGCTTCCTCTATCTGATATAATACTTGCTCAATCTCTTCGTCCAACTCGCTTAAAGTAATTTGCAGATTACAAACATATTGTTTTGCATCCGTAAAAAATCCCATCTGCTCTGACACAAAGCGCCCCCAATCATTTTCTCCTTTGTCAAAAACAGTTTCTCTTCTTTCCATGTTTTCCATAATTACAACATTTTCCTCTTTCTGTGTCAAACATTCTTCCTCAGACTGCGCAAATTGCTTTTTTCTTTTTGTAGAAATCTGTGCATCCGTAAATATTTCCGAAAGCACACGCGGTTTATAAGTTCTGTGATCCAGTTTATTGATAAGTGTAAGTGCCTCCTTCGCTTTCGCCAAATTCGCATTTGTACCTATTGCCTTCTGAAAGTAATCGACCATCAGCGCTTTATCCTTAATACCCCGCCTCTTTTCGCGATTCTGTTTAATTAAATCAGCCGCCTTTATGTAGTCCGCATCTTCCAAGTCATACAACTCCAAATAATGCATCAAATCACAAATGCACATATCCACTTCCGACAATTCATTATTTAACTTATCCTGATACTTTTTTAGTCCGGAAACCACATAACTAAAGTGCAGCAAATATTCTTTCCAGTCTAACCGGTCCAAATCATATGGATAAATCGATGCTGTGTCATTTTCCGTTTCCACCATTTCCACCGCTTTTACCTTTTCATCTTCCCGACCGTCTTCTCTACACGCCGCCACTTCACTCTGCACCTTACTCTGCCAACACGTACCCGTATCAGCAGGCAAAATAGAATAAAAGTACATTTTTCTCCCATTATTAATCCGTTTGTTGGCCTCTTTTAATTCAAACAAATCCGCAGTTTCTCTATCTCGAGACACAATCAACTGATCCTCTTCGTTTGTGCGGTAATAGTTCCCCCTACCGTCTATAATATAATACATTCTTTCCATTACCCTTGCACTGTCCATAGGCTTCCTCCTTACAATTCAGTGTTTTCATAAAACCAATTACTTTATCATAGTAACCACATACATATCCTCGCCGAATCGGCGTATTATATTTACTTCCTATTATTTTTCATAAAACACCTACTGTACCCAAACTCTGCTTTTTATAGCCTCTCTTATATTCCATGATTCTCACAAAACACTGCCAACATCGAACTACATATACCCCACAGAATAATTGTAATAACCACCGGCACATTCTCTACATTATCCCCGGCAAATAATGCAACTATCAAAGCTCCCAAAAACAATCCACCTACTGTACTCAAAATAGCACCGAATGTAGATATTCCATTACTTGACGTATAGGAAGAATTATTCCTCTGTCCTGTTGAATTCTTATAAATCTGATATTCAATATAAGTGTCCTGCCAATCTTTCTTGCCATCATGGTTCCAATCGTAAAGTGCCATATTCAAAATCTCCTTATCGTTTAATCTATTTTAAAAGAAACCAAGAATAAGTGTTTAATTACTACCTTTAATCACTTATCTTGGCTTCAGTATACATTCCTATATGTACCATAATACGGACTTTATCTCGATAACGTACTACCTTTTTTTTATCCTTTCTGTCCTTTCTGTTCTTATTTGCAGCGAAGACTACCAGGCCGTAGTCTTTGCTACTATTATACTACATACACACTACTTTTGCATACGTTTTACAATTCTTTCCCCCCGCCCCCTCTTTCCTTTTCTCCACAATTCCCTTATAATAACAATTAAACATTATCTATTACAAAAGAGTTTAAGGAGTTACTTATGATAAAAAAATCTCCCAAGAAATATCTTGTTTTTTTACTTGTTATTGAACTTTTATTTATTACATATGCGGTAAATTCCTATATTACTTTTAAAAGTGAGGGTGTCAAACAGTTTTCTGCCGGTAGTCTGTCTAACCGTATCGGCGAACTGGTGGAAGATGCCTATTATATTGATTCTTCTTACTTTGCCACTGCAGCGGGAAATGGGATTTCTACCGGTGCCCAGACTTTTACCTACGGTCCCTATGTGGAAGTAGGCCATGGCACATATTCCGTGACACTGAATTATCACACAGACACCGACGGAAACTCCTGCTATGTATTTTCCAATTCCCTGACAAGTTCCCAGTTAAGCAGTTCCTACCGGATAGCGCTGCCCAAAGAACAAACCTCTGTTACATTCACGTTCCGTCTTACCAAACGGGTTGAAGACCTGGAAATCATTACGGAATATTGTGGACAGGGTTCTTTGTGTATTGAGCAAATTGAACTTACCCAGACACCCATTTACCATATCCGCAATATTTTTATTACTCTTGCGGGATGTCTGATTGTTCTTTTGATTTACTATTTTTATGTTTCCAATCTGTCTGTCAGAAAAAATATTCTCTGGCTGACACTTATAACCTTAGCATCCTGCTATCCCTTATTTACAGATTACATCTCATCCGGCCATGACCTGCCTTTCCATATCACCAGAATAGAGGGGCTTGCGCAAGGTTTAATGCAGGGTACTTTTCCTGTAAAAATCCAGCCTTTCTGGGCTAATGGACACGGTTACGCCGTAGGTGTTTTTTACGGGGATATTCTGTTGCATATCCCGGCTCTTTTGCGTCTTGCAGGCTTTTCTCTTATGGAATCCTATAAAGCCTATGTGTTCGTTATAAATTTTGCCACGGTGTGGATTTCCTGGAAATGCTTTAAGGGAATTTTCCAAAGTAACCGGATTGGTCTTATTGGCGCATTCCTTTATACTTTGGCGCCCTATCGTCTCAGCAATGTATACCTGCGCTGCTCCGTTGGAGAATATACGGCTCTTACTTTTATGCCCTTGGTTTTGTATGGCTTCTACCGCATTTTTACGGAAGATCCGGCACAAAAGGGCTATTGGAAAAATTTCATTTTCCCGGCACTGGGGCTTACCGGTATCATCCAGTCCCACGTTATCAGTTGTGAGATGGTAGGCATTTTCATTATTTTTGCCTGCCTGATTATGGTAAAGAAAATTTGCAATCTTCGCATTTTCCTGACCTTATGTCTGGCTGCTTTTGTTACAGTCCTTTTAAACCTGAACTTCCTTGTGCCCTTCCTTAGTTATTTTGGTGGGGATTTTGTGATGAATTCACCAAACTGGTACAGTACTCCCATTCAAAGTGCCGGCGCTTATATTGCACAGTTGTTTCCTATCTTTCAAAATGGTATCGGCAGTTCTGCTGTTACCGCCGGTGGTATGGCAGGTGAAATGCCTATGGGCGCAGGTTTTACCCTTTTTATCGGGTTACTGCTTTTCTTCTACCTGCGTTTTTGCACCACACTGTCCGGTGAAAAAGGAACGCTTTATAAATTTACCTGTTTTTCCGCCCTGCTGGCAGTGCTTTCCCTTTATATGTCTACAAATATTTTCCCTTGGAATTCTTTGGCGGATTCAAGTAAGTTATTTACTACCATGGTATACAACCTGCAATTCCCCTGGCGTTTCCTTACCATTGCCACACTTTTTCTGGTTATGGTTACTTGTGGTACCCTGCTTCTTGCACATAAACAATTTAAAAAAGAGAAAATGACTTTTATTATGGGACTTCTCCTGTGCTTTTTTATCACCTCCACCTGTTGGTTCTATTACGACCTTTTAAACCGCGGAGATCTCTACCGCCCCTATGCAAGCACCGATTTAAACAGTATGCTTCTTGGCTCGGAAGAATATCTTCCCACAGGCACTGTACTTTCCCGGTTGAATACTACCGCTCCCACACCGCAGGATGATATCGAAATTACTGACTATGTCAAAAACGGCACCAATATATCTATGCACATTACCGGACAAACCTCTGCCGGCTATGTGGAACTTCCTCTTTTGTATTATGAGGGCTACACAGCGGTTTCCGGCGACCTGACACTGCCCCTAAAAAAGGGAACCAACAATGTTATCTGCCTGGAAATTCCCGCAAACTTTGACGGAGAAGTCTCTGTGTTCTTTAAGGAACCGCTTTCCTGGCGTCTGGGTGAACTGATATCTCTTTGCACAGTTTTGGGCATTATAATAGGGCTGTTAATAACAGCCCTCAAAGCATCCCGAAAAAAAGAGATATCCGATGAAGTTTAAACAAAAGTAAAATCGTCACGGGTATTAATACCGCTGACCTGATAAACACGGGAAGGGGTTTCGCTCATCTCCAAAATCAAGAGCGTCCAGCCCCTTTTTTCCAGTTCCTCCTGCAAAAATTCAAACATATAATCGCACACATTTTCCAACGTAGGGTTTATCACGTTAAATGGTGCCACACTATTTAAATACTTATCCTGATATTTGTCCAACAGTCCGCTGACGCATTGCTCAATCTCGGAAAAACTGACAAATAAATTTTCATCCACCATAATTCCCATGGACATTTCCCATGTATGGGAATGAATGGCGCCCTGCTGCCCTCCCATTTCTATGGAATGATTCATGTTCAGGTAGAATTTGTATTTGTATTGTCTGTATAGCATTCTACTTCCTCCGGTTCTTCCAATAAATTTTTTACCTTTCTGCGAATGGCTTTTATAATTTCAAAATCAATTTTCATTGTGCCGGAAATTTCACCTTTTTCATCAGTAAATGTCTTTGTCTTCCATGAACTTTTCCTCTTAATGGAGTTAATCATACCTGCAAAACGGATAAAAAACGCAAAGGTATTATATAGTGGCAAAAGCACTACATATCCTATCTTCCTTGCATAATACTTTCTTATGTCTTTAAAGGGGTTCAAGAAAGATATAATATTCCCGTAATACAACAGAGCCCCGAAAACATACAATACATAAATTAAAACATTTACTAATATGATATTGGAAAAATCATAATTAAAGCATCCGAGTACAATCAGCGCAAAATACCAAATCATACGCGGAAAAGCAAAAGTATGGTCCTGAATCAACACGCGCATACTGGAACTTTTAAAATACCCCCCAATAGGGTTACGCAACTTATTTTTCATAAACATATTGGTAACTTCCAGTTCACCAATCTGCCAGCGCTGTCTCTGTGTATAAAATTTATTAATACTTTCTATGGGGTCTACCATAAACAATGCGTCATGACAGAACAAAACTTCTTTCTTTAAAATATCCCTAATCTGAAAAGCCAGATGGGCATCCTCACATATAGTATTGGTGTTGTACAAAAAAGTTTTCAGCAAAACTGATTTTCTGAATGCCGAAAAAGCACCGGACAAAGTAAACAGACTATGAAACTGGGATTCCAAATTTCGTCCTGCCAAAAAAGCATGGGTATATTCCACAAATTCCATCTTCTGAAACTGCCTCAGCCAAAACTTCTCTGTTTTTTCAATTAGTGCCGGTTCAATTAAAATAGCACCCGTCATACATACAATGTTGGGATAATTTTCAAACCGTCTTATCATATTGGCGAGTGCATCTTTCTGCAAAATTCCATCACTGTCAATATTGATAATATACTTACCGTTACTGTTAAAAATCGCTTTATTCAGTGCCTTAGACTTTCCCTGCCTTGAATACATCCACCACATTCCCAAATCCGGGAAATCCAGTTGTGCCCTCTGGAACTCTTTAAAACTGTCGTCCCTGGAGCCGTTGTCCACCAACAGTACCTCCATGCATTCTGTAGGATACGTCGACTCCCTAATGGACTGGATGCAACGGTACAACGTAGCTTGTGAATTGTACACCGGAACTATCAATGTGATAACCGGCTTAAATTCCGACAACTCTTTTTCTTTATGCATGAGAAACAACTTTTTCCATAATAAGACCAGCGAACAAATAACATTCGGCACGATTTCCAGTACAAGGGGGATGATAACCCACGCTGCCCAATACCAGATAATACTAGTCATTTTTGTCATTATATTCAAACTCTCCTACACGCTGCTGCCTGATCTGTCTTCTGGTAAACACGTAAAAATACAATGTAATGGTAAACAGATAAAATACAAATCTTCCCACAATGGTATGGGCAAGATAATAAACATCGTTACCTCCAAAATGGATAATAATGCAGATTACCACCAGACGCAGCACATTTGCGGCTACAATACCTAAAACTCCTGCTACTCCCACAAAAATTTTTTCATACCACTTGTACGCCTGAAAAAACAGTAGCAGACACACATATACCAATATTTCTACAAGTCCCGCACATTCAAAATCAACATACAGGGAAACCGGACCGCTCTGGGCCTCAATAAATAAAATACCGTAACTGCTGTAGGCAGAAAAAACACCTGTCATTTTGCCTACCAGCCCCGTCATGTAACATACCGCTTTTGCCAAGGGGGCAGTCAATACCGGTTCCAAAACTATAAACAAAAACACAAACAGGCCTACGCAGCCCACAAAAAAGAAAAAGAAACTTTGCTTTTTTCTGTAAAATACTCCTATTGCATATGCCCAGATTAGCATAAACAGAACAAGCATCATCAAATTCATCGTTTACACCACAGCCTTCTTATGATTCTTTTAACTGTGCTTTGTATTCCTCAAACAGTTCATCCGGCACAATCTGACCCGTTCCTCCCAGCAGCAGTTTTTTTCCCATAACAAATAAAGCAACCGGGCTGTCTCCCACTTCCATCTGAATCTGTTCCATGCCATAAACCGCTGCAATTTTTTCCGTATCGTAATACAAAGTCTCACAAATCGTTTCAATAGTGGGAATTTTTCCCTGAAACTTGTTAAGTTCGTTTAAATATGTACCATTATATTGTCCGAGATACTGTTTCAACGCCTTTTCACAATAATTCTGCATTTCCATATCCATCTCGGCTACTTCCATCCACAATATTACCAGAAACGAATGGGTATGCTTGTTTTCTTCATTTTCCGGCGTCATATTATGCATGGCATTGAAATGAAACTGCCATTTATATGTTCTTTTCATCCGGCTTTTTTACCTTCTTTTTTCCACGCCTTTTTAATAATATCGTACTTCCCGGAATAATTACCATTGCCGCTGCTGCCCCTAACCACGGAAATGTACTGGCACCTGATGCCGTAAGATTGTGATACATCAAAGGATAACAACGAAACTCTATGGTATTTAAATTTTCCAGGTCAATAACTGTATTCTGGTTCCACATTTCTCCCAAGGGAATCTTCATTTGCACCTCGGTGTTCGCATCCTCACTTTTCAAAAGATACGCTATGGCACCGGTTGCCGCTTCTCCGGACAGTCCTGAATCCACGTGTTCTACCACCAACTGGTGTGTACCGGGTCCCAAATCTTCCGTCTTTCCGGTAATACTCTCTTCCCCCTCCAAAGCCAACTGATACTGTGTCTGCTCTCCGTCCAAATAGAACAAATAGTTATCTCCGCAGGCATCATAAGCATAAACCGTTGCAAACACAATGCGCAGATATACATAGTGCCCATCACAATAAAACTGCATCAAATGTCTGACGTCCGTATTGTACTCACCCGGAGGGCTCTTATAGCATACACCGTCTTTCCACATTCCCCAGTTCCAGCAGCTTTCAGAATTATCATATACGTATTCATAAGAAAAAGGAACATTATCCCAATTGATTCCCACTAAAGAAGTGATGGAAGAATTACTTGCGTTTGTATCTTCCTCCGACAAATAAGCCGCAATACCAAAGGAACTGACACCTCCTACTCCTTCGGTTGCATCTGCCAGATTTTCATCCGGCTCTTTTCCCATACTGACGGTTATGTACACTTTTTCCCCATCTTCTGCGGAAACTTCTCCTGTTGGAGTCTGTTCAAATACAATATCTTCCTCATACTCCTGGGAATATACATAATTTTTAATAATCTCCACAGTTGAACCGTCATCCAAAACTACTTCCTGCAGCGCTGCCACTGCTTCGCTTTCCGGCATGCCTATTACGGTGGGTATCCATGATAATGCCCACACGCATATCCATCCTAACATTTTCATCTTTGGTCTCCCTCCTTGCGAAGTCCTAACAACACTCCCCAAAGCAGACAGCATCCTGCAACCCCTATCACAGAGACTATCACGCCTAATTTCAAATCTGCATATTTCACTTCAAAAACAGTTGTTCCGTTATCCACCAACAAGAGATTACTCTGGCTATCCATATCCGGATTTTCTGCCTTTACAAAGCAGTCCAGTGCCGCAATACCGGTATTTACGCCATCCTTAGCCGATGTAACCGTCACTTTATCACTTTCATACACAACCTCTATGGGTACTAACTCACTGTCACATATCTGACCGGGCTCTTCATCAAGAACTTCGTTTAAAAACGTTAAAAGCTCCGGCAATCTGTTTTCATGATAATAATAAATCATATTAAAACCTAAAAAGGTAATATTCGGTGTGCCATTTTGCGCCACATAAGTCAGTCTGGTAATATCGTCATAATAAGCCTGCTTGATTTTTTCGGAGGCTCCCGATAAATACACCGTATTCCACGCATCATATCCCGCCATCTTAAAATCCAGTTTAAACTGGGAACCGTTATCGTTGGAAAGCACAGGGAATTTTTCCGTAAATGCCACATACTGGGCATACACACCCAAAAACTCCGATTTACCCGTAATTTTATTTTCGGGAATGTGCTGCATATCAATATAAATTTGCACACCCTCTTCTGCCAGCATCCGCAGCAAGTCTTCTGCTGCTTCTTTGTCCTTATACTCAAAACCGGACAAATATATTTTTTCATACGCAAGCAGTTCTTCCAAGGTATATTCATCCAGACAGGTGCTTTCACCATATCCGAACTGGGGATATATGTAACAAAATACCTGTGCATGTTTACCAATGGCAATACTGCGGTACTGTTTGATAACCCCGAAGGTTCCCTCCGCTTCCTCCAAATGGTATAACAGTACTTTGGCATTTTCCCCATAAAGACTATATCCGATTTCCTCTGCGGCTCTTTTCAAAGCACCAAGGTCTGCCTCTGCAACCATTTTTTTGTCCACCAGAACCGTATCATCTCCCAGTTCCAGCAACCGGTCAAATACATACTCAAAAAAACTTCCCTGAGCCGCTTCGTTGATACTTACAATATTATTCAGGGTTTCGGCACCCTGATACGCCCAGCCGAAACTGTACTGTACGCTGTTTTCATCCATGTCTTTGCTCAGATACCAACTGGGAACCGCTCCCCATGTACTGTTATCCAAAATCCCCAGCCTGTTTTCCGTCAGTTCTACCGCTTCGGCCAACATATATTGACTCATATCCCGCTCTACCAGTTCTTCCACAGGCTCGTCCCTAACTTCTGCCAACAGCGAAAAAGTCATAAAACCATCTGCCAGCAATGCCAGAGTAAATAGTAAAACTACGTGCCTTTTCAGTTCCTTCCACATGGTCATGGTCAGAAAAAAGATACACATTGCCATGGGCACAAAACGCTGCATCCAAAACACCTGACTCATGGGAAGCATTCTTACTACGGAAGCTGCCGATGTGGTAGTACATACAAAAATAAACAATGTGGAAATAAAGCCTGCCCCTGTTTTTTTGTTGGCAGCCACTACTCCCAAAAGCATAATAACGAAAATCACTATACCAAAATAAAAACTACGGATATACCCTTCACCATCTCTGAAAAAGGGATTTAACGACTTTAACGCTTCCTGTGCCCACTGATTAATGGTAGCAATGGAAGCCTCTGAGTTCTGACTGGTAAGTCCCCCGCCGGTCAGACCAGGAATCAAAAAGATACCCGATGCCAGATATGCACACCCCAAGTTTATTGTTATGTACACAATTCCTTTCCATTCCTGATTCAGGATACAGTACACCCCACAGAAAACAAAGATAGCAATACCTGTCATAGCCGCTATCATATAGTGGGATGTGGTAATCAAGAAAATTATCACCGTCAGCCCAATCAGTTTTTTCCACCTTTTATAATGCAGGCACTCCCACACACAATAAAAAGCAAAGGGCAACAGGGCATTGATAAAAATTCTGGGAATATTTCCTTCCGCCATAAAAATTCTGATATTATCCGGGCAGAAAAAATATAAATTTCCTGCCAAAAAGGCCATTCCCAGCCTTCCTTCGCTTTTTCCCACCAAAAGCCAGCCCGTCATATTCACAAAATATACAACGCCTGCAAACAGATAAAAGGCGGTCAGCACATCTCCCCCTGTAAAAAATTGCAACAAAGACAACGCATAATAAGCAAGGGGCGGCCAATAGCGGAACAATTCCATGCCATTATACCAATACTCTGTATATATAGGGTACAATGTTCCCTCTTTCAATGAGTGATAAAGGTAATTGCTCTTAAACAAATGTCCAAAAGTATCTGTATCCACACTGTCCGGATAAATAGAATTGAAATAAAGGTACGCAGAAAAAGCCACTGCAAAGGCACCGGCTGCCAAAACATAAAGTATCACTCTTGTTGCCTTTAATGTTTTTCTTTCGTTCACCTTATTTTCATTCCTCTTCTTTATCGCACATTTGCAAGGCATAATCAACCCATTTTATTTATTATACACTAAGATAATTGTTAATGTAAATCACATTTCATCGCTAATTTTTATAAATACACTTTACAAGTTTCTAAGATTCCCATTCCGCATCAACTGAAAATGCGCAGGACGTTTCACAACATCCTGCGCATTCTACATTCTGTTTTTCTATCTTCCATCCTCAAAACAGATGGGTTTCTTCACGCTAACCCAAAAACTTTGCCAACATTTCTTCCAGTTTATTTCCTTCCACCGGTTTTGACAGATAATCTGCAAAGCCTTCCCGCAAATATTGTTCCTTCATTCCTTCAATTGCGTTAGCAGTCAATACAACAATGGGTGTTTTTTGGTTTATATTTTCTCCATCCTCACGAATCATGTGAAGTGTCTGCACTCCATCAGGCTGGGGCATCATATGATCCATCAAAATCAAATCATACTTTTTCAGTTTTGTCTTCATCAGACATTCATTGCCGCCGCTTGCCGAATCCAACTGTGCGTGAGTCCGCTTTAAAAGTTCCGTGATAACAATCAAATTCATCTTTGTATCATCTACCACCAGAATTTTGGCATCCGGTATATGTAAAGGTTGTTTTTGCGCCTCTTGTACCACGGCATCCTTTGGCTTACGTCTCTGACCGACTTTTCCCATGGCACTATCATCCACAATCTGCTGGGGAAGTATGACCGTAAAGCAGCTTCCGCTTCCATACTCACTCTTTACCTCAATGCTACCCTTCATAATATCCACTAAGCGCTTGGTAATATTCAGCCCCAGCCCCGTACCTTCTATGTAGCGGTTCTTAGCCAATTCCAGACGTTGGAAACTGGCAAAAAGATTGTCCATATCTTCTTTCTTAATTCCCATACCGGTATCTTCAACAGAAAGTACCAAAGAAAAACTGTTTTCTTCCCGTAACCCTTTGGCGCTAAAGGACACGCTTCCCTTTTCCGTATACTTTACGGCGTTGGATAAAAGATTGTTCAAAATCTGCTTAATTCGGATTTCATCTCCCCGGAGCATAGCCGGCATAGTCTCGTCAATTTCCAGTTTCACTTCCAAATTTTTCTGTTTCGCACGGGTTTGGGTTCCCAGTATTACATCATTCAGCATAGATGCAAGATAATAATCGTTTTCCACAATCTGAAGTTTGCCCGCTTCGATTTTGGAAAAATCCAAAACATCATTAATCAGGCTCAGCAGCATCTGACTGGCACTTTTTATATTGTACGCATATTCTTCTATGGTATCGTCTTTATTTTCCCGCAAAATCATCTCATTCATACCAATTACCGTATTGATGGGAGTACGGATTTCATGGGACATATTTGCCAGAAATTGTGCCTTGGATTCACTGGCAGCAATGGCAATCTGCTTTTCTTTTTCGATGTTAAACATATCACGGATTGTTTTTAAGCCTGCTGCCATCAGCAATATTACAAGACCTATGCAAAGCGCAATACCATTAAGTTGTGCATCTACGATATAAGTCAAACCGATTTCACACACACCCGCAAACATCAGCGCCGCAAATCCGATTGCAACTTCACGGTAGTCTCTTACATAGCCTTTTATAACGTCCAGCACAATAGTAACCGCCATGGTGGCAATCAGCGCCAGAATCATAATATGGGAAAATGCCATGGTCTCAAAGAAATCCTTGATATTCAGCACCTGTAAACTTACCACAACCGCAATATTAACTATGGAGCCGATACCGATTACCAAATACTCGCCCTGATAACGGTTCTTTTGTATGTTATTGATGTATGACATAAAAGGGTAAGGAAGTATGGCAATCATCAAAAATCCCATCAGCATAGCCACCGAACTGTTAGGCAATACAAACTGACGTAGTTTTGATTCCATAAGAAGCCATGTAGCTGCAATCAAAATGGCAATTCCAAGATACAACAGTTCCACATCCCTCTTGTAGAAAAATTGTACAAACATACTACCCAAGATAACAATCACTGCCACCAGAACCATCAGGGCTGCTACAATCGCAGAAGGGGCATACAGGGAATAAAAATGCTTTGATATATCATACATATCCCCTGCATACATTTCGCTTACATAACCTGAATAAGAGGAATCACTTATAAACTCTATGCGAAGAGTTTCGCCTCCGTCCCCTTCATAGAGCGGAAAAAACACATAGGTCATGGTACTTGTTTTTCCAAAGGGCTGCGTTTTCAGGGTGGAATATTCTTTGCGCAGTTCTTCGCCTACGTAAATCTTCATATCCTGCTGCATACTGCGGACACAAACCCAGGTTTCCTCCTGCTGCGCAGAAAGCATAGTTTCAATGGTTACCCACTCTCCCTGCTTCGTTTCACATTCTCCCGGAACAGTAACCGCTACTTTGCTTCCGTCTGCAAGCACCTGCTCCCACGGTACATCGAACACATGAAAGGTACTCTCTTCCCAGCCATTTTCAGGCGGCAGGCAGATTTCCCCAAACACAAAGAACAGAAATGCACCTACCATCATAAAGCCCAATATGCACTGTACCCGTTTCATTATTTTTGTCTTTTGTTTACCCATACTTATCTTCCCCATCTTCCGTTAGTTAAACAGTTTCAAATTGTTCTTTTGTCTCATGCTCCGTATGCAGTAATTTGTGCGAAACATGTGATAAGGGCTTTCCTAAGAAAGATTCATAACATTCAAGGACAGCGGGATTTTCATGAGAGAATCGCAGTTCATTTATCTCATCCAGACCATACAAAACTTCCGTTCTGTCTTCTACCATGTCGCAACCGTCATGAATGGGCTGACCGCCACCGTTTATACAGCCGCCGGGGCAGGACATCACTTCTACAAAGTCATATACTGCCTCACCTTTGCAAATTGCTTCCATAAGTTTTCTGGTGTTACCAAGTCCGCTTACCACTGCAACTTTAATCTCCGTACCGTTAATGTCAAATTCCGCTTCTTTCCAGCCTTCCCTGCCACGGATATTTTTGAAGGCATCCGCAGGCGGATTCTGTTTACTTACCAGATAGTATGCGGAGCGGAGCGCCGCTTCCATCACGCCTCCGGTTGCGCCAAAAATAACACCCGCACCGGTATATTTTCCTAAGGGTCTGTCTAATTCCACATCCGTTAAAGCCTCGGGCTTAATATGGTAGGCCCTTAACATTCTGGTCAGTTCCCTGGTTGTCAAAACCACGTCTACATCCTTCTGACCTTCCGTAGCATTAATATTCGGAAGGTCACATTCCTGCTTTTTCGAAATACAAGGCATAATCGACACACAGAAAATTTTGGACGGGTCTACGTTAAGCAGTTTCGCATAGTAAGATTTGGTAATGGCGCCAAACATCTGCTGCGGTGATTTTGCCGTAGACAGCCTTTTTACCATATGGGGATACTGGCTTTTTACAAATCTCACCCAGCCCGGACAACAGGAAGTAAACATTGGCAATCTGCTTTCTTTAATCTCCGGCAATCTTTCCAGAAATTCGCTTCCTTCCTCCATAATTGTCAAATCTGCCGCAAAGCAGGTATCAAACACATAATCAAATCCGATTTTCTTTAACGCATCTGCCAGTTTATTAATAGTTGCTTTGTCACGGTCCATTCCCATAGCCTCGCCCCATGCCGCTCTAATGGCAGGTGCAATCTGCACTACGGTTATGATATCTTTATCCTCTACAGCATCCAGTGCTTTTCCTACATCGTCACGCTCTCGCAAGGCACCTACGGGGCAGTTTACCAGACATTGTCCGCACAAGGTACAATCCGATTCTTCCAAAGTTTTTCCGTTACATACCCCTATGGTAGTTCTTACACCGGTATTTTTAATGTCCCAAATGTGCATATCCTGAACTTTATCACAAATCTGGACACATCTCATACACTTAATGCATTTTTCGGCATTTCTGATCAATGGGAACTTCTTATTTTCAATTGCTTTTTCCGGTTCCATATGGTAAGGTACTTCACTAATATTCAATTCATTTGCAATTTTCTGCAACGAACAATTACCGCTTCTGATACAGCTGGCACATCTGAAATCATGCTGGGACAGGATTAACTTTACATTGGCCTTGCGCACTTTCCTGACTTTACCGGAATGGGTATGTACCACCATTCCCTCCTGCACTTTATTGTTGCAGGCCGTTACCAGTTTATCCGTACCTTCCACTTCCACTACACAGACGCGGCATGCACCGATTTCGTTAATTTCTTTTAAATAACACAAAGTAGGAATTTCAATGCCGGCTCCTCTTGCCGCCTCCAGAATTGTAGTTCCCTCTTCCACCTGCAATTTACAGTTATTAATTGTAATATTTACCATTTTTCAGTTCTACCTCCCCTAAATGAAGCATAGCCGAAATGATCGCATCTGAGGCATCTTCCAGCCTCCTGGCAACTCTCTTCACAACTCATGCCCAGTTCAATAGGTTCAAAATCTTTCTTGCGCTCGCTTGCTTCTCTCTCGGGAATCGCAATCCTGCCATATTTTCCGCCAAACTCAAAAGTGACACTCGGAATTTCCACATCACATTTAATTTCATGATGGTATCCCAAATATTCGTCAATGTTTGCCGCAGCCACTTTACCTGCCGCAATGGCTCTTATAACGGTAGCCGGACCGGTTACACAGTCTCCTCCCGCAAAAATTCCTTTGACATTTTTGATTTCATTGGAATCCAGCGCTTCAATGGCTCCCCGTTTTACGGGAATACCGAAATCTTCAAAGGATTTTGACTCAATGCCCTGACCGATTGCAACTACAATCAAATCACAGGGGATTTTCTTTTCCGCAGTATCTGCTTTCCTAACGGAAGGGCGGTCATCTTTGATGGAACTTATCATCTGGGGTTGTACCACAAGATGCGTAACATTCTTATTTTCATCCATTTCAATGCCCACCGGTGCCATAAGTTCCGCAATTTCGCAACCTTCCGCAATAGCACCTTCAATTTCATCTGCAAGAGCCGTCATATCGCCCTTGGTTCTTCTATAAACAACCGTTACGGTATCTGCTCCCAGTCTGACAGAACTTCTTGCCACGTCCATGGCTACGTTTCCGCCGCCGATTACCACTACATTTTTTCCGCTGTAATCGGGCATCTCATCATCGCCGATGCCTCTTAACATTTCCACCGCAGAAATAATGCCTTTTGCATTTTCTTCACCGGGTAATCCGATTTTTTTGTCAGTATGCGCACCAATTGCAATATAAACTGCATTATACTGCTTGCGAAGTTCTTTCATGGAAATATCTTTACCTATAGAAACTTCTGTATGTACTTCAATTCCCGCCGACAAAATAGCATTGATATCAGCGTCCAGTCTTTCTCTGGGCAGGCGGTAGTTGGGTATTCCGTAGCGAAGCATGCCTCCCAGTTTCTTTCTCTGTTCGTAAATCGTAACACTGTGTCCCATAAGCGACAAATAATATGCCGCACTCAAACCACCCGGTCCGCCGCCGACAATAGCAACTTTTTTACCTGTATCCGGGGCGCGTTCGGGAATGGGAACTTCTCCGGCATTATCTATGGCAACTTTCTTTAAACCTCTGATATTAATAGGATAATCTACCATACCTCTCTTACATCTGTTTTCACAAGGATGCTCACAAATCAGTGCACATACTACCGGCATGGGATTATCTTTACGGATTAACCGGACTGCATCAGCATATTTCTTTTCTTTTACAAGGGCAATATAACCGGGGATATCCACTCCTGCAGGGCACAATGCCACACAGGGTATATTTTGATTACTGTTACAAATACAACGGCCATGCAAAATATGCTCCACGAAATCTTCCCTGTAGCCCTCCAGACCTTTTAATACCATAGCTGCGGCTTCATATCCGATAGCACAATCCGCAGATAAATAAATACTCTCTGCCGTGGATTCAATCACATCTATGGTTTCCATAGTGGCATTTCCATCCAGTACATCATCCAATAGTCTTGCCAACTGCTTTAATCCCACACGGCATGGTACACATTTTCCGCAGGTCTGTGCCATGCACATTCTGATAAAAGCACCGGTTAATTCCACCGGACACAACCCGGGCGGACTTGCCACGATTCGCCTTTCCAAATCTTTATACAATGCTTCTACCGTAATCTGTGCTTTATCTTTTGTAACAATGCTTAGTCTGCTCATAAACAGATAATCCGCCTTTCCTTTGCCTGATCGTTGCTTTTTTATCTTCTTGGTGCAAACGATACCTGAATAATTATAGCACAACTTATCAATTATTAATATACTTTAAATTATTTCTTTTTTATTAGTGGTATTTTGTTGAACAATATTGTATAATAATAGAAAATATTAGGGAGGGAACACTATATGTTTAGTCAATTATTCGGGAAATATCTCGTAGAAAAAGCAATTATTACACCCGACGAATACAAGGCAGCCATTGAAAAACAGTTGTCCGTCCGCGTAAAGTTGGGTACCATCGCTATTGCGGAAGGTTTATTAACAGAGGAGGAAGTAGAGAACATCAACAAATTGCAGATGCAGTTTGATAAACGTTTTGGAGACATTGCCATAGAAAAAGGTCTTTTGACTTCTGCACAGATTGATGAATTGTTAAAGAAACAGGGAAATCCTTACATACAATTTATCGAATCCCTGTCAGAATGTACGAAGTTGTCCGCTTCCGTTTTGGACAAAACTCTTTCCATTTTCCAGAAAGAAAAGGGCTTCTCCGACACAGACATGGCAGCACTTAAAAATGATGAACTGGACACTCTTATTCCTATTTTTGCCTTTTCCGCAAAACATCATGTCACGGAATTGGCAGGTCTGGTTGTGAGAAACATCAACCGCTTCATAACAAGAGACTTTTATGTTGAAAAAATCCAACATGTAAAATCTCTGGACTACTGCTATCTGGCAGGCCAGAAAACAGTAGGTGCCGACACCTATTCCATCGCCCTTGCAGAGGAAACAGACGCAGGCGCTTTTGCTACCATCGCCAGCAACTTCTCCGGTGAAACTTATACTGCTGCAGATAACGATGCTTTTGATGCAGTCTGCGAGTTCATCAATATCAACAGCGGTTTATACGCTACCGAACTGAGCCAGAAAGAAATGGAACTGGACATGGAACCTACTTTTGCCTATAAAAACCAGACTGTAAATGGTGATTTCTATGTGCTTCCCATTTACATTGAGAACCGCAAAATCAATTTGGTTATCGCAGTAAACGCGCAGGTAGAAATGGGACAGACTCCTTTCTCCTATACAACCCAGGAAAACATTGTTTATGACGTAAAAGCAGATTCCAAAGGAACCATTCTCCTTGTAGATGATTCCAAGATGTCCAGAAAAATGCTGAAAGCTATTTTGGAAGAAGAAGGATACTCTGTTATCGCAGAAGCCGGCAACGGCGAAGAGGCGGTAGAAGCCTACAAACAGCGCAAGGCAGATTTGGTTACCCTCGATATTACCATGCCGAAAATGGATGGTATTGAAGCCTTAAAGCAGTTGCTTGAAATTGATCCTTCTGTAAAGGCTATTATGATTACAGCTGCCGGTCAGCAATCCAAATTAATCGAAGCATTGAAATGCGGTGCGAAGAAATTTATTACTAAACCTTTTGAAAAAGAAGAGGTTATTGCAAACGTTAACGAAGTAATGGGCTGTTAATAATAGTTATGTTTCCATAACCATTGTAAAAATTCTTGTCACAGACCCTAAAAAAACGTCGGTACTTAAAAAGTGGGGCTATAGATTACAATGATTGTTCACAAATCATTTAATCTGTAGCCCCACTATTTTATGTACCACTACGTTTTTTTCAATTAAACGCTCTGGGTGTTTTTTACAATTTCACCCACATTGCCGCTAAATACTGTCATGGCATCTGCAATTTCTGTTACCGCATCCTGGTTTGCCAAAGAACTGCTGTGCATATCTGCCACTTTCTGGTTAAGTTCCGCAAAAATATAGTCAATCTGGCTTACATTGCGGTTTTGACATTCGATATTTCCATACAATTCCCCAAACTGATGATTCAGTTTTTCAAAACTGTTTGCCAACTCAGACATAGACTTTTCAGACTGTGAAAAAGCCTCCTCGCTGCCTGAAAATCTTTCCGAGGTTTTTGCCACACCTTCCAATACTTCCTTTACCACATCCGATACCTGATTGGAAAAGGCGGTACTGTTTTCCGATAAAGCCCTCATTTCCGCTGCCAGCACCTCAAATCCTGCACCGGCCTCCCCTGCACGGGCTGCCTCCACAGCCGCATTTATAGACAAGATGGTTAAATTAAAAGAGATGTCGCTAATCTGTTTTGCAATACCGGCAACCCGGTTCATCTGCTCTTCCATGTCCCTAAACACAGCCCCTGACTGGCTGATGATTTCGCCAACCGCATCTACCTGCCGGTTCATGGCTTCCATATTATTTTTATTTTCACCCAGCGCCATTTCAAACTGCTTTACGCCATTGTTTAACTGTAAAATCTGTTCTTTGGTATCCTGAATTTTGCCTTGCACCACATTACAACTGTCAGAAACTAAACCGGCTCCTTGTGCAATAGCAGCAGATTCTCTTTGTAACCCTTTTGTACTTGTTTCAATTCTGGCGGAAGAAACCGCAAAATCATCCTGCAATTCCTGTCCCATACTTCTGATAGAGGTTAAAAGTGTCTCGGATTCTTTCGCCTGCTCCTGACTGATTTCGATAAATCCACGACCTCTTTTTATAACCTGATAAAACAAAATTGCTGCCAGCGTAAAGCAGGCACCGCACAATATGTACTGAGACAGACCACCTGATTTTTCCGGATGAACCACATACATAAGCACCAGAAAAATATCTACCAGCAAAACCTGCATTTTCGTAAATTGGGGTTCCAAAAACATACCCGTCATTGCCAGCACTGCCAGATACAAGGGGAAATCGTCACTGTAGGATGCCCCACTGTAAAGTGAAATAATAAACACCAATGTAGGCAATGCTACGGCAAGCACATATTCTTTTTTATATAAAGACACTTTTTTCACATTGATAGTAACAAAAACCCCTATAAATACTGCCAAACAAATTCCGATGGCAATCATGGCAGAAGTGTTACCTTTCAATGCGTTAATTAAAAAGAAAACAGATGCCACCACCACCGGTAACCATTGCATGATTTTATAGATTTTTTCATGAGTAAGCATTTTTTTATTTTTTTTCTTTTGAATTTTCATAAAACCACCCCATATATTTGTATAAACCTAAAATTAATTCTACACGAATATTCTGAATATTTCAACCATATGATTTATTTCGTCTATTTTTTATTTTATTTTCCCTATTTGCCATCTTCCCGGATTTGTAATACAATAAGATTGATACAGGCAGGTACTTTACTTTGAAAGGAATTTACCATGAAACCTCTGATAAAAAAAGAAAATGTGAAGCCTCTTTTTGAGTCGAAATTTATAAAAGTCTTTGATTTGCAATATGAAGAAGGAAAGCATTATTTTGATGCTACAAGGCGCCCTTTGGAAAACATCGCGGCCATTAAGTCTGATGCAGATTTCCGCCAAATGCTTCCGGATGCCGTGACATGCGTGGTTATTTTAAATATAAAAAATGAAGAGCCCAAACTGTTACTTACCAAGGAGTACCGTTATCCCGCAGGACAGTTTCTGCTCAGTCCTCCCGCCGGACTTTTGGATGCAGAGGATGTAGCAAGCGAAAATCCTCTTTTATCTGCTGCCAAAAGAGAAATCACGGAAGAAACGGGCATAATACCCGGTGAAAGGGATTCTTTTTTTGTAATAAATCCCCTGCTGTTTTCCTCCCCCGGCATGACAGACGAAAGCAACGCCCTTGTTTGCGGAATCATCTATTTGGAAGATACTTCCTGCCTTAATCAGGACGGGGCTGTGGGAAGCGAATGTTTTGACGGATTTACTCTTCTTTCTGTCTCTGAAGCGAAGGAAATTTTGAAAGCAGGACGTGACAGCGACGGACTTTTCTACTCGGTCTACACATGGGCCGGTCTTATGTATTTTGTATCTGATTTGTGGAGGTAAATTATGTTATACCATTATACTGATTTTGCAGCTTTCGACGGGATTATCCGCTGCGCAGAACTGCGCCTTAACAATATTTTGAATATGAATGATGCTGCCGAGATGCGCCTTTTTATGAATGGCATCTGTAAAGCAGTGATTGATAATTTGAATCAGGACGGGGAAAACGAAAAATCCCGTAAGGCAGAAGCCTTTTTCCAAAAGGAACTGGCAAAAGAATTTCATTACTCCGCCTATGCGGCTTGTTTTTCCAGATACCGTGACGATGCTTCCCAGTGGGAACGGTACGGTCATTTGGGACAAGGTGTGTGCATTGCATTCCATGAAGATTTGATGCAGCGGATGGTGGGCGGCGCCATTTCCCTGCAGGAAGTATATTATCAGTCAGACATGCATGAACACCGCCTTGTAACGGAATTTTACAGGCAAATAAAAAAAAGCGGGGATTTCTCAAGTTGTGTCTCTGCTTTGCAGCATCTGATGAACGATGCATGGGTGCAGTCCGCCGCTTTTAAACATCCTTCTTTTTCCAGTGAAAGGGAATTCCGTCTGGTAGTTTCCCCATTCATCTCCAACGAGTTTGCGGTGGAGCCTAAATACCATGTTTCCATGGACCGCATCAAAAAATATTATCCGCTGGATTTAAACAGAATGTGCGGTAAACTGGGTATGCATCTTTCTGATCTTGTGGGCGAGATTATCATCGGCCCCACCTCCTCCCAGTCGCTTCCTATTTTGCAGGACTATCTGGAAGACAATGGGCTCACTGTGTTAAAGGACAAGATTTCCATGTCTGCCTGCCCGCTTCGCAAGCCCACATCATAAGTTAGACTGTATATCAACGCAACAAAAAAGAACTGTTGTAGAGTAATAGCTTTGGATATCCATTGTAAAAAGTTTCTTTGCAGACGCGTTCTCACTTCGTGAAAAACGTAACAGTACATAAGGTGCTGTTCAGACACTTTCACAACACATGAGTTGCAAGCAATCATTTGCTGTGAAAGCATCTGCCCACCACCTAAGTGCTGAGGTTTTTCAAGAGTCTGCGTCAGAAATCTTTTTACAATTACTATCCAAGTATAACTACTCTACAACAGTTCTTTTAATGTTCCTGTTATTATTTTACAGTTACGGAAGTGATGTGAGGGTTTACACCTTCATACCAGTAAAGGAATCCTTCCATATCAACTACATCGCCCACTTTCAAGTTCTTAACTGCTGCGTAAACATCTGTTGTGTTGTCGCACAGATAAGACTCTACTGTGAACTGATATTTCTCACCATTCAAAGAAACGTAAAAGTACAAATCATCGCCGTCCTGACCGGAACCATCCCATTTGTACAAATAAGCAACTTCGTTACCGTTTGCATCTGTGCTTGCTTCTACTGTCATGTCTTTGAAAGCAACAAATTTGTTCTGGTTATCAATCAGTTCATCTGTGCCAAGCAGAGATGTAACATCCTGTGCTTCTGCTACATAGTTACCATCCATGATTTCGAAAGTAGCGCCTTCAGCCACTTCTACTTCACCGGCCCACTCTGTTTTGTAACCGGTAACTTTGATTTTGGTACCCTGCTCCAGTTTTGCATAGTCCTCTTCGGAACAAACCATGTTGTATACGAAGTAAGCGCCTTCGCCGTCCTGCAGATAAACAGTAGCGGAATTGTTCCACCAAGACTGTTTTGCCTGAACATAGCCTTCGATTACAACTGCGGAATCAAGTTCTGCTGCCGCATATTCTGCATAAGTCATAACGCCTTCGGATTTTGCGTTAATGTCTTCAGAACCGCATGCAGTAAGACCAAATACCATTAATACTGCCATAAGTAATGCTGTGATTTTTTTCATTTTTTTCTCCTCTTTCTGTTGTTTCTTAACATAATAGTTACAGAAATGTTTATAGATAAACATCGCCTTTATTATACTAAAATCTCCCAATAAATCAATACCATTATTGATTATTTCTCTTCTTTTTTATCATTTGACAGCCTACATAAAGGATAATAAGTATCCATGCAACTCCCAAAGAAGAAAGTAATATGACGGAAGTCCCCGGCATTTCCCCAAGAGCCGCCTTATCCGCTCCAAGGGCTCCTCCCTGACTTTCCAACTGGTCCAGACGGTACAGGGAAATGGTGTCACTGTAAAGACTTTCCATGTACGCCTCATCCACGGTCTGCTTTCTTCTCACGGATTTTACCGTATTTTCAATAAGTTGCCCAGCCGCATCACGAAGGGATGCAGAGCCGTTAAACACCGGTGTCACAAAGGTATTGTCCACGTTGTCAAGCAAAATCTCCGTTGCCTCAATCTTTACATCATAATAAAGTTCATTGTCTTCGCCCCCACGGCTCAAATAGTCCAAATACTGCGGATCCTGCTGTGCTTTGGATGTGACCGGCGCATAACCTTCCGTCTGGGCATAGGCAATCTGCACTTTGTTCGTCAGCAGATATTGCATAAAAAGCCAAGATGCCATAACTTCCTGAGGGTCTTCTTTGTTAAAAATACAAACAGAGGGACCTTGGGAAATCATCTCCGGATTTTCCGGGTCAAATTGGGGGATTTCCATAACTTCAATTTCAAATTCCACGATTTTTTCTTCACTAATGTCGCAAAGAGGGGCGTCTGTTCCCATCCATGTGGCACCTGCCGTAGAGTCAATAGCAAAAATACACTGCCCTGCATTTAAGAAATTGGCAGGATAACTGGAAATCTTGAAAGTCGAAAAGGCTCCCAACTTCACATGGTCTGCAATGTCAAAAAGCAGTTCTTTCGTGGTATCGTTAAAAAGAAGCATCTGACCTTCCTTGGTGGAATAGCCTGCGTCTTTCTGCCGGAGCATCTGAATCATCATATTATCTGTGGACTTATAAATAAACGGAATCATAACCTTCTGTCCGTTTACCAGATAATTGCCCTCTGCATCCTGCTTGGTGGCTGCATCGGACACTTCCCACACAAAGTCCCAGGTCAGTTTTTCCGGTAAAGTGTAGCCTAATGCTTCCACATAGGTTTTATTGATATAGCATGCTTCCGTGGAACGCATATAAGGCATGGCATAATAATGTCCGCCAAATTCACATTCCTCCAAAAATTTCGGAATTATTTCCTCTTTGGTAGGGGCATCAAACCTAACTTCGCTGCCCCCAAGACCATATTTCCCGTCCACTAACAACTCTTCCAAAGGGGCCACCTGATTGTCACCTGTCAAATAGGTAGCAATATGGTCGGGATAGGTAATGCAGACGTTGGGTGTAGTGTTTGTGGCAATATTGGTAATAACATCGTTGTAAATTCTTCCGTAGTCCGTATACAAGCGCAAATTCACATTGATATTGGGATAAAGCGCCTCAAAATCCGCAATGGCCTGCTCGTAAATCATAGTTTGGGTTTTGTTGGTGTCGTTTTTTGCCCAGAAAGTAATGTCATACTCTCTGGAGGTATCAAATTCCTCAGGAATCACAAAGGGTTCTAAGCCTTCTCTTCCGTGACATCCCGTAAGGGAAAGGGCACTTCCAACTGTCAGCACTGTCAAAAGGAGAAGGGATAACCATTTTTTTCTCATTTTCATCATCCTTTGGTACCTCCTCTTGATACACCTTCCATTACCTTATTGCGGAAAATCAGGAAAAGTATAATTAAGGGCAGGGAAATTACCACTACCGCTGCCATCATGGCAGGAATGTTTTCACGTCCGAAACCATTTTCCCTAATTTCCTGAATACCATTTGAAACAAGGAAGTAATTTTCATCGTCTGTAATCAGTCTGGGCCACACATAAGAGTTCCAGCACTCGATAACTTTCAAAATCGTAATGGTAACCAGCGTGGGCTTAGAGATAGGCACCATCACTTTCAGAAGGTACTTTAAATCCGATGTGCCGTCCACTTTCGCTGCGTAGTATAAACTGTCCGGTATCTGCTCAAAATTTTCTTTCAGTAGATAAATATAAAATACAGAAGTAATGGATGGCAAAATCAGTCCTGCAAAGGTATTTCGCATATCCCACTCCGTAATGGTCACAAAGTTTGTGATGATAACCAGTTCGTTGGGAATCATCATCAGGGAAAGAAAAATTACAAAAGCCGCATTTTTTCCTTTGAAATCCAATCGTGCAAAAGCAAAAGCCGCCAGTGTAATTACCACAAGCATAACAGCCGTTGTCAAAACTGTAAAAATAGTGGTATTTAAAAAGTATTTTGCCAAAGGCACCGCCGTAAATGCCTCCACATAGTTTTCAAATGTGGGGGACAATGTAAAAAACTTAGGAATATATTCGGAGTTATAGGAGCCGTAACTTTTTACGGACGTCAAAATCATCCAGTAAAAAGGAAACAGTACCACCAATGCCCATATTGCCAAAAGTGCGTAAGTTATGGTACTTACTACTTTCTGGCGGGTTTTGGCACTTTTTTCAATTTTATTAAAATCCATATTCTTCATGCCGCCTCCCTTAATAATGAACATTTTTCTTGCTAATCAGCAAATTGATACAAGTAATGGTAAGTACGATTGCAAATAAAATAATTGCCGCTGCGGACGCATAAGAAGGATATCCGCCGCTGTCGCCGTAGAGCATATCATAAACATAGCCTACAATGGTATTCATTTCCGCCGCATTCAAATCCGTGCCGAAAAGTGCTACCGCATCGCTGTAAGCCTTGAAAGCACCGATAAATCCTGTGATTACCAGATAAAAAATCATAGGCGAAATCATAGGCAGTGTAATGCGTCTGAAAATGCGGAACTTAGATGTACCGTCCACTTTTGCCGCATTATAATAAATCTGATTTACGGAAGAAAGGGCACTGGTCAAAATCAAAATCTTAAAGGGCATTACTACCCAGATGGTATAAAAGCAAAGTACAAACATTTTAGCCCAGTACGGTCCGTCAATAAAGTCCACGGAACTGCCCCCGAACCAGTTAATCAGTAAATTTACCAAACCGTCCGAATAAGCAGTCTTTTTGAACAAAATCATAAATACCAGACCAACTGCCAACGTATTGGTTACATAAGGCAGAAAATAAATGGTCTGAAACAGGTTCCGCAAAGGCTTTATAGAACTTAAACCCACAGAAATCAGCAGTGCAATCCCTGTGGAAAGGGGCACTGTAATAATAACCAATATAAAAGTATTTTTTACCGCCTGCAAAAAGTAAGGGTCACGAAGTACATAAGAATAGTTATAGGTTCCCACCCCAAAATAAGTCTGGGATGCGGAATTGTACCCCTCTTCAAAAGAGTAAATAAAAACATCGATCAGGGGATACACCATAAACACACCCAAAAACAGAATGGCCGGTAAAAGATACAGCCAGCCTTTCAGGCCGCTATTACTGAAAATTTTCTTTATCATACTGCCGCTCCTATCTGCTTTCGAAGTCGATTCTTGCTTCTGTTTCCTTGTCAAAAAGATGTACCTTGTGAGGTGCCAAAGCAAATCTTACCTGATCGCCTTCTGCGTCCACTGCAGTATCCGTATCAATAATGGCGCGGATCACCTCATTCAGGCAGGCACTGTGACTTGCAATTACACTGCTGTCCCTTCCCATTACTTCCACGCCTCTAAGTGCGCAGCAAAGAGGTCCGTCTTCTTTCAGGTCAAACCCTTCCGGTCTGATACCTACATAGACATCTTTGTTGGGAACGCCTGCGATATCCAAAACCGCATCATCACCGATGTACAGTTTATTTTCTCGCACCTTGCCCTCAAATACGCTGATAGGCGGTGTGCCAAGGAATTTTGCCACAAACAAGTTGATAGGTTTATCATAAACTTCCTGAGGTTTTCCTATCTGGTGCACCACACCTTCTTTCATAACCACAATCATGTCGGAAATGCTCATAGCCTCTTCCTGGTCGTGGGTTACAAAAATAGTGGTAATCTTTGTTTCTTTTTGGATTCTTCTGATTTCCTCCCTTGTCTGGAGCCTCAGTCTCGCATCCAGATTGGAAAGGGGCTCGTCAAGCAAAAGCACTCTGGGCATTTTTACCAAAGCACGGGCAATGGCAACTCTTTGCTGCTGACCGCCGGAAAGTTCTCCCGGTTTTCTGTCCATCAGTTCGTCAATCTGCACCATTTTGGCTACTTCCAAGGCTTTCTCATTCATCTGCTCCTTGGTCAGTTTATCCTTCCCCTTTAAATTTTCCAAAGGAAATGTAATATTCTGTCTTACCGTGAGATGAGGATAAAGGGCATAGTTTTGGAACACCAGACCAATACCTCTGTTTTCGGGAGGCAGATTAGTCACATCATCATCCCCAAAGAAAATCTGGCCGCTGGTAGGTTTTTGCAAACCACTGATTAAATTCAGTGTAGTACTTTTTCCGCATCCGGAAGGCCCCAAAAGCCCGATTAATTTTCCATCCGGTATCACAAAATCAAAGTCATTGACCGCAATAACATCCTCATGTTTCTTTTTGTCACGACTCGGAAATTTCTTTGTCAAATTTTTCAAAATTACTTCCATATGCACTCCCATCCGCACGCTTTTGCACGCCTTTAAATATATCATTCCCTAATGCACTAATTATACACGTTTCCTTTTGTTACAAAGCCATTCTATCAATATACCTGCTATCCACACCACAGCACCATATACCAGCATTTCATAAAGAAACACATTGCTGCTTATGGATTTTAAATAATAAAATGGCGGGAACAAAATCTGCAGTATCCTCATGCTCTTAAAATCAATAAACACAGGACATAATACAAGCATCCCCAGAATCAAAATAGGAATCAATGCACCAAGCCGCTCCATCTTACCACACAGTACCCTAAGCAGATTACAAAAACCTACCGCCGCAAAAATGAACGGCAACAAGCACATTATTTCCTTTTTCCAAGATACAAATGTACCTGTAAAAAGCATGGATAGCAGCATCATCAGCGCTCCGTCCAACACCACAATCCACTGATAAGAAACAGCCAGGGCACCTCTGCGTTCTATGGGTACTCTGTCAAACAGACCGTTTTGTTTGTCCTGTAAAAAATACATCACCGATGCCATTCCCGCAAGCATAAGCCATACAGAGAGCATTCCCCTAAGGGGTGTCAGCAAATAGTTACTCTCTGCCACTTCCTCATCTTTATTCATGTAACTCATTTGGAACAAATCATTTCTCACATGTACACCGGAAAAGTACTTCATCATTTCCTCTTTTGACAAATCCGTGACATTCAATTTCGTTTCCATAAAATTTTCAAAGATGGCGTAAAGATATTTAGAATAAATGGCAGAATACAACTTCACTCTTGCCAGCCGAAGCTGCATATTATCTTCCCGCTGTACCATGGTCACAACGTTGGAATTGTGACTGACCGCCACTTCCTGCAGGGCACCTTGTAAATCGTCTACAAATATCCAAGCCGCATCCGCAGTACCATTTTCTACGGTCTTCCTTGCCATTTCTTGGGAATCCGCCTTTACATATTTTACAATACTGTCTTCGGATAACAAATTTACGATAATCTCGCCTGCCAATTCATCTTCGGGCCCGCCATATAAGGCAATGGTAAGCACATTACTTTCCTCTTTTGCCGCCATACGCATGCCCGCTATCAGTAAAGGCACCATCAAAAGAACAAGTAAAAAACTTCCTTTTTTCAGCAGGCGCTTATTCAAAAACAGGCCCCATTTTATACTTTTATAAAGCCGCTTCATTTTCCACCCGCCTTTTCCTTATCCATATTGTCAAAAGAAGAAAGAGAACAAGATATATAACTAACAGTCCCAATTCTTTCCATGCCGCCTCTTGTACCAGACATAAATCCGCATATTTCAGCGCTGCTCCCACAGGCGACAAACCACCAAGCAGTTGCAAACCTTCCGGCATGAAACTTAAAGGATAAAAACATCCGCCGATGTAACCTAACGCCACTGCCAAAATAAACTGCACTAAAATACTGCTCACAACGCCCTCTACCATTTCGTAAACCAAAAATTGCAGTGCGGAAATCACCCCGACCACTACAATAAACTGCAGCACAAACAGAAGCATTTCGCCCAAATTCATTTCGCCCAATTCAGGTACAGAAAAAAGACCTGCCGATGCTGCGCCAAGCACTACTGCAATTACCATACAAAAGAACGTAAGTAATAGTAAAAAATAAGCCAAATATTCCCCTAATACTTGATTTCCTACTTTTTGCCCCTTTGATACCAACAACTTACACAGTCCCATTTTATTGCCCGAAAAAAGAGAACTGCAATTTAAACCGCTCATAATAAGAAAGATAACTACAACACTGCATGCATAATACCCTGCTGTAGATACCTGATTTGCCATTCCTATAATTTCTCTGTCGCCCATCTTGTAAATATCAATCAGGGCTGTTATGTAAATAATATTCAACTCCTCCGTGGCCTGCCATATTTCATCCTCTCTGCCTACATCACGCAAATAATTCTGCATTCCGAAAATACTGCTTTGCGGACAGGTAATCAATTCGGCTATAACAGTTACCACTTCATCCATGACGATGCCGCTAATGCCGCGCTTTCCATCCGATGTCACATAGGTGATGGGCTTATCATTTTTACCCATGGATATGTTTTCCACCAAATCTTCGGGAAGAAGTACATAAGCCGACATAGTGCCGTTATGTATCCTTTGTCTTGCTTCTTTTTCGGTGACACTGACAAATTCCGCACCAAACCGGGAAGACAATACATCCAGCATAACATTAATATCATACCCCATGTAAGTATCCAATTCCCCTACCAAGCCCACAGATACTTTTAATTGCCTTTCATCTTCACCATCTGCCTGCAACAGCATTGCCACGCCTAAACCCAGCACACTGCAAAGAAGGAGCGTGGTGCAAAGTATGGTAGGAAATATTTTTACAATACGCTTTAACTGCATCGTAAAATAAACCAAAAAACTTTTCATTTTTACTCCTTGTTTTACAGACAGCCTGCCAAATGATGAATATCACCATCGTACTGATATTCTTTCAATCTTCCGTCTTTCAATATATAACATTTATCACACAGTTCTATTTCCTGTGTGTCATGGGTGGCAAGAATAATAATGCCGCCCTTGGATTTATAAGTTTCCAGATAACTGTAAATACGTTCCTTACACACCACATCAAGAGCCGCAGAAGGTTCGTCCAACAACAGTATCTCCGGATTGTTAGCCACGCAGCATCCGATAGAGAGACGTTTCTTCATACCGCCTGACATTTTTCTTACCGGAAGTTTAATAAACTCATCCACTCCCAGCATTTTCAGCACACCACTTTCCAGTTCGCGGCACAGTTCTTCTTTGGAATACCACAAACGGAGATTGTCCCATGCTGACAGTTCCTCCATAAGAGGGTTCCCCTGAGGCACATAGCCGATAACCTTTTCAGCAAGCACTTTCTTTTGCAGCAAATCTTCTCCCGCATACAAAAAGGAACCGGCGTCTGATTTCAAAACGCCGGCCATAATAGAAAGCAGTGTAGATTTACCACTGCCGTTTCCGCCAAGTAAACCTACACAACTTCCTCTTTTTGCTTGAAAAGTAATATCTTTTAAAATAGTCTTGCTCTTGTAATTCTTTTTGATTCCTGCAATCTCAATTCCTGTTTGATACACTACTTTTCTCCCAATATATATTACATATCATCCATAAGTTCTTCCAAATCATCGTAATCATCTAAGATTTCGATAAAATCAGAAGGTAAATCTGTTTTGCTCAGTTTGTCCAGTACCTTATCGTAATCTACTTCTTCGCACCAGTCTTCCAAATCATTATAGTCCTCGACAGATACAACGTTCTTCTCGTTGGGAGTAGACTGTTTGGAACCTTTACCGGTTTTTGCTGTCATGGAAACTGTACCAAGTTTTTCTTCATCATCATTGATTGTAATTTCCAGAGCCACAGAATCTTTCTTCATGTTGGATTCAATCACAAATTCAGTATCTGCAAGCATGGACAATACAGTATTATATCCCATCATCTGGCTCAGACCGGAGGACAGAGAAACTGTAAATGTTCCGTTCAGGTAACCTTTCAGAGCATCTTTGGTATTGAATTTTTCTACCGCAATATCAACAAGGGATGCACCGTTGTATTTTACTTCAAATTCGCCGCTTACTTTATCGCCGGATTCTTTACCTGTACCGGTTACTTTCATGCTGGAATAAGCATCTTCTATTGCAAATTCATAACCGAATTTGCTTCCTTTTTTAGGCATAGCCCATTTTACTTCTTCTTTGTTTCCATAGTAATCTTCTGTTTCAAAACTTCTGCCGCAGATATTACCACTCTTGTCAACCCAAACGGTCATCGCAATTTCATCATCACTGTCAACAACATAATCAAGATCATCCTTGTAAGAATCTAACATATCAAGGAACTCTTCGTAAGCATCTTCTTCATCTTCTTCGTATGCTTTTGCAATGTCTTCGATGATTTTCTTAACATCTTTATCTTTCTCTAACTCTTCGACAACTGCTTCTACCATATCTTTCATAGCCTTGTCGTCGATGGTTACTTTTAACTGATAAGTATCCTGGGAAACGCCTTCTGCTCTCAGAGTCTTTTCAGCCATCTTTACATCATCAACACAAGAAAGAGCAATGTTAATATATTTCTCAGCCAATTTTTCTACTTTTGCAGAACTGGGAAGTGCTTTTTCCAATGTTTTTTGATCTTCTGTGAGATCCAGAATTTCATCAAGGTCATCTCCGGTGATATCGAACATATAATCCAATCCGTCTTCTTCGAATCCCATGTACATTTTGGTCAATTCAGGAATCTGCACATACATCATTTCCTCTTCGAGATCCAAAACAAGGTCACCGCTGATAATGTTATCGCCATTCAAAACCAAAGCTGCATTACCGCCCCAGAAGCCGTTCTTTACAGAAGCATCCATGGTCATTTTACCTTCTTTAAGCCATGACATGTCTACACCTGCAAGTCCTGCCATGCTGAGCATATCGGAGCCTTCTTCTGTCAACTTAAAGTTGACTTCTGCGTTTGTGCCTTTGTCATACAGATTCAGACTTGCAACATACTGTTCATACAAACTGCCTGCTGATTCTGCAATTGTTTTTGCTGTTTCTTTTTCTACATATGCATAATATTCTTCCGGTTCAGAGAATGTTCTCTTAAAGAAGTTGCCCATTGCAGATGCAGAACTTGCCAGAATAAGTACAAGTACTACTACTGCTGCTGCAATTACGCCCAAAATAATCTTCTTATCAATGGGCTTTTTAGGTGCAGGCGCTGCTTCCTGTGCGGGTGCTGCTTCCTGTACGGGTGTTGCTTCCTGTACGGGTGCTGCTTCCTGTACAGGTGCTGCTTCCTCTACTGCTACTGTCTCTTGCACGGCAGCCTGTTCTTCTACAGCTGTGCCGCACTGAGTGCAGAACGCTTGTCCTTCATTTATGGTATTACCACATTTTTTACAAACCATCTTTTGTCCTCCCTCGGGTCATTCTTTTGTTTATACAACGATTATTATAGTACCTTTACTTTCTTCTTGTCAATGAAAATAGCCTCTTAGAAGGTTCTATTTTAATTGCTTTTCCACATAAGCTCTGATTTCCATATTATCTTCCGGCATTCTGCACCCGATAATGTAATGTTCACGGTCCTTTGTCGTGCGGATAATGGTACCTGACAACTGCCTTGCATTTGTCAGTTCAAATTCCGGAATAGTTATACGTATTTTTTCTCCTATGGCATCTGCAAACTCATCAGCCATGCAACTGACTGCAAAACCGCCGGCGCTGATATTAATCATTTTTCCCGGAAAACTTAAGTCTTTTGCTTTCAAATACACATCACAGGCATTTTCCATGGCAAGTCGCGGATACTTTCTTCTGTTGACAACTTTCGGTTTTCCCTCCAGCATCAACCGATAAAAATTCTCTTCGCTTTGTTCTTGGGTAACTTCCTGTTCTTTCCATATATACATGGCATTATTTACGATAATGCGCACTTCATATTTTGAGGCATTGTTTTGGGCAAAGTAGTCGGTATTTTCTTTGGTTGCTCCCAGCATAATCTTTCCGTCCTGCACGGCGGCAACTTCTGTATGACATTCTTTGCCGCTACCCTCATCAGTAAGCACCACTTTCATCCCAGGCACCACATCATCCAGGCTCATAAATCCGCCTTCACCCAGTTCTTCCACCAGTTTTTCCACAACATTTTCGATTTTTTCTACGTTGCGGAGAGTTTCTTCATATTTACTTAACATGGTTGCGGCGATGGTTTCACAATCAATCACATTCTCCATCACACATCCCATAATATTCTGCATCTGCTTCACATTACCGGCCATGTTATTGTTGGATTCTTCCACTTTTTTTACAGTCTCATCCACCATTTGAATTTCATCGCAAAGTTCTCCGCAGTCCTCCGCAATCATGCCGATACTTTCATTGACATTTTGCATATTTTGCCGTATCTGCGATGCAAACTGTAAAATGTCTGCCACGGCCTTGGCTGCATCACCGCTTACCGCATCTTGTATACTTCCTGCCAGTTTCTCAATTTCGCCGGCTGCCTGCAGGGCATTTTCCACTTCCCCCAGGCTCTCTACTGCATCCACTGTTGATTTTTCACTGGTCTGCACAATATGCCCAAGTAAATCCGTCAAGTTTGCCACTTGGTTATTTATCTCTTTTGTTCCTTCCATGGTAGAAGTTACATTTTCGTTAAGCATCTGGGTGTTTCCTGCAAGTTCCTCCATGCTGTTTACCACAACCGCAGCACCGTCTCTGTTTTCCTCTTCCAACTCTCTGACCACGGTCGCACCGTCCACGATGGAATTACTTGCGTCTTTTACCAGTTCAATAATACTTTCCGCACTTATATTTTTCTCAAAATATTTTTCGTTGTAATCCATTATTGTCCTCCCTCATTTGCTTTTTTCTGTCCCGTTACTTTAAGGAAGAATAAAACTGCGAATACTAAAACGCATCCGGTTGGCAGACTGATAAGTGCACTTTTGGTCACACCTGCCACTATGTATGTCACAAAGGAAATCACTGCTACCAAAATGACGTAGGGAAGCTGCGTGGATACATGACTTACATGGTCGCACTCCGCTCCCGCCGATGCCATTATGGTGGTATCGGAAATGGGAGAACAATGGTCGCCGCATACCGCACCTGCCATACATGCAGAAATGGAAATCACCATCATGGTGTAATCTGTCTCCGCAAAAATTGCCACTACAATGGGAATCAGGATACTGAACGTTCCCCAACTGGTTCCTGTGGCAAAAGCAAGGAAACAAGCAACCACAAAAATGATCGCCGGGAGCAGACTTAGCATAATGGAACTGTTTTTTACTGCTGTTTCCACAAATACTTTTGCCCCCAGACTGTCTGTCATGGCCTTTAAGGTCCAGGCAAATACCAAAATCAAAATAGCGGGCACCATGGCCTTAAATCCTTCCGGCACACATTCCATACACTCTTTTAATTTCATGGTTCTGCGAAGCATATAATAAATAATCGTAATAACCAGCGCTATAAAACTGCCGAGCATGAGTCCTGCGGAAGCATCACAGTCGGAAAAAGCAGTAATGAAATCCACCCCTTCAAAAAAGCCGCCGGAATAAATCATACCGATAATGCAGCAGACAATCAAAGAGACAATGGGAATAATCAAATCAATGACTTTTCCGTTTTTATTGCCGGTCTTTTGGGTCACTTCTTCTGCCATATCCTGCATGTGTTCCACGGCGTCTTCTTTGGTTTTCATGGAACCAAATTCCACTTTCATCAAAACTGCCGCAATCATAAACAGGATGGTAAACAGGGCATAAAAGTTAAAAGGAATGGCTTGCAAAAACAAAGTAAATCCATCATCCCTCTCCACGGAACTGGTTACCGCTGCCGCCCAGGAAGAAATGGGGGCGATAATGCAAACCGGAGCTGCCGTAGCATCAATCAGATATGCCAGTTTTTCTTTGGAAACTTTATGCTTGGATGTCACAGGCCGCATAACACTTCCCACTGTCAGGCAGTTAAAATAATCGTCTACAAAAATCAAAATACCAAGCACAATGGTCATAAGTTGTGCTCCGGTTTTTCCTTTGATTTTTTTCGCTGCATAACGTCCGAAAGCCTCAGAGCCGCCGGATTTGTTCAGCAGACATACCAAAATTCCCAATAAAACTAAAAATATCAAAATACCTATATTGTAAGTATCTGACAGCACCGACACAAAACCGTCGTTGAACATGTGCAGCAATGCTCCCTCAGGATTAAAGCCTGCATAAAACAAAGCCCCCACCAGAATCCCCACAAATAAAGAACTGTAAACTTCTTTGGTAACCAGCGCCAGAACAATTGCTATAAGCGGTGGAACCAAAGCCCAAAATGTTGCGTACATGATTTAACCTTTCCGACTGTAAAACAGCCTCTTTTGTATATAGACATTTTATGATAAATACTGCCATTCAGCAAGTCTTAATTCACCGGATTCTGTTGCAGGATGACACAGGCTGAAACTATTTTATTTTGTCCAACCGGTTACACAACTCCTGCATTGTCTTTTTATAAATGGGGTGTCGCATATTCGGAGCAATTTGCGCCATAGGCTTTAACACAAAATCCCTGTTTTGCATATCCACATGGGGAATAATCAACTGCTCATCTTCATACACCAGATTGTCATAGAGCAAAATATCCAAATCCAAAGTTCTGGGACCCCAATGGATGGTGCGCTCCCGGTTTTCTCTTTGTTCCAGTTCATGCAGAAAATCTAAAAGTTCCACAGGGGATAGCAACGTCTCTATTTCCATTGCACCATTTAAAAATTCCTCCTGCGGCACGCCGCCGTATGGCTTAGTCACAATAAAATCGCTGACAGTCTGCACCATAATGTGAGGGTGGGTTTTCAAGCCCTTAATGGCATTTTGTATATGCTGCTTTTTATCTCCCATATTGGAACCGAAGGCAATATACACTTTGTGCCAGCCCCGCTCAATGGCTACGGAAACACTGCCAAAGGGAAGTCCGATGGGAGCACTTGGCTTTCGGATTTCCAGTTGCACTTTCTGTACCAAAGGATAAGTCAGCAAAATCTCCTCTGCCACTTTTTCTGCCACAGTCTCAATTAACTTCCACGTATTTTCCTTCATAATGCGGTTTATGAGATAGCAAACTTCCCCATAATGGGTGGAGTATTCCAGTTCATCTGTCTGTCCCGCTTTTCTGGTATCGGTATAAAGTGTGGCATTCACAAAAAAGGGCTGTCCTTTTTCGTTTTCCTCCGGGAACACCCCGTGGTAGGCATACACTTCCAATTCTCTGATTCTGATTTCGTCCATAAGAATACCTGTACCTTTCTTATCTTAGTAAGGCCTGCGCCATACGGATTGCCCTTGCGTTCTCCTTAATGTCATGGACACGCACAAACATACACCCCTGCTGCACCGCCCAAACGGTAGTTACCAAAGTGCCCTCTAATCGCTGCTCCACCGGCAAATCCAGGGTAAGTCCCACCACCGATTTTCTGCTGGCACCAAGGAGCAGAGGATAACCAAGCACCTTCAACTCTGACAGGGAATCAATCACTTCCAGATTGTGCTCGTAAGTTTTTCCAAAGCCCACACCGGGATCTAATATGATTTTATCATCGGCTATGCCCGACTTTTTTGCTAAATATATGGTGTCTGCCAAATCAGCCGCCACATCCTGCATAAAATCGTGGTATAACGCCTCTTTCCGGTTGTGCATCAGGCAGCAACAAACACCGCTTTTTGCAATAACACCTGCTATTTTATCGTCATACTTAAGACCCCAAATGTCATTAATCAAATCTGCGCCCGCATCAATACCTGCCCGGGCCACTTTTGCTTTATATGTGTCCAGCGAAACAGGAATGTTAAATCTTCTTTTAACTGATTCTATAATAGGAACCACCCGTGCTATTTCCTCTTCCTCCGAAAGCATGGTATATCCCGGTCTGGTGGACTCACCGCCGATATCAAGTACATCCATACCCTCTTTTATCATTTGCTCCACACGGCAAAGGGCGGCTGTCTCGTCCGTCCACTTACCGCCGTCAGAAAAGGAATCCGGGGTCACGTTCAGGATGCCCATGATATATGTTTTGCCTGTATCCAAAAAATCTCTGTTTCCGATTTTCATTTGCATCCTCCTTTTGCGGTGTTGGTGTGGTGGGATTGGGAATGACTAGAATATTGGTTTATACAAATAGTTTCTACTCAGACACGTTCTCACTTGGTAAAAAACGTAACAGTACTAAGGATTTCCTTCGCACGAGTGCTTGTAAATCCAAGTACTGACGTTTTTTCACAGTCTTCGTAAAAACTTTTGTATAAACCCAATAATTCCGGCCATTCCCTAATCCCACCAACTACTATATCTTCATCTGCAAATTCTTCTTGTCACCTTTCCAGTTGCAATCCGTTTCCGCCTTGCAGGCAAAGCAGGGGCGGCTCAGTTTGTCTGCCCGGTATAACACACCTCTAAGGGAGGCTTCCTGTGCCACTTCTTTGTCTCTGTGGCTGGCTATAGCAGATACAATAACACGTGTTTCTTTATCATCAAAACCGCATTCTTCCAGTATTTGCGGTGCTCTGCGGGCACTGGTCTGCTCATGGGGCGTGCCGTCTGCATACTGGTCATGTCTGCCGATATCATGCAACAGTGCTGCAGCATAAATCCACTCTTTATCTATGCCGTAGCCTTCTTCTAAATTGATAATCCAGCCGATTCTGGCCACATCCATAAAATGCACCATATCATGATGGCAGAAGCGACGCTCCGCTTCTGCCATTTCGTTCTTTTTCACATTTTCAATAAATAAATCGTGATTTAATATTTTATTTATTCTGTCCATCTCGTATCCTATTCCCGGATTTACTCTCCTACTCCCGAATCATCTGCCAAAAACGGTTCTGCAAAGCTTCATCCTGTGCAAACACGCCTCTTACCGCCACAGTCATTGTTTTGCTTCCGGGCTTTTTTACACCTCGCATGGTCATGCACATATGCTCTGCTTCCACCATAACCATAACCCCCTTGGGATTTAAGTTTTCCATGATGGCATCCGCAATCTGTGCATTCATCTGCTCCTGAATCTGGGGACGTCTCGCAAACACTTCCACGGTTCTGGCCAGTTTGCTGAGACCTACCACTTTCCCATCCGGAATATATGCCACATGGGCCTTTCCGTAAAAAGGCATCAAATGGTGCTCACAGGTAGAATAAAATACAATATCCTTTTCCAGTACCATCTCACTGTTTTCCACCGTAAAGGTTTTGGACAAATGGGTGGCTGCATCCTCATCCATTCCTCCGTAAATTTCCTCATACATTCTGGCAATACGTTGCGGCGTTTCCAACAGCCCCTCTCGGTTTACATCTTCTCCGATTCCTTCCAAAAGAAGCTTCACTGCCTGCTCGATTTTATTTTTGTCTACCATGTTTACCACCGTTCTTTCTGCTTTTCGCCTCTTTCTGCTGCTCCACAATCTGCATCAGTCTTCCCTGATAGGACAAGGACCCGAAACTGATAATCACATCCTCTTTTCCTGCAAGCAAATAGGCTATTTCCACTGCCTCTTCCAAACTTCCGGCTGCTGTCACATTGGGATGGTACTGCCTTACCGCCTGTGCCAGTTCCAAAGCAGGTAACGCCCTTGGATTATCCGGCGTGGTTATTGTTATGATCTGATCTGCGTAGGCATAAGTCTCCGCAATAATCTTCTCATATTCTTTATCCTTCAATACCCCCATTATATAAATAATTCTTCTATTTGTAAAATAAAACCTTATGGAATCCGCAAGTTTCCTTGCCGCATCTTCATTGTGAGCCCCATCCACCACAAAAAGCGGCTTCTTCGCAACCACGCTAAAGCGTCCCGGCCATTTTGTCCGGGAAAGTCCTTTACGCAGATGCTCCTCAGATACATGTAAAACCTTTCCGAAAACCTCTGCGCCAAGTCCGTTTATCACTTCTACAGTCTCTATGGCCAACACTGCATTTTCAATCTGATGCTTGCCTGCCAAAGAAATCTCCAGATCCTTATATTTTCCGAAGCAAAACTTCTGCACTTCCATGCCGTAGCGGATTTTCCCGGCCTTTTGAGGCTCAGACACATGTAAGGGACATCCAAGTTGACCTGCACGCTCCGCAATTACCCTTAGCGCCTCCTCATCCTGAGGCATGGAAACAACGGGACACCCCTCTTTACAGATGCCTGCCTTTTCCCCTGCAATTTGGGCCAAATTATTTCCCAAAAATTTCATATGGTCCATACTGATAGACGCCAGCACCGTTACCAACGGCTTTTTTATAATATTGGTGGCATCCAGTCTGCCGCCCATTCCTGTTTCCAGCACTACCACATCACATGCCTCTTCCATAAAATACAAAAAAGAAAGAGCCGTCTCAAACTCAAACTGGGTAGGATGAGGCTTCCCCTCTTTTACCAGTTCTTCGCAAACTGACTTCACCTTTTCCACATAATAACACAGTTTCTTCTGGCTGATAGGCTTTTGATTTATCTGAATTTTCTCCCTATACTCAAAAATAACAGGTGATATATATCTTCCGGTTTTGTATCCGGCGCATTGCAAAATCGTAGAAAGATAAGCCAAAACAGAACCTTTCCCGTTGGTACCCGCAATATGAATTACCTGCAATCTATCCTGCGGATTTCCCAGTTTTTCACATAGATTCTCCATATTGGCAAGCCCCGGCACAATGCCGTAAGCACTTAAATTTTCCAGATACTCCATGGTCTGCTTATAATTCATCCGTCTCACCTTCCCGAATAATATCTTTTAGATACTTTCCAGTATATTTCTCTCTTTTGTGGAAATACTTCTTCATATGAAAAAATTAATTGCAAATTTTATTAAATGTGGCATCTTTGGATGGTGCCTTGAAATTGTATTTACAGCCTTTGACAGTCTGCGCCGCAGGGATTTTAAACTAAAAGGAACTACTTCCCTCTATATGTTTCCCATTTACGGTATGGCTTCTTTTCTTGCGCCCCTATTTCGTCTGATGAAAGGGAAACCCATAATCCTCCGGGGACTGACCTACGCCGGTCTGATTTTTACCGGAGAATATATCAGTGGCAGTCTGCTTACCAAAAAAACTCTCTGTCCTTGGGACTACAACCGCTCCAAATGGCACATTAAAGGCATTATCCGCCTGGACTATTTGCCGTTTTGGGCCATTGCCGGACTACTGTTTGAAAAGTTGCTGTCAGAGCGCAGTTCGTGAACCATTTTTTCCCGTTGCATCTTTTTCATCAAAATAAGATACAGCACCCCAAAAAAGATACCTGTTACAAGCCATGCGCTGGCATTGGCAAAACATACCCCCACATAACTGAGCATCCGTGTGGCAACAAAAGCGGCCGCACATCTACATACCAGTTCCACTACACCGCCCATCATCGGCAAAATTCCAAATCCGCATCCCTGCAGCAGATTTCTAAATATGAAAATCATGCCAAGAGGAATAAAACAAGTACCACAAACAAGCATATAAATTCTGGAATACTCATAAACCACATCCAGATTTTCCGTCACAAACAAGCGGATGGCATAGGGTAAAATCCCCATTACCACGCCAAAAATCACAAGAGAATAGATACCCGACATAATATTTGCCACTTTGACGCCCTTTCGGATACGTTCCAAATCGTTGACACCGCGGTTTTGGGCGCCGTAAGTAGCCATAGTTACCCCCATCGCCGCAAAAGGCTGGGTTACCAGAGATTCCACTTTACCTGCCACCGAATAAGCTCCTACCACCGTGGAACCCAGCAAATTCAGGGCAGACTGCACCAAAATCGTTCCGATAGCCGTAATAGAATACTGCAGTGCCATGGGAAGTCCCACAGAAATCTGATTTTTCATACACTGCCCGTCCGGCTGCCAATGCCCTTTTTCCAAATGCAAGGTGGGCACCGCTTTTATAATATAAACCAAGCAAAGAACGGCAGAAACACCTTGCGAAATAATAGTAGCATAAGCAGCACCTGCCACGCCCCAGCTAAAGTTTACAATAAACACTATGTCCAGCACCACATTTAAAATAGCGGAAATTATCAAAAACACAAGGGGTATCACACTGTTTCCGATGGCTCTCAAAATACTTGCCAGAAAATTATAAAAAATAGTGAAACACATACCGAGGCAAATAATCATAATATATTCTTTTGCCATGTCATACATATCCGAAGGCGTATTCATGGCCGTCAAAAGCATATCCATGCAAAGGGCACTGACAATCGTCACGATTACCGCAACACCTGTAGCCAAAATCCCCGCATTGGCCACACTGCGCTTCATTCCCTGCATATCTCCGGCCCCGTATCTTTGGGCAGTCAGCACTGTAAAACCGGTAGTAAGCCCCTGGGCAAATCCTAAAATCAGAAAAGATATGGTACCGGTGCAGCCAACCGCCGCCAACGCCTGCAATCCTACATAACGTCCCACAATAATGGTATCTATCATACTATAAAACTGTTGAAAAATGTTACCGATAATAATGGGCACAATAAACTTCGCAATTAATTTCGCGGGACTTCCCTTGGTCATATCCAGTTCCATGTCCTAACCTCCTTATAGATTGTCTTACATCTTTGCATTTTGTTTTCCCTTACAGCCATAACAGCAACAAAAGAAATAGCATCCTACGACTGTCTAACGCTTAGGATGCTAAAATTTCTTTTGAAATAGTATCATAGGGAACTTGAAAAATCAAGTTCCCTTTTATGATTATTTGATATTCTTCAAACCTTTAATGCTCTACCTTTATACCCTGCGCCTTTGCCCATTCCTCAGCATAAGAACCTTCCGGCGCATAAACAACTTCCAGACTACTGCAGCCTTCGAATGCAGTTTCCTCTATCCCTGTTAAACTTGCCGGCAGTTTTATACTTTTAAGACCGGTGCAATCTTTAAAAGCATACGTCTGTATATCTGTTATACCCTCCGGCACCTCAATGCTTGTGAGACTGCTACAACCGCTAAATTCCTGATAGTCCACCCAACCATCTGTCTGAGGTATCTCTATACTTGTGAGACTGCTACAGCCTGTAAATACCCCGGAATACCATTCTACTTTGTCCGGTATTTCTATACTGGTAAGGCTGCTGCAATCACAAAATGTTTCAGTAAGACAAGACACCTTATCCGGTATCTTTACGCTTGTAAGACTACTGCAACCTCTAAATGCATAATCCATTTCTTCCACACTATCGGGTATATCTACGCTTACAAGACTGCTGCAATCGCTAAATGCACCTTTTATATCTTTCACGCCATCGGGTATGTTTACACTTGTAAGATTAGTACATCCGTAAAAAATAAATTGACCTATTTCCGTCACACTATCAGGTATCTTTACACTTGTAAGTCCGGTGCAATCCATAAATACTTCATACCCCATTTCTGTCACAGTATCAGGAATCTCTATACTTGCAAGGCTCGTACAGCCGGTAAAAGCCCGGGACGGCAGATAAGTCAGATTACTTGGAAGCACCACACTTGTCAGGTTAAAATCTTCTTCACAAAGCGACTCACCCAGTTGGGTCACACTATCCGGTATCACTAAGGTTGTAATACTGTCATACCTTTCAAATGCATCATCACCGATTTCCGTAACTGCTGCTCCGTCAATCTCTTTGGGCACCACCACAACCTCTAAGGCACTATCCTTTTTCATATCTGTAATTTTAATTGTACCGTCTGTTTTCTGCTCATACACAAAAAAATCGGCATCTGTCTCCGGCAGTGCCGGTTTTTCCTCTTTTACAGGTTCTTTCGTTTCTTCGGGAGTTTTTTCAGCCTCACTTACAGAAGTTTCTGCTGCTGCAGTCTCTACAGAAGTTTCCTCTGCCTCCGCCTTACTGTCGTCAGACACTTCAAAACCACTCTCCACGGTAGAGTCAGCGCCGTACTCCTCCTCATCTGCTGCACATGCTGTTGCTGCTAAAGCAATGGTTGCCATTATGGCAATTGATAAAATTTTCTTTTTCATACTTTTGTCCTCTCTTTTGTTTTTACTTTTTATTAATATAACAGAATTGAAAAAGGCACACAAAATCCGACCGCGTCATTTTTGCATGCCTGCTGTAAAATCTTACATTGCGATTTTAATACACTATTTAGTTCTTCGTTGTAACAGCCAATTTTACCCTTAAATACCGGCGTCGTCTATATCATCCATTTCACCGGTGCCGATATTCAGCGTATTTAACGTGCGTCTCTTCTGTCTTGCAGTTTCAGAGGCCTCCAAAATGAAATTTTTGATTTCCTTGGAATTTTTCACATGGGAAATCACCAGTTGGGGATGTGTGGTATCCCCTGTAAAACAGGTAATGGTGCCCAGTTTGAACATTCTCTCAAAGAGACTTGCCGTGTGCTCCACATCCTGAATTTTATACATATAGCAGTCATTTTCCACTTTCTTAAAAAAACCTGCGTTAATGGTAATCATGTCTTCCTTAACAAAATACTTTGTGAAGGTAAAAGGAAGTCCCAAAAACACCCATCTTTTTCTTTCCACAAATTCCATTTCCATATTTTTCTCCCTCTCTTTTTACTTTCTCTTTCACTTCATATGTTAAAAATACTCCTTTTGCCACTCTATTATTATAGTAGATAGTGTGCGGATATGCAAAACATTTTCTCATATTTCCCAAAAAACATCATTTTGACATTGAATCAAAAATAGGGTTGTGTTATCATAGGAAAAAGAGTATTTTAGGAGGCAAATATGACTGCTAAAGAATGTATCAAAGGACGTAGAAGTATCCGTAAATTTCAGGACAAGCCTGTTTCCCATGATGTTTTGGCGCAGGTTGTGGAGACTGCTTCTTTTGCTCCCAGTTGGAAAAACACACAGATTACCCGTTACATTGCGGTGGAAGGCGAATTAAAAAATAAAATTGCTGCCGACTGCACTACTCCTTATCCTAAGAATGGCGAACACATCGCTAACGCACCCATGGTAATCGCTATCACTGTTCTCAAAAACAGATGCGGTTATGAGAGAGATGGTTCCTTTACCACTCCCCGCAAAGACACTTGGCAAATGTTCGATGCCGGAATTGCTACACAAAGTTTTTGTCTGGCAGCCCATGAATTAGGTCTTGGCACTGTTATCCTTGGCATCTTTGATGAGGCGAAGGCTGCTGCTTATTTGGAACTTCCTGAAGATCGTGAATTAATCGCATTAGTTCCCATTGGTTACCCCGCTGAAGAGCCTACTGCTCCTATGCGCAAAACTGTGGAGGACTTATTGTCCTATAAATAACCTATGAAATCGAAGAGATATTGTCTCTTCGATTTTTTTGGGGGAGCAGGCAACCGCTGCTAATGTGAAAACACTATAAAATAAAGGAGACTATTTATGCGACATTTAATGAGCCCTCTCGACTTTTCAGTCGATGAACTTAACAAATTATTTGACTTAGCAAACGATATTGAACGCAACCCGGCAAAATATGCCCATGCCTGCGACGGCAAAATTCTGGCAACCTGTTTTTACGAGCCCAGCACACGCACACGCCTGAGTTTTGAATCCGCCATGCTCAGATTGGGAGGCAAGGTTTTAGGATTTTCAGATGCTGCCTCCTCTTCTGCTTCCAAAGGCGAAAGCGTATCCGATACCATCCGCGTTATTTCCGGCTACTCAGACATCTGTGCCATGCGCCATCCCAAAGAAGGTGCTCCCATGGTGGCGGCGGAAAAATCTTTCATTCCCGTTATCAACGCCGGCGATGGCGGTCACCACCATCCCACCCAGACCTTAACCGACCTTTTGACTATACGCTCTTTAAAGGGCTCCTTAGACAATATTACTATCGGTCTGTGCGGAGACTTAAAATTCGGACGTACCGTGCACTCACTGATTCACGCTCTGGTACGTTACCAGAACATTAAGTTTGTCTTTATCTCTCCCGTAGAACTGAAAGTACCGGATTATATTACTGAAATGCTTCGCACAAAAAATATTCCTTTTGAAGAAGTTATCCGTCTGGAAGACGTCATGCCAAATCTTGATATGCTCTACATGACCCGGGTTCAGAAAGAGCGTTTCTTCAACGAAGAAGACTATATCCGTCTCAAAGATTTCTATATTCTGGACAAAGCCAAAATGGACCTTGCCAAAGAAGATATGCTGGTACTCCATCCCCTTCCCAGAGTAAACGAAATCTCTGTAGAACTGGACGACGACCCCAGAGCCGTATACTTCAAGCAGGCGCGCTACGGCGTTTATGTCCGCATGGCACTGATTTTGACACTCTTGGAACTGGCACAGTAAAGGAGGGCACGATATGTTAAACATTGGAAAAATCGAAGAAGGCTTTGTATTAGACCATATTAAAGCCGGAAAAAGTATGGATATTTATGAGCATCTGCAACTGGACAAACTGGATTGCACCGTGGCCATTATCAAAAATGCTAAAAGCAATAAAATGGGTAAAAAAGACATTTTGAAAGTAGAATGTGATATTAACCAGTTGGATTTGGACGTGCTGGCTTTTATCGACCACAACATCACCGTAAATATCATTAAAGACGGCGAAATCGTAGATAAAAAAGATTTGGTACTGCCCAAGATGATTAAAAATGTCATCCGATGCAAAAATCCCAGATGTATCACTTCCATTGAGCAGGAACTGCCTCATATCTTCTTTTTGGCCGATGAAGAGAAGGAAGTTTACCGCTGCAAATACTGCGAAGAAAAAGGTCGTGACCATTAATTGACCACTAAAAAAGAACTGTTGCAAAATAACAGTTCTTTTTTTCTTGGAAGTCCTTATCCTTCACCCTCTATCTGAACAGACGGATTTTTAAGGATAACTTCCCTTTCTTCGTCTCATAGTTCACGCCATCGTAAATAAATTTTCCATAGCCGCGAACATTCACTGTCTCCCCACACTTCAAGGAGCGGCTGTTATTCTCACACAGCCTGCCGTTCACATAGACCTTCTTTTCCCGAAACATAGCCAGACTATCGCTGCGGGACATATTGTATACTTTTGAAATCACACCATCTATACGCTCACCTGATGCAAGTACCACCATTTCTTCCGGCTCTTCCTTTGGTACCTCGCCTATATCTTCCACGATTTCACATTTGATATTGGTGTGCTTTACTTTATCCAAATTTTCACAAATATACCGGGCAATACTCTCCTGACAAAACAGGTAGCCTTCCTTTTCTCCCACCTTAATATCACCGATGGTACTTCTGTCAATTCCGAGATTCATCAGTGCTCCCAAAAAATCCCTGTGGGAAAACCGGTCGGAAAATTTGGACAAAAGGGGCTTCATATGGATACACACCACAGGAAACTCTTCCTCATATCCCATTTCCGCAGGATTTCCAAAACGGAGTATTTTGCGGTCTTCTCCCCAAAAAGAATAACCCACAAAGGAAAGTTCCCTCTCCATCTGCCAAAAAACATCCTGCTCGGACAATCCCAGAAATCCACTGAAAGTATAAATATTTTGATGGTATGACTTATCAGCCAGTTCCCGGAAACGATTCCTTAGCTTCTGCAAGTCTTTTTCTGTATCTGCTGCCATCTGTAAACCTGCCTGCTCTTATCCTAATGCTACATCCAACGCCATCATAAGTACAAAACCGATAGCAAAGCCAACAGTTGCTATGTTACTGTGCTTCCCTTCCGAAGATTCCGGAATCAGTTCTTCCACCACAACATAGAGCATGGCTCCTGCTGCAAAAGAAAGCATATAGGGTAATATGGGGTCCACAAAGGCCGCCAATAAAACTGCCACAAGAGCCGCTACCGGCTCCACAATACCGGAAAGCATTCCATAAATAAAGGCCTTCTTTTTCCCCAGTTCCTCTTTTAGCGGCAGGGAAATAATCGCCCCTTCCGGAAAATTCTGAATGGCAATACCGATGGACAGCGCCAGTGCACTTGCCAGCGTAATCAGTGTACCGCTCTCCTTTGCCGTAGCAATGCTGCCCGCCAAAACAATACCTACCGCTGCTCCCTCCGGCACATTGTGCAAAGTCACAGCCAGCATCAGCATGGTAGACTTGCCCAAACTGCTTTTCGGTCCTTCCGGCACATCGGAATCTAAGTGCAGGTGAGGTATGGCTTTATCCATAACTAAAAGGAATGCGATGCCCAGCAAAAAACCGATTGCCGCAGGGACAAAAGACAATTTTCCCATAGACTCGCACATATTCATAGACGGAATAAGCAGGGACCATACGGAGGCTGCAATCATAACACCTGACGCAAACCCAAGCATGGCCTTTTGCAATTTCTCCGGCATAGCCCCGCGCAAAAGAAACACACAACCTGCTCCCAAGGTGGTTCCCACAAAGGGAATCATCATTCCAATAATAACATTAATATTCATTTTTTAACTCCTAAGCAAAATTAATAACCGGTTCCTTAGGTTCTTTTGTCTTCTCCACTTTGATTGCGTGAAGAACCGGACCTTCTCCTTTGTAGTCCTCCAGATATTCTTTTTTTACTTCCGCAGTTACCATGACCCATTCTTTGTCCGCCAGTTCGCCGGCGCCCTCATATTTGCAGGCAAATCCGAGAAATGCCATATCATCGGCGCAGCAAGTCATAGCCATTCGTCCGGGCACAAAATAATTCGCCGGAAACTTCTCAGGATGCAAAACCTGACCGACAAATTTTACCGTTTTACCAATGTATCTCTCCAAATGATCCAAAGAATCCAAATACCAGATACCAAAACCGTAATTGTCCAAAACAATGGGATTGTCATTTAAACTGTAAGGCAAATCATCTTCAAAAATTTCACTGATTTCTCCATCAGAGCCTTCAAAAATAATATCTGCGCTCTGGTTCACAGCCTTAATATTCCGCTTGTAAGATGCCAAATCATCAATGCCGTCGCAGCGATTAAAAATAATCATCTCTGATTTTCTTACCATCTCTGCTAAAAGGGATCTCATGTTCGTATAATACATTGGGAAGGTGGAACCATCGATAGTGGTAATCTGCTGCTCAACTTTCCAATGCCAGGGCAGTTTCATATTTTTAAAATTCCACATACCATTATACTCTATGATAATTCTATCCGGTTTGTGCTTTTTCTCCAGTTCCAAAAGACGGGCCGGTGTAAAATCCTCCTCATCTTCAATTAGTTCCAAAACACTGCGGGTCTTTTTCAACAAATCCTCATCGTACTCTACTTCCCCTTCCTCACAAAGAATGATTAGCGTCTTTCCTCTGGTCTGGAAATAGGGCTGTGCCAGTGTATAAGTAATAAATTCAGTCTTTCCGCTCTCTAAAAATCCGTTAATGACATATACTGCTTTCATTTACGGCTCCTCCTAATTAGTGAAATAATGCTGCCAGTTTTTCTTCCTGCAATTTTGAACCGATAACACAGATTTTTCCGGTCACTTCCGGTTTGCCTGTCCTGATATCGCACTCCTGGGGTACATAATCAAAATAAATCCATGTTCCGTCAGCCGCCGGTACCATACCCTTTGCCCTCAGCACAAAACCGTATTCTTCATCATCCCCAAGTTTGTCCAAAATCTCAGCAATTTGGGCCTGTGTATAAACAGTGGGAGTTTCCTTGCCCCAACTTGTAAATACATCATCTGCATGGTGGTGATGATGTCCGTGATGTTCGTGGTGGTCATGGTCATGATGATGGTGTCCGTGACAACCGCAAGTACAATCCTCGCCATGTTCATGATGATGGTCGTGATGATGGTCATGCTCGTGATGGTGCTCATGCTCCTCGTGGCAGCAATGTCCATGATGCTCATGGTCGTGGTCATGCTCATGCTCCTCGTGGCAGCAATGTCCATGATGGTCATGCTCGTGCTCGTGCTCGTGCTCGTGATGATGATGTCCGTGACAGCCACAGGTACACTCTTCGTCATGTTCATGATGATGGTCATGATGCGCATGTTCCAGCATTTCCTTCATCATGTCTTCCAATTTATTTGCCCCTTCGATGGTCTGCAAAATATCTTTTCCTTCCAGTTCCTCCCAAGGAGTTGTGATAATAGTCGCCTTTTCATTATGTTCACGGATCATGGCAATGCATGCTTCCAGCTTGTCCTGGGTCATTTTACCGGTTCTGCTCAAAATAATGGTACCTGCATGGGCAATCTGGTTGCAGAAAAATTCTCCGAAGTTTTTGATATACATTTTGCATTTTGTGGCATCAACCACTGCAACTGCGGAGTTTACTTCCACCTCTATTTCTTTTGCCACATCTTCCACTGCCTTAATCACATCGGAAAGTTTGCCTACACCTGAAGGCTCAATCAAAACTCTTTCCGGTGTATAAGTTGCCAAAACTTCTTTAAGGGATGCGCCAAAATCTCCCACCAAGGAACAGCAGATACAACCGGAATTCATCTCCTTGATTTCAATGCCCGCATCTTTCAAAAAGCCGCCGTCAATGCCAATTTCACCGAATTCATTTTCAATCAGCACCACTTTGGTGTCTGCCAGGGCTTCCTTTAAAAGTTTCTTTATTAAGGTTGTCTTACCTGCTCCCAAAAATCCCGAAACAATATCAATCTTTGTCATATTTACCTCGTTTCTATGCCGGTCAAATCTGTCTGACAGCATATTTCAATTATTTTCCGTTTGTCGCCGTTCTCCGGCACAAACCCACCTTTCTATTTTCCACCTAATTAAGAAAGATGTCAATAGGCGCATCCAAATCACTGTTTTTCCATTCTGCCGCCAAAATGCTGATAGGCATTACCGCAATCTGTTTATCCGCATCGCCACCAACAATCATTCCCACAAGCCTGCCATTGCCGTCAAATACGCCTCCTCCGGACATTCCGCCTCTCACATCGGATACTTCGCCCCACAACATATGATAACCGAAATCTTCCATGTAAATCCACGGACTAAGCACTTTGCCTTCTTGATAAACTTTCTCATCCGCCACGCTTCCGCAAATGACAATCATATCCCCTTCTTTTAATTCATTGTACGCTTCCAAAGTAACCGTCTCACATTGCATTTTATCTTCCTCTGTGCCATTCATCTGTGCGCGTACAAAAATCAAATCAAAATCAGGGGATCTGCCATACTCTGTAACCAATGCGGCTTGTCCATCTATAGACACTTCCTCTAATTTTTCCGCCACATGGGAAGCTGTGGCCACTATATATTCTCCGTCCTTTGCATACAAAATAATGCAACTGCCCTTTGCACCTTTCGTAGAAAAGGAAGCCACCCTGTTTTCCACCGGATTTTCCGTTTGGGATGCAGTTTCCGTAAAGGCTGACTTGTCGGATATTTCATTCATTTCCTTTACGGTGCATCCGGTCATGCCAAGGGTCAAGCACATTCCTGCCGCCAACAAAAAAATTTTTCCTTTCAAAACAGCCTTTCCTCCTTCCTGCAACCCCATTTTATCAGACAGACCGCTCATGGAAAAATCCATCAGCGGTCCGTAATATGCCATATAATACTTTAGTCTATAAGCAGGACGATAAGCCGGGTTATGTCGTTGAATAATCATCTATCTAGCATGATTGTTACCAATCACGTCAAGCGATCTACCTGAAGACAGACCGGGCAAGCCTATCGTCTTCTTTTTGATCTTGCTTCGGATGGGGTTTACATGGCTCCGTCCGTTACCGGACGGACGGTAGTCTCTTAAGCTGCCTTTCCACCCTTACCAATAGAAAACACGCTGTGTTTTCTATCGAAGATTGCAAGCAATCTTCCGGATGATACAAGTTAATGCATCACTGGCGGTATATTTCTGTTGCACTAGCCTTGGAGTCGCCTCCACCGGACGTTATCCGGCATCCTGCCCTGTGAAGCCCGGACTTTCCTCACCCACACTACGGTGGCCGCGATTATTTGTCCTACTTATAGAACCGATGTATTTTATCACATTATTATGAATTTGTAAATCAGTTTACTCTGTCTTAAATACGGAAATACCGGATTTAAGACTGGTCATGTTTTCGTCCAGAACTACCGCAGCATCTTTCAATTCATTTACATGGGAAAGCAGATTTTCCGCCGTGCTATTTACCACTGCCGCAGAAGCCGCCGTCTGTTCAATAACCGCAGAAATATTTTGGATTGCCTGCAAGGTTGCTTCTCTTTCTACATCAGCCAGTTCTGTACTGCTGATAATTTCTTTCATTTTTTCAACAACCACAGTCATTTCCTCCTGCATGCTGCGGAAAGATACCTGCACATCTTCCACGGCCTGCGTCTGGATTTCAACCAATGTTTTTGCCTGCTGCGCATTTTCCACACTGGCATCTGTCTGATTTTTAATTCCTTCTACTGTCTTCTGGATTTCAGAAGCCGCCTGCGCAGAACCATCTGCCAGTTTGCGTATCTGGTCTGCAACTACCGCAAATCCTCTTCCCGCTTCACCGGCTCTTGCCGCCTCTATGGAGGCATTTAAGGACAACAAATTGGTCTCTTCCGAAATAGCATCGATAGTCTGTACAAATCCCTGAATATGCACAAATTCTTCCTGTAGCATCAAAATACTCTCTGCCACTTTTCCGGTTATATCAGATGTTTGAAGTGCACTGTCACCAAGTCTTTGCATAATCTGCATACCTTCATTGATTCTGTCGCCGGTCGCCATAATGCTTTGCTCGATTTCTTCCACTCTCTGACTGATAATCTGAATTTCTTTAGACAGGGAATCTGTTTTATGCAGACATTCCTGGGCATTGTCAGCCTGAACATTCATACCGTCATGAATTTCACCGATTGCACCTGTAATATTTTCGGAATACTCGTTAATAACTTCCGAAACGCTGGTAACAGCATGGGTGGAAGTTTCCAGTTTCATTGTAGAATCTGCAACCTGAACTACCAATCCCTTCGTGTTACTTACCATATTATTCATGGACTTTGCCAAAAGCGCAAACTCATCTGCCCCCTTAGCCTCTACACTGACTGTCAAATCGCCTTCCGATACCGTTTTCAAAGACTGCATCATATTTCTCATACTTCCCACAAGTTTCATGGAAATAAACAGTCCTACCGAAATTGCCACCGCAGTAGCAACCAATACCATAATGGCTGTTGTAATACCGATTTGTGTCGCCTGACCGGTTACTGTACTCATAGGCACCATAGCGCACAAAATAAAGGCATCTTCACCGGATTTACTGTATAAAAACAGATATTCTTTTCCGTTATATCTAATAGTATCTGTTCCGCTGTCTTCTTTTGCTTCCAGCACCTGTGCATACTTATCCAACTTGGTAAAAAAGGCCTCTTCTTCCACACCGGATACACACTCTTTGCCGCCGTTGGTAATAACACCTACAATACTACCCTTACCCAGATTCATTCCATCCAAAGTTTCCTGAACGGCTTTTCTGCTCAGGTCTACCATAATGTACGCATTACCGTATTCCGAACCGACTACATAAGTCATCAACGACTCTGACGCATTCAGTTTAAAATACGAATCCACCAGTTCATGACTGTCAATCCACTTGGGAATTTTGGCACCATATGCCTTTTGGAAAGCCTCTTTTTGCTCTTCAAAAAAGCCTTCCCGTCCTTCCATTTTGGTACTTCCTCTTTTGGCTGTAGTCACATAGGATACATCACTTTTGGTAATCAAATGGATATCATTTACAAAACTATTTGATACTTTCGTGGTGGTAATGGAATCACTGGCCTGATCCATAATATTTATGGCCTCTGACGAGCCCTCTGCATATGTACCCGAAAAATACTTATTATAGTTTGCATTAAAAGCATATTGAAGAGCCTCATTAGAAATAAACTCACAGGCCATATCCAAATATTCCGTGGTCATACGGATTGTTTCACCGGATGCATCCTCAAAGTTTTCACTAAGTCCCTTTGAAGAAGAAGCATAGGCCTGTATGCCCACAATAATAACAAAGATAACAGGAATACAAAAGGCTATCAAAAGCTGTTTACCGATACCGAATTTCACATTTTGATCCGGACCGTTTTGGAACAACTCCAGTTTTATTTCCGGCAATTTTACTGTTTTTTTCGGCTTGGGCTGCTTTTCCGACTTGGGCTGCTTTTCCGGCTTGGGCTGCTTTTCTGCTTTTTCCGCTGCTTTTGCCGCCTTTTTTGCTTTAGCCAGTTCTTTTGCCTGCTCTTTTTCCTGTGCCTTCGCTGCCTTCTTTTCTTGTTTCAACAAGTTCGTCTCTTCTGTGCTTAACGTATTTTTTTCCATAACGGTTTCCCCCGTATTTTGCATTTTCAACTCCTATACATTAAAACAACTTCCGCCCACAAACTCTCTGCATATAGAATTATTGGGCAGATTTTCGCCGCTTACCCCTAAAAAATAATCCAAAAATTTCAATAGCCGCTTTGCTTCATAGTACTCCGGTTCCCCGGGCTGGATACTAAAGAGCAAAGGTTCCGCATACTGTTTCAAAACAGCCAATTCGTAAATCAGCACCGAGTTAAACATAGCGTCTGCACTTTCCTGAAAAGGGAAAATATTTTCTTCTTCCCCACGTCTTACGGAAGGCCACATCTGGATGGTTCGTTTTGCGTTGGTTCCCCTGGTTCTGGCATCCCGTACCATTCGTCTGATTAATCGTCCGTCCGTAGTAGGAATCCGGTTGTGCTCATCTACATTAATGCTGGTCAATGCGCTTATGTAAATTTTGTACTTACTTTCACTGGGAAGGGAATAAGACATTCTGTCATTTAACCCATGAATCCCTTCTATAACCAGCACATCCTCAGGTCCCAAAGTCTTATAGTTACCCTTGTACTCTCTCATACCGGTCTTAAAATTAAAGGTGGGAAGTTGTACCGTCTCGCCGCCCAAAAGTTTCATCATATCCGTGTTAAACTGCTCAATATCAATGGCTTCGAGACACTCAAAGTTGTAATCCCCATTTTCATCTCTCGGTGTCTGGTCACGGTTTACGAAGTAATCATCCAGTGCAATGGGATGGGGCACCAGACCCTGGGTGCGCAACTGAATGGACAATCTGTGGGAAAAACTGGTTTTTCCCGAAGAAGAAGGTCCGGCAATCATAATAAATTTCACGCCGCCTCTCTTTACGATGTCTTTGGCAATTTCTCCAATCTTCCGCTCCTGCTCTGCTTCCTGCACCAAAATCATTTCACTGATACTGCCGTGACAGATACGATCATTCAAATCTCCGACAGTCTGAATTCCCACTTTTTCACACCAGATTTCTGAGTCCTTTAAAGTCTGGAACAGTTTCTCTCTGGGTGAAAAAGGCTCTACCACTGTGGGCGTCTTTTTACCCGGCAGTAAAAGCATCATTCCCTCATCATAAGGAATCAAATCAAACCATGGCATATAGCCTGCATCAGGCAACATATAGCCATAATAATAATCAAAATACCCGTCAATCTCATAAATATTTACATAGGAACTTCTGCGGTATCTGAACAATTTTTCTTTGTCCTTCATTCCCTTTTCCCTAAACAGTTCCATAGCCTCGGAAATGGGGTAGGCACTCTTTTGTATAGGTGTTTTTTCACGCACCATCCGCTGCATTTCTTCTTTTATCTGCTCTACCAATGCGGGAGTAACCAAAAAGCCTGCCTGCCCTTTTATATAATAGCCTCTGCCGATGGCACATTCCACCTTACATTTTCCGGCGTTCTCTTCCCCTGCTACAGTGGCCACTGCTTTCATCAGCACCATAGTTGCCGTCCGCACATAGGTTTTGTGTCCGATATCATCTTTCAGTGTAAAAAAAGACAGATTGCTTCCGTCCTCTGCGGTTTTGAAAAGTTCACGGATTTTTCCGTTTGAAACCGCAAGCGCAATCAGTCCGTCATATTCCGCCTGATGTGCCATCGCAATCTGCTCATAAGTTGCCCCTACAGGGTACTGTTCTTTCATTCCGTTTACATTCACTGTAATCATTGTCATTGCCAGCCTCCATTCCGGATAATGCTCTTTTCATATCCTCTATTTCGGTCAACACTTCTTCTGCCCTTTTTTGTCTTGCCGCCTGCGCCTTTTGGTCGTTTCCCCCACCCTGTTGCAGTTTTGACAAAATTTCTTCATGAATCTTCAAATCAAAATGAAGATACTGAATCAAAACAGAATCTTTTCTTTCAAGTAAAAGTCTGCCAAACTTATCCTCCAATCTCTGAAGGTCAGAATCCTTTACTTGCTTTTTTGTAAGTTCTTCTCCTGATTTTGAACCGGCCTTCGGCACCACTTTCATCATCGGATAGTACTTACCGTCTTCCAAAATCATTTTCTCATCTATTATATCATAATTTTCTTGTCTTAGAAAGGCTCGAAACGCCGAAATTTCAGATTGTGGCTGCAAAATAAGTTCCTTCATCAGAGAAACTTTTTCTGCCCCTTCCGTCAAAATTTTCTGCATCAGTTTTCCGCCCATTCCGGCTAAGACAAGTGCATCTGCCTCTCCCGGTAAAAGTGCCTGTACGCCGTCGGAGAGTCTGGTTTCTATGTAGTTTTCCATCCCGTAGGATGCTATATGTTCTTTCGCCCTTTGCAGGGGACCTTCCCGCACATCCATGGCGTACACATAGGGCGAAATCCGATTTTGTACCAGATAAATAGATACAAATCCGTGATCGCACCCCACATCAGCAACCCGGTTTCCCGGGGACACCATGTCAGCAAGAGCCTGCAGGCGCTTTGACAATACTACCATATTATATGATTTCCTAATCCAAATAGTCTTTTAATTTGCGGCTGCGGCTGGGATGACGCAGTTTTCTCAGTGCCTTGGCCTCAATCTGACGGATACGCTCACGGGTAACGTTAAATTCCTTACCAACCTCTTCCAGAGTGCGGGCACGTCCGTCATCCAAACCGAAACGGAGGCGCAGTACCTTCTGCTCTCTGTCTGTCAAAGTACTGAGCACTTCCACAAGTTGTTCTTTCAAAAGTGTAAAAGCAGCGGCATCGGCGGGAACAGGTACATTATCGTCTTGGATAAAGTCGCCCAAATGGCTGTCTTCCTCTTCACCGATGGGAGTTTCCAGGGAAACCGGCTCCTGACTGATTTTCAGTATTTCACGCACACGTTCCACAGGCATATTCATCTGGTTTGCAATCTCTTCGGGAGACGGCTCTCTGCCCAGTTCCTGCAAAAGTTGTCTGCTGACACGAATCAGTTTGTTAATGGTTTCCACCATATGAACAGGGATACGGATAGTTCTTGCCTGATCCGCAATTGCTCTTGTAATAGCCTGTCTGATCCACCATGTAGCGTAGGTGGAGAACTTATAACCCTTGCGGTAATCAAATTTTTCTACAGCCTTAATAAGACCCAGGTTACCTTCCTGAATCAAATCCAGGAACAACATTCCGCGGCCCACATATCTTTTGGCGATGCTGACAACCAGACGCAGGTTTGCCTCTGCCAGACGCTTTTTCGCCTCCTGGTCGCCCAGTTCCATTTTCTTTGCCAGTTCGATTTCTTCTTCTGCTGAAAGCAAAGGAACCTTACCGATTTCTTTTAAATACATTCTGACAGGGTCTTCGATGCTGACGCCGTCGGGAACGGACAAATCGATGTTTTCCACATCAACATCTTCTTCCTCGATAAGCATGATTTCTTCATCATCCACATCGTCGTCCTCGGTAATACGGAGCACGTCCACGTTGCTTTGCTCCAGAAATTCCAGTACTTTTTCAAACTGTTCTTCTTCCAACTGCATATCAGCAAAGAAATCGGTAATCTCCTGATATTCCAGTACATTCTTTTTCTTTTTGGCAATATTAAGGAGTTCTTTAATTTTCTCCTCAAATTTTGCCTGTGTGTTTTCATCCATCATTAGGGTTTCCATCCTTTCAACGTATTATCATTATGACCTTAATCCAAAGAAATATGCGTTTTTTCCAGTTCCTGCAGTGCCCGCTTGCCTTCTACCACCTGATTTAAGGCTTGAACGTCTGCTCCGAGCTGTTCCGAATAGTAGGCAAAACTATTTTTCTTTACCGCTACCAGTATATCGTGGAAAGCACGCTCTCTCTCCTGCTTGGTATTAACAGCTTCCAATTTGGTAGTAAAAAGAGACGCCACTTCCCGCTGTTCTTCCTCATCCTCAAACATACTGATGATGGCCGCCGGGTTGTAATTACCGCTTTCGATACCTTCAAACAATTTCTGCGCCACAGTCTGATACAAATCCACGGTAAAATCCCGGGGCGTAATATATTTTTGAATTTTGCTGTATAGTGAAGGCTCGTCCGTAATCCATGTAAGGAACAGCCTTTGCACCTGTTTCACATTTTCCTCCGGTGAATTTTTTTGTTTCACACCGGATTTGGGTCTTTCTACGGGCTTTGCAAGCCCTGTCTGGGCGGCATAAGTGTTGACCAGTTTCCGCAGATTCTCGTACCCCACATGGTACTTTTCCGCAATGGCTTCCAGGTAGTTATCCCGCTCCACTTCCACTTCAAACTGGCAAAGTCTTTTGGCCAGTTCCTTGTGGAATTTCGTTTTTTGTTCCGGGTCTTTTAAATCAAAGTCCCGCTCTAAAATGCGGATTTCAAACATAAAACTGTTTTCCGCCTGATCGATTCTTTCCTGAAATGCTTCCCTGCCCAGATTTTTAATAAACTCATCCGGGTCTTTGTAGGGCTGCATATTAATGACTTTTCCTGTCAGTTCCACTTCCCTCAAAATGCCGATGGCCCTAAGTGCTGCTTTTGTGCCCGCACCGTCACTGTCGTAGGCCAGATACACATTTTCCGTATAGCGCCTGAGCAAATTGGCCTGTCCCGCCGTAAAGGCCGTACCAAGGGATGCCACCGCCTGGGTAAATCCCGCCTGATGCAGGGAAATCACATCCATATACCCTTCGCACAAAATAATATTTCCCGCCCGGGAAGTTCTGGCAAAGTTCAAACCGTATAAGTTACGGCTTTTATCAAAAATCTGGGTTTCCGGGGAGTTTAAGTACTTGGGCGTTCCCTCACCCATGACGCGCCCGCCAAAACCGATGACTCTGTGGTTAATGTCTTGTATGGGATACATTACCCTGTTCCAGAACTTATCATGCATACCGTATCTTTCATCGAAAGAGGCCAGTCCTGCGTCCTGAATCAGTTTTTCGTCATAGCCTTTTTGTTTCAGATATTTGGTCAAATCATCGCTGGTTTTGTTTGCAAAACCAAGCCCGAACTTCTTAATGGTTTCCTCGTCCAGCCTTCTGCCCTGCAAGTACCTAAGACCAATCTCCCCTTGGGGCGCGCGAAGCTGGTAAAAGAAATATTTCGCCGCTTCCTTATTGACTTCCAAAAGCCTTGTCCGGTAATTTTCCTTCCGTTTCATTTCCTCGGAATATTCGATTTCCGGCAGATTGACACCGGCTCTGTCCGCCAGCATCTTTATGGCTTCCCCAAAGGTATAATTTTCGTAATTCATGACAAAAGTAAATACATTTCCGCTCGCACCGCATCCAAAACACTTATACATCTGCTTGGGACCGGAAACGGAAAAGGAGGGCGATTTTTCGTTATGAAAAGGGCACAGCCCGAAATAACTGCTCCCCTTCTTTTGCATACGCACATAACCGGACACCACATCCACTATGTCATTTTTCATTCTGACTTCTTCTATTATTTCTTCCGGGTATCTCATAATATTCTCTCATTCCCATTAATAATGCCATGATTTGGGTATGTAAATTTCCTCATACTTTGCAATGGCAAATCTGTCTGTCATAGCACCTACATAGTCGCAGACTACCACTTCCCTGTGTTCGCCTTCGTCAATCATACGTTTAAATTCCGCAGGTAACACGTCAATATTGTGTAAATAGTAATCGTACAGGGTTTCCATCAGGCTCTCCGCCTTGCTTTCCTCCCCTTTTGCCACCGGGTTTTGATAAACTCTTTCAAACATAAACTGTCTCAGTTTCTTCATGGCATTAGCCACTGGCTCCGACATGCAAATATCGTTTTTATCATAACTGGTAGTAACTATATCATGAATAAAATGATCCAGTCTCTCACCGGTGGTATAGCCGATGACATCGCCGATTTCCTTCGGCACATCCTTTTCTGTCAGGATACCGCCACGGATGGCATCGTCCATATCGTGGTGAATATAGGCAATTTTATCCGAAAAACGTACAATTTTTCCTTCCAATGTGCAGGGCATTCCGCTGGTCTGGTGATTCAAAATACCGTCCTTTACTTCAAAGGTCAGATTCAGTCCCTGCCCGTTTTTTTCCAAAAATTCCACAGTGCGGACACTCTGCTTATTATGTTCAAATCCATAGGGACAAACCCGGTCCAGCGCCCTCTCCCCGGCATGCCCGAAAGGCGTATGTCCAAGGTCGTGTCCAAGGGCAATGGCTTCCACCAAATCTTCATTTAGCCTAAGAGCCTTTGCGATGGTTCTGGCGTTTTGGGAAACTTCCAATGTATGGGTCAGTCTGGTTCTGTAATGATCCCCTTCCGGGGTCAGGAAAACCTGGGTCTTATCCTTAAGCCTGCGGAAAGATTTACTGTGAATAATACGGTCCCTGTCTCTTTGGAATACCGGACGGATGTCGCACTGCTGCTCCTGTCTGGTTCTTCCTTTGGAATCCATACTAAATGCCGCGTAAGGACTTAAATATTCTTTTTCCCACTGCTCCAGTCTTTCTCGGATGGTCATGCTGCCCCTTTCTGCGAAACATTGGTGCTCCGCCCCCATGAAACGTCAAAAAAATACATTCTATTTATAATATTACGCACAGGAACTGGTTTTCCTTTTTTATTTTCACTTTTTTTGCAAAAATCACCTTTCCGGAATTTTTTCTTGACATTCTCCGTCGCATGTATTACGCTGTGTATATATAGTGTATTAACCATCTTAATACACTCGCTTTTTAGTAAAAACATTGTTACCGTCGTCATTTTTTACCCTAACGGCGACAGAATGAGAGGAACTATGATTGTACTGGATTACCGCGACAAGCGGCCAATTTACGAACAGGTTGTGGAAAAAATGGAGCACCTGATTGTGTGCGGCGGTCTGGAAGCCAACAGCAAACTGCCCTCCGTGCGCTCTCTGGCCATGGAACTGTCCGTAAATCCCAACACTATCCAGCGTGCTTACACGCAATTGGAACAGGACGGTTATATTTACACCATTTTAGGACGGGGCAACTATGTTACTTCCCGAAATGAATGGCAGACCGGAAAGTTCGAGGCCCTCAGGCAGGATTTTATGTCTCTGCTCCAAAAAGCCCGGGATGCCGGCATGCCCCTATCGGACCTATCGGCCATAATTCACGAAGTTTACGCAGAAAATGAGGAGGATGTGACCCATGATTGAAATACAAAATGTCAGCAAAAAATTTGATAATATCCTTGCCCTTGACCATGTAAGTGCCACTATTACCGAAAAGCATGTCTTTGGATTAATCGGTACTAACGGCGCCGGAAAAAGTACTCTAATCCGCACCCTTTGCGGCGTACTTAAGGCCGATGAAGGCAGGGTACTCATAGACGGGGAAGATGTGTATGAAAATCCTGCTGCCAAAGCAAAGATTTTTTACATTTCCGACGACCAGTTTTTCTTTCCAAACGGCACTCCTATGGACATGGTGCAATATTACCGCTCCTTCTATCCCGCCTTTGACGAAGAAAGGTTTTTAAACTTGTTAAGTATACTTAGTTTGGACAAAAACCGCCGCATCAACACCTTTTCCAAAGGTATGAAAAAACAATTGTCCGTTTTGCTCGGAGTTTGCTCCGGCACCAAATATCTGCTCTGCGATGAAACCTTTGATGGTTTGGATCCGGTTATCCGTCAGGCAGTAAAAAGTCTTTTCATAAAAGAAATCGAGGAACACGGACTGACTCCCATTATTGCCTCCCACAACTTAAGGGAACTGGAGGACATCTGTGAACATGTGGGACTTCTCCACAAGGGCGGCATTTTATTCACACAGGATTTGGAAAATATGAAACTGGGCATCTTTAAAATCCAGTGCGTATTTAAAGATGAATCTTCTTTGGAAATTCTGAAAGCCAAATTCCCTGTATTAAAAGAAGAACGCCGGGGCTCCTTATTTACTTTGACCATGCGTGGCAAAAGCGAAGAATTGGACACCTTTATGGGCACTTTGAGCCCTGTATTTTATGAAAGGCTCCCCTTATCCTTAGAAGAAATCTTTATCAGTGAAACGGAGGTGAAAGGCTATGACTTCTCAAATCTCTATGCGTAAATTAATCAAACTGGAAATGAAGCAGTCCTCCTGGATGCTTGCCCTGTCTGCCCTCGGACAGTTTATGGCCGGTCCGGTACTTTATCTGCTCTCTATAAACACTTACCTTGACAGACCGGAAAGAGCCATATCCATGCACTGTGGTTTTTTTTCAAGCGGATATTTCATGGCACAGTTGTTTATGATGATACTGGCTATTTGCTTTACCATTTTCAGTTACCGCTATTTGTTTTCCAAAAGAATGGTAGATTTGTATCACAGCGTTCCCATCACCCGTACGAAACTTTTCTTTGTTAAGTACATTCACGGGTTCCTGATATGGTTTTTGCCTTTTATAGTCTTTGGAATCACCATACCGCTTTTGTCCTTCATCCGCCTGCATTCCATACTTACCTGGAACTACGCAGGAACTATTTTGCTTGCTTATTTGCAGAGCGCTTTACTGCTAATTATTTGTTTCTTTATATTTTACCACCTGTATCTGGTGGCGGTTTATTTAAGCGGCAATGTGCTGAATATGTTTACAAACGTGGCTATCATGGGCTTTACCATTGTGTGCATTTATGGTCTGTTTTTGGCATGTGCCTCCCAGTTTTTGGATACTTACTGCACCAATGCCCCGGAGGTGCTGACAGACCTTTTTTATGCGCTTTCTCCTTTTACCGCTCCTTTTTGCATTTTTTCATACCTTGAAATGGACGGACTTATGGCGCTGTTGTCACAGCACCCTATATTAATGGTTGTCAGCATTTTGTTGTCTGTGTCCATGCTCCTTCTTTCCCTGCGGCTGTATTTGAAACGCCCCAGTGAACTGGCAGAGAGGGGCACTATAAACAAATGGTACATGCTTCCCGCAAAACTGATTGCCACATTTATGATTTCCATTGCTTTGTCTATATTCTTTGGAGAATTTATATATGGAAGTTCCGGACTGTTTTGGGGAATTTTCGGTGCAATCCTCGGCGGTATCCTTACTTTCGGTGCCTTAAACAGTATTTTCCACACTACCATCAAAGCTTTCTTTAAACATAAAATACAAATGTTTTTAGTAACTTTGGCAGGGGTACTTTCCATTATGGCTTTTCAGATGGACTGGTTTGGCTATGACGAATATCTGCCTAATAAAAATGACATTGCCGGTATGGCTATTTATTTGTACCGTTACACGGACGACTCTACCTCCATTATTCCGGAAACTTACGGTTTCAGTTATTCCGAAGAAAACCAAAGGGTACTGCAGAAAGAACTCCTTACCGACAAGGACATCTGCTACGATTTTTTGAAACTTGCCGTAAAGAGTGAAGAAACCACTGACTTACCTTATGAAGAAAATTACTTTACTTTCTATGCAAAAGTAGCGCTGGAAAACGGGCGCACCTATTACCGCAGTTATAAACTTCCCCAGTCACAGTATCTGGCAATGAAGCCTTTTATTGAAACAGAAGAATACAAAAATACCAACTATAAATTAAGTGCAGGGCTGCTTGGCTATCCTGACCAGATGGAAATCTATTTGGAAGATGCCCAAATGACCATGAAACTGACTCCCGACCAGATTACCAAAGTTATGGATGCTTTCTGGGCTGATTTTGAAGACCACTATACCATAGAGGAATTGTCTTCTTATTTGTACAGCATTAATCTGGAATTGACCTACGAAGGCGGTCCCAATAATTCCACTTTTTATAGCCGGTTGTGCGTACCCGATTCCTATACGCGCACTGTGGAGTATTTCCAGAGCCTGTATTCGGATTACATTCCTTATATCACAAGTTCCGACCAGATTATGAGCCTGACTCCTTATCTTTCTGCCAATACTATGGCAAGATACGGCGGACTCTACGGCTACTTCGGTATGGAAGGCTACGAAACCGGAAATGTAAATTCCCAGATAACAGAGCCTTACTTGGAAGAAATGGTTGTTGTGGAGGATTATTACTACGGCAAAACCTACTCTTATGATTCGGAATTTGTTATCACCGATCCTAAGCTGATTGACAGGATTTACCCTTATTTGTACTTTGGACAATATCGTGATTTCAATGATTCCAGAAACTATATCTACTTTGCTGATGTGCGCACCGTAAACAATCACTACACCCAGTGTTATGTGAAACCGGACACACTGCCGGAGGATATCCTCAAACTTTTGGAAGAACAAATCATACCTGAAACATATTAAGAAAAAAGGCGAAACCCCGTAAAGGAGGTTTCGCCTTCTTTTATACTAATCTTTTAAAAATGCAAACGTCTGCGGATGGCATTTCTAAAACGTTTGACCGACAAAAGCGTGACAATGGTTGCATCAATAATCACACATACTGTCAATACAATAGCCGACCACTTCAGACTGATGCGCTCCAGCACAATCAAATCTATCAAACTCTCCAATCCGCTGCATATCACACCAATGGATGTGATAATGTAAAGGGCTGTAACCAAAAATCCTCTGGGCAGATGCTTCATACAAAAAGCAAAAACTTCTGCCACCACCGTAAGGAGTATTACAAAAGGAAGCCCAAGCCGCCAAAACCAAACCTGACCGGCCGTCATATAAGTCAGCATATACAAATACACCGACAGCATTACACCATCCCAAAACAAATAGATATACACCGGGAACTTTAAAGGTACCGTAGCCGGAATCAACATCACCCACAAAAGAGCGCAGGCGCCCACGATAGCCAAAGACCAAGGAGAACTGTCATACACCAGTATATTCAGTAAAACACAGGTAACTGCCGTCACTACCGCAACCACCGTAATCAAAAGCCACATATCCTTCTTTCTTATGGGCTCCGCCTGACCTTTTTCTCTGGGAAAAGCAGGTCTTACAGTTACTTTTTCCAGTTCTTTCGGATTGATTACCGGCGTATTACAAAGGGGACATTCTTCCAGACCGCCGCCCAGTTCCACGCCGCAATTTACGCAATAAGACATCTGTCACTCCTCCCTTTCCCTATTACTTTCTATCTTTACATGAATACCGTCTTTTACCAATTTCCTAAAAAAGTATCTTTCCACATCTGCCTCAATGATGCTGCTGGCAAAATTAATGGTCAGCACATCCTCAAAGCTGATGATTGCGCAGTTGGTTCTGCGGGAAAAAGGTTGCCCCATGCAAATATCAAACCGCTCAATATGAGATTTCATACTCTCCGGCACTTTCATTACCCCCATATTGGTAAGTCCCGCAGAAGAATGCTGATCCTGCACCGCCGCATAAAAACGGCTTACCACAAAGTCTTTCAAAAATAAGGGCACGATTCTGATTAAAGGATGGGACTGGGTTGCCGCATTCGTGGTAATATCCCCCCTTAGCAGTTTCTCATTAATGTAATAGCGCATGTAATTGTGCACATGCACCACAATTTCCTCAAAAGTGTATTCTCCAAGGCGTGGATCCACGCTGGGATAAATCATAGTAATAAAATTACGCAAAGTATTGGAAGGAAAAAATCTGCGCAGATTTACGGGCATGGCAATGGCCACCGGTTTTAACCTCAGATGCCATTCCGCTTCCTGTTTTTGCAAAAGTGCATAAAGAAGCACCGCATTTAAATATTCCGTAATGGTGGCGTTATATTTCTTTGCCACCGCCATGACCTCCGAAGCAGACATAATACCGTCCACAATATTCAGGGTGTAAAACGGCTCCTTGGTTCCCCTGACATGATAGGCTTTTTCACTGGGTCTTGGAGGACGCACCTTGGCATTGGCATATTTCATGTAAGCATCTTCCAGTTCCCCCTCCTCCGGCGCCGAATGAATATCCTTCACAAAACCGCCGTTTTCGATTTCATAGCCCTTTAGCCGTAAATAGGTGGCTGCCACCGTCAGAAGCACGCACATGCCTCCCGTACCGTCTCCCAGGGAATGATGGGCTTCCAGTGAAATCCTGTTACCGTAATAATAAAAACGGATTAAATACCTGTTATTTGCCTTAAAAGGCATGGGCATACAGGGATTTTTAATGTCCGGCTGCACAAAAGGTCCCGGTCTGTTGTTCGGCTCTAAATAGCGCCAAAATACTCCTTTACGGATGGATGCTTTGTAAGTCGGAAATCTGGGCAAAGCCATATCCACCGCTTTTTGCAAGGTATCCGGCTCTACCTCCTCTCTCAAAAGCAAAGACAAACGGTACACCGACGAGAAGTCTCTTCTTTGTAAAGTAGGGTATACAATGGCAGACAAATCCAACTTATACCAGTCGTTACCATGGTGTAATGTACTTTTTTTCTTTTGCGCTGTTTCTTTGACTGCCATAACCTCTCCTCTCTTATTTTTTCTGTAATGTATAATATGAAATGCCTATGGCTTCCATTCCTGCATTGCAAGCAATGGTAAAGGATGCTTTCTGCACAATAATACGCTCAAAAGGCACACATTTCATAATTTCTTTTTTGATAAATTCCAACTGTTTGACGCTGCATCCGGCATGGGACACAAACACTATCCGGCGGCTGATTCTTTTTTTCTTGCGAAGGTGCCAGCGTATTCCCTGCTTCCATGCACTCTCCAGACTGCCACCAAGCAAACCTACCACAGCAACTCTCTTTTGTCTGATTGCAATGAAAGGATGAAGACCAAATGTCCGGCAGACCTTTGCCGTTATCCTTTTGGCGCGTCCGTTCTGGTAGAAAATATCCGCACCGGGAGTAATAAATTTTGTCTGTACGCCGTCTTTTTCCTTTTCAATGATTTTACAGATTTCTTCTGCCCGCATACCTTCTTTAGCAAGCATTGCCGCATGCATGGCTATTAAACCTTGTCCGCAGGAAATTTGTCCTGAGTCCACTACATGAACATGGTCAAATCCCTTGGCCGCCGCCACCGCCTTTTCATAAGTTTTGCCCGCAAGGGATGCCATGGAAATGTGCACCACCTGCTCTGCCTGGGTCAGCATATCCGCAAAAAATTCTTCATATTCTTCCACCGTACCGCTGTCTGCGTAGGCACTACTGCTGTCCGCCGAGATGTACTGTGTCAGACTGTCCGCATCAATTTCCCTTGTATCCGCAAAACGGCCATGAGGCGTGCGGATGTAAAGATACATCAGCTTAACATCATATTTTTCCAAAAGTTCCGTAGGAATATCACAACTGCACTCCGTGGTAACATAAATTTTTTTACGTTTTCTTCCCGTAATTCTTTTAATTTGATTAACTTCCTCAATTTCACTTCCAAAAACTTCCAGTTTCTCAATAATTTCAGGAGGTAAGAATTTCAGAATTTCAGCCTCCAAAATTTTTCCTTTAACAGGCTTTTCCAAATATCCGTCAAAGCCCTGTTCCAGATATTCTTCACGGGCTCCGGACTGGACATTTGCAGTCAGAGCCACAATAGCTGTATCCCTGCACAAACCATTTTCCTGTACTCTGACAGCCTTCATGGTTTCTGTTCCGTTCATATCAGGCATCATATAATCAAGCAAAATGACGTGATAATACTTTTTCTTGGTCATTTCCAGACACTGCGCCCCACTATGGGCCGTATCAATTTGCACCTTTGTCTCTGATAACAGTCTGGTAGCTATCACTGCATTCATTTTGTTATCATCAACAAGCAAAATTCTTGCTTCCGGCGCCGCAAAACTGGGTCTGTAAACTTCTCCTTCTGCTGCCACCCTCTGTTTTAAATCCACGATACCGATAGGCGATGCATCTACCACGCTCTGCTTCAAAATAACGGTAAAAATAGATCCTTTGGTATAAATACTGTCAATGGTGATTTCCCCATTCATCAAATCCACCAGTTGTTTTGTAATGGAAAGTCCAAGACCGCTTCCCAAAACTCTGGAATTTTTCTTTTCGTCCACCCGGCTAAAGGAATCGTAGATGGTATCCATATCTTCTTTTCTGATTCCGATACCGGTGTCCGCCACCTTCATCTTCAAAGTGATCTCTCCGCCGGATAGTTCTTCCCCCAGAACTGTCAATGTAACAGAACCTTCTTCTGTATATTTTACTGCATTATCCAAAATATTCAGCAGAACTTGTTTTATTCTTTTGGCATCTCCAAACAAAACCTTGGGCAGATTTTTATCTATATCCACAAACAGTTCCAGTTTCTTTTTTTCTGCCTGCACACGGGCAACTTCCACCAATTCACCGAAAACTTCTTCTGTCTGATACTGCGCAGGAATAATCTTCATCTTTTTCGTCTCAATTTGGGACAAATCCAAAATGTCATTTACCTGATTCAGCAACATTTGACTGGCAATCTGTATATCCCTTGCATACTCACTGGTTGCACCGGTGGGATTTTCCCGCATAATCATTTCATTTAAACCGATAATGGCATTAATAGGCGTTCTGATTTCATGGCTCATGCTTGCAAAGAAAACATTTTTTGCATCACTGCTTCTTTCCAGTTCCTCTTTTTGCTCAATGTTTAATTTGTGTTCAGCCTCAAAGGTTTGCATGTGGGATTTTAAAATAAGTCCCGCTATCACACCTACTACTATCACAGAAAAATAGGAATCAAAATAGACCGCGGCTTCATCGGGCAGCGGAATTACCATATCCGGCTCATTGTAGCAGCGCCAATAAGCCACTGCGTACATTGATACACCCAGTGTCAGGAAAAAAATCAGTTTCTTTCCGCTAAACATAACAAAAACGTATAAAAGTCCCAGGGCGAGCCAAACACCGGCGCCACCATGGGCGCCGCCACTCATAACAAACATGGAGGGCATTACCATTGCCACAATTACAAAACCAAGAAAAGTTGCTGCAAAATCATAGTTGTGATATTTGAAAGTTGCCACAATTCCAACTCCCATGCCTATCACCAGAATTGCCAGCATAAGGGGTAGCCACTGGGTCACTTCCATTACAAAAAGAATTTCCACTGTGGCTATTACGGTAGCTGCTCCACCTACAAAAATAATGGTCCGCAGCATTCTCTCTCTTAATTCACAATCTTTTCCTGATATCAGTTTGGCTAATTTTTTCCACATGTACTATTTCTCCTTATCGGATAAGCGTTCTTTCAGTCCTCTTACCATTTCCACCGCCGACATATAATCAGACATCTCCACTTTTCTTTTTGCCGGCATTAAAGCCTCGTCCAAAGGGGTTCCCTTATACTGGTATCCCTGTAACTGGGATACCACTTTTTTCAGGGTTTCACCATCTAAGGTATACATGGCTGTTTCCATCTGCAACAACTTCTCTTCAAAGTCCACCTCTTCAATGACGGGCAATTCTTTCTTTTGCTCTATTACAGGCTCCGTGCCCGGATTTTCTTCTTCCTGAGGGCAAATTGCAGGGTTCTTGCGCAGTTTTTCAAAGAGATTTTTGTATTCCTGCATCAGCTGCTCATGATGCTCCATTATGTAATCAATCCGATATTCTTTGCCGGCAAATTCTAAGTCTTTTGCCAGTTCGGAAATCTTATCGGCGCCTATGCTTCGCATGGCACCTTTGATGCCATGTACCACGATAGTGTAATTAGTCCAATCCTGTTTTTTAAACAGTTCTTCTGCCATTATCAGTGACTCATTGGATTCCTCGCAGTATCCCTGCAACACTTTCAGGTATATTTCTTTTCCGTTACAATACAAAATTCCCTTTTCTACATCTACACCTTCCGCTGCAAGCCAGGCCTCCCAGCCCCCTTCTGCTACTACTGCTTCTCCTTGCATTTTCATTTGTTCTGCATTTTCCATAGTCTTTCCCTCATCTTTTGCTACCTTATACATTGCCTTGTTCTGATAAATAATTTTCTCACTGGATATGTTGCGCTTTAGTACACGCTCAAGTACAGACCTTTCAATAGGCTTTTCCAAAAAGTCGTTAAATCCCTCACCTATAAGCATCTCTCTTGTTCCTGCCACCGCATTGGCAGTCAGGGCCACAATAGGCACCTTCTGGAAGTAACTGCCCACTTTCTGCCGGATGCGCTGCAAAGTTTCCACACCATCCATTTCCGGCATCATATGATCCATAAACACAAAATCATAGTTGGCAGACATAATTTTTTCCAAGGCCTCCTGACCGCTGGTGGCCGTTGTAACTTTAATGTTATAAGTCGCCAGCACACCTTCAATTACCTTTATATTCATGCGGTTATCGTCTACCACCAAAACATGGGCATTTCTTATGGTAAACTTCTCACTGCTGCTATGTCTTGCCTCATCCCTTTCGCTATCCAGTCCGTTCAGCACCGAAGCAATGGACAGTATATAGAAGGGCTTATATATTTTCAACAATTTCGGATTGGTCACATATTTCGCATGATAGTGATCCAACACCACAATTACATTGGTTTCCTCCGCCAGTTCATCAAAGTACTGCGTGTTTGCGGTATACTCCAAAATACTGATAAAAATATGGGTAAATTTTTCTATTTCTTCCCTGCGCTTTAACTCCGCAAAGTTTCTGCATATATGGCTCTTTCCGTCAAACCACTCCACCATATGTTTAATAGTATTGGAATACTCATCACGAATAGCAGTCACGCTAAACTGCTCCATATCTATATAGATAGCTGCATTAATATTCTGCTTGTCATGGATGGAAACAATAGGGGTTTCTTCCACCACCTTCTGGGGCACCGAAAATTTGACCGTAGTGCCTTTTCCCGGTTTACTTTTTACGGTAATTGCACCCCCCATTTTCTGCACCAGTGCCTGGGAAATAGCCAGTCCCAGACCAATTCCGCTTTCCTGACGCTTGCTGCTGCTATCTACCTGGTTAAAACTGGTAAACAACTTTTCCAAACTGACTTCATCAATACCGATTCCCGTATCTTTAATAGATACATTTAAGTTGATACCGTAAGACTCTTTACGGTAACCGATAGCGATGGCCACACATCCTTCATTGGTAAATTTAATGGCGTTGTCCACCAGGTTCATAATCACTCTTCTAAGTTTCTTCTCGTCTCCCAACAAAATACTGGGAATATTGGCATCGCAATCTACGATAAGTTCCACTTTTTTCTCATTGTTGCGTGCCATTGTCATGTTTATGACATCATTAATGGTGGAAGTAATGTTATAGGCTTCTTCTTCCAATTCGATATTTCCGGACTGCAATTCCGAAAAGTCCAGAATATCACTTACCACCGCTTTCAAATTACGCCCCGCTCGTTGGATGTCCAACAGGTTTTCCCTTATTTTTTCAGGCAACTTCTCTTCCAATACAATTTCGCTCATACCGCAAATAGTATTAATGGGCGTTCTGATTTCATGGCTGACATTTGCCACAAAATCGTCTTTGCGGGTTTCCACCGCTTGAATTTCCTCAATCACTTTAATCAGCCTAAGGCTGCCCTCTTTGTTTCTCTTCGTCCAAATATACACCACATATTCCAGCAATAAAACATTCGCAATTTGAGCCGCAAGATTCATCATATCACTGAAAGTTTCCACCGGGATACTTTTTAGCCAAAAAACGTGGCACAGGAAAATTGCAGCACCGGAAATAAGAGTAAATAAAACAATTTCTGCAATTCCGTAAAGTCCCATCAGCACCACAAACAAAAAAAATACAGGCAGTGCATCTTTTATGGTTTCCATATTTATTGCATACAAAACCACACTGCACTGTATCATAAAGGCAACAAATTTCGCCCGGAAGTTATACTTTTTTTGCTGGCTGAAAGATACAATCCAACTGCCGGTCAACATAATAGTAAGCAGTAAGTCCACAAAACTTCCCCACTGCTGCCTGTTTGACAAAATAATGATTGTTACGCAGTAAAGGCTGTATATTGCCATCAAAAAACGCTCTATTCTTTTTTGATTTTCACCTTCATAAATCAAATTTTCCATGAATAAACCTCCCGGAAGAATCTGCTTTTTAATACCTCTTTATTTTAGAAAAAAGCATACCGACGCCTTTAGACCCAAGGCCAGCCGCCAGTATGCTTTTCCTTCATCTTATAACTTAATACTTACCAAAACCATCCTGCATGCAAATTACGGAATCATTATTGTTTGTTGCCGCACTTACACGCTTATTTTCTACTGCGCCTGATGTACCTGTGCTGTCCAATTTGAATACAGAAACCAGTTCACGAACTGTAGCCGCCTGACTGGACAATTCCAAACTTGCTGCTGCACACTCTTCGCTGGTGGCAGAGTTTGTCTGCACCACCTGGGATACCTGTTCAATCGCCCTGTCAATCTGTGCAATAGCTGTAGCCTGATAATTAGAAGATTCTGCAATTTCATGAATCATGCATTCGCTCTTCTGTACTACTTTTGTAATTTCATCGAGAGCCTGGGCTGTTTCATTCGCAATCTTAGAACCTGTCTGTACTTTGCGGATAGAATTTTCAATCAGCTCTGCTGTTTCAGCAGCTGCTGCCGCACTCTTTGCTGCCAGATTTCTAACTTCCTCTGCAACTACTGCAAATCCCTGACCTGCCTCACCTGCTCTTGCCGCTTCCACTGCTGCATTCAGCGCAAGGATATTGGTCTGGAATGCGATATCGTCAATAACTTTAATAATCTTTGAAATGCTTTCGGATGCTGCGTTAATTTCTTGCATAGCCACAACCATATCCTGCATTTCTTTATTACCTTTTTGTACGTCTTCGATAGCCTGTCCAATCAATTCGTTTGCTGCATTTGCCTGAGATGCGTTCTGTTTTGTCTTTGCTGCAACGTCTGCGATGGATACCGTAATCTCTTCTATAGCACTTGCCTGTTCTGTGGAACCCTGTGCCAAGGCTTCGCTGGCACTTGCCACCTGTGCGGAACTGGTTGATACCTGATATGCTGCATCTCTGATGTTACTCATGGTGTAGTTAGTCTGGGATACCATTTTTTTCAGGGCATTTCCCATAACGTCTTCCTCAGATTTTACCTCCACATCCGCTGTCAGATTTCCGTTTGCTACTTCTTTTGTCACAAGAGCCTGTTCATTAATCTGATTGACAATTACCTGCAAATCATCAATCATATCACCAAACTCATCATTTGAAAACTTCTTTAAAGTAATATCTGTTTTACCCAAAGCCATAGCCTTGGAAGCATTTTTCAGTTCTTTCATGGATTTTTTCAGGGCAGGTACTACTACCACTAAAATACCTGTGGTGGTAATCAATGTTGCAATGAAGAAAAAGGCTGTCATAAACCCATACTGGCTCAACATCTCCTCCGGATTAGCCGCAGTTGCCATGGCATCTGCACCGTTATAACCTGCGTACAAGGACCACATCATGATCAAATCTACTAAAAGAAATGAAATAACTAATTTTGTAGAAACTTTTACTCTTATACTATTTAACTTGTTCATTATTCTTCCTCTCCTTCTTCCTTGCTGTCTTCATCCTCAACATCCGGAACCAAGACATCTTCATCTTTCAGCAATCTGTCCGGGTCAAGCAGCATTTTTACACTTTCTCCCACTTTACCCAAAGCGTACACATATTTATTCTGACATTTTTCTTCGTTTCCGAAAGTAGGTGTGTCCAAAACGTCTTCCGGTTTGATTTCCACTACCTCAGCCACTCTGTCCACAATCAGTCCCACTACCGTACCTTTTACGTTTATTACCATAATACAGGTTCTGTCCGTATAAGGCACCGGTTCCTGCTTAAAACGGATACGCACGTCAATAACAGGAATAATCTTACCTCTCAGGTTAATGAGGCCTTTTACATACTCTTCACTTTCGGGAATCTGGGTAATTTCCTGATATACAATGATTTCTTTCACATATTTTATCTGCAATGCGAAATATTCATTTCCCGATTGGAAGGTTACATATTTATTCTGTTGCTTATCATATTCGCCCATATGCACCATATCCTTTCTTTATGCTTTTTCAATCAGGCCCAGCGCATCCAAAATCAGAGCCACACTGCCGTCTCCAAGTTGCGTACATCCTGATAAACCTTTTACTTTCTTTACATAGTCCGGAATGGGCTTTACAACAATTTCCTGTTTGCCCACCAAAGTGTCTACCACCATGCAGAACACTTTCTTTTCGGACTCTACCATTACCAGCATTCCCTTGGTATCATCCCGCTTGTATCCGTTAATCTGATACAACTCGCCCAAACGTACAACGGGATAACCTTCGCCGCGAATCATCACAAATTCTTCGCCGTTGGGATTCTGTACAATGGTGTGGTCTTTCAATCCCACAAATTCCTTTACCGAGTTGGTCTCGATTACAAAGGAAGACTCTCCCACTTCCATTACAATTCCGTCAATGATGGAAAGAGTCAAAGGAATTTTCAGAACCATGGTACTGCCCTGTCCCGGCGTACTGTCAATTTCCAGACTTCCGCCGATGGCCTGTATGTTGGAAACTACTACGTCCATACCTACGCCGCGCCCGGAGTATTCCGTTACCTGTTCCTTCGTTGAAAAACCGGGAAGGGTAATAAACTGGTATACTTCTTTATCCGTGTAAGCACTATCGGGCTTCGTCCAATCCAAAAGTCCCTGTTTTCTGGCTTTTTCCATGATTTTCTCGCGGTTAAGACCTTTACCGTTATCCTGCACACCGATTAAAACTTTACCGGATTCTTTCTTCGCCCAAAGGGTTACTTTACCCTTTTCGGTCTTGCCGCTGGCTGCGCGCTCATCCGGAGTTTCAATACCGTGGTCTACAGAGTTTCTAACCAGATGCATGAGAGGATCGGAAATCTTTTCGATAACGTTTTTATCAACTTCCGTATGCTCTCCAATCATCTCAAATTCAATTTCTTTGCCCAATTTTCTGGATACATCGAAAACAATTCGGTTCATTTTTTGGAAGGTGTTTGTCAGGGACATCATTCTCATGCTCATGATAACGTCCTGCAGACTGGCTGAAATTTTGGTCATCTGGGATGCTGCCTTGTAGAAGTTATCCAGTTTCAAGCCGGGTACCTTCAAATCCTGATTCTGTAATACTACGGATTCAGAGATTACCAATTCCCCGATTAAATCCATCAGCATGTCCATTTTATTTACATCCACGCTGATAAAAGCTGTCTTTTCCTGCTTTTTAGGCTTGTCTTTCGCCAGTTTCTTACCTTTACCGACTTCCTTAGACTCAATGACGAAGTCACCGGGAGCAATGGCTTTGCTTGCCGCCTGAGGTTCTCCGGCCGGAGCAATGATAAAACTGCCGGGACCTTCCGCCTTCTTTTGAATTTCCTCTACGCTGGAGTCTAAATCAATTCGGATTTCGGAACCGATACTTTCAAATCCCTGCTGATATTCCTTGGCACTGCATTCTACGATTTCTACTTTTTTGATATCGTAGCCTTCCTGAATCAGTTCACGGATATCCGCTTCACTGCACTGTGCCTGCAATAAAATTTTAAAACCATTTTCCAGAATCTCTTTTTCACTGCTATCATCGGAAATAACGTCTTCCGGGTAGTGAAGTAAATCTTCTGCAATTTCCCTTAAAGAATAAACCGCTTTATACGCATGGACGTTTACAAGCTGTACGTCCGGCTGGTATGTAATATAAATTTTATAAAAACGGCTTGCACTAGTTGCCATAGGCGCAATATAAAATTGCTGGGGCTCCACATGCACATTCTCTTCAATTTCTTTTTCCTTCTCGTTGTCTCCGCCTTTCAGCGCTGTCAGGAACTTATCAATTTGTCCGACTATCTCGCCGGACATACCGTCTGCCGAGTCACCGTTTTCCAGTTTCTCCATTTCTCCCGAAATAAAGTCTGCTACCTGCAAAACCAGTTCCACCAATTCCAGATGGGGGACATTCTGTGGATGCGCTTCTCTGAGATAGTAGAAAACATCTTCCAGTTTGTGTGATACTTTTGTGACCTCGTCGAACATCATGACGCCGGAAGAACCTTTGATGGTATGCATCGCACGGAAAATTTCGTTGATGCTGTCCTCGTCAAAACAATCCTCGTCTTTTTGTTCCAACACTATTTCCTGAAGCCTTTCAAGCAGCTGTCCGTTTTCAAACAGGTATATGTCAAGCATACCCTGTGCATTAAACTCTTCTGCCATTTAGCTCTCCTTTCTATATCAGTCCCAGTTTCTGAAGTGCCTGATCAAACCGCTCCTGATCTATGGGTTTTCCGGAATAAATCGTACATCCTAAATCAAATGCCATTTTTACATTCTTTTCTGCGTTCAGTGCGGTTGTCATAATGACTTTTGCCGCCTCTTCCTTGGGAATATTACGCTCTTTTTCCAGATTGCGGATTCCCATAAGCGCCTGATAACCATCCATAACCGGCATCATAATATCAAGACAAACCAGGTCATAGGGCTCTCCGTCCTCCAGCGCCATCATAAAAGCGTCAACCGCTTCCATTCCGTCTACGGTAACATCACATTCACCGTATTTTGACAAAAAGCCTGTCATAAATTTTCTTGTTACAAAATCGTCTTCCGCTAATAATATCTTCATACTCTTCCCTTCCTGTCCTCTACATTTTGCTTAAAATTGAATATGTTCTTTTCGCAATATCCTGCAACTTTTCCTGATACTCCACCGCTCCAAGATCATATGCCACCTTGGGCATTCCATATACAACACAAGTGGACTCATCCTGACCGATTGTCCTTGCGCCTGCCTGCCTCATGGCAAGAAGGCCTTTGGCTCCGTCTCCCCCCATTCCTGTGAGAATAATACCTACCGCCCTGTTTCCCGCTACGCTTGCAACAGAGTTAAAAAGTACTTCTACAGATGGACAGTGCCCATTTACTTTCGGTCCCGGTTTTACTACCACCTGGTAGTTACCGTTAATCTTCACTAACTGCATATGTGAATCGCCGCCGGGTGCAATTAATACCTGTCCCGGCACTACAAGGTCACCATTTTTTGCTTCCTTTACCCGGATTTTGCACCTGTCGTTCAAACGGTTGGCATACATTTCCGTAAACTTGGGAGGCATGTGCTGCACAATCACCACTCCCGGAATATCCGGTCCAAACTCATTCAGCACTGTGGCAATAGCCTCTGTTCCTCCTGTGGATGCCCCGATTGCCACCACCAAATCGTTTTTCTTTACTTGCAAAGGCTGGCTTGGCATAATAATGGGTGCTTTTTTCCAGCCCCCCACCTTAGCAATGGAAGCCACTTTTACCTTTACCTGCAACTCATTTCTGACAAAAGCCGCTATCTGTTCTCTGGTGGCTCCTGCCGGCTTGGCTACAAAATCCACTGCACCTGCATTTAAAGCATCAAATACTTTATCGCTCAGGGAACTGATTACTACCACCGGCATGGGATGCTGGGGCATCAGTTTCCGCAAAAATTCAATTCCGGTCATTTTGGGAAGTTCTATGTCCAAAGTCATAACATCGGGCTGATACTTAATAATGGCATCTCTTGCCTCAAAAGGATCATTTGCCGTAGCCACAACTTCGATTGCCGGATCCAAATTCAAATTCTTTACCAGCAATTCCCTAAACACCAAAGAATCTTCCACAACCAATACTTTTATTGGACGCATACTTTTTTCTCCCACTCTTATTTTCTGAAAATGGATGGCTGGATTAATGTAAACGGTGTACTTCCCCTGTCAATCGTTTCCGTCCTGCCGGTAAAAAGATATCCTCCCGGCTCCATCGCATCATATACTTTCTGAATTAATTCTCTTTTTGTTTCTTTGTCAAAATAAATCATAACATTCCGCAAAAAAACAATGTGCATTTTCCGTTTGAAAGGAAAAGGATCCATCAGATTGAACTGCCGGAAAATCACCTCATCCTTCAGTTCCTTGGTCACCTGATAATGTTCCCCGTCCCCGATACTTTTAAAATAACGGCGTTTCCAGTGCTCCGGAAGACTTTCTATCTGCTCTTTATGGTAGATGCCTTCCACCGCCGTGCGGATAGCATCGGTAGCGATATCCGTAGCCAAAACCTTGGTATCCCACTGGTTATGTTCCAGACCGAAAAAGTCTTTTAATAACATTGCCAAAGTGTAGGGCTCCTGTCCTGTGGAAGCCGCACCGCACCAGATACACAAATCCTTTTTTTGCTCCTCTTTGGTTTTCAGCCAGGGTAAAACCACTTGCCGCAAATAATCAAAGTGCTCAAATTCCCGCATGAAAAAGGTGTGATTTGTGCTTAAGATATTTACCATATCCTTTTCCAGTCTGCCGGTAATATCTGTTTCCACCGCATTCATATACTCACTGTAATTTTCAAAGCCGTGGGCATGTATGTAATTTTCCAGTCTGCCTTGCACTATCTCTTTCTTGCGCTCCATATCGATTCCGTATTTGCCTTTGAGAAACCGGTATATCCGCAGAAATTCCTGATCTGTCATATTATTATCCTGCCATATTTATTAATGAAGCCATCTTCCTTAATGAAGCCATCTTCCTTAATGAAGTTGTCTTACAATTTTTTTCATAATCCAGAAAATATCCGGATTAAATTTTCTCTCTACGTCCGCCTCAATTATTTCCAGCGCGCGCTGCTGGCTGAAGGCTTCACGATAAGTACGTTTTTCGGTTAACGCGCAGTAGGCTGCCACCACCGATACAATCTGCGCAGAAAGCGGAATCTCATTTTCTTTTTTACCGCAAGGATACCCGCTGCCGTCCCAGTTTTCGTGATGATAATTAGCAATATCCACCGCCATACGGATAAATCCGTTGTCGCTTCCTATACCGCCTACATCCCTCAAAATCCGGGCACCGATAGTTGTATGGGTTTGCATTACCGCATTTTCTTCCTCATCCAACGCACCCTGCTTTTGAAGAATATTTGTAGGAATTGCCATATTGCCCAAATCACAAAGAGGCGCTGCCAGTTCTATGGTTGCAATATAGTTGTCTGAAATAATATTGCCGTATATGGCAGACAACTGCATGGCTTCCGTCAATTTTCGACAATTATAACTGAGTCTCTCCATATATGCTTCATCATAGCATGCGTTTTCTCTCGCCACCCTGATTAGCGCATACAGAACGCTTTGCCGCTCTCTTTCCATCTGTTTTAACTGCTCACTGACGGATATCTGCAACTGACGGTTCATCTCCGCCATGCGGCGGCTGGCATCATACAACTTTAACAATGTTCCCACTCTCGCCTTTACCACTTCAGGAATAAAAGGCTTAGTTACATAATCTTCGCCGCCCAGTTCAAATCCTCTTACAATATCCGCAGGATCATCAAAAGCAGAAATAAATATAATGGGAATATCTTTTGTTTCGGCATCTCCCTTAATCGCCTGACATACTTCATATCCGTCCATTCCGGGCATCGCAATATCCAAAATGATAAGTTGCGGTTTGATGTAAGGTATCATTTTCATAGCCTGCAAGCCGTTTTCCGTCAGCACAGGCAAATACCCCATATCCGTTATAATATCCCGCAAAATAAATCTGTTCGCTTCCACATCGTCCACAATCAGAATACGCGGAATCTCCTTGTTCGACACACCTTCTGCCATTTGTTCCTCCACGCTTTAAAGCAAATTCTGTAAAGTTTCAAAAGCGGTCACCGCTTTTTCATAATCTCCTTTTTGCACCGCCATCTTCAATCTGAGAGCTGCGCTCTTTATCTCTCTTGGTGCTTCTTCCACCAACTGTTTTACAGTTTCCGTAAACATTTCTGCTTTCTCCCAGTTTTCCATTTCCAGACTGAGAATCAACTTGGACATTTTACTTTCCAGTTCTTTTTTGTTTTCCGGTTCGCCGTATTTAAATATCTTTTCACCGGCTGTACTCTCCGTCAGGCTTTGCAGTTTCCGCATAAGTTCCTGTTCCATGGTACTTTCTGTCTGTTCCTGCGCCGACGGGGCTGCCCCTGAGCAATCTTCCTCGGGAATTTCCACCCACACGTGGAAGGAGAAAATACTGCCTTTTCCCGCTTCACTTTCCACATGAATGTCACCGCCCATCAGTTCCACCAGTTGTTTACTGATATTCAGCCCAAGTCCGGTACCACCGTACTTTCTGGAAATGGAAGCGTCCACTTGGGAAAAACTTTTAAACAATTTTTCCTGATCCGCCTTGGCAATACCGATACCGGTATCAATTACCATAAAGAACAATTCTATCCTGTTGCCGGAAGTAGCCGTTTTAACCGCTTCCACATGAATTTGTCCCACAGAAGTAAATTTGTAGGCATTGGATATCAGGTTATTTAAAACCTGCACAATCCGCAGTTCGTCTCCGATAATATACTCCGGTATCTCCGAGGATATGGTCATGGAAAAATCCAATCCTTTTTCTATAATCCGGTTGCTGTGGTTTCCTTTCACATAATCTATCATATTGCGGAAATGAAACCTTCTGGGCTCTAATACGAATTTGCCCGCATCCAACTTGGAAAAATCCAAGATATTATTAATAATTGCGTGCATATCGCGGCATCCGCGCTCCACCAGATTCAGCAGTTTCAACTTCCCGGCATCTGTTTCCAGTTCCAAAAGTTCCTGCGTATTACCGAGAATGCCGTTTACCGGTGTTCTAAGTTCATGGGTCACATTTGCCACAAACTCTGTCTTTACCTTCAACGCCTCTTCTGCTTCCTGTCCCGCCTGGTCAGCCACCTTTTTGAGCAAGTTAGTATCAATAATATCGTAGGCCATACAAATATACGCCCTATCCCAAGGATACTGTCCGTACGTGCTGATTCTCATTTTGGCCGGAAAGCAGGTACGGTTTTTGCGGTATACCATCATCTCCCGAAGTTCGTCGGAATCCTCCCAGTTTTTTATAAGACATCCGTCTTCTATAACCAAATCTCCCGGGAAAATTTCCGTAATCAAAGTTCCCTTTAGATTCTCTCCGTACTCCAATTGGTTTTTGGCTGCCTGATTGGCATATGTAATTATTCCACTGTCGTTAAATACTAAAATCAGTTCCAGTGCATTGTCTATTGAAAACTGAAATAAACCATTCTGTTCCATGTTTTCCTCCAAACTTCACATACTAAAATTATAGTAAATTAGTACTGAATATACAAGCGGATTTTAACAAAAAAAACAATTTTTTTGCATTTTTACTTCATAATTATACATCTTTCTTTTGAATTGTTTGAATTTCTCATTGTTTGCATTCTTTTTATCGGCAAAAGAAAGCGGGCGCAGGCCGGAAGTTTTTCCGGTCATACGCCCTTTTTTCCAAAATGATATGCTATTTTTCAAAGCGCAGCCATTTAAGATCAAAATTGCTGCCGGGAAGGAAGACAAGTTCTACCTTATTAGCCCCCTTTACAGTTTCCAGCGCAAATTCCTGCTCGCCGTATCCGTCCTCTTTGCCACTGCCATGGGCAAACTCCACAATCTGGGTTTGTGTACCACAAGTTCCTGTAAAGCGTACATGAATGGTATTTTTGTCCAGAGGAGTTCTGCCGCAGATAACCAGTTTGGACGCACCCTGCGTTCCAAAATCCATGTCTGCAAATTCCAATGCCACGTTATTGCCTATTCCTTCAATGGCACTGCCGTTTCTTACAAAACTGTCACCGTAAACCCTGTTACAATCTGAAGCCCAAAGTTGGCAGAATGCTTTTTGGGGTCTGGTAAAGGAAAATCCTTTCACATGGACTTTTTCATAGAATACCAGACAAAGGGTGGTAAGTCCCTTCATCCTCCTGGACAATTTATAGGTTTCCGGCTGATAAACCGCCCAAATGGAAGGTTTCTGGTAAATAACATCCGCCAGTTTTTCACTGCCTTCCTCATCTGCCATACCTTCCCAAATTTCAATTCTGTATGGCTTTCCATCCAAAGCAAAAATAGGAATGGTAATTTCGTCGGAGCCAAAGTCCCCAAAATCTACATCCACAAATCCAATCTGGCTTTTCTCAAACCCCGAGGAAACACCCTTTTCGTTACCGTTTCCGATATCTCCCACGGTGCAGTTGCAAAGACCGCCGGAAACAAATTCGTAAGGGTCAAGGAAAGGTTTGCCAAGCCCCTCGCCTTTAAATTCTATCTGGGAAATCAGTTTTACTTTATCGGTACCGTTTTTCGCAGTGCAGCGGAGCATAAATTCCCCGTCCGCTTTGCCTGTTACCAGTGCCTCAGTGCCATTTCCTTCCACTTTGGCAAGAGGAGACCCTATACCGGATACCGTTACCGCAGACCACTCAATCTGCGTATACTGTGCATCTTCCGGATACAGTTTTGCAGACACTTTCATCTGCTTTTTGTCTCCGGTAAGCACCTGTCCTTCGGGACAAAGTATTTCAATCTTGCGAATCCATTTTTTATCGCTGGGACATACTTCATCAGTATTTTCCAGTCCTACAGGCACTTCCTTGGGATTCATCCACACCATACCGTCCGCAGAATAAAGTTCTCCCTCAGGCAAAACCGCCTCCAGTTTCATCTCCACAGGCAAAAGACCGTCACCAGTTACCTTTACACAAATCTCTCCCGCCTCTTTTTTTGCCGCAATGACTGCCAGAAGTTTACCGGAAAACAGTTTTCTTCTGTTTCCTTTGTAACTGTCATAGTCCGTGCTGTCGCCGTTATCCAGACCAATGAGCCTGCCTGCTCCGGTAACGAATACATTCACATAATCCGCACCGTTTTCCACAGGATTTCCGTCCTGATCCACCGCCTGAATGGTAACAAAAGCAAGTTCCCTTCCGTCTGCCTGCAGTTTGCGTCTATCGGCAGTCAAGGTAAGGGCCGCCGTGTCTTTAAAGGAGCATCTGCTCTCCCGGGCAATCTCCTTTCCATTTTCATCGTAGGCAACTGCCACCAGTTCTCCGGGTGTATATAAAATCTGCCAGTCCTGAATCAGTTTCTTATCCTTTTCGTGGTCAATATTCTTACGTCCCAAAGACTGTCCGTTAAAGAACAGTTCCACCTGCGGCGCATTGCTGCACACACGCACATCAATAAGTTGTCCGGGGTTAAAATCCCAGTGGGGAAACACGTGTACCATGGGATTTGTGCGATAATCCGTCCACTCCGATTGGAACGTATAGTAAGCATCCTTGGGAAATCCGGCGGTGTCAATCTGTCCGTAATAGGAGTTCTTGGTTTTATAGGGCGTGGGCTCTCCGATATAATCGAAGCCTGTCCAGATAAACTGCCCCATACAGTAAGAGGCATCCCTGTCATCCGTAATACATTTTTCCACGCTTTCTGCGCCCCAACTTGTGGTACTGTTGCCAAGGGCAGAACATTGCTCATCATCATCTGCCAGAAGCAATTTTTTCAGCGGGAAATGATAAATGCCGCGGCTGTGTACCACAGAGGCCGTCTCACTTCCGTAAATCACCCAGTCGGGATACTTTTCGTGGTGCTCGTCATATTTTTTTTCCAAATAGTTGTAGCCTGCCAGTTTCAAAAGGTCCACGCACTTCTGAGTGTTTTCCCAAGGCAGGAAGTTGGAGCCGATGGTGACAGGGGCATTTCCCCTAAAATCATTATCCTCCACCCATTTTTTCAAATTGGCAGTAATTTCAAATCCATGTTCATTAAAGTGGGTATCATAAATTTCATTGCCGATACTCCACATAATCAGGCTTGCATGGTTTCTGTCCCGGCGCACCCATGATGCCACGTCAGACTCTGCCCATTCCTTAAAAAATCTGGCATAGTCATAAGTAGTCTTGGGCATCTCCCACATATCAAAGCCTTCCGCCACAATGAGCATACCCATCTCATCCGCCAAATCCATCAAATCTTTTGCCGGCATGTTGTGGGTGGTGCGTATAGCATTGACGCCCATTTCCTGCAAGGTTTTCATTTTACGTCTCATGGCACTGCTGTAATAAGCAGCGCCCAGACTGCCCAAATCGTGATGCTCGCAGGCACCGTGAAGTTTCAGCCATCTGCCGTTTAAGAAAAAGCCTTCCTTGGGGTCAAATTTTGTGGTTTTAAATCCAAAACGGCAGCTTTCCTTCTCGCCGTTTTCCAAAAGCGCTTCCACCATATAAAGATTTGGATGCTCAACATCCCAAAGGTCAGGATTTTCTACTTCCATATGCGCCTCAAAAATAAGGGCTCCTACCCCGCCTTTTACGTCTGCTCCGCCCTTCTCCTTAGTCTGTTGCCTGCTCCAAGGGGTATCCGCTGCGGGATTTATTGCTGTTTTTGCAGACAACTCCCCTTTTGCAGTACAAACCACCTTGCCCTCACGCTTCAGATAAAAAGTTACTTGTGCATCCTTTGCGGCTTTGCCTGCCACTTCCGCACTTATTTTCACATTCCAAGGAAGTGCCGCAAAGTTCTCCGAATCTTCTGCAGGAGTAGCCGAAACATAAAGTCCATCTGTCACAAAATAAGTTTCCGGCACCACTTTCAGGAAAATATCCCTGAAAATACCTGCGCCGCTGTACCATCTGGTGTTGGGGCTTCTGTGGGCAACGGACACCAAAATCTCTTCTTCGCCGCCGGTTAAATAGGGCGTAATTTCCGCTTCAAAAGAGGAGTAACCGTATTTCCACTCCCATGCTTTACTTCCGTTTATGTAAAGTTCGGTATCCATGTAAACACCGTCAAAATCCAGAAAAACATGGTCCCCTTCCTTATAGTCAATCTGTACCTTCTTACGGTACCAGCCCCTGCCGTCCTCGTAGAGATTGGCCGTATCAAAAATAAGCCAGTCATGGGGAATATCTACAGGCGCAAAATTTGCCTGCATGGCACGCATTTCTTCCATGCTTGTATCAATTCCCATTTTTAAAAATTGCCAGCCGGCATTGAATATTTGTTTCATAATGTTCGTCTCCTTACTGTCTATCTATAATCAGTCCTATCCTACCTCGTGGACAAAAAGCCGTATTCCCGGAGAGCCTTGGCATCGTCAGGGTAGGTCTGCAAATAACGGTTTAGAAGCGCCGCCGCATTATCAAATTCCCCCAAAAATTCGTAAGCTGCAATTTCATTAAACTGCAACGTCTGCATCATACCGTTATCCGGGATTTGCATAGCCTTTTGGAAGGCTTCAAGAGCAAGGGCATAGTCACCCTGTTTCATGTAACACAATCCCACCTGGTTATAAATACGGGCATCCCCCTCATTTAAATTTAAGTATTTTACATACACATTATTTAAGGCATAACTAAAATCTCCCGTAGCCTCATAGGACATTCCCAGATAATAGTACACATCTGCCGTTCCCAGTTTCTTCGCATTTTCCAGTTGGACGCAGGCCTGCAGATAATCTCCCAAGTAATAATAAATTCTGCCTTTATCATAGGCGCTCATCTTTTTTTCCCGCTCTTTTAAAGCCGTTTGAAGATAAACCTGTCCTTTTTCTTTCATGTCATGGGATTCTAAAATCTCATATATCTTAATGAGCATGTCATAATCATCCGGCTTCATGGCAAGCACTTTTTCAAAATCCTCAATGGAACTCTCCGTTTTTCCCTGCTCCAAACGGGCATTTCCCCGCAAAAAATAAGCCTCTACATCTTCCCGCATTGCAAGCACCGCATCATAAATCTGTTCTGCCCGGCCGTAGTCGCCGTTTTTACAATGTGCCGCCGCCAGATAATAATTGACATCAAAATCTACATTTTGAACCACACCGCTGCTGTAGGAAAGACATTCCTCAAAATAGGAAACCGCCGCCTCATAATCCGTAAGTCCCATGCTGGCAATTCCCATACCTCTGGCAATAAGCCTTGCATCTTCCCCATTTTCCACGGCTGCCTCAAAATGGGACATGGCGCCCTGATAATCCATCGCTTCAATGGCCGCCATGCCTTCCTTTATATTTTCCGTTTCTTTACTTTTTCCGCAACCTGCCAAAACGGCGCACAGGCATATTGCCACTGCCGCAGCAAGCATTTTTCTTTTGTTTTTCATAGTTTTCATCCATTCTTTTGCCAATCAAAATGCTATCCCTGATTTTTACAAATCATACCTACTCATAGTATATCAATATTTGCCCCCAAGGACAACGTTTAATTCACAAAATGCTATTGACGCTTTTTTTGCAATTTTATACAATGGTACTGTTATTTGCGTGATTTTTACATATGAGGAGGCAAAATATGTTAGACATCATTTCACAGGTAAACAGTGCCGTAAACAACATCGTCTGGGGCGTTCCTGCCTTGGTTTTACTTATTGGAACCGGTGTCATTATGACATTACGCTCCCGTTTTTTCCAGTTCAGTCATTTCGGCTATGCACTATCCCAAACAGTAGGCAGTTTATTTAAAAAGAAAGAAACTGCAAAAGATACAGATAAAAAATCTATTTCCCAGTTTCAGGCGCTTTGTACCGCTCTTTCCGCAACCATCGGAACCGGAAATATCGCCGGAATCGCTTATGCCATTACCATGGGAGGCCCCGGCGCCGTATTTTGGATGTGGGTAGCTGCCATTGTAGGAATGATGACACACTACTCGGAAAATGTTCTTGGCATTTTTTACCGTCGCCGCAACGAAAAAGGCGAATGGTGCGGCGGAGCCATGTACTATCTTAGGGATGGTCTGGGCTCCAAAAAACATTGCAGGCAGTTAGGCAAAATCCTTGCCGTACTTTTTTCCGTCTTTGCTGTCTTTGCCTCTTTCGGTATTGGAAATATGGGACAGATTGTATCCATAAAGGAAAGTGTTTTGAACGTAGTTAGTTTCACAGGAAATGCTTCCACTGATGCTTTGATTTTGGGCGCTGTTGTTATGGTGGTTGCCGCACTGGTTATTCTGGGCGGTTTAAACCGTATTGCAAGTGCCAACGAAAAACTGGTTCCCTTTATGGCCTTTTTCTACATCATAGGTTCTGTTGCCATTATTGTCATGAATTATGACATGATTATCCCTGCTTTTGCATCCATCTTCGGCAACGCTTTCAGTCTGGAAGCTGCTGCAGGCGGTGTGGGCGGTGCATTAATCAAACAGGCCATCACTTGGGGCTTTAAGCGCGGTGTATTCTCCAACGAGGCAGGACTTGGCTCCTCTGTTATGGTACACTCCACCGCAAATGTAAAAGAACCTGTTACCCAGGGACTTTGGGGCATTTTTGAAGTGTTTTTTGATACCATTATTGTTTGTACCTTAACTGCTCTGGTTATCTTAACAAGCGGAGTAGTAAATTTAGAAACAGGTGTTTCCATCAGCGGCGCCACCAAACTCGGGCTTGCCACAGAAGCTTTTTCCAACAGTTTCGGCACTTTCGGCGGTATTTTCATGGCTATTGCCGTAACATTATTTGCATTCTCCACGGTTCTTGGCTGGAGTTTTTACGGCACTAAGGCTTGGGAGTATCTCTTTGGGGCAAAATCAACTTTTATTTACAAAATCATCTTTATCGTTGTGATTTTGGCAGGCTCTGCCCTGAGCGCAGATTTGGTAATTGACTTGTCCGACACTTTCAACGGACTTATGGCCATTCCTAACCTAATTGGTGTTTTGACTCTGTCCGGCACTGTCATGGCCATTACTAAAAACTATAAAAAACGTCATTTACAAAAATTCCCCGATACTACCCTTACACCTATGCTTTCTTACTCCCCTGAAATTCAGGCAGCGCAGGAGAAACTTTCATGAAAACAAAAAAAATCGTGTCTTTAGCACTTTTTACAGCGCTGGCGCTGATTTTGTCCCTGATAGAATCAGCATTCCCCCCGCTTGCTCCCATCCCGGGAATCAAACTGGGACTTGCAAACATCATTACTTTGATTATTTTGTTAAATTACACACCGGCAGATGCTTTCCTTGCTTTGCTGGTGCGTATTATATTGACTTCTTTCTTTGCAGGACAGGCTATGTATCTGCTTTACAGTATGGCGGGCGGTCTGCTCTGTTTCCTTGCCATGTGGTCGGTACACCGTCTTTTGAAAGGCCACTTTGTCTTTCTCACAAGCATGATGGGCGGTTGTTTCCACAATATCGGACAAGTGTTAATGGCCTTTATCCTTACCCGCACTGCAGGCGTGCTGTCTTATCTGCCTATTTTGCTTATCAGCGGCATTTTGACCGGACTATTTACAGGTCTGTGCGCTTTTTATTCCCAGCGATATCTTGCAATTCTTTTCCGCTCTGAAAACAAATAAAAGTTTCCTCTACTTTTTTTAAATCCTGTGGTATACTTATCATGGGTTTATTTTTTATCCATTTTTACAAAATCAAATTTTATCTTAAGAAAAAGAGGACGTATCCATGAAAATTATTATCGTCGGCTGCGGAAAAGTTGGCTACACTTTGGTAGAACAATTATCCGCCGAAGGACACAATATTATAGCTATTGATGAAAATATGGAAAAATTAACTGCTGTTACCAATAACTTTGATGTTATCGGCATCGAAGGAAACGGTGTCAGTTATGAAATATTAAAAGAAGCAGACATTAAAGGAACAGACCTTTTGATTGCCGTAACCGGCTCCGATGAACACAATCTGCTCTGCTGCATGATTGCAAAAAAAGCAGGTAACTGCAAAACCATTGCCAGAGTCCGCAATCCCATCTATCACAACGATGTGGAATATTTAAAAAATGAATTCGGTCTTGCCATGATTATCAACCCCGAATCCGCTTTGGCTCAGGAAATGTCCCAAATTGTCCGCTTTCCTTTTGCGCAAAAAATTGATTCTTTTGCCAACGGGCACATCAATCTGGTTCATTTCCGGGTAGATACGGATTCCGTTTTGGTGGGACGTTCCTTACAGGATATCCGCCTGTCCTTAAAAAGTCAGATGCTGGTATGTCTGGTTAATCGTGATGGTGAAGTTACTATCCCCCGCGGCGAATTTGTCATTCAGGCCGGGGATGTCCTTGGCGTAGTTGCCGAACGTGCCAAAGTAAATACCTACTTTAAACAACTGGCGATTTCCACCACCCGCGCAAAAGATGTCATTATTTTGGGCGGCGGAAAGACTTCTTATTACCTTGCAAAAATTCTGCTAAAAAACGGACAGAATGTAAAAATCATTGAAATTGACAGAGAGCGCTGTGAGGAACTTTGCGAACGTCTTCCCAAAGCAACCATCATTCACGGAGATGCAACAGACCATAATCTTTTGTTGCAGGAAGGTTTGGAGGATGCGGACGTAGTAGTTTCCATGACCAATTTGGATGAGGAAAATATTTTGCTTTCCATGTTCTGCCAAAGTAACTCCAACGCCAAAACCATTACAAAAGTCAATCGGGTAAATTTCTCGGGCATTTTAGACCAGTTATCCCTAGACAGTGTCCTTTATCCCCGCTTAATCACCGCAGACTATATTACTAAGTTTGTCCGCTCCGCCAGCAACTCACTGAATAACGACGTAGAAAACTTTTATAAATTGGCCGAGGGACAAGCAGAGGCACTGGAGTTTTCCGTAAAGGACGATTCCCTTGTAACCGGCACTGCGCTTCAACAACTGCGGATTCGCAAAAACACGTTGATTTGCTGCATTTACAGAGATGGTCAGGTTATTATTCCCAGCGGTCAGGACTGCATTATGCCCGGTGATACCGTAGTTATTATTTTAAAAGACTATAAAATCAACAATCTTGATGAAATACTGGAGAGGTAATTCGTTATGAACTATTCCATTATTCGCTATATTACAGGGTGGGTACTGAAGTTTGAAGCGGCTTTCCTTTGCCTGCCGGCCCTGGTAGGCATCATTTACCACGAGACAGACAGTATCTCCTACTTTGGGACCGCTGCAATCTGTCTGGTTTTGGGTGTTTTGCTCACCCTCAAAAAACCTACCAGCCGTTCTCTCTACAGCCGGGAAGGTTTCGTTATCGTAGCCCTGTGCTGGACGGTTATGAGTTTGTTTGGTGCCCTTCCCTTTGTGTTTTCCGGTGATATTCCTTCTTATGTGGATGCTTTTTTTGAAACCGTATCCGGCTTCACAACTACCGGAGCCAGCATATTGACCGATGTGGAAGTCCTATCCCATGCAAACCTTTTCTGGAGAAGTTTCACCCACTGGATTGGCGGTATGGGTGTATTTGTATTCATCCTTGCCATTACCCCTTTGCTGGGTGGTTCCACCATGACACTGATGAAAGCCGAAAGTCCGGGACCTTCGGTAGATAAGTTGGTACCAAAATTAAAAGATACTTCCATTATTTTGTATGGTCTTTATATTTTTCTTACCGCACTGTTAATTATTATTCTGATCATTCTCGGTATGCCTGTTTTTGAGGCATTTTGTACCGGTTTCGGAACCACGGGTACTGGCGGTTTCGGCATCAAAAATGACAGTATAGGAAGTTATTCACCGGCCATCCAAAATACAGTTACGATTTTTATGATTATGAGCGGTATTAACTACAGCATGTTTTTTATACTGCTGCGCCGCAAATGGAAACAAGTATTTTCCTTTGAAGAGGTATGGTGGTATCTGGGGATTATCGCCGTGACAGGAGGCATTATTTTCTCTAATATTAGAGAAATGTTTCCCACTGCCGGCGAAGGTCTGAGACACACCTTCTTCCAAATCGGTTCCGTTATTACTACCACCGGTTATTCCACTACGGACTTTAACCGTTGGCCGGAACTTTCCAAGAGTTGCCTGGTTCTCTTAATGTTTATCGGTGCCTGTGCAGGAAGTACCGGCGGCGGTATCAAAGTATCGCGTATCCTGATTTTAATTAAATCCATCCGCAAGGAAATTGCTACCATCGCCCATCCGAATCAGGTCAGCAAAATCCGCTTAAATGGACATGTTATCGCAGAAGATACCATCCGCTCTACTAATGCTTATATGGCAATTTACTTTGTCATGATGTCCTTGTCCGTACTGTTACTCAGTATTGACGGTTATGATTTTACAACCAATGTCACTGCGGTTATCGCTTCTATTAACAACATTGGTCCCGGTTTGGAATCCGTAGGTCCTTTTGGAAACTACGCCTTCTTTTCTCCTTTCAGTAAAATTATTTTAATTTTTAACATGCTGGCAGGACGTTTAGAACTGCTTCCCATGTTGGTACTGTTCAGTCCGGCATGTTGGAGAAAACGCTAGCAAGAAAATACACCCGTCCACTTTGACTTATATCAAAGTGAGCGGGTGCTTTTTTGCGCCAAATAAGCATATTCCATTTCACAGGTCTGTTTTACTTTAGAAACAATATCTTTAACTTTCAAATTTTCTGTCATATAATAATGCTGCTATCAAAACCACAAAACAGGAACCTGCATTGTGCACCAAAGCACCGGTTGTAGGTGTTAATACGCCCAATACCGAAAGTGTAACCGCAAGAAAATTGATACACATAGAAAGTGTAATACTAAATTTGATTGTACTTACTGTTGCATTTGAAAGTCGTTTTAAATATGGAATTTTTGTAATATCATCACTCATAAGTGCAATATCAGCCGCTTCAATTGCAATGTCACTTCCCATACTTCCCATTGCAACACCTACATTTGCACACTTTAACGCAGGCGCATCGTTTACACCATCACCAATCATACAGACTACTTTGCCATTCGCTTGTAGACTGTTGATATTTTCTACCTTCTGCTCAGGTAAAAGTTCGGCATGTATATTGTGTATTCCTACCTGCTTAGCAAAGTAATCCGCAGTTTTCTTATTATCTCCGGTAAGTAATACCACCTCTGTTTTTATTTCACTAAGCATTTTAACCATTTTTTCTGCTTCCGGGCGAAGTATATCAGATAACCCAATAATACCTATACATTTTTTACCATCCGCAACAAGTACAGAAGCTTTTCCCTGCATTCGGAGTTTTTCCAATTTTATCCGGACGCTATCATTGATTGTAATACTATTCTCATTCAAAAATCTCTCATTACCACAGTGTAATTGTTTATCGGACACCTCAGCATAGATGCCTCTACCACTTTCCATCTTGAAATTGCCCGGTTCCGTGATAGTCATCTTTTTGTTTTGAGCATGTGCTGCAATTGCTTTTCCTAAAGGGTGTTCACTTTTACTCTCTGCGGATGCTACCATGGATAATAAATCATTTTCACCTAAGTTTTCTTCAAAAGAAATAATATCACTAACTTCAAGTTCTCCTAATGTAAGTGTGCCGGTCTTATCAAAAGCAATTATATCTACCTTACCCATTTTTTCCAGCGCTTCACCGGACTTAACGATGACACCATGCTTTGTTGCCTGCCCTATAGCCGCCATGATAGCAGTAGGGGTTGCAAGTACTAATGCGCAAGGACAGAATACAACAAGAACTGTAACGGCTCTAACAATGTCCTTTGTAATTATGGCTGTAATAATTGCTATCATCAGTGCTACCGGAACAAGCCAACTTGCACATTTGTCGGCAATACGCTGCATTGGTGCTTTATTATTTTCTGCTTCCTGCACCATGCGAATCAATTTCCGCAGAGAACTGTCCTCTCCTACCTTCGTTGCTTTTATATCTATTGCACCAAAACAATTAATCGTCCCACAGTACACTTCTTCCCCCACCCCCTTATCTACCGGGATAGATTCCCCGGTCATAATTGACTGGTCTACAGAAGTTTCACCGGAAAGAAGAATTCCATCCACAGGAATTGTTTCTCCCGGAAGAACACGAAGCAAATCTTCCTTCCGTATTTCTTCTGCCGGAATCATTACCTCTTTACCATCTACAAGTTTTCGCCCCTGAGTTGGTGTAAGACTAATCAACTTCTTTAATCCCTTCTTAGCCCTTTCAGTGGTCATATCCTCCAAAATTGCACCGATTGCCATAATAAATGCAACTTCTCCCGCTGCAAACAAATCTCCTATTGCAATAGCCGCAAACATGGCAATACTAATCAAAAGTGCTGATGAAATTTTACTGATACCCGGATTATAAATTATTCTCCATATTGCCAGATATAGAAGAGGAATTCCACTGATAATTACGGTAATCCACGCAGGATCAATCGGAAGATTCCCTCCAATTCTCGGCAGAACAAAACTTAATACAAGAAACACTCCTCCTACAAGTGTTGCCGGGACACCTGCCAGGAAATCATTGATTTTCTTTAACATCTTTCTAACCTCGCTTTGTTGACATCATTTATTCTACATCATATAATGTGTTTGATACAAAACATCTTGTTCTGTATTAGTATATAAATTGCATCTATCACTTTCAATAATCAAAAAATTATGTCTGTTTGTTACAGAACATTTTTTTAAATTTGTTCGGGAGGCTTTATGGATAGAAGACAGAAAAAAAGCAGAGAAGCTATCTTTAACGCATTTGCTTCTTTGCTTTCTAAAAAAAATTATAATCAGATTTCCGTTCAGGAAATCATTGATACTGCTGATGTGGGAAGAACTACTTTTTATGCACATTTCGAGACTAAAGATTATCTGTTAAAAGACCTTTGCGAAGAATTATTCGGTCATATTATTGATACAGCAATGGGACTCCCGCATGGTCATGATCATTATTCCTGTGGTAATACAGCTGATTCTGTATTTCTTCATCTTCTGCGTCACTTACAGGAAAATGACCGTCATATACTGGAACTTCTTTCTTCTCAGAACAACGATTTATTCCTGAAATATTTTAAGAGCAATCTAAAAAAACTGATAATCTCCCAATATGCTCAAAAAGGGCTTTTAAAAAATGCTAAATTACCGGAGGATTATCTTATAAATCACATAACCTCTTCTTTTGTGGAAACGGTTAGCTGGTGGTTATCACTTGACATGAAAGAAAGCCCGGAACAGATTACCGAATATTTTATTGCCACTATTGAACCAATACTATAACCTGATTTTAGTTGGTCAACTATTGGTGCATTGCTATTTCCATACTATCCAAATATTGACAAAGAGATTTATTAAACTTTTCATAATCAGCACCCTTGAATTCTTCTGTTGCTTGCGCCACATTTATATCTACTATATTGGTTTGATTATAAAATGTTATCATGATTGGAATTCCAACAATGGTTGAGATGCCTCTTATTGTCAGGGTTCTCGATTCATCAAGACTCAAAATGCTCTCTTTATTTATCGCATCTACCGCTCTGTTATCAACCAATATTTCTAAACCTTTGTAATAATCATAAACAGAATGTGCAGCTTTGCATATTTGTTTCCAACCTACACGATATGTTAAATTCCATCTTGAAATCAACCATGCATTTTCTTCTCTAACTCCAATTAACAACATATTTACACCTCATCAAATTCATTTTGCTACTCAACAACTTAGGATTCCCCCCCGGAAAACTGAAAATTTGAGCATGATTATACGTTATCTTTTGGGGTTGATTTTTGAATAACACAAACACCTACAATAAACATACATACAAAAAATATTACTAATACCCCAAATATGCCACTTGAAATATCCGGCTTACTATAAAGAATAAATTCTGGCATATTCGCAACAGTATGAGCTATAATACATACCCACAAGGACTTAAACTTATAAAATATATAGCCAAAAACCAATGCCATTAATGTTGCACCAATTACCAGTACAATTCCACCAGCCATAAAATGCATTAGTCCGAATAAAATAGAACTCACTATAATAGCCATTATTGCAGTTGCATTTTTTTCAACTCTTGTATAAACAATTCCTCTAAGTGCAATCTCCTCCGTAATAGGGGCTATTACCAATAAATTTGCCACCATCATTATTGAGCCAAACAAAGGAACTATCTCATTATAAAAATCAACCGATTTTGATATCATCAAAGAGTTTTCCATAGATATGTTATATGTACATAAAGCAAATACGAACGAAAATGAAAATGATATCACCGATGCTAAAATAACATCTTTAACCTTGAATCGATTTAACTTCCATTCTTGTTTAACTTGTTTTTTGCGGAGTTTAAAGACAAGATACAGCACAAACACAGTAAGTATACCCGAAATCACGGTCATTCCCAAAATATTGTCGTTTGCAAACTCCATAAGCAATGTTTCATCATTGAAACCACTCAATGCACCAATTGCCATAAACACTATAGATAACATCATTTGGAACATCATTGTTAATCCAAAATACAAAATAAAATAAGCAATTGCTTTCCATATCCCCTTCATATTTTCAATCCTTTCATCGCCCAAGTAATTTTCCCGACATATTGTAGTAAATTAACTTCCATCAAGAAACTTCAAATTACCACTTCCAGTCGGCACAATGTAGAAATATCATTCTTCCGGCTGCAGTTTATCCTAATTCATCTTAGGCATGCTTTCGCCGAGCAGATTTTTACCTTTTACCTGTCTTTCCAGATAATCCTTTTGTACGGTATTTTCCACCCGGTCTATTTCTTCCCGCAGTTCCCTAGCGGATAGGAGGCGGCAGCCTTGTCCTCTGATGATAATCTGCTCCAGGCCATCAGAAGTTGCCACTGTCACATCATATTTTCTGCCGTTTTCGTGGGCAAACTTTTCAATATACTGGTCTGCGGTTTCTGCTTCCTTGGTATAAACCACATGAATGTTGTGATAGTCCAAAATTTCCGTTTGATGTCCCTGCACCCTGTAAGCATCAAACACCACAATCAGTTCACAATTTTTGATGCCCTGATAGTTGCAGAGAATATCCAACAGTTTACCTCTCGCGCCATCAATGGTAACATTCGCAAGTTCTTTTAAGTCATCCCATGCAAAAATGATGTTGTAACCGTCTACCAGCAGGTACTGCGGCTTTTTTACCGTAGGACTGTAAGTTCTGACAGAAGGCAACTGGGGCGCCGCCTTAGTCTTTGCCCACTTATTGTTACGTTCATTTTCCCGGCGGTTTGCATTGTAAGTTCTGTCTAAAATGGCATCTATTTCTTCCGTGCCCAGCCAGATTTCCTGACTTTTGGGATTAACCGGCGCCGGGCGTCTGGCATAGTTTGCATCAATTTCATCAGGCATGGTAATATATGCACCTTCGCTGCTTTCTTCTCCGGTCAAAATTCCATACTTGGTCCATTTACTTCCGCGCATACCCAGCCGCTTTTCCAGATGCATATAATCATGCACCTCATCCCACGGAACCACAAAACCCGCACCATGGGCGCAGAATACGGAACCGGAAGGATTACTCATGTCACTGTCACAGTCGTAGCCAATCTGCTCCAAAACTTCCTCAGTATTATGACAGGGTTCATATCCTCCGAGTTCCCCAAAAAAGTGTCCCTCGCCTCTGGTATAAGCGGTCACTTCTTTCTGGTAATTCCACATGGTTTGCACAGGTCCTTTTCCGCAAAGAACTGCCATACCATCCACGCTGGAAGTCAGCTCGCATTTCCCGAAAAGACGCTCCACATCCGTCATTGCCCTGCCGATATACCTCTCCGGCAATTCCATGCGAAACTCATAGTAAGGCTCAAGCAAAACAGACCTTGCCTGCATCAATCCCTGTCTCACAGCCCGGTAAGTGGACTGCCTGAAATCTCCGCCTTCTGTATGTTTCAGATGGGCACGTCCCGCTGCAAGGGTAATCTTCATGTCCGTGATATCCGAACCGGTCAATACGCCCTTGTGCTGTTTTTCTTCTAAATGAGTCAGTATCAGCCTCTGCCAGTTCCTGTCCAGTTCATCCTCGCTGACTGCCGATTCAAACTGTAAGCCGCTCCCCCGCTCCAAGGGCTCCATAATCAAATGAACCTCTGCATAGTGCCTGAGGGGTTCAAAATGTCCCACACCCTCCACCACATCTGCAATGGTTTCTTTATAAACAATATTTCCGCTGCCAAAGGTTACATTCACGCCAAATCGGTCGAAAATCTCGCCTTGCAATATTTCTATTTGCACTTCCCCCATGACCTTTGCATGGATTTCCTGCAATTTTTCATTCCACTCGATTTGAAGTTGTGGTTCTTCTTCCTCAATTTCCCGCAGTTTCGGTAGCATTACCGCTGCATCTATTTCTTCCGGCAAAATAATCCGGTAATTCAAAACCGGCTCCAAAAGAGGCAGTACCTCCTCCTTTTCTATTCCAAGACCTTCCCCCGGTCTGGTCTTTTCAAGGCCTGTCACCGCACAGACACTGCCTGCGCCCACTTCACTGACCGCCTCAAACTTCTCGCCTGAGTAAATTCGGATCTGGTTGACTTTCTCTTCCCACTCTTCCAAGTCGCCATCGGCATTTCTGTAAGTCCCTTTCAGCACATCTCTGGCTTTTAATACGCCGCCTGTAATTTTCATATAAGTCAGGCGGTTGCCTTGGGCATCTCTTGATATTTTAAAAACCCTGGCTCCGAAATCCGCACTATAATCAGAGGGAATCGCATAAGTTTCCACTCCCTCCATAAATTCCTTTACCCCTTCCATTTTCAGCGCACTGCCAAAAAAGCAGGGGAAAGTCTGCCTTGTCTTTATCATTTGCTTAATCAGTGATAATTCTATGGTTCCGCTTTCCAGAAACTGCTCTAACGCTGCCTCACTGCACATGGCAAGTTCGTCTGCAATTTCTTCCGGTATGTCACCGCCCCACTGCGCTTTGCCGATCTTTGTAAAATCCACACAATTTCCCGATAAATTTTCCTTCAGTTCCCGCATCAGGGCTTCCCTGTCAGTACCGGGCTGATCCATTTTATTTATAAACAAAAAGACAGGTATCCGGTATCGGTTAAGGAGTCTCCACAAAGTACGGGTATGTCCCTGCACACCGTCTGCACCGCTGATTACCAAAACCGCATAGTCCAGTACTTGCAAAGTCCTTTCCATCTCTGCGGAAAAATCCACATGCCCCGGAGTATCCAAAAGGGTAATCTGCACGTCAGGAAGGGTAAATACTGCCTGTTTGGAAAACACCGTAATTCCTCTATTCCGTTCTACTTCATAAGTATCCAAAAAGGCATCCCGGTTATCCACCCGCCCCATCTTGCGAATGGCACCGCTTTCATAAAGCATAGCCTCAGAAAGGGTGGTTTTGCCCGCATCCACATGCGCCAGAATCCCCGCCACAATTTTCTGCATTTTCTTGTCTATCCTTTCACAGCAGGCATCCGGCCATTACTCCTGTACATCCTGCTTCCATTTGCGGATTTGCTCCAATTTCTCGGCAGTCTCCGCTTCCTTTCCTGCCTGCCCCGGTCTGTAATATATGGTATCCTTCATGGAATCCGGCATGCACTGCATCCGTGCCACCTTTTCCTTGGTATCATGGGCATAAACGTACCCGTCACCATAATGAAGTTCTTTCATCAAATCCGTTACCGCATTGCGCAGATTCATGGGCACAGGCTCAGCAGATTTCGTGCGGATATCCTCTTTACAATGCTCGCAAGCAACATATAAACTGTTTGACTTGGGCGCCATGGACAAATACACCACCGCATGCACCAAATTCACATCACATTCTGGCATTCCGTTAAAATGACATGCCTGATAAGCAGCCACTGCCACCTGCAATGCCTGACTGTCCGCCATACCGATATCCTCACTGGCAAAACGTACTAACCGCCTTGCCACATAAAGCGGATTCTCTCCGCCCTCCAGCATCCTCATCAGCCAATAAATAGCCGCATCCGGGTCGCTGTTTCTCATGGATTTATGTAATGCGGAAATAATATTATAATGTTCCTCGCCCTTTTTATCATATAACAGAGATTTCTTGGTAATACATTGCTCCAAACCTTCATTTGTCACAGTGATACCGTCCAAACTGATTTCCCCATTTAAAACTGCCATCTCAAGCACATTTAAAGCAGTTCTGGCATCCCCGTTTGCAAAACTTGCAATGGCACTGAGTTGGTCTGCCGTAATATTAATATCCTGCCCACCGTACCCTGCGGGATTTTTCAGGGCATTTTGCAGAAGTTCCGTAAGATCTTCCTCCCCCAGCGGCTTTAACACAAACACCCTGCACCTGGAAAGAAGCGCCCCATTTATTTCAAAGGAAGGGTTTTCCGTGGTGGCTCCAATAAGCACAATACTCCCTTTTTCCACAAAAGGAAGAAAGGCGTCCTGCTGCGCCTTGTTAAAACGGTGTATCTCGTCTACAAACATAACGGTGCGTCTCCCCATATGGCGGCTTTGCTCCGCCTGGGCCATCACTTCTTTTATTTCCTTGATACCGCTGGTAACTGCGCTAAAATCCACAAAATCAGCCTTGGTTTTGCCCGCAATAATTCTGGCCAAAGTGGTCTTGCCCACCCCCGGCGGTCCCCAGAAAATCATAGAGGACACTTGGTCCCGCTCTATGAGTTGACGCAATATTTTTCCTTCTCCCAGCAAATGTTTCTGACCTACATAACCTTCTAAATCCGTAGGACGCAGTCTGCTGGCCAGGGGACCATTGTCCCCGCGGTAATCAAATAACGACATCTGTTCCAAATCCGACTCTCCTGTTTATCTCTGCGTTTGCAATTGTTACTCACTGTCCACACAATCATTTTAGCAAACATTTGTTCGATTTACAATGTTTTTTTTGGGAAGTATGCGTAACGATGCAATAAATTTTTATGTAACTTCCCTAAAATAATCGTATAAATTGGAATTTTGGTGTCCAGTTGGAGCAAACCCTCTTTTTCCCGACTAGTCCACCTGTTTTCTTGTTTTAGTCGGGGCCCGACTTGTTTTTTTCCGACTAACCTGCTGTTTTTCCCATTTCAGTCGGGGTTCAACCTCGTTTTTTCCCGACTAATCCTCTGGTTTTCTTTTTTAGTCGGATTTGTTCCTCACCCCGATTAATTATCCAAAGCAAATTAGTTCCACAAATTCAATTTTTTCTTGCCCATACAATTGAACTTCGTTCAATTGTCATCGCTCGCAAAAAGAACTCGCTCAATTGGAAGTTGTCTCTTCGTCATTTTTTAGCAATAGCAGATAAAAATTCTAGCATCATTGCATTTACCTCTTCTATCTGCTCTCCCACAAAATGCGGACGATGCCCTCCATCCTTTACCTCATAAACTTCTGCATTAGGCACTTTTTCTTGTAATTCTGCACAAGTTCCAAAAGGGTCATTTTCTCCATTAATAAATAAGGCTGGACACTTTATCCCAACCCATTCCTCCTCTGTAAGGCTCGGATGCGACTGCCAATCAAAAACCGTTTTTCTTAAATAAGTTTTCCAGTCACCTTTATGTGCTTCATAATGCCGAATTTTCATATCGTCAATAAAATCTGTATCATTCCTGCTTATAAGACTTTCGGGCAAGAAATTCTCTGCTCCATCGGCTCTAGGATATACACCTCCTCCAATCGTTATAAGACTTTTCACTTTTTCCGGATATTTTGATGCCATATAACAACCTACATATGCTCCGCAACTATAGCCAATCAAATGGGCACTTTTTATTTCCAATGCATCAAGAAAATTTGCCATATCATCTGCTATCATACGACTATTCCAGTCTAAATTTTCACACATGGTACGCCCGTGACCACGAAAATCGGGGTAAAGACAACGGTAATGACCTGCAAAAGGAAGAATTTGTCCCGAAAATGCTAATAAGCCTCTGCTAAAATGGCTGTGTAAAAACAGAACAGTCTCTCCTTTACCAAATTCTTCATAAAACATATTCAAATCATTTAATTTAATGTAAGGCATTTTCCCTTCTCTCCTTAATATATACTATTGAATACCACAGGAAATTGTAAATTCGCAAATATAAAAAGCAAAATAACACCATCCAAACGCATCTTCATCAAATTCTTTATTTTTCTAATTCTTCGACATATTGGAAGTTGTCTAACTGTTTTACAAATTATACTAGCAAAGAACAAGTCCACCAAGCATAACAAGACAAATTACCATACTACAAAACAATGCAACATAAAGCCGAATTGTTTCTGCTCTCTTGTCAAACTTTTCCTGCAATTCAGCCCGTTCCATTGGGTCTGTAGAATGAATTTCTTCGTTCAAGCCAGAAGGACAAAAACCAAACAGTGGTATCAACAATATTAAAAGTGCGCCTATCTTCGAGCCATATTTTCCATTCCCTACATGATAAAGAGGATTATTATTTATTACATCTGGCAAAAATAACCAAATACAAAAACTGATAAGTATTCCAATAACTATTACAAAAATCCGAATGGTTCTTAGTTGCTTTGAGGTGAGCCTTTTCATTTGTATGCCCCTTTCTTATCAATTCGACCTATTCAAATTTAACTATCACATCATTACAGTTTCACAATTTCCGCCTCATGGTGCACATAGGGCAGAATTTTTTCCATCAAATCACTGACTTTCATCCGAAGACTGCTGGTATTGATGCATGGATGGCAGCCGAAATACTCCGCCTTTATCACATCCTCGTCAATCAAAAGTTGCACCCGGTTTTCGTGGTCATTCATCAAGCCAAGCACACTGACAGAGCCCGGTGTAATGTCCAGAAACTCTTCCATAAATTGCTCCGGCGCAAAAGAAAGTCTGGCACTTCCAATCTGCTTGGACACTTCCTTGGTCACAAATTTCTTTTCTCCGGGCATCATCAAAAGATAAAATTTCGTCTTCTGCTGGTTACACAAAAACAAATTTTTGCAGGTAATGGCATCCAATATTTTGTCCACTTCCTCGCAGTCCTGCATGGTCATTGCCGCAGGATGATCCACATATTCGTATTCAATGCCTAACTTATCCAGCAAATCATAGACTCTTAGTTCTTTTTCCAAGCGTCCTTCCGGATTCGCCGGTCTTCCTTTTAGCCGTTCCATCGTTTATTTAATCTCCTTCAATTCCTCATCGTTATACTGTTTTGCCTTTAAAATCAAGGCTTTCTGTCCTATGACTTCCCTGATAATCCGAAGTTCCAAAGCCCGCCTTCTCTCAAAATGGGCAATCAAATCTTCCATGTCCTGACAGCCATGACTCTTTCCGTAGGGCGACTCCTTTAAATAGCCCATCATCAATGGAAACCACATTTCATTTCCCTTATCGTCACAACGTTCTTTCCTAATTTGCAGCAGATTCTCACGGATTTTTTCATTATCCAGATAAACCAATTTGAAAGCCTTGTCCTTTAGTAAATCAAAAGCCTCCCTGTAAAAGGCCACAATCTCCTCATCCGGCATCTCGTAAAACAGCATCATGCTTTCTATACTATTTTGAAAAAAAGAACATTCAAACACATTCCCATTTCCTGAAAAATCCGCATACCTTTGCATAATAACATGGCGGAACCTCTCAAAATCCACCCGTCCGTTGTAAATTTCATGGGACTCCATATATTCATAAAAAGCTCTGTCTTCTGCCAAAATCAGTGTGTAGGCGGTAATATAAGCCTCGCCCTCCTGCATGGTTCTTTTCCGTATTTCTTCCTCCCAAGCAGGAAATCGCTCCAGTGCTTTTTGAAACTCTTCCTCCGACATGTAACTGCACCATGCCAATTCTACCGGTGAAAGGTCACCCTCCCGATACGCTTTATAGTCCGGGCACTTTTTGACTATCTTGGTCAAAAGTGTGGTTTTTCCGGAACCCTGCAAGCCTTCTATAAAAATATTATTTCTGAAAATATTTTTCTTTTCTTCTGCCACTGTCCCTATTCCTCGCTCTACTCCCCAAAGACACCCCATCTAAAACAAACTCATCTGCTCATACCCCTTATTTTCCGGAAACTCATGCAGATAGGAAAACACCTCATCCGCTTTACACATAATGCCATTTTCCCTGCACCTCTTATAAAAAATCTTCATCAGTTCCTGACTATTATCGCTGACAATCTCGTAGGCATAGCCATATTTTTGATGATATTTTTGCCTTAGTCCGGGAAAATGCTTTTCCAGGGCTTCGTAATAATATTCTCTGTCACCTTCCCGAAGGGTCATGCCCATTCCAAAGCAAATGATTCCCTTTACTTTGGCACGGATGCAGTAATCCAAAATGCCCTCTAAATTTTCCTTGGTATCGTTGATAAAGGGTAAAATGGGCGAAAGCCAGACCACAGTGGGAATCCCGTTATCCCGCAGTATTTCCAGTACTTCAAAACGCCTTGCTGTGGTGCACACATTTGGCTCCACAATGCGGCACAAATCCTCATCGAAGGTGGTAAGTGTTATCTGTACCACGCATTTTGACTTTTCATTAATGCTTTTCAGCAAATCTAAATCCCTGAGTATCCGGTCCGACTTCGTCTGGATGGCGAGTCCAAAACCATACCGGTCAATCAGTTCCAGACAGCGCCTTGTGAGTCCTAACTTCTCCTCGCAGTGCATGTAAGGATCACACATGGAGCCGGTCCCAATCATGCACTTCTTACGCTTTGACCGAAGCGCCTGCTCCAAAAGTTGTGGCGCATTTTGTTTCACTTCAATGTCTTCAAAATCATGGAGTATCTGATAGCACTTGCTTCTGCTGTCACAGTAAATACAGCCATGAGTACAGCCCCGATATAAATTCATGCCGTTTTGGGCTGATAAAATGCCCTTCACATCTACAAAATGCATACCTAACCCCACCTTGTCAGTTTCTCCCGTATATTATACTATGGAGTCAACAAAAAAGACAGAAAAACCTTCACACCGGCACACTATCCGCCACACACAGCGCCCCATAGCCCACTCTGGCATTGGGGTACTGCGTCTCCCCCCGAAGAGGCCTTGCCCCCGCTCTTAAATAAGCTTTCACCTTTTCCCCGTAAAGAAACGGGTCGTTTCCCTGCACAATGCCCCATTCCATCAAAAGTGCTGCCGCCCCGGTCACAAAGGGAGTGGCAAAGGAAGTCCCTGAAACAGTAGTAAATCCCCCAATCGTATCCGGCACCATGATTCCCACTCCCGGCGCCGCCAAATCCGGCTTGACTCCACCGGGAAGTACCAATCCCACCGTACGGCTCTCGTAAACATAACCTCTGCCGGAAAAATCCGCATAGGCGTCATAAACCGTATCATAAGCCCCCACTGTAATTACCTTGGAAGAAGTGGAAGGAATGGTCAATGTAACTTCCGGCGTTGCCCTGTAGAATCCCGTGTTTTGGTTTCGGACTGCCGCACTGGGCAAATAAAAATAGTACTGCCCCGTCACATTCCTCACAGCCTCCAAAGTAAAAGTCCACACCCCGGCGGTAATATAATTTTCAAGAGGTATAAAATCAAAATAAATTTCCTGCACTGTAGCATAAGGGGACGGTGTTCCCAAATAAATAAGTATCCGGGTGCCGTCTATGTTTACCACACTTTTTCCGGCATTTTCCGAAAGAGTCGGAACCGGTGCCTCTGTACCATCCGGCGAGCAAAGCATGATGCGGTATTCATCTGCATAATTTTTCCAAAGTTGCACGTTCAGTACCGTTTCGTATTCCCCCACTGCCAACTCTACAATGGCGACATTGGCATTTGTCCCGCTGCCGCCTCCGTTTTTTGCACTCTCTCCGATTCTTCCTTGCACATGCCCTCTTCCTGCGCCTTCATTTCCCGCTCCCACACAAATCACATTTCTTCCGATTTCCGACACATTATCTAAAAACCGCTCCAACAGGGAAGTTCCGTTATGAGGTCCATAAGTATTGCCAAAACTTAAGTTAATGGCTACAGGTCTTCCCATTTCCTGAGCCTTTTGCACCACATAGGTAAGGGCTCGCATCAGTTCCGTTGTGCGTGGAAAAGAAGTCTCTCCCGGGGCTCCAAGTTTTACTACAATCAGTTCACTTTCCGGTGCCACTCCCTGATACAAAATGCCGCCCAGCCTTCCATTTCCCGCCGCAATACCTGCTACCGCTGTTCCATGCCCTGACACATCGATGCTTGGCACCAATTCGTAAGCCCTCTCTCTGCCTTCGCTCTCCAAGGCTTCATTAATTCGCTGTGCGGTAAACTCTACCCCGGTTTGAAAGCCCTCCGGGGGCGGTGCATCTACGCTCCCCGGACGCAGGGACTGATCCCAAAGATACAAAATCCTGGAGGTTCCATCTTCCCTGCGAAACAATCGACTGGTATAGTCAATTCCAGAATCAATTACCGCCACCAAGACACCTTCCCCTGAAAGAAAAGGCGCTCTTTGGGTAACAGGCAAAATGCAGGAACTGCGAATCCCTTCTGACACCGCAAAAAAGAGCCTTTTGGGCTTTTCCACATACTCAATGGCTCTGTTTGCCGAAACTTCATCCACCAGTTCCTGAGGTACCTGCAAAATGGCATAGCCCGCAATCAGTTCTTCCACCGTTACCCCCATGGTCCGCAATTCGTCCAAATTTCCGTTATACTTTACAATCAGTTCCCAACTTCTGCTTTCCGAATTATAGCCCACATTTAAGTTCTCTGTTTGGGCTCTTTCTTCCTCCGGCGTTTCCAGCGCCAGATTAAGCATATTTTCCAGTCTTTGATTTTCCACACAAAAAACCCCTGCACACCTTTGTTAAAGATATGCAGGGACACATATTTTACATTCTTGGGTTAAGGGCAAAACCACGTTATTTTCCGTAAAACACTTTAAACATCTTCACAGCGTACTGCGTATCCAAAGTTCCTCCGGTTTCTACCGCAGAGTGCATGGCAAGTTGAGGCAAACCGATATCTACCGTGGGCACCGATACATGGGCGGTAGAAATATTACCAAGGGTACTTCCCCCTGCAATGTCGGAGCGGTTTGCGTAGGTCTGACAGGGTACATCTGCCTCCTTGCAAAGACTCTTCAGCACACCGGCGGACATCGCATCTGTAGCGTATTTCTGGCTTCCGTGATACTTAATTACGATACCGCCGTTAATATACGGGCGGTTGGTGGGGTCTGCCTTTTCCGGGTGATTTGGATGTACAGCATGACCATTGTCCGCGGAAATCATAAAACTGTCTGCAATCAGTCTGCAATATTCAGAGCCACTAAGTTCCAATCCTTCGCCGATTCTGCACAAAACATCCTCAAGGAATGTGGAATCCGCACCCTGCTTCGTTCCGCTGCCCACTTCTTCGTTGTCAAATACGGCACAGATATTAATATAATTTACAGGCTTGCTCTCTATCATTGCCACAGTAGAAGCATATACACACTGCAAATCGTCCAGTTTAGGAGACAGTACAAACTCGCCGTCCCTTCCCAAAGTCCTGCCTTTATCCCTCACATACAAAAATAAATCATGGCTCAAAATATCCGCTTCCTTCACACCGGCAGCTTTAGCCACTGTCTTCATGAAAGTGTCCTTCTTGCCGTCTCCTGCAAAAAGAGGAAGCAAATCCACCTGGGGATTCAGTGCCACCCCATTATTTACCTCCCGATTCATATGGATTGCCACGCTGGGGATTACTAACAAGTCTTTATCTACATTGACCAGTTTACTCAATACCTTACCATCTTCCAGAACCGTCACACGGCCTGCCACGGACAAAGGACGGTCCATCCATGTGGAATGAATCATACCGCCGTATTTTTCGGTATTTAACTTTATATAATGGTCTTCCACTGCCATCTCCGGATTTTCTTTTACTTTAAAAGTGGGAGAATCGCTATGGGAAGAGGTCATATGAAATCCGCAGATTTCTCCGTCCGGAATGGCAAAAGCAATCAGCGCCGACTGGTTTCTGACCGCAAAATATTTGCCTCCTTTTTTCAAAGCCCAAACGGCCTTTTCATCCAACTGTTCATATCCCTTATCCAAATATAACTGACAAAGATTTTCCACTGCATGAAAGGCACTGGGGCTTTTTTCAATAAACTTTAACATGTCTTGCGCTATTTTATTTTTCATTTTTATCTCCTACTATTTATCTTTCTTTATAAGAAGACGAGTCCGTCCCCATTTTTTTCCGTTCCATTCAAAGGGCTCAAGAGTAGCCTCCGCTGCAAATCCCACTTTAGCATAACAGGAAACTGCTGCCGGATTGTCGTCAAACACAATCAGGCGCACCTCATCCACATCCGCCACTTCAAAAGCGTATTTCACAGCCTTGTCCAGCATTCTCCTGCCAAGCCCCACGCCTCTTTGAGTGCCATCCACAATAATGCACTTAAAAAAGCCCGTGTTTTCTTCATGATTAACAAACATTTTGAAAAAACCTACCGGACATCCCTTTTCATCCGTGGCGGTATAGCCCATCTCTCCCCATTTTTCCCAGCCTTCCTCCAGGCAACGGTCAAATTCTTCGGTGGTAAAACGAAACGGCAGAAAATTGGCACACCATTTCATGTGGCTTTCCTCATCGGAAATCCATTTTTTAATGTTTTCACAGTCCGTTGACCGGTACGGTCTGATTCTCATTCTCTCCATAGTCCCCTCCTGCGGCGCGGCTTGTTTTATACCTTTGGCGCCGCTTGGTTTTCTTTCCGCGTATATTTTATCACGCCGAAGAAATTTCCACAACCTCACTTCCTCTCTTTACTTTCTTTTTTACCTGTTATAAAATGGGATTTGTGTGAATCATAGAAAGTGAGAAAATCATGAAAGAACAAAAGAAAAGTACTTATTTCATAAAGGGTATGCGGGATGGTATTCCCATCGCCATGGGATATCTGGCGGTTGCTTTTACCCTCGGTATCTCTGCAAAAAATGCCAATATGACCGGACTGCAGGCTGCTGTAATGTCTGTTACTATGCACGCCTCTGCCGGAGAGTTTGCAGCCATCAGCATGATTGCCACCAACGCCGGAATTTTGGAAATGATTTTTACGGAAATCATTGTAAACCTGCGTTATATTTTGCTTTCCTGCTCCCTGTCCCAGAAACTGGATGCAAAAATGCCCTTTTTTCACCGTTTCTTTCTTGCCTTTGACATGACAGACGAAGTCTTCGGCATTTCCATGGCAAGTGCGGAACTTAGCGGTGGCAAACTGCATCCCTATTATACCTATGGCGCTATGGCCGTGGCTTCTCCCGGCTGGGTACTGGGTACCTTCCTGGGGGTAGTTCTTGGAAACGTTCTGCCCATTTCAGTATTAAACGCCTTGAACGTTGCCCTTTACGGTATGTTTTTGGCTATCATTATTCCTGCTGCCAAAAAGAACAAAATTATCCTAGGGCTTATCATCGTGACCATGCTGGCGAGCAGTCTGTTTGCAGTACTTCCCGTTGTCCGTGAACTATCTTCGGGCATCCGCATCATCATCCTGACATTACTCATCGCAGGAGCTGCCGCTTTCCTGTTCCCTATCAAAGAAACGGAGGTAAGTGCTAATGAATAATCAAGTTTATCTTTACATTGCAGTTATGGCGCTGGCAACCTACTTAGTACGCATGCTTCCTTTGGTACTGCTGCGAAAAGAAATTAAAAATGTGTATATACGATCCTTTTTGCATTACGTTCCCTATGTAACTTTGGCTGCCATGACTTTCCCTGCCATCATTACTGCCACCGGGAATCTCATCTCCGGCGTCATCGGTCTTCTGTGTGCAGTGATTATTGCCTATGTGGACGGCAATCTTTTCAAAGTCTCTGTAGGCGCCTGCGCAGCCGTATATATTGTAGAATTAATTATGAGATTACTGTAAATATGTATTTTAACTGAAATTGCCCCTGTGAGGACTATTTTGTATTCTATTCAAAACACACTTCCGTTCGGTTAACTACGTAACAGTACTAAACTCGCAGTGCATTTCATTTCTGCTCGTTAAGTGCTGACGTAGTTAAAACGGTTTTTCATAGAATAAAAATGTCCTCACAGGGGCAATTTTACTCCCGCACTTATTTATGGAATCCTGTAATATTGGTCACTGCCAGCATATTGCCCAGTTCGTCCTTTACATCTATGCGGTAGTAGCAGGTGCTTCTACCGTTTTTTACGCAGTTTGCTTCCGCAATCATCTTTTTACCCTTCAAGGTGCCCAGATATGCAATATCCGAATGAAGGGACACGGTTTTGCATTCTTTCCAGTTGGTGGCAACCGCAAAAGCAAAATCTGACAACATATAGTGCACGCCGCCCTGCACGCCGCCTACAGCATTTAAGTGTCTTTCGTCGATTTCAATGCTGCATCTGGAATAGCCCTCGCGAAACTCCTCGATAACCGCTCCATTGTCGGTAGCAAACTTATCCTTTGCAAAAAAATCCCTTACCTGTTCTAATAATTGTGTATCCATATTTTTCTCCTCCGGCCATTGCTATACTCTACTTCTCATAAAAAGGTTCACTATTTTCCACCGCCTTTTTGCCGAACTCGTCTTGATATGACACCATATCCAAATACATTTTATTCAAATAGGGCTTGGCGGCCAGCGCAATTCCCTTGAAAATTTCTTCTTTGTCTCCCGTCTGGTCTACTACCAAAAGCAGGCTTTGCACGTTGTTTTTCATCATTAATCTGACCCAAACTCTGTTCACCTGCGGCACATCCGGCAAATAGCGTTTCACAGCCTCTACCAGTTCCCTTGGATATTCTTTCGGCTCACCCACCAAAACACTGATATCCTTGGCCACTTTACGTTTAGCCACACCTTTTGTTTTCAATTCTTTCTGGATTCTCAAATAATCCATAGTTTGACGGTTCAAAACCAAATTATCACTGAAAGGATTTAAAACCACCCCTTCTGCCTGTTCACTTTTTTCCATCAAAGCGGCATAGTCGTCAAAGGAAAGAATCATCGTATCCGTACCTTTCACCGCCGTCCAATTCTCAAATTCATCATAATCCGTAAACATGGCATAAAAACCCTTGCCTTCCGGAGAAGTAATCATGGGCATGCGCACAATAGTCCCTTCCGAAAAAAGGCCGCCATCTTCCCCTGCATTCTCCGCCTTCTTTTCAAAAATGGCGGGTGAGACAAACTTTGCCTTCATCACGATTTCTTCAAAAACCATGCTTGTTACGGTATCTGTTTTATTCTCTTTCACTTCTTTTAAAAGAACTTTCAGCCGGAAATTATCCAAAGATTTCTTTTTCTGCGCCGGCTCCTGCTCAGGCGCCGCTGCATCCTCTTGCCCCTTTGCTTCCACAGATTCCTTTGCTGATTCTGACGCTGTTTCTGCCTCAGTTTCTGCAGTTGCTTGCGCATCCACTTTTGCCTCTGCGGGTTTATCTTTCTCTTTTTTTCCCAAAAACTTATCAAACATTCCCATGTTTTACTCCTTCTAAATCACTTCTCCGCAGTGTATGTACCGCAGTTTTTCTCCCATGATTTCTTTCATGATTTCGTAGGCCTCTATACCGGTGCAATGCCCCGTAAAAAACATCGTATCCATTTCCGATAACTCCCTTGCAGTCCGGCGGATTTCCTCTTTATCTTCCTCTGTAAGCCCCTGCTTTTTCATCATGTGAAAACCGCTGACCACTTTGTCCGGATTTTCCCCGTACAAACTGCGGTAACAGTCCAGAATATTCAAAATTCCATTGTGGGCACAACCGGATATAAGCACGTTTTCGCCCTCACAGGAAATGACCAGATACTGCTCGTGACCAAAGTCATCCTGCACCATATCCCCGCCTTGTCGTCGCATCAACTCCCGGTTGCCGTCCGGCCAGCATCTGCGCCCCTTCACTCCTGTAAAAACAGAAAGTTCCTCATCTATCTGTATATCGCCTTCCACCCAGACATTTTGCGGCAGATTCTTCACTTCCACCGGAAGACCGATATAGCGCACCGAGTCCTCTTTTACATGATACAAATCCGCCTCAGCACCCCTTCGGATGTAAATAGGCGCACTGCTCAGTTCCCGAAACCGCAGTAAACCGTTTCCGTGGTCGTAGTGACCGTGACTAAGCACCGCTATATCCACCATGCGTAAATCAATGCCCAGATTCTTTGCATTATCCGCAAACTGTCCCGTGGCACCGGCATCCACCAATATTTTATGTTTTGGCGTCTCAATATAAAAACTCAGACCATGCTCGGCGGTACATCCCTGCGCCCCCGCCGTGTCCTCCATTAAATTCACAATTTTCATACTATTGCAAAATCTCCCGTAGTTTATCAAGAAAGGCTTCTTCGCCCCATGTGTTGATTTTAAAGAATACCGCCTGACTTCCGCCGGACGTGATTGCAGAAATTTGCACATCTTCATTACCGTTTTGGAACATGGTCACATTCATACTGACACGGTTACCGCCCATGTGACTATACCGCTCAAAAACCAATACACCGCATCTGGCATCCCCACTATTAAAAAAACTGCTGTCTTCCAATGTGGCCGAAACGCTCCCTTTTAAAATCCCCTCCGTAATTTTTTCCTTAATCTGATAAAAATTCCCCCTGATATTCATCTCTAACTTTGCCATAAAAATAATACCTCCCCACAGTTTTTTGCAAACTACCTTTCTATTATACCACACAGATTTTTGACCGCCAATCATTTCTATTGACGTTTCACTTTTCTCTTGTCATTCCACCATCCTTGCCCCTATAATATTCCTAAAAAGTACAAATTTTCTTACATAGAAATAGCAATCCAAGGAGATACTTATGCCTAACATCATTGAAATAACGGACTTTTGCGCCCCTGAACTTGATATTTATGCCCGCCTTTCAGAAAACCAATTGCTACACTACTACGAGCCGGACGGCGGAATTTTCATTGCTGAAAGTCCCAAAGTGATTTCACGGGCCCTCGATGCGGGATATAAGCCCCTTTCGCTCCTTTTGGAAAAAAAGCACATTGAGGGAGAAGCCAAAGAGATTATTGCCCGATGTAAGGACATCCCACTTTACACCGCCAAGTTTGATGTTTTGACCAAGTTGACCGGCTTTCAACTGACCCGAGGCGTTCTTTGCGCCATGCACCGCCCTGCTCTTCCCTGCGTGGAAGATGTCTGCGCCGGTGCCCGCCGCATTGCTATTCTTGAAAACGTCATGAATCCTACAAACGTGGGGGCTATCTTCCGCTCCGGGGCTGCTCTTAACATGGACGCCATACTGCTTACCCCCGCCTGCAGCAATCCTCTTTATCGCCGTGCAAGCAGAGTCAGTATGGGTACCGTTTTCCAAATTCCGTGGACTTATCTTGAAGGAGAAGAATCCTCATGGCCAAATCCCGGCATAAAGCGCCTGCAAAATATGGGCTTTAAAACCGTAGCCATGGCTCTAAATGATAATTCCCTTTCTATCAATGACCCGCGGCTTATGGCTGAAGAAAAATTAGCCATTATTCTTGGTACGGAAGGGGACGGACTTGCTTCCTGCACCATTGCAGATTGTGATTATACTGTTAAAATCCCCATGTCCCACGGCGTAGACTCGCTGAACGTGGCAGCTGCCAGCGCAGTAGCCTTTTGGGAACTGGGAAAATCAAAATAAAAGGATGTACAAAAATGCTTGACTTTCGACCAATTACTCCAAAGGATAAAGCCCTCTATGCTCCCTACCTTTCCATCGGACATAAGCGTGGCTGCGAGTTTTCCTTTGCCAATTTATGCTTATGGGGATTTCAACAGGCTACTATTTTTGAAAACCATATGGTGCTGTTTTCCCAATTTTACGGTCTTACAGTCTATCCCTTCCCCTTGGGAAAGGGCGACAAAAAGCCAGTGCTTGACGCTATTATGGCCGATGCAAAAAAGCGTGGCATTCCCTGCCATATTACCGGATTGGATGCGGATGCAAAACAGACACTGGAAACACTTTATCCCGGCATGTTTCATTATCACTGCTCCCCGGGTGCTTTCGATTATGTCTACGACATTCACGACTTGGCAGACTTAAAAGGCCGCAAATATCACCGTAAGCGCAACCATTATAACCGTTTCCGGGAAACCTACCCGCAATGCTCTGCAGCTCCACTCTCCGGGGAAAACCTTCCTCTTGTCCGTGAAATGATAGATACATGGTACGAAACAAAATTACGGGAAAATCCCGATGCGGATTTCCAAATGGAACAAGATGCCCTTTACAAGGCTTTGGAGCAATATCAGGCGCTGGACATGGACGGACTTGTGCTGAGAAGCGAAGGTCAGGTACTGGCTTTTACCTTGGGAAGCCAAATGAACGAAGATACTTTTGATGTGCATTTCGAGAAAGCCCGCCCTGAAGCGGATGGCGCTTATGCGGCCATCAACTGCGAATTTGCACAATATATCCGCAGTAAATATCCTCACATTTTATACTTGGACCGGGAAGAAGATATGGGAATTGAGGGGCTTCGCAAAGCAAAACAAAGTTACTACCCTCATCACCAGATTGAAAAATGCCGGGCCGTACTTTTGAATAACTAAACTAAAAAATCAATTTGGAGCACTGCTATGAGAATCATATCCCCTCTTCCTCATCATATTCCCATGCTCCGCAGTTTATGGCAGGAGGCTTTTGGCGATACCGATGAATTTCTGGATACTTTTTTTGAACATGCCTTCAGCCCTGCGCGTTGCCGTTGTATTACCATAGACGGGCAAATTGTTGCTGCGCTGTACTGGTTTACCTGCGAATATGTGGACAAGCCTGTGGCATACATTTATGCGGTTTCAACTGCCAAATCCCATCAGCGGCAAGGGCTTTGCCACGAATTGATGGAAGATACCCATGCACATTTGGCAGTCCTTGGCTATACCGGTGCAGTTTTGGTTCCGGGCAGCAAAGACCTCTTTGAATTTTATGGCACCTTAGGCTACAAAACCTGTAGTTATATCCATACCCTCCACTGCCAAAGTGCGGATATAGATGGGAATTTAAATTTGGATTTGCATTGCATTAACCAAACTGAATATGCGAAGCTACGCAGAAAGTTTTTGCCTCACGGAAGCGTCATTCAAGAAAACGAAAACTTGGATTTTCTGGAAACCCAAGTAAAATTTTACGCAGGCACCGGTTTTCTGCTGGCTGCCCAAGTTACGTCTGACATGCTTTGGGGCGTAGAACTGCTGGGGGATGCCACTTTTGCTCCCCAAATTGTACAGGCCCTGGGATGCAAAAAGGGAAGCTTCCGCCTCCCTTGCTACAATATTAACCATGCTGACTGCCACAATACTGATGGCTGCGATACTGCCTTTGCCATGTATCGTCCTTTATGTAGCGATACACTCCCACCGCCCTCCTATTTTGGCTTTGCATTTGATTAAATTTATTTTTTCTTATCCCGTTTTCTCGCCAGATAGATGTCCAGTTTTTCCTTCATATTTTCAGGCATTTCCTTAGATACGGGACATTTTCCGGCATTTGCCATCTGTGCCACGAATCGACTGATAAAGTCAATATCTATTACCATCTGCTCTGCATTCATAACCTTTGCAGTATCGTAACTGTTATGAATGGTTGCGGTATTGTTGGGTGCAATGCGGGCAAAGGACACCGCCGGCACGCCCTTATCCGCAAAAGGGGTGGAATCGCTGGAGTACACATCCTGATAGGCTCTGATTCCGAAACTTTCCACGCAGGCCATGTATTCCAGATAATGCACTAATTTTTCTTCGCAGGTACAGCAGGCAATAAATTTACCCATGATACAACCAATCATGTCCAGATTGATATTCATGGCAACATTTTTTAACTCTTCTTCATGAGCTGCTACATACGCCTTGGAGCCAAGCAGTCCTCTCTCTTCACTTCCGCACCAGATAAAACGAAGTCCATAGCGGTGGGGTTCCTTGGCAAATTTCTCTGCAATTCCAAGAAGACCGATGCTTCCTGACATATTGTCGTAAGCCCCCTGAGAAAGGGATGTGGAATCATAGTGGGCGGTCAACACAATAATTTCATCGGTTTCGCCCAAAATATCCAGCACTACATTATGTGATTTACCCTTGTATTCCTTTTGTTTAATGCGGATGGTTGCTTCCTTTGCATTTCCTTTTACCAGTTCAATGGCCTGCTTTGCATTAATATTTACCCCAAGTATTTTGTTCCCCTTGCTGACATAGGAGCGCAGTTCCCTCTGGTCAATATCTTCATCCGCATAGTTTGCATTTCCATCATAAGTAATAAAGCCCACGGCGCCATTTTCCAAAAGGTCCTGATACCTCCAATAGCCCATGTAACCGTCATTCAATACAATTTTTCCTTTACATCCTGACAACGAATAAACATCGTCATGGGGCATGTAATATAATGGTGCGGTCACTTCTCCGCTTCCGCAGCAAAGATAACCTTTACAGGGAATTACTTTACCGTCAATTATAAGTTCAGCCGCTTCCATATCGGCCATATCCACTTCAAACTCTTCCAAATGTGCTTCCAATCCCATTTGCGCACATTTCTCTTTCAGATAATTTGCACATTTAAGTTCGCTTTGGCTGCCGCCCATACGCACATAGGCAGCATCAGCAAACATTTGGTTAATCTGATTTGCTTTCATTTCCTTCCTCCTAACTTCACTACCGGATTTCCACAACGGTGTACCCTGCCTTTTCAATCACGCCGCAGCAACCGTATATGTTCTCTCCTTTTCAGTTAGTTGCCACTTACTCAAGGATACACTTTTTACAGATGTTTGTAAAGCCTGCTCTTACACTGCGGACAAAATATAAAAGATTTGCTCTTTCTATCTAAATCCTATACTGCATAATTGATTTTCTGATTGCTAAATAATATCAATTTATCCATTCCCATACTTCTATTTTTCATACACCACGTCAATGCATTCAATATCATTGCCTTTCTCAAAATTACAAAACAGAGCATAATCAACGGATGTGTTATCTTTGGTTGAACTATAAACAATCCCATCATATCCAATCTTTGCACAAATAGCAGAAACAATATTACATATCACATATTGTTGTTTTAAACAATCATTTTGTTCCTCTAAGGGTACTTCCTCTCCTATAAGTCCCGAATACTCCCCTTTAAAAACAAAATTAATAGGGAATAAATGTCTCGGTGTATTTATTACAAATTTTCCAATATTATAAATGTCTTTATCAAACAAGGGTACTTCCTTTTTTATAACATCCATATTATTGGAGCAATATAACAGGCTTGTTCCAACGCCATTGTATCTACCTTGGCCTGCCTTACTATTTGGTGGTTCCCACAGCCCCTCTCTATCGTATAGTTCCGGATATTTTGATGTTCTAGTCCGATACACCACTCTTTCGGCCCCCAATTCATAATACATACCTTTTTCATAAAAACCAGTAATAACATCTACTAATTTATTAAAAGCAACATTTTGGTAAGCAAATAAATTATTGTTAATATAATCATTTTTCAAATCACGTAATTGTTCCAGTGAACATGCTTTAGCCAATTCATTTATATAGTCCGAAGCATTATCCAAATCATCACCATAAAACTTATGATTAAATAATTTTATATCTCTTTGTGTATATACCTCCGAATATCTATCAAATTTTCCATAGTCTCTTTTTTCATCCATATCAGCGCCCGAACCTGCACCGCATTTGCACTGAATTTTTTCTATTATGCTATCATAAAATTCATCCCATTCATCTTCCCTGTCACAAAAAATTTCATTTAACAAATCTTCTATTGCACTTGCGGTGTTATAACTTTCAAACATTGCATCCGGATCATCATCCTCATCATCAAAGATGCTTTGTATAGTATATCTAAGTTCTTGTATATCTTGTCCCTGACCGCACTCCGGGCAACATTCAATACTGTCCATAATTTTTTGTGCAAAATAAGATGTTATTTTTTCCTTATAAAAATCATTTGCAAAAACTCTTTCTCCCGCTGAAATCTGCCTCAAACAACTATAACAGTAAGGTATATTAACTGCCTTTTGGGAAAAATGATTAAATATTTCGTTTACAACGTCATAATCCGTTGGTTCTTTGGAAATTATAAATTCTTCAAACAATTGCAGGATTTTATTTTCTTTACAATTTATACAAGTCATTTTCATTTGTCCCCCTCTTACAATTGACTACTGCGTGAAATCTCCTATTTTACCAAGCAATTTTCCGATACTGTGATACATACCCGAATAAATTACAGGGTCAAGTCTCGTCAGATTCACATCAAAAGTATCCACACAGTCCAGTTGTTCATCTATTTGCACATTTTTTATTTTACAAAAGAAAGTAGTAGATTCTCCTATGTCAATGGAATTGACAACTTCACATTCATATACCCAGCGACTCGCATCTAAAATAGGCACATCTACAACTTCTCCTCTACAAACGGCATATGAAATTTCATCCTTTTTTCCGTCTTTCGCATGGTGTGTACCAAAATAATCCATAAGTTCAATCATATCCGTGCTAACGAGATTTACACTTAAAACCCCAGTCCTGATTACATTTTGCTTGGTCCTCTTAGTGCCAAACATACTGATAGTCAACAAATAATCATTCCCTTTTTCGTTTGTAACGCTGACCCATGTAATTGGGGCGAAATTATATGTTCCATCATCATTGTTTGTACCAATAATAAAAGCTGGTTGCACACACATTGAAAAATGAGTTCCTACCGATTTTCGCTTTATAGTCTTCATTTGTTTCATCTCTCCAAATTCAAATAGTTGACTTACATTAGCCAGATTTTTTAGTTTCTGCAAATCAACATTTTATTATAACAACTTTTCTAACTCTTCAAGTGGATATCATTTATTATAAATTCCCCCACAGATGTACACAACTTTTTTCTCACAGCAAAACTCAAAATCATTTTTATTTTCCCTGCCTTGCAGAATCTTTTACTTCATATTCTCCAGATTTAATTCCCCCGAATTCGGGGGAATTAAATTTATTTCAAATACAAATGCTCCGCCTTTTCTTCCAATATAATCATCTGATGTATTGCAATCTCATTTAACTTTACTAAACGTTCTTTCTGGGAAATGCCCTCTTCAATTAAGACAGCATTTAAACTTTCCAAATTAGACAGACATATCAACTCATTTATAGATGCATAGTCTCTAATGTTTCCCCTTTTCTCAGCATTCCGTTCTCGCCATTCTTTTGCTGTTTTTCCGAATAACGCAACATTCAAAACATCTGCTTCAGATGCATATACAATAGCTGTTTGTTGATTTGTCACTTGTTTTGGAATCAAATTTTCTTTTATTGCATCTGTATGTATTCTATAATTAATCTTTGCTAACTCTCGTTTTGCATTCCATCCCAGTTGTTCCTGCTCTTCTCTCTTTAACCTTTCAAACTCTTTTATCAAATATAATTTAAATTTAGGAGAAACCCAACTTGCAAACTCAAAGGCAATATCTTTATAGGCATAAGTTCCTCCATATCTCCCTGCCTTTGCAATAATCCCTTTTGAATTCGTTCTTTCCACCCATTGTTTTACCGACATAGCAAACCGATTTAATCCAGCTTCATTCATAATACTATTGTATTCATCATAATCAAACTGCTCATTATATAACTCTTCCCATATTCCTAGGAACTCAATTGTATTTTTATTTCGCAGCCATTTTTCAATTAAAACAACTCCATTTTCTATATTCCTTACCATATCAGTAAGCGATATATAATCCTCTTCTTCAAATTTAATTACCTGTATTGCCACATCATCTACTATCAACCTACTCATATAAACCTCCCGCTACACAAACATTTGTTCTAAATACACTATACCACAATTCGCCCTTTCATTCAAGAACATTTGTTCTTTTTGCTGTAATATCTTCAAATGAGGGTATACATGCATCCAAAATAGAGCCCCCAAAAAAAGCGATGACATGTTTCAAAAACACACCACCGCCTGGTCGGCTGCACAGAACAAACGAATCTATACACACAGGGTAACGATTACTAATTTACTCTTTCACCTTAATACAATCATTATTAAGTACGCAGATACCAATCTAACAATATTTCTTCAGCCCTTAGTTGCCACATAATTCATAGGTACATATCATAATAAAATCCATGTTTGCAAGAATCACTCGAACTGTCCATCGTCACTAAGTTCTTCATACCTTTTCCAGTAATCCAGTTTGGGAAGCAATTGTTTCATGTATTCTCTGGCCTGTTCTTCTGAAAAGTTCTCACTAACCATATGTCCGACACAGACATTAATCAAATCATCCATATTGCTGTATGTGTATGTTCCATCGGCATAGCACCATTTACAATAATCTTCATTTGGACTACCGTCAGCCTCTCTGCTAATAATATCATCATCTTTTAACGGCATACCACAACACTGACAAATCAATTCTCTTGGTGAACCCAAAAGTGTATTAATCGAAACATCAAACAACTTCGATAATAATTTCAAAGTATCCGTATTAGGGGTTGTTTCCCCATTTTCCCAGCGCGATACAGCTTGACGAGTTACAAATATTTTTTCTGCAAGTTCATCTTGAGATAAACCTGCTTTATTTCTGAGTTCTAATATAATATCCTTTGTTTCCATATAGATTTCACCTCCAACGATATTATAAAACTGAATAAATCTTTTTCCAAGCAACTCGCTGTTGCCTTATGATACCTCAAGCACCTACACCTGCGTTGTAGTTGATGTGATAACGTACAGAAACTCCTCTATTCCAGCGGAATTGCTTCAATCTCAAATACGATACCTATATTCTCAAAATAACGCAATATGTATTTTGCCCTGATATCATAATCCCATTTTGCCTCAGCTAAAACTTTTTCCACTTCCTCTAAATCTTCTGATATTACTCTAAGTCTTAGTTTTTCTCTTGTTTCTCCTTCTATTGAAACAGCCTCCAAGTAATACTCCGTCGAATATCCTCTTCGGTATCCCCAGTCTCTATCTTCTTTTATCAGTGCATAATAGACTACTTTCTCGGTCGGACCGTTTATCATATCCGCAATCGCCCCAATACTTCTGGTTCCCGCCCATAGGCATAACACAAGACAAACCATCTCAATCCCCAGAACAATCACAAGCACACTTTTATTGATTTTTCCTTTTTTATCTTTAAAGGAAATTCCCACCGCCCAAAGTATCATAAACGGAATGATAAGCGTAAGAAGCATCAATCCTCCGCTCATTACCCTTATCGGTGCCAGATATTCCGGCATCATATTGGTTGCAATCAAATTTCCTGTTCCAATCATTGCAAATACCGCAACAATTCCTATTCCAAGTCCCATCAGTAATTTCTTCATCATTTCCCCTCTGTTTATCTATCTTTGCAATTCTCTCGTAAATATTTCCTTTTATATCCCTCTCCAATGCCGCTAAATTCTAATTTATATAACTCATTATAAAATACCCCTAATATTTATGCAATTATATTTGGGGATGCTCTGGTAGCCCTTTCCCACCAAATCCATCAATTCAACTCCACATAAAAAATGCCCTATATCAGCACCTTAAACTGATATAGAGCACTCAACTGTTTCAACTCAACCTTTGCGCTCATAGCACGAACGCTCACCTTCGAAAGTGCTTCGCACTTCCTCGGTGTTTGTGCTATTCATTCATCTTTGCGAGTTTCGCTGCCTGGTCCGCTGCGATACAGGCATCGATGATGTCCTGAATGTCGCCGTTCATGATTTTGTCCAGTTTGTATAATGTCAGACCGATACGATGGTCTGTCACACGTCCCTGAGGGAAGTTGTAGGTACGGATTTTCTCGGAACGGTCTCCGGTACCAATCTGGCTGCGGCGCATTTCGGCTTCCGCATCATGCCTTTGCTGCTGCTCGATATCGTACAGTTTTGCTTTCAGCAGGGCAAAAGCCTTTGCCTTGTTTTGCAACTGGGATTTCTCGGTCTGGCTGTAAACCACAATTCCTGTGGGATAGTGGGTCAGACGCACCGCAGAGTCTGTTGTATTGACACACTGACCACCGTTACCGGAAGCACGCATTACGTCAATACGGATATCTTTTTCATCAATTACAATATCAATATCTTCGTCAACTTCGGGCATAACTGCTACGCTGATGGTGGAAGTATGAATACGTCCGCCGGATTCTGTTGCGGGCACACGCTGTACGCGGTGTACACCACTTTCGTATTTCAACTTGGAATATGCCCCCTGACCGATAACCATAAACTGAACTTCCTTCATACCGCCGATACCGATATCGTCCACATTCATGGTTTCTACTTTCCAGCGCTGGCTTTCTGCGTAATGCACAAGCATGCGGTAAATTTCTGCCGCAAAAAGAGCCGCTTCGTCGCCGCCGGCGCCTGCACGGATTTCCACAATAACGTTTTTGTCATCGTTAGGGTCTTTGGGAAGTAGCAGAATTTTCAGTTCCTGCTCCAATTCTTCTACACGCTTTTTACTTGCAGAAAGTTCGTCTTTCAGCATTTCGCGCATATCTTCATCGGACTCTTCTTCAAGCATAGCCAAAGAATCTTCGATATCCTGCTTACTTTTTTTATACTCCTTATAGGCTTCAACAATAGGAGTCAGGTCGCTCTGCTCTTTCATCAATTTTCTGAAACGGTCCTGATTTTCTGTTACAGTAGGCTCGTTCAGTTCGTTCATGATTTCTTCATAGCGACTGAGCAAATCATCTAACTTATCAAACATTTCTATTCCTCTCTTCTGCCGCAAACCACTCTGTCTTGTCCGGCATAATCCTGAATTACTTTCACTTCTGTAAATTTATTATCTTTAAGCAGTATTTCCACTTCTCGTCCTTGGTCATGCCCAATTTCAAAGAAAAGGTACCCGCCCGGTTTCAAAAAATCTGCTACCTGTGAAACGATTTTCCTGTAAAAAAACAATCCGTCTTCTGTGCCGTCCAGCGCCATCATAGGCTCATGGTCCCTTACCTCCGGCATCAGTCCCCTAATCACATCCCTCCGGATGTAAGGAGGATTTGACACAATCACATCATAGTCGCCCGCCACATTTTCAAACAAATCACTTTGCAACCAGCTTACTTTTTCCCCGCCGGTTTTCAGTATTCCACCGGTGGAATCCCCGTTGCCGGTTACACCAAGCAACCGCACGCTATTCTTCTCTGCAACCGCCAGAGCCTTTGCAGATAAATCCACACCGGTTCCCATGCATTCCTTGGAAAGTGCCAAAAGACTAATCAAAATGCAACCGCTTCCGGTGCACATATCCAAAATACGCATCCCCGGCTTTAGCACTTTCAGCACCTGCTCTACCAGAATTTCCGTATCCTGCCTTGGAATGAGCACATGCTCATTTACCAAAAAAGACAATCCCATGAATTCCTGCTCGCCGGTTATGTGCTGCAAAGGAATGCGGGTAGCCCGAAGACCTATTTTTTCTTGGTATTTCTGCACCATATCCTCTGCGACTTCACGCTCACCGTGAACCAGCAAATCATTTCGCGTGGTACCGCATACATACTCAAGAAGCAGTCTGGCACCCAGTCCTGCCTCAGGTACGCCGGCAGTTTCCAGTTGTTCCACGCCCCATTTATAACAATCCTTGTACTGCATTAAAGCTCTTCCTCTTTGACAAAAGCATCCTGCTCCGGTTCCTCAGACACAAAATCATCTGCCTTGGAATCTTCCTGCTTTTCTTCCAAAACATCCTCGCTGTCTTCATCTGCCGGAGTTTCATCCTCATACTCAGCAAGTTGCTCCGCAGTATACTCAAAGTTCTCCATCAAAAATTCTTTCCAGTCAAACACTGCTTCCACAGAAGCAATAGCTACCTTTACCATATCTCTGGTGGGCTCTTTTGTGGTCATTCTCTGGAGCATCAAACCGGGAAGGGAAATCAGTGTCACCAAGAAGTTGTTACTTCTTCCTGCCAGGCGGATAATCTCATAAGAGATGCCTGCAATCACGGGAATCAGCAAAACTCTAAGTCCGATTCTGTACACCGGATTTTCCACCCTGATAAAGAAAAACAGGATGATGCTGACAAACATAACCAGAAACATAAAACTGGTTCCGCATCTTCTGTGTATTCTGGAACTTCTCATAACATTGTTTACTGTTAAAGGTTTGCCACGCTCAATGCAGTTAATACATTTATGTTCAGCGCCATGGTACATATAAAGGCGTCTGATATCGTCCATCACGGCAATTCCAACCACATACAAAAGGAAAATTACAATTCTTATGGCTCCTTCAATAATCAGAACCAAAGAATGATTTTCAATATACTGTTCAAATTGGGCAGTTAAAAAATAGGGGAGCAGAATAAACAGACCTACCGCCAGTGCAATGGCCACGAAGACCACAAGGCTGTTTAAAATCTTCTCGGATTTTCCGCCGGAGATTTTGTTTAAAGCCTTATCTACCACTGTTTCCTTTGCCTCTTCCTCTTCATAAAAATCCGCAGAGTAATTCAGGCATTTTGTACCCAGTTTCATGGAATCCACAAAATTGAACATACCTCTGATAAAAGGAATCTCCTTAAACTTGTTTCCATGAAGCACTCCCTGATAATTATCTATATCAACCTCAATTTCTCCGTCGGGCTTTCTGACAGCCACAGCGTATTTCTCGCTGTTTTTCATCATAACGCCTTCCAATACTGCCTGACCGCCAATACCGGAGTATACAGTACGTCTCTTCTTTCTTCCCATTTTAGTTCTCCTGCTTTGCAAAACTTCTGTGACTTAAGAAAGGTTGAGAGTAAACCCTCAACCTTTCTGAATTAATCGCAACAATTTTCTTATTTAACGCCGTATTTCTTGTTGAACTTATCAATACGTCCATCAGCTCTTGCAGTCTTCTGCTGACCTGTGTAGAATGAATGGCATTTGGAGCAAACTTCTACGTGGATTTCAGGTTTTGTAGAACCTGTTACAAATGTGTTACCGCAGTTGCAAGTTACTGTTGCCTGATAGTACTCGGGATGGATTCCTTCTTTCATCTCTTTCACCTCTCTATATTAAAGTCAATTGTTCTATGTTCTCATCCGCACTGCTTATGCCACCACAAACAGCGTGATTATTGTAACATGACTAAAATATATATGCAAGATATTTTTTACAAAAAAGCAAATTTTTTACGTTTTTTTCGCTCTTTTATACGATTCTCATCTTCTTGACCATTGCAACGAACTCGTCGTTGTTTTTTGTTCTCGCAAACATATCAAGAATTCTATCTGCCGCCTCGTCTGCTTTCAGACCGTTTAATGCCTTACGCATGTTGTTGATGGCTTCCAGTTCTTCCCCATTCAAAAGCAAATCTTCTCTTCTGGTTCCTGACTTCTGAATGTCGATAGCGGGGAAAATACGTTTTTCGGAAAGTTTACGGTCCAGAACAATTTCCATGTTACCGGTACCTTTAAATTCCTCGTAAACCACATCATCCATCTTACTTCCTGTATCCACCAAAGCAGTAGCCAAAATGGTCAGACTTCCGCCCTCTCTCATATTTCGCGCAGCACCAAAGAATCTCTTAGGCATATGCAAAGCCGCCGGGTCCAAACCACCGGACAAAGTACGTCCACTGGGTGGAACCACCTGGTTGTAGGCACGGGTAAGTCTTGTAATACTGTCTAACAAAATCACAACATCCTTATCGTGCTCTACCAGCCTTTTGGCACGTTCAATTACCATTTCCGACACTCTCTTGTGGTGCTCGGGGAGCTCATCAAAGGTGGAATAAATCACCTCTACGTTAGGTCCCTGAATGGCTTCCTTCATGTCTGTTACTTCTTCTGGTCGCTCGTCAATCAGCAAAATAAGCATATGCATATCCGGTGCATTCTTAAGAATGGATTTTGCCACATCCTTAAGGAGTGTCGTTTTACCGGCTTTGGGCGGTGATACAATCATACCACGCTGTCCTTTACCAACAGGGCTGATTAAATCCATTACGCGCATAGACACGCTGCATCCCGGTGTTTCCAGTGAAATACGTTCATCCGGAAAAATAGGTGTCATGTTTTCAAAATTTTTGCGTTTCATAGCCTGCTCTACAGTAAAACCATTGATGGTCTTAATATATAAAAGAGCCTGAAACTTCTCCTGCGGAGACTTAATACGTTTATTTCCAATCAGTACATCACCGGTTTTTAAACCGAATTTACGGATTTGGGTGGGAGCCACATAAACATCGTTTTCGCCGGGCATAAAATTGGCACAACGGATAAAGCCATAGCCGTCCTGTAACACTTCCAAAATACCGTTTGCCTCTTCGCCGCTGTCCAGTTCCTTGGGGAAAGTATTTACGTCATAAACGGCGTTCCTGTCCACTGTGGGAGCCGGTCTTGCAGGTCTCACTGCTTTTTCCGCTTTCTCTTTTTCATCCAGTGCAAGCATTGCTTCCACCACTTCTTCTTTTTTCATTGTAGAAACGCCTTTGATTCCTCTTTCTTTAGCCAGTTCTTTTAATACTGTCAATGCCAGAGATTCATATTTTTCTCTCATTCTTTTTTACCTTTCCATCTTCAATTATAATCTCAGATTCTATGGGAATTTCAGCAGGAACACTGCTCAAATGAATTTGTGAATATTACAAAAGTCATTATATACCAAAAAGAGAAATTAGAAAAGTCTTTTTTCAATAAAAAGAAAACCGACCGGATTAACTCCGGCCGGCTGATTTAGTATTTAACAAGGCTACGTCCGTTGCCCAAATTCCTAATACGCATTGGTATGCAAATTTTAGGTGTTGAGTTTTTTTCTTCTGCCCACCACTACAAATCTTCCGTTTTCCGTATGGTATGCACAGCAGGACAAAGTAATAAACTCATCACCGAACTCAGCCGTTACCCCTGTATCATACAAAGACATTTCCTTGATGTTACTGTACCAGTTATCAAACTCCTCCCGGGTATCCGCCTGAAAAAAAGCATAGTATTTAAATACATCCTCATTTTCATAAAAAACCTGCGAATAAAAAACAGCTATCAGTTCATATGCACGTTCTTCATACAGACTGTCAAAACAAATTACCTGATGCTCTTTTCCGTACTCCTCATCAGCATATAACTTCAATTTTCCAAACATGTCCCCGGACTTCTTGGTATGCCCATGGATAATAAGATTGGTGGAAGGGGCATTGCCGTCCGCATATTCCAAACTTGCGGTTCCCGTTCCCACCGCAGAATCGGTATCCAGTATGAGGCAACCGTTTTTATTGGGTTCCTTGTAAAAATCAAAGGAAAGATAATAATCTTCATCTGCCATGGTCTGCATAACCGGATAATCGATATTCGTATCTTCAATAGTAAGCCAGCCCACCATATCGGAATTGATTTCGTATAAAGCCTGATATTTCGGTAATATTTCAGGCGGTAATATTACCGGCTCCACTATTTCCGGCTGCAAAGTTTCCTGTGCCAGCGTCTCCTGCTCCAACGTCTCTTGCGGTAATATCTCCGGTTTTGAGATTTCCGGTTCCGCTGTTTCCGGCTCCGATACCACCGCCAGCAACATCTCCTGTTCCTCTTTCATACTTTGCAATTCATTTTGTACTTCTCTTGCTCTCGTACTTTGCTGAAAATAAGAGAACATATATCCAATTGTCCCCGTGGCGGAAACAATAAAAACCAGCAGCAATATATGATATATACTTATCTTCTTATACAGCTTCATTATGGCGCTTTATCCTCGCTCATTTTTTTGCTTATGTTTCATAAATACAACTGCTGCGCCGGACAAAAGAGCTACCGCAAACATCACCATCCCCGGTCCCTCATCACCGGTTTTCGGTACCGTGTCCAGTTTGGGAGGGGTAGTTGTGGGGGCTGCGGGAACTGTTGTATCATCATCGTTGATGGGTATTTGCACAAACTTTGCATACAGGGCCACATTTCCTGTCTGGGTTGTGGAGATGGAGGTTACGGGTGTGGTAAATCCTGCATCCGCATACCAGCCGTTAAACGTATAACCGCTCTTACTTGCGTCTGCAAAACTTGCTACCCCTACTCCCTCTGTATAGGTTGCGGGATTTCCGCTTCCGTTTGTTCCGCCGTCTAATTCATAATTAATGGCATAGACATTCGGTACATTTTGGGTGAATTTCGCATATAACACCAGATCTCCCACAGCTACTGCAGGAATGGATGTCACCGGCATGTTAAACGCTGCATCCGCATACCAGCCATCAAAGGTAAAGCCACTCTTACTTGCATCTGCAAGGCTTGCTACGCCCACGCCCTCACAATACTTATCCGGATTGCCTGCTCCGTTTGTTCCGCCGTCCAATTCATAAGTAATATCACTCCAAATCTCAGCAACCGCCGTTAATTGTATAGTTTGAATCTTGCCACCGCTTCTGGATACACTGGTTACTTTCCACTCCTTAAATTCATCTGCCGCCAGCTCGGTTCCGCTGTAAGGCAATACAGTATGTGTATGTTTTCCTTCCCCATCCAAATTAGTTTTGATATCCCCTGCAGTAATATAAAAATAGGGCGTATAAGGTTGTCCATAATCAAAATATTGAATCACTGCACTACCATCATACAGTTCTGTATCGTACATAAACTTAATAGAATCTCCCCCACTTACAATAGTACCCTCTGTAAACACAACATCCGCATCATATGCTGTTGCAAATGTTGTCATTGGTATGATACTGCCCATCAGCAACATCAATGCCAGGCAAAATCCCCAAAAACGTTTTTTTCTTTTTCTTAATTCACTTTTCATTTTCCTTATAAATCTCCTTATAAATCTCCTCTTAAAATATATCCTAAATGGCGTAGACCATCTCGAATCGTTCTCAATTTTGACTTTCTTTCCTGTTTGCACTTTCTAAGCACAACAGGCACTTGTAAAATACAAAAGTTGCTTTTACCAGCCTTGGCAATCATTTCTGTAGCAAACTCCATCCCCTCTGTGCGAAATTCAAGTTGCTCTGCCGCACTGCGCAAAATGCCCCGCAAACCACAATGGAAATCATACACCTCCATGTGAAAACGCATTCTTGCACATAAGGATAAAAAACGCACGCCCCATCTGTGGGACCATGACATTCCTCCTGCCTCTATGCCGCCTGCATACCGGTTCCCCATTACCATTTGACATTTTTCTTCTGCAAGAGGCTGATATATCTCTTCCAGATGCAAAAAATCATAGGTCGTATCACAATCTCCGATGATAAGCACCCTGCCTTTACTGCCGGCAATGCCTGCTCTGATTGCATTTCCGTATCCCCTTTTTTCTTCCGTAATAACTCTTGCCCCATGCTTTCGGGCAATTTCGGCGGATGCATCTGCGGATGCATTGTCCACCACAAGTATTTCCCCATGTATGCAATACTTGCGGATAAATTCCCCAGCCTCGTCCACACAAAGACCAACCGTATTTTCTTCGTTCAGACATGGCATGATAATTGACAGTTCAAGACTTTCTTTTTCCGGTATCTGCACCTATGAGCCACCTCCAATCCGTCACTTCTTCCAGTACAAATGCAATGGCAAGAATGGTTGCTATTTGTGCCCTATAGGTAAAAAAACAATGCAGATACGAATGGTTGTGAAGCACGATGTATCTGATATAAGGAACAAGCCCCAAAAGCACATATATCAGGATACGCTCTTTGCATACCTGCTTTTTGTGATACACATAGCCTATATACGCTACCAACAATAAAAGGACACTGCCGCAAATCAATCCGGGCCCCCCATATTCAAAAGGAAACAGGCACTTGATATTATTTAATACCGCATCTGTGACATACTGCCACAGTCCCACGCCTATGTCGCCGCCAAGTCTTTCTTCAATATGCCCCGACACATAAGGTAATACATTTTCTTTTAGGATAACGGATGCCATAATCCATTTCATTCCCCACATGCCTGCATAGCCGCATCCCCATGCAAAAACCGGGCTCACCGCTTTTTTTAATAGACCGGATGCAGATGTGCTTGTATTATGGTGCATGTCCAGCCATAAAATCAGTAACAGCGGAACTAGTAGTGTAAGGGTCTCTGTAGTAAGGAAATCCATATAATTGGTTATCATTCCCCCCACCAGAAAAAACGGCCCCATAAACTTTCTTTTATTGCCAAGGGCAAGTTTTACACCAAGAATAGAGCCTATCAGCATTATGAGATAAGTCCATGTATATTCCAGAGAAAAGGGAACAAACCACGAAGCGGTCAAAACCAGACCAGCCACCACTGCCATTGCCGGCACATAAGCCTTATTTTTAACCAGGATTGCCAAAAGCAGCGCTGCAAGAACCGCCAAAACCACCCCATTTAATACATAAATCTGGCGAATATTAAAAAATAACAACAAAGGACGAACAATCACATTGGAGCCGTGCCAATAGCGCAAATATTGCTGATTGGGACCATGTCCGAAAGTCACTGCATCAAGCAAATTTTGGTTTTCATTTCTATATTCCGAATAATAATAGGATGACCACATTACGGAAGTAAGGGGATTTTCATCGTCATATTGATATGCAATTGCCAAAAGTATGGAATCCGCATAACGGTCAATTTTGCTGCCTTCTACTCCCTTAACCAATTCGCCAAATAACTTACCTTCACATAAATATACGGCTGACTCCTGTACTTTCGGCTTTATGGCCTCCTGCGGGATTTTGGCACAAAGCACAAGCCCCCCTGCCAGACACAGCAAAGTAATGACGAATGTTAATATGTACTTTATACTATGCTTTATTACCTGCATTCTTTTTCCCTTATCCGGTGTCTCTTTTGGGGCCCCGTAATGCACGCCCACTTCTCAAAAACATAACATATTATTTAATTTTTTTGTGATTCTGCGCATAATTTAACACTTTTTGCGCACAATTTTTTCCCGTTTTTTATTTTTCTTTTTCACTATTGCAGGCATTTCTAAAATCAGATATGATAATAAAGCAAGTTCTACGCAAAATACATATTAATATAAAGAGGACATTATCATGACAACAAATGAAAAGGCACTGTTACTTCACGAAAAATGGAACGGAAAGTTGGAAACCGTTTCCAAAACCCCCGTTAAGACCCGGGAGGATTTAGCACTTGCTTATACCCCCGGCGTGGCGGAGCCCTGTAAAGTCATTGCCGAAAATAAAGAAACCGTATATAAATACACCATGAAAGCAAACACTGTAGCCGTTGTATCCGACGGAAGCGCCGTTCTTGGTCTTGGAAACATCGGTCCCCATGCGGCGATGCCCGTTATGGAAGGAAAGGCCGTTCTGTTTAAAGAGTTCGGTGGTGTCAATGCCGTTCCCATTTGCTTAGACACACAGGACACCGAAGAAATCATCAAAGCTGTCACCTATCTTGCCCCCGGTTTTGGCGGCATCAACTTGGAAGACATCAGCGCTCCCCGCTGTTTTGAAATTGAAGAGCGCCTGAAAAAGATTTTGGATATTCCTGTTTTCCACGATGACCAGCACGGAACAGCCATCGTCGTTTTGGCAGGTATTATTAATGCATTGAAAGTAGTTGGCAAAGAAAAAGAAAACTGCCGCGTGGTAGTAAACGGTGCCGGCAGTGCAGGTATTGCTATCACCAAACTTCTTTTAACCTACGGCTTCCCCCACATCACCATGTGCGACAAGGTGGGCATTGTATCCAAGGACACTCCCGGTCTTAACTATATGCAACTGAAAATGACCGAAGTAACCAATCTGGAAAACCAAACCGGCTCACTGGCGGATGCCATGAAAGGGGCTGACATTTTTGTAGGTGTCTCCGCTCCCGGCGTTGTAAGTGCCGAAATGGTAGCCTCCATGAATAAAGACGCCATCCTTTTTGCCATGGCTAATCCCGTTCCTGAAATTATGCCGGACGTTGCCAAAGCCGCCGGTGCAAAAGTGGTGGGCACAGGCCGCTCCGACTTTCCAAATCAGGTCAATAATGTGGTTGCTTTCCCCGGCATTTTCCGCGGCGCATTGGAAGGCCGTGCAAAACAGATTACGGAAGAAATGAAACTGGCAGCCGCTACTGCTATCGCCGGACTTGTATCTGCGGAAGAATTAAACGAAGAAAATATTTTACCCCAGCCCTTTGACCCCAGAGTTGCCGATGTGGTAGCAAATGCTGTCAAAGCGCATATTAAATAAAATGGACAAGCCTTATTATTCATTAAATGACTATTTTCAAAAAGAATATGGCGAGAAATGCTACAAAATAGCCATTGATGCCGGACTATCCTGTCCTAACCGGGATGGCAAGATTGGCTACGGCGGTTGTACTTTTTGCAGCGCCGGAGGCAGTGGTGATTTCGCCGTTTCAAGAAAAGTAGGCACTATCGCAGAGCAGATTGAGGCAGGCCTGGCTCTTTTTGGAGACAAAAAAGTAGGTGACCGGTTCGTAGCCTACTATCAGGCCTATACCAATACCTACGGGGAACTATCCCATTTGGAAGCACTGTACAGGGAAGGGTTATCTCACCCCAAAATCATCGGTATTTCCATTGCCACCCGCCCCGACTGCATCACCCCTGAAATAGTGGATTTGCTCTCAAAATTAAAGCAGGAATATGATCCTAAATTTATCTGGATAGAACTGGGACTGCAAACCTGTCATGAGCGCACCGCAGATTTTATTCACAGGGGCTACCCTTTAGGCGTGTTTGAAAGTGCTATGGCGACACTTTCCGCCGCAGGCATTCCCGTCATTGTCCATGTGATTTTGGGTCTTCCCGGCGAAACTGCCGAAGATATGTACCAAACCATTACTTATTTGAACGGTTTTCGTCCTTTTGGAGTGAAATTACAGTTATTGCACATTTTACAGCACACACAGTTGGCGGCGCAGTATGGATTTACGAAGGAAAGCACAGACGATACGTTTACGCACTTTCCCGCAGATACTGCCCCTCCCCCCTTTCATGTGCTGGAATTGGAGGAATATATCGACATTGTGATTCATTGTCTGGAATTACTTCATCCGGATATCGTCATTCACAGACTGACCGGAGACGGACCAAAAGAAATTTTGTTGGCGCCTAAATGGAGCCTCAATAAAAGAAATGTGTTAAACACGCTGCACAAAACCTTGCGCCGGCGACAAACTTATCAAGGGAGAATATATTATGATTCAAGATCCGCTAACCCTCTATAAACTGATTATTTTGTACATGCTGGACCGTGTCAGTTTTCCTATGACCAAATCCCAAGTCAGCGACTTTGTTCTGGGAAAGGAATATACCACTTTTCTGACTTTCCAACAGGTGCTTTCCGAACTCATTGATGCCGGACTGATTTCTGCTGATTCCATCCGGAACCGCACACACCTTTTAATTACCACCGAAGGCAGAGAAACTTTGGACTTTTTCGGCAACCGCATCAGTGAAGCCATCAAAAAAGATATCGACTCCTACTTTGCAGAGCACGAATATGCCCTTAGAAATGAAGTGTCAGTCCTTGGGGATTACTACAAATCCACCAGCGGCGAATACGAGGCACAACTGGTAGCAAAAGACAGAGGTATCAAGTTAGTGGAAATTACTTTGTCCGTTCCCACCGAGGAAATGGCCGCCGCCATCTGCGACAACTGGCAGAAAAAAAATCAGGAAATATATGAATATCTGACAACGCAGTTGTTTTAATAATAAAAAACACATTATTTGTTATCCTTTAATCCGACACACATAGGGATTAAAAAAAGAAGCATTACAATTCCTACGATGCCAACCACCATACCAATTATCATCATTCCTTCAAACACCATGACCATAGCCATACCTAATCCAAGCACTAAAGAAGAAACAACTCCATATGCAACCTTTCCTACTACTTTCATATTTACCTTAATCGGTGCCGCACCGGACATTTTTCTATATGCAATGACAGTTGCAATAATTGCAACAAGTCCTACAGCTGTACATCCTACACCAATGTTAAACATATTCCATTCAGGAAGAAGACACATACACATACCCAGTGCAAATACCAATCCACTAACAATGCCTAATACCAATGTAATAAAATTTTTCTTTTCCATGATTTTAATCTCCTTATAATTTTTTTGAGCGCTTTTTGTTCGCATCTTATGTATCTATCATATATCTGCAATGTTTTTATCTTGTTTATAAAATATTTCTGTTTTGTTAAAATCGATTTTTTATTTCATCAGTTCATCCGCCAGCCTTAAAATCTCCGGGGCTATCTTGTCACGCTCTCGCTTAAGCACCTTACTATAGATCGGATATGCCAGTACCACCAAGATAATACCTAACAAACCTGCAATTATGCCAACTATCATATTTGCGATTTCAGCCATTCCGAATACCTTCGCCAAATCTGTCATAATAAGACTCATTCCAATACCAAGAACTAATGCGCCAACAACGCCAAACATCAATGCTGCTACTGTAGCCTTCCTTGTTGCCGATGCATCCAGTTTTCTCAACCGGGTCATGGAATCTTCTTCCTGTTTCTGATATTTCTGACGGATTCTCTTTATCTCGTCTTGTTCCTTTGCCGAATATGTGTATTTAAAGTCAATATTCGTATTATGATTTTCCATTTTCAACTTCACTCCCTATTATCTTTAATTCTTTAATTTCCTTGGTTGTCTTCACAATCATATAAATAGCCATAGACACTACTACCGTACTGATTCCTGCTCCTGTCAGCATTATCATAATCCTCTTTACTTCCAAAGATGTATCTGCTCCGAATTGAGCGAACATGGCCGTTTCTAAAAACAGCATGGAAAACAGTGCGCTTGCCATTTTTATCACTTTTGTAATTGATAGAATCGGACTTTTGTACTTACGGTACTTAACCATATCTATAACCGCTGTCACCGTAATATAAAATGTGTACAGAGCAATAACATATATTAAAACGCCCTGATACCGGAATCCTCTGTCAAAAAGCACCATCATCAAAACCGCGCCGGATAATGCCAGATTCACGGTCATCAAAATACAGGCGCATACCCTTGCTCTTTTCAGTTCCCCCAAGTAGTTATTACCAATCGGATTTTTTATTACATATCGCACTAATAAAAATCTCATCATTGCAATGATTGAATAATAAACCGCAAATATTCCGAACCAATATGTCTGATATATATATCCCGATACTGCATTTACCACGATATAAATCAGATTGATTGCCAATGAACGATAGAGCCCGACATTTGATTTAAACACAGCATCCGTCATATATCTGTCAATATATTTATTCTTGTGCATCTTACTTTTTGCGCTTTTATAAAAACCGGGTAATACTTTCCAACAAAAGATACATATTACAGTTAGTGTATAAAAAGACAATACATAACTTACATATGCAAAAGGATTCATTTCCCAACCGTTGAAAAATATCTCTGTAAGTGCAACCATGCAAGTCACAGTCAACAGAACAATTATCCATACCGGTGGAAATAGAAGTTTTTTTCCTATCTTTTTCCAATCTCGCATATCAAATCCTCCGGAGTTTTACCACAAAAGTGCTTCCTTTTCCTATCTCACTCTCTACACTGATTTCTCCATTTAAAATATCTATCACTCTTTTTACCAGAGCAAGTCCCAGTCCGTTTCCCTGCATGGCATGAGAAGTATCTCCCTGATAGAATTTTTCAAAAATGTGTGCCCCAACCTCAGTTGATATTCCGCAACCGGTATCTTTTACCTTTACAATAATGTGATGCTCGGTTGCTTCTAACACAATTATTACCTTTCCGAATTCCGGCGTGAATTTGAATGCATTGGAAAATAGGTTATTCCACACAAGCGACAACAACTCTCCATCTGTGCTTACTTTTATGGTCTGTGCAATCTCTGTTTCAATTTCTATGTTCTTCTCTTCCCATACATTTTCAAATTGAAGCAGGCATTCACATAACTGCTCTCCCAAATCATATTCTTCCGTTTTAGGATAAATCTGCTGTTTTTCCAGCTTATTCAGTTTCAAAATATTAGTCATCATATCTGCCAGACGGCGTGATCCTTCAACTACTCCCTTTGCGTATTCCACTCTTTTCGATTCTTCCAATTCCGGCATCTGCAAAAGAGTTCCGTAATTTTGCATTACCGAAAGAGGTGTTTTCATTTCATGGGATACATTGGCAATGAAATCAGTACGCAATGTTTCCACTCCCGATAATTCTCCTGCCATAGTATTAAAGCAATCAATTATTTCATTAAAATGTTCATCTGCACTTAAGAAGTTTACCGGAGCAATCCGTACACTAAAATCCCCCTGTACCAGTTTCTTAGCAGCCTCCGCAATATGCTTTGTGATTTTCTCTGTGGTAAGATTCCTACGAATTGCATCGATTACGGTAAATAGTATGCTTAGGAAAACAACATTTCCAAAGGTCAATTTTGCAGCAAGACCAATATTCTCGCTGGTAAGTGTCAAGTTCAGCGAGTCAGCCATCACATTTATAAATAACAGCATGGAACACGATACAAGAAATGCTACCAATAGAAAAAACATGAAGTAATTGTATACTCCGCGTAATAACTTATGCCCTAACTCTTCTTTTCTCATTTCAGCACCGCCTTATAGCCCAATCCATGTACAGTCACTATCTCAAAATCATCACAATCTGATAACTTTGTACGCAGTTTTGTCATATACACATCTACCGCTCTTGGTGCCGTATCTGTGTCAGCATCCCAGAATTCGTCCATAAGTTGCATTCTGGTAAATGTTTTTTTCGGATAGGATAACAACTTATATAAGATACTGAACTCTCTGTTTGTCAGAGATATTTCTTCTCCATTCAAATATGACGTATGTTCGTCTGCATCCATCATAAATCTGCCGATTTCAAGTTTTCTGTTGGATGCAATCTTTGCTCTGCGCAGAAGTGCTCCGATACGGAGGAATAATTCATCAAAGTCAACCGGTTTTACCATATAATCATCTACACCGATTCGAAAACCTCTCTTCTTAGACGCAATATCATCCTTTGCAGTCATAAACAAAATCGGAATATCTTCATTCAATTCACGAACATTTTCTGCAAACTCAAAACCATTCACTCCCGGCATCATAATATCCGATACAATAAGGTCAATAATATTATCCGTCAAAGCATCATATGCATCATTTGCATTAAGACACCCTATTGCTTCATAACCGCTGTGATTCAAGAAAGAACACACAGTCTTATTTAAGTCTTTGTCATCTTCTACCACCAATATCTTAAACATCGCACTACCTCCAAATACTATATTCATTTCTATTTTATCATGGAAATGTTTCTATTTTGTTTGCGTTTTACACATTTTATAATTTTTCGAAAAAAGAGATGGTACTTCTACCACCTCTAAAAATTATTTTTCTTCCTGTTTTGCTTCTGCCTTAATTCTCTTCATATGCTCTTTGATTTTCACTTCATACCCGTTTCCGGAAGGTCTGTAAAATTCACGGCCGCTCAGTTCATACGGTAAGTACTGCTGCTCCACATAATGATTGGGATAATCGTGGGCATATTTGTAGCCCGTTCCATGCCCCAGTTTGGCTGCTCCTTTATAATGGGCATCCTGTAAATGGGTAGGTATGGGCAAGTTGCCTGTCTCCTGCACTGCCTCTGCAGCCTCGAAAATAGCGTTACATGCGGCGTTACTTTTAGGTGCAGATGCCACATAGGACACTGCCTGGGAAAGAATAATCTGCGCCTCCGGCATACCAATTCGCTCTACTGCCATAGAAGCATTGGTTGCCACCACCAAAGCCATAGGGTCTGCATTGCCCACATCTTCTGCGGCGCAAATCATAATGCGCCTTGCGATAAAAGTAATACTTTCTCCCGCATAAAGCATACGTGCCAGATAATAAACTGCTGCGTCCGGGTCAGAGCCCCGCATGCTTTTGATAAACGCAGAAATAGTGTCGTAATGGCTGTCGCCGTTTTTATCATAGCGCATGACACGCTTTTGAATACACTCCTGCGCCACTTCCATAGTGATATGGATTTTACCGTCCTCGCTTTTTTGGGTAGTCATAATGCCAAGTTCGATGGCATTTAAAGCATGTCTGGCATCTCCGCCGGAAAGTTCCGCCAAAAACTCCAGGGCATCTTCCTCAATCTCTGCCCCGTATATGCCCATTCCCTTATCGGTATCGTACACCGCTTTTTTCAAAAGCGCCTTAATATCTTCTTTTTCCAATGGTTTTAACTCAAAAATAATAGAACGGGAAATCAAAGCCCCGTTTACCTCAAAATAGGGATTTTCCGTGGTTGCACCAATCAAAATAAGAGTGCCGTCCTCCACGAAAGGCAGCAGATAATCCTGCTGTCCTTTGTTAAATCTGTGAATCTCGTCTATAAATAAAATGGTGCGCTTGCCATACATTCCCTGCAAATTCTTGGCTTTTTCCACCACTTCTTCCATATCTTTTTTGCCTGCCACCGTGGCATTAATCTGGGTAAACTCCGCACTGGTAGTATTGGCAATCACCTTTGCAAGTGTGGTCTTACCTGTTCCCGGCGGTCCGTAAAAAATGATGGAACTGATTTTATCTGCCTTAATGGCCCGGTAAAGAAGTTTGTCCTTGCCGATAATGTGCTGCTGCCCTACAACCTCTTCCAAAGTAGTGGGGCGCATCCTCGCGGCAAGGGGCGACTCTTTTTCCATATTGGTACTTCTCATATAATCGAACAAATCCATGTCCTTACTCTCTTTCCGTCACAATTCGCAACTTTACGGGCGTTTTGCTGTTTTCAACTTTTCCTTGTATTCCTTACGGCGCTGAAAATATCTGCAAACCACATGATACATCCAGCGGCAAATAGCAAAAATCACATACATGGTCATGAAGCCCACCACACCGAACATAATATCCGCAAATTCCATATTTCCTGTGCTTGTGACCTTTTGACCGATTTCAATGGCAAAGGTGATTACAATAATCAGGGTAAATACATAAATCCAACTGATGGTCATAATGTGCCCCTTTTTTGCCAGCCATTTAAACACCGGGTACACCACAAAAATCATGCCCATACCAAGTAACCCAATGATAAGAAAATGTAGTTCCTTATCCGTAAAATCATACTCAAAGGCATCGTTAAGCCGCAAAATATAACTATGTATTTTTGCAATAATCTCAACCATGAAATATAATAATCGCTTCATTTTTTACCTCATTACCGCCGATGCACTACCCACGCACCTCAATTTTGGCACTGATTTCCATAATGGAATCTTCCTTGATAATCTCACCAATACTGTCTGCGCAGATATAGCCGGACCTTGGATTTTTCACCGACATAATATTTCCTTTGATATCCGCCTCTACTTCAGAATACTCAAAAGAAAGGTCCGTACCTTCCATGGTGCAATTTACCAGTTTCAACCCCTTACAATAACATAGCGGCTGTGTGCCGATAATATGGCAGTTAACCAGTGTCAGGTTTTCCGAATACCATGCCAGATATTCCCCTTTCACCACACTGTCTTTCACAGTCACATTTTTGCTGTGCCAGAAAGCATCCTTTGTATCCAGATTAGAATTACGGATTTCCATATTTTCTATGTACTGGAAAGAATACTTTCCTTTCATGCGCAGGTTCTCTATATCTACATTACGGCAGTCCAGCAGAAAGTATTCCGCCTCCACTTGACAGTCTTCCATCTGAAGTTCACGGCATTTCCAGCCAAACTCGGGAGATACCACGTTACATTTTTCCACCCGCATGTTATCGCACTCCCGCAATGCCTTGATACCACCCAGTTCGCAGTTTTTCAAAAGACCATTCCTTGCATACCAAATGGCCGCTCTGGTCTTTTCGTCCATAGTTGAACCGGATACTACAAAATTCTCCACATGCCACAAAGGATAACGCAAGGAAAAACTGCAATTATCCACTTCTACATTCCGGGCTTCTTTCAGTGAGGATTCGCCGTCCGCAGGTCCTGCAAAAGTACACCCTGAAACCACTGCATTTTGCAGATTGTACAGCGCTCTCTCTTCGTCGTATATCTGATTCTCTATCTTTATGTTCTTTTCGTTCATAATGCCACCTTTTTTCTGCAGTCTGGGTAACAGTATAACACAAGTTGCGGGAAATGCCAAATTTTCTGTGTAGGGAGAAACCAGAAAAAATACTCATATTCCATATCAGCAAAATAGAGCAACTAATATTCTTTAATTGCTCTGGTCTGATTATGTCTAAGGTACTGATAATTAAGTATTATCCATTGGAAAAATAAAAGAAATCTGATAGTGGCATAAATGTGATAGTTTTCAGGGATTATGGTAGTAGATAGAAAGAGAAAAAAAATGAACAAAGAACAATTTTTAGAAATTTATTCGG
>JAFUIR010000013.1 GCA_017468395.1 Lachnospiraceae bacterium | reverse complement strand
GGAAGAGCCTAAACCTGTATTATCAGAGGAATATGAGCTGGTTTATGAAGGAATTAGTGTGTTTAGCTCGATGACAACTGGCAGCTATATAAAATTTAAAGATTTATGGGCTGATTTATATATGAGAAGGCAGCAGGATGGTGCAGGTGAATTTATTGAATTAAGCGTATGGTATGAAGGGGAAGAACTCTGGAGGACGAGAAAAGATGACGAGATAGAGAAGCGCCCGTTGTTTTGGTATGAGGAATATTCTAAGCATCTGACTTTGGAACAGGGACAGAGTTATTATGTAGTAGAGTTGGATGGAAACGTTTATCTTATGGAATATAGTGTGGAAACCACATCCAATATGGTCACCATGTCCTATAGGGTGTTTGGAATTAATAACCGCCTTAAGGGGTGGGAAGGCTACAGTGCTCCCTATGATGCAGGCAGCATTTCCTGTTACATTGTGAAAGGAAAAGGGATTGCCCCGGCAGTGTCATTCCCTGTAGAACAGATGACAGCATTTGCAGACACAGTACAGGGGTATATGGAGAAAGGAAAACGTGTGGCAACCACCCTGCATGGTGAATTTGAATTCGGTGTTCCGGCAGACGGAGATAACCCAATTTCTCCTTATCTGTACGACATTTTCCCATGGATTCCCCAAATGGCTGCACAGTATGGTGTTGCCGCAGAAGGTATTCACTCTACGGAGGAACTGCTAATTGCACTTCAAAATGTGCTTCCCACAGAGGAATTTGTGATGATGCCGGCTCTGGCAGATGACGGTAATTCTTTTATAACAGGGGATTACTATAGCCACAGAAGTGAAAATTATCTGACGGTTCGTATGAACGAGGATGGTTCTTACCAAGGTGGGTTTTTGATTAATAATGCGCTTATTTTTGAATTTACAGGGTATTATGAGAATGGCATATTGACCATTACACAGATACAGGATGATACTTATAGCCAGCCCCCTTGTGAGTTGGAAATAACCTTTCAGAATGGTGTGGCAACAGCGACGCTTACTGTAGCAGATAGTGGACCGGCGGATGTCGGTGATATCTTCATTTTAGACAGGAATGAAAAGTCAATGGAATTTGAGTATTTACGGTATGCAGAGGATTCTGAGAAGTGGAAATCAGTGGGGATGTTCAAAATAGATGAATAATCTATGGAGTTTATTTTCGCAGCACTGTTGTTTGGGGGCCGTTCTGGTCTTAACTGCTTAGTATATTAGAGAAGAAATGAAAATGAAGAAAAAACGAATTTGTTTTATAAATTTAAATAATAAAATGGCACAAATCACAATAAGAAAGAGGGGTATAACTGTGTGTAATAAAACTTCGTACATAAAAGGAGTAATAATGCTTTTAGGAGTAGGTATCTGTTTGGGTGCGTGCACAGATGCCTCTACACAAACCACCTCTAACGCTCAAAATCTTGCAGAGTCTAAAACACAGTCTGAAATGTTGGCGGAAAGCCAAGAGTTAGAGGAATCGTCTCTTGAGTTTCTGGAAGATTGTGACCTTATCACGGTTGGAGAACATTATGTGGCTATGGTAACGGCAGGCGGAGACGTGCTGACAGTCTATCATCCGGATTGGCAAAACACTTACCGTGAAGTGCTTGAGACAGAGTGGAAGGATGCAGTGAAAATGATGAAAAATTCGAATTATCCGGTTGCGATTTCTTCGGCAGGAAAGTTATTGGTTCCAAACGGACAAACACCAGAGGATTTACAAGAGGATTTACAAAAGCAGATAGATAATGAAGAACGCCCAAACCTTATGAGCAGTGAATATCCTGGCTATGCGCGTACTATGGTAGAATGGAGCAACTTGCATCAGGTTTACAGAAACTATCCATCCGGCGCAATAGGTCTTTGTGAGGATGGTAGCCTGATGGAAATCGGGCTTTTAGGAGTTGGCCTGACGGAAGAGAACTGGACCACGATTCAGTCATGGAACGCCTTGAAAGATTTAGTGGTTTTGTATGATGGCTCTGAGATTGCCGGACTTGACGAGGACGGTAATGTATATGGTGTCGGTGCAGAACTTGGGGATTTGGATTGGGAAAATATTGTTTCCATCGAAAGTGGAGACCGCATGTTATTTGGCCTCACAGAAGAGGGAAAGGTTATTTATACTGAGTTTGGTTTTGGTAAAGAATATTCTACGGAAACTATGGAGGATATTGTCTTCATATCGGCAGGTTATAGCCACACAGAAGAGATTGATGTAGTTTATGGAATCACCTGTGAGGGCAAAGTGATAGACCGATTCGGCAATGAACTGCCCGGCTTTGAAGATATTGTGGAGATTGATGTTTCACCGGCGGGAGAAACAATTGTTGTCGGTTTAAAATCCGACGGAACAGTATGCGTCAGTGAAAATGCAGATGTGGCTATCAAGGAAGCGGTTTCTACATGGAACAGAAATGAGTAGAACAATGACATTTTATGAGGGTCTGGTGGTGAGTCAGACCTTTATTTTCTTTCTATGTTTATTTTGTGTTGAAAAATACCGCCAAGTTGGATATAATATAGGCTAGCATTTTGCGCATGAATTCGTTGATTGGAGGTTTGGCGTGAGGAAAAATAGAATCAAAAGCATTACGGTAGCAGCAGTTTCGCTTGCTGTGGTCATGGGACTTACCGGATGCAGCGGAAAAATGCCAATGATAAACGAGGTGGAAGATTCCGTGCTCTATTTGACGAAAGAAGGAACCGTTACGGCATATTTGGTGGAGACTTTTGACAAGGACTACTATAGTGCCGCGGAGTTAGAGCAAATGATTCTTTTGGAGATTGAGGACTACAACAGCCGGGCAAATGCCGGAGATGAAACGAAGAAAAAAGTCAGTCTGATTGATGTGTGCAGTCCCGAGGAAAAAAATCCCATACAGGGAATTACAGAAGATACCAATACCGTTACGGTACAGATGGAATATGCAAATGCAGAAGAATATGGGGGCTACAATGGGAATACCATGTTTTTTGGGACAGTGTCCAAGGCAAATGCAGCAGGGTATCCCATAAAAGCAGATTTGCTCAGTGTTTTTGATGGAAGTACGCTGACAAAGGAGGATGCGCAGACCATGACAGATAAGCATGTGCTGATTTTACAGGAAAAAGTGCCTGTGGTAGTTCCCTACAAAGTACTGTATGCCAGCAGCGGTGTGACAGTAGATAAAGATACGGTCATTTTTGATGGAACAGAAGGCGAACTTGCCTATGTCATCATGAAATAAATTAAAGGTGAGGAAAAGATTATGGAAAAGACAATGGAAAAAATTGTAGCACTGGCGAAAGCAAGAGGTTTTGTATATCCCGGTTCCGAGATTTACGGCGGACTGGCAAACACATGGGATTACGGTAACCTTGGTGTGGAACTGAAAAATAACGTAAAAAAAGCATGGTGGCAGAAGTTCGTTATTGAAAACCCCTACAACGTAGGTGTGGACTGTGCCATTCTGATGAATCCCCAGACATGGGTAGCCAGCGGACATTTGGGCGGATTTTCTGATCCTTTGATGGATTGTAAAGAGTGTCATGAGCGTTTCCGTGCAGACAAACTGATTGAGGATTACTGCGCAGAAAAGGGTATTGCCCTTACAGAGAGCGTTGACGCTTGGAGCAACGAGCAGATGAAGAATTTTGTGGAAGAGCATAACATTCCCTGCCCTACATGCGGAAAGCACAACTTTACAGATATCCGTCAGTTCAACCTGATGTTTAAAACATTCCAGGGTGTTACAGAGGATGCAAAAAATACAGTATACCTTCGTCCCGAAACAGCACAGGGTATCTTTGTAAACTTCAAAAACGTACAGAGAACATCCCGTAAGAAAGTGCCTTTCGGTATCGGTCAGATCGGTAAATCTTTCCGTAACGAAATCACACCCGGTAACTTCACTTTCCGTACCAGAGAATTTGAGCAGATGGAACTGGAATTTTTCTGCAAACCCGGTACAGACATGGAATGGTTCCAGTACTGGAGAGCATTCTGCCGTGACTGGCTTCTTAGCCTTGGTATTAAAGAAGATGAAATGCGTCTTCGTGACCATTCTCCCGAAGAACTTTGCTTCTATAGTAAGGGAACAACCGATATCGAGTTCTTATTCCCCTTCGGCTGGGGCGAACTTTGGGGTATCGCTGACAGAACCGATTATGACCTGACACAGCATCAGAACGTATCCGGCGAAGATATGTCTTATTTTGATGATGAACTGAATGAAAAATATGTGCCTTACGTTGTTGAGCCTTCCCTTGGTGCAGACCGTGTGGTACTTGCCTTCCTTTGTGCGGCTTACGATGAAGAAGAACTTGAGGGCGGCGATGTGCGTACCGTACTTCATTTCCATCCCGCACTGGCACCTGTGAAAATCGGTATTCTGCCTCTTTCCAAGAAACTCAATGAGGGCGCAGAGAAGATTTACGCACAGCTTGCGAAAAAGTACAACTGCGAATTTGATGACAGAGGTAATATCGGTAAGAGATATCGCCGTCAGGATGAAATCGGTACTCCTTTCTGCATCACCTATGACTTTGAGTCTGAGACAGACGGCTGTGTAACAGTGCGTTTCCGTGATACCATGGAGCAGGAGAGAGTGGCAATCGCTGATTTGGATGCTTACTTTGCAGATAAATTTACATTCTAATTAAGGAGAGCAGTTAATAATGAGACAATTCACTTCCGATGAATTAAGAAAAACTTGGAAACAATTTTATATAGAGCGTGGTCATGTGGATGTAGGCGCCGTTTCTTTGGTATCTGACGGTTCTACCGGTGTTCTCTTTAATGTAGCCGGTATGCAGCCCCTGATGCCTTACCTGCTTGGTCAGAAGCACCCTATGGGTACCAGACTTTGCAACGTACAGGGATGTGTCCGCACCAATGATATTGACTCTGTGGGCGATAAGAGCCATGTGACTTTCTTTGAAATGATGGGTAGCTGGAGTCTTGGAGACTACTTCAAAAAAGAGCGTTGTCAGTGGAGTTATGAACTTTTGACGCAGGTTTTTGGCTTTGACGCAGACCATTTGGCAGCCACTGTATTTGAAGGCGACGAGAATGCGCCAAGAGATGAGGAAGGTGCCCAGTACCGTATTGCATCGGGCTTTAAAAAAGAAAACATTTATTATTTACCCGCTGAGGATAACTGGTGGGGACTTGAATATGGTCCCTGTGGTCCCGACAGTGAAATGTTTTATATTGCGGACAGACCGGATTGCGGCCCTAACTGCGGTCCCGGATGTTCCTGCGGGAAATATACAGAACTTGGAAACGATGTTTTCATGCAGTATGAAAAACATCATGACGGCAGTCTGACCCCTCTGGCAAAGAAAAATGTAGATACCGGTTGGGGACTGGAGCGTATTTTGGCCTTCTTGAACGGAAGCAGAGATGTTTACCAGATTGATTTGTTTGCGCCCATTATTGCTTATATTGAAAAGGTATCCGGCGTAAAATACGAACAGGACGAGAAACTGACCAAATCCATGAGAATTTTGGCCGACCATATCCGTACAAGCGTAATGCTTATCGGCGATGAAGCAAAACTTTTGCCTTCCAACGCCGGTGCCGGTTATGTACTTCGCCGTCTCATCCGCCGTGCCGTAAGACATGGACGTGCTTTGAATGTTTCCACAGAGGATTTGCTGAAAATTGCAAGCATGTACATTGACGATATTTACAGCGAAAGTTATCCTTTGCTTGTGAAGAACAGAGATTACATTCTTTCTGAACTGAAAAAGGAAATTGCCCGCTTTGAAAGCACTCTGGAAAACGGCATGAAGGAATTTTACAAGATTCTGGAAGCAAAGAGAGAAGAAAAGAAAGACGAGATTGACGGTAAGTCAGCATTTTACTTATATGATACCTTTGGTTTCCCTATCGAACTGACAGTGGAACTGGCAGAGGAAGAAGGATTGAAAGTAGACGAAGCCGGATTTGCTGATGCTATGGAAGAGCAGAAGCAGAAAGCAAGACAGAATGCAAACTTCTCCGCTAAGTTAAACACAGGTGCAGGTTTGTTTGATGATTTGGGTGCCGATGTTACAACTAAGTTTGTAGGCTACGACAGCCTTACATGTGAAAGCGGCATTGTGGCACTTGCTTCCGAAGAGGCTCTTGCAGATACACTGAAAGAAGGCGAAGCTGGCACCATTATTGTGTCTGAAACACCTTTCTATGCAACCATGGGTGGACAAAAAGGTGATATCGGTGTGATTACCACTGCAAAGGGTACCTTTGAAGTACAGGATACCGTAAAACTTTCCGGAGACAGAGTGGGTCACATCGGTCAGGTTGTGTCAGGCACTATTTCCAAAGGCGATGTTGCCAAACTGGAAGTGGAAGCAGTAAACCGCAGCAATACATGTAAAAACCACTCCGCAACACACTTGCTCCAGAAAGCATTACAGGTGGTACTGGGGGATCATGTTGAACAGCAGGGTTCCTATCAGGACAGCGCAAGAACACGTTTTGACTTTAGCCATTCCCAGGCTTTGACTGCAGAGGAACTTGCTAAGGTTGAACAGATTGTAAATGACAAGATTGCAGCAAATCTTGCTGTTGTTACTGAGGAAACAGATATTGAATCCGCTAAAAAGAAAGGTGCTATGGCGCTGTTTGGCGAAAAGTACGGTGATACAGTAAGAGTAGTTTCTATGGGAGATTTCTCTGTGGAACTTTGCGGCGGTACTCATGTAAAAAATACCGGCGATATTGCATTCTTTAAGATTTTGTCTGAGAGCGGTGTGGCAGCCGGTGTAAGAAGAATCGAAGCATTGACAGGCGCAAATGTAATGGCATACTACAAGGCAATGGAAGAGAATTTTGCAAACGCAGTAAATGCAGCAAAAGCAACTCCCGTTAGCTTGGTAGAAAAAATCCAGCATATGCAGGCTGAACTGAAAGCCCTTTCTTCCGAGAATGAGTCCTTGAAGGCTAAGGCTGCAAAAGATGCTCTTGGCAATGTTATGGATCAGGTAAAAGAAGTGAAAGGCGTGAAACTCCTTGCGACAAGTGTGGCAGGTGTAGATATGAACGGCTTGAGAGACCTTGGAGATTCTTTGAAAGAAAAATTGGGTGACGGCGTGGTTGTACTTTTGTCCGAACAGGATGGAAAAGTAAACATGATTACTATGGCAACCGAGGGTGCTATGGCTAAGGGAGCCCATGCAGGTAACTTGATTAAAGGAATTGCGGCACTGGTTGGCGGTGGTGGCGGCGGTCGTCCCAATATGGCACAGGCAGGCGGCAAAAATCCCGCAGGAATTGCAAATGCAATTGCCGAGGCAGAAAAAGTGCTGGAAAGCCAGATAGCCTAATCCCCAAGCAGGCGACATAAACTTTTTTTGATAATTTGAAAAAAATAGTTGACGCATAACATTTTTATGCTATAATGTTTATTGTGCATGCGGTCGAATAGGCTTGGTGCATAGAAAAATAAACCCAATCAGTCGAGTGTTACTTGAAGGGACTGAAGGGAGGTCAGGTGTAAGCATGTCAAATGTAATCGTAAAAGAGAACGAGACTTTAGATAGCGCATTACGTCGCTTTAAGAGAAGTTGCGCAAAAGCAGGTATCCAGCAGGAAATCCGCAAGAGAGAGCATTATGAAAAGCCCAGCGTAAGACGTAAAAAGAAATCTGAAGCAGCAAGAAAACGTAAATATAACTAATTAAACAATTAAGTCCCGGAACTTTATAGAGCCGGGACTTATGTTTTTTTATAGCATCGGGGAAAAGGACCATAAGTTATAAGTCATAACAAACGCCGTATTTCCATATGATTATAAAAAGATGTGGAAGTATGGCGTTTTTATATGAAAAGAAGAAAATTTAATCTTTTTAAAAGATGGATGGCTCTGTTTATGACCCTTTCCCTCATCTGGGGTATGGCGATGCCGGTAAAGGCGGAGGTGGAGATTTCGGCACCTTCTGCGATTTTGATGGAAGCCTCTACAGGGCAGGTGATTTATGAAGTAAATGCCACAGAGCACAGAAGCCCGGCCAGTATTACCAAAATCATGACAATTTTGTTGATTTTTGAGGCACTGGAGCAGGGGAACATAAAATTGGATGATGATGTGACGGTAACGGCCCATGCCAGTTCCATGGGAGGTTCACAGGTTTATCTGGCAGAAGGGGAAATTCAGGATTTGGAGACACTGCTGAAATGTATTGTGGTGGCTTCTGCCAACGATGCCAGTGTAGCGGTGGCGGAACATATTGCAGGTTCGGAAAAATCTTTCGTGGACATGATGAATGCCAAGGCGAGAGCCCTGGGAATGAAGGATACCTGTTTTGAAGATTGCTGCGGACTGACAGATTCTGACGGGCACTACACCACGGCAAAAGATGTGGCTATCATGTCCCGGGAACTGATTACGAAATATCCCGGCGTCTTTAAGTACACTACTATATGGATGGACGATTTTGTCCATGAGACTGCGCAGGGAAGCAGTACTTTCGGTATCAGCAGTACAAATAAACTTTTGAAACAATATGACTGGATTACCGGGCTTAAAACCGGTTCCACATCAAAAGCAAAATATTGCATTTCGGCTACGGGAAATAAAAATGATATGGAACTGATTGCAGTGGTTATGGGAGCACCGGACCCGAAACAGAGGTTTTCTGATGCAGCCACACTGCTAAATTACGGCTACGGTATGTGCAAAATGTATGTGGACGAAAATAAGGATTCTTTGGGAGCACTTACGGTAAAAGGCGGAAAAGAAGACTGCGTTTCTTTGGCTTATAGCAGTGACTTCAGGTATTTGGATACGGAAAAACGGGATTTGGAAAGCGTAGAAAAAGTGCTGGAAATTTCGCGGGAAATAAAAGCGCCCGTAGTAAAGGGAACAGAAGTAGGGCAGGCAGTTTACCGGCTTGGCGGGGAAGTGATTGGCAGTGTGCCTATAGTGACAGCCGCAGATGTGGCAAAAGCTACCTATAAAGATTATCTGTATAAATTATTTTTGGAATATTTAATGTAATGATTGTCCTTGAGACCTGATTAGGATATACTAAAATGAGGAAAAAGCGGGCGCTCCCGGATTGGAAGATTTGGGAGCGGCAATACCGCAAGGAGGATACATGTTAGAGATTCTGATAAGTTTGGCGGCGGTGGTGGCAATTGTGCTTGCCTGGGTCAGTTTGTATGACACTCACCATTTTGTAGTGGTACATAATAAGTTTTCGGATGGCAGGATTAAAAAGTCTTGTCGTTTTGTGATGCTGTCAGATTTACACGGACAGCAGTACGGCAGGGATAATGAGGTGCTTTTGCAGGCGGTAAAAGATGCGCAGCCCCAAGGGATTTTGCTTGTGGGAGATATGATTACCGCCCATAAAAAATCAAAACCGGAAAAATTGGCAAAATTTTTGGCGGATTTGCAGGAAATTGCTCCTGTGTATTATGCCAACGGAAACCATGAGCAGAAACTGAATTTGTTTGACGTTTACGGGGATGTGCCGGAAAAATGGGAGACGGTTTTGAAAGAATCGGGAGTTTACCATTTGGTAAATGAACATATAGAACTGCCGGATGTGGGCATTGGTATTTATGGTACGCAAATCGGGCATGAGTATTTTGCCCGGATGAAACAAAAAGAAATGCCAAAGGATTATATGCAAAGTCTCCTTGGAAAGAGGGATGAGGACAAGTATTCCATTTTGCTGGCTCATAACCCGGATTATTTTGAAAATTATGCAGCGTGGGGGGCAGACCTTGTGCTTTCCGGACATGTTCACGGCGGCATTATGCGCCTGCCGTTTCTGGGTGGTGTCATTGCGCCTTCATTAAAATTGTTTCCCAAATATGACGGCGGAATTTTTACAGAAGGAAAATCTACAATGGTGTTGGGCAGAGGTATTGGTACCCATTCTCCCAATGTGCGATTTTTTAATCCCGGCGAATTGATTGTGCTTGAATTTGACGGGGAAAACTAGTAAAATAAAGTGTCCGATAAACGATGTGAGGAAATGGTAAGATGGCAATACCGGTAAAACTTGAGGTGTTTGAGGGTCCTTTGGACTTGCTCCTTCACCTGATTGATAAAAATAAAGTAGATATTTATGATATTCCTATTGTGGAAATCACGGCTCAGTATCTGGATTACATCAAACAGATGGAAACGGAAGATATGAACGTGATGAGCGAGTTTCTGCTTATGGCGGCCACTTTGATTGACATTAAGTGCAAGATGCTTTTGCCCAAAGAAGTGAACGAAGAGGGCGAAGAGGAAGACCCCAGAGCGGAACTGGTCCAGAAACTGTTGGAATACAAGATGTACAAATATATGTCTTATGAACTGCGGGACAAGCAGATGGATGCGGGCAGGAATCTGTTCCGGGATCAGCAACTTCCCCCGGAGGTGGAAGCTTACAAGCGTCCCATCGACTACGAGGAACTGATTGGCGACCAGACCCTGGCGAAGCTCAATGAGATTTTCAAATCTCTTATCCGCAGACAGGAAGACAAAGTGGACCCCATCAGAAGTAAGTATGGAAATATTGAAAAAGATGAGATTGACTTGGAAGCCAAGACTTCTTATGTGGACGACTATGTACGCTCACACCGCACATTCAGTTTTCGCAAACTTTTGGAAAAACAGGGAAGTAAGATGGAGATTATTGTGACCTTCCTTGTTATTTTGGAAATGATGAAGGTGGGCAGAATTACCATCGTGCAGGAAAATATTTTTGATGATATTATGATTACTTCCAATGAGGCAAAAGGGTAAATCGTAATTATCGGGAGGATATACATAAATGGAAAAAATACAGGCGAAAGCCGCCATCGAAGCGATTTTGTTTGCCATGGGCGATTCCGTGGAAATCAGCAAACTGGCGGAAGTGACAGAAAATACCGTAAAAGAAACCAAGAGCATTTTGGCAGAAATGCAGGAGCAATATAAAGAAGAGGGCAGAGGAATTGCCATCATGGAACTGGAGGACAGCGTACAACTTTGTACGAAACCGGAGATGTACGAGCATCTGATTAAGATTGCAAAAACCCCAAGAAAGATTACTTTGACAGATTCCGTGTTGGAAACCCTTTCCATCATTGCCTACAAACAGCCTGTTACCAGAGTGGAAATCGAAAGAATCCGCGGAGTGAGTTGTGACCATGCTTTAAACAAACTGCTGGAGTATGATTTGGTAACGGAACTGGGCAGGCTGGATGCACCGGGACGTCCCCTGCTTTTTGGCACTACGGAGCAGTTTTTACGCAGTTTCGGGGTGAAATCTTTGGATGAACTTCCGGAACTCAGCACCATTCAGGTGGAAGAGTTTAAACAGCAGGCAGAGGCGGAGGCTTCTTTGCAACTGAATGTATAATATGAGAGAAAGCACAAATTCAAGAGAGTTTGTGCTTTTTTATTTTGCCCTTTCATAAAAATGAAAAGAGATATGTAAGGGGAATGACGATGAAAAATAGAAAAAGAAGAGGAAACCATAAGATATTAAAAACAGGCTGTTTTATGGTACTTTTGTGTGCGCTGATACTGAGCGAACCGTACTTTTGTGCTTGGGGCACAGGTTGCACGCAGGTAAAGGCGGCGGAAGAAATCGGAGAGTATGATTTATATGCAAAGGCAGCTGTGTTGATGGACGGGGACAGCACAAGGGTGCTTTACGGTAAAAATGAAAATACAGTGCTTCCTATGGCCAGCACTACCAAAATTATGACATGTATTGTGGCGCTGGAGCAACATGTTTTGGAGGAAGAGGTGATGATTTCCGCCTATGCAGCCGCCCAGCCCAAGGTGCATTTGGGAATGCGCAAAGGAGAAAGTTTTGTTTTGAAGGATTTGCTCTACTCTCTGATGCTGGAATCCCATAACGACTCTGCAGTGGCCATAGCAGAGCATATAGGGGCGAAATTTTTTGACTTACCGGAGGCAAAAGAAAGAAGCAGCGAAGAGAGTAAGGCGGCGGTGGCGGCTTTTGCAAAGTTGATGAATGAAAAGGCCGGGGAACTAGGCTGCGAAGATACTTATTTTGTTACGCCCAACGGACTGGACGGCAGTGCGGAGGTTTCAGAGCGGGGAGAAACCGTAACCAAACACCACGGTACGACAGCGACAGACCTGGCCAGAATTATGTGTTACTGCGCATGGGAGTCTTTGGAAAAAGAAAATTTTTTGGCAATTACAAGGCAAAGAAATTATTCCTTTTCTAATGTAGCGGGAAACAGAAGTTTCAGTTGTGTCAATCACAATACTTTTTTAGACCAGATGTCCGGTGCCCTGACGGGGAAAACCGGATTTACCAATGCCGCCGGTTATTGTTATGTGGGGGCTCTGGAAAGGGACGGGGAAAAATACGTTGTGGCGCTTCTTGCCTGCGGCTGGCCGAGTAACAAAAACTGGAAGTGGTCAGATACTAAAAAATTAATGAATTATGGTTTGGAAAACTATGAACAAAAAACAGGGTCAGATTACGCATTTAAGGAAGAGAACCTTCCGGTGCTGACTGTGGCAAAAGGGCAGACGCAAACAATCGGAGGCATAGCCTGTATAAAACCAAAGATTGTGCCTTCCCCTAATGCACAGAAAAGTTTTTTATTAAGGTCGGATGAAAAGATAAGTGTACAGTGGGATTTGCAGGAAAACCTCCAAGCGCCGGTAAAAGCAGGAGAACAGGTGGGAAGGGTTCAATATATACTGGGAGATGAACTTTTGTGGGAAGAAGAAATTGTTGTGCCCAAAGATGTTCCCGTGATTGATTTTTGGTGGTGCATAGACAAAATATTATCGAAATATTGCATAATGTAAATTTAGTGTAAAATAATGAAAATTTTTCTATACGCGGCTGTTTTTTTATGCTATACTAGGTAAGACATTAATCATGGGGGCATATGTGGTTTTTTTATAAAACCCATTTCGAAAGAATAATCCTCCCTGTTAAATTGTTATTATTTTTTTATTATAAATGGAGGGCTGAAAAACATGAGTACTACTTCAAAAGCGAGTCAAAGAATAGCAGCTTTGCTCGATGAAAACAGTTTCGTTGAACTTGGTGCGCTTGTAACCGCAAGGGCAACAGATTTCAATTTGAAACAGACAGAGACTCCTTCTGATGGTGTTATCACCGGTTATGGAGTAATTGGCGGTAATCCCGTGTATGTGTACAGCCAGGATGTTTCCGTATTAAACGGTACTGTTGGTGAGATGCATGCAAAGAAAATCGCAAACATCTATGATCTGGCTATGAAGACAGGAGCACCCGTTATCGGACTGCTGGATTCTGCCGGAGTGAGACTGCAGGAGTCCACAGATGCTCTGGCTGCATTTGGTGAACTTTACAAAAAGCAGACAATGGCATCCGGTGTAATTCCTCAGATTACAGGTGTGTTTGGAAATTGTGGTGGCGGTTTGGCAATTCTTTCCGCTATGAGCGATTTCACATTTATGGAAGAAAAGACAGGTAAACTGTTTGTGAATTCTCCTAATGCTCTGGCTGGCAACACAACAGCAAAATGTGATACATCCGCAGTGGATTTCCAGAGCAAAAAAGCAGGTAACGTTGATGTTGCCGGCGCAGAAGCAGACATTTTGGCTCAGATTAGAGAACTTGTATGCATGCTTCCCGCAAACAATGAAGAAGATGCAATCGTTGATTGCACAGACAATTTGAACAGACTGGTAGAAGGTGTTGATAACTGCCAAGGAGATACAGCGGTTGCACTTTCCATGATTGCAGATGATTATCTGTATTTTGAAGTAAAGAAAGATTATGCTCCCGAAATGACAGTGGGCTTTATGAGACTGGACGGACAGACAGTGGGTGCTGTTGCAAATCGTGCTGCCAAACTGGATGAAGAGGGCAATGTAGTAGAGAAGTACGATGCAGTACTTACTCCGAACGGATGTGAAAAAGCAGCAGATTTCGTAAAATTCTGTGACGCTTTCAATATTCCAGTAATGACATTTACAAATGTAACAGGATTCGCTGCATGTGAGTGTTGCGAGAGCCGTATTGCAAAAGCAGTAGCTTCCCTTACATATGCATTTGCAGATGCAACCGTTCCCAAAGTAAACGTAATCATCGGTAAGGCTTATGGTTCTGCTTATGTTGCAATGAATTCCAAAACTACCGGCGCAGATATCACAATGGCATGGCCTAACGCTGAAATCGGTTGTATGGATGCTAACTTGGCTGCCAAGATTATGTACGAAGGTCAGGGCGCTGAAACTATTAAAGAAGAAGCTGCAAAATACGCAGAACTTCAGAATAGTGCAAGCAGTGCTGCTAAGAGAGGATATGTGGACCAGATCGTGGAACCTAAAGACACCAGAAAGTATTTAATCGGTGCTTTAGAAATGTTATATACAAAGAGCGAAGACCGTCCGGTAAAAAAACACGGAACAGTCTAGAAAGGGTGATACTTAATATGAAAAAATTCTTAGTAATGTTATGTATGCTTACCTGTATCTTTGGATTGACAGCTTGTGACAGCGAGCAGACTCTCAAAGAGTCTGATATCGCAAATGCGGAAAAAGCAGAATTGATTTCAGCCAATATGGCATTGCCGTATCTTTGCACTTTTTCAGATGATGCTATGGCAGATGAATATCTGGAAGAGTACACAAAAGAAGAAATGGCTTATGTTGCGGAGAGCATGTTCTACACATTCCTTTCCACTTATGGCTCAGATTTGCAGAGCGCAGGAATCTCTTATGTGTATGTAGACGGTGCGGCTTTCCTCAGTGGTATTACTTCTTTTAACAGTGCATTTGATACCATTGGTGAATTAAAAGAAATCGGCGAAGTTTCTTCTGAAGTGAAAGGTGAAGAAATTGTAGTAACAGTAGATGTAGTAGGTTCCAAAGGAAATGCTACAGCTGAATTTATCTACAAAAACGATATTTTCCTGACAATGGAAGCGGCAGCGTTGAACCCCAGTGCAACAATGGGCGATATGATGACAAAAGCAGGACTCAACACATTGCTTGGTATGGGTACTGTATTTACAGTGCTGATTCTGATTTCCTTACTCATTTCCGCTATGGGATTGATTCCGAAATTACAAGGTAAAGCAAAAAAGAAAGAAACTGTAGAAACTTCAAAAGAAGTGAAAACAAAGACAGAAGTGAGCGTTGACAATACCATCGCTCAGATTATCGAAAAAGAAGAGTTGTCTGACAATCTGGAATTGGTAGCTGTTATCGCAGCTGCAATTGCCGCTTACGAAGGCGCAGCATCCACAGATGGTTTTGTGGTAAGATCTGTCAGAAGAATTAGAAGATAGTTGGAGGATAAGAAAATGAAAAATTATACCATTACCGTAAATGGAAACGTATATGATGTAGTAGTAGAAGAAGGTGTAACAACAGGCGCACCCAGAGCGGCAGCACCCGTAGCACCCAGAGCAGCAGTTCCCGCACCCGTAGCGGCTCCCGCTCCTGCAGCAGCACCCGCTCCCGTAGCAGCACCCGCTCCCGCAGCAGGCGCAGCAGGAAGTGTTAAGATTGAAGCCGGTGCGGCTGGTAAAGTGTTTAAAGTAGAAGCAAGTGTAGGACAGGCTGTTAAGTCCGGCGATACTGTTGTTATTCTGGAAGCAATGAAGATGGAAATCCCTGTTGTTGCTCCTCAGGATGGTACTGTAGCAAGCATTGATGTAGCAGTAGGCGATGCTGTTGAAGCAGGTGCAACTTTGGCTACAATGAACTAAACGGTACAAATCCGGGTGTTGCCAAAAGGCAATATCCATAATACATTACAGGAGGTCAAAAAATGGATTACATAATTAATACGATGGGCAATCTTTTGCAACAGACTGCGTTTTTCAACCTCACTTGGGGAAACTATGTCATGATTGCGGTTGCTTGCGTTTTCCTTTATTTGGCTATCGCAAAAGGATTTGAACCGCTTCTTTTGACACCGATAGCATTCGGTATGCTGCTGGTAAATATCTATCCTGATATTATGCTGAGCGTGGAAGATTCCACAAACGGCGTAGGTGGCTTACTGTATTATTTCTATCTCTTAGATGAATGGGCAATCCTGCCGTCCCTGATTTTTATGGGCGTAGGTGCCATGACAGACTTTGGACCGCTGATTGCAAACCCCAAGAGTTTCCTTCTTGGTGCAGCAGCGCAGTTCGGTATTTTTGCAGCATATTTTGGTGCGATTTGGCTGGGCTTCAACGACAAAGCAGCAGCAGCTATCTCCATCATTGGTGGTGCGGACGGTCCTACATCTATCTTCCTGGCTAGTAAACTGAGCCAGACCGGTTTGCTTGGACCTATTGCGGTGGCAGCTTATTCTTACATGTCACTGGTTCCTATTATTCAGCCGCCCATTATGAAACTGCTGACAACAGAAAAAGAAAGAAAAATCAAAATGGGTCAGCTTCGTCCCGTAACCAAACTGGAGAAGATTTTGTTCCCTATCATTGTTACTATCGTTGTATCTTTGATTTTGCCCACAACAGCTCCCCTTGTTGGTATGCTGATGCTTGGTAACCTGTTCAGAGAGTCCGGCGTAGTAAGACAGCTTACAGATACTGCATCCAATGCGCTGATGTATATCGTAGTTATTTTGCTTGGTACATCCGTAGGTGCTACCACAAGTGCAGAAGCATTCCTGAACTGGGATACAATCAAGATTGTTATACTGGGTCTGATTGCATTCGCGTTTGGTACTGCTGCAGGTGTAGTTGGTGGTAAAATTATGTGCATCCTTACCAAGGGTAAGGTGAATCCGCTGATTGGTTCGGCAGGCGTGTCTGCAGTGCCTATGGCAGCACGTGTATCCCAGAAAGTAGGTGCGGAAGCGGATCCTACAAACTTCCTGCTGATGCATGCTATGGGACCTAACGTTGCGGGTGTAGTTGGTACAGCCGTTGCTGCCGGTACTTTCATGGCCATATTCGGTGTATTCTAAATTTGTGCACGACCGGGAACAAGGCATAGTTTTAGACTTTATAAATAATATATTCCAAATAAACTAGGAGGAAAAAGGAATGTCAGAACAAGCTAAAAAGCCGATTAAAATAACGGAAACGATTCTGCGTGACGCTCACCAGTCTCTGATTGCAACCAGAATGCCTACCGAACTTATGCTTCCTATCGTTGAGAAGATGGATAAAGTTGGTTATCATTCTGTAGAGTGCTGGGGCGGTGCAACATTTGACGCATCCCTTCGTTTCTTAAAAGAAGATCCGTGGGAGAGACTGAGACTTCTCAGAGACGGATTCAAAAACACAAAATTGCAGATGTTATTCAGAGGACAGAACATTCTCGGATACAGACCTTATGCAGATGACGTGGTAGAGTACTTCGTACAGAAGTCTGTATCCAACGGTATCGATATTATCCGTATCTTTGACTGTTTGAACGATCTGCGTAACCTGCAGGCTGCAGTTAATGCAACAAACAAAATCAAGACACAGGAAGGAAGAGGTCATGCTCAGATCGCTCTTTCCTATACACTTGGTGATGCATATACTCTGGAATATTGGACAGATATGGCAAAGAAGATTGAGGAAATGGGTGCAGATTCTATCTGTATCAAAGACATGGCAGGTCTTCTTGTTCCTTACAAGGCAACAGAAATGATTTCTGCTATGAAGAGCGTAACCAAACTTCCTATCCAGCTCCATACACACTATACATCCGGTGTTGCAAGTATGACTTATCTGAAAGCAGTAGAAGCGGGTGTTGACGTAATTGACACTGCTATGAGTCCTTTTGCTATGGGTACTTCACAGCCTGCTACAGAAGTTATGGTAGAGACTTTCAAAGGTACAGAGTACGATACAGGCTTTGACCAGAACCTTCTGGCGGAAATCGCTGATTACTTCCGTCCTTACAGGGATGAAGCTCTTGCAAGCGGTCTCTTAAATCCTAAGGTAATGGGTGTTGATATTAAGACACTTCTTTACCAGGTACCCGGCGGTATGCTTTCCAACATGGTTAGCCAGTTGAAAGAGCAGAACGCAGAAGATAAGTACTATGATGTACTGAAAGAGATTCCCGCGGTTCGTAAAGACCTTGGTGAGCCTCCTTTGGTTACACCTTCTTCCCAGATTGTTGGTACACAGGCTGTATTTAACGTGCTTATGGGCGAAAGATATAAAATGGCTACAAAAGAGACAAAAGCAGTTCTTCGTGGTGAATATGGTCAGACAGTTAAACCTATGAATCAGGAAGTTATTGACAAGGTTATTCCCGGTGAAGAGAGAATTACCTGTCGTCCTGCAGACCTTATTGAAAACGAACTTGACAAGTTGGAAGCAGAAATGGCTGAATGGAAACAGCAGGATGAGGACGTATTGTCCTACGCTCTGTTCCCTCAGGTAGCAGTAGACTTCTTTAAATACCGTCAGGCTCAGCAGGAAAAAGTAGACCCTACCCAGGCAGACACCAAGAATGGTGCATACCCTGTGTAAGCTACGAGCCAAGTAGGTGAAAAATAATAACGCAGAAACCGAAGCATATATGCCTTGGTTTCTGCGTTTTATTTTTTTATCTACTTGGCTCGTAGCTTACACAGATTTTCTTGACTATACGCCTGAATTCGGGTAAAATAACAAGTGTTACGAATAAAGATAAATCTGCAATAATGCAAGAAAGGTTTAGGTACCGATTATGGCAAGAAAAGAATCCATAACAATACAAAATATTTTGGACACCGCATTTCTTATGACCAGAGAAGAAGGCTTCCGGAATGCTACAGCCAGAAAAGTGGCGGCGAAGGCGGGATGTTCCACCCAGCCTATTTTCAGAGTGTACAAGAACATGGAAGAATTGTCAGAGGCGGTATATTTGAAAGCCATAGATTTTTTCAGGGATTATTATGATTTGTATCCTTGTACCAGTAGTGTTCCCTTTGTAAATTTGGGAATGGCATACATTGCTTTTGCAAGAGAAGAAAAAAATTTGTTTCAGTTATTGTTTTTGTCGGATGTATCCTACAAAAAGAGCCTGTATGAAATCTTAAACGGTAGCAGTGGGAATGTGGTGGCAGAGATTAATGCAGCAAAAGAAGCGGGCTGTAAAGACGCCGGTGGAATGTTTATGAAGATGTGGATTTTTATTCACGGCATTGCCGGTATGAGCTTGACAGGAGATTATGATTTGTCTGATGTGGAAACAAAGGGGCTGCTTGAGCAGTCTTATCAATCTTTTGCTTCATAATTCACTAGGCTGAAAGGAAATTGGAAAATGGAAAAAAGTTATGATGTAATATCCAGAATTAATGAAAAATACAGTTCCATGAGTAAAAGCCATAAGGCCATTGCAGGTTACATTTCAGACCATTACGACCAGGCGGTATTTATGACAGCGGCAAAACTTGGTGAAACTTTGGGTATCAGTGAATCTACAGTAGTTCGTTTTGCATCGGGTCTTGGTTATGAAGGTTACCCGGAATTTCAAAAATCTTTGGAAGAATGGGTAAAAAATCAGTTAAACTCTGTGCAGAAAATAGGCGCCAAATACGGTCACAGCACCCAGTCGGAAATTTTGACGTCAGTTTTAAATGCGGATATTGAAAAAATTCAGGACACCATTCACAATATGGACCCACAGGCCTTTGAACTGGCGGTAAATACCATTTTGGAAGCAAAAAATGTGTATATTATCGGTCTTAGAAGTTGTGCTCCGTTGGCGGAGTTTTTACACTTTTATTTGAATATGATAAGGGGAAACGTGAAACTGTTAAATACCACCAGTGTCAGCGAAACTTTTGAACAGATGATTCGTATTGACAACAAGGATGTAATCATCGGCATCAGTTTCCCCAGGTATTCCATGCGTACACTGAAAGCCATGGAATTTGCCAACGACAGAAACGCAAAAGTTATTACTATTACGGATAGCGTACATTCCCCCATGAATCTGTATTCTTCCTGTAACCTTTTGGCCAGAAGCGACATGGTTTCCATTGTAGATTCCCTTGTGGCGCCTCTTAGCGTAATCAATGCGTTGGTAGTGGCTATGTGCCTAAAGAGACCTCAGGAAGTAAAACACAGTCTGGAGATGCTGGAGGATACATGGAATAATTATCAGGTGTATCTGAATGATGAAATTAATTTTATCGGCGAGGAACCTATACTGAATTATTCTTTAAAAAGAGAAGGATAAAGCAAAAAGGGCTTGGAGAATGATGAATGAGTAAAGTGGTTATTGTGGGCGGCGGCGCAGCCGGAATGATGGCAGCCGTATCTGCCGCGCAGATGGGGCATCAGGTTATATTATATGAAAAAAATGAAAAACTTGGAAAAAAGATTTACATTACCGGAAAAGGCCGTTGCAATGTGACCAACGCCTGCGACATAGAAAAATTATTTCAGGCGGTAAACGGCAACAGTAAATTTTTATACAGTGCTTTTTATGGTTTTGATAACAGTCAGGTTATGGCTTTTTTTGAAGAAAACGGTTGTCCTTTGAAAATAGAGCGGGGGGAGCGGGTTTTCCCGGTTTCCGACCATGCCTCCGATGTGATTTTTGCACTTCAAAGGTGTATGAAAGAGCTGGGAGTGGAAGTGAATCTCCACACTCCGGTGACGGAGATTTGTTTAAAGAAAAATGAGGACGGCAAGGACAAAGTAAGCGGTGTAAAACTGAAAAACAAAGACTTTGTAGAGGCAGACAGCGTGATAATTGCCACCGGAGGATTGTCTTACCCTACCACGGGTTCTACCGGAGACGGTTATGAATTTGCGGAAAGTACAGGCCATTTGGTGACAGACAGGAAGCCATCTTTAGTGCCTCTTGTGACATCGGAAAAGTGGTGCCATGAGTTGATGGGGCTTTCCCTTAAAAATGTGGAAGTTTCCCTTTACAGGCAGGGAAAAGAAATCTATCGTGATTTCGGTGAGATGTTGTTTACCCATTTTGGTATCAGTGGTCCCTTAATTTTAAGTGCCTCGGCCCAATATGTGGAGAAGGCATGGAATGAAAAGGCAGAAATTTTCATTGATTTAAAACCGGCTCTTGATGAGGAACAGTTGGATAAACGGCTGCTGCGTGAATTTGAAGAAAATAAGAACAAGCAGTTTAAAAATGCTGTCGGCGGGCTGTTTCCCTCCAAACTTACACCGGTTATGATTATGCTTTCCGGCATTGACCCGGAGAAAAAGGTGAATGAAATTACCAAAAAAGAGCGCAAGGATTTTGTGAATCTGATTAAAAAGTTGCCTTTGACGGTAATTGGTTGCAGGGATTATAACGAAGCAATTATTACAAAAGGCGGCGTTTCCGTGAAAGAGATAAACCCGTCCACCATGGAATCCAAAAAGGTAAAGGGACTTTATTTTGCCGGAGAGGTTTTGGATTTGGATGCGGTTACCGGAGGCTTCAATCTCCAGATTGCGTGGTCTACAGGCAGTTTGGCTGGAAGCAGCATCCAATGGGAATAAAATCCCAATGGGATAAAATTCCGGTGGAATTAAAAAGCGGAATAATATAGGAACATGCGGAAAGGAAGAAGAATATGAGTTTCAGTATTGCAATAGACGGACCTGCAGGAGCGGGAAAAAGCACCATCGCTAAACAGGTGGCAAAGAAAATGAATTTGATTTATGTGGACACAGGGGCAATGTACCGTGCCATGGCACTATATTTGATCCGTGAAAAGGTAAATGCCAACGAGGCGGATAAAATCAGTGAAAAGTGCAAAAGTGCGGACATTACCATCCGCTATGAAAATGGTGAGCAGGTGGTTTATTTAAACGGGGAAAATGTAAATCCTTACCTGCGCACGGAAGAAGTGGGCAAAATGGCTTCTGCCAGCAGTGTAAACGGCGATGTGAGAGCCAAACTTGTACAGCTGCAGCAGAAACTGGCTTCCGAAGCTAAGGTGATTATGGATGGCAGAGACATCGGAACCTGCGTACTTCCAAATGCAAATGTAAAAATTTATCTTACCGCTTCCGTGGAAGTGCGGGCAAAAAGACGTTACGATGAATTGACCGCAAAAGGAGAAACCTGGGATTTGGAGGAAATCAAGAAAGAAATTGCAGAGCGTGACCACCGGGACATGACAAGGGAAATTTCCCCTCTGCGTCAGGCAGAAGATGCTATTTTACTGGATACCTCCTACATGGGCATAGAAGAAGTAATTAATGCAATTATGAAGATTTGCGAGGAAAAAGGTTTATGGAAGTAATAGTGGCAAAAAAATCCGGTTTTTGCTTTGGCGTTAAACGGGCAGTGGACAAAGTGTATGAACAAATAGGAAACAAAGGTCCTATTTATACTTACGGACCTATTATTCACAATGAAGAAGTGGTGCGTGACCTGGCAGAAAAAGGTGTGCAGGTAATTGAAAATCAGGATGCATTAAGTAAGGTCACAACGGGTACAATTATCATTAGGTCCCACGGTGTTGAAAAAGCCATTTACGATATGATAGAGACCCAGGGACTGGAGTGTGTGGATGCCACTTGTCCATTTGTGAAAAGAATCCATAAAATTGTCAGTGAAGAAAGCCAAAACGGGCGGGAAATCGTGATTGTAGGTAACCCCGGACACCCGGAAGTGGAAGGCATTATGGGATGGTGCAATAATCAGCCCACAGTGATTGAAACTACTGAGGAGGCAGAAAAATTTGCCTGTGCACCGGATAAGCATATATGTATTGTTTCCCAAACGACATTTAACTACAAGAAATTTGAAGATATAGTTGAAATTTTTGAAAATAAATACTATAATGTTAGTGTTGCGAATACTATCTGTAACGCAACCGAAGAAAGACAGACAGAAGCACGGGAGATAGCGGCATCTGTCGATGCAATGATAGTAATAGGCGGTAAGCACAGTTCCAATACAAGGAAACTTTTTGAAATTTGCAGCAAAGAGTGCGAGCACACCTATTATATACAGACCCTGGATGACTTGTATTTAGAGCTACCTAAATCTGTCCGACTGGTGGGTATTACAGCAGGGGCTTCCACCCCAAACAATATAATAGAGGAGGTTCAAAATTATGTCAGAATTAACTTTTGAACAAATGTTGGAAGAATCATTAAAGACTATACATGCGGGAGAGGTAGTTGAAGGTACTGTCATCGATGTGAAACCTGAAGAAATCGTTCTTAACATCGGCTACAAAGCAGATGGTATTCTCACAAGAAATGAGTATACTAATGAAGCTAATGTGGATTTGACAACAGTCGCTAAAGTTGGTGACACTATGGAAGTTAAAATCCTGAAAGTAAACGATGGTGAAGGACAGGTTCTTCTCACTTACAAACGTCTTGCTGCAGACAGAGGTAATAAGAGAATCGAAGAAGCATTCAACAATAAAGAAGTATTGACAGCTACTGTTAATCAGGTATTGGACGGCGGACTTAGCGTAGTTGTTGACGAAGTTAGAATTTTTATTCCTGCAAGCCTTGTATCTGACTCTTATGAGAAAGACCTTAGCAAATATGCAGGTCAGGAAATCGAATTCGTTGTCAGCGAGTACAATCCTAAGAGAAGAAGATATATTGGTGACCGCAGACAACTTATCGTTGCAAAGAAAGCAGAAATGCAGAAAGAACTCTTTGACAAAATCAAAGAAGGCGACATCGTGGAAGGTACTGTTAAGAACGTTACAGACTTTGGTGCGTTCATTGACCTTGGCGGTGCAGACGGTCTGCTTCACATTTCCGAAATGTCTTGGGGCAGAGTAGAACATCCCAAGAAAGTATTTAAAGTTGGCGATACAGTAAATGTTCTGATTAAAGAAATCACAGGCAGCAAGATTGCACTCAGCCTGAAATTTGATGATGCAAATCCTTGGAAGGATGCAGCGGAAAAATATGCAGTTGGCGCAGAAGTAACAGGTACTGTTGCAAGAATGACAGACTTTGGTGCTTTCGTAGAACTGGAGCCCGGTGTAGATGCACTGCTTCATGTTTCCCAGATTGCAAAAGAACATGTTGAGAAACCTGCTGATGTTCTGAAAATCGGCGATGAAGTTACTGCAAAAGTGGTTGACTTCAACGAAGCAGATAAAAAAATCAGCCTGAGCATTAAAGCAATGTTTGCTCCCGAACCTGTTGAAGAAGCAGCACAGGAAGATGTTGATGCAGATGTAGTTCCTGTTGACATCGAAGCAGTGATTGCGGCAGAAGCAGAGGAAGAAACAGAAGCTTAATAAAAAATAAAGAATAGTGGTGATGTTTCGTGGCATACGATTACGAGTATTTCAAAAAAGAAATCATGGCGTTGACAACCATTGATTTAAATTCTTATAAAGAGAAGCAGATGAAACGGCGTATCGATACTTTAATATCCAAACACAAAATAGTAGGATATGATAAGTATGTGCAACTTTTGAAGACGGACAAAGAACGTTTTGATGAATTTGTCAATTATCTGACCATCAATGTGTCTGAGTTCTACAGAAACCCGGATCAGTGGCAGCTTCTCGACAAGAATATTATACCGGAATTGATTAGTAAGTTTGGAAAGAACTTGAAAATCTGGAGTGCTGCCTGTTCCACAGGCGATGAACCGTATTCTTTGGTTATGGCATTGTCCAGACATATCCCTTTAAATCAGATAAAGATTTATGCAACGGATATAGACAAGCAGGTCATTGAAAAAGCCAAAATCGGGTTGTATTCCGAAAAGAGTATTGTAGCCGTTCCCGATGATTTGAAGCAGAAATACTTTACTAAAGTAGGTCCTTCTTATCAGATTTCCAACGAAATCAAAAGCAGGGTAGAATTTCAACAGCACAATTTGTTGAAAGATACATATCCCACCGGCGTTAACATGATTGTGTGCAGAAATGTTTTGATTTACTTTACAGAGGAAGCAAAAGACGAAGTGTTTGTGAAGTTCCAGAAGGCACTGGCACCGCAGGGTATTTTGTTCATCGGAAGTACAGAGCAGATTATCAATCACAGAGATATGGGATATGAAAGAAAGAATTCTTTCTTCTATGAAAAGAAGGTATAAGAAAATTTAATAGGTTATTAAGAAAGGTGTTACCACGAGCGGGTAACACCTTGTTTTTTTACTTAATAGGAAGAAGCAATCATATCTACAATGTGGCAGGCATATTTGTGGAAGGTTTCCCTATCGCGTTTGATTTCATCGGTTAATTCAAAGTAGAGATGTTTACTTTTGTAATCCCGCTTGAAAAAGGGTTCTACCAAAATATTCCATTGTGGCAGATAACAGGAGAATTTGCGGGTGTAACAGGTTGCGGCAGTAGCGGGAATCCGGTGTTCCCGGTCCACAAAACCTGCAACTGATTTATGTAAGGCTACATCCTCTGTGGGAAGATAATAATAGTCCTTAAAATTCGCATAGTAATATTTTAATTCTTCTTCGTAAATAGGTACCTTCAAAGTGGCAGTGTTTCCTTCACCGCGAAAATAGCAGTCGTTGGCAGCTATGGAGATTGCTTTGGGAAGGTTTGAGGGAAGATTCAAAGTCATAAGCAGTTCCTTACGGCTGTTTCCGGAAAAGTCAGTGTAATGATTGGCCTGTACCTTTTTTGCGGTAATTTTCCCGTCAAAAATGTCGGAATACGCAAGGATGGGTAGGATTTCCAACATCCCCTTCATATCGTCAAAATTGTGTTGCATAAGAATGGTTCTGGCAAAATCTGTAGGTTCATTGACATAGTCTTTATAAATTCCAATCAGTTCTCCGCCGTTAAAAGTATCAATGCGGTTAATCTCCAGAAAACTTTCAATGGTTTTTTGCTTACAATTAGGCAGCTTAAGGAAAAATTTGTAGGGGGCAATTCTTTTATAAATATCAATGCCGCAAAGACTGTCCAAATCACAGGAAATGTCATGTTGCTGGCATTTTTGCATCAGGTATGGCAGGTCAAAGTTGTTGCCGTTGAAATGTACCAGATGGCTGTATTCCTTGATTTTTTCGGAAAAAGCCTGTAATAATTCAATTTCCTGAGAGGGAGTCTCCGCAAAATATTGCGTGATATACCAACCACCCTGGGAATAGAAAGCGATACCAATCATATATAGTGAAGAACTTTTGGCAGTAAAGCCTGTGGTCTCAATGTCAACGAAAAGAAAGTTCTCGAGGGATGTTATTTTTTCCAGAGGGTAATTTATTTGAAATTGCTCCATTTTTTGTGTCAGTGTGTACATAAAAATCTCCTTTGCCGACAAAAAGGTAAGTTTAATACAAAAATTATATCACAATTTTAAATATTTCTGTAGCCTTTTGACAAAAAAAATAGTATATTATAAAGAGGCAATATTCGACAAAATATATCATTTAGGAGGGGACGTCATGGCGAAATTGACCTTCACGGGTGGAATTCATCCGTATGATGGAAAAGATTTGTCAAAGGATAAGGCAATCAGGGAGATACTTCCGAAAGGTGATTTGGTTTATCCGCTTTCTCAACATATTGGGGCACCGGCAGTGCCTGTAGTAAAAAAAGGAGATCACGTGCTGACGGGACAGTTGATTGCGGAGGCAGGAGGTTTTGTTTCTGCGCCTATTTATGCTTCTGTTTCAGGTACGGTAAAGGCAATTGAGCCGCGCAGAGTAGTTACCGGCGATAATGTTATGAGTATCGTCATTGAAAATGACGGTAAATACGAGGCAGTGGAATATCCGGCAGGAAAGCCTTTAATCAAATATAGTAAAGAAGAAATTATTGAACGTGTGAAAACAGCCGGCATTGTAGGTATGGGTGGTGCGGGTTTCCCGACCTTTATTAAGTTATCACCCAAAGAGCCGGAGAAAATCGAGTATGTTATTGTAAATGGCGCAGAGTGCGAACCGTATCTGACTTCCGACTACAGACGAATGTTGGAAGAGCCCAAAAAGGTTATCGGCGGTTTGAAAGCCATTCTTCGTCTTTTTGACAAGGCAGTGGGTATTATTGCGATTGAAGAGAATAAGCATGACTGTATCGAACTGATGAGAAGACTTACTAAGAATGACAAACGCGTTGTAGTAAAAGCACTGAAAACGAAATATCCTCAGGGAGCGGAGCGGCAGTTGATTTATGCAACTACCGGCAGACAGATTAATTCATCCATGTTGCCGGCGGATGCAGGATGTATTGTGGATAATGTGGATACGGTAGTTGCCATTTATACAGCCTTGGCAGAGGGCAAACCTTTGATGGAGCGTATTGTTACCGTAACCGGTGATGCAATCAGAAAACCCCGCAACTTTAAAGTTCGTATCGGTACAAACTACCATGAATTAATTGAGGAAGCCGGTGGGTTCAGAGTGCAGCCCGAGAAAATAATTTCCGGCGGTCCCATGATGGGATTTGGAATTTTTGACTTGGACGTGCCTACCACCAAGATTGCATCTGCACTTTTGTGCCTGAGTAAGGATGAAGTGTCTGCCATGGAGCCTACCGCTTGTATTAAGTGCGGCAGATGTGTGGAAGTTTGTCCCGGAAGAGTAGTTCCCAGTAAATTGATGGTTTGTGCCATCAATGATGATGAAGAAGGTTTCCTGAAAAACAATGGTATGGAATGCTGCGAATGTGGCTGTTGCAGTTATGTTTGTCCGGCTAAGAGACCTTTGACACAGACTATAAAATCCATGCGCAAGATGCAACTTGCGAAAAAGAAGAAATAGGAGGAGAGAGACGTGGCTGAAGATAAATTACTAAAAGTATCGTCCAATCCCCATATCCGCAGCAAAGTTACCACAAATGGTATCATGTTGGCAGTAGTGGCGGCACTGATGCCTGCGGCGGGATTTGGTATCTATCATTTTGGGTTCAGGGCGCTGGCAGTTATTTTGGTAACTGTGGCTTCTACCGTAATTACGGAGTTTTTGTTTGGAATTTATAAAAAGAAACAGACCATCGGCGATTTGTCCGCAGTAGTAACCGGTTTATTGCTTGCACTTAATTTGCCGGTAAGTATTCCTTTGTGGATTGCGGCTCTTGGCGGTGTATTTGCCATTTTGGTTGTAAAAATGTTGTTTGGCGGTCTGGGACAGAATTTTATGAACCCGGCATTGGCAGCAAGATGCTTTTTGCTTATTTCGTTCCCTGCCCTTATGACCGATTTTTCCTACGATGCCTTTACGGGAGCAACTCCCCTTGCGGTACTTAAAAATGGCGGAAATGTGGAACTTTGGGATATGATTGTGGGAAAAACCGCAGGTACCATCGGTGAGACATCCGTGATTGCTATTTTGGCAGGAGCATGTATTTTGCTTTTGATGGGTATTATCGACTTGCGTATTCCTGCATCTTACATAATATCTTTTGCAGTTTTTGTGATTCTTTTTGGCGGTCATGGCTTAAATCCGGCATATCTGTGTGCGCAAATTTGCGGTGGCGGACTGATGCTCGGTGCGTTCTTTATGGCAACGGATTATGTGACCAGGCCTATCACTGCAAAAGGACAGTATGTGTATGGTATTGTGCTGGGTGTGTTGACCGGTATTTTCCGTATTTTCGGACCTGCCGCCGAAGGTGTGTCCTATGCCATTATTTTAGGCAACCTGCTTGTACCTTTGATTGAAAAGGCGACCATGCCTGTGGCTTTCGGAAAAATTTCACCTCTTAAGCAGAAGGCCATGGATGCAAAAGAAAAGCGCAGAGTAAAGAGAATAGAAAAACTTGCTTCCGCGGAAGGAGGTCAGGACGATGAAGAATAAAAAGGATCTGACCGTCATGCTAAAGGAAGCGGCAATTATGTTCGCGATTACTTTGGTTGCAGGACTGATGCTTGGTTTTGTATATCAAATTACCAAAGAGCCTATCCGTATCCAGCAGGAGAAGAAAATTCAAGAGGCCTGTCAGGCGGTTTTTGCGGATGCTTCGGAATTTGTGGTAACAGGACTTGTGCCCACTTATGAATTACAGGAAGAGTTTGCCCAAAAGGGCGTAACGGTAGGTACTGTTTTTGAGGCAAAAGGCAATAACGGCAAGACACTTGGTTATGTATTTGAGGTAGTTTCTTCCGAAGGTTACGGCGGAAACATCGGTTTATATATGGGCGTTAAGAATGACGGTACATTAAACGGCATTTCTATTTTGGAAATTGCAGAGACTCCGGGACTGGGTATGGAAGCGGAGCCTGTTTTGGTGCCCCAATTTGTAAATAAGAAGGTAACAGAGTTTACCATTACTAAAACCGGTTCCCAAAGCGAAAGTGAACTGGATGCCATTTCCGGTGCCACTATAACTACAAAAGCGGTTACGAATGCAGTAAATGCAGGTCTTAAATTCTTTGCAGCACAACTGCAGGAAGGAGGCGGCAACAATGAATAAAGCAGGAGAAAGATTAATTAATGGTCTTGTAAAGGAGAACCCTACCTTTGTTTTGATGCTTGGTATGTGTCCCACATTGGCAGTTACTTCTTCCGCAATTAACGGTTTGGGAATGGGGCTTACCACAGCAGTGGTATTGGCGCTGAGTAATATGATTATTTCACTTATGCGAAAAATCATTCCCTCCAGAGTGCGTATTCCGGCATTTATCGTTATTATTGCGTCCTTTGTTACGATTGTTCAACTTTTGTTGGAAGCTTATCTTCCTTCCTTGAACGAGGCTTTGGGAGTTTATATTCCCCTGATTGTTGTAAACTGTATTATTTTGGGACGTGCGGAGGCTTATGCTTATTCTAATCCGCCTATTGCATCTTTGTTTGACGGTATTGGTATGGGACTTGGTTTCTCCGTGGCTCTGACAGCAATCGGTGCAGTGAGAGAACTTCTGGGTGCAGGCAAAATCTTTGGCATTGACCTGGGACTTCCTTTTGAGCCCATCGGCATTTTTGTACTGGCTCCCGGTGCGTTTTTTGTATTGGCTGCACTGACAGCACTGCAGAACTATATTAAGATGCGCGGTGAGAAAAAGGGCAAAGATATGAGCAAAATCCAGTCTGGCTGCAATGAAGATTGTATGAATTGCGGCGTGGAGGGTTGCAGCAAACGTTTCTATGATGCGGAGGCTTATGAGGCAGAGGAAATGTCCCCTGAGTATACGGAAGATATCTCTGTAGCAGAAGAAAACGTAGTGAGTGAAACTCAGGAAGTGGTAGAAGAAAATACAGCATCTGAAACAGTGGCGGAAGAAAAAAAGTCTTTCAAGAAGAAAAATTCTTCCAAAAAAGCAGGCGCAAAGAAAAAGGCAGAGGCAGTAGCAGAAACTGCTGAAACAGTAGCAGAAACTGTTGAAACAGAAGTGAAAACGGCGCAAGACGTAGTAAATGAATCAGCAAACGAAACAACTGTAGATACAGTAGAAAATACAGTAGAAAATACAGTAGAAGATATAGTAAAAGATACAGTAGAAGATACAGCCCAGATAAGCGAAAATGCAGATGGTACAGCAAAAGAAACTGGGGAAAGCGTGAAGGCTGAAAAGAAATCTTCCTCTAAAAAGAAAACATCTAAGAAAAAAGCATCTGCAAAAGTGCATGATGAGAAAAAAGATGAAAAGCAGGAAACCGTAAAAGAAGCGGAAGCCGACAAAACGGAAACTGAAAAAGAGGAAGAAGACAAACAAAAATCTGTGAAAGCAGATACCTTAGAAGTATTAGATTTGGACGAAGAGGAGGATAAGGCATGAATACGGTAAAAGATTTGCTGGTTATTTTGATAAGTTCTTCTCTGGTAAGTAACGTGGTATTAAGTCAGTTTTTGGGGCTTTGTCCGTTCCTTGGCGTGTCCAAAAAGACAAATACTGCTGCGGGTATGGGAACAGCGGTTATCTTTGTTATCACTCTTGCAAGTGCAGTGGCAGGTGTGATTTATAAGTATGTCCTGCAACCTTTCGGTATTGAATATTTACAGACGATTGTATTTATTCTTGTTATTGCCGCACTGGTGCAGTTCGTGGAAATGTTCTTAAAGAAATTTATACCCGCCCTTTACAAGGCTTTAGGTGTATATTTGCCCCTTATTACAACAAACTGTGCAGTTTTGGGTGTTGCCCTTACAAATGTACAGAAAGAATACGGTATTTTGACCGGTGTTGTTAATGGATTTGCAACTTCGGTAGGATTTACCATTTCCATTGTAATTCTGGCAGGTCTTCGAGAGAAGATGCAGTACAACGATTTTCCGGAATCCTTCAAAGGAATGCCTATGGTACTTGTGACAGCAGGTCTGATGGCTATTGCTTTTTGCGGATTTCAGGGATTGTTATAGGAGGTTGACAGATGGATTACATGAGTATACTGACAGCCGCGGCTGTCGTTGGAATTGTAGGCATTTTTATCGGTCTGTTCCTCGGAATTGCCGGAATTGTGTTTAAAGTAGAGGTTGATGAAAAAGAAGAAGCAGTGCTGGCGTCCCTTCCCGGAAACAACTGTGGCGGCTGCGGATTTGCAGGTTGTTCCGGCTTGGCAGCGGCGATTGCCAAAGGGGAGGCTCCTGTAAATGCTTGTCCCGTAGGCGGCGAGTCTGTGGCTAAACAGATTGCATCCATTATGGGTGTGGAAGCCGGAGATTCCAAGCGGATGGTGGCTTTTGTACACTGTCAGGGCGACTGTGAAAAGACTTATGCAGATTATGATTACACTGGTATTGAAGATTGCAGAATGCTTGCTTTTGTACCAAATGGCGGTCCAAAATCCTGTAATTACGGATGTCTTGGTTACGGTTCCTGCGTAAAGGCATGCCCTTTTGATGCCATTCATGTGGTGAATGGAGTGGCAGTTGTTGATAAGGAAGCATGTAAAGCCTGTGGAAAATGTGTGGCAGCATGTCCTAAAAATCTGATTTCCATAGTGCCTTATGATGCACCTTACTTGGTGGCATGCAGTTCCCAGGATAAAGGTCCCGTAACAATGAAGGCATGTACCGTGGGATGTATCGGATGCAGCCTGTGCGTGAAGAATTGTCCGTCCGAGGCTGTAAAAGTAGAAAACTTTAAGGCTGTGATAGATCCTGATAAGTGTACAGGTTGCGGAACCTGCGTGGAAAAATGCCCGAAAAAGGCGATTGTATCAACTGAAAATGTAGAATATTAATAAGGAGGCCCCGTTATGAGATTGCCGGAAGAATATGATGACGAACCGAAAATGAACGTATCTGCTGTGTATTCCATAATCGGGGTTGCTTTATTTATAGCCGTAATATTGATTCTGGTACTTGTGATAAACCACGAGAACGCAGGTTCAAATAGCGGTAATCCGGTAACGCCGGGGCAGGATGCATCTTCAAATGTGCAAGCAGGCAGTGAAAGTACAAACCCGGGAAATATTAAATCTCCGGATGATTTGGATTTTTGGGATATGTATCCGGTGGAAAGTAAGGAGAGCGAACCTAAGGAAGAGGAAACCAAGGAAGAAGTTTTGGACCCTTCAACAGACGGAAAACACACAAAAGTTATAAATGCTGCGGGAGAGGAAGAGTGGGTACTGATTAATCAGTATCTGACCAAAAATAACTATGATTTTACGAAATTGGTTTGCCAGTCAGATATTATGAAATATTATGAGGAGGGCAAATTAGTATCCTATGCAGGCGTGGATATTTCCGAAGAGCAGGATTATGTGGATTTTGTGAAAGTGAAAAAGTCCGGAATTGATTTTGTCATGATCCGTATGGGAGCCAGAACTTACAGCACCGGTCAAATCATGGAAGATGATTATTTTGCAGATAATATAAAAAGGGCGACTGATGCCGGTTTGGATGTTGGAGTTTATTTCTTTTCGCAGGCAGTGACAGAGGCAGAGGCGGAGGAAGAGGCCAAAACAGTTATTAAGAAAATTAAGGATTATAAGATTACTTATCCTGTAGTTTTTAAAATGTCCTATATCAGCAATGATAAATCCAGAATTGATGCGCTCAGCAAGGAAGAAAAGACTAAGATTGCAGAGAAGTTTTTGGAAACCATCAAAAATGCAGGCTATGTTCCCATGGTATACGGAACAAAGGAATGGCTTATCAAACAGGTGGATTTGACCAGACTGAATGAGTATGATTTCTGGTTGTCCCAACCGGGAGATTTGCCGGATTATCCCTACAAATTTACCATGTGGCAATATGGGACAAGTTCTGCCATTGATGGTATTGCAGGACAGACAAATTTGAATATCAGCTTTATAGACTATTCGGAGAAATAGTATAAAGTTTGGGCGATACTTTAAGGGCGGCGTAAATGTCGGCGTAGGCTGAAGGAGAGACATTCTCCAGATAGTTTACCTGATAGTTACGCCGTATTCCGTTTTGGGAGAGTACGTCAATGGCCTTGTTATAGGCAATGGCAGCTTCTTCCGGCGTATCATAGGTACCAATAAGATAATAGCCCTTTACATGAATCCGCGCACGGAAACGGGTGCGGTCTTTTTCTTTGAGGGGAATAACACCATGATACTGGTTAAATATTTCCAGATTTTCACGGCGAAAGTCTGTGGGGTCATCATTTAAAAAGAAATAATCCCTGCCGCATACACCATAGTTTTTGATGCCGAAACGCCCCAAAATATTTACCTGCATACCAAAATCCGCCACAAAATAATGCCCGCCGCGTTGCATAATTTTGTGGGAGGAAAAGTAAAACAAATCGTCAATATCGAATTTCAGAACCGTGGAGGGGGATAAATAGTAATAAAAAAATTTCGGACGCACATAAATCGGCGTAGCAAAATACATGCGGTTATCCCGCAGATTGATTAAGCAGACCCATTTTTCAAAAGAGAGAAAATGGGTTTCTTTTTTATAATCATCAATGGTGTAATAACCATCGGAATTTTCGGAAGTACGAAGAAGCGAAACACCTTCCAGATATGCCTGATGGGCAGAATTAACATCCTCATAACTTCCCAGACTGATATGTTTTTGGTGATGGGTAAGAGATGCGCGGTAGTATATGGTTTTGTCTTTTTTGGTAGCGGTAAAGACGCCCTGGGGCAATTTCTCCATGAAGGTACTCCTTTGTGTGAACCATGTGTGATTTTTCATCTGTGAGAAGAATATTAAATAAATTATAGCATGGTAAAAATAATATGGCAATGCTGGAAAAGTTTTGAAAAGCAGACATAATCCGGATAACAAGGGCATAAAATATTAGGGGGAAGTTTATGGACAAGGGTGTGAAAGATTATGTATAAAAAATATATGACACTATTACTTTTGGGGAATTTCATTATTTTGGGAGCGCTTTTTTGTGTCAGGGGGCTGGAAGTAAACCGCCTGCTTGCCACCGAGGCTTTTAGACTTAATTTGGAAGAGGCTACCAGTACCTATGACATGACAAGACAACAAAATATGGGACAAGTTGCGGCCTCCGGTCAGAGAGTGGTAAGTTACGATTTGTTAGAACAGGAGAGGCTGTACCAACTTTGTGAGGAAGATTATAATGTTTTGCTTCGCATTGTGGAGGCAGAAGCGGGCGGTGAGGATGAAAATGGAAAACTGCTTGTGGCAAACGTGATTTTAAACCGTGTAAAGAGTGAAGATTTTCCGGATACGATAGAAGATGTGGTTTTTCAAAATGACGGCCAAACGTGGCAGTTTTCTCCGGTAAGTAACGGAAGGTACTATGCCGTGAACGTCAGTGAAGAAACGGTCTGTGCGGTGGAGCGGGCACTGATGGGAGAAGATATTTCTGAGGGGGCACTTTATTTTGCCTCCCGCAAACATGCAAACCCGGAAAAGATGAACTGGTTTGACCAGCGGCTTGAGTTTCTTTTCAGTTATGGCGGTCATGAATTTTTTAAATAATAGATTTTTCCAATAACATTGCGAAGATGGGAAAGTTGTGCTATACTTTTTACGATTTAAGAGAGAAAATGGCGTATTTACAGGAAAATGCGCAGATTGGAGTTGCAATGGAAGTATTTTACAGCAGTACCAGAAATCAAAATGAAAAGGTAACAGCCTCAGCGGCAATTTTGAAAGGATTGTCCGATGATGGCGGTTTGTTTGTTCCGGATCATATTCCGGCTTTAGATAAGACATTAAAAGAACTTTCTGCTATGACCTATCAGGAAGTGGCTTATGAAGTTATGAAACTTCTGCTTACGGATTTTACCGAGGAAGAACTGAAGAATTGTATTGCCAAGGCATATGATTCTAAATTTGATACAGAAGTGATTGCACCTCTTGTAGAAGCAAAGGGCGCTTACTATTTGGAACTTTTCCATGGTGCAACTATTGCATTTAAAGATATGGCACTGTCAATTTTGCCTCATCTGCTCATCACTTCTGCAAGAAAGAATAACGTGAAAAATGAAATCGTAATTCTTACGGCAACTTCCGGCGATACAGGTAAAGCGGCGCTTGCCGGTTTTGCGGATGTGGAAGGTACCAGAATTGTTGTATTTTATCCTAAAAATGGTGTCAGCCCCATTCAGGAAAAACAGATGGTAACACAAAAGGGTGCCAATACATATGTAGTGGGAATTACCGGAAATTTTGATGATGCACAGACCGGTGTGAAAAATATTTTCTCCGATAAAGAACTGGCAAAAGAGATGGAGGAAAAAGGATTCCAGTTTTCTTCCGCAAACTCTATCAATATCGGACGTCTGGTTCCCCAGATTGTTTATTATGTGTACGCTTATGCAAAACTTCTGGCAGAGGAGAAAATTGCTGACGGTGAAACAATCAACGTGGTAGTGCCTACCGGTAACTTCGGTAATATTTTGGCGGCATTCTATGCAAAAAATATGGGTCTGCCCATCGACAAATTGATTTGTGCTTCCAATGATAATAAAGTGCTTTATGATTTCTTTGAGACAGGTGTATATGACAGAAACCGCGAGTTTGTGCTGACAACTTCTCCTTCTATGGATATTTTGATTTCCAGTAACTTAGAGCGTTTGATTTACCGCATTGCAGGTAATGATGCCGAAAAGAACGCAAGTCTTATGGCAGCGCTTTCAGGACAGGGTAAATATGAAATTACCGGAGAAATGAAAGCCCAGCTTAAGGATTTCTACGGAAACTATGCGGACGAAGCATGCACAGCCAAGACGATTAAAGACATCTATGAAGATTGCGGTTATGTCATTGATACCCACACCGCAGTAGCTGCGGCTGTTTATGATAAATACGTGGCAGATACCAAAGATGAGAAAAAGACAGTGATTGCTTCTACAGCGAGTCCTTTCAAATTTACCAGAAGCGTTATGAACGCAATTGATGCAAAATACGATGAAATGGGTGATTTTGAACTGGTGGACGAACTTTCTAAAATTGCAAATGTGGCAGTGCCCAATGCCATTGAAGAAATCCGTACCGCACCGGTTCTGCATGACCATGTATGCGACAAGGAAGAAATGAAGGACGTTGTAAAGAAGTTTTTGGGTATGTAAGTAAAGGGCAAAATTGGGGTAATACATGAAGAAAAAACACATACTAGTGGTGGATGATGTAAGATTAAATTTAAGATGCGCGGAAGATGTGCTAAAGGATCAATACAGATTGACTATGGCTTCTTCCGGCAAGCAGGCGCTGGAAATTCTGGAAAAAGAAGTGCCGGATTTGATTTTGCTGGATATTATAATGCCTGACATGGATGGTTATGAAGTGTTCGGAAAAATACGGCAAATGCCGGGACTTACCAATGTCCCCATCATTTTTTTGACAGCGGATACCGGTGTGGAAAGCGAAGTAATGGGCTTTCAGATGGGAGCCATGGATTATATCCATAAGCCTTTCAATCCCGATGTCATGCGATGCAGAGTTAAGCGTGTTATAGAAAGTGAAGATATGAAAAGACTGCTGGAGATGATGGCGAAGAAAGATGTTCTTACAGGACTTTGGAACAGAAGTTATCTTCAGAAAGTGGTAAATTTCACGGGTGAACAGGGCGGCAAAGGCGTTTTGGTGCTCTTTGACATGGATAATTTTAAGAGTGTCAATGATAATTTCGGTCATTTAATCGGGGATGCGGTGCTTTCGAGATTTGCCGAAGGTCTGCTGTATAAAATGAAAGTAAACGATGTGGCATGTCGCCTGGGCGGTGACGAATTTGCTGTATTTTTCAATGATTCCTGTACTAAAAACGAGTTTGATGTTTTCATGAGGGAGTGGATGCAGGAACTGTGGGATGCGGTCAAGGTGGTAAAAGGCGAAGAGACGGGCATCAGTGTGTCCGCAGGTATTGCCGGTATGCCCACAGACGGTACGGATTTTGTAACTCTTTATAATAAAGCGGACAAAGCCCTTTATAATGCCAAAAATAACGGAAAAAATACTTATCGTTTCTACCAGGAAAAAGAGAATTTTGACTTTGAAATAAGCAAACAGGTGGACATCGAACAGATTCAGGAACGCATTACGGACAAAAAAGGATATAAAGGTGCATTCCAGTTGGAATACGCCGGCTTTACCCAGATTTGTCATTTTATCCAGCGTTCCGTGGAAAGGTCCAAACAAAAGGTACAGATGGTACTGTTTTCCGTAAGAGCCAGAGAGGGGATGGAGCAAAATCCGGAAAACACAGGAAAATTATTGCGTTTACTGGAAGATACCATTATCAATTCTTTGCGTAAGGCGGATGTTGCAAACCGTTATAATAATTCCCAGTATGTAATTTTACTGTTAGATGCCAACCTAAGCGATGGCGGAAAAGTGGCAGAGCGGGTTATTAATAAATGCCAAAGTGAGTTTATGGAAAACGGTTACGAGATTGTATACGATATAGAGACATTAAAAAAAGCAACTGCGGAATAAAGTGATAAACCATTAAAAAATTATGCTGAAGTGTACTAAGTGATTTTGTAAAATGAAACAACTACGGTGGAAATTTTTGGAAACACCGTAGTTGTTTTTTCGTTTTTTATGTTTGATTAGCGATTGTCCAATGTAATGTAATCCTGATCCTCGATAACCGGTTTGTAGGCGGGACGGATAATTTTTCCATTGTTAGCCAGTTCCTCCAGACGGTGTGCACTCCAGCCGGAAATTCTGGCAATGGCAAAAATAGGAGTGTACAGTTCCATGGGAAGTCCAAGCATGTGATATACAAAGCCTGAATAGAAGTCTACGTTAATGCTGACGCCTTTATACATTTTGCGTTCTTCGGCGATAATCCGGGGAGCAAGGCGCTCCACAGCAGCATAAAGTTCAAACTCTTTGTGAAGACCTTTTTCCACAGAAAGTTTTTCCACGAAAGAGCGGAAAATTACTGCACGGGGATCGGATTTGGAGTAGATGGCATGACCTACACCGTAGATGAGCCCTGCATGGTCGAAGGCTTCTTTATGTAATAATTTCTTTAAGTACGCAGAGATTTCTTCATCATCTGTCCAGTCGGAAACTTCCTTTTTCATTTCCTCAAACATCTGCACCACTTTAATATTGGCACCGCCGTGGCGGGGACCTTTTAATGAGCCGATGGCAGCTGCAATGGTAGAATAGGTGTCTGTAAGTGAGGAGGTAACAACATGAGTTGTGAAAGAAGAGTTGTTTCCTCCGCCGTGTTCCATATGAAGTACCAGTGCAATATCCAAAATCTTAGCCTCAAGAGGTGTAAATTTCCCGTCAGGCCTTAAGATGTGTAAAATATTTTCCGCAGTGGAATATTCAGGAACCGGCTGGTGAATGAATAAACTGTTTCCATCGTGGTAGTGGCTGTATGCCTGATAACCGTAAATGGAAAGCAGCGGGAACAGACTGATTAACTGCAGGCACTGTCTGAGCACATTGGGAAGGGAAGTATCGTCTGCTCTGTCATCGTAAGAATAAAGTGTCAGAACACTTCGTGCCAGGGTATTCATCATATCCCGGCTGGGTGCTTTCATAATAATATCCCTTACAAAACTTGTGGGAAGAGTGCGATAGGTAGCCAGCATTTTTTGAAAATTGGCAAGTTCATCCTTGTTAGGCAACTGTCCGAAAAGCAGAAGATAAGTGGTTTCCTCGAAACCGAAGCGGTTTTCATTAGTGAAACCGTTTACAAGGTCTTCCACATTGTAACCCCGGTAAAAAAGTTTGCCGTGGGCAGGGACTGACTCTCCGTTTATGATTTCAGTGGCACGCACATCGGAAATATGGGTCAAACCTGCAAGAACGCCTTTTCCGTTCAAATCGCGAAGACCGCGTTTAACATCATATTTGGTAAAAAGTTCGGTCTCGATAATGTCATTTTGCTCGGAAAGACCGGCCAGGCGCAGGATTTCGGGTGTGATATCGTAGTAAGTAAATTGATCCATTTGATCGCTCCCCCTTTCTTGAATTCTTTGGCAAATAAATTGTACCTTTGAAAAGATGTGCCATTAGTTTATCATGGGGAAAAATGGGTGGCAAGAAAAATCGAGAAATTTATAAAGTTTTTATGGGTGGCGGATAGATTTTTTTTTCTTCCCGTATTACAATAAAGACATTCGGAAAATAAAAAGCGGGAGGCTTAAAAATATGACAGTACAGGAAATGCTGTCCCATGTGGACCACACACAGTTAAAGGCATTTGCTACATGGGAGGATATCAAAAATCTTTGTGGGGAGGCATTACAGTTTCATACAGCCAGTGTCTGTATTCCTTCCTGTTATGTAAAAAGGGTTCGTGAAAATTTCGGACCGAATATTAACATTTGTACCGTGGTGGGCTTTCCTCTGGGATATTGTAACACCGAGGCAAAGGTGGCAGAGACAGTAAAGGCTCTTGAGGACGGCTGTGACGAAATTGATATGGTTATTAATATCAGCGATGTAAAAAACGGCGATTATCATAAAGTGACAGAGGAAATAAAGACGCTGAAAAAGGCTTGCGGCGACCACATTTTGAAGGTTATTATCGAGACCTGTTATCTGACTAGGGAAGAAAAAATTGCCATGTGCAAATCCGTTACCGAGGCAGGCGCTGATTATATTAAAACTTCCACCGGTTTTGGCACAGGCGGGGCTACAGTGGAAGATGTAAAACTGATGAAAGAAAATATCGGACCGGATGTAAAAATCAAGGCTGCGGGCGGCGTGTCCACATTGGAGGACTTGGAAACTTTCTTAAATCTGGGCTGTGACAGGATTGGTACGTCCAGAGCCGTGGGACTTTGCAAGGGCGAGACCACAGGAGGATACTAAAATGGAAAACAAAGTGATTATGGATAGAATAAAGAATCTGCGGTCGGCGATGGAAGAGGCAAAAGTTGACTTTTATATGATGCCCACAGCGGATTTCCACAACTCCGAGTATGTGAATGAATATTTTAAGGTAAGAGAGTATTTCTGCGGCTTTACGGGCTCTAACGGAACCTTGGTGGTTTGGCAGGATGGTGCGGGTCTTTGGACGGACGGAAGATATTTTATCCAGGCGGAAAAAGAACTGGAAGGAAGCGGCGTAACACTTTTTAAAATGGGAGAAGAGGGTGTACCCACCATTTTGGAACTGCTGAAGGATAAGATGCAGGAAGGGCAGACCCTGGGTTTTGACGGAAGAGTGGTAAACGCATCTGCCGGTGCACAGTATGAAAAGGAATTGCAACAAAAGGGAATAACCATTGCCTACGAAGATGATTTGGCAGAAAAAGTATGGTCAGACAGACCGGCTCTTCCCTGCGGAAAAACTTTTGTGGTTTCTGATGAACTGGCAGGCAGGAGTGTGACAGAGAAACTGGGGGATGTCAGAACGAAAATGGCAGAAGAAAAGACAGATGCCCTGCTGCTTACCAAATTGGATGATTTGATGTGGCTTTTTAACATCAGAGGCTGTGATGTGGAATGTAATCCGGTGGCCTTAAGTTACGGCTATATTACAGCTGACAGTGCGACACTTTTTCTCCAGAAAGAAGCTCTTTGCCGGGAAGTGAGTGAACATCTGGATAAGGCCGGGGTAGAAGTGCGCCGGTATGGGGAGACTGTGGGATTTTTGGAGGCGGAAATGCCTGCAGGAATCCAAGTGCTGACGGACATGAGGCACTGTAATTACACCCTGTATAAGAAAGTGGCGGATAAATGCAGCGCCGTAAACAAAAAGAATCCTACAGAACTTTTAAAAGCCATTAAAAATCCTGTGGAACTGGAAAATATGAAGAGAGTGTATTTACAGGACAGCGTGGCGCTGACCAAGTTCATTTACTGGGTAAAGAAAAATGTAGGAAAAATGGAAATGACGGAGATTACTGCGGCAGATTATTTGGACAACCTGCGCAGACAAATTCCCGGATTTTTGGACTTGTCGTTCCCTACCATTTCCGGTTACAAAGAAAATGCGGCTATGATGCATTATGAAGCAACACCGGAAAGCCATGCGGTACTGGCACCGGAAGGAATGCTGCTGGTGGACTCCGGAGGACAGTATATGGGCGGTACCACAGATGTGACCAGAACCATTGTGCTGGGACCTATATCCGATGAGATTAAATGTCATTATACAGCGGTGGCGTCCGGCATGCTACAGTTGACCCATGCAAAGTGGCTGTACGGCTGTACCGGAAGAAATCTGGATATTTTGGCAAGACAGCCCCTGTGGAATATGGGCATTGACTATAAATGCGGTACCGGTCACGGAATCGGTTATATTTTGAATGTGCATGAAGGTCCTCAAAATATCCGCTGGAAGTTTGCGGAGGGAATGACCGAAGCAGTGATAGAAGCGGGCATGGACATCAGCAACGAGCCCGGTGTGTATATCGAGGGAAGTCATGGCATCCGCATTGAAAATATTATGGTGGCAAAAAATGATGTGAAAAACGGGGATGGACAATTTATGAGTTTTGACACCCTGACCTATGCGCCCATTGATTTGGAAGCCATTGATGTAAAATATATGACGGCGGAAAACAGAGCCTTCCTGAACGAGTATCACAGACAGGTATTTGAGAAAATTTCTCCCTACCTGAATGAAGAAGAGCGGGAATGGCTGAAGGAAGCCACAAAAGAAGTGTAGCAGGTCAAAAATAATAAATGAAAATGCTTACATTTTTTGGCTCGGAATATTGACTTTTCAAAGGCTCTCTGCGATAATAAACTTGACGTACAAGGCGAGTATTTTATTGCAGAGGCTTTTGTACGATTCGGCAGGCTACCGCAAAGCGGTAAAAATACATATTAATTAAGGAGGACATAGTATGTCAACAAAAGCATATTATCCCATTTCCGAAATCGGTGCAGGTAAGCCGGGATTTTCCAGAACCCGTTCCATTATCGAAGCAGCTTTTTACGGAAACAATGTAGTGAAAGTAAACACACTGAAAGAAGCTTATGAACTGGCTAAAAATTCACCCGGAACAATCGTTACAGATATGCCCGTTAAAGATGGTGAGACATTTGGTCTTGAGAAAGATGCAAAAGTTCTTCTGTTCAACGATGGTGCAGTAACAGGCCGTTATGCACAGGCACGCCGTATTAAAGGCGAACCCGGCGTTGATGAAGTAAAACTTGACAAAGTTGTTATGGACGCTATCTATGAAACACGTTGGAAAACAATGTACCACGCTGAATGTTTCGTAGGTCTTGATCCTGAATTCATGGTTAAAGCACACCTTCTGATTCCCGAAGGAGAAGAGAACCTGCTTTACAACTGGATGATTAACTTCCAGTACATGTCTGATGAATATGTAAAAATGTACAAAAATTCCAAACCTGTAGGCGATGGCAAAGAGCCTGATATCTACATCTTCTCCGATCCCCAGTGGGCACCTGCTGAGAGACCTGACGTAGATTACAGCTGCCTGAGCGATCCTTTGACACTGTGCTACTTCGATACAAACGAAAACTGCGCAGCAATCCTGGGTATGAAATATTTTGGTGAGCACAAAAAAGGTACTCTGACAATGGCTTGGGCTCTGGCTAACAGAAACGGTTACGCTTCCTGCCACGGCGGTCAGAAAGAGTACATCCTTGCTGACGGTTCCAAATACGTTGCATCCGTATACGGTTTGTCAGGTTCCGGTAAATCTACACTTACACATGCAAAACACGGCGGTAAATACGAAATCAAAGTTCTTCACGACGATGCTTTCATTATCAACACAGATACATGTGCATCCATCGCTCTGGAGCCTACTTATTTCGATAAGACTTCCGATTATCCTACAGGCTGCCCTGACAACGAATATCTGTTGTCTGCTCAGAACTGTTCCGCAACTCTGGACGAGAATGGCAAAATCCAGCTTGTTACAGAAGATATCAGAAACGGTAACGGCCGTGCAATCAAATCCAAACTGTGGTCTCCTAACCGCGTAGACAAGATTGACGCTCCCGTAAATGCAATCTTCTGGATTATGAAAGACCCTACCATTCCTCCTGTAGTTAAACTGAAAGGTGCGGCTTTGGCATCTGTTATGGGTGCTACACTGGCTACAAAGACTTCTACAGCAGAACGTGTTGCTGCAGGTACAGATATGAACGCACTTCGTATCGTTCCTTATGCTAACCCCTTCAGAACATATCCTCTGGTTAACGACTATGAGAAGTTCAAAAAGCTGGTTGAAGAGAAGAATGTAGACTGCTACATCGTAAATACAGGTGATTTCATGGGCAAAAAAGTTAAACCCGCTGATACACTTGGTATTCTTGAGACAATCGTTGAAGGTAAAGCTAAATTTGAAAAATGGGCTAACTTCGATGATATCGAGATTATGTACGATTGGTCCGGTAAGACCGGTGACTTCACACCTGACATGAGCGACAAGAATTATGTAGAAGCATTGAAGAATGCTATGCAGAACCGTGTAGACGCTGTTGAAGGTTTCGCTGTGAAGAAAGAAGGCTACGACAAACTTCCTGATGAAGCACTGGAAGCTCTGAAGAAAGTTGTTGCAAACGCTAACTCTCTGTAATATTTTGCCCGTATAAGGCATTATATAGAAAAGGATAATCATTTGGTTATCCTTTTCTTTTTTTGACAGGATGAAGAAGATAGTAAATATATCTTGTATTTCCGTCCTGTTTTGGGTATAATAATCTTAACCTGGGATGCACGATAACTCTTGTTTATTTTGAACCTACAGATACTTTAAACGGGATTCCTATATTGCCAAGTGGCTGTCAAGCCTCCACTCATTTGAGGATTGCAGGGGAAGGCAAAAGTTTGGTTGCGGTCACCCACCTAGCTATGCTAGGAGTCAAAAGGCAAGAGCCGGCATTTTGGGGATACAAAAGATAAAGAAGAGCAGCTAATCTTAAGCTGCTCTTTTTCAATATGGCGAAGGTAATAAAGAGTATAATAAAAAACAGTGAAAAATTAAAAAAATAGTTTGAGGGGAGAAGGCGCGTGAGAAAAACCGAAAAAACGCAGATTAAGATTATTATTTGCCTTATGGGCATTATCATATTGTTTGTGTTGGCTATCGCCATGTTGGTGAAAAAGCCGGAGGAAAAACCCCCTGTACATATTCCGGTAGTAACAAGACTGCATAATGTCTGGATTACGGAAGTGACGGAAACTTCCATTAATGTGTTTGACGGAACTTTGCAAAGTTATCCTATGACAGAATCTTTTAAGTCCCAACTGGACATCAATATGAGAGAGCAGGTTGCTGACCTTCTTTTGCTTGACGGAATGGTCAGCCGGATAAAAGTGAAAAACCGGGAAAAACTGTCGGGAAAGGTGCTTCGTGTACTTTCAGGCACCGGTGTGGAAGTGGAAGGACACGGAATATTGGAATTTGCCGATAATGTCAAAATGTATCAACTCTACAATTCCCTGCAGACGGCAAAGGAAAAGGATATCCGTGTGGGGTACAATTTTTGTGATTTTGTCATGGAGAAAGGCAAAATCTGCGGTGTTTTGGTAACCCGGGATGAGGCTATGGAATATATAAGAGTGCAGGTAAAAACTTCCGATTATGCAAAAGCCTTCCATGAGAGCGTAAATTTTACGGCAGATACGGATTTTGTACTGCGTTATGAGAGCGCACAGGGGATGGTTGAAGAGTTTCACAAAGCAGGAGAGAAAGTGGAGATAAGCCGGGAAAGCCATTTGTTTGAAAATGGCAGAGTTTATATTGAGCCGGAGGCTCTTACCGGAAAAATCACCCTTCTGTCCGTGGACAGAAGTCATGGTAATCCTTCCTACAGAGGTACCATGGAACTGGTTTTGGGGGAAGAAGGGATTTATGTGATTAACGAATTGCTTTTGGAGGAATATCTGTATGCCGTTGTGCCCAGCGAAATGCCTTCCAATTACCCCATAGAAGCGCTAAAAGCACAGGCTGTTTGTGCCAGAACTTATGCATACGGACATATGCTGAAAGCTTCTTCCAAGTTGTACGGTGCCCATGTGGACGACAGTTCTTCCTATCAGGTGTATAACAACATTATGGAAAATGAGATGACTACCACAGCCGTAAGGGAAACCAGCGGGCAGCTTTTGTATATTCCGGGGCAAAATGGGGAAGAATTGGCAGATACTTATTATTATTCTACCTCCTGCGGACATGGTACGGAAACGGATATCTGGAAAAGTTCGGATCCGGTTATTTTGGAGTACCTGCCGGCAAAACGGATTGCAAAGTCCATCAGTCTGACCTTGGGGGAAGAGGAGCAGGAGAATTTGGCATATACAGCCCACAGTCTGATGGATGAGGATGTGTTTTATGAATTTATCAATCAGTCCTTTGAAAATGATTTTGAGGCAAAGGAGCCTTGGTACCGGTGGACTTATTCTGTGTCTCGGATAGATACAGAACGGATGCTGGAGGTTTTGCAAAGCCGCTATAAAGCCAATTCCAAACTGGTGTTGACCAGAAATAAAAAAGGAGAGTTTGTCAGCAAGCCCATTGAGGAATTGGAAGATGTGCAGGAAATTTCCGTTGTATCCAGAAATGAGGGAGGCATTGCGGAAGAACTTTTGATAGAAACAAAAGATGCGGTTATAAAGGTTATTACCGAGTATAACATTAGAAGTGTGCTTTGTGACGGAGAGACAAAGGTGGTAAGGCAGGACGGCAGCAAGGTATCCATGCCCACGTTATTACCCAGCGCTTTTTTTGTGATTACAACTGGTAAAGAAGACGAAAACGTGGTAGGATATATCATAACGGGCGGTGGTTTCGGGCACGGTGTGGGCATGTCCCAAAACGGTGCCAGAGCCATGGCGGATTATGGAATGTCGGCACAAAATATTTTGCAATTTTTCTACGAAAGCGGCAATATAAAGCAAATCTATTAAAGTGGAAAGGCAAAAATCGGTGTTTCGTAAAATTTACATTGTGATTAGGGATTTTGCAAGTCAGATGAAGAAGAAAAATATCAGCGCATTTTCCGCCGGCACAGCATTCTTTTTCTTTTTATCGCTGGCGCCTATGCTGATTTTGATTTGTACTATTATTCCCTACACACCGCTGACAGAAGAAAGTTTAATAAAGGCAATTATGAGTGTGACGCCACAGGCCATGAATAATGTGGTAATAAACATGGTGGCGGATGTCTATGAAAAGTCTGCAAAAGTGTTGTCTGTGGCAGCGGTGGCAACTTTTTGGTCTGCGGGAAAAGGTGTTCTTGCACTGATGCGTGGACTGAATGCCATAAATGATGTGGAGGAAGAGAGAAACTATTTTTATGTACGGATGGTGGCATCTTTCTACACGGTAGTAATGCTTGTGGGAATGGTACTTTCCCTTTTAATCATGGTTTTTGGCAATGTGCTGATTCATACGCTGTTGCGGTCGGTTCCGCAGTTACAGGTACTTTTTGAAGTGATGGTGCCCCTTCGGTATCTTTTGGTCTGGCTGGTGCTGACAGTGCTGTTTACCGGAGTGTATACCTATGTTCCCAATAAGAAAATGGTATTTCGGGAACAGATACCGGGAGCAATGTTTTCAGCAGTGGCGTGGAGTTTGTTCTCCTGGGGATTTTCTCTTTATGTGGATGCCCCCGGGACTTTCAGTACCTACGGAAGTATGGCGATTATTATTGTTATTATGTTATGGCTGTATTTTTGCATGTACATTATTATGATAGGGGCACATTTAAACCTTTATTTTAAACCGGCAAATAAAGTGCTGATAAACCGCACGAAAATATAAAATACAAAAATAAAACACAAAAACAGGAGGTACGAAAGATGAGTAAAGGAAAGGGATTTATTGCAGAATTTAAGAAGTTTATTACAAGAGGAAATGTTATGGACATGGCAGTGGGCGTTATTGTGGGCGGTGCCTTCACAGCCATCGTAACATCATTGAATAAGGACATTTTGACTCCGCTTCTGGCTGTCTTTGGAGGCACTGATTTTTCCCATCTGACAGTAGTTTTGGGAAGCGGCGAAGAGGCACCTATTCTCTATTATGGTAATTTTATCACAGCGGTTATTAACTTCTTAATTACTGCATTTATGATTTTCCTTCTGATTAAAGGAATCAATAGTCTCAGTGAGCGCTTGTCCAGAAAGAAAGAAGAGCCTGCAGCGCCTACCACAAAGACATGCCCTTACTGTAAGAGCACCATTCCTTTGGATGCTACCAAATGTGCACACTGTACATCTGATTTGCCTACAGAGGAATAAGAGTAAAGACGTTACGCATTAAGGAGATTATTTCATGGCGAAAGAACTGTTAAAAAGAAGCCAGGTGCGGGAAGAAGACACTTGGAATGTAAAAGATTTGTTCCCTACTGTGCAGGACTGGGAAAACAGTCTCGCAAAAGTACAGGAAATTGCAGACAGAATAATTGCAATGGAGGGTAAGGTGTGCCAAAGCGCAGCCAACCTTTTACAGGTATTGTCCGACAGCGCCCAAATGGACGAAAAGGCAAACCGTGCTTTTTCCTATGCTGCAAGATTATTTGACGAGGACCAGAAAAATGCTACCCATCAGGGAATGTCCCAGAAAATACAGGCTTTGTATGCCAATATTGCAAGTAAATGTGCATTTATAAATCCTGAAATTTTGGCGACGGACAAGGAAACTTTGGATAAATATTATGAAGAGTTGCCCGGTTTGGAGTTTTACCGTAAACAAATTGAGGAAATCCAGAGATTAAAAGAACACAGTCTTTCTACGGAAATGGAAACCATGCTTGCCATGACAAGCCAGATGGGACAGACTGCAAGCCAGACTTTTTCCGTATTAAATAATGCAGATTTAAGATTCCCGGAGATGGAAGATGAAAACGGGGATACTGTCCGCATTACCAACGGCAGATTTATCGGACTTTTGGAGTCTCCCGACAGACGGGTAAGAAAAGAAGCCTTTGAAAAATATTATTCCGTATATGAGCAGTTCAGCCACACTATGGCGTCTCTTTATGACGGACAGGTAAAAAAGCAGATTTTCCACGCAAAATCCCGCAAATATCCTTCCACACTGGAAGCGGCAGTGACAGCCAACAATGTTCCTTCCACAGTGTATTATAATTTGATTGATACTATCGAAAAGAACATGGACAAGTTGCATCATTATGTGAGACTGCGTAAAAAATGTCTGGGAGTGGACGAACTTCACATGTACGATATTTATACGCCCATGATTGCAGATGCAGCCCGCAAGATTCCTTATGAAGAGGCAAAAGAGACTGTGCTTAAGGCGTTGGCGCCCTTGGGTGAAGATTATGTGGCAAAAGTGCGGGAAGGCTTTGAAAACCGCTGGGTGGATGTATATGAAAACGAAGGAAAACGCAGCGGTGCTTATTCTTCAGGAGTTTACGGCGTGCACCCTTATGTGCTTTTGAACTATTCAGATTCCCTGGACAATATGTTCACATTGGCTCATGAAATGGGACATGCCATGCATTCCTATTATTCTAATGAAAGCCAGCCTTATATTTATTCACGATATAAGATTTTTGTGGCAGAAGTGGCATCTACCTGTAATGAGATTCTGCTCATGGAATATTTGTTGAAGAATACTACGGATAAAAAGGAAAGAGCCTATCTGTACAATCATTATCTGGATAGTTTTAAGGGCACTGTTTACCGTCAGACCATGTTTGCGGAGTATGAGATGAAGACCAACAAAATGGTGGAAGACGGCGTCAGTCTGACAGCAGACAATCTCTGCGCACTATATAAAGAATTAAATGAGAAATATTATGGTCCGGATATGATTTCCGACAGGGAAATTTCTTTTGAGTGGGCAAGAATTCCACATTTTTATTACAATTTCTATGTTTACCAGTATGCGACAGGTTTCTCCGCAGCGGTTGCGCTTGCAAAGGGTATTTTAAAAGAGGGACAGCCCGCGGTGGATAAATACAAGAAATTCCTGCGGGGCGGCTGTAGTGAATCACCCATTGAACTTTTGCGGATTGCGGGAGTGGATATGGAAAGCCCGGCACCCATTTCGGAAGCCTTAAACGTATTTGGAGAAATTATAGAGGAACTGGAAAAATTGGTATGAGAAAATTGTGGAAAATTTTATGTCTGATTTGTTTTTTGATGGCGGGGGTTTTGACCGCAGAAAATTCTGTGAAAGCATCAGAAACCGGGAATCTGCTGATTATGAGTAAACCGGCGGAAGATGTGGAAATCTTTTCGGGAGCGGCAAAAGGAAAAGGGAAAGGCTCAGAACTTACCTTTATTTATTCAGAGCATGTGGGCGGAACCTTTGACGGCGCATGTTTTACGGAAGGAACTTATATTACTTTGGACTATACCGGTGCAGAAAACGGTGTATACATAGCCCTTGTCAGTTCCTCCGGCGGTTCTAAGTGGACGGCGGTTTATCCCTCGTCTGCAGAGAGCATAGGAGAAAATATGTGGCGGCAGACCTATTCCTATGAGGATATTACCAAGGCATGGGGAAGCAATTTTGCCAGACTGGACATTATTCAGGTTTATGCCAATGTAGCATCCGACATAAACGTAAGCCGTATTGCCTACGTTTTGGGCGATGGACCTTTGGCAGACACCACAGACGGGACATGGGATGTGCCCATGGAGGGCATTGCCTTTATCGGAGACAGTATTGTGCAGAATCCCATATTTTCATATGGAGACTGGAATACCATCTTAAACCGTACAGACTGCGTAAATTACGGTATCGGAGGCCAGACTACCAAGGAACTGGAAAACCGTATTGATGATGTGCTTAAGGGCGACTACGAAAAAATTGTGTTCTTGTGCGGCATCAATGATATCGGCAGAAACAGACAGCCCTTTGTAATCTGTGCAGCTTACAGGGATATGCTGGACGCTATCGGGGAAAAACTTCCCGATGCAGAGGTGTTTATTATTAGTGTACTGCCTACCACAGATGCTTTTTTCAAAGATAATCAGGGCAGTATCCAACTGCTGAACAGTAATTTGGAATTTATGACCAAGGAATATGATTTTGCTACTTTTGTAAATGTCTATCCTGAGTTTTTGGCTGAGGACGGATACGGCAAGAAAGAGTATTATACGGACGGATTGCATCCCAATGAAGATGGATATGCGGTAATTGCAGAAATCTTAAATCCTTATTTGGATGGCACGGCTGAAAACGGAGACGGGGCAGAAGTGTCTACAGAGGCAGGAAACGGGGAAGCGTCAGGTGATGTTGGCGAGGCGGCAGGACCCACTGCACAGATGGAGGCAGGTTATCCGGTTTGGCAGATTGTGCTTTTGGGCGTGGCTGCAGGTATTTGTCTTGTGATAATCGTAGTTCTTGTATGCAAAATGGTGGGACGGAAAAAAAGTAAATAATGGGCTGTAAAAAGCAGTTTTATCATTAAAAGACCTCTGCCGTATATGACACAGCAGAGGTCTTTTTTATGATGATTTATTTCTTTATGGCAGCCCTTTTTCTCATGGTAGGGTCTAAAATCTTCTTGCGGATACGCAAGGATTTGGGGGTTACTTCCAAAAGTTCATCGGTGTCGATAAAGTCTAATGACTGCTCCAAACTTAAAAGTTTGGGAGGTGTCAGTCGCAGGGCTTCGTCGGCACTGGAAGAACGGGTGTTGGTAAGCTGCTTTTTCTTGCAGACATTCAGTTCAATATCCTCGCCACGTCCGTTGGAACCGATGACCATACCGGAATAAACCTTTACGCCGGGACCAATGAAGAGCGTGCCTCGTTCCTGAGCATTGTACAGACCGTAGGTAATGGATTCCCCTGCCTCAAAAGCAATGAGGGAGCCTTGTTTGCGGTATTGGATATCGCCTTTATAAGGAGCATAACCATCAAATACAGAGTTCATGATACCGTTTCCCTTGGTATCTGTCATAAATTCACCGCGGTAGCCGATAAGGCCTCTGGAAGGGATAGAAAATTCCAGACGGGTGTAGCCGCCGTTGGCAGAACCCATATTGAGAAGTTCCCCTTTCCGTTGGCTCAACTTTTCGATAACAGAGCCGGAAAATTCCTCCGGTACATCAATATAAGTGGATTCCATAGGTTCTAATTTCTGGCCATTTTCATCGGTCTTGTACAAAACTTCTGCCTTGCTGACGGCAAATTCGTAGCCCTCACGGCGCATATTTTCAATGAGGACGGACAAGTGCAGTTCGCCGCGTCCGGAAACTTTGAAACAGTCTGCAGACTCAGTTTCTTCCACACGCAAGGATACGTCTGTGTTCAATTCCCTAAATAATCTGTCACGCAAATGTCTGCTGGTAACATATTTGCCTTCCTGTCCTGCAAGCGGTGAGTCGTTTACAATAAACTGCATGGCAATGGTGGGCTCACTGATTTTCTGGAAAGGAATGGGCTCTACATTGTCGGGAGAGCAGAGAGTATCGCCGATGTGAATGTCGGTGATACCGGAAATAGCCACGATGGAACCGATGCCGGCCTCGGATACTTCCACTTTATTTAATCCGTCAAACTCGTACAGCTTGCTGATTTTTACTTTTTTCTTCTTTTCAAGGTCGTGGGCATTGCACAAAATTACTTCCTGATTGACTTTAATGGTACCGTTGTCCACTTTTCCCACGCCGATACGGCCTACATATTCGTTGTAATCAATGGTGCTGACAAGTACCTGTGTGGCGGCATCCGGGTCGCCTTCGGGGGCAGGAATATGTTCGATAATGGTGTCAAACAAAGGCTTCATATCTTTGTTTTTTACAGTTAAATTCAAAGTAGCACTTCCATTTTTGGCAGAGGCATATACAATAGGACAGTCCAAAAGGGAAGCATCTGCATCCAAATCAATAAACAGTTCCAACACTTCATCTACAACACGTTCGGGATTGGCTTCCGGGCGGTCAATTTTATTGACGCACAAAATAACGGGAAGTTTCAGTTCCAGCGCTTTTCGGAGCACGAATTTGGTCTGGGGCATGGCACCTTCAAAAGCATCTACCACCAGAATAACACCGTTTACCATTTTCAGTACACGTTCTACTTCGCCGCCAAAGTCCGCATGTCCGGGGGTATCAATAATGTTAATTTTCGTATTTTTATAAGTGACAGCAGTATTTTTGGCTAAAATGGTAATACCGCGTTCTCTTTCAATATCGCCGCTGTCCATAACCCGTTCAGCAACATCCTGATTGGCACGGAAAACGCCGCTTTGTTTCAAAAGTTCGTCTACCAAAGTTGTTTTACCGTGGTCAACATGGGCAATGATTGCTATATTTCTGACATCTTCTCTTTTTTGTTTCATTGATTTTCTCCTAAAGATTTCACCAAAAGATTTTCTAAAACGGCTACAGTATAGCACTTTTTTATATTAGGTGCAACCTAAATGAAAAAGGGGGGTGGGATAATAGTCCAAAAAAATTTTCTGTTTCTTTTTGGATAAAAAAAACGAACATGAAAGAACGGAGGCAAAAGAGGTAGAAATCTGTCGAAGTGTGCGATGTAAAACAGTGTTCGAGCAGCTCAAAATGGAGTATAAATATATTGCATACACGAATAGAAAATTCTTAAGTGTAAGAAGGGAGAACAAAAATGACAGATAAGGTTATTGAAAACAACCAAGTGACAATTATGGGAGAAATCGTAAGCGATTTTGCCTATAGCCATGAAATCTTCGGAGAGGGATTTTACATGGTGGATGTAAGGGTACAAAGACTCAGCGATAGTTCCGATATTTTACCGCTGATGATATCCGAAAGATTGATTGATGTGACAGCAGACTACAAAGGCTGCAACGTGGCTGTAAGCGGACAATTCCGCTCATATAACCGCCATGAAGAAAGAAAGAACAAACTGGTGCTTTCCGTATTCGCAAGAGAGATTATCTTTGTGGATGATATAGAAGAGAGTGCCAAAACCAATCAGATTTATTTGGACGGATACATTTGTAAAGAGCCCATTTACCGTAAAACTCCTCTTGGCAGAGAAATAGCGGATTTGCTTCTTGCGGTAAACAGACCTTACGGAAAATCCGATTATATTCCCTGCATCTGCTGGGGAAGAAACGCCAGATTTGCCAGCAGTTTCAAAGTAGGTGAAAGATGCGGCATTTGGGGAAGAATCCAGAGCAGGGAATACATGAAAAAAATAGATGAAGACAATGTGGAGAAGAAAGTAGCGTACGAAGTTTCCGTCAGCAAACTGGAGATTATTGACAACGAGGAATGATATGGAAAAAGGGAAGTTACTTATTTATACCGGTAACCACAAAGAGGGATTTTTGGCGGCTTTCGGAAAGGCAGTGTCTGAGGCCGCGGCAGGAAAACAGGTTGTGATTATCCGATCTTTACGAGGAAAAAACTTCTGGAACTCCGATTTTATTAAAAAAATGGAGCCGGAACTTAAGATATTCCGCTTTGAAAAATCAGAGGAAGATTTTGAAAACTTAAGTGATGAAAAGAAAGCGGAAGAAACAGAGAATATCCGCAACGGTATAAATTATGCCCGGAAAGTACTTGCTACAGGTGAATGTAATTTGCTGATTTTGGACGGGATTTTTGAACTGACCGGCAAAAAGATTCTCACAGTGGAAGAAGTAAAGAATATCCTTAAGTTACAAGGCGACACTGATATTATTATGATAGGAAAGAATCCGGAAGCGGAGATTTGTAATCTCGCAGATTGTGTGTTGACAGTCACAGTTTCGAGTGTTATGATATCAGCAGAAACAACATAAAGTGAGGTAGAGGTTGCGTATTTCAAAAGTAGCCCTTTGGATGTGACAGGCACAGTGGAAGAAGGTTGAAAGGGGAAGACGCCGAAAGAGGAGACGGCCTGAAAGTCAAGTCTTGGGCATGCAGTAAATAACTGTATGACTGTCATCTAATTTTAGATGGGGCGCTATCAAAGTCAGGACATAAACAAGGCCGGCCCATACTATCTATGTGCCGGCGTTTTCTTTGGAACGTTCTTACTATAATCAGAGCTGCCTAGTGAAGGAGGATATGATATGTCAATTTTTAAAGGTGCAGGGGTTGCAATTGTAACACCCATGAAAGCAAACGGAGAGGTAAACTACGAGAAGTTTGCTGAGTTAATTGAGTTTCAAATCGCAGGAGGTACAGATGCTATTATCGTGTGCGGAACTACTGGTGAGGCTTCCACACTTACTCATGAAGAGCATTTGGACGTAATCAAATATTGTGTGGAAAAAGTAGCGGGAAGAATCCCTGTAGTGGCAGGTACCGGTTCTAACTGTACGGAAACTGCTATTTATTTGTCCACAGAAGCAGAAAAAATGGGAGTAGACGGACTTCTTTTAGTTTCTCCTTACTATAATAAGGCTACCCAGAACGGCTTATATGCACATTTTAAAGCCGTTGCAGATGCGGTAAAAATTCCTATTATTCTTTACAATGTTCCCGGCAGAACAGGCGGAAATATTGCCCCTGAGACAGTGGTTCGTCTCTGCAAAGAGGTGGAAAACATTGTGGGCGTAAAAGAAGCCAGCGGCAATATCAGTCAGGTCGCAAAACTGGCAGCATTGGCTGAGGGATGCGTAGATATTTATTCCGGAAATGACGACCAGATTGTGCCTATTATGTCACTGGGCGGCGTAGGTGTTATTTCCGTTCTTTCCAACGTTGCTCCTAAAGAGACCCATGATATCTGTGCAAAATATCTGGAAGGCGATGTAAAGGGCAGTATGGAACTTCAGCTTAAGGCTATCGAACTTTGCAATGCACTTTTCTGTGAAGTAAACCCTATCCCCGTAAAGATGGCACTCAATCTTATGGGAATGGAAGCAGGCACTCTCAGAATGCCTCTTACAGAGATGGAGCCCGCAAATGTTGAAAAACTGGAAAAAGCAATGCGCGGATTCGGCATTTTGAACTAAATTTACTTAAGACAGGAAGGGCGTGATATTATGTATAAAATTATTATGCACGGCTGTAACGGAAAAATGGGACAGGTAATTTCCGGTATCGTGGCTGCGGATGAAAATGCAGAAATCGTGGCCGGTATCGACAAAAGAGACGATGGCAGAAATCCTTATCCCGTATTTGGCAGTATCAAAGAGTGTACTGTGAAAGCGGATGTGGTTATTGATTTCAGCGTAGCCCAGGCAGTGGATGATTTGCTGGATTACTGCGTGGACAATAACGTTCCCTGTGTTTTGTGTACCACAGGTCTGTCACCGGAGCAACTGGAAAAGGTAAATCAGGCTTCCGGCAAAGTTGCAATTTTGAAATCAGCAAATATGTCACTGGGCATTAATCTTTTGCTGAAAATGTTAAAAGACGCAGCAGCTGTACTTGGTCCTGCGGGATACGATATTGAAATTGTAGAAAAACATCACAATTTGAAACTGGATGCACCCAGCGGAACAGCCCTTGCTCTTGCAGATTCCATTAATGAAGAAATGGGAAATAGTTATCATTATGTCTATGACAGAAGCCAGAGAAGAGAGCGCAGGGATGCCAAAGAAATCGGTATTTCAGCAGTGCGCGGCGGAACCATTGTGGGCGAGCATGACGTGATTTTCGCAGGCACGGATGAAGTAATTACTTTCTCCCACGGTGCTTACTCCAAATCCGTATTTGCCAAAGGTGCAGTGGAGGCGGCAAAATTCCTTGCAGGTAAACCGGCAGGCATGTATAACATGAGCAATGTAATTGAAAGCATTTTATAAAAGAAATAAACCCCGTTTCATGGTTTTTTATCATGAAATGGGGTTTTTGCATGTTAGCGTCTTCTGGTATTTGCGTTGTTACCGTTTTTGTTGTCTGCATCGGTATTTGTGTTTGTGTCGGTATCTGTTCCTGTTATGTCATCTGTCATGTCTTCCACGCCCTGACCGACATCTTCAATAACGTCACCTACAGCATTACCGGCATCGTCCAAAAGACCGTTACCGTCATCTGCGGTGCCGTTACCGTCTGTCACATCGTTATTTAAATTGTCGTTGTTATTTGTATTATCCATGATACCATTGTCAATGTTATTGTTATCATTAACAGTACCATTATCGTTTGTGTTACCGGTATTATTACCGGTATTTTCCTGCTCAGTAGTGTCTACCATGTCGCTGTTGTTTTGGTCATTTTTACGGCCACAAGCGGTAACACTGCACATGCAAACGCAGATAAGCAGGAGAGCAGCCACTTTTTTAAAATTTTTCATAATTGCCTCCATATAATATTTTATGAACAATGAGTTGTTCGGAACATTATTATGTTCTGACCATATTATGTGCACTGAAAAATGTTTTATACAAAAGAGTGGCAAAAAAAAGAATTATATTGTAATATGAAAAAAATGTCTTTTATTAAAACAGAGGAAAAGAAAAATGGAATTCAGACCTTGCATTGATATACATAACGGAAAAGTAAAACAAATCGTAGGCGGAAGCCTCAGGGACGTAAAAGACCGGGCTGTGGAAAATTTTGTTTCAGACGTAGATGCGGCTTTTTATGCAAATCTTTACAAAAAGCATGGGATAAAAGGCGGTCATGTTATTTTGCTAAACGGTGCAGACAGCGATTACTACGAAGCAACCAAAAAACAGGCGCTGTCAGCTTTGGCGGCATATCCGGGAGGCTTGCAAATCGGCGGAGGCGTGACAGCGGAGAATGGAGCGGAATATATTGCCGCCGGGGCCAGTCATGTGATTGTCACTTCTTATGTTTTTAAGGACGGAAAGATTCACTATGGGAATTTGGAACGTTTAAAAAAGGCAGTGGGGGCAAAACGCATTGTTTTGGACTTAAGTTGCCGAAAAAAAGAAGAGGGCTATGTAGTTGTTACGGACAGATGGCAGAAGGAAACAAAAGAAAGAGTAACCCTTGAACTTCTGGATCGTCTGGCGGAAAGTTGCGATGAGTTTTTGATTCATGCCGTGGATGTGGAAGGGAAAGCACGGGGCATAGAGAAAGAACTGGTAGCACTCCTTGGAAAATGGGGAAAGAAGACCGTAACTTATGCCGGTGGTGTACATGATTTTCAGGATTTACAGGAGTTAAAACAACTTGGAAAGGGCAAAGTGAATGTAACCATCGGTAGTGCCTTGGATTTGTTTGGAGGAAAAATGGAGTTTGAAAAAGTGCTGGAATACATTAAAAATGGATGTTTTTAGGCACTGACCATGGAAAAATGTAACATTTTTGTTAAATAATCGTTGTATCAAGTAGTCACCTGTGGTAAAATGGAAAAAGTTTACTGGAGGTGACTTTTTTTATGCGTAGAAAAAAACACAAGAAAAAAGTAAACCATATCGTAATTTTTACTACCGATGCAGTGGATGCAAAGGTAAGACAGTGTAAGATACGTCCCTTGGTGGGCACACTGCTGATTGTACTGGCGTGTGTGATTGTGGGGACAGTATTCGGAGTACTGATGTATGAGGAAAAACTTTGGGCGGGCGTGCAGGAAACGGTAAGTTACAAAGACAGTGTAATCCAATCCCGTGATGCGCTCATAAAGCAAAAAGAAGATGAAATGCTGGTACTCCAAGATGAAAAAGCGGCTTTACAGGAAGAAATTGATGCATTAAACGAAAAAATCACTGTTCTTAGTGATACCGTAAATTTGAAATTACAGACCGTAGAAAAACTACAGAAAAAACTTGACGAACATACTATTCCCACAGGTTTTCCGCTGACCGGTTCCGCAACCATGCAGGAAGTGACGGAAGGAAATCCCATATGTATTTTTGAAGGCTCAAAGAATACTATGGTGGTGGCCGCAGCGGACGGAGTAGTGCTTTCTATTGAGGATGATGCAGATTACGGACACAAAATCACAGTAGATCACGGTAATGGTTATATTTCGATCTATCGAAACAAAGGCGATGTAATGGTTAAGCAGGGAGACATTATTTATAGAGGTTCCACACTTTACATCATCGAATCAGACAATTTGCAACTTGGTTATCAAATGACAAAAGACGGAAGTTACATTAATCCTATGGATGTTTTGTCCATTAGCGGTTAAAGGAGGAAGAGATGAAGAAAACAAATGCAAAAATCGGAACAATCATTGGCAAGGGAACAGTAATAGGCGGTGATTTTACTGCTGAAAAGTCCGTGAGAATGGACGGAATTGTGGAAGGTAACGTTAAAGTAGCAGGAGAAATCGTGGTAGGTGCTACAGGTAAAATTAACGGTAGCGTGGAAGCGGCTGCGGCAATTATTGGCGGTGAAGTGTACGGAGATGTGGTTGCACTTGAGAGAGTGGAACTTACCGCAACAGCAAAATTAATCGGAAATATCAAAACATCTGTAATTGTGATTGATGAAAAGGCAATTTTCCAGGGCGGTTGCGATATGAATCAGGATACTGCTTCCGGAATGAAGGCAAAGAAACGTGTTGCCAGAGAGACAAGAGCCGGAAAGAAATCCGCAAAAGATGCGTTGCAGGAAGCACTGAGAGAGGTTCGGGCAGAAAAAGAAGAGGCAGAACCTTTAAATGCAGTAGAAGTAACTGCAAATGTAAATCAGGAAGAAGCAAATGTTTAAATCAAAAAAGTCATCAGATTCACTCTGATGACTTTTGTTTTATGGATGAAAAATTATTCGGTAGGTTTGTTGATTCGCTTAAATACCAGTTCATAGCCATCGTTTCCGTAATTTAAAGAACGGTTTACGCGGCTGATGGTTGCAGTGGAAGCGCCGGTTTTTTCGGCAATTTCCAAATATGTTTTGTGGTCACCGAGCATGGCTGCCACTTCAAAACGCTGGGACAGTGACAACAGTTCATTTACGGTACACAAATCTTCAAAAAAACTATAACATTCATCTCTGTTTTCCAAACTTAAAATAGCATCAAAAAGACGATCTACAGCCTCAGTTTTAATTTTTTTGTTCATATGTAATTTACCTCTCCATAACTTTTACGCTTTATAAGTTTAAAGAATTAATATAGATATTTTATCATATTAAAGTTTTAAAGTAAAGATAGAAAAAACAAATAAATTTGGAAGAGTATTTGATGAAAAAACTTGTCATGTAGTTTTGAATACTATATAATAAAAAATCATAAGTGTTTACGAAAGAGATGGAGAGGTGAGGGCGTAACATGACTTTAGATTCTGAAAACCTGTTGGAGAGTTTGATGGAGAGTCTGGATCGAATTGAATATATTAAGCCGGAGGATATTCCCAATATCGACTTATATATGGATCAGGTGACTACTTTCATGGATGAAAAATTAAAGGCATCGGTGAGAAATCCCGGTGATGATAAAATTTTGACCAAAACCATGATTAACAATTATGCCAAAAATGATTTGTTGCCACCACCGGTAAAGAAAAAGTACTCCAAGGAGCACGTTCTTTTGCTGATATTTATTTATTATTATAAAGGCGTTTTGTCTATCAATGATATACAGACCCTGCTTTCGCCCATAACGGAGAAATATTTCCAAAGTGAGGGTGAGTTTTCCCTGAAAGACATCTACAACGAAGTGTTTAGTGCGGAAAAAGAACTGGTAGATGTGTTGAAAGCGGATGTAAGCAATAAATATAATTTGGCGGGACAGACTTTTGAGGCAGCACCGGATGAAGACAAGGACTTTTTGAAGTTGTTTTCCTTTATCTGCTTTTTGAGCGTAGATGTTTATGTCAAAAGGATGATTATTGAAAAACTTATTGATGAGTTGGGAGAGAAAGAGAAGTCTAAGGACCTTAAGGAAGCCAAAAAGACAGACAAAAAGAATGAGAAAAATCCATAAATAAACATAAAGAGAGGGATATAAGCATGAAAGATTGTAATTGCGGTTATTGCATGAGAGGAGAACTTTTGGAGAAGTTCGGTATTTTTATTTGTGAACTTGAGGTCAGTAGCCTGATTCTTTTTAAGGAACAGAGTAAGCCCGGCAGATGTATCGTGGCATACAAAGACCATGTCAGCGAAATTGTAAATATCAGCGAAGAAGAGCGGAATGCGTTTATGGCAGATGTGACTAAAGCAGCAAAGGCCATTCATGCAGCTTTTAGCCCGGATAAATTAAATTATGGTGCCTACGGCGATACAGGTTGTCATTTGCACATGCATCTTGTGCCCAAATATAAGGACAAGGATGAATGGGGAGGCACATTCCAGATGAATCCCGCAAAAGTGTATCTTACCGATGCAGAGTATGCGGAAATGATTGAAAAAATCAAAGCAAATCTGTAAGAAACTTATTTGTGAACATAATTATATAAAATGAATAACATAAAGCATCACGAAAAAATGGAGGTTTTTTATGAAAAAGAAACTACTGACTTTTTCGCTGGTGCTTTTTTTAGCATCCACCGCAGTAGCCTGTGGAGGCAGTGATAGTGACAGCGACCTGCAAAAGATAACATTAAACGAAGTGGCACATTCCATCTTCTACGCACCTATGTATGTAGCCATTGAAGAAGATTATTTTGCCGAGGAAGGTATTGACATTGAACTGGTTACCGGTTTTGGAGCTGACAAAACCATGACAGCCGTTTTGACCGGTGAAGCAGATGTTGGATTTATGGGAAGTGAAAGTACTATTTATACTTATGTGGGCGGTACCGAAGATTATGTAGTGAATTTTGCGCAGTTGACACAGCGTGCCGGAAATTTCCTGGTATCCAGAGAGCCTGTGGATAATTTTAAATGGGATATGTTGAAAGGAACGGAAGTTTTGGGCGGCAGAGCCGGCGGTATGCCCCAGATGGTGTTTGAGTATATTTTGAAGAAAAATAATATTGATCCTAAGACGGATTTAAGCATCGACCAAAGCATTGACTTTGGTTCCACAGCAGCGGCTTTTTCCGGTGGTCAGGGGCAGTTTACCGTGGAATTTGAACCCCACGCAACAGCCTTGGAGGAAAAAGGGGACGGCTATATTGTGGCATCCTTGGGTGAAGAATCCGGCTATGTGCCGTACACCGCCTTTTCTGCAAGAAAGAGTTTCATTGAAGAAAACCCGCAAGTGATTCAGTCCTTTACCAATGCGTTGCAAAAGGGTATGGACTATGTAAACAGCCACACACCGCAGGAGATTGCAGAAATAATCAAACCTCAGTTTGAAGAGACGGATATGGAAACCCTTGTAACCATCATAACAAGATATTACGAGCAGGATACCTGGAAAGACAATCTGATTTTTGAGGAAGATGCTTTTACTCTGCTCCAGAATATTTTGGATGAGGCAGGGGAACTGGATGAAAGAGTGCCTTATGAAGATTTGGTAACAACAGAATATGCCAAGAAAGCGGCAGAAAAGTAGAATGTAGGGCACAAATGCAGGAAAAAAAAGCGTCGCCTGAAAACCAGGTGGCGCTTTTTGCTTACTCAATGCGGATATTCTTGATGGCCCAAAGGCGCAGGGCATTGGCATTGTTAGATATTTTTTCGAGGGAGTCCAAGATTTCGTGGAAGGTGGCCTGTTCATTTTCGGAAATGACGCCGTCCTCGGAAATGGCAATCAGTGACATGCGCAGTTCGTCGATATCTTTTAGGGAACCCAGTACCTTGAGGGCAAGACGGTCAAAATCGTCGATGGTAACTTCCGTCACACTTGTTTGACCGATGGGGCATTCCCTGGCGCAGTAAGAATTGCACAGTTCAGGGGTGTTATAAGCACGGGCCATGGCAAGTACTTCCTCCGGGTAGGGATTGATGGTGTCAAGTTCGATGCGGGCAAGTCTGGTGCGGTCAATGCCTGTGATTTCAGCGGCACTTTCGCGGCTGGAAAAGTCTTCGTTGGTATTTGCAGCCTCGCAACGTGCAATATAATACATATTATCGGCGGCCTTCGTGGCTTTTTTTCCCATAAGTAATGCTCCTTTGTATGCTATAATAGTCTTTGTAAGTAACAGTTTATGTGAATTTTTTCAGAATGTAAAGAAAAAGTCAAAGATATTGTAAAAGTTTATTGAGAAATATGCGAAAACTTGATACAATAGACGTAAACTGTGAGAGTTTAAAACAAGTATATATAAACGGAGGACAAAGAGATGGGTTTGATTAAAGCGGTAAAAGATGCTTTTGGCAGTTTGATGGCTGACCAGTGGCGCGAGTATTTCTATTGTGATTCTATTCCCAATGATGTTTTGGTTGTAAAAGGCCAGCAGAAGGTTACGGATGGAAGAAACAGTAATACCAAAGGAATTGATAATATTATTTCCAACGGTTCTATTATTGCGGTCAATGAAGGTCAGTGTATGATTATCGTTGATCAGGGTAAAGTAGTAGAGTTTTGTGCGGAGTCCGGCGAATTTATATATGATTCTTCTACTGAGCCGTCCTTGCTCTTTGGAAATTTGGGCGATAATATTGTGAAATCCTTTAAGACATTCGGTAAAAGATTTACTACCGGCGGTAACACAGCGAAAGACCAGAGAATCTATTATTTCAATACCAAGGAAATTATGAATAACCTTTATGGTACCGCCAACCCGATTCCTTTTAGAATTGTGGATGCCAATATTGGTTTGGATATGGATACCACACTGAGATGTAACGGTGAATATACATATAAGATTGTTGACCCTCTTTTGTTCTATACAAATGTATGCGGCAACGTAACCGAAGAGTATAGAAAGAGCGAACTTGCAAGCATGATGAAAGGTGAACTGTTAACAGCACTTCAGCCTGCACTGGCAAAGATTTCTGCTCAGGGTGTACGTTACAGTGCAATCGTTGCACATACCGTAGAACTTACAGAGGCGATGAACGAAGTGTTGTCCGAGAAATGGGCGAGACTGCGTGGTATTGAGATGGTATCCATGACCATCAATCCTAAGGTATCGGAAGAGATTGAAAATAGAATTACCGAACTTCAGGAGAAAGCGGTATACCGCAATGCAGATATGGCAGCTGCAAATATTTCATTGGCACAGGCAGAGGCAATGAAAATGGCAGCATCAAATACTTCCACAGGACCTATGATGGCATTTGCCGGAATGAATATGGCAAACATGATGGGCGGTATGGATGCCAATACCCTTTTCGCTATGGGGCAGGCAAACGGACAGGCGAACGGTCAGATGAACAATCAGCCCAACGATATGGGATTCGGCACAGGCTTGTTTAATAAGCCACAGGCACCTGCGCAGGAAGCGCCTGCTACTGAAGCAGCACCTGCAATGCAACCTGCATCAGCAGCCCCTGTACTGGGATGGACCTGTTCTTGCGGAAAGAATGATAACCGCAGTAAATTCTGTACTGAGTGCGGCTCACCCAAACCGGCGGATGCGGGATGGACTTGTGCATGCGGACATGTAAATCAGGGTAAATTCTGTAGCGAATGCGGCAGCAAGAAGCCTGAAGGTGTACCTTTGTACAGATGTGATAAGTGCGGATGGGAACCGGAAGATCCTGCAAATCCTCCTAAATTCTGCCCGGAATGTGGAGATGCATTTGACGATAATGACAGAAAGTAATGTTTAGCAGTACCGGCGGGGCCAGGCCCCGCCTATTGCTGTCTTTACCAATAGGATGAAATAAGGCGGAAAAGTTAATGGAAGCAATAATTATTGGTCTGATAATTATTCTGGTGCTGATTCTGATACTGATATTGATATTTTACATTATTTACAGAAACATCAGCAAAAAAGTCAGAGGTCTGTCACGGGCTATCTGGGGAACCAGTTCAGTCAGTGCAGGCATTAAAAAAATGAACATGGAATATTCCACGACGCCAAAATCGGTTTCCTCGGCAACCGGGCTGTATTTACCCAGGATTGTCAGGGACTTTCCGGAATTTCATTATGATGAAATGAAAGAAAGAGCGGAAAATGTACTGATTAGTTTTTTGCGCGGAATAGATGCGCAGAATGTGGCATTACTTACGGAAGGAACGCAGGAACTGAAAGATAAGTTATCGATGTATGTTTCTATGCAGAAAGCCCAGTCCCTGAGATCCCATTATGATAAAATCAAGGTTCACAGGACGGAACTTCACCAGTACCGGAAGGAAAAAGGTCGTTGCAGCATTACCTTCCAGTCAGCGGTTGAATTTGTGTATTATACCATAAAGCAGGGAGAAGTAATAGCCGGTCGTAAAGATTTGAAAACACAGGCTAAATTTAATATAAAAATGATTTATATCCAGGATAGGGATGTGATTGAAAGTATGGCAGATGCAGCACTGGGGTTAAACTGTCCGAACTGCGGAGCACCTTTATCCGGACTTGGGGCAAAAACTTGTGCCTACTGTGATACACCACTGATAGAGTTTAATATCAGAGTGTGGAATTTCAGTGATGTAGAGGAAATAAAGTAAAAAATAGTTAAGGAAAAAGTGCCGCATAAGCGGAAACCGGGGGACTATACTGATGTACGATAGTAAGCAGACACCAGAAGCGGGTTACACCTTTGAAAAAGAATATCAAGAAAAAATGAATGAACTTATCAAGGCCAATGCGGACTTAGATAATCTTTTGGTGACGGCGGAAATAGGTGCGTTGTTTATTGATAATGAGCGCTATATACGCAGAGTAACACCGATTATGACGAAGCATACGGATTTGAATCTTTCCGATACAGGTAAAAACATTAACGAGATTACTTTCATGAAAGAATACCATGCTTTTTTGGAAGATGTTGAAAAATGTATGCAGGATAAGAGTGTTATTTTGCGCCATATCGAAAGAAAAGGCTTTATTTGGGGTGTCCGCATCTGCCCTTATTATACTAAGTCCGGTAATGTGGAAGGCGTTATTATCATTTTGTTTGATATTACAAGAATGTTGGCATCCGTCAAAGGCGAAATGAAACTTCTTGCGGACAATATCCCCGGCGCCGTGGCAAAAATTTGTTATGACAAAGGCTTGATTATTGAGTATGCATCAGATGCGCTTTATAAGATGCTGCGCATCAGCAAGGAAGAACTGCGTGATGAGTGGAATAACCGCTATGACTGTTTTATCAATGCCCGTGACTGGCTCAAAATACAGGAGAGGATTGAGCAGTGTGTGAAAACCGGTGAAATGATGCAGATGGAGTACCGGGTTGAAGTGGAAGACGGAACGGAAGAATGGCGGATGATGCAGGCGGCGGTGCTTGTGGGCGGAAGCAAACCGGTTTTGCAGTGTGTTATTATTGACATCACAGAAACTAAGCAGGCCTATCTGAAACTCAGACAGGAACGGAAAAAATTAAACATTATCGCTATGATGTCCGGTGATATGTTGTTTGAGTATGATGTCCAGAAGGATTATATGACTTATACCAAACAGGCAGAAGCAATTATTAATCCGGACGAATTTGGAGAGCATTATGTGGAAAATATCCGTAAGTCAGGATATTTCCATCCCGATGATACAGACATTTTGGATGAATTCTGTGAAGATTTGAGAAACGGAAAACCTAAAATCCATGCAGAACTCCGTAAGTTGTATAAAGATGGTCAGTATCACTGGATAGAACTGGAAGGTGTGACCATTTTTAATGACAAAGGCATGCCGGAAAAAGTCATCGGAAAAACTTTAAATATCGATGAACGCAAGGAAAGAGAAAGAATTTTCAGGGAAAAATCGGAAAAAGATTCTCTGACCGGACTTTTGAATCATCGTGTGACCAGAGACAGAATTAACGAGCGCATCAGTCAGTTGAAAGAGCACGAGAGTGCCTATTTGATGGTTGCGGATATAGATAATTTCAAAAAAGTAAATGACACCAACGGTCATTTGTTTGGCGATGCAGTTATCTGCACATTTGCAGACAAATTAAAAACAACGTTCCCGGAGGCACTGAAAGGCCGTATCGGCGGGGATGAATTTATGATGCTGGCAGAAGGCTTGGGTGAAGCAAAACTGAGAGAACTTTTGGCGGCTATGCAGGAAGAATTCCAGGGTGTCTATCAGGAAGAGGGAAGTGAACTGAAAATTTCCTGCAGTCTTGGTTTGGTGCGCTGTGACGGAAGTAACAAAGATGAAGCGGAAAGAATGTTCCAGTGGGCGGATTATGCCCTTTATCAGGTAAAACGCAATAATAAAGGCTCCCATTTGATTGTGGAAGCACTGGATGGGGATGTGCCTTCCAGCGGATATTTGAATCTTAGGGGTATTGATGAGGATTACAGCAGAAAAGATACACTGATTAAAAGTTCAGATGAATTGGTGCTCTTTTCCTTGGAACTTCTGGATAATGTATCTGATGTCCGAAACGGTTTGAAAATGGTATCGGACAGAATTTGTAAATTTTTTGAATTTGATGATGTGCTTTTTATCAGGCAGAAAGAAAGTAATTTACATCAGGTACTGTATCATTGGAGCAATCGAAACAAACGCCAGATAAGAAATTCTTTGCTTACGGAAAGTAGTACAGACTGGGAGTATATTGATAGTCACTGTGATAATCAGGGAATGATGGTTCTGCGCCGCAGCGAGATGGAGAATATGGATGGAGAAACAATGGGCTCCATTGTATTTGTATCCGTAAAAGGCATGGGTATTCCCAAGGGATATGTGGCTTTTGTTGACCGTGACAAAGACCGTGACTGGGAAAAGGAAAAAGATGCATTATACCGCCTTGCTAATATTATCTTCAACCGCCTGCAACAGATGCAGGAACACGAAGAGAGAAAGCAGGAGATGGACAAGCAGATTAACTATGATGCGCTGACAAAGTTACCCCAGTACTTTAGATTTATGGATTTGGCAACACAGCATTGTAAGGAAAATCCGGGGCAGAAATTCTATTTTGTCTACTCTGATTTTACGAACTTCCAATATATAAATGAAGTTTACGGTTATTCTGAAGGCGATAAGATTCTGCAGGAATTTGCAAAGGAATTGCAGGAAAAGTGTAAGTCAGGTATTTATTATACCAGAGTTACGTCCGACCATTTTGTAACGATGCTTTCCGGAGACAGCGTAGAATCGGCAGGCGCAGAATTTAAGGAACTGGCCACTGGATTTTGTGACAGGATTAATAGTACTTATGAACACTGTAATTTGTGTCTTATCAGTGGAATCAGTGAATGGAAAGAGGATGGTCAGGCAGTTTCACAGGCTGTTGACGGGGCCAATATTGCCAGAAAAAGCGGCAAGGATGTGATGGAAACCTCCATTACCGTTTACAGTGAAAAGATGAAATCCAAAAATGATGAAGAAAAAGCTGTGGTTGCCCGCATGTCTGAAGCTATGGAAAAACAGGAGTTTAAGGCATTTATCCAGCCCAAAATATCTCTGGCTACGGGAAAAATCATCGGCGGCGAGGCTTTGGTCAGATGGATTCGTGCAGATGGTTCCATGGTATATCCCGGTCAGTTTATTCCGGTATTTGAAAAGAACGGATTTATTACGAAAGTGGATTACCGTGTGCTGGAACAGGTGCTGGAATATTTGCAGGAAGCGCTGAATAAAGGGGAAGAAGTGGTTCCCATTTCCGTAAACTTCTCCAGAAGACACAATGAGGAAAGTGCCTTTACCAGCAAGGTGGCAGAGTATTTGGAGAAATATGAAACGCCCCGGGGAATGCTGGAAGCGGAAGTAACAGAAAATGTATTTATGATGGATTTATCTGCTTTAAAGGAAAATATTGAACGCCTTCATGACTTGGGCGTTACTATTTCCATTGACGACTTTGGTAGCGGATATTCCTCTTTGAATGTGCTGGCTAATGTGTCAGCGGATATTATTAAATTGGATGGAAAATTCTTTGATTACACAAGTGATCCCAAGCGGAACAAAGAATTTATCAAATCACTGATAGGCATGATGAAACAGATGGGCTTTACCACCGTAATGGAAGGCGTGGAAACAAAAGAACAGATGGAATTCATCAAAGAATGCGGTTGTGATATCGTACAGGGATATTATTACGCAAAACCTATGCCTTTGTCGGAGTTTAGAATATTCTTAAAAGAATTTAACAGCCAATTTTAGGAAAAATAACCAGAAAGGCTTTAATAAATGAGTATTTATGATACATTAAACGACAGGCAGAAAGAGGCGGTTTATCAGACAGAGGGACCGGTTCTGATTCTGGCGGGAGCAGGTTCGGGTAAAACCCGTTGTCTTACCCACAGAATTGCCTATCTGATTGAGGAGATGGGCGTAAATCCATGGAACATTTTGGCCATCACCTTTACCAACAAAGCCGCCGGGGAAATGCGCGAACGTGTAAATGACATTGTAGGATTCGGTGCAGAACAAATCTGGGTTTCCACTTTTCATTCCACCTGTGTGCGGATACTTCGCCGGTATATTGACAGGCTGGGTTACGATACTAATTTTTCCATTTATGATACGGACGACCAAAAGAGTATCATAAAGGATATTTGCAAGCGACTCAACATTGATAACAAAAATTTAAAAGAGCGGGCCATTATGAGCCAGATTTCATCAGCCAAAGATGAACTGATTTCTCCTTTGGAATATGAGTTGGCGGCGTATTCTGCGGCAGACTACAATCAGAAGAAAATTGCGGAAATTTACAAAGAATATCAGGCAACCCTGAAAAAGAACAACGCTTTGGATTTCGATGATTTGATTGCAAAAACTGTGGAACTTTTTAAAGCCTGCCCGGATGTGCTAAATTCCTATCAGGAGAGATTCCGTTATATTATGGTGGATGAGTATCAGGATACCAACACGGCACAGTTTGAATTGATTCGTCTTTTGGCGGGCAAATACCAGAATTTGTGCGTGGTGGGAGATGATGACCAGTCCATTTATAAATTCAGAGGAGCCAATATCCGTAATATTTTGGACTTTGAAAAAGAATATCCGGAAGCGGTCGTGATTAAACTGGAGCAAAATTACCGTTCCACACAAAATGTACTGGATGCGGCAAATGCGGTAATTAGCAATAACAAGAAGCGTAAAGATAAGGCTCTTTGGACGGAAAAAGGCGCAGGAAACAGGATTCATTTGCGACAGTTTGAAAATGCTTATGAAGAGGCTGATTTTATTGCCGGAGATATTGCTTCCAAAGCAGGCCGTGGGGAAGTATACTACGGGGACTGTGCAGTGCTGTTTCGTACCAATGCGCAATCCCGTCTTTTGGAAGAGCGTTTGATTATGAAAAACATTCCCTACAATGTGGTAGGGGGTGTGAATTTCTATTCGCGCAAAGAAATCAAAGATATTTTGGCTTATCTGAAAACCATTGACAACGGAAAAGATGATATAGCGGTAAAACGAATAATTAACAGTCCTAAGAGAGGAATCGGTGCAACTACCATAGCAAAAGTGGAAGATTATGCCCAGATGAGGGAAATCAGTTTTTATGAGGCGTTGCAGGAAGCAGACCAGATTATGACGCTGGGTAAAGCGGCAGTAAAAATAAAGCCCTTTGTGGATTTGATTACCAGTTTTAGGGCGAGAGCGCAGGGCTATAGTCTGGAAGATTTGATGGATGATATTTTGGAAAGAACCGGCTACATGAAGGAGTTGGACGATTCCGATGAAGAAGAAGCCGTAAAGCAGGGACGGGTGGAAAATATCAGCGAACTTGTTTCCAAGGTTGTGTCTTATGAGGAAAGCACGGACGAACCGACCTTAAGCGGATTTCTGGAAGAGGTAGCCCTTGTGGCAGATATTGACGGAGTGAGTGAGGACGATAACAAAGTGCTTCTCATGACCATGCACAGTGCCAAAGGTTTGGAATTTCCCCATGTATATATGTCCGGAATGGAAGATGGAGTGTTCCCCAGTTATATGTCTATCGCTGCGGATGACCCCGAAGAAGCACTGGAGGAAGAAAGAAGGCTGGCTTATGTGGGAATTACCCGTGCCAAAGAGGAGTTGACCCTGACTTATGCAAAAATGCGTATGCTTCGTGGGGAAACACAGTTTAATGCCATCAGCCGGTTTGTGAAAGAGATTCCGGCCCAGCTTATGGACACGCCCCTTCCCAAAAGCCGGTTTATGGAGAACAAGGCGGTGGAAACCAAGCCTCTGGACCTTAGACCGAAAGCAACCATAAAACCCAAAGTTACCGCCTATGCAGATAAGCCTTTTATTGCCAAAGGAATGGATGATTTAAACCGTGTGGCGGGTATTACCAAAGGCAGCGGCGGCATTGAAGGTAAATTGGACTATGAAGAGGGAGACCGCGTAAAACATATGAAATATGGAGAGGGAACGGTAAAAGTTATTACCAGAGAGCCCAGAGATTACAAAGTCACCGTGGAATTTGACGCTGCAGGTCAAAAAGTGATGTATGCTTCTTTTGCAAAATTGAAAAGAGTATAGTCAAATTTTAGCATTCATGGTATAATAAAACAGTAAGTAATGAAAAATAAAAGATTGCATATAATAAAGCAAAATGAAAGGATGGTTTGCGTATGAACAAGTTAGAAACATTTTTAGAGGCAGCAAAAGTAAGCGAACTGCTCGGCAAGAAAGAAGAAAAAAAGAAATGCAATGTTGTTTTGTGGGTATTTGCAATTATCGGTGCAGTAGTTGCAATCAGCATCGTTGCTTATGCATTATATCGTCATTTTAAACCGGATTATCTGGAAGATTTTGAAGACGAGTTTGAAGACGACTTCGAAGATGAATTTGAAGACGAATTTGAAGATGAAGTTTTCGAGGACGAAAGCAACACAGAAGAATAAATCATAAAAGAATTAACGCAAAGGAAAATGATGATGAAAAAAGGTCAGGTATATGAAGGCGTTGTAAAGCGGGTGGACTTTCCAAACAAAGGAATTGTGAAAGTCGGAGAGGAAACCTGTGTAGTAAAAAACAGCCTGCCCGGACAGAAAATCTCTCTCTGCGTAAACAAAGTAAGAAAAGGGAAGGCGGAAGGCCGGCTCGTGGAGGTACTAGAAAAATCCCCTCTGGAGTGTGGCAGTCCGTGTTCCCATTTTGGTTTGTGCGGAGGTTGTACCTATCTGTCCATTCCCTATGAAGAGCAACTGAAAATCAAAGAGGCACAGGTGCATAAACTGCTAAGTACGCCTTTGGAGAAACAAGAAGAATCCTACTTGTGGGAGGGAATTAAAGGAAGTCCCGTACAATTCGGATACCGAAATAAAATGGAATTTTCTTTCGGAGATGAGTACAAGGACGGTCCCTTATCTTTGGGCATGCACAAAAGAGGCAGTTTTTATGATGTGGTTGCGGTTACGGATTGTAAAATTGTAGATGAAGACTACCGGAAAATTTTAAATGCTACCTTAGAATATTTCCGTGAAAAAAAGGTTTCTTATTTTCATAGATTGCGGCATGAAGGATTTTTGCGCCATTTGCTTGTAAGAAAAGCAGCAAAAACAGGGGAAATACTGATTGCCCTGGTAACCACCAGCCAATGGCCTGTTGATAAAGAGGAAGCAGGCATACTGGTTGATTCCTATAAGGAGATGATTCTTTCCCTTGATTTGGATGGGGAAATTGCAGGGATTTTGCACATTTTGAATGATTCTGTTGCAGACGTGGTGCAAAGTGACGAGACAAGGATTCTCTATGGTCAGGATTATTTTTATGAGGAACTTCTGGGACTGAAATTCAGGATTTCTACCTTTTCCTTTTTCCAGACCAATTCCATGGGAGCGGAAGTGCTCTATGACACGGTCCGTGACTATGTGAAATGGGCTGATGAAAAGTCCAAGACAGTCACGGAAAGCGGTGCAGGTAGCGAGGATAAACAAAAGGGGCGCGTAGTATTTGATTTGTACAGCGGAACGGGAACTATTGCCCAGCTTATGGCGCCCGTTGCAAAGAAAGTTATCGGTGTGGAAATCGTGGAAGAGGCTGTGGAGGCTGCCGGAAAGAATGCGGCGCTGAATGGTCTTTGTAACTGTGAGTTTATAGCCGGAGATGTCCTGAAAGTTTTGGACGAAGTGGAAGAAAAGCCGGATTTGATTATTTTGGACCCCCCCCGTGACGGCATCCATCCAAAGGCACTGCCAAAGATTATTGCTTACGGTGTTGAGTACATTGTTTATGTTTCCTGTAAACCTACCAGTCTGGCGAGGGACTTGGAAGTGTTTTTGGAAAATGGTTACTATGTGGAGCGGGCGGTAGCAGTGGACCAGTTCCCCTGGACCGCAAACTGCGAGACGGTTTGTTTATTGTCTAAACTATAATTTTGTAAGGGCAGAACTTTTTTGAAGGTTCTGCTCTTTTTTATATTATATAGATTTTTTTCATTTTTTGAGGGTTTTATCTTTGCGGGGAATAAAACGTATGAAAACAAAAGGTAAATCACAAATTTAGTTGCGGACTTGCCAAGGGCTAAGAGGAGGATGTCAGTATGAAGAGTAATTTGTTGACAGAGATACAGCAGATTTTAGAGAAGAAAGACGCATGGAAGGGAAATCTTCCGATTCCTAATTATCTGTTTGTGCAACGGTATGGCAGAGACATTATAGAAGAGATGCCGCAAATTGCAGCATTATTCGGACAAACGGAGTGGTTTGTATTTGATGACGGAGCGCAGCAAAAGGAAGGAAGTATACTTTCCCATTTTAAGATGGAGCTAAACAGACATGCCGGAATAGGCAGGGATTATAGCGGAAGTATTTTAATGGAACTTCCGTCTCCCGAGGAAGAGAAAGAAGAAAAGGAATTAGAGGAACTGTTAAATTATATAGACTGTCAGAAAAATCACTTGCACTGTGTATACACAATGCGGGAAGAAAGGCGCCTTGACAGTGTTAAAAAACAATTAGAAAATTACGGGTTTGTACGGGTTGTATATGCAAAACCATACAGTACTGATGAGCAGATGGAAATTTTCTTGGATACACTGCAAGAGTATCAGTTTCAGGCAGATACAGAAGCAAAACTATGTATGGAAGCATTTTTGGAAGGAAAAAAGTGGGATACCTCTGATGCAGTAAAAATTAGAATCGAAAATATCGCAAAAGAAATTGTATATTGCAGTTTTATCAACGGGGAAGTGCAAGATAATATCGTGCATAAGGAAGAGATAGAACAGGTGTTGGCTTCCTTGGCAAAAGAGATGACCAAAAAGAGACAAATCGGGTTTGTGATAGGAGGAACTGAAGTATGAACAGAATAAACGGAACACGCTTTATGACACAAGAGGAGTTGGCAAAAACGCTGGTGGAAATCGATATAAATGAAAAAACGTACCCTGTGGGAGGAATCCCTATGCTGGTTTTGGACAATAAACTTTACATAGATGCGCAAGACAGTCACACCATGATATTTGGTGCTACAGGAAGTAAGAAGACCCGCATGTTTGCGATGCCGTCCATTGGTATTTTTGCAAGAGCCGGAGAATCCTTTGTGGTAACAGATCCAAAAGGTGAATTGTATGACCGGACCGTAGGAGATGTAGCATCTTATGGGTATGAATGCAGTTGCGTAAATTTACGTGATTTTAGGGCGGGGGTAACGTGGAATCCGTTGACATTACCGTACCGGTACTATCACAATGGAAGGAAAACGAAGGCCATTGAATTTGCAACGGAAATGTCAAAAATGATAATCGGTGAGAAGGCTACGGAAGAAGTGTTCTGGACTAATTCAGCCGTAGATGTATTCAGCGGATTTATCCTCCTGCTTTTTGAAATGGCAAGCGAAGAAGAATGTCATTTCAAAGGTTTATTTGAACTTTGGAAAAGTTATATTGCAGACCGGAAAAAGGCTATTGAGAAAATCAAAGAAACATATGGTGAAAGTGTTGTGTACCAGAAACTTTCCTGTTTGGATAATCCGTCGGAAAAGACCGTGGGCAGTATTGAAGCGTTCATATCCATGGGGTTAAATAAACTTGGTATTAACGAAGAATTTATAGATTTTCTATCTCAAAAAGGACTGGATTTACAGGCTCTTGCGGACAAGAAAAATGCAATTTATCTGGTAATTCCGGATGAAAACAAGAGTTATCATTTTATAGCCAGTTTGTTTTTAGAGCAGCTTTACGAGGTGCTGATTGAGAAGGCACAAAGCGAGGCAGGGCTTAAACTTCCCATTCGCATGAACTTTCTGATTGATGAATTTGCAAACATTCCAAAGATTGAGAATATGGATGCAATGATTACTGCGGCCCGAAGCCGGAATATCCGCTTCCATCTTATCGTGCAGGGCATGAAGCAGTTGGAACAAAAGTATGAAGACGGCGCGGAAACAATTACGGGCAACTGTAATAACTGGGTGTACCTGTACAGCAAGGAATACAATCTTTTGCAGGAAATCAGCAGGCTGTGTGGGGAAGTAATCTATGATAACAATGTGCGTATGCCGCTTTTTTCGGAGTTCGATTTGCAGCACCTGAGCAAGGAAAAAGGAGAGGCGCTGGTGCTGGCAGGCAGAAACTGTCCGTGTCTTACCACTCTGGCAGATATCAATGAATATCCATATCCGATTTTACCGCCGGGGGAACTGGTAAAGCCGCAGCAGTGGAAAGAGGTGACATCTTTCCGTTGGAATGAGGGGAAAAAGAAACATTGTTTTTGTGAAATAGACATATTTGATAACCCATATACGAGAAAAAAATTAAGGCCGGTACATGACATGAAGGATATGCGATGGCTGGTAGCGGTAGGTCCGGGACACATGATATTGACTGAGGGAGAATTTGATAGGGAACTGATAGAGTCCAAAGTTGCCATAGGTTTGTTGACATATCATGAATTGGATGAGATGGAATTGGAGGCAGAATATGTAGAATGGTACATGGCTACGCGAGAAGAGAAAAAACGCTATCAAATGATAAAAAAGATGTATCCGGAGCAAGTTTATGTGACACTTGAGGAACTGGAGATAAAGAATTTCACCAAAATAATGGGGCGGAAAAATACACACGGACATATTAAAAATGTGAAGAAAAGCGAGGTAAGACTGTATTTTACCACAGATTTGCAAGAACTTGGCGATAAAAGCATTAATCTGGGAAAGGTGGATGCATATGAAAAAAATGTAGGAACGAACTACCTGCTAAATCACGCATTCCGCAGAGCTAATCAGAAATTAAAGGAAAGTGACTATGCAGAAGTAAACTGGCGTTATGTGGATAAAAAACTCACATACGATGATGTGGCGGTTTACCGATTTGTAAAGAAAAATACAAAAGGGAAATATGCCGTATTACAAGTGACAGATGCCAGAGAAAGTTTGCCTGGTTTCCGGTAGAATTTGATACAGAGAACCTAAGCAAAGACTGTAGAAACGGTTAGTTAGAGACCGTGAAACACGTTGAAATTAAGGTGTGGATTTGATATAATTTTATGTAATTAATGAGGTTGTGTAGTTTCATGAAAATGACGTAAAGGCGAGGTAAAAGATATGCAGCAAAATCAGAAAAAATCAGAAGCGACTTCCAAAAAGACAAGCGGTTTTGGGAAGATGATGTTACAAAGAGATAAGGATCGCTTAAAATCCGTGCAAAAACATGCATATATCGAATTGCTGAAAGCACCGCGAGGAAAAGAGTACCTCCGACTGTTGGCAGAGACGGGCAGACTGAGTGAGCAACTGAAGGAGTTGGACGATGAAATTGCCTGCTTAGAAGCAGAATTAGAGCAGGAGGCGGTAACACTTCCTACCTCTGATGTTTTGGATGAGATAACAAACGAGCCGGTGCAGGAAGAGCCAGAGATACAGACGGAAATAGAACAGCCCCGGGAACAGGTAAACTGGAAAAGTGCAAGGGTGGATACCGGCGCAAGCGTAAGGCGTTTCAAGGAAAAACAAAAGCGCCTTGAGGAGAAAAGGCGTCAGCATGCAGCGTTGGAAGAGGAGCTGCGCGTTGCGACGGAGAAATTCATAGCGCAGTTGCCGGCTCCGGAAGTACGTATTGGAGCAGTTTGGCCGGATTGTAATACCTACGCTTTGTTAAAATATGGAATTATTGGCTGCCCGGGGAGTGCATATCACTCACCAGAGGAACTAATCCGGCATGTACAGCCAAGGAGTGAGCAGGAAGAACGACAGTGGTTAAGGGGAGATGGAGCATTTCAGGTACGTATGAAATATGAAGCACAGTGTGAGATGCGAGGGAAACCCCTTCCGGAAAACGAGAAACTTTTTATCGTGGAGATTTATATGGATGCAATCTGTGTTGTTTACAAAGATGGAAGTACAAATGTGATGGAATAGAAAGGTATTGGAAATGTTAATCGGAATTGACTTAGGAACCACATACTCAGCAGTGTCTTATCTGGATAAAAAGGGGAATCCGCAGATTATTTTAAATCGTGAGGAGGAGCCCACCACACCCTCGGTTGTGTATGTAGACAAAGATAAGGTAATCGTTGGCAAAAATGCCAAGGAGAAGGCGCTCAACTTTCCGGAAAAAATCTGTAATTGCATCAAAAGGATAATGGGCTTTAGGGATGCCGCATTGGAGCAGGATAATACGAAATATACGCCGGAGGCACTATCGGCTTTGATTATCAGACGTATGTTAGAGGATGTATTAGCCGGACAGGATGAAGATATTGAGGGTATTGTCATTACCGTGCCGACTTATTTTGATGAAATAAAGCGAACTGCCACGAAGCAAGCCTTAGAAGGCGCAATTGAGGCAATAAAAACGGACAAAGAACTTGCAGGACGTGTATCAGATATTGCGTTTATTTCTATGATTGACGAGCCAAAGGCTGCCGCTTTGTACTATTGTCATAAGACGGAACGGAAAAAAGGAAATGTCATGATTTATGACTTGGGCGGCGGTACTTTTGACGCTACGCTCATGGAACTTTCCGAGGGAAAACTGACTGTTATAGCTGAGGGCGAAGAGCATGAGGCAGGCGGTATCTTTTTTGATGAAAAAATAAAGAAATATGTTGTGGATAAGGTTGAAGAGGAATACGGTATCGACTTAAATAAAGATAAGTATGGCGTTGAGCGGGCGAAGATTTTACTGGAGGCTGAGGAGTGTAAAAAGCAGTTGTCAAAGCCGGACATTTCGACCGTGAATATGACTGTCAGTGTGAAGCATAAATCCTATGATATTGAGATTACCAGAGCATGTTTTGAAGAGTTGATAGAGCCCTATGTTTTCCGGACACGGGATGTTATGGACGATATGCTGTTTTATAAGGATTTGCAGCCGTCAGATGTGGATGAAATCGTGCTGGTAGGCGGTTCCAGCCGTATCCCGTATGTGAGAGAAAGTATAAAAGATTTTTTTGGAAAAGAGCCGTCCGAAGCCATTGACCCGGATAAGGCAGTGTCATACGGTGCAGCGCTTTATGCAGGGATGCGCTATCAGGAACTGGGAATAGGGGAAGCATCGCAGATAGCAGAAGAAGCAAAGATTTCGCTGAAACTGGAGGATGTGTGTGCACATTCCATTGGTCTGCTGATTACCAAGGATGCTGTTACCAGAGAAAAAGAGGACTATATTCTAATCCAAGAAAACACCCCTATTGTAGCAGAGGTAGAGCAGGAATTTGTTACAGCCTACGCAGGACAGACCTACATTAAAATTGAATTAACAGAAGCCGGAAATAAATTTACGGAGCAGAATATTAAATTGCCGGACAGCCTCCCCAAAGGGACCAAGGTCCGCGTGCGGATTCGAGTAAACAGCGACCATTTGATTGAAGTGGGAATGAAGATTCCGTCCATTGATTTTTTAAAGGAGTATCAGGTGCCTCGGATCAATAATCTTAGCGAAGAACAGCAGAGGGAGATGTCGGGGCTTGTAGCGTCGAAGATACTGGAATAGCAGGGTAAAGTCTACAAGCATTGGAAAGGTGTGGTTACATAATGATTCATGAATATTACAAAGAAGGAAATTACGAAAAGATTGCTGCACTATATGCAGATGTCAAGCCAAGCGAGATAGCAGAGGAAGAGGTAGTCATAAAGGTGGCAGAAAGTTATCGGAAACTTTGCAGAGCAAGTGAGGCTGTTGTATGGTGGGAACGTCTGGTGGAACTTCGACCACAGCGTCGTCAGGTAGAGCGTTTGGGCGAATTGTATCTAAAGACAGGGGCATCGGCAGAGCAATGGGAGAAACTGCTTACGGTGTCGATTGGCAAATCAAGAGAAGCAGAGGCGATTGCGCGCTTTTTTTATGAAAAGCAAAGCGGAGCAGAGCGCAGCAGATTAGAAGAACTGGCGCAAAAAATGCTGGATAATATGATTTCCTATGAGGATGCGATTTATTTTGAGGCGGCAGAATATTTGAACAGAACCTATTATTTGAAACAGATTCTGGCAAGAAGCTCGGACGAAGCAAATAAGAGAAAAGCCGAAGAAATGCTTCAATCCGGCGGGGATGCAGGAAAAAAAGCAAAGGTTTTTGTGCCTACAATAAAGAGAGTGAAACGAGAGGTTCCGAAAGCGGTAGAGAAGTTGTTTGAGGACATGATAGGCGTGGACGAAATCAAAGAGGAAATCGGTGCACTCTATCAGCACTTACAGGTGAACGGGAATCAGATTGACCGGATTGCGGTACCGTTTAATTTTGTGATTTCCGGACAGGTGGGCAGCGGTAAGACAAAACTTGCGTATATTATCACAGAGCTTTTGTACGAGGCAGGACTTTCAAAGAAAAGAGAACCTCTGGAAATTAGCGCTGTTTCCCTGATGGAGAGTATGGAGGAGGTTTTGGAGGATGCCCCTCCTGTCATAATCATTAACAATGCGGAATATCTCTGGAGCGCACCGGCACAGTCGGAAAAAGGCGGAGAAGAGAAAAATCAGATTTGGCTGTTATTGGAGCAGTTATTGGAGGATGCGTGTCTGGGGCAGGAGCATTTTTACCTGTTTTTGGGTGAAATGGAAGCAATGGATAGCCTGATTTCCAATAATTCCAAGATTAAAAACTATGTAACTTATCTGAAAATTCCGGTATATTCCGGCAGCCAGTTGCACCAGATTGGTTTGCAGATGATAGAAAAAGACGAATATGAGATTTCGGATGAAGGAAAAGAGCAGTTTTATCAGGAACTTCGGAAGAAGTCTGTATTGGGCGACTTTGCAAACGGTCATACCATTCAGCAGGTTATCATCGAAGCAAAAAAGAATCTGGCTTATCGTGTTGCAAAAGAAGGCGGTGCGCGTTGCTATGAGGATCGGGATTTTGTGATGCAGGATGAGCAGGAGGAGCCCTTAGAGGAATTAAGAGAACAATTAGATTCCTTAATCGGCCTTGCTACCGTAAAGGATGAAGTGAACGAGAAAATTGCGCTGTTTGAAGCCCGGGAAAAGAACCGGAAAGAAGGGAATGAGGACGAAGAGGCTGTTTCCTTAAATACGCTATTGCTTGGCCCTCCGGGAACCGGTAAGACAACTGTAGCCCGTTTGCTTGGCAAGATTTACGGACAAATCGGTATTTTGCCGAGAGGTGATATTTTTGTGGAAGTGACCAGAGATGGTCTGGTGGCCGGATATTCCGGTCAGACGGCTTTAAAAGTAGATGAGGTCGTGAAAAAGGCCATGGGTGGTGTGCTCTTTATTGATGAAGCGTATAACCTGGTGACCGGAGATAATGATGACTTTGGTAAGGAAGCATTTAATACGCTGCTTACCAGAGCGGAGAATTACCGCGACCGTCTGATGGTGATTATGGCAGGCTACGAGGAGCCCATGCGCCAGCTTCTTGCTGTGAATGAGGGTATGGCGAGACGGTTCCCGCACCAGTTGCATTTTGAAGATTATAACGAAGATGAGTTGATGGAGATTTTTAACTCCATGCTGGCAAAACGCCGTTACTATTTACATACGGATGCAGAAGCAGCGGTAAAGCGACTGATTAAGAGCAAGATGAGCCGTAGCAACTTTGGAAATGCCGGAGAAATCCGGAACATGTTAGAGGGGATGCTTCAAAAACTGGCGGTGCGTGTGCTGAATCAGAAAATCGAGCAGAGCGTGGACAGAAGAACCATCCGCAAAATAGATGTGGAAGAATATATCGGTCATGAGACAGAGAACGAAAAAACCTTAGATGACTATTTGGATGAACTAAATAACCTAACCGGTATGGAGGGTGTGAAAAAGCATATTATGGACGAAATTAAGTCCAGTAAAATTGCACAGGAGCGTGCCAGAAGAGCCGGTGTTGCGTACTCTCCGGGAAGTTTGCATATGATTTTGATGGGCAATGCCGGAACCGGTAAGACTACGGTTGCGCGTTTAATTGGCAAGATTTACGGAAAAGCCGGACTGATTAAAAGCGAGGACGTTTTTGTAGAAATCCGAAGAGAATCACTGGTGGCAGGATACATGGGACAGACCGGGGCAAAAGTGACGAAGGAAGTAGAGCGTGCCAAGGGCGGTATTATGTTTATTGATGAGGCTTATAATCTGGTAAACGGTGACCATGATGAATTTGGTAAGGATGCGCTGAATACGCTGCTTGCACCGATTGAGAATAATCGTGATGACCTTATGGTAATTATGGCAGGATATGAGGAAGAAATGGAAAAACTCTTAAAGCATAACCAGGGTCTGCGAAGCCGTTTAAATACGAAACTTACCCTGGAAGATTACAGCTTAGATGAGATGGTTCGTATTTTTTATAAAAAAGCAGAACTTGAGGGTTATAAGCTGGATACGGACTTAGAGGACTGCGTGGCAGATTATATCGTAAGAGAGCAGGAAAAGGCTTACCCGGATTTTGGTAATGCCAGAGGTGTGCGTAACTGTTTTGAAGCGGTAGTAAAACGCATGAACGCAAGACTTGCAGCAAATGACGAGATACTTTTATCCGAGACACAACTGCAGCAGTTACCGGATGAAGAAATCAGCACCATAAGAAGGGAAGATTTTGAAAACTAGGAGAAAACTATGACAGAATTAGAAAAAGCACTGGAACAATTAAAATTGTTTTTAAATGAATCCGGTTATGAGGAAGCGGAAAATCTAATGACCATGTCGGAAGAGGAATTGGACGAGTTGTTTCGCAGATTTAAGAGAGATGTGCGTAAAAGGGAGCGTGCATACTCGCCGAATTCCGATGAGTATAAAAAGCTGAACGAACAAAGAGCGCTGGTAGAACAGATTGAGAAAATGCTCCGTGACAGGGAAATAGAGAACAGCGGATTGATGCTGCCCGGTGCGGATGAAGAGGATGATGCAGAGAGTACAGAACTGGCAGATATGGAAAAACCCGATGAAGCAACGGAGGAAAGAAAATCGTCAGAGACATCCCATGAGAGCTATAAAGCGGAACAACTGAGAAAATACAAGGATGCAACAGATGTGCAGACGAAGCAGGAAATTTATCGCGAAGTGGCGAAAAAGGCGGAAAGTGACAAAGAATATCTGTGCTTACTTGCAGAACTTGAAGAAGCAGACCATAAGAACAAAGACAGAATTGCACGCATATATGATTCTCTTATAAGAAGCGGAAGTGTGAGTGCGGCATGGAAAGTGACGGAGAAGAATGCTGAAGGAATTCTGCTTCCTTATGAAATGAATGAGACATACAGAAATATTGCGATAGAGGGCGATTGTGCAGAGGCTATATTAGATAAAGCATGGTCATTTGCCAAACTGGATTTTAACTCTAATCATATGCATAGATTTGAAGAGAAGAAAGAACCATTTGAATTATTCGAAAAATATCTGAAACTTCGTTCTGCCATAAGTATGCAAAATGGAAATGACAGGAAGGTCGTGTTCTATTATTACAGGCTTGGAACAGAGCTGGGATATGACCTGTTAAAGGAATCCATAACTGTGCCGCTACGGGAACTGATAGAAAACGAGGGAACATATACATGGTGTGCTCAATGCCTGGAGGGACAGCTTTATCTTAGAGCGGGCAGATACGATGAGGCACAAAAATTATTATGTAACGTAGCAAATAGGGATGAAGAGGCTACCGTAATACTTGAGAAACTTCTGCTTAGCAATTACATGGAGCAAAGGCCGCAGGAACAGAAAGATTTAGAGGTTTTTTTGGAGGGCATGCTCTATCGTGAGGATGTTATACCGGCAGTGCGTGAAGAACTTTTTGAGTGGTACGGCTGGCGTTATGAGTTTGGCAAAAATATGGTTTGTAATCCCTCCATTGCCTATGCATACTATAATAAGGCGGCACAAATAGGTAAATGGACAGAGGACAGGTATAAGCGCGATAAATGGCTGAAATATAAAGGACGACTTTTGAGAGAACTCAACCGCGAAGAGCAAATCGTTTTTTATAGAAATGTATTAGAGTACGAGTTCCAGGATGGAAGTTGTATCACTGATGTATACTTGTTTCTGGGTAATCTGTACAAAGAAAAAAATGTGTATGAGAAGGCGATAAGCTATTACAGTGAAGGCAGTTCCTATGCAACAGATCCCAAGGTGCGTGAGCAATGCAGGGAAGAATATAATCGCTGCAATGCATGGGTTACGAAGCATCAGGTTCAATGGGAGGAGGCAGAGGAAAGTTATAATGAGTGTAATTCCGGTAATGTTAGGGGAAAGCCGGCCGGCTTTAAACGCTTGCGTGAACTGGCAAGGAAAGGGAATACCTATGCGGCACTTCGCTTTGCGCAGGTAGCAGAACAGGATGAGTTTTTAAGGGCTGTTATGCAGAATGATTTTCCGACCACAAAAGAAATATTTAGTTGCTATAAAGCGGCGGCGGAAGCAGGGGAACGTGAAGCCATTAGTCGTATGGCCGATATTTTAGAGCACGGACAGCTGGGACAGTTAAAAGATACGGATGCGGCAGAAAGGTGGAGAAGACGGCTATGAGTTATAAATATATATTGGAGAAAAGCGTGGAGAAGCCCACATATTGCTACATCACTCCGGTAAGGTTCAAAGGCGAAATTTGTTCTGACAGCAGAAGTCTTGTGCAGGAATTTATTAATAACTGGGATGACGCCATAACCACCTTTAAGTGCGGAGATTGGAATGATTTCTGGCATACCTATGTGGATGCGGATGCAGCCATACAGGATGAAAACAAAAGGCATTTTGAAGAAATTTATAATGCCATGTGGGATCCGGAAAATGATTTGACAGCAGATATCTTGTTTGCACAGGCAATTCATTATTTTGAACCTGCTTTAAAAGAAATCCCTTGTTTCTTTGATTATTGGGAAAATGCCGGCTGGTACTACGCGATTGGCGGAGAGTGGGCAGTGTTAAATCTTTGGAATAGTGAAAAATTAAAGGATTTTTTCAGAAGAGAACTTGACACACGGGAACAAAAATATTTGACAATGGTTATGGGTAAGAATCTTGAGGACGATTGGGAGCGTTCCTATGATAGACGGGAGGTGAATATACGTAATGCATGTCTGATGTTAAGAGAAAAACTGTTTTCTCTTTATGGATACGCGGGGGCGGAAGACGAATTTCTTGCATTGCTTTCGGATACTGCAGAGCCAAATAAAGGGACCACAGAGGATTATGTAAAGGCGTATCACAAAGTTGCGGACAGACTGCATCAGGGATTTTTATACAAGGATAAAGTATGTACTTCTTTGGAAGAGTTTGGTGACTTGTGTAAAAGGGAATGTGCAAACTGGTCTCTAAAGGAGTGGGACGCATTTATAAAGACACTTTATGAAGAAAAAGAAGGTGTACTTAGTTTCCGACAGTGGATTTTAAGACTTGGAAAGCAGGAATTGTACCGGCATTTGGAGGATTGGAAAACAGAGGCCTTGGAATGGAAAAAAATCAGGGACAAAGTGGAATATGACACTTTATCCTACGATTCTTTGAGACCCGGGAAATATCTGGGCGATGACAATGTAGAGACTATTAATGCGCGTATCGATAAGTGGGAGAAGTGGGCGGATGAATGGATTTTGAATCAGCCTAACGTGATGAAAGTGGAAGGTTTGAGAAACCTTTATAGTCGCATTTATCAATATTTGGAAGATGCAATTGGTCAGATGCCCCAATATGATTCCATTGCATTGAACACAGAGTTTGAACGTTTGATTGAAAATTGGAAAGAGTGGGTGGAAACAGACCGAAGATACTACGAAGAGAATAAAATGTTTTATAAAGTAATTCGAAGGCATGACGAATTGTCTTTATGGAATTATGATTTTATTTGTAAGACGAGGTGGGGAGGGCTAAATAATAGAGAACATCTCGCGTTGCTTGTCTGCTCTCCGGTAGAAGGAATCTATCAGGAAAAATGTGAGAAATTTTTACAGATGATAGAAACAGGTACAGAGGGGTGTACACCGGAAGAGGTACAGCGGTATATAGAACTTATTTTTAAAAACATTTATATGGAGTTGTTGCTGCGGAGAGCAGAGGGAAGAAATGAGTCAGAAATAGGGGACACCTATGAAAGAATAGATTACTATTTCCGATTCTTTGAAAGACTATCCCAAAAACTTCCGGAGTCCATAAAATTATCCGATATTATGGCCGATGAATGGTATCTTAAAAGAATACGTTGGCTTCGTCGAACGAGTAGAATTAAAGAAAAACTTAAGGAGTCAAGAGGGGGCAGGCAACTGGCTGAGAAGTGGGAAAAATATATTAATGAGAATTATAATAAGATAAGCATTGCCGAATTGCATAAGGCCGGGGAGGATATGTTAAAAGGGGATTTTTGAGCAGCCGGAAGCAGTGAAGCAAAAAGAGAATGAAAGGAACCGTACCTTGCGGGGAGCATCAGGCTACCCTGTAAGTGTACAGTTTCTTTTTATTTGTTTTTTTTCATAAAAAAATGAGGGTTTCAGACATTAGGGAAATAAAGTATATGAAACCGGAAAACAGAAAGGAGACGAGATTTTATGAACAATGTTTCACTGTACTTTTTCCCGGATATAAGGGAAATTATTATAAACCTAAAGATTGAGGTTCCGTTTGAGGAATGCTTTTCTAAAATCGAACTGTTTTGCGAGCATTACAAAGGGAAATTGAGAACAGCACACATATTAGCTTATGATGAAAACAAAAAACTCATGTTTGAACTACACGGAGTTAAGCCAAAATATAAAATCCAAGATGGGTATGAAGAGTTAGAACCTCAGGTTTTAGATGTTTTTGAGCGATGTTTTCTGAATGACTCATCTATTAAAGATAGAACGCCACCGGCATTAGAGGAATTAATAAATCTGAATGTAGTTGTTGAGGGGTATACGGAGCCATCAGAGTTTTACTACGGTCCCGATTTTTGCAGAAAATGTAAATTTAGCGAAACTTTGGGTGTTATGAAAGAAATGATAGAGAAATATGTCGAAGATTTTCCTAAACTTACATTCCATATAAATACCGAAGATGGGAAATATTTGTTTTCAATCTACCATGAGCTGAACCATATACATCTCGGAGAACTCAACGAGCTAAACTTAACGGAGGAACTGATTAGAGAAGTAATAGGGTTAGAAAAAATCAATGGGGAGACACCAGAATAAAGCCTGCCCAGTAATAAGGGCTGGCATAAGGCTTGCATCCGTTTTGTTCGTATGATTTTACGGTATCTTGTGCGATGAAAAACGCATCTTCAATGGAAGTACCGCTAAGTGTAAAGGCTTCATAGAATGCCTTCATCCACAAATAGGAAGCAGCGTCATCCACTTGCCACAGACTGATAATCAGTGCATGACAACCTGCGAGACGGAGGGCACGGCGCAGTCCGTAAGCCCCTTCTGTGCCAAGGTAGGCAGACTGGCCTAAGTGACAACAGGAAAGAACGGCTAGTTTCGTGTGGCTTAAATCCAGTGTGGCAAGCGTAGCAGAAGAAAGCAGGGTATCCTCTGCCAGGACGATACCACTGTGTTGCATGGCGTAATAGAGGATATCCCAGTCTACTGCCTCATTTTTTGTAACAGGTGCCTGATAGATGCCATGGGCAGCGATATGTATGATATCCGGGGATTCATTCAGTGCATTCTGTACATAAGAAATGGTGGCATGCTCGTTTTTGCAGGCGGTGGTGTGTAGGAAGTAAGATACCATATCCGCCTCTGACTCTGCAAAAGGCAGATTTACAAAACAGGAAACACTGGGATTTCCAACGACCAGGGCTTTTGCAGTATCAGCACAAAAATGATAGGACGAGGGGGCTGTGCCAAGCAATTCCTTTCCGGTATTCAGGTAACGGATGGCATAGGTATCGCCAAGTGTCTTGTCCCCGGAGAGGGACAGCTGGGAAAAGGGAAAGTTTACCAGTTCCCCGGCCGGTGCGATAAGAAGCGTATGATACGCTGCAAGATGCGCTCGAAGGGGCAGATAAAGCAGTCTGCGTAAGCGCTGACTGACTGTCTGATAGTCGGCTAAAAGAAGCCGGGCTTTCGTTCCGGTGGCATGAGGCATTTCCAAAAGGAGGCGGAGCCATTCCTGTAACGCATCATCGATGGCACCAATTTCACCCAGCGGAATATAAGTAATCTCTTTTTGGGACACGACAAATACACCGTAGGAGACGGTGTCTATAGTGCGTACATGGGTATATTCTAAAAGCAAGGTGTCTTCCGGCAGGTGCTGCATAACAAAGGGGGCCTGCACAAGGGAATGTGGCTGCTGTTTTTTTTGAAGATAGGAGGTCTCAAGACCGATGTATTTAGTATTTAACAGAAACTCATATGCCAGGGCAGAAGACAACTTCGGATGACAATAAGCGCCCAGTGTAAGGTTAAAGTGATATTGCAGTCTGGCAAGGTGGTTGTAGGCAAGGGATTCTTCATAGTGCCTGATAATCTGACCGGTCTGCCGATAAAAGTAAGCATTCACGTCGGTGCGTAAGTTCTCGATGTCGGATGAACGGTCGAAAGAAGCAAGCAGGGCAAGTTGCATGGAATAGCCTGTTTCACCCACAGCCTGAAATTGAGTCAGTGCTTCCTGATATTTGCCGGCGGAAACGAGCCCAAGACCATAATTATAGCGGGAAACGGTAAACATATTCCGGCTGTAACAGCATGGTACGCTTGGAACTTCCGGTGTAAAGGCATCGGGAGACGTTTCAAAAATATAGGAAAGACTGTTTAAGGCTGCGGTCAGCCCCGGATAATTGGAAAAATTACTGGTTTTGTAAGTCTCATAAAGGGGACGGGCAAGTTCTGTTTCTCCTGCGATTACATACAATTCTGCAAGGGTAATTTCGGCAGAGATTTTCTGGTAATAGTCGAATACGTTTTGGGCTAATAACTCCGTAAGCAGTCCGATGGCGGACTTGGGGTTATTGATTTTTCCATAAGAATTGCAAAGGAGCAGTAAATTATTGATTCCAAGCCGCTTGATGGTGTGAAAAGATGCTTCAGCATTAGCGGGATGGGGCATGGAAACCTGCTCATTTTCCGATACATACCATAGACTATCGGCGGTGGTCGCTTCGTCAATTGCTGTGTAATAGTCCTCCATATAAAACGCAATCTGGGCATTACAAATTGCCTCCATAAAGGACAGGTACGGGCATGTGCCATAATGTTTTTTTAGGAGGGAAACTGCTTTGTTTTTATAATCGTACGCTTCGGTAAGAAAGGCGTGAGTGGTCATTGCTTCGCAGGCATCGAAGGCATGGATGGCATAGTAAAAGTCGGCATCTTGTGCAAAAATCAATGAAACCAATTCAGTTACATAAGGCTCCAGTGCCAGATAATCCGCCGGCCGGTTAAAAAGCACCAATAAAGATTGTTGGAGAGTCACCACATCTAAGTATTCCAAAAGTCTGTCCCTTGTACAGGCACCAAAATCAGCCTGCATTACATGGGAAGCAAGTAAGGAACTGTTGCGGGAATAAGCCTGTGACAACTGCCCGGTTTCGTATGCTGTTTTTGCCAGTTGAAGTTCGCTTGAAATTGACATGAAAAACATATCTCCGTTGTATTTATTGGTGGAAGTCTCTATGAAAATTTGCTATAATAACCATATTGGAAAAGTAGTGGATTTTAGGAGGGACTTCTATGGAACATTATACATCACTTAGCGCAGATGTTGAAGCGGAATATGATGCATTTTGCATGGAACCGGATAGAAATATGGATGTGTTTTATGAAAAACTGTTTCGTTATCTGAAGTATATGACATGGAAATTCATGAATGAAAGCCGCTACGTGGATGAGACGGAAATCGAAGATATTGCAAATGAAGTGCTGGCCTATGTGGCAACAAATGTACTGCATAGTTTTCAAAAGGAACAGGCGATGTTTGCAACTTATTGTGCACAGATTGTTAAAAATAAGGTGTGGAATTGGAAAAAAAAGCGTAGCCGTATGTTGCTTGATTTGGAGGGAGATTTGGAGCAGGAACCGGAATCATCCGAATGCAGCTTGCTTTACCGTTCTCCCGAGCGTCTGGTGATTGAATATGAGGAACGGCTGGAGATGATTGAACTGGTAAAAAAGTACATTACAATTTTAATGGATTGGAAACAGAAGCCTTATCGGACAGTAAGCTGCGGTTTTACCATGATTTTATTCCAGAAGTATCATCCGTATACTAAGGAACTGACATCGCCCAAATGGGCTTATGAGAACTTAAAACAGGACCGGGTATGGCAGGGAGCAGAGCGTTTTTTGAAGGAAATGCGGGAGTGGATGCCGCAGGTGCCGCTTAGGTGGAGTAATGACTTTTTGGACGCCATGGATGAGTTGCAGGACAATATTTATATCGGTGAACTTATTTTTGGGGAGCACTTTACGGTCAAAGATTTTGAAAACTGGAGCCTGCGCCTTCGGGAGAAAATTAAGCGTCAGTTAATAGAGGCAGAAGCAGAATATTGCTTCCAGTGAAAGGATATGACGGATGGAAAAAGGACATTTGACTTACGAAGAGTTAGAGCGATACGCAGAAGATACGGATTTTTCGGAAGAGTATATGATGTTTTGTGAGCCTCTTATGGCTCATTTGGATACCTGTGAATTGTGCAGGGAAAGGCTGGATAAAATGCTTCTTTTGTCTACAATGACGAAGGAGGCAGACATGGCTTTGGCGCTGAATCTTGTGAGGCAGGAAACACAGATACGCCGTAAAATCGTAGCTTTGCGTCTGGGAATGATGGCTAAAGACCGGCGTATGGCAGAAATAGCCGGACGTTTGGAACAGGGACTTTTGAAACAGATATCAGTGGCAAAGGCTGACTTTATAAAAGTACAGGCGGCCGTGCGCAGTAGTGACAGCGAAGAGCAAAAGCCGGTGACGGTGCACTATGAAGAAGGAAAAGCATCTGTGACGGTGCGGTGTAAAAAACAGGCAGATGTGACTGTGATTCTTGTACCCGTAAAGGAAAAGGATGCTAAGATTATGGTGGCAACGGCGAAGTGGGACGAAAAAAAGGGGCTTGCCCAAGCAACCTTTGAAATCGCGCAGTTGGAAGAATGTTATGAAATATATGTAGATGAGAAAGAAGACATAGAATTAGGGGACGTGTTAGAAACACCGTAAAAAATTTCAAAGGATGATAATGCGGAGGTTATTATGGCTGATAGAGAAAAAATCAAGGAAGAATTAAGACAGGAAATTGAAGAATTGGAAAAGGAACTGGAAGAAAAGAAACTTTTGTGTAAGCCTGAAATGATTCCGGGATTCGGAGGAAGCAAGATAGTTCTCGGTTCTCTTAAATTAAGACAGGAAATGGAAGTGTTGAAAAAAGAAATAGAAAGAAAAAGGAATCTATTACTGACTTATGAGTCAAACCTTATAGGGAAATATGAATCTGTTCCTAAGGTTGACAGAGAGGCTCTTTTACTCCCGGAATACAGAACGGGCGGATATTTTACATCACAGGATTATTATGATAAGTGCGATGAATTTCATAAAATTTTAGAAGAACATGGAGAAGATTTCCTTAGTATGTCAAGAAGTGAATACATTTTCCTGAAAAAAGAATTTTTCCGGAATACCTATGGAATTACTTGGCTTTCTGAAGAAGAACAATTCTTACCGGGAGTAGTAAAAGAGGTACATGTCAGCCACCCGCGAAATTAGTCACGAAGTATTTGAGTGTTCTACGTTTAAATGGAGGATAGAAAATGAAAAATATATGGGTAAACGGCATGATGGGTGTTGTGGTAGGCGATGTGCTCGGAATGCCTGTACAGTTTGTTGATAGAGCTGAATTAAACAATAAGCCGGTGAAAACAATACAAGGCTACGGAACCTATAATATGCCTCCGGGAACATGGTCTGATGACAGTAGTATGGCATTAGCAACTCTCGATAGTATCAGAGAAAAGGGAGAAGTGAATTACTCAGATATTATGGGGAAGTTTGTTGAGTGGATGTGCTTTGGCAAGTATACTCCGGCAGGTAAGGCCTTCGATCAGGGAAATACCTGCGTGGAGGCAATCTGTAAATATATAGGAGAAAAAGATTACAAAACCTGTGGAAAGACAGGAGAATGGGCAAACGGAAACGGCGCTCTTATGAGAATCATGCCGGCCTGTCTTTATGCCTATGAAAAGGTTTGCAATAAAGAATGGGATTTGAAACAAGCCATGGAATGTGTACATCAGGTTTCAGCGCTTACCCATAATCATCGGCGGTCTAAAATGGCTTGCGGAATCTATTACTTTATGGTTAAAAATATCATTGAAGGATGCGCAAGTCTGCCGGAACGTTTACAAAGCGGCGTAGATGATGCTGTGGATTTTTACCATGAAGATATTGGTAATTATGTGGAACTGGCGTGCTACACGAGACTGTTTCAATTGGATGAGTTTGCAAAGTGCAGTGAAGATGAGATTAAAAGCAGCGGTTATGTGGTAGATAGTTTGGAAGCAGCCATCTGGAGTCTGATTACAACGGATACGTTGGAAGAAGGCTTACTTAGGGCAGTAAATCTCGGCGGCGATACCGATACGATTGGAGCAATTGCAGGTGGTTTGGCAGTCCTTTACTATGGATATGACAATGTACCGATAGAGTGGAGAAAGCAGATTATTAAGGAAACTGAAATTATTTCTTTGTGTGAAGTGATGGAGGAAAGATTTGCTAAAAACTCCTGACAGAAACATAGAGAGGGAAAATTAAGAGAGGGCTGAATGGCAGGAAATGCCGTTTGGCCCTTGTTCGGTTTCAATTATAAGTCATTTAGAGATAAAATTTCCCGATAATTATACACCAAAACGCAATTTATATTAATTTTGCTTTCTTTTTTGCTTTAATTTCAAAAAATTATTTGAAATTGACTTAATTAATGATATAATTAACGTGTTAATGTAGAAAAGTATGACTAAGACTATATAAGAATTATAGTGAGGATGGGAGTAGTCTGATGAAACACAAAAGAGAAAAGAAAGCATTTAAATATCAAAAACTATGGATTTATGTGGCGCTGTTTGCATTACTTGCCGGTGTATTATCAAAAGCCGGTATATTAACCGGGATGCAGGTAAATGCCAAAGAAAAGAAGATAAAAGTCGGTTTTATGGAGCAGGCTGATTTTGTGCAGGAGAGTGATAGACATTTTTATGGATACGGAGTGGAGTATCTGGAAAAGATTGGGGAATATACAGGCTGGGAATATGAATTTGTATATGACACATGGGAAAATTGTATGTCTATGACTAAGAGCGGCGAGATTGATTTGCTCTGCATGGTGCAACGCACGCCGGAACGGGAAAAAGATTATTTGTATACCAGTGTTCCTTTTGGATATGAATATACGATTGTTTATGCCAAGAATGATAGCGACATTTATTATATGGACCATGAAGTTATGAATGGGAAAAGAGTTGGGATGATGACGGGAAGTCTTCATTCCAAGGAGATGGTTTCCCATGCAGCCGAAGAGGGAATCGAAATAGAAGAAGTATATTTCGATTCAGAGCAGATGGCGTTGGACGCTTTGCAGGATGGCAGTGTGGATATTGCGGCTGTAGGAAGTTTGTATAGTCATGAAAATGTGAAAATTGTAGACCGTTTTGGTACAAAGGCTATTTATTGTATTACCGGAAAAATGAATACTCAGTTGATGGAAGAACTGGATTATGCGCTTCAGAGATTGAAAGTGATGGAGCCGTCTGTGGAGGCGGAACTGACAGAAAAATATTATGGTATGGCATCTATTTCCGACAGTCCCATGTTTACAAGACAAGAGGCTGAATATATTGAAAAAACAGAGCCCGTAAGTGTAAAACTGATGCAGGGATCCAAGCCTTTAAGTTACATAGAAGACGGTGAAATGGATGGTGTCTTTGTAGATTACCTGAATCTTTTGTCTGAAAAAAGCGGTTTGGAATTTGAAATAGAAATCGTAACAACGCCTATGACTATGGAAGAACAGACCCAGCATATCGTAGAGGGCGATTATCTGATGTTACGTGCGGAAAGTGCCTTGGAAGAAAGTGATTTGGGTACAGAAATAGCAACCAGTACCATTTTGCTGGAAACGCAGTTGTCCTATGTAAAACATAAGGATACGGTGCTGAAAACAGGGCGGGATGATTGGGTTTTTGCTATTACCGGGGAAATGGGATATTTACCCCCTCTTTTGGAACGGGATGTACCCAATTGTACCATAAAGTATTATAACAGTACTACGGATTGTCTGGAGGCAGTAATAAAAGGTGATGCAGATGTTGCCATTCAGGATGCATATATGATTACATATCTGTTGCAGAAGCCCAGATATGCAGATAATCTTGTGGAATATCCGGGCAAAGTGTATACAAATGGTATGTGTCTTTTCGGTAGTGCAGAAAATCAACTATTGATTGATATTATAAACAAAACCATTAGTTATATTTCAGAAGAAGAAAAGAGCAATCTGGTGTCCATGGAACTGATTTCTAATCCTTATGACCAGGGAATAACAGATTTCTTATATCGTTATCAAAGATGGATAATCTTTTCTGCGTTGTGCCTGATTATAAGTGTTACGGTTTATACAGTATTGTTACGCCGGATAACTTCGCTTAAATTTGAACGCAAGGAATATGAACTTTTGCGTAAAAAAAATAAACAGGATGAATTAACCGGTGTTTACAACCGTGCCTGTTTTTATGAGGAAGCACGCAAAATGATTGATGAATCCACGGAGGAAATGTGCATTCTGATGATGGATATTTCCAATTTCAAAGTGGTAAATGATTTGTATGGCATGAGCACCGGCGATAAATTGCTTTGTTATATGGCAGATGAATTGCAGGAGTTGGTCTATGGACGCAAATACATATTGGCACGTTTTAACGGTGACCATTTTTATATGTGTCTTGCCAAAAAAGATTTTGAAGACATCAGCCTTCCGAAGCGTTTTAAAACATTTTTGGACGAAATTGATATTAAAGCGATTTATGGTGTGTTCATGATAGAAGACCAGAAAGAACTGCCTGTTAATATTATGTGTGACAGGGCAAATCTGGCGGCCCATGACAATTCCCGTCAAAGGTCGGAATACATCAGATTTTATTCGGATGAAGAGCGCAAACGTATTGTCCGGGAAACCGAAATTGAAAACGACATGGAAAAAGCGTTGGAAACAAGGCAGTTCTGTGTATTTGTACAGCCGAAGTATGATATCAGCAGGGATAAAATTATCGGCGGCGAGGCTTTGGTACGCTGGAAACACCCCCAGAAGGGCATGATTCCGCCGGGGCTGTTTATCGGCATATTCGAGAAGAACGGTTTTATCGTGCGTTTGGATTATTATGTCTGGGAAGAAACCTGCCGTGTAATAGCCAAATTGAAAAAGTTAGGATATGAAAATCTGCCCATTTCCATCAATGTATCCCGTGCCCATTTTTATGGTAAGGAACTGAGGGATAAACTGGCGGAACTTATCGGCAAATATCAGTTAAAGCCCGATGATATCGAACTGGAAATCACAGAGACGATTTGTGCGGAAGATACAGATATTATTTATAAGAGAATTAAGGAACTGCGCAGTGACGGATTTAAAGTGGCCATGGATGACTTCGGAAGCGGATATTCATCTTTAAATATGCTGAAAGAAGTACCCCTTGACATTATTAAAATGGATCTTAAATTCCTTGACGGCGGAGAAGATGTAGAAAAGGGACGATTTATTTTACATACTCTGATTGATCTTGCCAAAAACATGCAGTTGCAGGTAATTGTAGAAGGTGTTGAGACCAAAGAACAGGTGCAGTTCTTGCGGGAAATCGGCAGTTATTATGTACAGGGATATTATTATTCCAAACCGGTAGACATTGAAACATATGAAAATATGTTGAAACAGGAAAAAGAAGATTCAAAAAACAGTGAGTTTTAGGACTCACTGTTTTTGTATATGCGGAAAGGAGGGAATGGGGCGGAACGCGGTTGTGTAGAGAAAGAGGGGGATTTGCGAAAATACAATAAAAAGGTGGAATCAAAATGAAAAAGGGTAATATTTTTTGGGATTTTGCAAAAGAAGATAGGATGGTATATGTGAGTATGCCGCAGGAAGGGATTGCCAGAGCGGGATATGACCCACAGTGCGAAGTTTTAGAGATAGAATTTACATCTGACAAAAGCGTGTATAGATTTTGGGGTGTCTCGGAAGAGGACTGGCACAATTTTAGAAAAGTTCCATCGGCGCGGATTTTTCTTCAAACCTATATTATGGGGAGATGTAACTTACAAATAGCCAAAGAAACAACACAGTTTTCCAAAAAATCTTGACATTTTAAGTACTTGACACTAAAATAAATAAAAGTGAAATATGTTAAAGGTTATGAAGGTGCTTGCATTTTGCAAACAGATTATCATTTTCTTCCAGAGAGAGGGAGCCACCGGCTGTAAGTTCCCTTAAGTTCAGATGATGATTGAATTTCTCACCGGAACCGCCCGGATGAAAACGCAAATTTCGATTTTGCGAAAAGTAGTCGGGGACGTCAGTGCACGTTACGCATTTTGAGAGTTTTTCTGAAGGTCATTTTGACCGGTGTTAGAAAAGAATTAGGGTGGTACCGCGGAATATTTTCGTCCCTTGCATAGGAATATGCAAGGGACTTTTAATTTACTTAAATAAAGGAGAACGAGATGAACGCAAATTTAGAACAAATTAAGCAGGAAATTCTTGTGGGAGCAGAGGAATTAAACTCCTCCAAAGAAGTGTATGAGTTCAAGAAAAAATTCTTGGACGGAAAAACCGGTAAAATCGGTTTGCTGATGCGGGAAATGAAAAACATTCCTCCCGAGGAGAGAGCCGATTACGGTAAAGGCGTAAATGAATTAAAGGAATGGGCGTTGGAGTTTCTTGGAAGTCTTGATGAAAAGATGAAAGCCAAAGAACTGCAGGCACGTTATGAGGCAGAAAAAATTGATATTTCCCTGCCCGCAGAAACCATGACAGAGGGAAATTTGCATCCCATTACACTGGTTCGTAACGAGATTATTGATATTTTTGCCGGAATGGGCTTTGAAATTTTTGAAGGAACAGAAATCGAAACAGATTACTATAACTTCACAGCACTGAATACTCCCCAGGACCATCCCGCAAGAGATATGCAGGATACATTTTATTTATCTCCTGAGTTTTTGCTGAGAACACAGACATCTGCCGGTCAAATTCATGTTATGGAAAATACCCAGCCGCCCATTAAGATTTTATCTCCCGGTAAAGTATTCCGTTCCGATGATGATGCCACACATTCCCCCATGTTCTCACAGATGGAAGGGCTGGTTGTGGATAAGGGCATTACTTTGTGTGATTTACAGGGAATGCTGGATGTTTTTGTAAGTAAGATATTCGGTGAAGGCACCAAAACACGTCTTCGTCCTTCTTACTTCCCTTTCACAGAGCCTTCCGTAGAAGTGGACTGCAGTTGCTTTGAGTGCGGCGGAAAGGGCTGTAAACTTTGTAAAGGAACAGGCTGGATTGAGATTTTGGGTGCCGGCATTGTAAACAATAAAGTACTTGAAAATTGTAATGTAGATTCCGAAAAGTACAGCGGTTTGGCCTTCGGTATCGGAATTGAGCGTATTGCAATGTTGAAATACGGTATCAACAACATTAAGATGCTCTTTGAATCTGATATTAAAGTATTAAATCAGTTGACTGATAAATAAAAGGCTGAAACAATGGTAGAAAGGTTGGTAAATAGATATGTTGACACCATTAAGTTGGTTAAAAGATTATGTAGATATTGATATTACTCCCAAGGAGTTAGAAGAAAAATTGTTTTCCTGCGGCTTTGAAGTAGAAGAGTTGTACGAAGTAGGAAAAGACATCAGCAAAGTAGTAGTTGGTCTGGTGCTTGAGTGTGAGCCTATTCCAGATACCCACTTACATGTATGCAAAGTGGACTGCGGCGAGCATGGACAGTTCCAGATTTGCTGCGGTGCAGACAACGTGGTTGCAGGAGGAAAATTCCCCACAGCGCTGGTTGGCGCAACAGTTTATGCCACAGCAAAAGACCATAAGACCGTAGAGGGCGTTATGACCATCGGAAAAGGAAAACTGAGAGGTTATGAGTCCTTTGGTATGCTTTGCTCCGGTGTGGAACTTGGCGTAAGCGAAGATATGTATCCCGACGCAGGTTATAACGGACTTTTGGTACTTCCTAAGGACGCTCCCATCGGCGCAGACGTAAAACCGATTCTTGGTCTGGATGACTGGATTTTTGATATTGCCATTACTGCAAACCGCCCTGACTGCCAGAGTATTGTTGGTATTGCAAGGGAAGTGGCAGCGGTGCTTGAAAAAGAGTTTAAAGCACCTGATTTAAGTTACACAGAAGATGATGTGACACTGGATGGCTTTAAAGTGACCGTTGATTGTCCCGAACTTTGCCCAAGATACAGTGCACACTATGTACACGATGTAAAAATCGCAGAGTCTCCCGCATGGATGAAACGCAGACTTGCCTTGGTTGGCATCGGCGCCATTTCCAACGTGGTAGATATTACAAACTACATTTTAAAAGAACTTGGTCAGCCCATGCACGCTTTTGATTACACAACTCTTGAAGGAAATGCAATCAATGTACGCCGTGCAAAAGAGGGCGAAAAAATCATTACTTTGGACGAGACAGAACTGACCTTAACCACAGAAAACATGCTGATTTGCGATGGTGTAAAACCGGTTGCTTTGGCAGGTGTTATGGGTGGACTGAATTCTGAAATCCGAGAGACTACAACCACAGTTTTGTTTGAATCCGCAAAATTTGCCCGTGATAACATCAGAAGAACTTCCAGAAGCGTAGGTAAGAGTTCTGATTCCAGTGCCCGCTACGCAAAAGGTGTGGACGAATATGCAACAGTGATGGCTATGAAGAGAGCCCTTCACTTAATCGAGGAACTTGGCTGCGGTAAAGTATCCCGTCTGCATGTGGATGTTAATACCGGAAACAGCGTAGAACCTAAGGAACTTACAGTCAGCATTGCAAAAGTAAATGCAGTACTTGGTATTACAGTTCCTAACGAAGATATTGTACGTATTATGACAAATCTTTGCTTTGAGCCAAAGGTAAACGGAGATGCTTTAACCTTACAGATTCCTGCATACCGTGAGGATATGGAAACCTATCAGGATGTAGCGGAAGAAGTCATCCGCATGTACGGTTATGAACATATTGTGCCCACATTTATGCCTTCTGCGCAGGTTACCATGGGCGGCGAAAATGTACAGCAAAAGACAGAGATGCGCCTGAAAAAGGCACTTTGCGGTGTAGGTGCGCATGAGTGTATCCATTATTCCTTCTTCTCACCTTCCGATTTGGATTTACTGAAACTTCCTGCGGATGCACCGGAGCGTCATGCAATCCGCCTGATGAATCCTATCAGTGAAGAATTGTCTCTCATGAGAACTACACTGGCTGCGTCCATGATTAATGCGGTAGTGCGTAACCAGAAGAAGGGAAATCTGGAAGGAAGATTATTTGAAATTGCCAAGAAGTTTATTCCCAAAGCCCTTCCTTTGACAGAGTATCCCCAGGAGCGCCAGACTCTCTGCGTAGCAGTATTTGGCACAAAGGAATCCTTCTTTACCATGAAGGGAATTGCGGAGAAAGTGGCGCAGGTACTTCATCTTGAATTTGCTTATGCAAATATGCAAAATACATTCCTGCATCCTTTCCAGACTGCAAGTATTGCATGTAACGGTCAGGAAATCGGTTACTTCGGTAAATTGGCATATGACATCGCAGAGGATTGCGACCTTCGTACCCCTATGTATATTATGGAGATTGATTTGGAAGTATTGTCACAGTGGTATGGCAAAAAAGCGGTATTTAAGCCCCTTCCTAAGTTCGCAGAGGAGCAGCGTGACCTGGCTATTGTAGTGGATAAGAGCGTTACCTGCGGCGAAATCGAAGAGACCATGAAGGCTGCCTGCAAATATATTACAAGCATCAAACTTTTCGACATTTACGAAGGTGCCCAGATTGGCGAAGACAAGAAGAGCATGGCCTTTACCGTACTGTTTACACCCAAGGATGAAGCCTTTGGTGCAGAGTCCGTAGACGGTTTTGTAAAGAAGATACTGAAAGAGATGAACAAGAAGTTCGGAGCAGAACTGAGAAGTTAAATAGGTTGAAAAACACCTAAAAATAAGGTATGATATTCATATTGGGTATCATACCTTATTTTGTTATTGTGATGAAGAAAATGAAACAGAAAGAGAGAAAAGGGAATGGAAAAGAAAAACACATGGGAAACCTATGATGAAAAACAGTTAAAAGAATTGGAAAAACTTTCCAAAGAATATATGGAGTTTTTGGATAACGGCAAAACGGAAAGAGAGTGCATCGACACTATCGTAAATACCATTGAAAAAGCCGGATATGTGGAATTAAACAAAGCCATCGCCGAGGGCAAAAAACTGAAAAAAGGCGATAAGGTATACGCTGTATGGATGAATAAATCCATTGCTATGTACCAGATTGGTTCCAAGAAAATGGTGGAAGGAATGAATATTTTGGGAGCCCATATCGATTCTCCCAGATTGGACGTAAAACAGAATCCTTTGTACGAAGACACAGGATTTGCTTACCTTGATACTCATTATTACGGTGGTGTGAAGAAATATCAGTGGGTGGCTCTTCCTCTGGCTCTTCACGGCGTGGTTGTGAAAAAAGACGGTACAACCGTTGAAATTAACGTAGGTGAAGCGGAAGATGATCCCGTATTTTTCATCTCCGATTTGCTCATCCATCTGTCCGCAGAGCAGCTTGAGAAAAAGGCAGCGAAGGTTATCGAAGGAGAAGCCCTTGACCTGATTGTAGGAAATAAGCCCCTTTTGATAAAGGCTGACGAAGCAGAAGGCGAAGGCAAGAAAGAAAAAGCAAAAGAAGCGGTAAAAACAGGGGTTTTGAACATTTTGAAGGAAACCTATGATATAGAGGAAGAAGATTTCCTGTCCGCAGAACTGGAAGTAGTTCCTGCAGGAAAAGCAAGGGAAGCAGGCTTTGACAGAAGTATGATTTTAGCTTACGGTCAGGATGACAGAGTGTGTGCTTTCACATCTTTGAAGGCTATGCTTGATACAAAGAAAACTGACCGCACCATGTGCTGCATCTTAGTGGACAAAGAGGAAATCGGTTCCGTAGGTGCAACAGGTATGCAGTCCAAATTCTTTGAAAACTCTGTGGCAGAACTGATGAACCTTATGGGTGAATACAGCGAATTGAACGTGAGAAGATGTCTTGCAAACTCCTGTATGCTTTCTTCCGATGTAAGCGCAGGCTTTGATCCTTCTTACGCTTCCTGCTTTGAAAAGAAAAATGCGGCAATTCTCGGCGGAGGTATGGTATTTAACAAATTTACCGGAGCAAGAGGTAAGTCCGGCTCTAACGATGCAAATGCAGAATATATGGCTCATATCCGTGGCATTTTTGCAGAAAAAGGCATCAATTTCCAGACCGCAGAACTTGGTAAAGTAGATGTAGGCGGTGGCGGAACTATCGCATATATTCTGGCTCTTTACGGCATGAATGTAATCGATAGCGGCGTGGCTGTGCTGAACATGCATGCACCTTGGGAAGCAACCAATAAAGCGGATATTTATGAGACTTACAGAGGTTACAAAGCATTTGTTGAAGGGGCTAGCCTGTAATGGAGTTAAAGACATCGGATTTTTATTTTGATCTTCCGCAGGAACTGATTGCCCAGGATCCGCTGGAAGACCGTTCTTCTTCCCGGCTGCTTACATTGAATAAGCAAAGCGGAAAGGTAGAACACCATATTTTTAAAGAAATTATTGATTATCTGAATCCGGGAGATTGTCTGGTTTTGAATAACACAAAGGTTATTCCCGCCAGACTCCTTGGACAGAAGGCAGACACCGGTGCTAATGTGGAGGTTTTGCTTTTAAAACGCCATGAAAATGATGTGTGGGAGACTTTGGTTAAGCCCGGCAAAAAATGCAGGCCCGGCGCAAAACTCACTTTTGGGGAGGGGCTTTTAAGGGCAGAAGTTTTGGATACCATGGAGGAAGGAAACCGCCTTATCCGTTTTGAGTACGAAGGGATTTGGGAGGAAGTACTGGACAGGTTGGGAGAAATGCCCCTGCCTCCTTATATTACCCATAAATTGCAGGATAAGAACCGTTATCAGACGGTTTATGCAAAATATGAAGGTAGCGCGGCAGCGCCTACGGCAGGGCTACACTTTACACCGCAGCTTCTTAAACAGATTGAAGAAAAGGGCGTGGAAATTGCCTATGTGACCCTTCATGTGGGGCTCGGAACTTTCCGACCGGTTAAGGTAGATAATATTTTGGAACATCACATGCATTCGGAATACTATCAGGTAAGTGCACAGGCGGCGGAGAAAATTAACCGTGCCAAAGAAGCGGGACACCGGGTAATTTGCGTGGGAACTACCAGTTGCAGAACCGTGGAAAGTGCCGCAGATGAAAACGGCAGGCTGCATGAATGTTGCGATAATACGGAGATTTTTATTTATCCCGGTTATCAGTTTAAAGTTTTGGATGCACTGATTACCAATTTCCATTTGCCGGAGTCTACACTGGTTATGCTGGTATCGGCTTTGGCAGGCAGGGAAAAGGTGCTTAGTGCCTATGAAGAAGCCATCAGGGAAAAATACAGATTCTTTTCCTTTGGCGATGCAATGTTTATTTCTTAAAAGGGTATTGGGATACTAATTATTATATTTTACATTGGGAAAGGATAAGGGTTATGGAAGAGAGAAGAAGAACCAAAAGAACGGAATTACAGTCCACACTGATTTTGAAGCGTCTGGACAAGCAGGAAGAAGGAGAAGCGGTTTCTATTGAGATCACGGATGTTTCTAAATCCGGCGTAGGTTTTAACTGTAATGAGGCGCTGAATATCGGTGCGGTATATGAAGGTTTTCTGACCATTTGGACAAAGGAAGTTCTTCATGCGTTTATGGAAATTGTGCGTATCGAAAAAGTGGGTGACACGTATTCTTATGGTGCGTCTTTTGTGGGTATGCCGGAAATGGACTCCGCACGTATTGCAGTATACCAGACAATAGAAGAACAAAACTAATATGAGTAAAAAAGTAAAAATGACTTATACAGCGCTGGCGGGAGCATTCCTTCTTGCGCTGTATTATATTATTTTCTGTTTTTCCGCCCAGGATGGAGAAACTTCCGGCAAAATCAGCATGAAAGTATCCCAAATGGGTGTGGATTTTTGGAACAACCTGGCGGGAAAAGGCTGGAGTGAACAGATAAAACTTCAAATGGCACAGTATTTTGAACATCCTGTACGGAAAATGGCTCATTTTGCAGAATATGCACTGATGGGCTTTTTGCAGTGTAGTATTTTAAGGTGTCATATACAAAAAAATAAAAAAGTATTTCTTTTTACAATTCTTTGGGTAGCGGTTTCTGCCGCTGCAGATGAAATTCATCAGCTTTTTGTTCCGGGCAGATGGGGAAGCGGGGCAGATGTATTGTTAGATACCTGCGGAGGTGCTTTCGGCGGGGCTTTTTGCCTTTTATTTGTGTATATTTTTATTAAAGTCCGGACTGCAAAAAGAACAGTTCTTTCTTAGTCAACTGACAATTCTTGAGAAAAACCATAGAATTTTTTGTGAAATATTACCGCAGTATCTTCGTTGACTTTTTGTCTCATATTACTTATACTGGTAATTGTCCACTATATATTGGTCGAAACGAAGCAAAACGACACAATATTTGGTGTTTATATACAAGTAATAAATTTGGGAGGAAAAATAATGAGTAATCAGGTGGAAAATTTGGCGGAAGCAATAGACTATGGTGCACAATACCGCACAAAGCGGGAGGTAAAAGTCATCAAGAAAGATGGCAGTAAAGAAAAATTTAATGTGCAAAAAGTTGTAAGTGCAGTTGGAAAGAGTGCATACAGAGCACTGACTAAGTTTACAGAGGAAGAAAAACGCCATATCTGCCAGTACGTTGTAGATAAAGTAGATGAACTGGAGCAGGATGAGATTCCTATTCCTGTTATGCATAATATTGTAGAGAGTGCTTTGGAGCAGGTAAAACCTATTGTAGCTAAAAGTTACAGGGATTACCGTAACTATAAGCAGGATTTCGTGCGCATGTTGGATGACGTTTACAAAAAGAGCCAGTCCATTATGTACATTGGTGATAAAGAAAATGCAAACACCGACTCTGCATTGGTTTCCACCAAGAGAAGTCTGATTTTCAATCAGCTTAACAAAGAGTTGTATCAGAAGTTCTTTATGACTACTGAGGAAATCCAGGCATGCCGTGACGGCTATATTTATGTCCATGATATGTCTGCCCGCCGTGATACCATGAACTGCTGTCTTTTTGACGTGCAGAATGTGCTGACAGGCGGTTTTGAGATGGGTAACATCTGGTATAATGAACCCAAGAGTCTGGACGTTGCCTTTGACGTTATCGGAGATATTGTTCTTAGCGCTGCAAGCCAGCAGTACGGTGGATTTACTGTGCCCAGCGTAGATCTTATTTTGGAGCCTTATGCGGAAAAATCTTACAACAGATACATTGAAAAGTATTTGCGCATGGGCGTGGATAAGGAATCAGCGGAAGCGGAGGCTTATGCAGATGTAGTAAGAGAATTCGAGCAGGGATTCCAAGGCTGGGAATATAAATTTAATACGGTTGCAAGCAGCCGTGGTGACTATCCTTTCATCACTGTGACAGCAGGAACTGGTACCGGTAAATTTGCGAAACTGGCTACTATTTCCATGCTCAATGTGAGAAGAAGAGGACAGGGTAAAAAAGAGTGTAAGAAGCCCGTTTTGTTCCCTAAGATTGTATTTTTATATGATGAAAATCTTCACGGCCCCGGAAAACCTCTGGAGGACGTTTTTGAAGCAGGCGTAAAATGTTCTGCAAAGACCATGTATCCCGATTGGCTGTCCCTGACAGGAAAAGGTTATGTGGCAAGTATGTACAAGCAGTACGGCAAAATCATTTCCCCTATGGGCTGTAGGGCATTTTTGTCTCCTTGGTATGAGAGGGGCGGTATGCATCCTGCAGACGAAAAAGATGTGCCTGTATTTGTTGGCCGTTTTAACATTGGTGCAGTTTCCCTGCATCTGCCTATGATTTTGGCAAAATCCAGACAGGAAAGCAGAGACTTCTATGAAGTTTTGGATTACTATTTGAATTTGATCAGACAGCTTCACATCCGTACTTATGCATATTTGGGCGAAATGCGTGCATCTACCAACCCTCTGGCGTATTGTGAAGGCGGTTTCCTTGGCGGTAACTTGAAACTTACCGACAAAATCAAACCGTTACTTAAGTCTGCAACAGCAAGTTTTGGTATTACTGCCTTAAATGAGTTGCAGGAACTTTATAACGGAAAATCACTGGTAGAAGACGGACAGTTTGCGCTGGAAGTTATGGAACACATCAACCAGAAGGTGGCAGAATTTAAAGAAGAAGACGGAAATCTTTATGCCATTTACGGCACACCTGCGGAGAATTTGTGCGGACTTCAGGTAAAACAGTTTAGAAATAAATATGGTATTGTAGAAGGCGTTTCTGACAGAGAGTATGTTTCCAATTCTTTCCACTGCCATGTATCTGAGGATATTACACCTATCCAGAAGCAGAATCTGGAAGACCGTTTCTGGGATTTGTCCAACGGCGGCAAAATCCAGTATGTAAAATATCCCGTAGATTACAATTTGGAAGCGGTAAAAACTTTGATTCACAGAGCCATGGATATGGGCTTTTATGAAGGTGTCAATTTGTCTTTGGCATATTGTGACGATTGCGGACATCAGGAACTGGAAATGGACGAATGTCCCAAATGCGGAAGCCGTAATTTGACCAAAATTGACAGAATGAACGGTTATCTGTCTTATTCCCGTGTGCACGGCGATACAAGACTTAACGAAGCGAAAATGGCAGAAATTGCAGAAAGGAAGAGCATGTAGTAATGAGATATCATAATATCACAAAGGATGATATGTTAAATGGTGATGGCCTGCGAGTAGTGCTTTGGGTGGCCGGATGTGCTCATTGCTGCAAAGGATGTCAGAATCCTGTTACATGGGATCCTGACGGCGGACTGCTTTTTGATGAAGAGGCAAAACAGGAAATATTTGAACAACTTGACCAAAAATATATTTCCGGAATTACTTTTTCGGGTGGAGACCCGCTTCATCCTGCCAATCGTTTAGATGTCAGAAATTTAATGGCTGAAATAAAAGAAAAATACCCGGATAAAACCATTTGGCTTTATACCGGTGACAGTTGGGAAAAGATTTTACATTATCCCTTGATGCAATATGTTGATGTGGTAGTGGATGGTGAATTTCATATTGATGAACTTGACACAAAACTTTTGTGGAAAGGCAGTAAAAACCAGAGAGTGATAGATGTGAAAAAGACACTGGCATCTACCAATACAGACCCGTCCATACCTGTGTTGCATGTACATGATTATGGGAAATAGATAAGTTTGGAGAATAATAAAATGCAGAAGGTAGCACAATTTTTTAAAGTAAGTCCTGAAAATTTTATGCAGGCAATGAAAGACGATTTTCCGCAGTATACAGAGGCGGATATCAAAGATATTTACGAGTCCCTGGAACTTCCGAAAAGAGCCACAAAGGGAAGCGCAGGCTATGATTTTTATGCCCCTTTTGCCTTTTCCCTGCCGCCCGGAACAACCATAAAGATTCCTACGGGAATCCGGGTCAAAATGGAAGAAGACTGGGTGCTTCAGTTGTTCCCCAGAAGCGGACTGGGATTTAAGTTCCGCCTGCAACTCAATAACACGGTAGGTATTATTGACAGCGATTATTATTACTCCGATAATGAAGGACATATTTTTGCGAAAATTACCAACGATTCCAATGAGGGAAAAGTGCTGGAAGTTTCCGCAGGCAGTGGTTTCATGCAGGGTATTTTCCTGCAATACGGCATTACCGTTGATGATGCGGCAGACGGAATCCGCAACGGCGGTTTTGGCAGCACCACAAATAAATAAGTATAAAAAACTCCTTTTACGGAAAACTACAAGTAGAAATATTTGTAAAATCCGAGAAGGAGTTTTTGTGTATATGGACATTTATTATGGACAAACCGGTAGTAATAACGGAAAAATGACTTCCAATTTGAAGGAAACCATGGCCTATTTAAACAATCGTCTGGCGGCGGATAAAAACTTTGATGTGGTCTACAGAGTGATACATGTGGGCGGAAGAGAAGCCTGTATTTATTTTATTGACGGCTTTTGTAAAGATGAATTGATGCAGAAGATGTTGCAGTACTTTATGGATATGACTCCCGAAGAACTGCCGGAAAATGTGCATGAAATGGCAAAAAAGGGAGTTCCTTATGTGGAAGTGGATTTAAAGGATAGTTGGAACGATATTTTGTATGCCTATATGTCCGGCGTGTTTGTTTTGATTATAGACGGTTATGACAGGGCAATTTTGATTGATTCAAGGACTTATCCTGCCAGAAGCGTGTCAGAGCCTGAAAAGGAAAAGACCCAGCGTGGGTCCAAAGATGGATTCGTGGAGACCGTTGTTTTTAATACTGCCCTTATAAGACGCAGAATTCGAAGTACTGACCTTCGCATGGAGATGATGAGCGCCGGAAACAGTTCAAGGACAGATATCGTGGTCTGCTATATGGAAGGCAGAGTGAATCACAAACTCCTTTGTATGGTAAAAGAGCGGATTAAAAATATCAGGGTGGATGCCTTGAATATGAATCAGGAAAGTCTGGCGGAATGTCTGTATCAGCGCAAGTGGTATAATCCTTTTCCAAAATTCAAGTATACGGAGCGTCCTGATACGGCGTCAGCCCATGTTTTGGAGGGAAATATTATTGTATTGGTGGACAACTCGCCATCAGCTTTGATTATTCCTACATCAGCTTTTGATGCAGTGGAGGAAGCGGATGATTATTATTTTCCGCCCATTACAGGAACCTATATCAGATTGTCCCGCTTTTTAATTATGCTGGTCACTTACTTTTTGACACCGACTTTTTTGCTGTTTATGATGAACCGGGAGTGGATTCCGGAAGGTTTTGAGTTTATAGTGCTAAAAGAGCAGGAGAACATTCCGCTAATCTGGCAGTTTTTGATTTTGGAACTGGCCATAGACGGACTGCGTCTTGCGGCGGTAAATACCCCAAGTATGCTGAGCACGCCTTTAAGTGTTATGGCAGCTTTGGTTCTAGGTGAATTTTCCGTAAACAGCGGTTGGTTTAATTCGGAAGTTATGCTCTACATGGCCTTTGTGGCCATTGCAAACTACACCCAGTCTAATTATGAGATGGGTTATGCCCTGAAGTTTATGCGAATCATTACACTGATTCTGACATCTGTTTTGGGATTGCCGGGATATTTGGCAGGTGTGGGAATATTGGTTCTTTCCCTTTTATTTAATAAGACTATGGCGGGAGAGAGTTATTTATATCCTTTGGTTCCTTTTAACGGAAAGCAACTGTTTCACCGCTTGTTCAGAACCCGTATGGAGGGGGCCAAAAAGTAATAATTTATCTCCCAATTTTGCGAATGTATTTGAATTTCCAATAGTATAGATTTATAATTATGTTGATGAGCAAAATTGTGGAGGTATGGTATGAGTCAATTTAAAATTGTAACAGACAGTACGGCAGATTTGCCTTTAGAATATTTAGAGCAGCATAATGTGGGATGCGTGAATCTGTGTTATACCATTAACGGGGAAACTTATGGCGGAACAGGTAAGGAATTGGACTGGAAAGAGTTTTACGCCATGATGCGTGCAGGCCAGATGCCTACCACATCCCAGATTAATCCGGAAGAATTTAAAGCGTATTTTGAGGAATGCTTAAAGGAAAACAATGAAATTTTGTATTTGGCCTTTTCTTCGGGGCTTAGCGGCACCTGTAATAGTGCACGTATTGCGGCGCAGGAATTGATGGAAGAAAATCCTGAAGCAAAAATTGTTGTAATTGATACTTTGTGCGCTTCTTTAGGGGAAGGTTTGTTTGTATACAAAGCCGTATGTATGAAAGAGGAAGGTAAGACCATGGATGAGGTGGCAAAGTGGCTTTCTGACCATGTCCAGAATCTTGTGCATGTTTTTACCGTGGATGATTTGAATCATTTGTACAGGGGCGGCCGTGTCAGCAAAGCAACGGCGTTAATCGGAACCATTGCGGGAATTAAGCCTATTTTGCATGTGGATGAAGAAGGGCATCTGGTGGCACTTAGTAAGACCAGAGGCAGAAAAAAATCATTGCTGAAGTTAGTGGACTACATGGAAGAGAAAGTCGGTTCTTTCAGGGATGAGAATCAAATTATTTTTATCAGTCATGGAGATGCACTGGAAGAAGCAGAGTTTGTGCGGGACGAAGTAAAAGCAAGATTTGGTATTGAAAGTTTCATTATCAACCGTGTGGGACCTACCATCGGATCCCATTCCGGTCCCGGAACTATGGCACTTTTCTTTTGGGGAGAGTCCCGATAGAATATGTGAGGTAAAAAAGGAGTTGGTATTTCTACCAACTCCTTATAAATTTGTCTATGTAATTGTCTAAGCAACTTTCGATAACGCGGATGGCTTCTTCCCGGTTTCCCTTTTCGTTGACATCGGTAGTCTTGTTTTCCAAGGCTTTATAAACAGTAAAGAAATGCTCCATTTCATCAATGACATGAGTGGGCAGTTCGGAAATATCATGATAACTGTTGTATGTAGGATCGTTAAAAGGTACCGCAATGATTTTTTCGTCCCTTTTGCCGCCGTCCAGCATGGAAATGACACCGATAGGATAAGCCCGTACCAACGTAAGGGGCGCGACAGGCTCAGAACAAAGAAGCAGAACATCCAGAGGGTCGCCGTCATCGCCGTAGGTACGGGGAATAAAACCGTAATTGGCGGGATAGTGGGTGGAAGTGTAGAGAATACGGTCAAGCATAATATAACCGGTCTCCTTGTCCAACTCATATTTATTTTTGCTTCCCTTGGGAATTTCAATAACGCAGATAAAATCTGTGGGGGTTACCCGTTTTACATTAATATTGTGCCAAATATTTCCGTTTATCTCATTCATAAAATGCCTCCTGTTTTCGTTCATTATAGCATTTATAGAACAAAAGTAAATATGGTTTTTATTTTTTTCGGAAACGTTTTAAGAGAAAAAGTGCGAAAAATGCAATCAGGGCAATACGGGTAAGTGTGGAATATTGGGCAAAAAGTTCACTGATTTGTGCCCAGTTATTACCCAAAATGCTGCCAAGAGTTACAAGGATGGTGTTCCAAATGAGACTGCCTGCGGTGGTGTAGAGCAGAAAAGGCGTGGGCTCCATTTCGCAGATACCGGCAGGGATGGAAATCAGGCTGCGCAAAATAGGAATACAGCGGCAGTAAAATACTGAAATGTTTCCTTTTTCACGAAAGCGGGAAATAGAGCGGCAGATATCGGCGGTGCTGAAATGCAGAATGCGTCCCACAGGTCCTAAAGATAAGGCTATGAGCCTCTCCTGATTTAAGATTTTTCCGACATAGTAAAGAATAATAGCGCCCAGAACCGAGCCAAGGGTAGAGAAAATCACAACTCCAAACACGGTCATGGAACTGTAGGTAGTCATGAAGCCGCCCAAAGTGAGAATGACTTCTGATGGGATGGGTGGGAAGAGATTTTCCAAAGTGATAAGAAATAAAATGCCAAGGTAGCCAAAACGGTCCATCAGGGAAATAATGAATTCCTGCATAATGCCTCGTGAAAGAAACTGTTATCACAGTTTATGAAAAAAAGAGTGTATCTATGAACAGGAAAATGGCGGAGACATTTAAGGGAAGTCTCCGCCTTCTTTTATTTTGAAAGCAATAAATTATTTGTTGCAGTTGTCAGTCATATCAAAACCGGGGTTAATTGCATAGAAATTTTTGCTGTTTAAACGTTCCTGAGTGATACGAAGCGCTTCTCCGAAACGCTGGAAGTGCACGATTTCTCTTTGACGCAGGAATTTGATGGGTTCGCACACATCAGGGTCTTTGATAAGGCGCAGCAGATTATCATAGGTAGTACGGGCTTTTTGTTCTGCAGCCATATCTTCAAAAAGGTCTGTAATAATGTCACCTTTTGACTGGAACTGATTGGCATTGAAGGGAACACCGCCGGCTGCCTGAGGCCAGATACCTACAGTGTGGTCGGTATAGTAAGGTGCCAAACCGCCGGCTTGGATTTCTTCCATGGAAAGGTTACGGGTCAACTGGTGAACGATAGCAGCAACCATTTCAAGGTGCGCCAGTTCTTCGGTACCGATGTCCGTAAGCAGTCCGGCTACTTCACGGTAAGGTGTGGCATAGCGCTGGGAGAGATAACGCATGCTTGCACCCATTTCGCCGTCAGGGCCGCCGTACTGGGAAATAATTACCTGTGCCAGTTTGGCATTGGGTTCTTTAATGTTTACAGGAAATTGCAGTCTTTTTTCATAATTCCACATAAATTAACATCCTCCTTCCCAGGGCATGGGTGCGGTTGCCCAGGTCCATTCTTTTTGATCCGTAGAAAGTGACGCATTCAGCGGATAATATTTGGAAGAAAATTCCTGTTTCATCTGCTTTTCAATGCGGGCATAGTGGTTAAAATATTCCATTGCCTGTTTGTCATGGGGATGTGTATCCAGATATAAGGTTAATTCCACCAATGTAAAACTAATGGTGTTTATATCTTTTAACATACGTGCATGCTCGGTTACCGCCATCTGTCTCATGAAACACATCTCCTTCCGGTAAAAGGTTTATAAAGTTCGGGGAAGATAGTACCGCATTTCAGGGCTTCATCCAAGTTTTCGTAGAGGGTGCAAAGATGCTGCCAGGGAACATAGGCCATGGCTATGGGAAAACGTTCAAAATATTCGTCAAAGCTATAATCTTGCATGAATATCCTTTCATAAAAACTTTGTTTTTTTAATAGTATAGTATGTTATAAAAAGATTTTGGTGCTACAGAATAAAAATTGATATTTCTTTAACAAAGCACTTGCTTTCCGATATAGTTTATGGTTTACTAGATATAGTTGTGATTTTTTTGTCAAAGTGACAAAATTTGCGGGAGGAAGCAAAATGAGTGACATGAGAGGAATTGATACACCCGTCAGAAAGAGAAGAAGACAGGTGTTTAAAGAAGTTGCCAATCTGGCATATAATTCAAAGAATTTAAAAGATGATATGGAGGCACTGCCCTATAAAATTGTAGATTATGATGAATCTATTTATTGGGAAAGTGTGTATCGTGACCGCGCGGTTATCAGGGAGCGCATCCGTCTGGCTATGGGTATGTCCCTCCGTGCAGAGGACAGAAGTAAGCCCGGACATCTGACGGAGGGTGTGGAAGAAAGTAATATTGATGAAAAATATTATGAGCCGCCCTTGATGCAGGTTATTCCTTCTGCCTGCAATGCATGTCCGGAAAATCTGTATGAGGTCAGTAATTTGTGCATGGGCTGTATGGCTCATCCCTGTATGTCCGTATGCCCTGTGGGCGCCATTACCATGGAAAACGGCAAATCCAAAATTGATAAAGAAAAATGTATCAAGTGCGGAAAATGTATGGCTGTTTGCCCCTACAACGCCATTATCCACAGAGAAAGACCCTGTGAGAAGGCTTGCGGCGTAAATGCCATTAAGAATGACAGCCGTGGAAGAGCAATTATTGATAATGATATTTGTGTGTCCTGCGGTCAGTGTATGGTAAGTTGTCCTTTTGGTGCCATTGCAGATAAATCCCAGATTTTCCAGTTGATTCGTGCCATGCAGTCCGGCAGAAAGATTATTGCCCAGGTTGCCCCTGCGTTTGTGGGACAGTTTGGACCTAAAGTAACGCCGGATATGTTTAAGACGGCTTTAAAGGAACTGGGTTTTGCAGATGTATATGAGACTGCCCTTGGTGCAGACCTTGGCTGTATGGCGGAAGCGGAGCACTATGTAAAAGAAGTGGCAAGCGGCAATCAGGCTTTTGCCCTTACATCCTGTTGTCCGTCATGGTCGGTTATGGCCAAAAATTTGTTCCCGGAAACCATTGATAAAATCAGTAATGAACTGACGCCTATGGTGGCAACCGCCCGGATTATCAAAAAAGAGCATCCCGATGCCAGTGTGGTATTTATCGGTCCTTGTGCGTCAAAGAAACTGGAGGCCTCCAGAAGAACCATCAGGTCTGATGTGGACTTTGTTATTACCTTTGAAGAACTGACAGGTATGTTTGAAGCAAAAGGCATTTTGTTAGAAGAAATCAAGGCCATGGACGAAATGCAGGATGCTACCGCAGCGGGACGCGGATACGGTGTGGCAGGAGGCGTGGCAAAGGCTATTGAGGAATGTGTGAAAAAGTACTATCCCGGAGTGGAAGTGCATATTGAGCATGCAGAAAGTCTGGCAGAATGTAAGAAGATGCTTTTGCTTGCCAAAGCCGGAAAGAAAAACGGATGTCTGATTGAGGGTATGGCTTGTCCCGGAGGCTGTATTGCCGGTGCGGGAACCAATATTGCACTGAATCAGGCAGCCAAAGAACTGGCTCAGTTTAAGGCAAGCGCACCCCAAAAACTGCCGGAAAAGCAAGAAGAGTAAAAAATATCGTTGCAGTTTTCTTTGAAACCTTATAAAATGGATAGAGATGTGATTTGGGTATGAAACCCGGAACGGAGGACAAAATGACAAAGATTAGAACCAGATATGCACCCAGCCCCACCGGAAAAATGCATGTAGGAAATCTGCGTTCCGCATTATACGAGTTCCTGATTGCAAAACATGAGGACGGAGACTTCATGCTCCGTATTGAGGATACAGACCAGGAGCGTTTTGTAGAGGGCGCAACAGAAATTATTTACCGCACTATGGAAAAAACAGGTCTGATTCATGATGAAGGTCCGGACAAGGACGGCGGTTTTGGACCCTATGTCCAGAGTGAACGTATGAAGACCGGTATTTATATGAAATATGCAAAGGAATTGGTTGAAAAAGGCGAAGCGTATTATTGTTTCTGCGACAAAGAGAGACTGGCTTCCTTAAAGACAGAGATTGTAGAAGGCAAGGAAATCATGATTTATGATAAACACTGCCTGTCCCTGTCGAAAGAGGAAATTGAGGCAAATTTGGCGGCAGGAAAGCCCTTTGTTATCCGTCAGAACAACCCCCAGGAAGGTACAACTACATTCCATGATGAACTTTACGGTGACATTACCGTAAGCAACAGCGAACTGGATGATATGATTTTGATTAAATCAGACGGATATCCTACTTACAACTTTGCAAACGTGGTAGATGACCATACCATGAATATTACCCATGTAGTGAGAGGTAATGAGTATCTTTCTTCTTCACCGAAGTATAAGAGACTTTACGATGCCTTTGGATGGGAAGTGCCTGTTTATGTGCATCTGCCTCTGATTACAGATGAAAACCATAAGAAACTGTCCAAGCGCAGCGGACATTCTTCCTTTGAAGATTTGTTGGAGCAGGGCTTTGTGACAGAAGCCATTGTAAACTACATTGCGCTCCTTGGCTGGAGTCCTGAGGACAACTGTGAAATCTTTACTTTGGACGAGCTCATTAAAAACTTTGATTACAAGAGAATCAGCAAGTCCCCGGCGGTATTCGATATTGTGAAACTGAAATGGATGAACGGCGAATACTTAAAAGCCATGGACTTTGATAAGTTTTACGAGATGGCAGAGCCTTATTTGAAAGAAGCCCTTAGTAAGGACTTTGATTTAAGGAAAATTGCGGCTATGGTAAAAACCCGTATCGAAGTATTTCCTGATATTGCGGCGCAAGTTGATTTCTTTGAAACACTTCCTGAGTATGACATCGAAATGTATACTCACAAAAAGATGAAGACAGATGCTGCATCTTCCTTGGAAGTTTTGAAAGAGTTACTTCCCATTTTGGAAGCCCAGGAGGATTACAGCAATGATGCGCTTTACCAGACTCTTTCTGAGTATGTAGCAAAGAAAGAGTGCAAAAACGGATATGTAATGTGGCCTATAAGAACAGCGGTTTCCGGCAAGCAGATGACACCTGCCGGAGCAACTGAGATTATGGAGATTCTTGGCAAAGAGGAATCTCTGTCACGTATCCGCAAAGGAATTGAGAAACTGCAGAATGCTTGATTTGTCTGTGTTAAATGAAGCCCAAAAGAGGGCTGTGATGCATCCGGGTGGTCCGGCCATGGTTTTGGCCGGGCCCGGAAGCGGAAAAACCTTTCTCATCGTAAACCGGATACGGTACTTAATCGAACATCAAAAAGTATCGCCGGATGCGATTCTTGTCATCACTTTTACAAAAGCGGCGGCTCTTTCTATGGAGCGGCGTTTTATGGAAAGTACCGGTGGGCAATATCCCGAAGTATGGTTTGGTACTTTTCATTCCTTCTTTTTTTATCTATTAAAAACTTACAGTCTGTATCACAACGATTCATTGATTACCCAAAAGGAAAAGATACATTATTTGAAAGAAATATTTGCTGAGATGAACCTTTTATGGGACGAGTCTGCCCATTTTGAAGAACTGTTAAAGGAAAATCACGGTCAAAATTGGGAGGTGCAAAATTGCCCGGAGGGAATGTCTGCGGAAACGGTAAACGAAATAAAGAAACGATTTGCAGAAAAAATGTTTCAGGATAAAAAGTTGGATTTTGACGATATGGCAGTGCTTTGCCATGATTTGCTGCAAAAAAATCAGGCTCTTTTACAGTCCCTGCGGGAGAAATACAAATACATTCTGATTGACGAGTATCAGGACATTAATGAGCCCCAGGAGCGAGTGGTGCGATTGCTTGCAGCCCCATGCAATGAAATCATGGTGGTGGGAGATGATGACCAGTCCATTTACGGATTTCGGGGAAGTGTACCGGAGATTATGAAAAATTTTCCCCTTCAATATCCTGAAACCAAAACATACTATTTGGAGCAAAATTATAGGAGTAAGGCGCAGATTGTGGAGACATCTGTGGCTGTTATTGCAGAAAACAAAAACCGTTTCTTGAAAAAACTTTATGCCAAAGAAGAAGGCGGGGAAGTACATTGTCTGGGATTTCGGGAAAAAGGACAGGAGTATGAATATATAAAGAAGCGGATTACAGAACTGGCCAAAACAGGCAGTTTATCAGATATGGCCGTTATTGCGAGATCCAACAGGGACTTGGAGCCTATTTATTTGTTTTTGCAAAAAGCAGGGATTCCTTGCCTGAGACGGGAAAAAGGGATAAGCATTTTTGAACATTTCGTGGTAAAAGATTTATTGGGATGCATAGCCTTTTCCATAGGGAAACGGGAACGGGCGCCGGAAAGTTGGCGCAAAATGGGCGGAAATGAGAATCTGCGCAAGATTCTTGCTGCGCAGACACCTTTTACGGCAATTCATTTTTTGTGTAAGAAAGTAGGCTATGAAAAGTATCTTCGGAGTCAGGCAATAAAACTGAAAGAGCAGACTGCGCAGGATGAAAAATTAAATGAGTGGCAGGAATTGATTATAGTGTTAAAGGAACATGCAAAGAATTATAAGTCCCTTAGTATCTGGCTTGAGGAAGTAGAGGAATATGTAAGGATGCAGCAGGAAAAAAAGAAAAATGAAGGCTTGGAGCAGGATGAAGCGGCGGTAAATCTTATGACTTTGCACGCCGCAAAGGGACTGGAATTTTCCTATGTGTGTCTGCCGGATGTAAATGAGGGAAATATTCCGGGAAAACAGTGCCGCAGTAAGGAAGAGATAGAAGAGGAACGGCGGATACTCTATGTGGGCATGACAAGGGCAAAAAAAGCCTTGGATATTTTGTACCTGACCGGCACATTAGAATATCCAAGACTTCCTTCCAGATTTTTGAATCCTATATTAAAACGGGAAAATGAAAGTTACTCAGCGTCGTCTACAAGTTCGTCAAATTCCACATTATCCAAGAATTCGTCGAAAGCATCAGCAACAGCATCGTATTCTTCATCATCATCGATATAAATCAGTTCAGGTTCTACATTGGGGTCTTTTTCATCTTCGCGGTAACCGTAAAACCAAACTTCGCCGTCGTCATTTTGTCCGTTTTCGTCAAGAGGCATCAAAGCGATATAATCTTTCTGGTTTACTGTCAAAATAGTAATAATCGCACAAGTGACTTTTTCGCCGTCTTCCAGTTCCAGTTCTACAGTCATTTCTTCTTCTGCATAATTTTTATCTGCCATGGTAAACATCTCCCTTGCTTTTTTCTACATTATATCCTTTTCTGTTTGAAGTTGCAATGCTATAATAAAAGAAAGATTTGGAGAGGGATGGATGTATCTATGAAAGTCAAAACTAAAATGGGTAAAATAAGTCCTTTGGGAGTCAGCGCTTTGGGAAAAGAAGTGCAGTTTGCCTGTGTCACCCCGTCAGATAACTGCGGTGTAGTGCTGTATGATGTGAAAGACGGTGCAGAAATGATGCGGATTCCTTTTCCGGAAAAGTACCGCGTGGGCAATGTCCATACTATGTGTGTAAGTGGGCTTAACCTTACAGAGTTTTTATATGATTTTTATGAAGGCGACAGGCTTCTGTGCGACCTATATGCCCGCAAATTCAAAGGAAATGAAGTGTATGGTGACATTGATGGCGTGGCAGCAAAAAAGGCGGTATTTGCCCCTTACAGTTACGATTGGGAGGGGGATGTTTGTCCGAGAATTCCCTATGAACAGTCTTTTGTTTACTGCATGCATGTGCGTGGCTTTACAAAGCATGGTTCTTCCAAGGTAAAGCATAAAGGGACTTTTAGGGGCGTAGAAGAAAAAATCCCCTATTTGCAGGAACTTGGAATAACCACCTTGGAGTTTCAGCCGGTTTATGAATTTGATGAGGTAAGAAAGCGACAGGATAGGGCGGAAAATGAACCCGCAAATTATTGGGGCTATACCAGAGGGTATTATTATGCGCCAAAGAGCAGTTATGCGGCTTTAGAGGACAGTGTGAGGGAACTTAAGGATCTCATAAAGGCTCTTCACAAAAAGGGAATGGAGGCGGTGTTACAATTTTATTTCCCTTGGGAGGTAAAGCCTTGGGAAATTTTGGATATTCTGCGGTTTTGGGTACTGGAATATCATGTAGACGGCTTTCATATCAAAAGTCCCTGTAAACTTATGGACTTGATTTGCGGTGACCCGGTACTGCAAAAAACTAAATTGTGGCATGAGGATTTTGGGGCAGAGTATGAAAATACCCAAGAAAATAGTTCCAGAACCTTAGGGATTTATAGGGATGATTATTTGTATGACCTGCGCCGCTTTGTAAAGGGCGACGAGGGCATGTTGGAGGCTGTTTTAAGACATATGCGCCAAAATCCCGCAAATGCCGGAATTATCAATTATGTGACCAATTACAGTGGATATACACTGAAAGATTTGGTGAGTTACGACAGAAAACATAACGAGGAAAACGGGGAAAATAACAGAGACGGAAGTGATTACAATTTCAGTTGGAACTGCGGAGAAGAAGGTCCCAGTAAAAAAAGAAGTGTAAATTCTTTGCGCAGAAAACAAATAAAGAACTTTTTGACTCTTTTGTTTTTCTCGCAGGGCACACCTCTTGTTTTTATGGGGGATGAGTTTTGCAACTCCCAAGGAGGGAACAATAATCCTTACGGTCAGGATAATGAAACGACATGGCTGAACTGGAAAGATTTAGAGAAAAATGAAGAAATATTTACTTTTGTGAAAAATCTGGTGGTCCTTAGAAAAGCCCATCCTATTTTGCGAATGGAAAAACAGTTTCAAATGCGGGATTATATTTCCTGTGGCTGCCCGGATTTATCCTATCATGGTATGGAGCCATGGAAACCGGACATGGGTGCAGATAGCAGACACATCGGCGTGATGCTTTGCGGAATGTATGGCAAAACAGAGCAAAAGAGGGAAGGGGATTCATTCTATTTATGCATCAATATGCACTGGGAAGTTCAGGATTTTATATTGCCTGATTTGCCCAAAGGTGAACAATGGAATTTGTGCATCTGTACGGAAGATACGAAAAAAAACAAGGGTATTACAGTGGGGATGTCAAAGGTATCCGCCTCCCCCAGAAGCATTTATGTGTTCCAAAGCAGTAAAAAGGACGGAAAGAAAGCATAATGAAAATTTGGAAGCATTTTAAGACAATTACTTATCATAAATGGCTTGTACTGAAAGGCTGCTTTAAAGTGGGCTTGTACAGACAGGGTCTTACCCACGATTTGTCAAAATACAGTCCTTCGGAATTTCTTGTGGGAGCCAAGTATTTCCAGGGGGACAGAAGCCCCAATAATGCAGAGCGTGAAGAGAAAGGGTATTCTTCTGCGTGGCTGCACCATAAAGGCAGAAATAAGCACCACTACGAGTATTGGATTGACTATTCCACCCGTGATATTAAAGGTGGTTTGCAGCCCGTTCCTATGCCGGATAAATATATTGCAGAGATGATGATGGATCGCATTGCCGCCTGCAAGGTTTATCTTGGAGATAAATATACGGATTCATCGCCTCTTTCTTATTATCTGGGCGGGAAGTCTGTGCCGCTTATGCATGAGAGTACAAAGGTAAAATTAGAACTGTTACTTCAAATGTTGGCCCAAAAGGGTGAAAAAGAGACATTTAGTTATATTAAAAAAGAATTTCTTAAGTAAAACACATTTAAAAGCCGGCTGAATATACTACAGTAAAGACGAATAAAGAGAGCAAAATATATGAATTGCTGTATGTTGATTTTTTTCCTTTTACTGTGCGGCGGAAACGGATGTGGTTGTGCAAACAACTCATGTGAACACAACTCCTGCAACCACAATGATCATTGCGGATGTGGAAATGTAAGTTCCGGCAATAACGATTGCGGTTGCGGAAACGTATCCTCCGGAAACAACGGTTGCGGCTGTGATAATGACAGAAGAGACTGCGATAGAAGAGACAACGATAGAAGAGACAACGATAGAAGAGACAACGATAGAAGAGATTGTGACAGAAGAGATAATAACCGCAGGGAACATGATAATGAATGCGGATGTGACAGGAACGTGATTCCGCCTTCATGGATTAGAAGCGGTGATTACAGAAACGATGATTGCGGATGTGACAACAGAAATTAGTAAAAAGAGTACTGAAAAAGGGAACTCAAAGCAGATATGCTTTGGATTCCCTTTTGTTTGCTTTATTTGATGCCGGAAATCAAATGATTGTTTTAGTTGCTGGAAGATTGAATTTCTTTGTAAAGATTATTGTACAATTCATCCGCCTCTTCGCCTAAGAAGGAGAAGGTTTCCAAATCGTATTTGGAAAGGTCGGGGAATGCAATCTCGGAGTTACGGATGTCTTCATCTTCAATCAGTGCTCTTGCAGCGTCATTGGGAGTTGAATATGTAATATATTCAAAGTTCATCAATGCGATTTCGGGACGGCACATGAAGTCAATAAATTTCTCAGCATTTTCTTTGTTGGGAGAGTCCTTGAGAATTACCCAGGAATCAATCCAAACGTTAGAACCTTCCTTTGGAATTACATATTCCAAATTGGAATTTTGACGCTGGGTGTAAATTGCCTCGCCGGAATAAATTACACCAATAGCAGCTTCATTACCAATCATCTTGTCGCGGACCTGGTCGATAACATAGGCCTGAACAAGGGGTTTTTGTTCAATCAAAGAATTCTTTGCAACTTCCAGTTCTGCAGGGTCAGTAGAGTTTAAGGAGTAGCCGTTTAATTTCAGACCAACCATAAACAAATCTCTGACAGAACTTTGCATCAGAATATTATCTTCGTATTTTTCATTCCACAAATCGGCCCAGCCGGTAATAGGTCCGTCCACCATTTGGGTATTGTAAAGAATACCTACGGTTCCCCAGCAGTAGGGAACGGAGTATTTGTTGCCCGGGTCGAATTGTTCAGATGACTCATAGTACTGTGAACCGATGTTGGCTTTTGCGTTGGGAAGGTTGTCCCAATTCAGTTCTGCCAACATATCGTTGTCGATCATTTTTGCAATCATGTAGTCGGAAGGACATACCACATCGTACTGGGAAGCGCCAGCCTCTACCTTGGGATACATCGCTTCGTTTGTTTCAAATTCATCATAGATGACTTTAATGCCGGTTTCTTTCTCAAAAAGATCAATAGTTTCCTCGTCAATATACTCGCCCCAGTTGTAAACATAAACTTCACCGTTGGGAGTATCGTTCTCGGAGCCGCAGCCGGTTAAAATTGTACCAAGTAGAACAGTACACAACAAAATAGCAATAGATTTTTTCATTCCTTTTAATTTTTTCCTCATTCTTTCATAAAATATATTGTTATTTGACAGCCGCAGTATCCTGTTTCTTTTTTGGTGCGTAATTCACCAAAAGTAAAAGAATCAGTACTGTCACGAAGATGATAGTGGATAAAGCATACATTTCCGGCTTGATGCCTTTACGCACTTCTGTGTATATCTTCGTTGATAATGTATCAATTCCTGCGCCTTTTGTAAAGTGGGTAATTACAAAATCATCTAAAGACATTGTAAATGCCATGATAAATCCGGACACAATACCGGGTAAAATATCCGGGAAAACCACTTTAAAAAAGGCCTGTGTATGGGAAGCACCCAAATCCAGGGCGGCTTCGTAAGTACTGGGATTTAATTGTTTCATTCTGGGCATAACGCTCAATATGACATAAGGAATGTTAAAAGTAATATGAGCCAGCAGAATGGTCATAAATCCGAACTTGAATCCCAAAATAATGAAAAGCAGCATCAGGGAAATACCGGTTACAATTTCCGCATTTAACATGGGAATGTTGGTAATGCCCATGATGATGGTGCGGCTTTTTCTTTTCATGTTTTGCATGGCAATGCAGGCAATGGTGCCGATTACCGTAGCTATAGAAGCGGAGAGGAATGCAATCAGCAGGGTATTTCCGAGAGCCTGCAAGATTTTTTCATCCTCAAAAAGAGAAGCATACCACTTAAAGGTAAATCCGCCCCATTTGGAACGGGTTTTGCTGGCGTTAAAGGAAAGCACGATTAAAGTGGCGATAGGAGCATATAAAAAGATAAAAATAAGTGCGACATAAATGCGCTGGGCAGTTGTTTTTATCATAACATTGAACCCTCCCCGTCTTTGTCAAAGATAGCAGTCAAAATCATACTGATGACAATGAAAACCATAAGTACCATGGAGAGACCGCTTCCTAAGTGCCAGTTTCCGGTGGTGGTAAATTCCAGTTCGATAACGTTACCGATGAGCAGGATTTTATTTCCGCCGAGGATGGTAGAAATAACGAAGGTAGTAAGAGCGGGAACGAATACCATGGTGATACCGCTGATTACACCGGGGATGCTCAAGGGGAAAATAACTTTGGTAAAGGTTTTGAAAGGACCTGCACCCAAATCCCTTGCAGCGTTTATTACGTTAGGATCAATTTTTACCAGTGCATTATAAATAGGCATAATCATAAAGGGCAGGAAGTTGTAAACCATACCCAAAATAATAGCGCCGGGAGTGTTGATAATATTCATGGTAGGCAGTCCGAAAAATTTTAAAATGTTGTTGATAACGCCTGTTTTTTCCAGTAAGGAAAGCCATGCCAAAGTACGCAGAAGAAAATTCATCCACATGGGAAGAATGAATATCAAAACCAAAAAAGAATTGGAAGCGATATTCATTTTGGACAAAATCATGGCTAAAGGGTACGCCAAAAGAAGACAAACAACGGTGCTCATGAAAGAAAGCAAAACAGAAAGCCAAAGGGCTTTGCCGTGTTCGGCAGTGGCGATTGCCGCAATGTTTGCAAAGGTAAAAGCACCGGTTTTGTCTGTGATACCGTAATATACCACCATAAACAGCGGGATGATAATAAATACGATAGCCCACAACAAATAGGGGATAGAAAGTAGTTTCCTTTTATTATTCATTGACTCCTACGGCCTCCTCGTCCTCTGATTCAGGTTTGTTCATAATCTGAATGTTAAAAGGATCGACTTTGATGCCGACATTAGTACCTACAGGGAACATTCCGGTGGAGTGTACAAGCCATTCAAAACCGTTTGCCTGAACTTCCATTTCATAGTGGACACCCTTAAAGATAACGTGGCTGACAACACCCTGGATAGTACCGTCTGCGGGATTTTTGGTAAGTTCCACATCCTCGGGGCGGATAACAACGTCCACGGGCTTGTTGCGTCCGAAACCTTCGTCTACGCAGGCAAAACGGGCGCCTAAAATTTCAACCAGGCGGTCTTCAATCATAGTGGCACCGATAATGTTACTTTCCCCGATAAAGTCAGCAACAAAAGCGTTTTCCGGTTCATTGTAAATGCGCTCGGGAGTACCGATTTGCTGAATATAACCCTGGTTCATGACAACGATGGTGTCAGACATGGTAAGGGCTTCTTCCTGATCGTGGGTAACATAAATAAAGGTAATGCCAAGTTCATTTTTTAAACGGATCAGTTCATATTGCATGTCCTGACGGAGTTTCAAATCCAGTGCGCCCAAAGGCTCGTCCAACAGCAGAAGTTTGGGCTCGTTTACGATAGCTCTGGCAATGGCAATACGCTGTTGCTGACCACCGCTTAAAGAGTTAGGCATTCTTTTTTCAAAACCGTCCAAGTTTACCAGTTTCAGAGCGTATTTAATTTTGTCGTCAATGTATGCTTTGCTTTTATTTTTAATTTTCAGGCCGAAAGCAATGTTTTCGGCAATGTTCATATGGGTAAAAAGGGCATACTTCTGAAAGACAGTGTTAAGCTGTCTCTTATTTGGTGGAAGATTGGTAATATCCGCGCCTTCAAAAACAACCCGGCCTTTATCGGGAGTTTCAAAACCGCCTAAAATACGTAGTGTAGTAGTTTTACCACAGCCACTGGGACCCAGTAGGGTCAAAAACTCATTTTCACGGATATACAGATTGAGGTCGTCAAGTACCATCTGTCCGTCATAAGATTTGGAAATGTGTTCCAGATTCACCAAAACATTTTTCATGCCCCTAAATCCTCCAAAAAATTCACTATTCACGCAACATTTTATACTTATTCGACTAAAAAAGCAACGCATATTTTTACCTATTAACAAACTTTAAAAAATATAGTATAATTAATAACAGAAAGTAATTCTATGGAGGCGGCTACCTATGGCAAAGGATAAGTACGTTGCATATGTTTCTACATATACAATGGGAGACAAGCATGGTATTAAAATTTATGATGTGGATTTGAAGAAGGGTAAATTTGTGGAGAAAGATGAAGTGGAAATCACAAACTCTTCTTATGTGACTATTTCCAAAAGTAAGAAATATTTGTATTCCATCACGGACTTTGGCGTGGAATCTTATAAGATTTTGAAAGACGGCGGATTGGAACTGGTGAATTTTGCACCCATCAACGGCATGAGAGGATGTTATTTGTCCACAGATTATGAGGATAAATATCTTTTTGTGGCAGGTTATCACGATGGCAAATTAACAGTGCTTCATTTAAATGAAGATGGCTCTGTCGGCAGTATTTCCGATGAAATTTACCACAAGGGGCTGGGAAGTGTGGCAGAGAGAAATTTCCGCCCTCACATTACTTGTGCCAGAATGACACATGATAATAAATATTTGCTGGTGGCAGACCAGGGAATGGATCATGTAAATGTATACCGTTTTGACAGTAAAAACGGAACATTGAAATTGGCCGATGTTCTTCGCGGTGACATTGAATCTGCGCCCAGACATATCAAAATTTCCAAAAACGGAAGATTTATATACATTGTTCATGAATTGGCATGCAATGTTACGGTTTATGATTATGAAGAAAGAAACGGTATTCCTTTCTTTGAAAGAATCCAGACTGTGGAAACCACTACCGGAAAGACAAAGGATGTGGGCTCGTCCGCAAGTGCCCTGACATTTTCCGTAGATTACCGTTATCTGGTGGCATCTACATCCGGTGAAAACACGGTAGTTGTGTACGATGTGGATCAGGAGACAGGTTTCCTTACCAAATTGTTTGCACTGCCTGTAAGCGGAGATTATCCCAAGGATGCATCCCTGTTCCCGGATGACAAACATCTGGTATCCTTAAACCACGCATCCAACACTATGACGTTCTTTAATGTGGATGTGGAAAACAAAACGCTGGTTATGTGCGGACCGGAAATCCGCGTGGACAGACCGAACTGCATCACTTTCCAGAAAGTGGAAGAGTAGAGGGTTATAAATAATATTGAAAATTAAAAAAGCCGAGTTATCTGTTTGTTTTTATAGGTCCTGAAAAAACGTCGGTACTTAGACGGCGGTTGGAATATTTCGCGGCGGTGCCTTGCTTGCAAGTGCATCGCTAAGAAATGTTCCAAACGGCGCCTTATGTACCGCTACGTTTTTTGCGGAGCGAAAGCGTACCTTAAAAACAAACAGAAACTCGACTTTTTATTTGCTATAAAATTATTTATAAAAATCTATCAGTTTGTCCATTCTGGAAGACATATTTACCAACATGGCATCCAGCAGTGTGATTGCCACCATGGATTCCATAACCACAACCGCTCTGGGAACAATAACGGGGTCGTGGCGACCTTTGATTTGAACTGTAATGGGTTCGCCCTCTTTATTTACGGTTTCCTGCTCCTGAAAGATGGAAGGAGTGGGCTTTACATGGGCGCGGATAAATAATTCGCTGCCGTCAGACATGCCACCCAAAATACCGCCGGCGTGGTTAGTCTTTTTGGTGAGTTTGCCGTTATGGCAAGTAAAAGAGTCGTTGTTTTCACTGCCTTTTGCGGTGGATACTTTACAGCCGTCCCCGATTTCAACAGCTTTTACGGCGCCGATGGACATTACTGCTTTGGCTAAATTAGCATCCAGTTTTTCAAAAACAGTATCACCGATTCCGGCAGGCACACCGGTTACGCGGCATTCCATAACGCCTCCTACAGAATCAAGTTGTTTCATGGCATTTTCTAAATAAGCAAAGGCCTTTGCGTCTGCATCTTTGTCCGGCATGGCGGTAGCGGTTTCCAAAATGGCACTGCGGTCAAATTTGGTTTCATCAATGCTGACAGGTCCGAGAGAATAGGTATAACAACAAATATCAATCCCCATAGCCGCCAGAATTTTGGAAGCAATGGCACCTGCTGCCACACGGCCGATAGTTTCTCTGCCGGAGGAGCGTCCGCCGCCTCTGTAGTCCCGAAAACCATATTTGGCATCAAAAGTATAATCCGCATGACCGGGACGGTAATAGGAGGCAATTTCGCTGTAATCCTTGGAAATCTGGGAAGTATTTCTTACAATCAGGGAAATGGGAGTGCCTGTGGTAAGTCCTTCAAAAACGCCGGAAAGGATTTCCACTTCGTCCGCTTCTTTACGGGGAGTGGCGATTTTACTTTTGCCGGGTTTACGTCTGTCGAGGAAGGCCTGAATGTCACTTTCGGATAACTCAAGTCCCGCAGGGCAGCCGTCTATTACAACGCCCAGCGCTTTGCCGTGGGATTCCCCCCATGTAGTAATTTTGAAAATTGTACCCAAACTGGAACCAGCCATATGGATGTCCTCCTAACACTTTATCATGCTAAAATCTTATTTGATTATAACGAAATACCTGTTTTGGGGCAACTTTTTTCTGCGTTTTCCTGAAAAAAGTAATGCACATGCCAAAAAAGTGTGATAGAATAACAGTGATTATTTATGTACTTTTGAAGAAATCATACAAAAGGAAACTACAAATGAAGAAAACTTTCCGTGAGAAATTAGTATTTTGGGGAACCAAAATGGGAAAAAAGCATAAGTGGTTAAAGATGCCCATTCTTGTCTATATGACAATTTGTTTGAGCATCTATTATGCGTGTCTTTCTTTTGTACATAACGGCAAGAAGGTTTCCTGTGTCGGCGTGGCTCTTTTGTTTTTCATTATAAGCAGCAGTTTCGGTTATCGCGGACAGGCAAGCGCTCAGGATGTGCCTCTGGACGAGCAGGGTCTGCAACTTGTGATGGAAGATGTGTCGGAAGAAGAGATTGACATGACGGAAATTATTGAAGATGCGGAAATTTTGGAGACTTTTGATGATGTTGCGCTTTTAGACGAAGGCGAACTGGATTTATATACACTGGATGATATTTTGGAAGAAAAAAGGGAATATTTAGAGTCAGAGGATGATTTGTTAAAGGATATTCCGGCGGAAACTGTGAAAGAAACCAAAGCAGAGGAAAACATCCAAAACGATGTAGCGGCAGACAGTACCGAAATTCCACAGTTTGATAAAGAAGATTGGAGATTATTGCTTGTAAACAAACAGCATCCCATTCCCGATGGTTATGAATTCCCCCTTGGAACCATCAAGGGGAACTTGCAGTGCGATGACCGGATTATGGAAGATTTGCTGGATATGATGCAGGCTGCAAAGGACGACAACGTATCCTTGATTATCTGTTCTCCTTACAGGGATTATAACCGTCAGACTTATCTTTTTAACAAGAAGATTGACAAGTATATGGGAAGAGGACTGTCCTATATGGATGCTTACCGTGCGGCGTCACAGATAGTAACTGCGCCCAATGCCAGTGAGCACCAGCTGGGGCTTGCTATCGACTTTTACAGCAGTACTTACCAGAAACTGAATTCCGGATTTGCCAAAACGGAGACCGGAATATGGCTGAAAGAAAACAGTGCCCGGTTTGGTTTTATTCTACGTTATCCGGAAGGAAAAGAATATATTACCGGTATTGAATTTGAGCCATGGCATTTCCGTTATGTTGGTAAGGAGGCGGCGCAGTTTATCACAGAAAAAGAAATTACTTTGGAAGAGTTCTGGGAGGATTATTTGGATTAATGTATAAATTATTGAAACAGGAAGGCAGAGCAAAAAGGGGAGAGTTTCACACCGTCCATGGTGTGATACAAACCCCTGTCTTTATGAATGTAGGTACTGTGGCCGCTATAAAAGGGGCGGTTTCTACGCAGGATTTGGAGCAGATTAAAACGCAGGTGGAGTTATCCAATACCTATCATCTGCATGTACGCCCCGGCGATAAAATCATCAAACAACTTGGGGGACTGCACAAATTTATGTCTTGGGAAAAGCCGATTTTGACGGACTCCGGCGGATTCCAGGTGTTTTCCCTGGCGGGACTTAGAAAGATAAAGGAAGAGGGCGTGTATTTTAACTCCCACATTGACGGCAGAAAGATTTTTATGGGACCGGAAGAAAGTATGCAAATCCAGTCCAATCTGGCATCCACCATTGCCATGGCTTTTGATGAATGTCCTTCCAGTAAGGCGGACAGGATTTATGTGCAAAATTCCGTGGAGAGAACTACAAGGTGGTTGGAACGCTGCAAAAAAGAGATGCAGAGATTAAATTCCCTGGAAGATACCATTAATAAAAATCAGATGCTCTTTGGCATCAATCAGGGCGCTGTTTTTGCGGATATCCGTATTGAACATGCCAAGCGCATTGCCGAGATGGATTTGGACGGCTATGCCGTAGGCGGACTGGCAGTAGGTGAAAGCCACGAAGAAATGTACTATATTCTGGACGAGACGGTGCCTTATCTGCCTCTTCATAAGCCCACTTATTTGATGGGCGTAGGCACACCTGCCAATATTTTGGAAGCGGTAGACCGTGGTGTGGATTTCTTTGACTGCGTGTATCCTACCAGAAACGGAAGACACGGCCATTTGTATACCAATCATGGAAAAATCAATTTGTTTAACGCCAAATATGAGTTGGATGACAGACCCATTGAGGAAGGCTGTGGTTGCCCCGCATGTAAGCGCTATTCCAGAGCCTATATCAGACATCTTTTGAAGGCCAAGGAAATGCTTGGCATGAGACTGTGCGTACTTCACAATTTGTATTTCTATAATACTATGATGGAAGAAATCAGGGATGCTTTGGATGCAGGGCAGTTTGCTGCGTACAAAAAACGCAAACTGGACGGCATGACAGGTGGCGAAGAATCATAAATTTTTCATAAAGTGCTTGCCTGTGGGCGTTAAGTTGTGTATCATTAAGCGTAGAGTGTTTGTGAACATTTTAAAAATGTGATTTGACATAAACATAAGGAAATATCAGGAGGAAATGAAATAATGAATAGTATTTTATTGGAAACAGGGGCGAATACCGCCGCAAATCCCGAGGGAGGTATGCCGGGACTGCTTCTTACAGTTGTTATTTATGCAGTGATCATCGGTGCAATGTGGTTTTTCATGATGCGTCCCCAAAAGAAAGAACAGAAGAGGCTGGCAGCTATGCTTGCATCATTGGAAGTTGGTGACTGCGTTCTGACAACAGCAGGATTTATCGGTGTAGTAATTGATATTAATGACGACACAGTAATCGTAGAGTTCGGTAGCAACAAAAACTGCCGTATTCCTATGGAAAAATCTGCAATTTCCCGCGTGGAAAAAGCAGAATAAGACAAGTGTGAAAGAGACATTCCGCATTTGGAATGTCTTTTTTATTACCCATGGGCGACTTATAACTCAAAGTTATGATAACTATAAATAATATGTATTTGAAGCATAGAAAGCCCTATGATACAATTTTAGAAATAAGTGGATTATCTATATCGGATTGGAGGCAAATTATGGAACTGAAAATTACATGTATTCCCGGAGACGGAATTGGTCCTGAAATAGTAGCACAGGCAAAAAAAGTGTTAGATAAAGCAGGTGAAGTTTATGGATTTCAGCCTGTTTATACAGATATTTTAATGGGCGGCGCATCTATTGATGTGCACGGCGTACCCCTTACGGATGAGGCCATTGAAACCGCCAAGGCGGCAGAGGCAGTACTTATGGGTTCTATCGGCGGAGATACCACCAAATCCCCTTGGTACAAACTTCCTCCCAACCTTCGTCCCGAAGCAGGTCTTTTGAAAATCAGAAAGGCACTGAATTTGTTTGCAAACCTTCGTCCTGCACTTTTATATAAAGAACTGGCCGGGGCTTGTCCTTTGAAAGAGGAAATCAGCGCAAAAGGTTTTGATATTATGATTATGCGAGAACTGACCGGCGGTTTGTATTTCGGTGCCCGTCAGACCGTAGAAGAAAACGGTATCCGTAAAGCCACAGATACGCTTACATATGACGAGAACGAAATTCGCAGAATCGCCATCAAAGGCTTTGAGATTGCAAGAAAGAGAAAACAGAAAGTTACCAGCGTAGACAAAGCAAACGTACTGGATTCTTCCAGACTTTGGAGAGCGGTAGTAGAAGAAGTGGCAAAGGATTATCCCGACGTGACTTTGGAGCATATGCTTGTGGATAACTGTGCGATGCAGCTTGTAAAAGATCCTGCCCAGTTTGACGTTATTTTGACGGAGAATATGTTTGGGGATATTTTGTCCGATGAAGCAAGTATGGTGACCGGTTCCATCGGTATGCTGGCCTCTGCGTCTTTAAATGACAGCAAATTCGGACTTTACGAGCCTAGTCACGGCTCCGCACCGGATATTGCAGGCATGGATGTAGCCAACCCTATTGCCACTATTTTGAGCGCAGCCATGATGCTCAGATACAGTTTTGACCTGGACAAAGCGGCAGTCGCTATTGAAAATGCTGTGCAACAGGTGCTGAAAGAGGGCTTTAGAACAGGAGATATTTATTCCGAGGGCTGTGAAAAGGTAGGCTGTACAAAAATGGGTGATTTGATTGCACAAAGAATTCAATAGAAGTTAGTGCAAATCAATAAAAAGTATGGTATCATACTGTACAGTAAGAAAGCATTTTTGACGTTCTAAAACATAAGAAAGAAGGTATTAACATGAGAAGTGATTCTGTAAAAACAGGTACACAGCAGGCTCCTCACAGAAGTTTGCTCAATGCACTGGGATATACTGAGGAAGAAAGAAGACGTCCGATGATTGGTATCGTTAGTTCTTATAACGAAATCGTTCCTGGACATATGAATTTGGATAAAATTGTAGATGCGGTAAAAATGGGAGTTGCCATGGCCGGCGGTACACCCGTTGTATTTCCTGCCATTGCGGTTTGTGACGGTATTGCCATGGGACATATCGGTATGAAATACTCTCTGGTAACCAGAGATTTGATTGCGGACAGCACCGAATGTATGGCAATGGCTCACGGCTTTGACGGCCTTGTATGCGTGCCCAACTGTGACAAAAACGTGCCCGGCTTACTTATGGCTGCGGCAAGATTGAATATTCCTACCATTTTTGTTTCCGGCGGTCCTATGCTGGCAGGCAGAATTAAGGGCGAAAAGAAGAGCCTTTCTTCCATGTTTGAAGCAGTGGGAAGTGTGGCTGCAGGTACCATGACCATGGATATGCTTGCAGAGTACGAGGAAAAAGTATGTCCTACCTGCGGTTCCTGTTCCGGTATGTATACCGCAAACTCCATGAATTGCCTGACAGAAGCACTTGGTATGGGTCTTCGCGGAAACGGCACTATTCCTGCGGTGTATTCCGAGCGTATCCGTCTGGCAAAACATGCAGGTATGCAGATTATGGAACTTGTGAAAAAGGATATTAAACCCAGAGACATTATGACAGAAAAAGCATTTATGAATGCACTTACCATTGATATGGCACTGGGTTGTTCTACAAACTCTATGCTTCATCTGCCTGCAATTGCCCATGAAGCAGGGGTAGATTTAAACCTTGATATTGCAAATGAACTTTCCGCAAAGACACCGAACCTGTGTCACTTGGCACCTGCAGGTCCTACTTATATGGAAGATTTGAATGAGGCAGGCGGCGTTTATGCGGTAATGAAAGAACTGACAAAGTTAGACTTGTTGCACACAGACTTAATCACCGTTACAGGAAAAACTGTGGGCGAAAATATTGCAAACGCAGTGAATTTGGACACCAGCGTTATCAGACCTGTGGAAAATCCTTATTCTGCAACAGGCGGTATCGCGGTGCTGAAAGGCAACCTGGCACCGGACTCCGGCGTTGTAAAGCGTTCCGCAGTAGTTCCCGAGATGATGGTGCATGAAGGCCCTGCCAGAGTGTTTGACTGCGAAGAAGATGCTATTGAAGCCATTAAAGGCGGTAAAATCGTTGCCGGAGACGTAGTAGTTATCAGATATGAAGGACCTAAAGGCGGTCCCGGTATGAGAGAAATGTTAAATCCTACTTCTGCAATTGCGGGCATGGGACTTGGTTCCAGCGTAGCCCTGATTACAGACGGACGTTTCTCCGGTGCATCCAGAGGTGCATCCATCGGTCATGTTTCCCCTGAAGCGGCAGTGGGCGGTCCTATTGCACTTGTGGAAGAGGGCGACATTATCAGTATTAACATTCCGGAAAACAGCCTGAATGTAAAGGTTTCCGATGAAGAAATGGAAGCAAGACGTGCAAAATGGCAGCCCAGAGAGCCGAAAGTCACCACAGGATATCTGGCCCGTTACCGTGAACTGGTTACCAGCGGAAACCGCGGTGCTATTTTGGAAGTAAAGAAATAAACCCTACGGAGGAAACAGATTTATGCAGTTGACAGGAGCAGAAATCGTAATTGAATGTCTCAAAGAACAGGGAGTAGACACCGTTTTCGGTTATCCCGGCGGTACTATTTTGAATGTTTATGATGCATTATATAAGCACAGTCATGAGATTAATCATATTTTGACATCTCATGAGCAGGGTGCGGCACATGCCGCAGACGGTTACGCCAGAGCCACCGGAAAAGTAGGCGTATGCATGGCTACAAGCGGCCCCGGAGCCACCAATCTGGTTACCGGTATTGCTACGGCTTACATGGACTCTGTGCCCATGGTTGCCATTACAGCAAACGTAAATTTGCCTTTGCTTGGCAAAGATTCCTTTCAGGAAATTGATATTGCAGGCGTGACCATGCCCATTACAAAGCATAATTACATTGTAAAAGACGTAACTATTTTGGCGGAAACCATCCGCAAAGCCTTTAAGATAGCACAGAGCGGAAGACCGGGTCCTGTTTTGGTGGATATCACAAAGGATGTTACCGCAAACAAATGTGAATATGAACCTGTTGTTCCCGACAAAGTGGAACAAGTTTCAAAATGTACGGACGAGGATATTGAAAAAGCGGTTCAGATGATTAAAGCATCCCAAAAGCCTTTCATTTATTTGGGCGGCGGCGCAGTGATTTCCGGAGCCTGCGAAGAAGTGGCTGCTTTTGCCCAAAAAGTGGATGCGCCTGTATGTGACACTTTGATGGGAAAAGGCGCTTTTGACGGAAGAAGCGACAGATACACCGGCATGATAGGTATGCACGGTACCAAAACTTCCAACTTCGGTGTCAGTGAATGTGATTTGCTGATTGCCCTGGGTGCACGTTTTTCAGACCGTGTTATCGGCAACCCTGCAACTTTTGCGAAAAATGCTAAGGTGTTACATATTGATATTGATGCTGCGGAAATCGGTAAAAATATCAAAGCGGATACTTCCGTGGTTGGCGATTTGAAAAAGGTACTTTCACAGATTAACAGCCGTCTGGACAAACTGGAACACACAGAATGGATGGCTCATATTAGAGAATTAAAAGAAAAATATCCCCTGAAATATGACGGCGGACAACTGACAGGTCCTTTTGTAATTGAAGAGATTGACAGAATAACCAAAGGCGAGGCAGTTATCAGTACTGACGTAGGTCAGCATCAGATGTGGGCAGCTCAGTATTACAGATATACAAAACCCCGTACATTCCTGTCATCAGGCGGACTTGGTACCATGGGGTACGGTCTCGGGGCATGTATCGGTGCCAAGATGGGCAGACCGGATAAGGTTTGTATTAACATTGCCGGTGACGGATGTTTCAGAATGAATATGAATGAACTGGCTACTGCAAGCAGATATAATATTCCTATTATCCAAGTGGTTTTAAATAACCATGTGCTTGGAATGGTGCGTCAGTGGCAGACTTTGTTCTATGACCACAGATATTCACAGACTGTTTTAAATGATAAGGTTGATTTCTGTAAGGTTGCGGAAGGTCTTGGTTGTACGGCTATCCGTGTTAGCAAAAAAGAGGAAGTGGCACCTGCTATTGAAAAAGCCATTAGCCTGGGCGGTCCTGCTTTGATTGAATGTATTATTCAGGAAGATGATAAAGTATTCCCCATGGTTCCTGCAGGAGCACCTATCAGCGATGCTTTTGATGGTGACGATTTGGCAAAGAAGGAAAACAAATAGAGGAAATTCCTTATGAGAGCAAAGAAGAGTAAAGTCTTTTTGCTGATGGTTTTGGTTGTCTTTTTGTTGCTGGGGTTGGGATGTTTAGGATTAAGTTACTATTACAGTCACAGATTTACTTACGGAACATGGATTAACGGAAACTATTGTACCGGCAAAACCGTGGCACAGGTCAACGAACTATTGGCAAATCAAACAAAAGTTGAAGATTTAGAACTTGTTGATATTTATGGTGAGACAACGGTTATAAAATCGGATGATATTGGATTGAGAGTTGACTATTCCGGTCAACTGAGACGGATTTTAGAGGGACAAAACTCCAATTTGTGGCTTGAGAGATTGCAACAAAACTTTCAAGAAGAAAACATTGAACCGGAGTATATTTTCAGCGAAAAACTCTTAGCAGAGGCCATTCAAGACACCTACATTGTGAAATCGGAAAATTTCAAACTACAAGATGTTGTAATTTACAAATCTGAGGAAGGTTATAAATTGTACGATGGAACCAAGGGTATTTTGAATGGGGAAAGTGTACTGAAAGAGGCAACAGAAGCCCTCTGGAAGGGCGATTTTGCATTAAATCTTGCAGAATTGGGTTGTTATGAGGATTTGGAACTGACCGGTGAAATGAAAGAAACTATGGAACTTTTCACGATAATTGAAGAGTTTCAAAATCCGGGCATTATCTACGATATGGGTGATGTCATGGTGGAAGTAGGCCCCTCAGAAGTGGCAGACTGGATTGCTTTGGATGAAAAAGGAGATTTTCTTTTTAGTGACAGCGGCAAACTGGTTTTGCGCAGAGAGGGAATTGAAGAGTTCATAAAGGAACTTGCTTCAGAATATGATACTTATGGAAGTACGAGGAAGTTTCAGGCTACCAGAGGGGAAACGGTAGAGATTAGCGGCGGAACCTACGGTAACCAAATCGACCAGAAAGCAGAAGTGTTATATTTAACGGATGCTTTTTTAAACGATGTCAGTGAAGTACATGTTCCTGAATATGAAAAGTTGGCTTACGTCAGAGGAAAAAATGATATCGGTGATACCTATATTGAGATTGATATGACGGAGCAAAAAATGTATTATTATAAAGAGGGGCAGTTGCTGGTGGAAACCGACGTGGTTACAGGTAACATGAAGAAAAAGAACGGTACTCCCAGTGGTGTGAACTATGTTTATAATAAGCAAAAGAACCGGATCCTTAAGGGAAGAGACTATGAGTCGAAAGTTAAGTTCTGGATGCCTGTAAAAGGCGGTATCGGTATTCACGATGCTTCATGGAGAAATAAATTTGGCGGGGACATTTACCTGACAAACGGTTCCCACGGATGCATTAACACCCCTTATGATGCAGTGAAACTGATATATGAAGAAACAGAGATAGGTACCCCTGTGGTGATGTTTTATTAGTACTTTAGTACAAAATATAAAAACAATTTAGCAATGTGCTTGACTAAAGTGCGTTGGAAGAGTACAATATGGTCAATATTTTAACAAAGTGTATTTTTTACATAATGAGGAGGAAATAAAAGTGGCAAGAGTTTACAATTTTTCAGCAGGCCCGGCTGTACTGCCGGAAGAAGTGTTGCAGGCAGCTGCAGCAGAAATGATGGATTACGAAGGAACAGGCATGTCCGTAATGGAAATGAGCCATCGTTCCAAGGCGTATGAAAAGATTATTCAGGAAGCAGAAGCAGATTTGCGTGACCTTATGAACATTCCTGACAATTACAAAGTATTGTTCTTGCAGGGTGGTGCAAGCCAGCAGTTTGCAATGATTCCCATGAACCTTATGAAAAACGGTGTAGCAGACTATATCGTAACCGGTCAGTGGGCAAAGAAAGCATATCAGGAAGCATGCATGTATGGTAAGGCAAACAAAATTGCATCCAGCGAAGATGCAACTTTCTCCTATATTCCTGACTGTTCAGATCTTCCTATCAGCGAAGATGCCGACTATGTATATATTTGCGAAAACAATACTATTTACGGAACAAAGTTCAAAACCCTTCCTAACACCAAGGGTAAAACTCTTGTTTCAGACGTTTCCTCTTGCTTCTTGTCAGAGCCTGTGGACGTAACAAAATACGGCGTTATCTATGGTGGTGTTCAGAAAAACATCGGACCTGCAGGTGTGGTTATTGTAATCATCCGTGAAGATCTGATTACAGAAGACGTTCTGCCCGGAACACCTACTATGCTGAAATACAAAATCCATGCAGACAACGATTCCCTGTACAACACACCCCCTGCATATGGCATTTACATCTGCGGCAAAGTGTTCAAATGGCTGAAAAAGCAGGGCGGTCTTGCAGCAATGAAAGAGTATAACGAAAAGAAAGCAAAAATTCTCTATGATTTCCTTGACCAGAGCAAAATGTTCAAAGGTACCGTTCGTCCTGAGGACCGTTCCCTTATGAATGTTCCTTTTGTAACAGGTAGCGATGAACTGGATGCAAAATTCGTAAAAGAGGCAGCTGCAGCAGGATTTGTAAACCTGAAAGGTCACAGAAGTGTTGGCGGTATGCGTGCAAGTATTTACAACGCAATGCCTATCGAAGGTGTTGAGAAACTGGTAGCCTTCATGAAGGAATTTGAAGAGAAAAACGCATAAGATTAGGAGAAAAGACATGTTTAAATATCATTGCCTCAATCCGATTTCCCAAATCGGACTTGTAAACTTTACAGATAACTATGAAGCAACTGCTGATATTGCCGATGCAGACGGCGTGCTGGTAAGAAGTGCTTCCATGCATGAAATGGAACTTCCCGAGAAACTTCTTGCAGTGGCAAGAGCAGGCGCAGGTGTAAACAATATTCCTCTGGACAAATGTGCAGAAGCAGGTATCGTAGTATTTAATACACCCGGTGCAAACGCAAACGGCGTAAAAGAACTGGTAATCGCAGGTATGCTTATGGCTGCCAGAGATGTGGTTGGCGGTATTGAATGGGTAAAAGCAAACACAGACGATGCAAACATTGCTAAAACAGCAGAAAAAGAAAAGAAGAATTTTGCAGGAACAGAATTGTTTGGCAAGAAACTTGGTATTATCGGTCTGGGCGCTATCGGTGTTAAAGTTGCTAACACAGCAAGACATTTTGGCATGGAAGTATACGGATATGACCCTTATGTTTCTGTTGATGCAGCATGGAATTTGAGCCGTGATGTAAAACACGTATTGAATGTGGAAGATATTTACCGTACATGTGATTACATTACAATCCATGTTCCTTTGCTTGATTCCACAAAGGGTATGATTAACAAAGAATCTATCGCTATGATGAAAGACGGCGTTGTTATCTTAAACTTCGCAAGAGACCTTCTTGCAAACGAAGCAGATGTTTTGGAAGGACTTAAGAGCGGAAAAATCAGAAAATATGTTTCTGACTTCCCCAATCCTACCACAGCAGGTCAGGAAGGCTGTATCGTAATTCCCCATCTTGGCGCTTCCACAGAAGAGTCCGAAGACAACTGTGCTAAAATGGCAGTAAAAGAAATGATGGAATATTTGGAAAACGGTAACATCGCAAACAGCGTAAACTATCCTGCATGTGACATGGGCGTATGTAAACAGGCAGGCCGTGTAGCAATTTTCCACAAGAACATTGCAAACATGATTACCAAATTTACCGCTATTTTCGGTGATGAAGGCATCAACATTACAGATATGACCAACAAATCAAAGGGTGAGTATGCATACACAATGATGGATGTAGAATCTCCCGCAACAGCAGAGATGGTTGAGAAACTTGCAGCCATTGACGGCGTATTCAGAGTAAGAGTAGTAAAATAAACTTACATAAAAAAGACTTCCCGCAAAGGACAATGTCATTTAGTTAATATTAAAATCATTAAGTTAAGGGATAAGTCTTCGGATTTATCCCTTAAAAATTTGCCGTCAGAAAAAGAGCATTGTTTAGTTTAGGCGAAACAGAAAGATTATAACACAACAGCACAGATAAAACACAACAGCACAGATAAAACACAACAGAGAGTATGGATTAACAGATTTTATTTTAGTTAGCATTGGATTTAGAGTTTACAGTTTAGAGAGTTAAGAGAGAATAATAGTAAAACTAACATGCAGGATATGATTGCTCCTTTTTAAGGGGGTTCTTATCTTGTTTTTTTATGTTCAATCCAAAAGGCGATTGCCGACAGACCACGAATGTGGAATTTTTGGATATGTTTTTAACTGCAAAGTATTTAGAAGGGTGTTCTGACAAAACAATACGCTATTATAGGTGTAATATTGAAAAAATGCTGGATACAATAAATATTCCGGTGATAAAGATTACAACGGAAATGCTACGAAAATATCTTGTGGAGTATCAAGCGATAAATAATTGTGGAAAGGTAACTATTGATAATATTCGTAGAAGCCTTTCCACTTTCTTTTCATGGTTGGAGGAAGAAGATTATATTATAAAAAGTCCGATGAAAAGAATTGCAAGTGACGTTGAAATAATTTGATAAAATAGGTTGAATTTATCCTAGATAAAGTGATATACTATCTATATAAAATAATGGAGGTGTTCATATGACAGTAGATACAAACACAATGGTTTCAATTACAGAAGCGAATCAGAACTTTTCAAAAGTTGCAAGATTAGTAGATGAGCTTGGCTCAGTTGTTATACTTAAGAATAATGCACCAAGATACTTGGTAATAGATTTTAGCAAAGCAGATGACAGTGCTGTAGCTAAGGATGAAGATGTGCTTGAAATTTCAAAAAGATTACTTGCACAGAATAAAGAGGCTTATGAGGTGCTTGCTAAATGAAAAGATTGAGCAAAGAGCAGAATTTGAATTTTACTAAGTAAATGGAGATAATATGAAGGTAGTAATTATACATGGTCAAAGTCATAAAGGCTCAACGTATAACATTGCTCATATGTTGGCAGAAAAAATAAGTGACGATATAAAAGAATTTTTTCTGCCAAAAGATTTTGGAGAATTTTGTGTAGGCTGTACAAAGTGTTTCACTGAATCCGAGACAAAATGTCCGCATTATGAAAAATTGAAACCACTTACTGACGCAATGGATGAAGCAAATGTTATTATCTTAGCCAGTCCGGTTTATGTATATCATGCGACTGGCGCGATGAAGGCTTTCTTAGACCATTATGGATACAGATGGATGGTGCATAGTCCGGAAGAATCTATGTTTAAGAAACAAGGAGTATGCATATCCACAGCTGCAGGTGCTGGTATCAAATCGACAAACAAAGATATGATGGATAGCTTATTTTTCTGGGGAGTAGCTAAAAGATATAAGTATGGCGTAGGTGTTGCAGCAACCAATTGGAGTGGCGTAAGCGAAAAGAAAAAGAAAAAAATTGATAAAGTCACATCAAGAATTGCGAAGAAGATTATACATAATTCGGGAAATGTTAAACCAGGGATAACGACCAAGGGAATGTTTTGGATTATGCATTTAATGCAAAAAAATGGTTTTAATCCCCGAGATGTTGAGCACTGGAAAGCAAGGGGATGGACAGAAAAAAAGAGACCTTGGAAATAGAATTGGAATACAATTCAACAAGGCGGAAATTTGAATTTTCACTTTTGTTAATCCTGCCGAAAAGGCTTGATTATAAATATTATATTTTAAGGAGATTGCTGTTTGAGAAAAACCAACACCTTGGAGATTGTGGCATAGCCGGGAGGTTATGAATAACAATCAAATCGTAACCTCCCAGTATTGCGGTCAACAATCATCAGGAGGAAAAAATAATGAATAAAAATGACTATTTAATACGTTTGGAAACACCTGCAGACCATGCAGAGGTAGAACATCTGGTAAGAGAATCTTTTTGGAATGTGTATCGCCCGGGATGTTTGGAACATTATGTACTTCACTGTTTGCGAAGGGATAAAGATTTTGTTCCGGAGCTGGATTTTGTCATGGAGAAAGATAGCAGAATAATAGGACAAAATATCTTTGTAAAAGCAGTGATTTGTGCAGATGATGGCAGACAGATTCCGATTATGAC
>JAFUIR010000012.1 GCA_017468395.1 Lachnospiraceae bacterium | reverse complement strand
TTCATTGTCGTACTTCGGCTCACCAAAGGTGATTTCACCGAAGGCATTGTAACGGTAGGACTGGTAAATCTGTCCCTTTTTGTTGGTAATGCCTGTGACACTTCCTCTGGGGTCATACAGATAGTAACCGCTGCTTCCGTAGTGGGTATCGAAACTTAAACGGTCGGCGCCGTACACATAAGAGGTATCGGTTCTGCCGCTGATGGTCTGTTCTACCAACACCTCGGCGTACTCACGGTTCACATCGTTTATGTACTCCGTCAGTTCGTAGTTCTCTTCCCTGCCCCTGCACTGAATCAGACTGATTAGGTGGATTTCCGTGTCACTGATTTCCTCACGGATGGGGAACCATACGGAGCAACGGTCATCCTTGCCGTACTTTCCGCTCTTTCCGTCCCTGACACAGTCGCCTAAATGGGCAAGACCTCTCTCCGGATTGTAATTTAACTGGAATACACGGTTTCCATCGCCGTCATAAGATGCTGCCATCAGCAGTTGTCCACCTTCGTACACCGCCTCCAAACGGTTTTCCACGGTGTAGCGGTAGAAGGTGCTTACCTTTCCGCTTCCATCACAGCCCACTTCGGAGATGAGGTTGCCGTCCTTATCGTAGGTATATTTTACTCTGGCGGTCTTTCTGCCCACCTGATAAGTTTTGCACACCAACTGGTTGCTTTTATTATAAATGTACCTTTCCCGTTCTACAACCATGCCGTCCTTGTTGGTCTTGATTACCGCCGTGCGGTTGCCCATTTTGTCGTATTCATAGTTGTAGGTGTAACTGCCGCAGTGTTCCTCATTCTCCGTAGCAGACAGCAGTTTTCCGGCATCATCATAGGTGAAACTGCGCTTGGTTTCCACGATGCGGTAGAAGAAGTCTCCGTCCCTGTCGTGGTCTCCCCAGTAGAAGTTTTTGCCCACGCAGTTTTGTTTATATTTGCCCATGCGCATATCCTGCACATGCAGACTCGTTTTTCTGCCGCTGTGCTTGTCTCCCTTGGGGTAAAAATCAGGATGCTTGCAGGCGCCGTGTTTATTATAACTCTTCACAGGACAGGTGTAGTCCGCCAAAGACTCAATGGCTGTTTCTGCGATGATAAAGCCCTTTTCGTCATAGATGTAACTGTAACGGCTTACCACCCACTCACACTCATCACAGCGGTTTTCCAGTTCGGTAATCTGGTCTCGCGCATTGTAAGTGTTGTAGGTGCTGATACCATTTGGACGGTGAATTTCCGTGATGCGGTTTAAGGCATCATAAACATAGGTAGTTTCGTCACACTTCCTGTCTGTTACCTTTATCAGATTGTCATTTAAATCATACTCGTAGAGAACCTTGGTGCCATCGGGATAAATGATAGCAGAAAGGTTATCCGCTTCATCATAGACGTAGCCGATAGTATCTCCATTGTCTTCCCTGCGGGTGCGGTATGTAGTCACACCGGTAATACGACCCATGCCATCATAGGTGTACTTCGTCTCCCCTGTGCCGTCATGCATCACAACACGCTGGCCCAAAGTATCATAAGCATAGGCTACCGGCTCTGCGCTCTCATGTCCGCAGGCATTCTCATAGGACTTTTCAACCAGTGAATTCAGTTTATCGTAATCATAACTGATTTTATTTCCACCGTTAGAAGTGTAGGTTGTCAGTCTGCCTGCCACATCATAGGTCATGGTTTCTGTTCTTCCGCAAGCATCTGTCACAGAAGTCAGATTGCCCTCAATATCATAAGTGTAAGTCGTTCCCCGACCCAGATAGTCTGTCACACCGGTCAGGTTATCCATCACATCATAGGTGTAATAAGCGGTGCTACCCATAGGGTCAGTCACGGAAGTCAGTCTGTCTTTCAGGTCATAGGTATAATTGGTCACCAGACCCTTGGTATCTGTCATGGACACCACATTACTGTGTGCATCATAGAGATAGGTCTCAGACAGTCCCATTTTATCGGTATAAATGCTTACACGGTTCAAGGCATCATAACTGTAAAGGACAGTCTGTGCCAAGGGATCGCTCTCTGCCGTCAGACGGTCATCTTTGTCATAGGTATATTGGTACACATATCCCATGGGGTCGGTAACAGCCGTCACATTTGCATTACCGTCATAAGTATAACTTGTGGTGCGCTCGCCGGGCAGTGTTACAGAAAGCACATTACCCACACCATCATAGATAAGGGATGTTACTTTTTGCTCCGGGTCTGTGACTGTAGTCATGCGGTTTACCTTGTCGTAAGTATAGGAATAGTTGTATCCCAGTGCATTTGTTACGCCGGTCTGATTTCCACGCTCATCATAAGTATAGGTGGTCACTCCGCCCTGTGCATCGGTCACGGAAGTCAGTCTGTGGAGCACGTCGTAAGTATAAAGGGTACTGCGGCCCAAGTTATCACTTTCCGACAGCACATCATTTCCTTCACTGTAGGTAAAAACAGTCTCATAACCAAGAGGTGTCGTTATACTAACCAGACGCTGCACTGCATCATAAGTATAACTGTATACGCCACCGTTTGGATTGGTCACGGAAGTAACCAGTCCATTGGCATCCACTTCATAGGCAGTCGTTGCGCCCATGACATCCGTCACGCTTGTTACCACATCATGACTGTCATAAGTATAAGTTTCCTTTGCTCCCAAAGGAGATATCATCTCCGTCAGGCGATACATATTATCATAACTATAGGTTGTTGTCTGTCCCAGTGCATCGGTCACGGATAACACGTTACCCATTTTGTCATAACTATACTGCTCCGTCAGTCCTTCCGGTGTCTGAATGGAAAGCAATCTGGAAAGGGCATCATAACCATACTCGGTCTGTCCGCCGTTTCCATCGGTATAGGAGGTAAGTCTGCCTAAAGCGTCATAAGTATAGGCTGTAGTCACACCATTTCCGTCTGTGATACCTGTTACATTTCCATTTTTATCATAAACATAGCGTGTGGCTGCTCCTTCTGCATCCACTTTTTCTGTCAACCGGCTTAAAGCATCATAGGTATAGGTGTACAACGCCTCCCCCGGTTCGGTGCAACCAATCAGATTTCCGGCTGCATCATAACTGTAAGAAGTCACATTGCCTGCACCATCCGTTACAGATACAAGACGATCCAAGGCATCATAAGCATAAGCCGTGGTCACACCGCCTTCATCTGTCATAGACACAGGTCTGCCGTAGACATCATACTCATAAGATACCATTCTGCCCAATACATCTGTCCGGGTCAACAGATTGCCTGCTTTGTCATAGGTGTAGGTCATTTTATTTCCGGCTGTGTCCACCGCCTCTATGATTCTGTTCATGGCATCATAAGTGTAGGTAGTTTCCATGCCGTAACGATCTGTATAGGTCAGTACGTTGCCGTTATTATCGTAGGTGTAATATTCTTTCTCGCCGTTTGGATAGGTTTGGGTAAGAAGATTGCCTTCCTCATCCGTTTTATAAACATGTCCGTTGCCGTTGGCATCCGCCTTGGAGGTCAAATTGCCGTTACCATCATAGGTATACGCAGTCTCGCCGCCCAATGCATCCTCTGTGGTCAACACACGGCTGACACCATCATAGGTATAACTTGTCTTGCCACTTAATGCATCAGTCTTCGCAATTAATTGTCCGATAGCATCATAAGTGTATGTAGTCTTCGCTCCTTCCGGCAAAATTACTTCTATCAAGCGGTCTTCTTTGTCGTAGGCATAACTTGTCACACCACTCAAAGCATCCTGCATCTTGGTCATGCGGGAGAGGGTATCGTAAGCATAGGTAGTCACACTACCTCTTCCATCTGTATAAGTCAGCAGATTGCCCAAAGCATCATAGGTATAGTTTTCCTTTTGTCCTAAAGGATTGGTACTTGAAATCAATTGATTTCGTGCATTGTACTCATAGGTGTAATTTCGTCCTTCACCCTCACAGATAGTCAGTACATTGCCATTTTTATCATAGGTTAAATATGTAGTAGTTCCCAATTGGTCAGTGACGGAAGTCATACGGGATAATTTGTCCCAAGTATAGGAAATGCTGCTGCCGTCAGCATAGGTCGCAGACAGTACACGTCCCATGACATCCACTTCATAGGAAGTTACATTGCCTGCCCGGTCCTGATAAGAGGTCATGGCTTTAGTCGCAGGGTCGTAAGTGAAATACTGGGTATATCCTCTTTTGTCTGTTTGGCTAAGCACCTGACCACTGCCATTATATGTATACTCACTCTTATGGTCTTCCGCATCTGTCAGCGCAGTAATTCTTCCCTCACTGTCATATACATAAGTAACCGTTTTTTCCTCCGGGTTTGTCTCTGTCAGTTTGTTGCCTACCTTGTCGTAAGTGTAGGTCAAAGTATTGCCCAGCGGATCCTTTGCAGAGAGCATCTGATTCTTTTTATCGTAGACAAAGGTACTGGTCTGACCTTCTTTGTCTGTAATGGCAGTTACATTGCCTGCGTGGTCGAAAGTATACTCTGTACTGTTTCCTTCCTCATCCGTCTCCTTAATAACCCATCCCTTTTCGTTGTAGGTTTTGCCGGCAGTTTCACCCAAAGGGTTAGTAACACCTGTTACGCGGTTCATGGCATCATAACTATAGTGCCAGGTATTTCCCGCCCCATCCGTCATGGAAACCACGCATGCACCTTCGTAGGTGTAGGTGCTGATATTCCCGTTTTTATCTGTAATTTGTGTCAAACGGTTTTGGTCATCGTAAGCATAAGTTTCTTTGCCGTCCTCTGCGTCTGTCACCGAAGTCAATCTATTTTTTTCATCGTATTCATAGGCGGTCACGCCACCGTCAAAATCGGTTATCTTAATTAATTGATTGTGTTCATTGTAAGCATAACTGCGGGTGGTATCGTTCTCCCTGCTTTCCGTCAGCAGATTGCCTCTGTTATCGTAAGTGTAGGTGGTTACCACACCATCCCTGTCCGTGACGGATGCCAAGTTGCCCGTACTGTCATAAGTGCGCAGTTCAGCACTGCCATCGGCATATCTTACCGCAGTGGAGCGATGTTGCTCATCATACTCATAAATAACTGTATTGCCCTGCGCATCTACAGAAGTTGTCTTGCCACTTTCAAAACTTAAGGTTACCAGGTAGCCTTCTGCATCCGTCTGGGAAGTCACCCGTCCCTGCTCATCATATGTGTTATAGATTACACGGTTTCCGTTCTCGTCATACCATGCGCTCATGTAATGATTTGCGTCATATTCATAGCGCAGTACATCTCCTGCCGGGTCTGTAACGGAGATCAAGTTTCCTTCTGCATCGTATTCATAAACGATACATTTGCCATCCGGCAGGGACACTTCCTTTATACGCTCTTTTTCATCTAACGTAATGCCATACTCTTTGCCGGAAGGAGAAATGATTTTTCTCAAGTGGAAGTCCATGTCATAATTTAAAGTGGTCTCATTGCCCTGTATATCACACAGGCTCACCAGCAGACCATATTCATTAAACTTATGTACTTTTCCGCTCTCACTTTCCGTAATGGTATAACCACCATCATTTTCAGTCAGTTCATATCCATAGCCCACAGGTGCAGCATAACTGTCACCTTCTTTTGTAAAGGTTATGATGCCGCCACTACTCTGTAACCATATTACTGAACCATTCGCTAATTGTCCCAAGCGTTCGTCATAAGTGAAGTTCCATCCGTAGCCCATACTTCCGGCGTATGCACCACTGGTAGAATTGTATTCCCTTACAAGGTCAAAACTACCCCCGATATCTTCTATGGAGGCATCGGTATGCGCCATGTAGTAGTTACCGGTATTCATATTGATAGGGTCATGACCAAAGACACATTTTTCAGCCTTTCCCTTTAACAATCCGTCCGCAACGGACTCGTAATAATCTCCCAGTTCCCCTGACTCGTAAGGGGCTGTATTTTGGGGATTGCGGATAAAAATGCGATTTCCTTCCTTAGTCAAGGCATCCTGCATCTGCATATCCGCCATAATAGTTCCCACATCCACTCCGTAATGGGTGGCAATTCTGGGAATCAAGTCAAGAGCCTCTTCTTCGTAAATCAGGAATGAATCACTATAAATGGTCTGACCTACACCATAGATAGGCTCTATCGGTGCTATTTCTGTACCTACGCCACCTTCCGGCACTGTAATATCATTTACAATTCCTTCCGCGTAAGCCGTAATGTAGTATACCTGTCCCGGAGTCAATTCTGAAAACACCTGACTTTGCCAGTTGGACAGTCTGCGGTTGTAATCCAATGCCGTTTCAAAACTGTCTTTATATTCACTGCTGTCCGGGTAGATGAGGGAAGTCTTTGCTTCCACTTCACCGCTGCTGCCGTTTATCACACTGTAATGTACAGTGCTGCCGGCTTTTGCCATGCCATGTGCTACCACGCCCAAAGTATTTGTTGTCTTGTCACCGTTACGCTCTACTACCGGATAGATTTCAATAGTCGTATCATCCAAAGACATGCCGGTTAAATCCGTCAGTTCTCCGGTCCATGACAACACCAATTTGGGCGCATAAGAAGCAGAAGCGTTATTATAAAACACTTCGCACTGCATCTTGACGCCTTTGTCTGCTTCTTCTCTATTGGGTGCCTCAAGCTGAGCCTTCAGCACAAAACCATTGTTGTCTCTGACGCCATTTATCCAACTGCTGACTTCCTGGGTTACGTCAAAACTCAGTGCCGTTCCACGGCTCGCCCCCGCCATCCGGGAATCCAAGAAATAATGACTGTAATCTCTCTGATTATTCCATGTCAGTCGGTTAACTTCCCATGCCTGCTCCACACCATAAAGTCCAAACTCTGTGGTACCTTTACTCCAATTAGTTTTTTGCGTCACTTGGAACATGGCTGATACAATTTCTGCCTCTTGACTTAGGGCGCTAAAATCATAATCTATATCAAAATATGAGCGGCAATTTAAATGTCTGCTACCATAGCCCGCATAGTTTCCTGATGTGATACCATCGTCATATCCCGCATAAGGATACTGGTTATCACCGATTACCATGTTGGGACTTCCTTCTTCTGCACACGCAACATGGATTGCACTTCTGGGTACTTGAATTGCAGTAGGGTCAATGCGTACAGGATAAACTCGTTCCTTTGCGGAAAGCCATTCCTCATCTGCGGTTACTGTCACCAGATAAAGCCCATTTTGCTCTTCCACTGATAATTTCACACCAAAGGACAATTCATCTGCTGCGTCCACCATCTCCGGTGCCTCCAGCACAAACACTGCCTCGGCCAACTCCTGTCCTTCTTCGTAGACATAAAGCATATTATTTTCCAACTGTACCGCCAGACCAAAGGTGTCCAGATAATAGGAAAAACTATTCTTCTCCCCTTTTTCCAGCAAAATGATATCTTCCTTGACACTATTGCCAAGCACCGTGTACTGGTAATCTATGTGCTCAAATACATTGTTATAGCGGATAGCATTGTCCCACACCACGCCTTCAGTAAAACTACCTTCTGCCGGATAGAGCACCAGCACACTATCTCCACTTACAATGGTAATACCATTACCTTGCTGTACTAAATTTCCTTGGTCTTCACCACTTTCTAAACCTTCACTACCACCCGGCACAAACATTTTATCCGGCAACATGACCGTATAATCGTTGGCATTATTTACATAAAAAACAGCCCCACTATCAAACCTGGAGAAGGTAGATACCGGATTTTCCACTAAGGTATTGTCAACCTGCCTTAAGTTTCCGCTCTCGTCTATGTATGTAGCGGCATCATTACCGATAACCGTCACATAACTGTCACCATCCACACGATAGGTACGGCTGTACTCGTCATAAGCAACCAACAGACCATAATCTTCCGCTTCCGGCTCCTCATAAAACTGCTCCGGCTGACGCATCACCAGTGCGTCCCCACCAGAAACTGCATCTCCGCTTGAGACTGCATCTCTGCTTGAGACCGCATCTCCTCCGGAAACCTCGTTTCCGTCTGTCTCTGCATCCTCCATGAAGATTTCGTTTCCGATATCTCCCACCACGTCGGAAATGTCTTCAAAAACTCCGGCATCTCCTCCTGATACAATTCCTTCTGCCGCTGTTACCAGTGTGCTGTCAGTTGCCAACAACACAAACAGCAGAATCATCGCCATAACGCGTCTGAATCTGTTACTTTTTCTTTCGTTATTCATTTTTCTCCCCTCGTAATATTCCCGTTTACAGTATTTTCAGTTCTTTGCCCCATTTTTACTATGGTTTAGTTGCGCCTTTTTCCTTTCTTTGTAATTTCTATTTTACTATTCTTTGGCATTACTATATCATAGCGTTACTTCATCACATTAAACTGTACTACAAAAATATCATACTCTGTTGTTTTTTGTCAATATTTGTATTAAATTGTCGTCTTCCCACCTTTCCCGTTCTACAATTCCGACTTTTGGGCGTTCATACAGTTTTTTTCTAATAACGCCCACGAAATATTGTTATGTCAACTAGCCATTTCATGGTCATCCCTCAATTTTGCGCTTTATGTAAACCTTTTTCATATGTTATGTTAACACATCATTCTTTTTCACGCTCTTAGGCTAATAATTTTGGGTGTTAAAAATTTTTTAACAATTTCACGCCCAAAACAAGAATTAAAATAGTTTACATAACATTTCTGCCGCCAAATCTAAGTCCCGTTGCAAACAAAAACTCCCGCTACGTTTCAGGGGATATCTCACTGTCCGTAACGGGAGCTTTATTTTACCTAAATCTATACTGTACTTTCACACTCTGCTATCGCATAGGCCCACTTCGCCGGTTCTACGCCCCTTGCCGGTATACCATAGCCTTTACCATATCGATATACTCACAAATTTCCTCCTGCAACATGTTTGCATGGAAGGAATCATCCAAAAACCGCTGGGTCATCAGACCTTTCATAGTATAATCGAGCATTTTCCAGAGTTTTGCGCCGTCAATGGCAGCAGGCAGTTTGCTCATATCCGCCTGTGCAAAAACAGAATCATACAATTCCACCAAAATATTGCGCTTATCTTCTATTGCCAAAAGCGCCTCATTTACATCTTCAGACATGCAGCGGTTCAAAAACTGTTGCATGTAAGGATACCCGCGCAGCGCCTGAATCTTAGCCTGCTCCTGCTGCTTAAAAAGCTCAAACAAGTCTGTCTCGGATTTTTGCACCGTACTCTTCATCTCCAAAGACATATATCTTACACTGTAATCATAAATAAAACTATACAATCCCAATTTGCTGTTAAAATAGTGGAACAACAGTCCTTTGCTGATAGCCGCCTCCCGCACAATATCATCCGTGCTGGCATGTTTATAACCTTTCTGCGCAAAAACCTTCAGCGCAGCATTAATCATTCTGTCTTGTTTTTCTTTTTTTAAATCAAAAAATTTTCCGTTCATAACCTGCCCAATACCCTTATAATTCTTCCCATTGACCTACTTGGTCGGAATTTAAATATAGCACAAATTTCTCTTGCGGACAACTACAATAAAACGATTTTTTTCTTAAAATTATGAAAAAATTATACATAATCTCTTCCAATTTTCGCAAAATAGTATTAATATAGATATAACACACTTTATAAAAAAATTACCCCATTGAAAGGAGTAAGGATTATGGCTAAAAAATTTGGGAAATTTTTACTTTTTACAACTGTGGCAGCAGCCGCTGCAGCAGGTGCTTATTATTATTTTAAAAAGAAATCAGATGAAGAAAGTTTTTCTGACTTAGAGGATGAGGATTACGACGATTTCAGCGAAGATTTGGATGAAGAAGAAACTCCCCGCTCCTATGTGCAGTTAAATTTAGATGAAACCGCAACTGCTAACACAGAGGACGATTTTGAGGAAATCGAAAATGGCAGCGAAGGCGATTTTGCTCCTTTGGCAGATCAGCTTCAGGAAAAGAAAGACGAGCAGGTTGAAGAATTCTTTGGCGAAGAAAATTAAATAGTTTCTGATTGGGAAATCATTCAACAGAAACTGCTTTGTATCTTGCAATGATAAAAGCATGGTTGCTAATCCAACCATGCTTTTTTTAATCTTGCAATTCCTGCTTCTATTTCTTCTAATTTTAGTCCGGCATATCCGAGAATAACCGTATTGGTTTCCGGGCGCCCATCTTCCTCCGGCCCCAGATAGGCATCCGACATGGGATATACTTTAACTCCATGATTTGCCGCCCGCTCAATCAACTGCGTTTCGTCAATCCCTTCCTTGGAAGTGAGCAAAACATGAAGCCCTGCACGGTCACCATAGAGCCTGAACTCCTTTAAAAAAGGCTTTAACTGCTCTACCAGCAAATCGTGCTTTTCTTTATATATTTTTCTGGCCTTGTTCAAATACCTCTCAAAATATCCCTGACTGATAAATTCATTTAAAATACGCTGGTCAATACGGGACACTGTGGAAGAATAAAAAAAGCAATTCTGTTTATATACTTCCAGCAATTTCTTGGGAAGGACCATGTAACTGACACGGATAGCCGGTGCAATGGACTTTGAAAACGTACCGATATAAATAACCTTATCCATGGTATCAGAAGCCTGCAAAGAGGGAATGGGCTTTCCGCGATATCTGAATTCACTATCGTAATCATCTTCAATAAGGTAGCGTTCTTCTTTCGCCCCTGCCCATTTCAAAAGTTCCATGCGCCTGCCGATAGGCATTACCGTTCCCGTGGGATACTGATGGGAAGGCATCACATAAGCCACCGATGCACCGCTCTTTTCCAAATCGCTCACACTCATTCCGTGTTCATCCATCCCCACCCTTTCAATGTGATAGGCAAAAGAACAAAAAATACGGTAGGCTCTTTTATAAGAAGGGTTTTCCATGGCAACCCGCACATGCCTGCCCAAAATTTTCTCCAAAAGCATCAGCAGGTAATCATTTCCTGCCCCCACAATAATCTGGTCGGGCGTGCAGTTTACGCCTCGTGACGCATGTAAATATCTGCCGATGGTTGCGCGCAAATCCTCATCTCCTTGGGGTTTTCCAAGGGCAAACAACTCATTGTTATCGAAACTTAGTACATTTCTGGTAATCTTCTGCCATACCCCAAAAGGAAAACCACTCATGTCAATGCCGTTAGGGTAAAAATCAAAGTCGTACTCCGGCTTTGACTTACCCTTCAAAGCCTGCCCGGACTCCTGCCCTACCGGTGCTGCCTGCATGGCATCACTTGCACCTACACCGGCACCCTGCAAACGCAGCAATTCCTCCACTTTGCACACAAAATAGCCACGATAAGGTTTTGCTTCTATGTATCCTTCCGACAAAAGCTGCTCGTAGGCATAATCCACCGTGCTTCTTGCCACCTGCAAATTCTCTGCCAATGCACGAGTAGAGGGAAGCCGCTCACCTGCAAGCAGCTTCCCTTCTCTAATTTCATCTCTGATATATTCATAAATCTGTTCATACAGGCATTTTTTACTGTCTGCCTGCAATGTGATTGTCATATCATACATATGGTCACCAAAGAAATCTTATTTTGCCTTTCTAATTTCAGCAACAATCATATCTTTCAGTTCTCTTGCTTTATCCTTCATTCTCGCATTTGCGGAAGGGGAAACAAGGATGTTCGCAATTAACTTGGATGAAACATCATACTGACCAAATTTCATGGCAAGCACTGCAAGTAAATAGTCCATGGTTGTTTCGTCCATACCACACATAGGGAAACTCTCATTAGCAATTGCACCGGTAAAACCTTCCAACGCATTCTTCAAATACTCTACTTCTGCACTTTCCAGTTCCTTCTTGTTTGCCTGATAATCAGCCGCCTTTTCATCCAGACTTTCTTTCCAGCCCCGCAAAACCCAAGCGGATTTCAGACAGATATATGCCTTTTCGCTGGCTTTCGCCTGTCTTACAACCGCACAGGCAAGAGCAAGTTTGTAGCGCTCCATTGCTTCCTCGTAAGTGTAAGTCTCACCGTTAAAAGGATGCAATTGGACATTTTTAGAAATATTTTCTTTGATTAATCTTACCTGCATAGGGGTCATAGCCTTAAAATATCTGGTCAGCGCAGTAAAACCGCATTTCGGGCAAAGAATAACATCATACTTCAAAGGATCGATGCCCTCATATCTGGGGCGCAAATCCATATCTGTCCCTTCCAGTTTTGCTTTGCCGCTTTTCATGACTTTGCTGGTAATTTTGCTGTCACACACAGGGCACTCAAATCCCCGGTCGTAAACCAGTTCCTTTTCCTCAACCTTATGAACCTCAGGCTCATTTGATTGCGCTTTCTCTTTTTCCGGTTCCTCAAAAACCTTGGCACTTTCTAAATTCCCCAACCCCAGGCTTGAAAGTCCTGACAATAATCCTGCCATAGAAAAAATACCTCCGTTTTGTTTTTTCAATCTTATTTCGGTAATACAAAAGAACTTTTCAGGGATACAACACGGTTAAATACCGGTGCACCTTCCTTGGAATCTTTGTAGTCTACACAGAAGAATCCGTTTCTCACAAACTGGAAACTTTCAAAGGCTTTGGCATCTGCCAGTGAAGGTTCCACATAACTTTCTGTAACGGTCAGAGAATTGGGATTTAAGTTCAAACTGCCGTCCTCGTTGTAAACGCCCTTTTCTTCGTCGATGATATTCTCGTACAATCTGGTTTCCACTTTTACCGCTTCTTTGGCAGGAACCCAATGAATGGTGCCTTTTACTTTTCTGCCGTCCGGACTGTTACCGCCTTTGGAGGCAGGGTCATAAGTACAATGTACTTCCAAAATGTTGCCCTCTTCGTCCTTCACGCAACCGGTACAGGTTACAAAATAGGCATTCATCAAACGAACCTCGTTGCCGGGGAACATTCTGAAATACTTCTTGGGCGGTTCTTCCATGAAGTCATCGCGCTCAATATAAAGTTCTTTACCGAAGGGAACCTGACGGCTGCCCAGAGACTCATTTTCCAAGTTATTGGGAATCTCCAAAAGTTCGCTTTCGCCTTCGGGATAGTTATCAATTACCAATTTAATAGGATCAAGAACTGCCATCACACGGGGCTTTTTCATTTTCAAATCTTCACGGATGCAGTACTCGAGCATTGCGTAGTCCACAGAAGAGTTACTCTTGGAAACACCGCAAAGTTCCACGAACATCTTAATGGATTCGGGAGTAAAACCGCGTCTGCGCAGAGCTGCAATGGATACCAGTCTGGGGTCGTCCCAGCCGTCCACAATACCTTCTTCCACCAATTTCTTGATATATCTCTTACCGGTAACCACATTGGTCAGGTACAGTTTTGCAAACTCAATCTGCTTAGGCGGATTTACATATTCCAGTTCTCTCACAACCCAGTCATAGAGAGGTCTGTGATCTTCAAATTCCAAAGTACAGATGGAATGGGTGATTCCTTCAATAGCATCCTCAATGGGATGCGCAAAATCGTACATAGGGTAAATGCACCATTTATCCCCTGTGTTGTGATGGGTCATATGAGCCACACGGTAAATAACCGGGTCACGCATGTTGATGTTGGGAGATGCCATGTCGATTTTCGCACGAAGCACCTTCTCACCGTCTGCATATTTGCCCGCTCTCATTTCCTCAAAGAGTTTCAGGTTCTCTTCGATGCTGCGCTCGCTGTAAGGGTCTGCTTTTCCGGGTTCAGTCAGACTTCCGCGGTATTCACGGATCTGCTCTGCAGTCAAGTCGGAAACATACGCCTTGCCCTTTTTAATGAGTTTCACAGCGCCTTCATACATCTGTTCAAAATAGTCGGAAGCAAAGAAGAGTCTGTCCTCCCAGTCTGCTCCCAGCCATTCAATATCTTTTTTAATGGACTCTACAAATTCCACTTTTTCTTTGGTGGGGTTTGTATCGTCAAAACGCATATTAAACTTGCCGCCATACTGTTTTGCCAAACCATAGTTGAGCAATATACTCTTTGCATGGCCGATGTGCAAATAGCCGTTGGGCTCCGGTGGGAAACGGGTATGAACGGTGTCATAAACGCCTTCCGCCAAGTCCTTATCTATAATCTGTTCAATAAAATTTCTGGACACTACTTCCTTTTCTTCTTCCTGTGTCACAATCTTTTCATTATCACTCATAACATGACTCCTGCTAACATAAAAATATAGTACAACCAATTATTCTCATCTTAACATAAAAAACGAGAAATAGGAAGATATTTCTTTTGTCTCCTATCTCTCGTTTTGTTTTAATTGCAAGGAATATAAGCATCCTTAAAAAATTCTCGTTTCACTACGGAAATATCGTGCATATCATCTTCCCTGACAATGAGATAATCACCGATTTTTCCCAAAATGTAATGGTCCTCATCCCACTTCGTAAACACTTTTACCTCTTCTTCCAAAGGTTTGGCATATACTTTCGTCTCCCCCGCCGGCAGACAAACTTTTGCCTGGTCGGCGATAACCAAAGTTTTACCGTCGGTTCTGTTTCTAAGGGTCGGAACATATTCCATCTTGTGGCTGCAATCCTCGTGACAGTACGGCTCCTGCGTACAGACATAAAAACGGTTAAACTGCTCACCGGGAAGAACGCTGATTTCCCCTTTATGGCCGATGGTTACATACATATTTTCTTCCACGTCCAGTTCTATATCTCCTTTAACCGTACGGATAATAAGGGATGTTCCTAAAGGAAACAAACTGTCTAATTTCACGCAGCCTTCCGGGCTCTGAACCTTGGAAAAGCGCTTCATATCTGAAATATCCATGATTTGTTCTGTGGCATAAATGATTTTGTGACTGTCAAAATAACTGGTCATACGGTTATTAAAATAGCCCTCTGAGTGCATGGTAGGATAATTATCCTCATACAGTTTCATGCTGATAAAACCGCCGGCTTTGTCAATATGTCCGCCACCGGAACCGATATCATCTGCCAGATACGCCGCCAGTTCGTTGGCATTTACCTCTTTGATGCAACTGCGCACCGAAAATTTATAACCGTCCTGCACCTGATTATACACAAGGCAGGTATCAATCTCGTCCACCTGAAGCAAAAAGTCACTGATAAGTCCCAAAATATTGGGGTCGCAAGGCTGGGCATGAATGACCCCAAAACGGTAATCATCGTTATAACTGTACCTGATTAGTGCAATTCCCGCAATTTCCAGTTCCTTAAGGCTTAAGTTAGAGTTGCGGAAACGGGTAATCAGTGCCTTATTATAAATAACGCTGTCCCGCATATCCATATCCACCGGATTATAAATCTCAGAAAACTGGTTGGTATCCGTATACAAACCGTAATAAAGAGCCGTTCCCAATTTGATGTTGGTTATTTCAAAGCCCTCTTCCTCCAGCATGCTCCATACAAGAGTGGCACAACTGCCAAGGCCCGGCTGGATTCTGCTAAGCGCCACATCTTTTATTTCTTCCTGATGGTGGTCAATAATTGCCACCGCATCAGCCTCAATTCTGGTCACATTTCCTGCGCCATACTGACAGTCAACAGTAATCAAAAGCCCCTCTAATCTATGGTACATACTCTGCATGGGTGGCCAATATTCTACCGGTATTTGCAAATGATCCACCATCAATTTAAGATTGGCCTTCTGAATCCGGTTAGGACCACTGTAAATCAATTTTGTTTCTATTCCCTTAGATTGAAAATAGAGGTAAAGACCATAACCGGACGCAAGAGCATCTGCGTCCGGATTGTCATGGCACTGTATAGTGATTTCTTGGAAATTCTCTAAATCATGTAACTGCATGATTTTGGCTCCTTTTTACTTAATAAATACAACAAAAAATTAATGATGGAACAATCTGATTCCTGTAAAGGTCATAGCCATATTGTACTTGTCTGCACATTCGATAACCAAATCGTCTCTTACGGAACCGCCGGGCTGTGCGATGTATTTTACGCCGCTCTTATGTGCGCGCTCGATGTTGTCGGAGAAGGGGAAGAATGCATCGGAACCAAGAGTTACATCCTGCATTTGGTCAAGCCATGCTCTCTTTTCTTCTCTTGTGAACACTTCCGGTTTTACCTTGAAAACTCTCTCCCATGCGCCGTCAGCCAGCACATCCATATAATCCTCCCCGATGTAATTGTCAATAGCGTTGTCTCTGTCTGCACGGCCAAGAGTATCCACAAACTGAAGTCCCAGTACCTTGGGTGACTGACGCAGGAACCAGTTGTCTGCCTTGCTGCCTGCCAGTCTGGTACAATGTACTCTGGACTGCTGTCCTGCACCGATACCGATTGCCTGACCGTCTTTTACATAACATACGGAGTTGGACTGTGTATATTTCAGTGTAATAAGAGCAATTTTCATGTCGATAATTGCCGCCTCGGGAATCACTTTATTTGCCGTAACGATGTTGGAAAGCAAATCGCCGTTGATGTCCAGTTCGTTTCTTCCCTGCTCAAAAGTAATGCCGTAAACCTGTTTTTTCTCCAGTTGTGCAGGCACATAATTTTCATCAATCTGAATTACGTTGTATGCACCTTTTTTCTTTGCTTTCAACATTTCCAGCGCTTCCTCTGTGTAGCCGGGAGCGATAACACCGTCAGAAACTTCTCTTTTGATAAGTCTTGCCGTGTCTGCATCACAAACATCGGAAAGGGCAATGAAGTCGCCGAAAGAGGACATTCTGTCAGCACCTCTTGCTCTTGCATATGCGCATGCCAGAGGAGAAAGTTCGCCAAGGTCATCTACCCAGTAAATTTTAGCCAAAGTCTCACTTAAGGGCAATCCTACTGCTGCGCCTGCGGGAGACACATGCTTAAAGGAGGTTGCTGCGGGAAGGCCTGTTGCTTCCTTCAATTCTTTTACAAGTTGCCAGCCGTTAAAAGCATCCAAAAAGTTAATATATCCGGGTCTGCCGTTTAACACAGTGATAGGCAGTTCGCTACCATCTTCCATGTAAATTCTGGAAGGTTTCTGATTGGGGTTACATCCGTACTTTAATTCAAATTCTTTCATTTTTTCTCCATTCTGCGGCTCCTTAGCGCCGCTTCATCCTATCATTTGTTCCTATTTTTCGTTTCTGTCACCACATTATTTATTTTTATTTACAATTCTTGTCTCATATTCGCCGGTAGCGATGTCGATGTAACGCACAAAGAGAGACACTTTATTTTCTTCGTTTAAAGAATTCCAAACCATGTCTGTGAAAGCATCAATATCGTCCATCATATCAACCAGTTTGGGCTCGCCTTCAAAACTGGGCAGCGGATTGCCGTCATGCATATATGTATGAATAAAATGACCTTCGCCTGCAACAGGATTTTCATAGGCAAAAGTGTAACGGTTGCATGCATCGGGATTACCGTTATTGCTCTTTAAAATGGACATTGCATAATTGTATTTACCCTGTTCCAGATGCATCACGCCGGAAATTCTCGGTGTGTAGTTGGGACCGTCGGGCTCAAATTCACGGCTGCGGAGAGACTGCTCAAAAGTAAGCTGTTTGTCCATGCCTTCATAAATAGTATCTGTCTGGTCACCGTTTGTCACGATAGTCTTGTTGCCCAGCACTCTTACGGGTGCGTAAATAATTAAGCTGGGGTCTTCCAACTTGGAGGGGTCAAAAGCTTCTGTGCGGATACCCTGTCCTTCTTCTACAAACACGCGGTTACGGCTGTTAGAGCTTCTGCCCATAATAAAATATGCGGTAGCAGCTTTCTTTCCGTCAGGTGTTTTGCCAATCACGATGCCTCTGCCCGGATAAGCGTTACTTTTCAGTTCCTGTTCCAAAGATAACATGTTCATTTTTCTTTCCTCCATAAAGTAAAATAAAAAACCGCCTGAGCGGCACTAAATTAAGTGTGCGCCCAGGCGGTCGGCATTTGTTGTCATATCATGCTCCCTGTGGGTAATCCCACATAGACATCCCCTAAAGAGTATCTATTTTCCGCCAGTTGCATGACTTACGTTAATACTAACATGACCTGCCATCATATTTCAAGCCTGATTTTGGTTTTATAAATATTTTCTTTCAAATTCCTCACGCCTCAAAGGTCTGTCAAAATAAAATCCCTGTACCATCCGCACTTTCATGCCTTCCAGTACCCTGTATTGTGCCTCAGTCTCAATACCTTCCACACAAATGCTGACGCCCAACGTAGCCGCAAGTTCCGCAACCATTTTGATGAAAGACTGGGAATAGGCATCCTCTGCCAGTTCTTTTACAAAACTCTGGTCCACTTTGAGTACATCGAAAGGAATCTCCCGGATGTGGTTTAAAGAAGAATAGCCTGTCCCAAAATCGTCCAGTGCAATACGCACGCCCAAACTTTTGATACTACCGAGAATTGCTCGCATTCTGTCCATATCATTGATTGCCAGGCTCTCGGTTACTTCCAAGGTCAGATTGCGGGGATTAATGCCGATTTCCTCTATACTGTTACGGATTGTATCCACAATATCCGGCTGCAATAACTGCACCACGGACAGATTCACGTTGACCTTATAATTGGGCTTTCCGTGTTCGTTCCAATACTTACAGGTTTTGCAGGCCTCTCTCAGCACATGGTTGCCGATAGGATTAATCAAGCCCAGATACTCTGCCAAAGGAATAAACTCTGCCGGAGAAACAAATCCAAGTTCCGTGCTGTTCCAGCGAATCAATGCCTCTGCACCCACACAGGGCGTATCCTCACGGGAAATATCCGTAATGGGCTGATAATAGACCTCAAATTCCGTAAGTCCGGAAACGGCTGCATCACGCATATTCTTTTCCATGTCAAGACGTTTTCCGGAACCGCTTTCCAGATGGTCGTTATATTTTGCAATCCTGTTTTTACCGGTTTTTTTCGCCTCATACATGGCAATATCTGCTTTTTTAATGAGATCCTGCACATTGTCACCATCATCGGGGAAAGTAACAACGCCCATACTCATGGTACAGTAATAATCTGCATCCTTCAAAAACCATGGCTTTGCAAAAATCCGTTTGATGTCCTCTATCACTTCCTCAAAGCGGGGAAAACTCTCCGGCGGAATAACAATGACAAATTCATCGCCGCCCATTCGGTAGCAAGTGTTGCGAATGCCTTCTATTCTGCGTAAATTGCTGGATATGGACTTAAGAAGCGCATCACCGTATTGATGTCCCAAACCATCATTGATGTGTTTAAAATCGTCCAAATCCAAATATAAAATACCGCCCTTTGTACCATTCTTTTGGGTCTCGTCAATGTGCCATGCCAAATCCCTCTCACAGCACATACGGTTATAAAGACCGGTCAGAAAATCTGTGTAAGCCTGCTGCTCAATCTTGCGCTGGTAAACTTTTTTGTCACTAATATCATAAAGGGAATAAAGCTGGGCTTTCCGGCCATCTACCCATGTAATCTGCGTGCACATCAAATCGTACCAACACTTGATATCTCTCTGGAAAAGTTCATAAACGCCCTTTTTTCTGTCATGGGAGAGTGCTTCCTTAAGCATTTCTCCCCAAATACCTTCTTTCAGTTCTTTTCCAAAGGTGTTTTTTAACAATTTATTGGCAAAAAGTATTTCGCCGCTTTCTGCATCTGTAATGCAAATGCAACATCCCACACTATCAAGCATCATCTCCATAGAGGCATGGGAACTTTCCAAGGAATTCTTTTGGATTTTTTTTGCCATAATGCTCTGCAAAACCTTGATGGCATCGGAAATAAATTTTACTTCTTCCACTTGCCAAATCCGGTTTGTGTCCAGTTGGGAAATGCAAATGTACAACTTGCAGTCGCCTTTTTTCAAAAGCGGAAAAATCATAGTTGCCCTGATATTCAATTCTTTCAATTCTGCCGCATATTCACTTTTCATCAGCGCATCGGACCCTATAACCAGGGGCTTTTCCGTGGGCAGAAATGTAAATACCGGCAGATTTTTCGTGCGGTCCAAAAAAGATACCGCATTATCATTTACCCATTCTCCCAATACATCCATTGTATTTTGGGAAATATTTACCTGATAAATCTGTCCGCAACTGACTTTCAAGTATTTTCCTACGATAGCAAGAATCTTATTCATCACACTTTCGACCGGATCTTCGCTATCGAGCAGGCGCACCATCTGAGTCAGTGCATCCATTTTGGCCAGAGACTCAACTGCACGGCTTTCTGAGTATTTACTGCGCAAATTTTCCGCTTCTGCACTGACGCTGGAAAATCTGACACTCACCAGTTTATCACTTATTTCGTGCAGCAAATCTAATGCAATGTAATAGGAACTTTCCTGCGTAATCACATCACTGACTACCCATTTAAACACCGTCTTATTTTCTATTCTGACCGCAATGACACCAACTTTTACACTCTCATCGCCGGTGTCTTCCACTACTATGTCTTCCAGAGAACCATCGCTAACCCTGAGCATTGCCTGCTCCACAATTTCCGGTGTAACCATGCTCTGAATCAGTTCCAGATTCTTTACCCCTTTTGACGGCTTCGTAAGTTCTTCCCCTGTAGCATCCACTGCATAGACATAAGTTCCTGTAATTGCACAGAATTCGTCCTGTATATGTTGCAATTCATTTTTATCAATCAGACTGTCGAAGGAGAACTCCTTTTCTTCCTCCGTCTTTTTTGCTTTCCAAATCTGCACTTTTTACCTCCTGTTTATCCGTAAGCCGGAGATTTTTTACTATCAGCACTTAATGTCACACACATTTTTGCCAGATATTTTATACAAACAGTACATACAACAGTATTGACAAAATGCAAACTGCAATACTGACAGAAGCCAAAACAATCGTTGCAATTGCCAGACCTTTTTTCTTGGTCTTTAAGCCCTGAATAGCAAAATAGTATTCCAAAACAATCAGGATAACACCGTATGTAAATCCTACGCAGGAAAGAAGTAACCCAACAATGGACATTATGAAGCCGATGATTACCATGTTTTCTTTCTTCTTCTCATTTTCTGCCGTAAAACTCTGTATTGCCTGCTGCGCAGAAGGCACGGGAGTAGGATTGTATGCAGGTGCAGGCTGAGCATCTGCCGCCTGAGGTGCTGCCTGTGTTTCCGTGATTGCCTGAGCATCCGCGGGCTGTGCCTGAGGTGCTACGTCAGCAACAGGTGCTGCCTGAGCCGGTGCTCCGTTATTTAACTGCTCCAATGCTTTAAACAAAGAAGCCAAATCATCTTTATACATCTGCTTGGGAATAGCGCCTACAAAGCCTTCCAAAGCCTTCGGTTTTTCAAAAGTTCCCAGATAAGCCACGATAGATACCGTAGTTCCGTGTATGTAGTACTCCAAAGAACGCTTACCCTTTACCATAGGGTCATTAAAATAGTAATAGTTTGCGCCTTCTTTCGGCTGAAAACTAAAGCCGTTTGCGCCAAGCCACCCTTGAACAACCTGATTAATCGTATCCGCAGGTGCATTTACTGTAAACTGAAATATGGTTTTATTTGTTTCGCTCATTTTTCGTCCCTCTCTTTTGTAAAAAAAACATAAAGTACTTAAGAATAGAATACGAAATTTGAAACTGAATGTAAACGGAAAAAAAGTACCAGAAAAAGACACCATATCAAAAAACCGGACAGGATACCCTGTCCGGTTTCGACATGTTTCGTTAATATTTTGATTATACATTTTCTTAAACTTTCTATTGCATATAGGACGTTTACCCAGAAAAAGCCCTTGGCACGATGCCAAGGGCTTTCACTTTTATTATCCGTTATTCATTTACACTATAGTTAGGAGCTTCTTTTGTGATGTGAATATCGTGAGGATGGCTTTCTTTCAGAGATGCAGCGGAAATCTTAACGAATTTGCCGTTCTCTTTCAGTTCTTCGACAGTCTGGGTACCGCAGTAACCCATACCTGCGCGGAGACCACCTAAAAGCTGGAATACGGTATCTTCTACTGTTCCTTTGTAAGCCACACGGCCTTCAACGCCTTCGGGAACCAGTTTCTTTGCATCAGCCTGGAAATAACGGTCTTTACTTCCGTTTTCCATAGCAGCGATGGAACCCATACCACGATATACTTTGTATTTTCTGCCCTGGAACAATTCAAACTGTCCCGGAGACTCATCGCATCCTGCGAAGATGCTACCCATCATACAAACGTTACCGCCTGCTGCGATAGCCTTTGTCATATCACCGGAGTATTTGATACCGCCGTCTGCGATAACGGGAATACCATACTCTTTGGCAACTTCGTAAGCGCTCATAATAGCGGAAACCTGAGGAACACCGATACCTGCTACCACACGGGTTGTACAGATGGAACCGGGACCGATACCAACTTTCACTGCGTCTGCACCAGCCTCAATCAGTGCTCTTGTGCCTTCGCCTGTAGCAACGTTACCTGCAATTACCTGCAGTTCAGGATATGCTTCTTTAATCATCTTGACACAATTCAGGACGTTCTGGGAATGTCCGTGAGCACTGTCAAGAACGATAACGTCTACTTTTGCCTCTACCAGCGCCGCAACACGGTCAAGAACATTTGCTGTGATACCTACTGCAGCACCGCAGAGAAGTCTGCCCTGTTCGTCCTTTGCAGCGAGAGGATATTTAATTGCTTTTTCAATATCTTTAATAGTAATAAGACCTTTGAGGTTAAAGTCTTTATCAACGATAGGAAGTTTTTCTTTTCTTGCTTTTGCCAGGATTTGTTTTGCTTCTTCCAAAGTAATTCCTTCAGGAGCAGTAATCAATCCCTCAGATGTCATAGACTCTTTGATTTTCTTTGTAAAATCTGTCTCGAATTTCAAATCGCGGTTAGTGATGATACCAACCAGTTTTTTGCCTTCTGTAATAGGCACACCGGAAATATGGAATTTGCCCATCAGCGCATCTGCATCTGCCAATGTATGTTCAGGGGACAATGAGAACGGATTGGTAATAACACCGTTTTCAGAACGTTTTACTTTATCTACCTCTTCTGCCTGAGCTTCGATAGACATATTTTTGTGGATAATACCGATACCGCCCTGTCTTGCCATCGCAATTGCCATACGATGTTCTGTAACAGTATCCATTCCCGCACTCATCATGGGAATGTTCAATTTGATTTTCTTTGTCAACCAGGTTGTGAGGTCCACCTGATTGGGGATCACCTGAGAATAACTCGGTACCAAAAGCACATCATCAAAAGTAATTCCTTCGCCAATAATCTGACCCATTTTCGCTCCTCCTAATGTAGTTTTTTTCAGTAAATTTTGCTGTTCAGTGTACCAAACTTAAAAAGGCTTGTCAACATGAATTTTTAACGAAAATTTTGCCTTAATCGGTAAAAACTTTTCTAGGTGCAACATTCTTCAATGCTTTCATAAGTTCCGGAGAGGGACTTAAGATTACTTTTGTATTTCCGTCATAGTACATTGCATAGCGTGTGTCGGGCTGTTCTTCCACCCTTGTGCTGTAATCACTTACTTTGCACTGACGGTTTTTATAATTATCTAAATGATAGGATTTTATCGGAGCAATAATCTCCAGCCTCTCCACATCAAATACTGCCACTCTTTTCCTCTTACTTTTTGCCATTACCTTATCGATGCTTAATTCTTTGTCAAGGTATAAATATTCATATTCCACATCTGTATAAAGCCATGCAAAATATGCTCCTATTCCTGTTACCAGCGCCACCAGCCATGCCGGCCAAAGGATAAGTCCCAAGATGCCAAAGGCTACTGTAAGCATGATGAGCATAATTTTTCCAAATCTTCCAAGGAGACTTGCCTGGCTTTTCACAAGACATTCTACATATGTTTCACTCATTAAATCTAACCTTACCTTTCATTTATTTACCTTTAATCATAGTATATTCCGTCCAATCTTTCAAGGCTAATCTTTGTCCTTAAATAGTCTTTTCGACAGATTTTATTCTTTTTTAACATTCCTATAATCCCCGTTTCATTGACATTATCTTTTGAACACATTATTATAGAAGAAATGTATTAAAAAGGTGGTAGATTTATGGCACTCATGGACGAATTTAAATCTGAGCGTGAAGCGGTAAAACAAAAGTCATTTCGCGAAAAAGTCAATTATTTTGTCTATTATTATAAATGGCACGTTATTGCCGCAGTCGCCATATTTTTTCTTCTTTTTGCACTGGTACGGGAAACAATAAATTCTAAAGAATTGTCCATATTCGGCTTATTTTTAAATGCTTCTTCCATGACGCTGGACTCCCCCGAAGAATTTGAGGCGGATTTTTGTGAGTATGCAGGCATTGACACCCAAAAACATGCCGCTGATTTTGAGCATACCTTCCGAATGGGGCCGCAAATGGATTCTGCAGGTCTGGAAGCTAACCAGATGATTATGGTTTATTTGGCCGCCGGAGATATAGACGTCATGGCAATGGACACCTTTAATTTTAATAAATATTCATACAATAGTGCATATGCGGATTTGCGGAATTACCTGACAGAAGAAGAATTGGAAACTTATAAGGATTATCTTTTTTATATTGACGAGGGATTCCTTGACGAAATAGAACGTATTAAAAAAGGTGAAACTTTAGACTATACCATAGAATATCCTGATTTTGCCGACCCTGCTTCCATGGAAAATCCCATTCCAGTAGGGATTAATTTGAAAGCCAGCCCCAAATTTCAGGAATATTACACTTACGGTAAAGAAGAGGCCTACTTGGGAATTGTGCTAAATGCTCCTCATCCCGACATCTGTGCAAAACTTCTAGACTTTTTGTTTGAAAAATAGAATCCACCCAAATCAAAAACCCGGCGATACACCGGGTTTTTTGTTACATCTATAATGCAGTTTGGGCGTGACAAGAAAAACACGCCCACGAACGCCCAATTTTCCCACAAAATGGTGTTGATTTTGCTTATTTTGAACCCTTTTTGGGCGTAGCGCCCAGAATATAATTTTCACGCCCACAAAAATCAAAAAAACGTGGGCGTAGATTCAATTTATATTTCTCCACGCCCAAATCAGTGGAAATTGGAACCTAAAGCATCCCAAAATCATTCTATTTTGGGCGTTAAAGGGCAGAAAGATGTCCCCACGCCCCCAAAAACACACCCACTCACTTAGACAAGTGAATGGGTGTACTTTTTGGAAACCTTAACTAAACGACTATTTACATTTTGCCGCGGATTAATTCCTGACGGATACTCAGCGCACCATTTTTCTTGTACTCTCCGTCAATGGCATCAATAATATCCATTCTGGACACCGGGCGCTTTTCCCATGCAGCCCGATAAGCCGCCTGCAATGCTGCAGACTTAATACTGCTGCCTGACATTTCACCATTCTGGGCAATAATGGTAAAGTCAATTTTATCCTTAGGCATTTCTTCCGGGAATACTTTTTCCCAAAGTTGTTTCCTTATCTGTGCGTCCGGCAGATGCATAGGCACAATAAAGGTAATTCTACGCTTAAAGGCCGCATCAAAATTGTTTAGATTATTGGTCGCAAGGAAGGAAATTCCATCATATTCTTCAATCTTTTGAAGCAGGTACGCAATCTCCGCATTGGCATATCTGTCATTGGAGTTTCCCACCTCTGTTCTCTTGGTAAACAAAGCATCCGCCTCATCAAAGAACAAAATGGCATTGGCATGTTTCCCGATTTCAAAAATTGTTGACAGATTTTTCTCTGTCTCACCAATATACTTACTGCCTATCTGGGATAAATCAATACGATAAATGTCCAATTTCAACTCATTTGCCAGCACCGTAGCCGCCATAGTCTTACCGGTTCCGGGCGGTCCGTATAACAGCACGGAAAATCCTCTTCCGTAAGGCATTTTCTTGCCGAATCCATAATTATCGTAAACAACTGCCCTATTTTTTGCATAGGCAATAATTTTTTTCAGTTCCTGCTCACTTTCCGGATTAAGTTCCATGTCATCCCATGTAAAGCCGGTCTGCAAACGTTTTGCCTTGTTGCCGAAATTCACTTTACATTTTTCGCGGATTTTGTCTGACAACAACCATTCGTCCACCTGCTCCACATTTTCAATAGCCAGACTGTTTGCAATCTGACAGATCATTTTGGGTGTCAATGAATACTTCGATACAATAACATCCAAATCCAATTCCGGTGCACGGCTAATTTCCTGTTCTTCCAGAAAATGTTTCCAAAATTCTTTCTGCAGACTTGCGGAGGGTCTGACCAGTTCCACATTCATCCATGTTGCATCTGTTGCCGCCTCCGACAATTCCTCCTGCCCTGCAGATACAAATAACATTGCAATATACTTTTGTACAAAAGCTAAAAGTTCCTTTACAGGCTTTTTCTCCGCATCATCATAACTTACATGGTCCAAATGCAGATATAATCCTTCTATCATACATTTGCAAATAATATCATGCAGAATATCCATTCTCTCATTATAGTCCATATGCAAAAGAAGCGGCACTTCCACACTCAAAAAACTCTGCCCTGTCAAATTCGCCAGACAATTAATCAGGAACTTCTTGCCCACTCCCGGTTCTCCCAACAGACAAATTACGCCGCGTTCCTCCCGCATAAGCAGACCACCCATCAATTCCAGTACACGGGCTACGTTTTCTTCTCCGGCTATTAATTTATCCGGTTCGCTGCCTCCTAAAATCATGTGTGCATAAGGGTACAATTTTCCCATTTTTCCGGGATTTCCCATAAGAAAATCCCGGATTCTTTGATTCAGGCATAACCGTTTTGACAAAGTGGATTGATCTGCTCTTCCAAAAAAGTGTCTGTCAAAAACAAATCGTCCTATATAACTGTCCTCATCTGAAAGGAGTGCAATATCCTCATACTGCATAGGCATAAACAGCGAGCACATATCATACACAAATCCCACCGTGGGGCGGATGGATTCCGACGGTTCTTCCTGCAAAATACTATAAATACGTTCATATTTACGGTTTAAATCCGGCATAAAGGAAAGCACCAGTGCCATAACCTCCGGATAGGTAAATTCATGTAGCATACGCAAAGTATCAAAGGGTAAAAAACGCCCCTCATTGGCTGCCGCTTCGCCTTTATAAAGCAAAGTCTGGAAAACACCCAAAACCACATCTGCCCACTTAGTATTCAGGCGGAAAGGGCGCGGCTCAAGCGCACGCATCAATTCCTCGTCCTGATAAACCGTTCCTATTCTTCGGAAACTCTCTTCCAAACCATTTTCCTTTATCACAATCTGCATGCTGCAAAGCATGTCAACAAACTGCATCCAATCATGATATTGCTCCTCGATGGTTTGGTAAGGTTCCTTATTCAATTCCGGAAAATATTCTGTCACCAACTGAAAATACTCTTTATCCTTCATGTCTACGTCCGTTTCCTTAATTTATCGGAAGGAAGCCAATAACTGCTCGCGGCTCTGTCTCCTGCGCTGTCTTTCAGCCTCTGTTCTTCCTTCTCTTTCCCTTCGCTTCTTACTTCCCGGTCCGTCTATTTCTACCAGTTTTACTACATTGACATGTCTTATACTTCCTTCTTGTCCATTTGATGTTATGTATTCCTGCCATTCAGCCTTTACCTGCTCATCCGTAACTGCATCAGGAGCCAGATTCGCATTATTAGCCAACACGTCACTTATTGCTACATTTTTTATCCTTGACTGTTCTACCCTAAAGCGGGTTCCTGCAGGTATTAACACTTCCTGTTCATTTTCAAATTTGGACAAATCTGTAATGTCCACTGCACCATGACCGTTTAACTGGCACAAAAGAAGTACCGTATTATCGTAACCGTTTTTCCTAACACTGTTATGATAGAAATCCAACGCTGTTTTCAGAGATTTAGAGGAACTGAGCAAGGAACCGGTATTGTATTCGTACCCTTGTGTTCCATAATTGCTTCCATTGGTCTTTTCGCCGCGGAAAGTATTGACCTTGGCAGCCCTCAAATATCTGGCCTCTCTTCTGCGGTCTTGCTGCGCGTCTTGTCCTTCCTCTATACTTTCTTTTGCTCCGCGCTCTTCCAATGCATCCTGAGACATTCGGGCAGACACACGGGCCATATCATAGATTTTATCTAACAGTTTACTATCCTTATATTCTTCCTTGTATGCCCCCTGATATCCTTCTGCGTTTTTCAGCATTTGTTTACCGAAGACTCCATTCCATTTTGTTCCTACATTCATGGCGGAATATGCCTTGGTAGTATAAATGTTTAATGCAATGTCCTGAGCTTTACGATCCATAGTATTGGTACCATAAGATATCTTATTATCTGTAAAGAGCGTTATATCTTCGGTCCACTGGATATTTTCTTTCTGAAGTTTTACCATTTCATATTTAGCTAAAACCTGTCCCATTTCTCTTTGGAAAGTTCTTCTGCTATCTTTCAAACGTCCCAGTTTTTCAATATCCGCTTCTACTGATTCCCGGTTTTCCTTCATATCGGTATATGTTACTTGATCAACCCTTTGCTGTAGCGCATCAATCTCTGCATTCAGTTCATTCGCCCGCTGATTATACCGGTCAACTATCTCCTGCAATATTTTCAATTGTTCCGACAATGCTTTATATTGCATTCTTTGTTCGCTGCGTTCTTCATGTACACCTAATGCCTTTTCTTTGTTGATTCTGGCTTTATTTACCTCCTCAATCTGCATCTTGAATACCTTCTCATGAGGGAACTCGCCGTTTTCTGCAAATTCCGATCTCAAAATATCCGTATCCAGAGGGTCAATATTCATGTACATGGTTGCTGCTTCCGTCAAATCTTCTGTACCCTTTACGCCTGCATTATGAGAACCTTTCAAAATTTCATACAGTGAATGGTCATGGGAGGAAACCATCCACGCAATCAATGCCAGACGGAAATCCAACAGTTCCTTTTGGCTGGCGCCCATCAATCTATATGCTCCCAGCATACGGAGGGTTGTTCCTGAAGTTCCCGCGGTCTGCCGCATACCATTTGCAGTAATGGGAACCTTGGGTTTGGCATAGGAAGCACCTTCTTTCCACAGCAACTGCTCTTTTCCGTCCACCTCTCTGACGGAAAGTTCATGTTCCCTTCTGCTAAGACCGATTCCCAAATCTTCATAATGCTTCAGTCCCAGTCCCTCTTTTACCTTTGAACCTTTTAATCTGTCACGCTTATAATGGTTTCCGAAGGCCGCGCTGTAAGCTCTCTTAATACCACGCCACCATCTTGAAATCGAATTGCCGATTCCCGTACGCTTTTCACTACGTCTTTCCAAGTCCCTTGCCAGATGATAGGTATCAAATACATCCTTTCCCGCCTGATATCTGCCTTGTCCCTCCAGCAACTGGAAATCAATTCCCTGCAGAGCATCCGAACCTTTCTCTGCTGCTTTGTCTCTGTCTATTTCCATGAAAACGCGCTTTAGAGATGTACCCTTTTTAATTGCATCGGTGGAACGTCCTCCGTTAATAAACATACCATTATAGAGAAGCGTCATTTGTTCACGCAAATTACCATTAATGTTCATTACAGCATCCAAGGTCTGCATGTTTTTTAAATCTGCCTCATCTGTTGTATACTCACTGTAACCCCTGTCAGGATTCCAATCCTTTTCAATCACCTTTGGTACCTGACCGGCACTGGTTTTGAGCTGCCCGCCTGTTTTGTTATCATAGCGTTCCTGCATAAGAGCTTCTACGAGAGTTTTATTCACCTTGATTTCTTCTGTTTCACCGCTAATCTGTTCCGCCATATCCGTCATTGCACCGGCAACTTCCCATCTGTCGCGTTGTTGATTATCAAAGGTTTTTCCACCATCTCCGTAGTAATCCGTCAATATACGGCTGATTTTGCCTAATGCAGTTTTAACAGCACTTTTTGTATACGAACTGTGAAACAGTTTAGCAGCTAATTTATCTTCGTATGCCGTGGCTTCCTTATGCCAGTTTGGATGCTTATATATCACTTCATACGCATCCTTTACAAAACTATTAGCCATACTATCTCCTTCTCTATTTATTCTTTTTTTTAGTTCCAAACACCTCTATGAACCTGGTCTTAATACCCTGATAAACAGCAGACTTTCCGAGTTCCATTGTTGAAAAAATCTTGCCAAACTTTGTATAGCCCGCTGTTATTGCCTGGTCCTCCCTGTTTATAATAGCAGATTCTTCTTTACGTTGATCCATATATTCTGCTGCTATAGGCAGTGTTACCTCACTTTTGAAACATCTGTTAACTATAAATTCATAGTTCAAAGCCTCAATCGCTAAAGGTGTTTGACCTACCAGATATCCCGCAAACAATTCTTTATCTTTTTCAGACATATGCCGGGGCATATAGGGAAGCAAACCCTCTATTACTGCATTAAGTTTCATTCCCATGGCAATTTTTCGTTCGTAGAATTTTTCTAATATTTGTCTTATTAATTCTTCCGAAAACTTTTCAACCGGATATTTTTCCGGAAATACCAAATCCTCAGCAAATGCAGTTGCATAATCATATATGAGTGTTTCCCGCTTAATCCACGCCTCACTATTTGCCATATCTTTGACTTCTTCCGTAAATATATTGTCCTCAAAAAATAGTCCGAATCTAAAATTCTCTACCATAACATTTAGAATCCGCTCTGCGTCGTTTGATGTCCATTCTTCTATAACCTTTTCATCTGATTTGACACTCTCCGACTGAGGCATCTCTGCAGGCAAAGCAGCATTAATCTTATTCATTATTATGTTGACTTTTTTTCTTGCCTGATTCAGCCACGACTTATACTGCACCATATGTGGTGTGGATATGTCGTTATATTTATGAACATAGTTTTCCAGTTCTGCCATTCTATAGATAAACTCCATCTGCATTGTTCCATCGGCGTTCAGTATTCCCTGTGAGTCCGTCACAAGTTGTCTAAACTTATCTGCCACACACAATGATTCTACTTTTTCCTGCTCTGCCAACCATTTTTTTTCATCATTTGCTTGCTGACTGATAGTTTCATTCCGCGCCTTGAATACATTCAGCATGGCATCGGCTGTTTCCAACAAATTAGCCATTAACTCTTTACGTTTTCTTCCCTTTTCGGTCATTCTTTTACCGGAATGGGATGCAAGATAACTCTCTGCTGCAGATTTTACATTTTCAAGCGCCTCTATTTGCTTAGATAAATCCTCCGCTTCCAAATTTTCCTGTGCCATATAATCGAAAAACGCCTCGCCTACCTTCTTATAAGTATCGGAATCACGGTTGTCTCTTTGCTCGTTGTATTGGGTCTTTATCATTTCAAGTTGCCGGCTCCAAGCTTTAAGCAGACTCACTTCATCACCTTTCTTTTGGTCATATACTGCTCTTCGTGCCTGTATACTACTTGATACCTGACTCAATTGCTCCTCTTTTTGTTGTTGAGTCAACTCTGCTTCCTGCGGTTCATCCAAATATGCAACAGATTCACTCGCCTTTTCAAACGGTTTCAATACAAAGCTTTGGGCCGTTTTATAATCCCCGGTAGTAAACATCGCATTTGCAATTCCGGTTACATAAGCACCTATCGCATTATATGTTAACACCAGATGGTAAAGACGCACATCCTCCGGTTTGGTAAAATCAATCATGTCTCTCTCATGTACTACCAGATTGGTATCAACTTGAATATTACCAAACAAATCTTCTAATTCCGTCAAGTGTTCCTCAATATACTCAACAGACGGCACTTTATGATGGAACTTCTCTTCAAGCATCTCATAATGCTTTCTCATAGGTTCCTTATACATTAATAATCCTTCTACATTCTGGGCACGATATAACTCAATCTCTTCCGGTGATGCATTTTCTTTTGCAAATGCACCTGCCGAGAGTTTCATGCACATAGTTTTAAAGTCTTCCTCACTCATCTCCCGGAAAGAATCATATCCCTCCATTGAAGCATAACTTCGGAACAAAGGTTCATTAACTGTTTCGCTATCCCCGATTTTCTGATCCGCAAGAACATAACCACTTGTAGCTGTAAGTGCATAGAAACATTGCAGATAGTTTATCCGTTCCTTGTTCCGCTCTATTTCAGCAGTTAGCTTATTCATTTGTTCTTCGCTCATTGACTCAATCTCTTGACTGTCCAGCAGCATTTCTATTTCTTCAATCCGAGACTGACACTCTTTGGCTGCATTTACTGCCTGTTTAGCATTCAAGAATACTTGCTGAGACGAATTATCCGTAGACTGCAGACTCTTTTCCACTGCATTCTTATGGAACCCCATTGCATCCATATACTGTGGATGCGCTGTTTCCAATTGTCTTCCGACTATATGTCCTGCATATTTCTCACGAATCTCCTCCATACCATAATAACTATTAACACTTAATACCAGACTGTCTTCTGCGTTCTTCAGGCAATCCTTTGCATACGCAAGCATATGGTTTAATCCGACAGGTGTATCTTCCTCTCCGCCAAGGTTGTATTGTCTCCTAATATCAAGCAACTCATCCTTTGTAAAACAGTCTTCACTCAATGTTCCCCTACTGTAAGCCTGCACAACTGCAAGCATTCTTGCTTTTATTGCATATGTCTGTAACCTCTCGATTTTAAAAATCAGTTTCCGTTCATCACCCTTGCAATATTCATGTAATACAGAAGAACCCTCAGGGGAATTCAAATCTATACACCTTGCCAGTTCTGTCATCTGCTGGGCAGCACAAAAGATTGTCTGCAATTCTTCCGCATGATCCAACAATTCTTCTTCACTATAATTTTCCAACATTTTTGTGTCAAAATTGCGCACTTTCTCCAGTTGCGGAATAAAAATCTCCTCAGTGACCACATCCAATATTTCTTCTGTTTTCTGTGTACCATCAATATTTTCTTCCAGGTTCAAAAGAATTGCACGACTTTCATCATACATTTCAACACAGTCTTTTGCGATATCTTCCGGGCTCTTTTGCTCGGTTTCTCCCGGCATTTTAATATATTTTCGCAACAGAAAAGCCGCATCACCTTTCAACGCTTTTCCTGTCAGCAGGTATGCTATGCCCTGCTTAAGAGTTTCTGCCTGAACACCAATCGCTTGCCCCTTTATCCGCTCAGATTCCATACGTTTGTCCAAAATTTCTTTCGTCTTACCCGACCACACCAAATCCTGGCTAAACTTCAATTCTTCGTAGACACTACGATTTTCAGAAAAAATACCCGCGGCTTCCAGAATACGATATAGGTCTTGATACATTGCATCACAAGCTGCTTTATGCTCAGTATACTTTTCAGGATTATTATCTATTAAATCCTTTATAGACTTCATCATGGAAAATTGATACTCATGACTCATATGACTAATATCAAAGAAATTATACTCCTCACTTACCTGAGCCTCTGCACGCAAATTTTTTATGTCTTCACTTAAATCTTCATAATTTTCTTCTACCAATTGGTCTACTACCATCTCATCAATTGATTTTCCTCTTTCGCGCAAGTCCTCACGCAGCCGCGCATTCTCTTCTTTTGCCTGTTGAATCTGCTCTGCTGTCAAATTTTCCAGCAGCTGTCCCTCTCCTTTCTCATTCTCTACATATTGGTATCCCAGAGCTCCCAATGCACTGGTAAGTGCCCGCTCGGCCTGATCATACATTTGTCTCATCAAACCCATGCGGATTATCTGGTCACGTCCCAAGAGATTATTTTGTACGCCATTTCTCTCGAAAAAACTTAAATGCTCTTTCCATTTATCCAGCAAATTGCGCACTTCTGCAAAATTTTCATATACATATCGGGGAGAAAATTTTTCCTGTGGCAATACATCTCCAAAAATTCTTTTGGCTTCCTCATCCTTGAGCTGCGACTGAAGCATCTGGTTCTCACGGTTGGTTACATTTTTCTGTTCTTCTTCCCGGATTATTTTCAAACTTTTGGTCTGCGCCAAAAACTGCTCTTTTTGCTTCTGGGCCTCCTTTTTTTCCAAATCCTGAGGCGGCATTTCCAGGTCAATTTGTTTTTCACCAATCCCAATAAATTGCTCTTGCAATTGTGTATTATTCATCTGCAAAAACTGCTCGTGATTTTGCAGATAATCTTCCTCCTGCTGTTCTTTGTTTATCAGAAAATCGCCATACTTCACTGCTTGCTGTCTTGTCATATCAGTTCTAAATAACTTTTGATTATCCATAATATTTCTCCTATTTGTGAATTTCCAGTTGCACATCTACATAAGCATTTACCATTCGTTCTGCCTCACTAAACCAAGACAAATCCATCCGGCAACACTGTCTTTTTTGAATAGTGTTAATGCCTATCTTCTCCAATAGTTGTAACAGAGTTTCGCTGACTACCGCAAATCTGCATTTTGTTTCCGGAGAATATTGGCCGCTTCCCTTCTGCAATACAAAGCGCATCATCTCAATAGGCGCCGCCACATTTGAAGAAAGATTAACTAAATAAGAAATTACAATATCTTTATCTTCCTTCTTCACCAGCAACAATCCTGCCGGTTTTCCGTCTTCTATTGTCACTGCACTGTACTCTGCCAGGTAATCCTCTTTCTTTATGGGTAAATCCACCAAAGCAACACCCCTGTCCTTAATCTCCTGATATAAAGAATGCAGACTTTCCTCTGTACATTCTGACAAGGCCTTTGTGTTACCGTAATTTCCTTGCAGGTATTTTAATTCCGCTAACTCCCCAATGGTACAGTTTGCACTTCCTATCAGTTCTTCTTTGCGCTCCCAGTTGTATCTGCGCAATAGTCTTTCAAACTCCGGATACTGACCGGGAATATACTGCACCTGAAATTCTGTTTCCCCTTTTTTATACTCTCTTTGCAATATTTGCTGCAAAAATCTGGTACCCCGTCCGCCGCCGCGATACTTTTTGTCTATGTACAAATGTTTCAGGGTCATAATCCGGTCTTCTCTTGTAAGTACCGCCACACCGCAAGGAACGGACCAGTTCTTCATCCCCCAAAATTCCACATCCTCTGCATATCTGGTATGTTCTATTAACCACGTAGGTATCATATGTACATAATCCATTACTTCGCTATTTGACAACCGAATATATTGCTCCATTTTTTATCCTCCCATTAATCATCGTGTACACTTTCTGACACTTTGAAACACTCTACCATTCCTCTTCTTCTCCCAAGCCTACCATATAGGCATATGGTTCAAAATCTGCTTTTGTAAATACCTTACCTGTCTTTACAAATTCATACTTGATGGCCATCAGATAATGTTTCATTCCCACTTCTTTTCCTTCACCGTCTGCTGCTGCAAGGAAGGCTGCATTCAAAATACAGTTTTTGATGTTACCACCTACAAATTCAAAACGCTCTGCCAAAAAGCGGATATCTACATCATCCGCCAAGGGGGTTCCCTTGGGAATGGTGGTTCTCCATAACATTTCTCTTGTATCCGGGTCAGGGAACTGGAATTCCACAATATACTTCATACGTCTGAAGAACGCAGGGTCGATATTATGTTTGTAGTTCGTTGCCAGTACGGAAACACCGTCATAAGCCTCAACCTCCTGCAAAAGCAGCGCCGTTTTGTTGTTGTTGGAAGCCTGATTGGAACCGCCGTCATCGGAACGTTTTGCAAACAAAGTATCACATTCATCGAAGAACAATACTACATTACATTTCTTCGCTTCACGGAAAATCATGGAAATGGATTTTTCCGTTTCACCAACGTACTTATCAATAACCTTCGATAAATCCACCCTGTATAATTCCAGATTCAGTTCATGGGCAATTACCTGGGCACACATGGACTTACCGGTACCGGGTGCACCGAACAGAAGCACCGAAAGGCCTCGTCCGTAAGGGTACTTCTTGATATAATCCCAGTTATCATAAACTTTTTTTCTAAAGTTCATCTGGTCAATGGCATGCTCCAGAGTTTCTCTCTGGGAAGCATTCATAACGATGTCCTCAAAACCGAAATTGGCTTTAACTTTTGTTGCCTTCTGGGTCAATTCGGAACTCATCTGGTTATAACATCCCTCAAAAAGTTTTGCTCTGGATATTAATATCTCATGGTTCATAATGGAAAAACTTCTTGCCTGCTTTAAGGCAGACTTTATTTTTCCGGGGGTAAAAAGGAATTTGGTTGCCATTTCCGATAATTCCACATCCTTATCCAGTCCGTATTCCTGTGAAAAATATTTCCAACAGTCCTCACGTTCCTGGTTGCCCGGGGTGGGCAGTTCTAATTCCGTAAAATCCTTATCCGTCACGCTCTTTAAAGGCAACTTTTCCCGGCTCATAAGGAAAATCAGGATATTATGCTCCTGTATTTTGGAAATAGCCAAATCCATATATCCGATATATTTTTCCTTTTCATCCTCGCGATAATCTAATTCATTCAAACAGCAACAGGAGTCTGTGAAAATACACTCTCTGCGCAGAGCCCAAAGCGCTTTTTCCACAAACCCAAAATCATATACGAATAATTTTTTACAATTTAATGTAATTGCACGGATGCCTCTCTTTTTACAAAAATGTTTAATAAAGAACCGGCGTCCGCTTCCCTCATCACCATACCAACTGAAAATATTCACACCTTGACCGTAAGAAACCTCCATAGCTTCCAACTGCACGGAATTGGCCATAATCGGGTCCAGTTCGTTATCGTCGGTAAGCATCTGATAAAAACGCTGATAATTTTCATCCAGACGCAACGGATTGGCGCCAAAAAGAAAATCTATAATTCTTTTATCCGGTGTCAAAACAGTGGAAAAGGGTAAATTTGTATTTACACGCAAATCCATTATAGGCAACAGATTCTCCAGACATACCGACATGTGTCCCGATGCAGCGGTAATGGAAAATTTCGTTCCGAAATATAATCTTGCTGCGGACTCTACCGTAGGTGCCGTGAAAGAACTGTTTTCATTTACAATCTGATATACGGAAGCATAACTTGTCTGGGTGGATGACAAAAGGGCACTTGCCAAAGCAAAGGTTGTAAAATGGTCAAAATTTAATTTTTTGCACAATTGATAGAATGGATAATTTTCCGCCTCTGTAACAGCAATTCTGGAATCAATGAAAGAAAGCATCTCTTCTGCACTAAGTTCTTGTGCATTATGTTTATATCCTGTATCCTGGGCATCTTTTGTTTGCATGGAATCACTAAACTCGCCCAACAAACTCTGCAGTTCGGCATCCAGTTCATCCAATGTATTGCCCGGATTTTGGGTTTCTGCTTCATGGTCTTCCTTTTCCTGTTCTGCACTTGAAAATTTCAGGACATTGTCGTTACACAAATTATATGCAATCTCAATATCCGGATACATGACATTTTTATATTGTCCCTGTCCTGCCGCATATTTGCCTTTCAAGTCCTTTATGTAGTCCGTCAGTCGCAAATTGACACACGCAAATACATAATCCATGTAATCCGCATAACTATCAAATGGTTTTTCCAGCAAATCCTCCCGGAATCTGTCGTTCATATTTCCACTCATTCTTTCTGTACCGTTACCTTTCCTTACCACGCCATCATCATTGTCAGGCAGTTAGCACCCTCTTTATACTCATATGACACACTGTCCATCATACTTTTCACCATAAAAATTCCCAAACCGCCTATTTGACGTTCATCTGCCGAAAGTGATGTGTCCGGGTCCTCTTTTTCCAAAGGATTGTAAGGCATCCCTTTATCCCGAAAACACACTGTAACACTGTTTTTGCCTATTTCTTCTTCGATATAAGCATCCCCAACACTTTCACCATAAGCATAACTGGCAATATTCACAAATATTTCTTCCGCACAAATTTCAACAGTGGTCTGCTTATCCATCGGGCAGCCCATCTCTTCCATATCTGCTCTCAAAATATCAAGCAATTCATCCAGTTTTTCCGTCCGTGCCTCTATTTGTATTTCTCTCCTGATAACACTTTCGCCCATGATTTTTTCTCCACTCTGCGCTGATATGCTTCGCTTTATTCCACCTTTAATATTTTAGCGAAACCTGTCACATTCAAAATCTCCATAACAGTTTCGGAAATGTTCGTCAGTTTCATGCTACCGCCTTTTGAGTTTGCAGTCTTCTGACCAATCAAGAGTGCACGAAGGCCCGCACTTGATATGTAAGGAACATTCAAAAAGTCTACTACCACATTATTGTTTTTCTGAAAAGCATTCAATATTGCCTGCTGTAACTGCGGACTGGTATTGGTATCCACTCTTCCTTCCACAAGCAGTCGTACATAACTTTCGCAATCTGTCAAAATAATATTCATAGTTTTTCCTCTTCTTTCTAAAATTATTGTTTTATTTCCAAAGATAACATTGTCAAATCGTCAAAAGGATCTGCCTCTCCCACAAATGCATCTACTACTTTCTTAACTTCTTTCAATGTCTGTTCCGGTGAAAGTCCCGTACAATCATTTAATGCCTGCACCATTCTCTCTTCACCGAATAACTCTTCCGCTGCATTTGTTGCCTCCGGCACACCATCCGTATATAAAAACAGTTTGTCGCCGGGCTGTAAGTTTGTTTCATGTAATGTATACGTCATACCTTCAAAACCACCTACAACAAAATCATGGCTTTCACGGATTAATTCGTATTTACCGTTGGCTCTCATTATTGCGGGACATTCATGACCGGCATTGGCATAGACCAGTTTACCGGTTTTAATTCCGTAAATACCAAGCCATACCGTAACAAACATCTCCGCATCGTTGTTTTCGCATAACTGATTATTTACTTTTTCCAATACCACATCCGGGGTTTCTCCAAGCTGGGTACGGTTTTTAATCAATGTCTTTGCAATTACCATAAACAACGCTGCCGGAACTCCCTTGCCGGATACATCCGCCATTACCACTGCCAGATGGTCTTTATCAACTAAGAAGAAGTCATAAAAGTCACCGCCGACTTCCTTGGCAGGATTCATGGATGCATAAATATCAAATTCCTTATGCTCCGGAAATGCCGGGAAAATACATGGCAGCATACTTGCCTGAATGTTTGTGGCTACATCAAGTTCCGCTCCGATTCGTTCTTTCTCCGCTGTCACTTCGGAAAGATTTTTAATGTATTGTTGCAAATCCTCCAGCATCTGGTTAAAGGTCTGGGCCAATTCACCGACTTCGTCTTTGGAATCCACTTCCATACGGACATCCAAATTACCCTGACCGATATTTTCTACATTCTTCGCCAGTTTCTGAATAGGTCTTGTAATAGTTCCCGCTACTGCAAAGGAAAGGATAATTACAATAATTCCCGCCATGGCAAAGAAAATTATGAAGCGGATCATTACGGATGAAAGTGTGGTACTAACCATCTTCTGGGCCTGGGCAGTAATACCGTCAATCTCTTCCTTGGTTTCGATGGAAGGAGCAATGACTTCATCCACATCAATAGACACACACAATTTCCAGCCCGTCTCTGCCAAAGTTGCATAGGCGATATAACATTCTTTGCCATCCAGGTGTACACACAATATTCCGGAATCATTCTGACTGATTGCATCCACCAGTATATTATCCGTTCCCACATGCGCACTCAGTTCTTTTTCAAAACCTTCCTTGTTATAATCCGGATGAGCCAGATAGGATAATTGTTTATCCAGCACAAATGCATATCCGCTCTCTCCAAGTTTTGTGGCAACGATTTCATCAAGCATATCCTGTACCGTAATATCCGTTGAAAGCACGCCGCGCATCACACCATCCGGACCTTTAAACTGTCTTGCACAGGTAAGACAAAGTTTTCCGTAATAATCTTCATATGTATCCATCCACACAGCACTGTCTTCTACCTTGGCCGCCGCACCATACCAGTCACGTTGTCTGGGATCGTAGTCTGCATTGTACAGATTAGAACGGGAATAACGATAGTAAATACCCTCCTGTGTACCTAAGTATAGATTATCCATCATGGTGGTGTTTTCCAGCACCGGCGCAAATAAATAATCACAGTTTGACAAGAGTTTTACATGCGCCTGTATTTCCGGAGTATCTGCGACACCGGGAGCCAGCATGTATTTAGAGCAGGCTACTCCGTCCACCGTATCATAAGGCAGCGGCAAAGAATGCCCCACAAACATTTCCTCATTGGCATACAAATTTTCCATATATCCTACTGCATTGTCTATGGCACTGCGCAGTCTGATTAATTTTTCATTGGAAACCTCTGCCTGCTTCTGCGCAAACTTTATCAGATTTTCTTCCATCTGTGCCTGCAAAGCTATTTTACTGTCTTCTGAAGCAGTATTGCCCAAAGTAGTATTTACCTCTTGAAACTCCTTTGTTAAACCCATCATCTGCACATAGGATATAACGGAAATGAGCAACAATGTTCCCAGTGACATTACAAGAAGTACTAAAAGAATTTTTATTCCTATTTTCATGTTTTTCAACATCACTGTATTTCCTCCGCTTTGGTTCTCTCTTTTGCCGCCAGCAAAACGCCCTCTATCAGGTCGTTATAGGTAATGCCGGCCATACGTGCCGCACCGGGCAAAAGGCTTCTGGGTTTTAGTCCGGGTACCGCATTAATCTCAAGAATATAGGGCTGATTGTCCTTGCAATCCACCATAAAATCTATTCTCGCCACATCTCTTGCACCTGTCACAGAAAAGGCCCCTCTTGCCATCTGCGCCATCTGCTCCAGCAGTTCTTTGGGCAATTTTGCCTCTTTTACTCCATACTCTCCGGTAAATACTTTTAAACTGTCCGGGTCATCATTCTCTTTTTCCCCGTGCAATTCCACTCCCTGTACACAAGGAAGCACACAATCTTTTCCATCCCGCTGCAAAATTCCGATTGTATAAAAATCCCCGGGAATAAAGCGCTCTATGAGAATCGGGGATTCATATGCAAACACTTCCTCAATCCTCTCCATTTCCTCCTTGCTACGGATCAGGGCAATTCCAAAACTTCCCCCCTCCGAAGGAGCTTTGGCTACAAAAGGATAGCCAAAGGCCTCCGGATCAAATACTCCCTTTTCGTAATCCTCTCTGGTCAGCATCATCCATTCCGGCGTTTGCAGTCCCACTTTTTCAAATAACATTTTTGATATGATTTTGTCGTTGATTACAGCAGCAGCATGTGCATCACTTCCAGTATAGGGAATCCCTTCCTGCTGCAAAATGGCTTGTATGGTACCGTCTCCGTGCCCTTTTCCCTGTACGCAGACATAAACCATATCTGTATTCTCGTTCTTTAAGGTCTGCACCAGATTTTTTTCATAAGGCACCATGCATATTTCATACCCCAGCTGTTCCAGCGATGCACCTATATATTTTGCATTTTCCGCAGAAGCCTCCCTTTCGCTGGAAGTTCCTCCGTAAACAATTGCTACTTTCATTTTATATCTCCTTACAAACCTTTCGTCTTTCCAAAATCTGCAAACCTGCAAAAATCATCACTGCCGCCAAAAAGACAATGCCCAGCAAACGCACTCCTGCTTCATAGCCAAGTACCAATACAAAGGCAAATACGGTAGGTCCCAACATTTCTGTAAGTTTCTTTAAAAAACTCAAATAAGCCAGTGATTTACTTGCTCCCATCCGCTTGACGGAAGGCAAAGCCAGAAAATAATTATTCTGGACACTGAAGCCGAAACTGTCAGCAATTCCCAGTAGCAAGACTGCCACAAACGCAATCTCTACGCCTCCCAGACAACCAACCAGTACAAGTCCCAATGCAAATAACAGATTATATGCGTAATTGGAAATCAGTAGTTTTTTATCCTTTGCTATCATATATTTGGAAATTTTAGGTCCAATATATACGATAATCAAACCATATACAAGTTGTGCACGCCCCACATCGGATACCCCTCTTCCAAGGCTTTCAAAATAAAGAGGCAGGAAATAACTCAGGTAGGATGCAACAATACAGGACGGCGCAATCATAAATACTGCAAAGCACAATACCTGTACCTTCTCCCACAAAGCAAATGTCTGTTTTTTTATAGTCTCTGCTATTTGAACTTTTTCCTGTGCAGGCTCTTTATCTCTCTTTTTCAGCACTGCATTTTCCATACAGAGAATGGCAATACTGCACAATATGGTAAGCGCCGCCGAAACAAAGAACACATTTTGATAACCGAACTTCTCCGCTAAGATTGCTCCCAGCGACGAACCGCAGTTAATACCTGCATACAAGCCGGCATTCAGCATGGAAAATCCCCATGCCTGCTCACTGTCATCTTTACCGAAAAGTGCCAGATTACGGAGCGTCATCCAGCAAAATCCGTATCCCAAACCAACAATTGCTCTTGCCAAAATAAAGATAATCAATGTAGGGGACACTGCGGAAACAAAGGTTCCGAGCGCCACAAGCACAAGTCCCACCCCAAAGGGCAGTTTCCATCCCTTTTTGGTCAACAGCGCCGTTGTAACAAAAATTGCCACGCAGGTTAATAATGTTTCTGCCGATTGCGGTAATCCTGCCGCCGCATTGGCATTCATACCAAACAAGGTTTCTCCGAACTCTTTTGCCATAATCGGTATAAATGCAGAGGAAAGTCTGGACGTAAAGTAAAACAGGAACGCAATCTGTCTGACATAGGAAAGTGCTGTAGGACGTATTCTGTTTTCTTTCTGCTTCTTTTCCGTCATCAGCTTTATCATCAGCCATACAATTTCCACAGAAAAGAAAATGGAGATAACCAATGCTGTCAAAAGACTGATCATGGTATCGTTTAATTCTTTTTGTATAAATGCTTCCTCTAAATGCCTGTCATATAATTCAAATCTCAAATACATTTCTTTTTGGAAATATGCCGCATATGCAAAGGCAATCTGAATTACAACCAAAATGGCAATCAGCATGGCCATAATGTTGCTGCTCTCAATCTGCCCCCGTATATTAAATACCGGTCCTTTCCAAAAAAAGAAAAACAATGAAAGTACAGCGCCGGAACCTAAAATCAAAATACATAATCCCAGCATTTGCTGTAACTGTTGTGATTCACTGCTGTTTAATATCCACAAAAAAAACATTGTCAATGCTACTGTAATTACAGACCCGGCAAATAAAGAGTAGCGGATTTTCTTCTGTTCCACGTTCTTATCTCCAACAAATTATTTTTATTGTAAAACTATGGTTCCGTCAGCAATTTGTGCCGCATCCAGCACGCCTTCATTCTGTGTAAAGATTACTGCATTGCCATCCATGTAAATATGCTCATCCAACAAACCTGTGGGCTCTAGGAATACAATATGCAATCTGCTTCTTACGGGTTTAAACTGTGTCAGCAAATGCAGTAATTGTTCCTTTTTCTTCTCTTCCACGTAATGCTGCAATAATAATGTCACATCATACGGACTGTCCCCATATAAATTATCATACTGCGCTTTTTCCGCACGGCGCACATAATTTTGTATCTGACTTCTCTCCACGATTGTGGGAATTTCTCCCAGCAAAATATGGCAAATCCTCTCAATACAATAACGCGTTCCCTTGCGTCTTAAAAGTTCCGGTGCCTCCTGCAAAAACTGCCTCAAGGCTTCTTCCCCCAAATAGCCGCCGTTTACATCTATGCCTAACCATTTTGCATATAATTCCAACAGCGGAAGAGGTGCCGTTTCCACCGGAAGCAATTCTTTGCGCATATCAATTTTATCTTGAAAATCATTATAGATACTTGAATATACCGACATATATCTATGAAAAAAACTGTTTTTCTCCCGATACACTTCCGGAAATGTCTGCATAAAATTATCACCCGGAGCCTCTATTCGAATATTTCCTATCTGCACATTTTCACCGATTACTTCCACCATAATCCACAAGTAGCGTCCTGTAATCTCATAGAGCAAAACATCCGGCTTATTAATAAAGCAAAGTCCCCCTAAAGACTGTAACAGTTTTTTCTTTTCCAACAGACTTACCTGTTCATCCATCATCACATCCGGTCCTATTTTTTCATCGGATGCCGCTACATACAGATAGCACATACAATTTTCAGGTAAGCTAAGTTCAAATTGCATTCTTCCCCAAGGACAATCCATTGCCCCGCTATCTATAATAGGCAGAACAAAATAATGACCGTCATCTGACTTTTGGGAACAAAGCCAAGTACCTTCTTTTTGTAATTCCATTCCATGAAGAAGTGCCGTTTTTAACCTATTCTGTCTGATTGTATAATGTATTCCTGCCATAAGACCTCCTTTATCTTCCCTCGTCCAACATAGGCAGAATCTCCAGATTCATTTTTCCCGGATACAAAAGGCAGTTTTCGTTGGGCCGGATATCTGCTCCTTCCGACACAGCGTAGCCACCGTTATCCACCGAAATACTAAAATTAGAAAGATAACCTACACATTCCAGTGCCTCCACTGCATGAAATAATTTGTCAAAACGTAATAATTCTCCAAAATTCCGTTTTCCGTGTATGTAATCTAATTCCTTTGATATTACCTGCTCAATCTGCTCCCGACAATTTTCATAATGCGGTTTCACATAAATCGTACCGCCCACCATTACCGGCTGATAAACCGGCTGGCATACAGAAACTCTGGTAGAAAGCAGTCTGCGCTCCGCCAACCATTTATCAATTTCTTTTTTATAAAGTTCTGAAAGTTTCGGGAACTTTTCAGGGGCAGCCGGTAAAACAGTTACCTGCACCTCGTTTTTTACCTTATCCATCCATGCATGAACTTTGGCGATACAAAGTCCCGGAACCTGCCTGGCCAGATATTCATAATCTGTACAAAGTACCGCCGTATGCGGTGTATTCATATCCTCCACGAAACGTTTTCTGATATCTTCCACTGTTTCCTGGAATCTGCCGCCGGTGCCTGCCATAGGATTGACAAACCGGATTGTATCCCTGTATCCATGGGGAACAAACTCGTTTCCCGCGCGGACATTACCTTCTTTACCCAAAGTAACGGCAATAGAGGCCAGATACAATTTTGCACCTACGTATTCTCCTGCATCTACAATTACTATTTTTCCTTCATTTTCATACAGGTAGTAGGAGAGTTCCTGTTCTTCCATTCTGCCGGGTTTTACAAAATCATAACGTTTTCCGCCATCCTCCGCATCACGCTCGGCAATCAGGGAAAATGTATCTGTTACCACGTGCTCCTTCGGAAGCATGATCTCCTGATTATCATAACCGTAAATTTCGCCCAAGTAATACTTGCGCATCATTTCTTCGTTATATACTACAATTTTTATGGCATTCTTAACACGTCCGGGGGCATATCCGAATGCCCGTTTATCAAACCGGAAAGTATGGGAACCATATGCATTCCTCTGACGGTAATATAATCTGCCCTTCTCCGCTTCTCCCGTGCACTCCTCATATAAGCGGTAAGATGTTCCCTTTTCCTCTTTACAGAAAACCCGCACAAATCCGTCTTCCAACATTGCACAATTTAAGGAAACTTCAGCGGCCTTCTGGAAAGAATGGGAAATGACCAGTGTTTCCTTTTGCACCACCGGGAACAAAAAGCCTGTTATGTAAGAAATCATAGGCGCCAAATCATAATCTGCCCTTTTCAGTGTGGCTTTCCAAACATAACCTGAAATCATATCCTCTTCATATTTTTCCGGCTGCTGTTTGGGCTGTGTAAAACGGATTAAGCCATCTGTCAAAAAGCCTCTGGTCTCATCCGTTACCTCCATGGGAACAAAACCTTCTGCCGTATAGCAGGACCACTCCACTTCCCCGAACAACTGTCCACAGGACTCCGTAAAGGGATTCCTTGGATATCTGTCGTCCGTTTTTACATAAAGAATCTGCTGTTCATCGGGAGTTAAAGGCTGGTCAAACACCAGATATAATTCTCTTCCCACTGCAGGTTTTTCTCCAAAAACAGCCGTGCGGATATCCATATGCCTGTTTAAAATGTGACTGAAATCCTTAAAACCGTCATTATCTTTTCCGTAAACACCGATTACATGACTTGCTGTCATTTCCCGCTCAAGAGTCGTTTCAAAACTGATATCACCCACCATGAAACGCTGGTCTGCAGGAATCAGGAAATTCTCACGCACACCTCGCGGCTCCAGATATACTTTTGCTCCGCTCCCTTTCTGCGGCTTATATCCCAGAATCTGCAACAATTTTGCACGCACCTCCATGGGCACCCGGTCCATCTGTTCTTGTTGCAATATTTGAAAAGCCGACAAGTTTTCCAGTATTGTTATACCGGGATCTGCAGGATTATAATTGGTCCATTCATCCGAATAAATCGGAATCTTTCCCAAATTTTCTTCCATCAGCTGTTCATAAGTTTTTCCGGGAATCATTTTTGGATTTAACATATTATCTCCTAATTGCTTTGTTCAAAATGTATTTTGTGGTTGCCGCTTGTTACCAGCACATAGGGATTACCTGCCAGTTTTTCCAAATCTGCCTCGTGTCTTCCGTTCTCATCCTGATATCTTGCAGTTACAAGGAGTCTGCGCAAAAGCACTTTGCCTTTCTCCATATTAAGGCGGAGTTCAATTTGGGGCAGTTTAACCATTCTGCCGATATCCCATCCATTGTTTCGCAAGGGTTCCAGGTATTCTTCAAGTACCCTATACAAATACTGCTGTACCTCAAATGTGTCATCTGTCCGGACACCGCGCACCCAGGCTTCTACCGATATTTCCACAAAAATAGGTTCTACAATCTCTAATTCACTTTCATCTATGGACAGTTCGCATTTTTCCAAAAGATGCTCTCTTAAACGCTGGCGCATTTGAATAAAGGAATGTTCACCATCTTTATAATCCTGCATCAAAAGCACCATCGTGATTGCACCGGGAGAAAAAGTACCGTCTTTTTTTCTATTGCCTATAACCTTTGCCTGTGCAATCTGATGTGAGAAGTTCAGTGCCGCTCTTTCATAATCCTGCACCGACACCAGACGGTTTCTGGAATTCAAAACCGTGGTTCCTCTGCATAACGCTTCCTCAACCGTTTCCATGTTCATTCCGCCATATGCCTGAATAGGATTATAAAGTTGTTCCACGAACATCATGCCCCCGAGGGTTTCGCCGATTTGACCAATACCCACATTGGCTATTTCGCCATTACAACGGCGCATAATAACTTTAAAGGCAACACCTTTTGTATTGCGGGGCACCTGCACATGTACACCGTCACCAAAAAGTAATCTGCTGTTCATGCGGTCCACTACATAATGCCTGTCTCCGGGCATGGACCGGTCGAAATTGTCAACTTCCTTCCACTTCACATAAAATTCTTCAATTTCACCAAGGAAAGTATATTCTGCCTTTACCTCCCCGGGTTCTTCTGCCAACATGCGGCGCATTTCATTTTCAGAAAAAAGTCCTGTTTCATTTACCCACAATTCCAATGACAAAATATTCTGGGCATTCAGGGTAAATTCCATGTTCGGTCCAAAAGTATCTATATAATAAGATTCTTCTGCCATGGTATCCACATTATCTACCTCTACCGCATTTACCTGTATGTCCGTAATAATCGGTCTCTGTAAAGGGGATACCTCAATCTGACTTTTCTCATCCGTAATCTTAATCCAATACGCTTCCTGCCCCTCTAAATTTTTCTTTGCCATGTCTGCAGGGGGCATAAACATAATTGTACCTGTATGACTTAAGGCATCCGTATGGTCTGACAATTTCAATCGGGTAAATCCTTCCCTGGTGGAATAAGAAAAAGTCAGTTTCCCTTCCTGATATCCTTCTGTTTCCTTTGCCCGAATCAGGATGCTGACAGGTCCCTCTTCCATTTTTTTGTCAAAACCCAAATACAATGAGGTATCCTGATATCTGCTGATAGTAAATATGGGAGTCTTGGAGTTTTCTGCCATAACCGCAGTCAAATCCTTCTTTTTGCTTCCCTGGAAACTGAATATTTTTGCAGGTTTCTCAAAATGCTTTTGGTATGTATAAGAAATCTGCATATCAGAAATAACGGGATAATGATGTATTGCCGGCTGATAATAACAATTATCCGATCTGGTAATCTGGATACGGATACTTCTTCCGCTGAATCCGCCCACTTCCATAGGTGCCCAATCCTTCGGGCAAACGAAACTTATCTCGCATTCTCCTACTGTAGAGGAATTGAATAATTGTTTTATGGGTAGTTCAGTATTAAACTTACGCCATCCGATTCCGTTATAATATTCCATGGATACTTCATCCGCAAAAACCTCTGCCGGTGCTCCCAAAATATCTTTCTTCGGCTTCTTTTTGATTACTTTTAATTCTGCCTGTTCCTGCAATCTCGGAATTGTGACAGTATGTTTATCAAATGACAAGTTAAACCGAAGTGTAATTTTGGCTCCGGGTTTGGAAAAATACTCCTCATGCCCAATGTATAACTCATCATACAGCCCCATTGTTTCTCCAAAAGGTAAAAATCTATGGTGCTCCAATTCCGATGTGCCATTCCACACAAATTCCGGCACCCGTTCTTCTCCCGAAGAAGAAAAACCGATATCCGACACCATAATATTTTTTTGCGGGATTTCAACAGGCTCCAACAACAGCAGGGAAAACTCTTCTCCCTTTTCCCTTATTTTCCGGCATTTTCCGGTTTTGCTGAAGGAAATACAATTTTCACCCGTCAACCGGATATTTTGAACCGGTTCAAATCCGGAAGTACCGTAATACGTCAGACGGTATTTTCCATCCGCAATATCCCTGAGCAATTGTGGCTGCCCATCTATTTTCATTAAAATATCATTGTTCTGCACATCAAAAAGATGGGGATGATAGAAAAGTAGCCCATACTTTCCATATCCTTTTTTTCTAAAATCAAAAAGAGTAAACGGAAACGCAGATACAGCAGATGGATTCTGTGCTTCTTGCGCCAACACCGGTTCTAAATCCGTCATCTCTTCGTCCTCTTCCACTATCCGGTTGGATTTTTCCACATACTCAACGGGCTCAAAATCCCCCAGCAGCGGAACTACTTTTCCGTTTTGGCCTGATGTCATAAAGGCACTTTTCAGACGGGAATCAGTGACATACATGCTGTGGGCGGTTTCAAATACAAGATTTTCTTCCTCCGTAGCCGCACCGAGCAATTTCACTCCCTTTTTCAGTTTAAAACCGGGAATTGTATCTTGGGAGAGATTTATTACCACTGTGCTATGTGAAGGAAATGCAGGTTTTAAAGATATACCCAGCATATTCATCAGTTCCACATAATCCCGTTCAAGCAATGTGTTGTATCTCCGGAAATTTTCTTCCATTCCGTCAGCAAACAGAAGGGCAATAACTGAACCGATGTCCGGATTTTTTTCATCAAACTGCCACTCCGGAACATATGATGCGGCAAGCTGGTGAATCCGGCGGATAATATCACTACGCTTTTGTTCTTCAATTATATAATCGTTATTGGATATACTCTTCCATTGTCTCATATGCTTCACTCTCTTTTTCCGGCTCTTCACCAAGATAGAAAGGGAACACCATATTTTCCCTTACATTTTCGCCTCGCACTGTATAATCTACATTTATAAACAGACATCCCGGTTTACTGTTCTGGTCCATATTAACGTTAACCTGCTCTATACGGGGTTCACCGCGCAATATATCTCCGGCAATTTCATGGGCCATAAGATTCAACATAGTAGCATCTGTCTGGGTAAATACATATCCCATGACGCTGCTGCCAAATTCCGGATTCATAAATCGTTCACTTTTTTGTGTCATCAAAATCAAATAAACACTTTCCTTAATGCTCTCCTTACCGGAAACACAAGTAAATCTGCCTGTTGTGGGATTAATTTGAGGTGGAAATTTCATTCCCGTCCCCAAAAATCTTTCCTCTGCCATATTGATTCTCCTTATCCGATCTTTATGGGTGAACCACCGATTGTGGTAATACCGCTGCTTTCTGCTTTCAACATGGACGATGCCTCAACCGAAACATTTCCACCTGATATACCTACTTTACCGTTTGCCGAAATCTGACTGCTGTCACTTGCTTCCACCACAAATTTTGTGCACTTTACGCTGACTGCCCCGGTATCCGCATTCATAGTTACCGTAATATTGTCTCCCACGGATATTGTCAGTTTTTTCTCGGTCTTAATCGTGATATTTCCCTGGTTATCTTCTGTTTTAATAACCATCTGATTTTTTCCGTCTTTATCGCCGAGAGTAATTTGCTTTCTTTCATTGTCCAAAATAAGTTTATGCGCTTCTTTTGCAGTATAAATGGAAATTTTATCTGCGCTACCCTCTGCATCTTCCCCATCCTCGAACTGGATGGTGTTTCCGTTTTTGGTAATGATTTTTTTATACCGGTTCTTTTCATGCACTGCCCGGGTGAGAAAAGTATTATTTTCTTTCGGAACACATCCTATAACATAAGGCTTTTCGATATTTCCGTGCTCAAACGCCAATATAACCTGATCTCCCTCTTCCGGCTGGAAATAGTGTCCCCACTTTGTTCCGCTGGACGGCATTGCCACTCTTGCCCACTGTAATTCATTTGCCAAATTATCTCTTACCGGAACCTGCACGCAAACCCGTCCCGGCATGTCACGATCATAATTTTTAGCCACAATCCCTACCACGACTCCCATAATGCGGTTGTCGCCGGTTTCCGATTTCAGTACTTGCTTTGCGGCAATTTCATCCATAATATCATATAAACCCATTCTTTTCTCCCTCTGGTCCGCAGTCTATATTTCAGGCTGCAGATTACAATAAATTGCCGGCTGCTCCTGCCATATTGTCCTCAATGCTTGCCGTTACTGCCGTAATTTTTGTATCAAACTGACCGCTCTTATCCAATACATGTCTGATTCTGTGAATATAGAACTTATTTCTTAAATTATCTCCAAGCCCCGCCAAATTGATAAAATGTCCCGGTAAAAGTTCCGGAAGTCCCACCAATTCGCACTCAAGGGTTCCGTATCTGTAAGACATTGTCTCAATCAAAGACTCCACTCTGTCGTCTGCCTCCTGCTTGGAAGATATAGTGGAATCAATATAAACCTTCTGACTTTTTAATAATAGCGGCTTTGCCTTGTTTCCCTTGGATATTTTGTTGGATACTTTCTTCTGTGAAGTAATTACCTTTGCTTTGGATACATCCATTCCCCGCACAATCACTGTCTCCACCAATCCCGTCAAATCATAGGATACATCAAAATTGTGCATTCCGGTGGCAGGACCTATCTCCATAAGGACTGAAGGGTCTGACTTTGCTTTTCGGAAAAGAACTTTTCCACACTCTGTAAAAAACTCAAAATTATGCTTTTTTGCAGCCTTTACAACAAACTCATAATCGCTTTCAGCCACCATTTCAATGGTTTTGTCCGAGGTACCGACATTCGGATTTGCCAATGCCCGCTGCTTATCCGGAGTTGCGTCAATCTGTACCGAACTTATAATCTTCTGTCCCAGAGTCCCCAGTTTTTCATAAGCGGTCTTATCAAATATCTCTTTTACGGCGTCCGAATAATTCTTGGCTTTGAGCTGGGCCGAATAACTGCCCGCCATCATCACGCCCTTTACATCCATTGCAGTAACACGGATACAGGGAATATCCTGTTTTTCAAAAAGATAATTTATTCTTGTTATCACGCCCACAAAAACATTTCTGGCACTTTCCCCATATCCCAGATAAATGTCTACCTTGGAGCCTAAAAGTATTTTAACCTTTTTACCGGTATCCTCAAATTTGCCTGCCGCTTCATCATAAACATCATAGATGCTGAATTCTGCTATGGATGCTTCAAATCCGCTTGTCAAATCCACCTGTATATTAGAAACCGGATACCCCTTTTTTTCGTCTGCTAAAGAAACATCATTAATCTTTATAATTGCAACCGCATGTTGAAAATGTGAATATTTTTCTTTCAGCGTTTTAAATTCATATGTTGCCATATATATCTCCTAACCCAGATTAAGGAAATTGCCGTTCAGCCAGTTGGTAGCATCACTGTTGGCTATACCAAATGCGTTATTTCCTGCATTCATTTCGAAAAGTTTCTCGAAAGCATTTTCCCATTCATCCTCGGTCCAATAAGGTGTTTCATCCTTACCTGCCTGATCCTGTCTGATTTGTATTCCAACCTTCGCACGGATAGGTGCTCCTTCCTTGTTAAACATTGTATACTGTACGGTAACCCCCACCAGTTCTCCCCAGAAGATTGTCTTATTCCACGCAAAACCAATCCATCTTGTATAACTTTGTACCATAGCTGCCACAAAAAGTTCTGCCTGATCCTGCACAGAATATGTATCACCTTTTAAAGCAGTCACTCCCTGCCCTATTCTCTGTGTCAAACCTCCGGGAGATGCAATATCCCCCAGCAGAGGCACCTCACCATCCATCATAAAGGCATCCTTATTATTGGTATCATCAAAAATCAGTTCCATTGCCATTACCGTTTCTGTGGGCATACCGCCAAACTGCTGGAACTGGTTTTCACCGGAGCCGCCCACACTTTCACGCCTGATATCTCCGGCCATCCCCTGAAAAGAAATACTTGAGGGATTGAACTGGACCTGCAAAGGAAAATATTCATTTGCATTAACTTTCTTCATCAGAGAAGAATCTACTCCCAACGCATTCAAAGGATTGCCTGATACGCCCAAAGTTCTTCCCCTGTTTGATTTATTTTTAATGTCACTCTGCAAACTTGCCGCAGCCTTTGACAATCCGCTCTTGGACGCCGAATCACTGCCACTATTGCCGGTATTTGCCGGATTGTTTTCCGGTCTGTGTAACAAAATATATGCTTTATTAATATTTCCGGTAATTCCGGAAGCAACTTTGTTCAAAAAAGCATTGGAACCAATTGCCATTTTTTCACCTTCTATAGATTAATCAGATTTCTGTACTGGTTTTTAATATTTCCTGCGGTCATGGAAGCAACGTTACCTTCCTCATCCTTAGAGGCATGTTTTTTGATAATTTCTGAATATCTGTTTTTCCAAAAATCCAAATAACTTGCGCCATCTATACTGTCCTCCCCTGCGCCTGCCATCAACATACCAATCTGCACTTCCGCACGGATGGGACTACCTACTTTATTAAACATGGTATATCGTCCGGAAATGGAGTTCAAAACTCCTGTATATCGCAAATTGCCCCACTGGAAAATCATTGTGCGGTGGTCTTCATTTCGTAACGCTGCCAAAAAACCTTCCACATAGGGCTGCACGGTATACTCATGTCCCACAGCAGCGGTTGCCACATTTTTTACAAGGCTTGTGGCTCCTACCGTAAAAGTCTCCTCCATAAATGCATCCGAAATATTGGTTGAATCAAACAGCACAGTAAAACTTACATTAATGTACGGGTCCAATGCCTTATATTCAATAGTACCCGGCTGCTTGTCTCCTACATTTCCATAATTGCTGATTGGTACCCTACCACCGGCACGTCCGCCGATTTGGAGCGATGTGGGATTAAACTGCACCGTAAATTTTTTCCCGCTGAGTACCCCATGTGAAACGGCCGTTGATAAAGCCGATGTGCCTCCACCGATATCTTCCAGGGTATGGGTTAGCCGGCTGGCCGTAGCAGATGATTGTGAAATTTTGTTAATGGCATTTTCTTTCATCTTAGCTACTTTATCTGCTGCATTTTCCATTCCCATGGCTCTTCCGAAATTGGTTGCCCTTTCGGGATCTTCGAGCCGGATTTCCCTTACCGGGTCCGGAAATACCAATATTGCCTTTGCAATATTTCCTGTAAGCCCTTTAGCGTCCGATGCTATGGATGAGCCTAAATTTTTAACACCTTGTATCATTTATTTTCTCCTAGAGTCCTCTCCTTCGACGCTCTGTATCCATTCTTTTTTCCAGTTTCCCATAAACCTGCTCCGAGATACTGCCTAACTGCTGCTGCATCTTATCCGTAACCATTCTTACAATCTCTTCATTCTGCCTTGTCTGGAACTCATTTACTCGGCTGTTAATAATCTCCTGGGATATCGTCTTTTCAACAATTTGCTCCGTGGTCTGCTCATTAATTACCTTGCTTTGGCGATTGAGATTACGGATTTCTTCCAGCATTTCTTCTTCAATGGTATTTTCATCCTGCTTGTATACCATCTCCACACGTTCAATCCGTCTTTGCACTTCCTGGTTTACCTGTCTTACCTGTTCCGGTAAATATTCCCGCATAAGTTGTTTGGTTTTAATTTCATGGATGGTATCATGCGAAAACTCCCGGGTTTGGTGAGTCATTTCCAGTTGTACATTTTGTTCATGCAATTTTATGTCCTGCAAAAGTTTTGCTTCGCCTTGTCCGTAAGCAGCCAATACACCGAACTGTTTTGGAGATTTCTGGTACTTTTCCAAAGTCTCAAATATTCTGATGGTTTCTTTGCCAAAAATCTGTACAAGACGCTCCCTTTCAAGTTCTTCCCGTTGCTCCACAACTGTCTGATTTTCCAAATAATTTAACAAAACTTCTTGTGGCTTAGAAAGAACTTTCAAAGCATCCTCTCTTGCTTTTTCGCGGTTAATCCTTCTTGGTTCTGTATTTTCTGTGCCATACAAATTCATCTGATTCAAAAGCTGACTGTTTTGAATATTGTTCAGATTGATTTGCTCCAACTGGTTTTTCAGCAAAACTTCCTGTCTGGTAAGTGCCTGTATCTGTTGTCCGTGCACTTCTGTTTTCTGCACATTTTCGCTTATCTTGGTGATTTCGTTTCTTACCGGAATTTCCTGCTGTTCCTGCGCCTCTTCTCCATCCTGTAAATAAAGTAACCGTTCTTCTGCCGCTCCCCCGCCGGTCACATTGACGGTGGTATTATAAGCATTTTCCCGGAAGAGTTGTTGGATTGCCTGTATTTCATTCTTTTGATACTGTTGCAGATTTTTGCTGTATACATCCGCATCTTTTTCGGTAAGAAAGAACTGATTATGGTATGTATCAAATCTTTGGAAAGTATTTTCTGCCGCCTGATAAACCGCTCCCGCAAGCCGGTACCATACATTTTCCTGTTTTGTGATTTCTTCTATGCGCAAAGCATACATCTGGTGCAAAGCATTCAAAAGCACCGCCTGAACCATCTGACTCATGGTCTTCCTGTTATCTTCATAATCAACCAGTTCGTCACCCATCTCATAAGTGTTGATATGATGATATACAAGCGGCTGTTCTTCCATCATTGTATAATTTCTCAGTTTATTCAAAAGAATATTCTGGGCGGTTACCGTCTGTTCACTTATCTGCATTTCCGCACGGGAAATGGTCTCGTGACTATGGGATGACATGGAAAGGTAATTTCGGATTTCCTGATAAATTGCACCGGTCTGCAGACGGTTCATAATATTTTGATGCAACCACAGGTCAGGTTCCGATTCCTTCCCTGAAACTTCCTGCGCTCCGTCCTCTTTCTTTTGTTTTGCCTGCATCTGACGGTATTCTAAGAGTTTGGAAAAAGCCTGACTTTCCGTCCAGTACAAATCTGTCAGGTAATTCACATTTTTACTTTCCTGGCGCATATTCTGCACTTGACGGATAAATTCCTGGACATTGGTGACACCCATCTTTTTTAAAACGGATTCAATAAACACCTGATCCTGATAAGTCATCTGATAAGTATCCGAAACCAGAATACGATTCAGTACATTATTGATGACATCCAATTTTAAATTCTGGTTTTCCTGAATACTTTTATTTTCGATTAGTGCAGTCATACCACCTTCTGCCAGATATATCTCCGGCGGCTGTGAGACAAAATGCACCATATCTTCCATTTCTAAGCCACTTCCGATGACCTGATAATTACCGGTAAGACGCTGCGTAAAATTATCCTTTATTTTTAAAATGGAAGGATTTACAGTCAATTCTATAGGTGTATGTATTGTCAGCATGCTGTTTTCTCCTTTCCATTTTCCTGTAAATTATCACTATTTTTTTAAGAAGTCCGTGATTTGTTTTGCACTTCTGGTCTTTGGCCAAAGTCTCGCTTCCGGTTTTCTCATATCTTCATGGATTGCGCTTTCTTTTTCGGGCCAAAGTTTCGCTCTATCTTCCATTGCCTGCTTTGAAAATTCATTTTTATCATATTTTGCAGAACTGTTCTTCTTGGCTGTAGCACTGTGGGAATATTTTTGGCTGTCCGCCATTTGCTGCATCTTTTCCCTGGAAAGTTCACTGTCACTATGCTTCGCCGAACTGTACTGCTTGGCCGTCTCTGTATGGTCATATTTGCGGCTTCCCAAACCGCCTGTAGCCATTTTCTTTGCCTGCAAATCCTGCTTCTCTTCCTGAGATTCCGCAGCCTCAATCTGCTTATCTATCTCTTGGTTATGATCACTGGCATACCGCGCATAGTCATTACCATACTTGCCCGCTACTTTTCCGTCATTTCCTATAGAAGGCTCCCACAGATTTACTTTCTTTTCCATTTCAGCCTTAGAAAGTTCACTGTCACTATGCTTCGCCGAACTGTACTGCTTGGCCGTTTCCGAATGTGCATATTTGCGGCTTGCAGAACCACCCGTAGCCATTTTCTGTTCCTGCAGTTTCTGCTTTTCTTCTTCCGTTTCTGCCTCTGCAATTTGTTTATCTATTTCTTTGTTATGGTCGCTCACAAAACGCGCATAATCATTACCGTATTTGCCCGCTACTTTTCCGTCACTTCCCGGAGTAGGATCCCATACATTGGCTTTCTTTTCCATCTGGGCTTTACTGTTATAATCTTCTTCCCACGCACTGTTGTACAAATTGGAATTATAATGTCTCTTTCCGGAACCTTCTTTCTTCTTTCCGTCAAATTTCCATACGTCCCCTTCTCCAAATGCGTCCATGGGAATATCCACACAAACCATTTCTCTATATGCAATAGTCACTGTTTCTACCAAAAGTCCGCTTACTTCCGCATTTAACTCTCCGTAATCTTTGGAGATTACCGTACAACCGGTAAACACATAGTTACGCACCGGTTTGAAATCAGGGAAACAATCTTTATTTACAAAAAGAATTACCGGAAGCATAAGTTCTGTTCCCAGTGGTAACGGATCTACCCAATTGATTCCCACATACCTTTCCACCTGAAAAGTAAAGGGCTTGCTGATTGCTTTACGCTTTAAATGCACATAGTCATTCAAACCGCCTTCTTGAATATAATCAAATTCGTTTTCACGTCGGATTCCTTTGACTGACTTGCAGGGCAGATCGAATACGCCTTCTACGCGAAGCATAAACGCAAAATTAACCACCGGATTCGTTCCTGTATTAACAACAACTTTATTTCCCCAGTCCTTTCTGCCGCCAATTTCCGTATCATCTGACAACTGGCTGATAGTGGTCGCCGCTGTCCTATTACCTGATGAATCTGCCATTTCGACTGCCTCCTTTCTTTCCGTTTATTTGGTAGGTTTCATATCTAAAATGCTCTTTTCTTTACTCTTTTTAGAGGGATTAATGCTCTTATGTATCTCCGTAATTTCCTTACACCAGCGTCTTCGGCTCCGATGGTCCAATTGCATTACCTCCTCATTTCCCCAATGAAAATAGTAAGATAAAAATGCCATCTCCTGATACATTGCATCCTTAGGATAAAGCCTTAACCCTCCATAGTAAAATTTACGGGTGTCTCAATTGTCTCGCCGCAGTGGGGACAAACCACCTGCATCATAGGCGGCTCTACGTCATTGATTTTCTGATACATATCCTGCAAAAAAGCAAGATCTGCTGTGAACAGTCTTTCAATCACATTAGGAGTTACCATGGTTAAGCCTTCCAATTCCGTTACTACCTTTCCAAGCACCACAATGGTAAGATAGGACGGATTGCTTAATACTCTGGGATCGCGTGTGGCACTGATTTCATCTCCCGCCGTTGCAAGACGCATCTTTCCCCGTCTGTGTATTTCCCCGTTACCATCCACATATCCTTTGGGAAGTGTAAATTCATAAACTGTTTCCATTTTGTTTCCTCCTGCTTTCTATATGATACGATTATATATTATCTATGATCTGATAAGGAGCGAAGTCTCCCTTCGCCCTTTATCAGGTCACCCGGGGCATATGCAGCCCCGGCACCTGAATTTATTTAGTTGGGAATAATCAATTCTTCATAAGCGATTTCTACAGTTTCAATCGCAACTTCACTCTGCAATGCATTTAAATCGGGGGCAGTATATTTTGTTACCCATGCATTGGTCAGCTGCCATACTCTTGTACCGGTAACTGCAGTTGCTACCGCCTGAGGTGCACCACCATTAATGTCAATCATTTCAATCTGAACATTATAACGGGGCATCTGTCCTCTTGTCTCGCTGACACACTCCTGAACCCATGTCTTAAATGCACTGTCTAATGTATAACCCATTTTCAAGGTTACATTTCCATGCTTTACCAGACCCGGAATTTTTACCGGTGCCAAACTGTTCGCATTTCCCTGACGAAACTCAATAACGTCAACCGTTGATTCAATTCCTGTTACTTCACTGAAAGCCGCTGTACCTTCCACCTCAGCCACATGAACAAGGAAGTTCATTTTTGTCAAAGGATAATACAACTGTCCTTCTGTTTGATATGCACTTGCTGCCATAATCATCTACTCCTTTTTTACTAATCTTTATTTCCTTTTACGAAACCACTTATTCTTCTGCGCCACCGCCGGCTGCTTCTGCTGTGTGCTGTGTCACACGGAAGATTACAAATTCAGCAGGACGGGAAGGTGCGATACCTACGTTACAAATGAGGCGTCCGTTCATGATATCATCCTTACTCATGGTGGAATATCCGATTTCTACAAAGTATGCCTCGGAAGCAGAACTTCCTGCCAACATACCATTTCTCCACATTGTATCAAGGAAACTGGTGATGCTCATTTGTACTCTCTGCCACAAAGCAACATCATTGGGCTCGAATACTACCCAGTTAGTACTTGCTTTAATGCTTTCTTCAACATAAATGAAGAGACGTCTAACGTTGACATACTTAAAGTTTGAATTGCTGCTTGCAGTTCTTGCGCCCCATACACGGATGCCCTGTCCGGGAATTGCACGGATTAAGTTAATGCCTGCCGGATTCAAAATATCCTGTTCATCCTTATTGTAATTTACATTCAAACCGGTACAGAACACTGTTTCGTTTGCAGGAGCTTTATGTACACCGCGGTTCATATCTGTTCTGGAGTAAACACCCATAACTGCTCCTGAAGGAGGGATGAAGTCAGGCTGATTAGACGCACGGTCAAATACCTGAATCCAAGGATGATACATAGCTGCGTAAGTACTGTCAATCATTTCACGATACTGCAACAAATCCTTTGTCTTATACATTTCCTTAGGCATATCGAGAACTGCAAAACGGCTCTTTAAGTTCTCACAATGTCCTACCAGGGCAACTACAACTTCAGGAATGGTTACACCGGGAATAGCAAGCATGCTTACAGTGCTGTTTTCTACAAAAGATGCAAGACCGGTACGTTTGCCGGGACCATTATCTTCACCGATAAAGGTGCTTGCATTTACTTTACTCATAGAACCATCCAGTCCGCCATCCAGTGTAAACATACCGCTTGTGTTACCTTCGCCCAGAATTGCTTCTACGGGGTTGCCGATTCCGTCAGGAACACTTACGGTAACTTTTACAAGTTCACTGTTTGCCAGACGATAACCGAAGAAATTGGGATTTGCAATATTTGTGCTTAAGCCTGCATAGTTTTCCACTTCTTCAGCATAGCGGATGCTCATGTCTGTCTCTACTAAATATACTACTGTTGTAGGAATTAAAGCAGTGTCAACCACTTCACCTTTAAATTCCTGTTCAAAAATAATGCTATTGTCAAAAATGCTCTTAATACGGTTGTATTCTTCGCCTGCAATTACAAGGTCTCCCTCACGGAATCCATCGATTGTTTTTGCTACATACGCTTCGCCGTTTTTGCCGACAAGCTGCATTTTACGTTTTGTAACAGTATTCAATGTAATCTGAATTTTGTTACCCCATTTTCCTTCGTTTGCTGCAACCACTTCCATAAAACCTTTCTTTACGGAAGCTTTTTTTGCATCCTTGGGAATTACACGGGATACATAACAACGTGTTCCTCCATTTGCAAAAAACTGCTCTACGCTGGAAGCCAAATAACGGTACTCGCCGTATCCAAACTCACTTAAAGGTCCGCCAAACTGCTTAACAAAGCTTCTGTAACTTGTTACCAGACTGGGTGCTCCAAGTGTTGCTCCTTTCTCTGCAAAACCAATAAATCCTGCAGTAGAAGTTCCTACTCCTTCCATTGATCTGGGTGAATTATCATATTCTTCAACATATACACCCGGTGATAAATATTCTGCCATTTTACTGACTCCTTTCCATTTTTGTTATACCAGTACTTTTGTTTGTCCCGGTACCATAATTTTAATTGTTCCGGCTCCAAAGCCGCACATTAAGGTTGCATCATTTGTTAAGCAGGGGCAGCCCCCTGTCAAAACTTTCGTATTGGAGGAAACCCATGGTCCCGCCGGAACCATCGTGCACGGTTGTGGCGTCAGCACTCCGAGGGCTGCCGCAGTTGCCGCTGCTACAGATGGGTTTGCCAAAGAAGTACACATGCCAAAAGGCGGTAAATTTACGCCAAACTGCATATCCTTTATGGTAGCAACGGGCTTGCCTTCCGCGAGGCATGTTGCCTGAGATGTTGCCATGAGATTACTGGGCGCGGTTCCGAATGAACACATACATTGTGCACCTGACACTGTCAAAATCCCCATTTGTTAATTCCTTTCCTCTTCCGGCTCTGCCAAGAGATTTAAACTTTCGGTAGAAATCCCTTTGAATGATGCATTTCCATTTACTACATAACGGACCAGATATTCCGTTCCGCCGCCCTCCTCCAGTACTCTAAGCAGATAACGCCCATCTGCGTCGACTCTGCCATGTACTATGCGGGCAATTTTTTCTTCCGGCCGGCAAGGGATGGTCAACGGCTTTGTCAGCCTGACACTTAACTTATCCAACCGTTTTTGGATTCGAAATTCTTCAAATTCCTGTTGTTGCTCGTGAAGAATTGCATAACTGCTTTCCTCAAGGGGTTTGGAATAATACAGTCTCAACGCTTGCTTGCGTTCCTGATAACCATCTACCACACCATAACTTTTTTTCAGCGAAACCGCTTCAATTGAGGTCAGCCCAGGACAACAGCCCTCCAAGGTCAACATATCCACAAAACCATTTGTACTAACCTCCGGTATTAAAGGTACTTCTACCTCCGGGAATTTCGGGGAAAGTTCTTCATAACATATCTTCTGCTTTATTGGCAGATATCCTACTGCAGATATTTCCAGGACCATATCGTTGCGTCCCTGATTCAGCAGTATATAGAGCCCTTCGTCCCGCCGTAGAAATGGGATAATCTGATTTTCAATTTTGAAAACAATTTGTTTTTGCCCCACTCTTTTTCCGGTGGTTGTGTCCACAAGCCGAACAATCAAATCCAACTTATAACTTATTTCAGCATCTGCCACTTAACTTTCTCCCCCCCTTTCTTTACCCATAAGGTTAATTCCAAAGGTTGCTTCACTGACACGAGGAGGTTCAACCACCATTTCGCTGGACAGGAATACAGGTTCCGCCTTGTAGAACAGGCTAATCTCATAAGGCTTATTGATTGCCTGCCACACCCTTACCTTTTCCTCCAAACTCATCTTCGCCTGAGATAACACAATGGGAGGTTCTGATGCGTCCAACCACGGTTGAAGTTCCTGCGGTCGTACAGAACAGTTATCATTAACAATCTGTGCGACCCTGCCAATGATTTTTTGTATATCCGGTGCTTTCAGTCCCATCTGGGACGAACCGTTTATAAACACCATATAATATAAACTATATGGTCTTGGCGGCTGTAATAATTGTAACTTGCCCCTATCCACCAATGGCGGCCGGGCAACCTGCATTTCCTCTTTAATTTCGTACAGATAAAGCCCTACTATGTAGTCTACGTCCTGTGCTGCCGGTGAAGATATCTCGATATTATTCGGAGACGGTACCGGCTCAGGACACATTTTTTCCCTTAATGTCTTTACAATATAGGCACTCACATCTGCAATAATTGTATAATCTGCCATCTTATGCGCCTCCTTCCAGCAAAGCGTCATAAATTTCTTTTGCCAATTCCTCTACGGAAGATGTCCCCACAACCCCATAGGACGCTTTTTCTATATATTCTGCCTTGACACCAAAGATTAAACTACTGTCTTCTCCGTGAATATACAGAGTATTCATAATCTGGGGTGCTGCGCTTAGCTTATTAAAGTTTCCGCTAACCGTTTCGTACGTTTTCTCTTTCAGTGCGAAAACATAATACATTTTTGCCTTCTGTAGCATTACGGATTTATGTGCATCATCAAAAATGTAACGGTATCCCAAAACTCTGCTGATAGCCTGAAGGGACATATACGCCTCGGATTTCTCCGTATATTTATTATAGATGTAGAAGTTTCCTTTTCCGGCCATTTGTTTTGCCAAGGTGGCTGCATATTCAAGGGATACTTCACTCTCTGTTTCCTGACCATACCACTCAAGAGCCAGTATTGCTGAGGCCTGCTGCCCGGATGAGGCATTTTCAAACCCGGTTCCGAGAAGAGTTGTCAATATACTATCCAACAGCGCCGACAATTGTTCAGTGGTTAATTTACCGGTTTGTGAACCATCTGATGCACTCAAGGCATCCAGCGTATCCATGGCATCACTTAACGTATTGCCGAGCAGTTTTTTCATGTCCGCATCCAAGCCGGTTGCATTGTCAAGAGCCGCCTTTACCTGTTCCAATGCAGCATTGCCGGCCAAAGGATCTAACCGGGCCGCTGCCACAAGCGACGTAAGTTGAGTCTCTAAATCGCTTTCTTCTCCGCTTCTTATGGAAGAACTCAAATCATCTGCCATGGAAGCCAGACGTTCCGATATATTATTAGCCCCCAGTCCCGCTCTGGCTTTTGCTTTATCCGCTTCGCTGCTGCTTGGGGAGTTTAATATTGCATTCAGGCTTTCTGCCAGTTTATCAATATCCTTTTGCTTCGCTTCCATTTCTGCGGTTAATCTATTGGCAGTAGCCAAATCATTGTTGTCCAATGCTTCCTGCTTTTGCTTTGCCAAATCCGCTTTCTCACGTTCCAACAGTTCCATTTCGGTACTGTCTGCGGAATTTTTGACCAGCTCAGAATACATTTTTCTCAGCCATATCAAATGTTCCTGCACTGTTTCTTTTAAATAAATTTCCGCCGCATCTGCCACAACCGACTTTTCCATTGCGGAAATTCCGCTTATTAATTGCAAAACGTAATTTTGTGCCGCCTTGTTCTCCATCCGTTGGAATTGGGCATCCAACAACATCTGATAATCCAATCTGTCTATATTTGCAGCAGTCTTCTGCTCTGTCAAATATTGGGAAAGAACTGCTTGGGAAGCCCCTTTCGCTTTTTCCGTTTTATAAGTACTGCTGGCACCGGCACTCAAATCTGTAACATATTTCGTATAAGCCGCACTTACCAGTTGCGATGTTAAGGTATCCAGTTCGCCGGCCTGATCCACAATCAGTCCCTCTGAGATGTTCTGCACATTGCAAAGTGTTTCCAGCAGTTCATCGCAGCCCGTCGTATTGTTTGCGCGTGCTTCGGTAATCAAATCCTTACTGCACTGATACTCAATCTTGGCAGAAGCAGTACTTCCTGAATCGGTCATACGTTTCGCCTCATAAGCACTGATACTTTCCTCTACGTTTTGAATACACTCTCCCACTGCCGAAACAATTTCAGAGTTTATAACAAGATCTTTTGGTACTTCAACCTCTTCTTCCGCTTCTTCCTCTTCTGATTTTTCTTCCTCTTTTTTCTCTTCATCATCATATGGAGTTTCTATGCCGCTGGCATTGCTCTCCAACACATCCAGAAAAGTTGCCAATTTTTCCAAAGACTCAGCCCTTCTGTCTGCATCAACAGCAACCATTATCTCTTCTGTCTTTTCCGCCCACATAGCAGGTTTTTCACGGGACGATAATCCGTTTTTATAATTTTGCAAAGACTGCAGAGAAAAATCATAGTCATCAGTGGCATCGCTTCTTATATTTTTTCCAAAAAACTTTGCTATCATTTCCAGATAGACATTATCGGAATCGTTTTTATTCGTCTTAGCCTGTAAAATCTGATACTGTATTTTTAAGGGCTCCAGTTCTTCCATATTTTCCAAATCATAGGGATTGTTAATGTCAAATATGGATACTGTCTGTCCGCTGCAAAGATCCTTTGTAATGCCATCCGATCCGGTCATATGTGTAAACTCCAAAGCCTCAATAACGCTTTGGCTTACGGGGGTTCCTTCTGAGGTAATATCCGCAATGGAAGATGCATCCGTAATTTCAAACCATGTTCCATTTGCCAGTTCTGATTTATAATACATATTATGCTGGTTAAACTGGTTAGCCGACTCCACAGCCGCTTCATATAACTCAGTGGTCAAACTGTCAATATGAATCAAATGGGAACCAATTACCAAGGTAGCAGATTCTATCTGGGAATCACTTACCTTTACGGATCTGACGCCACCGGATTTATCATTTTCCAGCGCCGCCGTAACACTCATGCTATAAGAACCCAAAAGCACAATGGTCATCAGCAGACCAAATAAACGCAGGATTCTGTTTGTTTTTTTCATCTGTTTTTTCTTTCTCCGGGTACGTACTCCCATACTATTCTCCCTTTTTGCGCAGTGTTTGGTCTTCACTTCTGAACTGTGCCTCATAAAGCAAATTACCTTCACTGTCATATAGACAAATAATCAGATCTTCCAAACTCTTGGTCGCCAATCCCAAATAGCGGAACTTCGATTTGACAGATCTTTTGCTGTCATTTACCAAATATTTACCGTCTGAATTCTTTATATTATAAAATTCTATGGCTTGGTCTGCTTCAGGCCGGATAGATAACTCCAATAAATTCAGTGTCCCGGTAGTTCCCACTGTATATGTACCTAAGTAATCATCCAAGGCAGTTTCCACATGATAACTTCTGATAACAAGTTTTTCGGAATACACGCTGGGATCAATATCGCAGTCATCGATTACAACATCTCCGTCATACAAACGGATAAACGCCCTGTCAACTTCATTAATATCCAGTGCAAGATGGCGGATGGTTTTGTCAGGTTCCGTGCGTTTACCAACCTGTAAACCGTTTACCCATAATTCAAAACCAGTAATAGACATATCCAAATCATCCGACACGGAAAGACCCAGTTCAAAAACATTGTTTTCTACCATGGAATGGATGTAATAATATACACCTTCGCCTTTATCTTCAACAACGTAACTCATACCGCCTTGGGCTGAAGACATTTCAAGAGAACCACCTTCCAAATAAGTAGACAGTGCTCCGCATGTCAACCGGTCGAAACTATACAAAGTCTCGCTGTGAGCCGCTTTTGCATTCAGTAAATCCATCTGGAGACTTTCGTACTCATCCTTAACCAGCATATATTCTTCGTAAGAAAGTTCTCCTATAACATTCAAACTCATTGCCGCTTCCAAATCGCTTTTGACCCGCTTCACATCCTGCTCCAGGGTAAGGCATGTGTTTTGGGTTGAAACATAATTCTCATAAGAATCCTTTACGGAAGCAATCAATTCACTTCTGACCATCTGTTCTTCAAAGTACAACCCCTGATAATTCACTGCAGATTCGTATAATGCATAGGGTTCATCTTCTACATAACGGACTCCGTCAATGGCTCCTTTAAACCATTCCTTGGGAATCTTAATAAATAGAATCCTCTTCTTTCCCTGCCATCTTGCATCCACTTTTTCCAGCAATTCTTTATAAGCCAGTTTAAATTCGGCTGCATCAAGTTTTTCTCCGTTTTTCGCCTTATAGATAAAACTGTCTACTATTTGCAGATGGGAGCCGTATTGGCTTCTCATTAAATCATAATTGGTGTCCAATTCCATCAAACCGTTTGCTGCCGCTTCCTTTGCCTGATAGTACATATCATCATGTTCCAGCGTATACTCAATCAACGTATCTTCTATGGAGCGGTCCAGTGATGCGGTTACAAAAGGATTTTCGAAAACATAGGAGGTAGATATGTCGATACCGAGCATAAGTCCCAATTTTTCCTTTGCAACTTCAAAACTTCTTTTGTCGGAAGCAATGGTACCGGCCAGATTTTTCAATTCTTTTTCCAGATTATCTACGTCCGTCTGACTTGCAAGCCCTGCAACCAGTCGTCTCTTATTTTTTTTCAATGACTCTTCACAGGCTGCTTTTCTTTCTTCATTGTATGCTATGGTTTCCTGCAGTACATACACTTCAACAAAACTTAAGGATACCTCTTCGTAAACTTTATAAATACAATCCGTCAGGCTGTGATTAAGCATTTCGATTTGGGATTGTAATTCCAGAGGCTTGTAGGTATATTCAAACTCTTCTGCCAAATCCGGTTTTTCGGGAAATTTGAAATTTAACAACGGAGACCAGCGGAATGTTCTCTGATTCTTTTCCTTTTCCTTAATGGACTGAATGGAATCCATGTATTCTACTTTTGCCAGTTCCAGTTTGTTTTTCAGTCCTGAATAATCACCGCTTTGAGAAAGCGCCATGTTTTTCGCCGTTTCCACAGACAATGTTTTTCCTGCTGCCCGCAACTGTACCGGTGGCAATGTGCTTACCAGCACGCTGCAAAGAACAAGTGTTGAAATCATTCTGAAAAATTTATTGCATTTGCGCTTTTCGCACTTTTTCACCTGACGCCTCTCCTTTCCAAACTATTCTTTACTACTCCAGCACATACATAAAGAAACCGCTGTTTCTATCCTGTGCAACAAAAGTGTATGTCACATCTTCAACCTGGAATATATAAAGATAAACCAGCGCATCAGCCGAATACGAATCGACCTGTGACACTTCATCGAACTGCTGCAAAACTTCCACTCCCGCATTTACGGGGATTACTTTACCGCTTTGTTGGAGCCAGTGAATCCCTACTGCCTCCGAAAAATTCACATAACTGTTACCTTCAAAAATGGGCTCCCCCAACACTTCTTTCAGTTCTTCAATGGTTGTGAATTTCTCTCCGGCATAAGCAAATTCCTCTTTTCCCACATATATGGCCGAAGATTTAACACTGTTATCCACACTGACGTTTTCGGTAGGTACAACGTAAAACGCCCCGATATCTTCCATAATCACAATCCATTGGGACTCCGACTGATATATATGACGGTTTCCCGTGTATTGCTCTGCAATTTCCGTAGTTGTTTTTCCCAGCAGTTGCAAATACGCCAGTTCACCTTTTTGGAAATTCCCTGTAAAAACCCCTACATTTGCATTATTAAATAATGTGCCTTCCCCCTCAAAAACACCATCCGCAAACTGTCCGGAATATTGTTTTGAGCCATTCTCGCGAAACAATGTCCCCTCTCCTGCAAAGACGTTGTTCCGGAACTCTCCTTTATATTTTTCCTGCCCGTTAGCATAATACAAAGTTCCCTGTCCATTGTATTTGTTAAGGTCAAAATTTCCTCTGTATACAAGGTTGCCTTCTTTATCATACAATGCACCCTGACCGGTGGCATATCCGTCAGCCACATTTCCTATGTATGCAATATGTCCTGCTTTTGCCTTAATCTTCACATTTCCCTGTGCGAAACGCAGCGGCAAGGAATTGTAGGAATAAATTTTTTCACTGCTTCCCGCTCCCTCAATCATGTTTGAAACCGGATTTAACCACAGGAAATAACACAGTCCCAAAATTCCAACCACAATCACTATTGCACGGGCAAGCCTTTTACTGATTAACAATCCGAAAATCGGATAATAATCATCTTTATCCCTTGGTTTGACCACAAACAAGTTGGTCAATGCATTCCGGATTTTTGTCAGGATATTCGCTTTAATGAAGTTCCAGCTTGTCCAGTACCTGAGTTTTGTCCACAGCGGTGTGATACGCGCCTTCAGAGTACTGATTAGTACTGACAACAGATTATTCATGGTTTTCCCTCTCTAATATTTTCAGACCTCTTAATCAGAAAAAAGTGCGCACGAAATGTCTTTTCCGTGTTCTGCATTTAAACATCTCTCACATAAGAAGAGATACCCTTTTGCCACTTCGTCATCCGGGCAAACCTTTAATACTTCTGTAAAAAGAGTTCTTCCCAAATAATAGTCGCCCTGATAAAACAGATTCAAAGCTTTTTCAAATTTCGCACTTGTTTCTATTCTTCTTTGCCGTTCTGCGGCAGGGCACGCATCCAAAATTTCATAGATTTTAAAGGTGCAGCCTTCCTCTTCCAAATATCCGATATATCTGCCTGTTGTATACTTTTCAATCATTTCATAAACGCCATCAGTAACCGCCATGCGTATTCCTGCCGCTCTGAAACGTTCTACATACTTTTCCAACATTTTCATTTCTTTGGAAATCACATAAGTAAATGCCTGTTCTTCATTACCCGCAACACCATACACAAAAGAAGTACTGTGTAATAATACAAAATTCTGTTCGCGGCGGTTATCCCGCTTTGCAACCATCTCGATTCCGAATTGAAGCGCTTTTTGGGTATCTTCCTGAAACAAAAGTTGCATAGTAGTTAAATCACTGTTGTCCGAAATCAGAATTCCGCCATGCTCTTTCTGCTTTTCGCTGAGCATTTCCTGTTCCCGGCGCATCTTCGCCAGATATTCCTGCTCCCCCGATTTTTTATCTTCCGCATAAGCGACAAATGCAATGGTTCCGGTTATATTTATTCTGTCATTTGTTCCCACTTCCAAAATAGACTGCTTACCCAGTATCTTTTCTATCTGCTTCGGCGCGAACCTGTAATAACCTTGCAAAACTTTAAAGCGCATATAATTCATCCGGGCAACGTCTGCAGAAATTTGAGCCAGACTGTTTTTTAATATACGCATGTCATTACTTTCACCCCAAAAACCATCCCCGGTGGTCTGCAGTGTCTCCCAGTCTTCTTTGCCTTCTGCCACACGTACCACCTGTCTTGTCAGTTTTCTCAACTGTTTTCCTTGCAAATATACAACAGTAGCCAAAAGCAATGTTCCCACCAGCAAAACAGCCGCACCGTAAATCATTACCTCTTTCTTCATCTGCATAACAGATAGGTTCAGCGGTTCAAGAGGAATCTCTGTCAACAATATATAGGCCGGTGAAATTGCTCCTTTTCCCGCATATACTAACACTGCTGTCTTATCCGATGTTTCTTCCCAACATACGTCTCCGTACCTTACCACCTTACCGGCCAGTTTTTCTATGTATTTTGCACATTCTCTTTCGGTAAGATATCCTTCCTTTGCCTGCCGGTAAGTGCGCAAATTATATTTTTCTTGCCCGTCTCTTTCATAAATAGCAGCCGTCAGATAGGAATATTCTTCTTCGCCCACTATGGTTACCGGAAGACACTGTTCCAAAATTGCCTGCAAATCATTGCCGGTTCTCTGCCATGCTGCCTCGGAATCATCCACGATGCCGGCTTCCATATCCAGTGCGTATAACTGTGCATCATTGATATAAACACGAAACAATGCAAAATACTGTTCTTTCATGAATGCCTGTGTTTTTGTCACGCACACTCCGGACACCACTATCACCGCGAGAATAAGCAAAAACTCCATAACCGCAAATCTGTGCATTGCCTGTGAACGGCTCAGCAACATTGCACCAAGTATAAATATTATAATAATTCCGACAATCCATAATTGTATCATTGTGTCTTCCTCTAGTTTACTAATGATTCCGTCCCTATTTGTTTGAAGTTATTAAAGAATATCCTCAAAAAAGGCACTTCTCCCCATATTACATTTGTAAAAAACATTACCAGCAACAGAACCACAAATATCACCGACAGATATAATAATGTACGGATTACTGCGTTCTGATGATCCTGCCAAAATATTTGTAATGTCTTTTTTATTCCTCTTTTTTCGATGTTTGTTCGCGATAAACGGATATCTGTGTACAGTTCCCGGAAAGTACTGTAACTGTGTCTGGAAATCTTTTTTTGAAGCAGTTGATAACTTACGTTTTTCTTCGTATGTTTCGCCTGTAAAAGTTCCTGTATGCATATGGCGCACTGTAACGCACAGTCCTTTTCTTCACTGTTTTCATTTAAATCGCTTAAGTCCATACAATATCCCGGCAAAATGCTGTTATCTTTCAGCAAATGAAACTGTCTTTGTTTAATAACCAGTTCCAGAAGCGGGTAGGGCAGAGTGGAAGACATACATTGCAGTAACACATTTTGGCATATCTCCTCGCAGGTTGCCAAAGGCAGCATATTTGCCATGTAGAAATCTTCTAATTTTCTTTCCTTTATGTACGGGAAGACCATATAAAAACAATTATTATAGTTAAATTGGTCTACGCAACAGTCCATGTTCTTTTCAGACCGTTTTATAACACTCAACAACTTTTTCACGGTTCCATGATCTTTCACTGCCACAAGGGTATAATAACTTCCTTGGGTGCCGGATATTTCCTCACAGATCATTACATCATTTACTTTTCCCTGAAATACATCCATGACACTGCGTAGTACCATATGTTCCGACCGGTATATCATAGATACCCCCTCTTATTTTTCTTCCTCTGCCAGTTTTTTCTTTACAATTGCATATGCATAAGTACAAATCTGCGGCTTATCTGCACAACTGATTTTAATTTCATATACGCCTTCCTTGGAAGGTGCTGTGTAAATACCGTCAGCAGTAATTTCTCCGCTTCCCTCTTCCGTTAATTCATATACTACGGAACAAGGTTTCATATTATTGTATTTCACCTGGAAGAAATAACTCTCTTTTATTCCAACCACAACGGTAGGTGTTACTGCGGCAATATTCTGATTGCCTTGTTCTGTAAACTCTTCCTGAACATCCTCGCCTGCATAACGGATTGCCACCCAGCGATAGGTCAGCACAAGTTGTCTGACATCCTGAAGCAGTTTCAAAGCAACAACAAAACTACCTTTATCATTCAGCACTTTTACAGCGGTTTCTGCAGCAACCGGAACATTTTCCGGTGCAAAAAGTGCGGGATTTCCATACACGGTTGTTTTTACATCCTTACCAAGCACTTTATCTTCTTCCAAAGTTTCGTAGCCTACTTCAACATAAACATTTCCTTTACCTAAACCATGCATAATTTCTGCCGAATAACAAATATCACCACGTTTGGAATTTTCGCCCACCGGAATTTCCACAATGCCTGTCTCCATTCTGAGCGACAGGTTATCATGCCTTTCTTTGTATGCATTGTTCGATGCGGGAATTCCGCTCATGACTCTCTCTTCAGAATAGAAAGGCAATTTCTTATTAAAATATCCCACATATTCCTGACGCAGTCCTGCATCTTTCATGGTAGGTATATACTTTTTGACACTTTTTTCTTCTACCGATTCAATGAGGTACGCCGACTCCGTTCTCACCAGTTTTAAATCTGCCAGACGGATCATACCGGCATTTGCACCCATATTTCTGAATTCCAGGCTTACTTTGCCTGTTTCTCTTTCTGCCAGCGTTGCAGGTTTATCATCAATAATGTTAATCTTCCAATTTAAGTTACCGCCCGCAGAGACATCTACTCCGTTTACCATAGCCTTTACGGTTCCCGACTTTAACATAATGCCGGTGTCGCTTAACTCATCCTTCTGGGCAAGAAGCCAGTATTCATTGTTAAACTTCTTTCCCTGCTCCAGAGCAATGTTGTCCAACAGAATATGTAATTCCTGCTCACCGCCTGCTGCGCCCAGGGCCGGAGTCTGCAGAACGGCTTCATAATATAAATCTGCCTTTTCCTCGCTGAGCTTTTCTACTTCCACCACAGCCTTTACATAATAACCGGCACAGATATTAGCGGGAATTCTAAAGGAAATTCTGTAGTCCTGACTCTCAAACAATACTCCCCCCGTAAAAAACTCTGTTTCAAATTCAAAGGGTTCTACTATATCTTCCGTATCCTGTAAAAACAACTCGTAGGATCCCTGAATACGGTTATGTTCGTACTCCTTCTGTCCCTCCTGATGATTCACAGAATATACCGGCTGATTTTCTTCTTCCGAATAACGGATGCACAAACTCACCTGATTGGTACGCAGTGCCTCAAACCCTTCAATGGTAGAAAGTTTCTTTACAATAGAGTTTTCCACTACAATTTCTCTGCCCTCATCATCTATTGCCGCACCGCTTTCAATCATAACAGACAAGTCATCCAGACTAATAACGCTCAATCCGCAAACAATGCCATTGCCCCCCAACATTTTATTGACAAATCTGCGTTTATTATTCATATAGAACTGTTCCGCTTCGAAATCCGAAGAAGTCAACATTTTGCCTTTATAATACCTATTTCTGTTGAATGGAAGTAATTCGCTGTTTTTCACTTACAGACCCTCCTCTTTCTTAAATATCTTATATTTTTACTGTGCCTAATATTACCATTTTTGCTACTTTTATATCTTACCACAATCTTTTGGGCAGTAGATTAAAGAAACATTAAAGATTTACATTATCTTTTAGGAAACGACATATAAACACCCATACCATTTCCGTTTCCCGTCTTAACATTCAAGGTTCCGCCCTGTTTTTCCACGGTTTCTTTGATTAAATACATACCAATCCCATGACCGCCCGCTTTTTTGTTGGACCCTTGAAAGTTCAATTCCGTAATATGCTGCGCTTCATCTGCCTGCATTCCTTCTCCGTCATCACGATATACAACCAAAATTTCGTTTTCTGTTTCTTCCACGGTAAAATAAATATTCCCCTGCCGGTTCATATAACGGATTGAGTTCTCAATGAGGTTAAAAAATGCCCTCATTAAAGCAATTCTGTTTCCGTAAAACAATACCTCGTTTTTGCTGCTGATAACAGAAATTTTTATCCCCGCCTTTTGGGCAATGACGCTGACATATTCCGCCGTCTGACGCACGCATTCCAAAATGTCAAAGTACTTCTTCTCCAGAAGCAAATCTTCCTGCTCATTATCCAAAAGCACCTTAGAAAGCGTATCCAGATAATCGATGTTGGTACATATCTTTTTAATACAGTCCAGTTCCTCTTCCCGGCTGGAAAAATTCATACTGGTAAGCAGTTCGCCGTAACCTACAATAATCGCCAGTGGCATACGGATGTTATGAGCCATCAAACGTTTAAACCAGACTACATCTTCCGAAAGTTTTTTAACTTCCAGTTCCTTTTCTTCCAACTTCCGGCGTTCTTCCTGCTCGCGCTTTTCTATTTGCAGAAGTTCTTCCCGCTCAGCATCTGCCTGTTTTTTACTTTTTAAAGAAAAAAATCGTGCCAATACTCTTCTCCTTCCTACTCATCCTGGAACAGATATCCTACTCCGCGTATAGAACGAATCATCTCACTGTGATTTCCATCTATTTTTTTACGCAGATTGGAAACATGCACCATCAAAGTACGCACATCCCCAACATCCTCCATGCCCCACACAGCCTTGTAAAGTTGTCGGTACAGAAAAATTTCTTCGGGACGGCTTACCAACACCATCAAAATGTCGTACTCTGTGCGTGAGAGTTCAATTTTCTCCCCGCACACATTTCCACTGACGCGATAAACACTCCGGGTCTTTGTATCAATCATAAACTGGCGGAACCAAAGCCGGCTGTCCGGTTCTTTTTTGTTTTCGTTTGTTTTCAAATTTTCATTAATACGTTCCAGTAGCACCTCCAGTTTCGCAGGTTTTACTATGTAATCATTGCCGCCTTCACGAAAGGCATCCACTATATTGGTACTGTCGCCAAGACAACTCATAAAAATAATCGGTCCCCCAAAACCAATGTCCCCGCCCCGTATTTTGCAACACAGTTCATGACCGTCCGTATCGGGTAACATTACATCCAATAAGATTAAGTCTATCCTCTCTGCCATCATTTTTTCCAAGGCCTGTTGTCCGTCCATTGCGCAGGTCACGGTAAATCCACTGTTTCTCAACCGCATAGCCGTGACAAGGGATAATTCCTCATCATCCTCAACCAATAAAATTCTTATCTCTTTCGTTTCCATGACCATTATCCCTCCCTGCTCGTTTTAAAAAGCGCACCTTTATCAAATACACTCTTTTCCCGGTTCAATCCGTCAGCATACTTATTCCCAAATATTCCCTGCTCACAATTCAGCGCAGAGTGCATTTTCTTTTCCTCTTCATGTTCCATGGTATCTGCATAAAAATCAGCATCCCAATTTTGTTTTTCACGCTTCGTTTTCATACTCTCCCTCTTATTCCTCCCCCTTGACGGTATTTGGAATTTATTATACACTGACCTTAATAATCCAAAGAAAAGTGGGGGGTCTTATGAATAAATACAATGTTTCTGACAAGTTAACATTTATAGAAGGCATTTTACTTGCCTTATTATTTGTTTGTTACGTTGCTACTCTTTGTTTCATCGTAACCAACAATCGTCCTTTTCTTATTTTGTTTTTTATTTTGCACAGTTGCCTTTCTATCATCTTCATTTTGATTCTTCACGACAAAATGACCAGACAAGCATTGCAGCAAAATGATAATAACGCTTCCCAATTCAAAGAGGAACTGGAAATGATATCCAAATGCAATAATGAAATTTCCGCTTTGAAGAAAGAACGTGACGCCCTGCTTTTAGAAAAAGAACAACTTGTAACAAAATGCACCGATGCCGAGAAGCAAATCACTTCTCTTACAGAGGCTCTTGCAACAGAAAGCCAAAAACAGGAATCCATTACGGAATCTTCAAGTTTGAACCACTTGCTTCCCCAAGATGAAACTCCGGTCCAGTTGGACATTATCGCTGCGGTTCATCAGGTCATCGAAGAAATGACTCCTTACAGCCGCCAGTCCGGTATCAACATCCTGCTTTCCAGTGCAAGTGATAAATTAATTGTACGGGCAGATGCTTCTTTCATGCGCATCATGTTCCGCAACATCATTGATAACTCTATAAAATACATGAACCGCAACGGCAGCCTGGTTATTACCATTTCCAACATTGCCGACGATTTGTTCATCGTCTTAAAAGATAACGGAGAAGGGTTGCCCACAGCAGAGACATCCCACATTTTCGAATTAAATTATCAAGGCTCCAACCGTGTTAGCGGCAATGGTCTTGGTTTGACACAAGCAAAAGCCATTGTAGAATATTACGGCGGTACTATTTATGCCAAGAGCGAACCCGGCAAAGGAATGGGCATCTACATACAATTACCTTCCAGCAGTCGATAAGGAGGCAACTTTCTATGACCAGAAAAAACGCACTTATTATAATGGCTCTCCTATTTCTGTTGACAGGACTGGTTTCCGGCATATTCGTTTGGGTTCCCTGTGTTCAGGCATTTATCCCTGCAGCATCTTCCCAAACTCCGCAGGTCTCTCTTTCCGCTCCCATGGCATCCACTAAAGAATCGGAAGAAGTAGCACCTCCCGTTCCGGAAACAGTTGAAATTCCTGAAAGCACCGTAGTTCCCGAACCCACCGTAGTTCCCGAACCCCCTGTTTCTACCGAGATTCCAAAAGAAGAGCCAACAACCCAATACACTTATACTGCCATCCAAAAAAAGCAACAGCTGTTTATACGCGATGGCGCCTCTCTTGATGCCAATGTCATCGGTTACCTCATGCCCGGCGATAGCGGTGAAGTAATCAGCATCGGCGAATCCTGGGTATTGTTACGGCACGGCGATATTGAAGGATATTCATACAAAAAATACCTGCAATTAAATGAAGTTCCTCAATCATCCAATCCATAATTTCATATTTATAGGCTATTAAAGGCACCTACATCAGGTGCCTTTTTCATTATATTCATCACACACCACTTTAACTTATTAATTATATTACATCTTTCCTATTCTTTACACCTTTTGCGCATAATTTGTCGTTTTTTGCGCATAAAAAACAAGTAGGCAGATTATGCGGCAAAACCGGTAAAACCATAGCCCCTCGCAATAATAAAAGTTTGGTAAAGCGCCTCTACAATCTATACTTTCCTCGAAGTACTTATAAAAAAACCGGTCAGAAACATCGTTCCCGACCGGTTTGCCTATTCACATTTTACTTATTTGAATTTTACTTATTCGAATTTTCCTTATTTATGATTCTCATTTTATTCTATTCCCATACTTACAATAACATAATCCCAAGGGGCTGTTTCTTGCGCTTCTTCCAGTAGCACCAAATAGGTTTCTCCTTTAAAAAGTTCCGCCTCTTCTGAAAAGTCCCCGGAAAAGACGAGCAATACGCTCTCTCCCTTAAGCATCACTTTGTAAACCGTGCGGCCATCCATCTCGGAAAGTTCCACAACCTTCACTTCCACCCGGAGCGTATCTGCTGACATTTTTTCCGTAGCAGCAACACTGTCTGCGGAAGGCGTGCCAACAATTTCTGCCGCCTCTTCTTCTGCTTCCACCTGGGGCGCTGCGTTCTCCCGGGGCACTGCGCCCTCTTCTGCCACTTCCTGGCGCGTAGCGCCTGCCACCTCGCAATTAGCAGTATTATCCCTGTCTGACGTTACCCTATTTAAAGAAAAATCCGCTGCCATCTCTGCCGTTCCTGCATCCATAGCACTTTCCATTTCTCCTCTAAGCAGCCCGCCGCTTAACATAGGAATTGCCACAATGCAAATGAGCACTGCTGCCGCCGCAGTCAGTCCATAAGTCCAAAACCGCGTAGGAATTTTCTTCTTTTTCGTCGCCGGAGTTACGGATACTTCTTTTTCCGCAAGCCCAGTTTCAATGCGGGCCCACAAATCGGGAGTTTGCTTACTTATATAATTTTCATATTCCTGCTTAAAATCCCTGCTCAAATCCGCACCTCCTTAATTTATTTACCGCTTCCCGGTATCGCCATGCCACGGTTCCCATGGGAACTTGCAGCACAGCCGCTATCTCTTTCAAAGTCATATCTCCCATGACTTTCATGTGTATAACTTCTCTTTCTTTATCACTTAAGGTTGCCAGGGCATCCTCAATAATCATCTGATGAACAACCTGCGCCTCTATCTGACTGCTTTTGGAATCGTCCTGTGCAACATCTTCAAATTCCTCGGTCAGTTCTTCCCTTTTATATTTCCTGATAAAATCTATGGTCATATTGCGCGCAATAGTAGCCATCCAACCACGATGACCGCTGCCTGGCTTATAAGATGCAGATTTTTCCCACAGCCTGATAAAAAATTCGCTGGTAATATCTTCTGCATTTTCTTTATTCCCAATCATTTGCAATACGATTCCGTAAATGTAGGAAAGGTATTCTTCGTACACTTCCCGCAGACCTTCTTTGTTTCCCTCATTCATCTGCCGGATGCACTGCTCGAACTTTGCTTCCGTCACTTTTTTTCCCTCGCATGTCTATTAATGGTACGCATGAAAAACTCAATTTTATGGTTTCTTTTTGCTATATTTTAAGATTTTTGGATATACTCCCGCATTTCTTCCTCAATCATTGTAAGCGAATTTGATAAGGCTTGCAACTGCTTCGAAATTTCTTCTTTATTTTCTCTCTCTTTTTTATAACAAATTTTGTGTTCCATACTGGACCAAAAATCCATCGACAGGGTACGGAACTGCACTTCCACCGGATAGTACTCCATGGCATCCAAAGCATGCACCGGCACACCAAATACAATATGATAGCTGCGGTAACCGCTTGGTTTTGGGTTTTTCATGTAATCTTTTTCTTTGATAACAATCACATCCGCCTGCCGTTTCAGCGCTTCCACAAGGGTATAAATTTCCTCTTGAAAATAGCAGATGACACGCACCCCTGCAATGTCCATAAGATTGTCCTTGGCGTTAATGACACTATCTGTCACCCCAATCCGCTCCAATTTTCCTTCCATGCTACGCTTATCTTTGATTCTGTTTTGCATATGATGCACCGGTTTACCGGCATCCCTCGCATAAATACTATGGTTTAAAATACTGAGTCTGGTAAGCATCACCTGCATAGCATCCTCATAAGGCCTTATCAATTCGTAATATTGTTCATTTGTCATAATACCTTCCCTAATTTATCCTTTGCCTTTCAACATTAATATGTTCATAGTCCCATGCCTCAGGTCCCTTGCCCCCCGCGACATTACACCCATAATACACTTCTATCGTAACACACAATTATGAATAGAAAATGTGCATTTTATTAAACTTAAATAATGTTTTATAAAGAATAAATAAAAAGGCACCGCCACTGCGATGCCTCTCACTTGTTTTACACTGTTATAGAATACGAAACTTCAAATACCTCTCCGGGCGCAAGATGATTTCCCCATTCTCTCTCTTCAATGCTACCTGCAAAATCAACCTTGTCGCATCTGCCGTACCAAGGTTCAATGCAGATAAAGGGCGCATTTTTTCCGGGCGGTGTCCACACACCAAAAAGGGGCGCATCAAAGGAAACCGAAAGAAACACGGATTTATTTTCATCCAACAGACTGACTTTTCCGGTCTGATTATTTTCAATAACCAAAGCATCATTTGCAAAAACCTCTTCCGTTACTGCCAAAAGACCGCCGGGCAGAAGGTCGTAGTCCTGCGTCTCATGCAGTGCCAGACCACCGCTGATTCCTCTGGATGTAATCTTTTCCACGCCGTCAAACTGCACATAGCAAGTCGTCCTCTCTGCCTCTCTGGGCAAAACATTGAAGGCAGGATGCCCGCCAATAGAAAAATACATTTCCTGCTCTGCGGGGTTGGTTACTTTCCAGAGCACCTGTACACTGCGCCCCTCTAAGCGATAACCAATCTCCAAAGAAAATGCAAAGGGATAAGTGTCCCAAGTTTCTGTTTTGTCTGTCAGGCAAAACCAGATTTCGTTTTCGTCCTGTCTGGTCAGCATAAACTCCATATCTCTGGCAAAACCGTGCTGGGGCAATTTGTAAATCTCCCCGTTATAACGGCTTTCTCCGTCTTTATAACTGCCCACTACCGGAAAAAGCACCGGTGAAGTTCTGCCCCAAAACTCCGGGGCAGCCTGCCACATGTACTCACGGCCCGTCTCATTATCTGTCAGGGAGCGCAGTTCTGCGCCCTTGCCCCGGACCTTAATTGTAATCAGATCATTCGATAAACTATAGTCCATCTCAGTTCCTCCTCATCTTACCAAGACCATTGCGTTTCAAGCATCATATACGTTTTCAACTATTTCTTTTTAAAATAAAACAATTTTGCCTTAAAGTCACCCCACATGCGTTGTACCTGCATACCTGCGTACATCAGGGTATCGCCTTTTACACTTACCTCAGTTTCCTGCAAAAGTTCCTTACCCGGCTCTACAGTCACATCCCAAAGCGCATATTCTGCATTTTCATCCAGTCCCTGCAAACGGATATTTCTGCTGTGCATGTTTGGTTCGCCCAGTACCTGTACAAAGAACACCAGACTTTCTTTTTTATCCTTGGAAACCACCTGGAAACAGTCATACAAATGATTTTCCTGATAAGAAGCAATACGGTAATAATCGCCCTCTCTTACAAGGTCATTAAACTGATGGTACATAGCCACCTGTCTGGGCACCATTGCCTTATCTTCCTCACTGAGTTTGGTTACATCCAACTCATATCCAAATGTGCCTGCCAGTGCCACATAACCTCTTGTTTCAAAAGGTGTATTTCTGCCTACGGTGTGGTTAGGGCAAACACTTACATGTGCTCCCATGGAGGACAGCGGATAAATCATGGATGTACTTTCCTGAATAGCCAGTCTCTCAATAGCATCGGTATCGTCAGAGCACCAAATCTGAGGGCTGTAATAAAGCATGCCGGGGTCAAATCTGGCACCACCACCTGAACAGTTTTCCAAAAGAAGATCCGGAAACTCAGAGAGCATTCTCTCCTGCATTTCATACATACCAAGTACAAAACGGTGATACAATTCTCCCTGACGGTCAGCGGGAAGACATGCGCTGCCGATATCGCTCAAAGGACGGTTCATATCCCATTTCACATATTTAATATTTGCACTGTGAAGCACCTTGCAAATTTTCTCTACAATACAGTCACGCACTTCCTTACGGCTGATATCCAACACAAACTGGTTGCGGGCAAGTCCCGGAGTTCTGCCGGGGATGGCAATGGCCCAGTCGGGATGTTCCTCATAAAGTTTGGATTCCGGTGAAATCATCTCCGGCTCAAACCAGATGCCAAATTCCATACCAAGGGCATTTACCCCATCTACCAGTTTTTTCAAGCCGCCTTTTAATTTATCCTCGTTTACTTCCCAGTCTCCCAGCGCTCTGTTATCATCGCAGCGGTTGCCAAACCAGCCATCGTCCATGACAAGCATCTCGATACCCATTTGGGATGCCTCTTTGGCAATATCCAGAAGTTTTTCTTCGTTAAAATCAAAATAAGTTGCTTCCCAGTTATTAATCAAAATGGGACGTTTTTTATTTTTATACGGACTGCGAATCAAATGATTTCTATACAGTTCATGGAAACTGCGGCTCATACCGCCGATACCGTTTGCGGAGTAAGTCATAATCATTTCCGGCGCCTGAAAACTTTCGCCCTTTTCCAGTTTCCAGCAAAAATCTTCGGGCTGGATACCCATAAGCACTCTCACCTGATTAAACTGGTTTACCTCTGCCATAGCCTGGAAGTTACCGGAATATACGAAATGGAAACCGTACACATCACCCCTTGTCTGGGTTGCTGTATGCTCCAAAACCGCCATAAAAGGATGCTCCTGATGTCCGCTCTCACCGCGAAGGGAACCAACACTATGTTTTCCGCATCCCAAGGGAAGTCTTTGCATATGGCGTTCTCTCGCCCAAGAACCGTGCAGTGTAATCAAATCAAAATCCCTGTTATCCATATCCAGACAACCGGACATCACTTTTTCCAGATATAAAGCATTTTCATCCAAATTAGTCACTTTTACGCTGCGTGCAATGGCATCTGTGTCCGCAAATACACTGTATTCCAAAACCATCTGTAAATTCAGTGCAGGATCCATACAGGTAATCGCCAGTGTTTCCACCGCATCTTCAGCGCCGAAAGTCGCGGGAAGACCCTCTAATTTTCTTTTTCCTTTATAAATTTCATGGGAAACATAATAAGGTTGCACCGCGCTGTGTCCAGCCGCCGTTTTTACGCGGATACTGCTCTCTCTGTAATCACCTACCCCGTGACCGGAATATTCTGTAGGAAAACAGTCCAAAAAACTAAGACGGTCTCTGGCATTTGTGTCCGGTGTAAAAGGCGCCTCATAAATGCGCATCAAATCTTTTACCCCCTGCAAATCGGACAGTTTCTTTCCGTAATATGCATGTCCAAGAAAACCATCAGAGCCCACAATCCCTATCACATAGGATGTGTTTGGTGTGTCCAACTTAAATAATTTTTCTTTTTCATTAAAAATAATTCCCATATTATAACCCTCCCGGATATTTTTTCTTTTTAATTTTCTCCTGCAAACTGGCTGTTATAAAGATTGGCGTAAAAACCGCCTTGAGCCAGCAATTCTTTATGGCATCCCTGCTCGATAATGTTACCGTCCTTCATAACCAGTATCACATCCGCATCCACAATGGTAGACAATCGGTGGGCAATAATAAAACTGGTTCTGCCCTGCATCATTTTGGAGAACGCCTTCTGGATACGGATTTCCGTTCTCGTATCAATAGAAGACGTCGCCTCATCCAAAATCAGCATAGGCGGCAGACAAAGCATAACTCTGGTAATGCACAAAAGCTGTTTTTGTCCTTGGGATAACCCTTCTCCATCCTCCGTCAGCACCGTATCGTAGCCTTGGGGCAAACGTTTGATAAAACTGTGGGAATGGGCAGCTTTTGCCGCTGCAATTACCTCTTCATCGGTAGCATCAGGCTTACCCATTACAATATTTTCTCTGACGGTGCCTGCTTTCAGCCAAGTTTCCTGAAGCACCATACCGTAATTTTCCCTGAGACTTTCCCTTGTCAGGTTACGGATATCATGTCCGTCAACCGAAATACTGCCGCTGTTTACATCATAAAAACGCATCAACAGATTAATAACCGTGGTTTTGCCGCAGCCCGTAGGTCCTACAATAGCCACCCTCTGTCCCGGTTTTACCTGCAAATTGAAATCTTCGATGAGTTTTCTGTCCGGTGTATAAGAAAAATGCACATGCTCAAGTCCTACATTTCCCCGGGCTGTTTCCAGCACCACCGCATCCTCCGGCTCCGGAACTTGCGCCTCTTCCTCAATCAGCGCAAAAATTCGTGCTGCGCAGGCAAGGGCATTTTGAAACTCGGTAAACACGCCGGAAATTTCGTTAAAAGGCTTGGTGTACTGGTTAGCATAACTCAAAAAACAGGTTAATGTTCCAACCGAAATTCCCCCGCCGATTACCGACAGCGCGCCGGTGACACATACGCCGGTATAAACCAGACTGTTTACAAATCTGGTACAGGGATTGGTAAGAGACGAGAAAAAGGTAGCATTCAAAGAATACTTCGCCAGTTTTTCGTTAACTTCATCAAATCTTTCCAGCGTCCGGTCCTCATATCCGAAAGCCTGCACCACTTTCTGGTTTCCAATCATCTCATCAATCAGTCCTGTCTGCTCCCCACGGGTCTCGGACTGGAGTTTAAACATTTTATAAGTTCTGCGGGCAATAAAAGCAGCCACAAACAGACTGATAGGGGTAATGCAGACCACCACTAAAGTGATACTCACATTTTCCCTGAACATAAAAATCAAAGTACCGAAAATAGTAATAATCCCTGTAAAAAGTTGGGTAAATCCCATAATCAGACCATCAGAAAACTGGTCTACATCAGCAATAATACGGCTCACAATTTCACCGTAAGGGTGACTGTCCAAATATTTCAAAGGTAAAATCTGAATACGGTCGAAGGCATCTTTACGGATGTCCCTTACCACATGGTAGGCAATACGGTTGTTACACACAGTCATAACCCACTGTGCCACCACCGTTCCCGCAATCATCACTGCCATTTTTTTCAAAATAGCAAAAAGTACAGCAAAATTCACTTTACCGGGCTCCAGAATGCAATCTATGGCATCACCCGTCAAAATAGGAATATACAGTGTCAGCACCACCGTCACAGCAGCACATACGATAGAACAAAGCAGGAAAAACCAATGTTTGCTGATATACTTTAGCACCTTTTTCATGGTTTCCCACTGACCTTTTTGCATTTTCTTTTCTTTCATGTCCTACACCTCCCCTTCTGCCGGTCTTTTATCCGGATATTGGGAATAGTAGATTTCCTGATATACTTCGCAGTCACGAAGCAGTTCTTCGTGGGTACCGGTTCCCACTGCTTCGCCATCATCCAGCACTACAATTTTGTCCGCATGCAAAATAGAAGATGCTCTTTGGGACACTATAAATACCGTAGGCACAGTGTCCATTTCCCGGATTGCCTTTCGCAGAGCCGCATCCGTTGCATAGTCTAATGCAGAAGCACTGTCATCCAAAATCAAAATTTCCGGATTTCGCACAAGGGCTCTGGCTATGGTCAGCCTCTGTCTTTGTCCGCCGGATAAATTTTTACCGTTCTGGCTGATTTGGGTCTCCAGACCTTCTGGCTTACCGTTCACAATTTCCGCAGACTGGGAAATTTCAAGAGCCCTGCGGATTTCTTCCTCCGTGGCATCCTCTTTTCCCATCAGCAGATTATCCCGGATAGTACCTTTAAAAAGCACCGCTTTCTGGGGCACCACACCGATAAGGCTGCGGAGTTGTTCCAGCCCGTAATTTTGCACGGGGACACCATTTACCTTTACTACGCCTTTGGTCGCCTCGTAAAATCTGGGTATCAAATTAATCAGGGAGGACTTACCGGAACCTGTACCACCGATAATACCGATGGTCTGCCCTCTTTCCACCTTCAAATCAATGTCCGTCAAACTTTCATCTCCGGCTCCCGGATAGGTCAGGGAAATATGGTCAAATTCCACGGCATATTTGGCATTTTGTCCGTCTTCTTCCACTGCCGCCGCTCCGTCTTTCACCTCCGGCTCCAGTTCCAAAAGAGTTTCTATACGGTTACCGCAGGCAACTGCCTTATTCACAAGCACAATGAGGTTTGCCAGTTTAATGAGTTCCACCAAAATCTGGGACATATAGTTTACCAGGGATATCACTGCACCCTGGGTCAAAATACCACTGTCTACCTGTAATGCCCCTACCCACAAAAGCGCCACCAAACCGCCGTTTACAATGGCATAAGTCACGGGATTCATAACCGCAGAAATTTTTCCCACAAACATTTGCATATGGGTCAGGCTTTCATTGCTTTCCTTAAACTGGCTCACTTCCTCTTCTTCCTTATGGAAGGCTCTGATAACACGCACACCGGTAAGATTGCCCCGGGTAATTCCCAGCACTTTATCCAAACCGCTCTGCACTTTTTTATACAAAGGAATGGTCTGCATCATCACTCCAAACACCACGATGGACAAAAGAGGAATCACCACCACAAAAATCACTGCCGCTTTCACATCCACCGTGAAAGCCATAATCATGGCACCAAATACAATAAAGGGCGAGCGCAGAAACAGGCGCAGTACCATATTCACACCGTTTTGCACCTGATTGATGTCGCTGGTCATACGGGTAATCATAGTGGACGTTCCGATTTTATCTGTCTGGGAATAGGAAAGAGACTGCAAATGGGAAAACAGACTGTGACGAAGTCCTGTGGCAAATCCCACGGCGGCCTTTGCCGAAAAAAACTGGGCTGTCACTGCACAGACCCATCCGATAAGTCCCAGCGCCACCATCACAAGACACATTTTAACCACATACCCTTTATCTCCCCCGGCAATACCCACATCCACAATCTGTTGCACTACCAGAGGAATAAAAAGTTCAAAGGAGGCTTCAAGCATCTTAAAAAGAGGAGCCAAAACCGTCTCTTTTTTATAATCTTTTAAATAAACAAGTAATTTTTTCATACCGGAATTTTCCTCACAAAAAAATATAAATTTTGTGCAATTAAAAATGCTATGATACAAACTCTCTCAAGCCTATATCATAGCATAAATTGGTATTTTTTGAAACTAGTTTTATACATTAAATTTCGCCGTCAAACACATAAGTTGCAGGACCTGTCATATACACCAGATTTTCCTTCCGGTCCCAATAAATTTCCAAGTCGCCGCCCAAAAGTTTTACCGTAACGCGATCCTGGGTAAGACCATTTAAAATGCAGGCAACCGCCGTTGCACAGGCTCCCGTACCGCAGGCAAGGGTTTCCCCCGTTCCACGTTCCCATACGCGCATTTCCACAGTCTGTCTGTCAATCACTCTCACAAACTCTGTGTTGGTACGTCTCGGAAAACGCTCATGGTTTTCAAAATAAGGACCGATGGATTCAATGTCCAGATTTTTCACATCATCCATATACACTACCGCATGAGGATTTCCCATAGAAACACAGGTCATACGATATTCTTTTCCCTGCACCATAATGGGTTCGTCAATGGCATGTTCCTTATCGGAAACAACAGGTACCTTTGCCGCAATTAGTTCCGGCGCACCCATATTCACTTTTACAAGCGACACCTTTCCATTCTCAATGGTCAGGTTCAGGGTTTTTACTTTTCCGCCGCTGACTATGGTAATACACTCTTTATCCGTCAAACCTTTGTCATAAACGAATTTTGCCACGCAGCGGATACCGTTTCCGCACATTTCACTGCGGGTACCGTCCGCATTGTACATTTCCATTTCAAAGTCTGCTTCCTCGGAAGGGTTTATAAAAATCACCCCGTCACCACCGATACCGAAATGTCTGTCACTAAGTTTTCTGACCAGTTGCGGTTTCTCCTGCGTAGGAATTATTTCCCTGCTTCCGTCAACATATACATAATCATTACCGCAACCATGTAATTTTGTAAATTTCATAAAACTCCTTCCCACTATCCGCAAACACTATATCTCTGTGTTAAAATTTATTCTTTCTGCATAGGATATATAAAAGAAATCTACGGAGACCACCTATGACCTCCAAAACCAAAATCATAGTACTTCATTTGAAAGAACTGATTCACACCGGAATTTTTATTGCGCTGGGCATCCTTGTCCTCATTATATTATTTGTAATGCTTTTTCCGGATAAAAAATCAGACAGTTCCAACGAGAATTCTCCGGAAATAAATAGCGATGTTTCTTCCGGTTCGCAAAATACCGCCGGTAACCTGTCACAAACTTCATACATACCCGGTGTCTACAGCACCGCCTTGGTTTTGGGCGACCACGCTGTAGATGTGGAAGTAATTGTGGACAGCAACAATATCAACTCTATCCGCATGGTCAACCTGGACGAAGCTGTTACTACCATGTATCCGCTTTTGCAGCCTACCTTCGACTCTCTGACCTCGCAAATATATGCAAACCAGTCTTTGGAAGGCATTACCTACACCGATGATAGCAAATACACTTCACTGGTACTGTTACAGGCCATTGAAGCATCCCTGTCCAAAGCGTTGCCATCCGACCAAGTTTCTGAAGAGTAAATAGACAAAAAGCCTGTTACCTATCCCGCTTTCCGGTTTTTCTACCGGAAAGTGGGATAAACTAACGGAGTGCTTTTTTATACATTTTCTCAAGTTCTTCCACCGAGAACACATAATTCTTGCCGCAAAACTGGCAGTTAACTTCTATTTCTTTGCCCTCATCAATCATCTCTTTAATATCTTTTTTCCCAATGCTGACAATGGCCTTTTCCACTCTGGATTTATCACAGTTACACACATAATCTGTAGGCATGGTATCCACAATTTCCACATCCAAGCCTTCCAAAAGCAGTTCCAACATTTCCTCCGGTGTTTTTCCTGCATCCAAAAGTGCCGTTACCGAATCTACTTTACTTAAATTTTGCTCCAAACGGTCAATTACCGCATCCTCCGCAAAAGGCATAAGCTGGATAATAAAGCCTCCGGCCTGTCTTACGGTATTGTCTCTTTCCATCAAAACTCCAAGGCCCACGGATGAAGGTACCTGCTCGGAAGTTGCAAAATAGTAAGTCAAATCCTCCGCAATTTCTCCTGTCTGTAATTCTATCTGACCCACATAAGGCTCTTTCATGCCCATATCCTTGATTACGCTTAAATAGCCCCGTCCAACCGCAACAGACACGTCCAATTTTCCTTTTTCGTTGGGTGGAATGATAACCACCGGCTCAATCACATAGCCTTTTACCCTGCCCGAACTATCCGCAGTCACCGTCATACCACGCATCAGTCCGTCGCCTTGCACCCGCAAAGTCAGAAGGTCTTTTTCCCCTTTCATCATCACACCCATCATACAGCCTGCCGTCAGCAGTCTGCCATGGGCCGCAGTCACAACCGGGCTGCTGTCATGAATCACTCTGGCTTTTTCGGCAATTCCCCTGGTTGTACATGCAAAGGCACGAATCTGTGCATTTGCCGCCGTAGCTCTCACAATATAATCATTTTGTTTACTCATTTTTTCCCCTTTCTCTTGCAAGTATATAAATCCGCTGGCTTTCTTTCGTCACAGCCCCGTGGCTATCCGCATCAAGCACAAGTTCCACCGTCATTCCTGCCTCTTTAATCAGGCCTGTCATTTGCTCTAATGTATACCCTCTCTGGTAATGACTTTCCTGAAACCTGCGAAAGGTTTCACCATATTCATCTTCACCGTCTTTCACAAAGATAGTCAGGTCATATTCATTAATCTGTTCCTCCGGGTGATAATAATTATCCCAGATAAAACTGCATTCCTCTCTGCTTTCCGCAATAGTGGTATCTCCGATTACCTGCTCGTATTTGTAGACCGTGTTAAAATCAAAAATAAAAATACCGCCGGGATACAAATAATTATTTACCAGTTTGAAAGTCTGCAAAAGTTCCTCTTCTTCCAAAAGATAATTCACACAGTCACACACGCTGATAACCGTTCCCACAGTGCTGTAAAGTTCCAGTTCACGCATGTCCTGCAATAAATAGAGTGTAGACGAACCTGCTTTCTCCCGCTTTTCCATGGCTATGGAAAGCATTTCCTGAGAATTGTCCACGCCAATCATATCATAGCCCTTTGCGGCCATAATTTCCGTCAAAGTGCCTGTTCCGCAGCCCAAATCCAGCACCAGATTCCGCTCAGTGCGGAGGACATTTTCCTCCTGCACCTTTTGGCAATCTGTGTTTTCTCCCGCTGCCCCATCCGCATTTTTCGTAGCAGAAATTCCGTATTTTTTTATCAACTCATCCAAAAAGTCACTCCACGCTTCATAGGGTGTCTCGTCCATGAAGGTATCATAAACCTTGGCAAAATCGCTGTAACTTTCCATTTATTCTCCGCTTTCACAAAACCCCGTAAATTATTTCAAATATTCCCGCAAAAATGCAAGCAACTTGTCCATCTCTTCATCCGTACCGATGGAGATACGCAAATAGTTGTCAATGCGGGGTTTATTCCAGTAACGCACAAAAATATTATTTTCCTTGAGAGCCTTAAAAATTTCTGCCGCAGGAACTGTTTTATGGGAGGCGAAAATAAAGTTTGTCTTGGAATCAGGGAATGTAAAGCCAAGTTCCGACAGTTCCTCCTTCACTCTTTCCCTTGTACACATGATTTTTACAATAGTATCCTCAAAATATTTCTCATCACGGATGGCTGCAACGCCCAGTTCCAAGGAAGGACGGTTCATGGTATAAGAATTAGTGGCAAATTTCACATCATTCAAATATTTAATCATCTCTTCGTTACCGATGGCAAAGCCGATACGGCATCCTGCCATGGCTCTGGATTTTGAAAAGGTCTGTACAACAAGCAGATTGTCATATTTTTCGATTAAGTGCTGGCAACTGACTCCGCCAAAATCAACATAAGCCTCGTCAATAATTACAACAGAATCCTTATTTGCCTGCAAAATTTCCTCTATCACATCCAAAGATTCCAGCACACCTGTAGGCGCATTGGGGTTAGGGATAACAATACCACCGTTTTGCTGTTTATAATCCTCCGGCACAATGCGGAAATTTTCATCCAAGGCACAGGTCTTATAGGGGATGCGATAAAGATTTGCCCACACATCATAAAAGGAATAGGTTATATCCGGGAACAAAATGGGCTTATCTGAATTAAAAAATGTCAAAAAGCACATTGCCAGAACATCATCAGAACCTACACCCACAAAAACCTGCTCCGGTTTTACCTGATAGTATTCAGCCAGACAATTTACCAAAGATTTACACTCCGGGTCGGGATATAATCGGAGAGTACCGCACTCAAATTCTTTCGCCAGTCTCTCCACACCGGGCGCAGGGGGATAAGGGCACTCATTGGTATTTAACTTAATCATTCCCTCTTTGTTTGGCTGTTCTCCCGGAATATAGGGTTCAACTCTTCTAACATTTTGTCTCCATTCCATGTTGCCACCTCCGTTTTTTCAACGTTTTTTCAATATGACATTTTATCACGTCTACAAAACAAAGTCTACATATTCTTCCAAGGCAAAGGTCAGTTTCTGATTGCCCACCAGAATTGCCAATTCCTTGTGGTTAGGGTTTTTGAGCATAAAACCACTTACCGACACGCGAAATTTTCCGGTAGTTGCAAGAGCCAGTTTCTCCTGCGGAAAGCGTACCGAATATCCGTCTGCCGTCTTCTTGGTCAAAAATCTTCCCAGCCTCTGATACCGCCCTTTTTTATCATACCAGTATAAAGTTACCGTCTTTTGATACACACACAAAATACCGACAAGAAAGAGAATTACAGGACCTGTTATCAACAGAACTGGTCCTATAGGGTTTCCTTTTTCCTCTTCCCAATTTATTTCCTCTTGCTGCTTTAAAATTTGTATCTCCTGATTTTCTCTTTCTTCCAGCACCTGTTTAGGATATCCCGTTTCCTGCGTAATGCCCCAATTTTCCAGCCCTTCCGCTTCCTGCACTGCTTCCGTCTCTGTTTCCAGTTCCGTTTCTGTCTCTGCTTCCAACTCCGTTTCCGTCTCTGCTTCCGCCTCTGTTTCTTGCACTATTTCCGGCTGCTCATCAATTACCTCCCCTGTATTTCCAAGGATTTCCTCTTCCTTTTCTATGCCCACCTTTGGAGGCAGATTACCGGACACTTTTTTCGCCGTTTCATTTCCCCCGGCACTTTCCTGCGGTTCTTCTGCAGGCAGTTTCGGTTCTTCTACAGGCGGCTTTGATTCTTCTTCAGAAGGCTTTACCTCGCCTTCCTGCAAAGTACAACTTAAGGCATAAACTGGTTTTCCGTCACAGGAAACCGCATACCTCTCCACAGTACCGGTGGTTTTTCCACAATTTAAGGAATACTTTTCCAGCGTCTCGATAGTCTTACCGCAACTTAACTTATATCTTTCGATGTAAGTTTCTTTTTTTCCGCAGCCAAGTGAATATCCCTCCACCGTAGATGTGGTCTTGTTACAGCCAAGACTGTATTTTTCTATCGTCTTTTCCGTTTTTCCGCAGCCCAGTTCGTAGCCTTCAATCGTTTTATCGTTTTTCCCACAGGAAAGAGCATACTTTTCTACAGTTTTTTCGTTTTTGTTACAGCCAAGGCTGTATTTTTCTATGGTCTGTGTGGTTTTACCGCAGGACAAACTGTAAGACTCAATGGTTGCCGTTGTCTTTTTGCAGCCAAGGTTATAAACCTCAATAGTGCTTTCCGTCTTGCCGCAGCCCAGTTCATACACTGTTTCATATTCTATTGGGCTGTGCTCTTTATTGGACGGAACATTACTGTCCGGTGTTCTGGTTCCGCAGTTGTCACAGCTCCAGTATCCATCTCCGTCATCCACAAACTTACCGCACTTTTCTGTTGTGGCTTTCCGGGACTCCTTGGTATAACAGCCGTTAGCCTGGGATTGACCTGCCGCTCCGGTATGGACATGATACACAGGAGATGTGTAGCAACCACCGCCACTATTTTGGCTTCCCGCATGGGCATGGTAAACGGGTGTTGTATAACAACCGCCGCTGCTTCCGGTGTTTCCACTGTGGGTATGATAAACAGGTACTGTATAGCAACCGCTTCCACTACTTTCCCCTCCGGTGTGGGCATGGTAAACAGGTGTCGTATAACAGCCACCGCTGCTTCCTGTGCTTCCGCTGTGGGCATGATAAACCGCTATGTTGTAACAGCCCCCTCCGCTTGCCGGGCTACCGCTGTGACTGTGATAAACAGGCGTCACATAGCAGCCATCTTTTTGGGACCCATCCCCTGTATGACTGTGATAAACCGCTGCACTGTAACAGCCCCCTCCGCTTACCTCACTGCCCGTATGTGTATGATAAACAGCTGTTTCATAACATTCTCCGCCGTCACTGCTGTTTCCTTTGTGGCTATGGTAAGTGGCCGCACTGTAACAGCCCCCTCCACCGGTACTGTTCCCCTCATGGGCGTGATAAACAGGCTCCGTATAACAGCCGCCACATGCGCTACTGTTTCCTTCATGTACATGGGGAATGCAAATACCGTAGCAAGGTCCTCCGTCTACGGCATTTCCCTGATGAACATGCCCTGCCCGGTTTTCCCCTGCTGCCCGGACCACGACCCCCTGCGAAAGGCAGAGCATTCCACATAAAATAAGACCAAAAATCATTTTTCTTTTACTAATAAATTTGCGCATAAAAAAACCTCCTGAATTGAATGAATTCCGCTCACGACAAATTCTCTGCCATAAGCAGATGCGTCAACGTTTCATTCAATTCAGGAAGTAATGTAGGGCTATCATATCACTTTTTAATCCAAAAGTATATTGTCATCTTTTCACAAGAATGACCCCTCAAAATTTTGTCAGTTTGCCTCCCTGCCATCTTCAATCATACGGCGGTACAAAAGTGCCTGAGCCTCATCCCCAAGACAATCATAACACTCTGCCAAGCGTTCCAGTGCCCTCTCACCGCCTAAACGGATATTTAAAATAGGGGAAGTTTCAAACTTTGCATTATAAAACCAGATAACAGCCTCATCATAATCTTTCTTTGCAAAATAATACTCGCCCAATTCAAAACAGGCTTCCGAGCATTCCCCGCCTGCCACAACCTTCATAATGTGTTTAAAAAACTTTCCCTCATCCCCTGCATACCTGGCAGCCCTTGCCACCACCAGACAGGCTTGCAATACTTCATCCCCACTTCGGTTCACGTCGCAAACCGAGGTTTCAAAAAATTCTTCCGCATCTGCAAAATTCTCCGGTGTTCCGGCGATAAAAAGTTCCTTGGCATACATTTCATGAAGTCTTGCCGAAATAGGTTGCCGTCTTTCCCACATTCTGCCAAAAGCCGCAAGGTCACGGCCGGCGTGCAGATTTTCCGGCAAATGGGTAATCACTATGTCACTGTCAAAAACCACAGGCTGGGTGCGCACCGTCTCATGGATGGGCTCTTCCCACACAAACTCCCGCAGTCTCTTAAACAGTTTGGGTCTGTACTCTTCATCAAAATTGTAAACCGTATTATGTGCTAACTGATTGCCATACTTCATTTGCACAATCTCAATTTCCGGAACCAGATTTTCCTTTAAAATCCGGAAACGCTCATGATTTTCCAAATTTACCACTTCATCTGCATCCGCAGAGTAAATGTATTCCTTGGTGGCTTTGGAAAAAGCAAAATTTCTGGCCGCAGCAAAATCGTTAATCCAGACAAAATCATAGATTTTATCTGTATACTTTGCCGCAATTTCCTTGGTTCTGTCTGTAGAACCGGTATCCACGATAATGATTTCATCCATCAAATCGCAGATGCTGTCCAGACACCTCGCAAGCACCTTTTCTTCATTTTTTACAATCATGCACAGACTAATTGTAATCATTCATACCATCCTTTTCGACTGCTTAATTCTGACTACTTATTTCCTTTGGTGGACATAAAGAGAGTCATTTCTCCTTCTACGGTCACTTCGCCGAAACCTGCGGGCAAAATAAAGTGCTGTCCCTTTTTCACTGCTGTTGCGTTTACAAGACCATATCCATCCAGTACCGTAACAATGCGGAAACCTTCTTCCTGCATCCATTTTGCCTCACCGCTTACCTGCATACGGCTTACCTGATAATACTGATTTTCCATCAAAATCTGCATTTCGTTTACGGCGCCGTCTGTCACATGGAAAATGCACTCTTCCACAGGAGTTGCGGGAGCCTTGGTTACTGCCAGACTTTGCTCTACGTGAAGCGGTCTGGGCTTACCGTCACTGAGACGGTCATAATCGTACACTCTATAAGTAATATCGCTGTTTTGCTGTGTCTCCAGAAGCATAATTCCACCTTTGATGGCATGCAGTGTACCGGGGTCAATCTGAATGAAATCCCCTTTCTTTACAGGTACTTCCTGCAAAAATTCCTTCCATCTGCCGCCGCGGACCATTTCTTCCATCTCTTCGGGACTTTTTGCTTTATGTCCGATAACCAAAGTGGCATCCTTCGGGCAATCCAGAATATACCAGCACTCCGTCTTACCAAAAGAACCGTTTTCATGTACTTTTGCATAAGCATCATCAGGATGCACCTGAATGGACAAATCTGCTTTGGCATCAATAATTTTAATTAACAACGGGAATTTTTCTTCTTTCAAATTTCCCTTTTCATCCACATTGTCAAAAAGCGTGGGCACTTCTGTCCACAACTGTGACAAGGTTTTGCCCGCATAAGGACCTTCTGCCACTTTACAGTCTCCGTTTGGATGTGCACTGACCGCCCAGCATTCGCCGGTATCATCGCCGGGAATATCATAATTCCACTCTGTACGGAGTTTGTTACCGCCCCAAATCATCTGCTTAAACAAAGGTTCCAAAAACATAATCTGTTTGCTTGGCTGATTAATGGACAAGATTTTACCGTTACTTTCCATCACTTTTTTATACCAATATGCAGAATCTTTCACTCTTCTGCGCTGTGTTGCAAAATCCACATGTACGATACCGAATCTTTCTGTGTAACCTTTTTCCCACTCAAAATTGTCAAGGAATGTCCACAGGAAATAGCCTCTTACATCGGCCCCTTCATCTGCCGCTTTCTGCAATGCGCTTAAATATTTATCCAAAAAATTGATACGGTCAGCGTCATGTACTCTGCCATCTGTTGCCACACTGTCATGGCAGGACATGCCATTTTCAGTAATATAAATGGGCAAACCATAACGTTCGTAAAGGAACTTAATGCCCCAATACAAACACTCCGGTGTTACCGGCCAGTTTGTAGCAGCCTTGTCTGCTCCCAGCGGTCTGGCAACGTATTCACCCTTGCCGTCTGCGCCCTTACGAATCATATAACCGTTATAAATATTCTGCCCCATAAAATCCAAAGGCTGGGAAATCAGTTCCATATCTTCCTTGGTAATTTCGGGAAGCCACTGGGCATATTTTTTCAATCCGTCTTCGGGATAATGTCCAAGGAATACCGGGTCAGAAAACCACGCCACATTCCATGTCCAGTTATCCATAGGATTATTCTGGGTAAAATAGTATTCCCTTGCAGCTTCAATATCCTCCGGGCTGTCGGTGGCAGGATAGGCCACGCCGCAAGTAGGTGCATAACCCACTTTAATATCAGCCTTCGCATATTTGCGCAGGTTAATTACCGCCTGTCCATGGGCCTTCAGCGCATTATGGGCAACCTGGAAAGTTTCCAGCAAAGTCAATTTCAGTCCCGGAGCCTGCACGCCGGACAAATGTCCCAAGCCTACAAAACACTGGGGCTCATTTAAAGTAATGATGTATTCACAAATGTCAGAGAAATTTTCTGCCACCACTTTTGCATATTCTCCAAACCACTCTACAATCTGCGGATTAAGCCAGCCGCCTTTATCCTGCAACGCCTGGGGAAGTTCCCAGTGATACATGGTCAGATAAGGAGTGATTCCGTTCTTTTTCATTTCTGCAATCATATCTCTGTAAAGAGCCACTGCTTTTTCATTGACTGCGCCTGTACCTTCCGGCATCAGTCTCGCCCAACTGATGCTGAAGCGGTAAGCCTTGATTCCAAGGTTCTTCATCAGGGCATAGTCTTCTTTATAATGCTTTAAATGGGCACAACTTTCATCTGCCGTATAGCCGTCCGCAATACGGCCCTGCTCCGCAAAAGTATCCCATATCATCTTTCCGGCTCCATCGCCTTCCATGCGTCCCTCTATCTGATACGCACTGGCTGCAACGCCCCAAACAAAATCATCACGAAACATAGTTAACCTCCTATTATGAACCGATTACTGCCACGAGATAGAAGGGAACATCCTTGCCGGGTTCTCCCTTGGTCACTGTGACTTTTATAGTATGTACTTTGTCCTCTCCATGGTGGAGCAAGGAATGCAAATACAGGCAATCTCCCCATGTCTCATCGAAATTGCCATCCAAAATAATGGCGTTTTCTTCATCCCCGTCTACAACCGCACGGGCTACACAGGCGGGATGTTTCACAGACTTACGGTACTGCACGGACAAACTGCTTCCGGGAACTTCAAAGGTAATAGAAGCCCCTTCCTTGTCTGCATACCAGCCTTTACGGAAAATTTCCGTAATGTGATTCTGGGGCTCTGTATCTGCCACAAATCCCTGAAGCAGGGGCTCACATCTGTGATTGCGGTAACGGTAAGAATTTTCGTAACCGTTTGCTGTAATGGGTGCAGGTAACTCTCCTTCCGGAAATTGTTCGATAATCTCAGGATTAATAATCTGCTCCTGTGGTATATCCAAAGTCGCATATACTTTGTCCAGGAAGTAAGTTACCAGACCCGCCAGCAGACTATGTCCCTCATCATTGGGATGAAGGTCGTCCGGTGTAATGTCTCTTACAGGCAAAGTACCGTCTGCCACTTTACGGTACACGGAAGTCTTCATACTGACACAGGGCACACCATAACGTCTGCCTACCAGTTCATGCTGGTCCTGGGCATTGGTTCCGCTTTCATAAAATACATTATGTATGATAAGCACTGCTGTTTTCGGAGATGTCTTTAAGATTTTGCGGATAAGTCCTTCATACGTCTCTCTGTAAAAAGGTGTATTTTCATCGTTTACGCTAAATTCCACAGTGGTAAAATCCGGCTCATATGCAAGCAAGTCCTCTTCCACTCTGGCCACGCCGAAATGGGAAGGGGTTCCTCCGATACCTGCATTAACATAGGTGATTTCACTGTTTGGAAATGTCTTTTTCCACCATTCGTAAACCAAATAAGCATAACAGGTTTCCGGTGTGGAAGACAGGGAGCCCTGAGTAATGGAGCCACCCAAAAATCCAACCGTAACCGGTTTTCCTTCTCTTGCTTTCAGCATAGCTGCCCGCATTTTGCGCCAGTCGCCGTTATATGCCATTCCTTCTTCATAATTGATGTTATATTTCATAATTTCTCTCCTAACGCCGCTATTATTCCAATCCTTTAAAGAGGCCTTCTACCACTGCCTCATATTTCCATTCATAAGTTTTTCTGTCAATAAGACCAAACAGTTCTCCGTCACCTTCAAAGGCTCCGTTATCCCACCAGCAGCAGGGAATGCCCAATTTTTTTGCACTGCGCACATAATATTCTGCCCATGCGCCGCGCTCTTCCAAATTAGTTTCGGAATCTTTGTGCATTGCACCAAATTCGCCGATAACTACCGGAATCCCTTTAGAAATAAACAGTTTATCTAAAGATTTCATAATGGCATCAATGTTCCATGTGTCCTTATTCCACTCACTGGTACCTTTAATATTAAGCGCAAAGTTGTAGGGCTCATAGGCATGTACGGACACAATAAGTTTATTATCATCCGCCGGAACTTCCAGATGCTTAATGCCCTCCCAGCAGTTCGCCGCATAGCCCGGAATCATCAAAATACGGTAAGGGTTATTTCCGTCACTGTTTCTGATTGTATCAATAAACACGCCGTTTAAATAATTTACAACCTCCCAGCCTTCCTTGTCCCCACCGTTCCATTCCACCGGTGTGCCTTTTTTACGGGGCTCATTCATTCCCTCAAAAATCAGGCGTTCGTCATAATCTTTAAATCTCTCGGCAATCTGCGTCCACACTTTTTCTAAAATTTCAGCGGCCTGCTCCTGATTGTCATAGTAGGGCATATGCCATTCTTCATGGTGGATGTTTAAGATTACATAAACGTCCTCTTCATAGGCGTAATCCACCACTTCCTGCACTCTGTCCATCCAACTGTCCACAATTTTATAATCCTCGGACACAAGCAGATGGTCTCCCCATGAAACAGGAATACGGATAACATTAAACCCTCTGTCCGTGACTGTTTTGATAAGTTCTTTTGTGGTAACGGGATTCCCCCAACAGGTTTCCCAAGCCGATGGCTGCATTGTTTTTATAAAAGAAGTGTTTGTGGAATCCAAAGTATTTCCCAAACTCCAACCGATTTTCATTTCGCTGACCACATCTGCGGCTGTAATATCCGCCATTGGATGTTTCTGTTCCATATCTGTATCCTCCTCATTTTCACTTGCCATTGTCTGCCCCTTTTGTATCTGCGTGTCCGTTTCATCCACAGATACAGAAGGAGCAGGCATATCTGTACCACACCCGCATAAAAGCATTGCGAACAATGTGATAATTGCCAAATATCTGCCTGCTCTTTTCATACTTTCCTCCATAGGATACTGTTTATCCCGAAAGACACTTCTTATCTTTTGCCTATTTCAGTATCTGTCTCAGTCACATGACTGTGCTCTTTAATATAGGCAACGATTTCATCAAATTTACAGAATGCAAGACCCACATAACTGTCAGCCGCACCGTAGTAAATAGCGATTTTTCCGCTCTCCGGATCGTGAATGGTTGCGCAAGGGAAGCATACGTTGGGAACGAAGCCTCTCTCCTCGTACCACTCTTCGGGAGTAAGCAGGAAGTTTTCACATCTGTAAAGCACTTTGGAAGGATTCTCCAGATCCAAAATTGCTCCACCGATAGAGTATACATAACCGTTGCAAGTACCGCTTACGCCGTGATAGAACATAAGCCAGCCTTCGCTTGTTTCGATAGGTGCTGCACCGCCACCGATTTTCAGTGACTCCCACCATTCGTATCCTCTACCCATTACATGTCTGTGTTTGCCCCAATATACCATGTCGGGACTTTCGCTGACAAAAATATCACCGAAAGGTGTATGACCGGAATCAGAAGGACGGCTGAGCATCATGTACTTACCGTTAATCTTTCTGGGGAACAAAACTGCATTTCTGTTGAAAGGAATGAACGGACTCTCCAATCTAACAAAAGTCTTGAAATCTCTTGTTTTAGCCAAACCGATAGATGCACCGTAGAAGTCCTGACACCAGATAATATAGTAGTCGTCTTCTACTTTAACCAAACGGGGGTCATATGCATATACGGGCATAGCGGGGTTGCCTTCTTCATCCACAAACTGGATTTTCTCAGGCTCAAATTCCCAGTGGATAGCGTCTTTACTGTGTCCCAAATAAATGTAAGGAACACCATTTGTCTGCTCTCCTCTGAATACACCGATAAATTCACCGTTATAAGGCATAACTGCACTGTTGAAGATTCTTGCTACACCTTCAATAGGGTTTCTGCCGATAATGGGATTCTCTGAATAGCGCCATACGGGAGCCCCTTTAAGTCCTTCAGGCTTTTCCTGCCAGGGAACATTGGGAACTGCAGGCGCAATCATCTTGATCTCACTCATATCTTTATCCGCCTTAATTATTATTGTGCTAATTTTTTTACAGAGTCTCTGATAATTAATTTGCCGCTAATGACCTTACGTCCGTGAATATCTTTTTCACCGCGAATCATGCTGATTAAAAGGTCACAGGCAGTCTCTGTCATACTATCCACATCAACCTCCACGGTTGTAAGTTTCGGATCCGAAAACTCCGCAAAGGGGCTGTTATCAAATCCTACAACAGAAACATCTTCCGGGACACGATATCCCATCTTCTTTAACTTTTCAATCAGGAACAATGCCACATGGTCACAGTTGCAGATAAATGCTGTAGGCATATCTGCCGGCAAATCCATATCCAGGTAATTGCCTTCTTCATCACGGTCACAAATCAGATAATCTTTCGGTGCAGAGAGTTCATTTACTATGAGACCTCTCATATAGCCCAAATATCTGTCCAAAATACTGGGAGTCGCATCAATATCACCTACAAAGGCGATTTTCTTGTGTCCCATTCTGACCACATGATTCATAAGCATATATGTGCCATATACATTGTCGGTAGTAACCGACGGAACTTCCATATGTTTATCATAATAATCAAGATACACAATAGGAATTCCCGTCTCACGGAGTTTTCTAAGATATCTGCTTTCGATTTTACCCAAAGCGATAATTCCATCCACTTTTTTATCTGAAATAATCTTCGGAAGGACTCCGCTTCGGATTTTGTCGGTAGTAAGAATCTCTAAAATTCCGGAGTAATTGTTCTTGGGCAATTTCATTATAATACTCTGATACATTTTGAAGTAGAAGGCAGAGGTCTGGTCTCCGATGAAATGCTCTTCTACAAGAATGCCGATATTATAATTTCTGCCTTCTTTACCGCTCTTGGTCACACTATATCTATAGCCCATTTCCTGCGCTTTCTGCTTAATGGTTGCCCGCATTTCACTGCTGACACCATCTTTATCCGTCAACGCTTTAGAAACGGAAACCGTGCTGATACCAAGTTCTCTTGCGATATCCTGCATTGTTACATCTTTAGCCATGTCTACCCTCTACTTCATGATTGTAAATCTAAATAGTTCGTTCAGTTCTTCTTAGTTGAAGTATGCATCAAGTGCATCCTGAACCTGCTGTTTGTATGTCTCCTGGAACTGAGCTGCTGTAGCTTCACCCTTAATGATGGACTGGAGATCATAAGCAACGCCCATACTGTTCCAAAGGTCAAGTGTTGTGTGTGCACCACAATCAGCCATAACTTCGAAGTTTGCATCTCTCAGTTCCTGTTTGCTTGCAGTTACACCAAACCACCAGTGCATAACGTCTCTGTTATCACGGATGGATGTATCACCATCGTACCAGTTCCACATATCATACAGAACGTTGTAAACCTTTTCAGGTTCTGCAACACCTGCAGGAATGATATAGAACTCACCACTTACGTTGTTTTTACCGGGGTTAGTATCCTTGTTACCGGAAGGACCAACCGGCCAACGAACATATGCTGTATCGAAAGGAAGTGTATAACCAAGAGCGCCATCGTAGTCATAGTCACCGTTACCGGATGCAATCCAAGCTGCGATAGGGAAGAAAGCGATGTTACCCTGTGTATACTGGTTTCTCATGCTGTTGGAAGGATCTTCAAAATCGTAAGGATAGCATACTTTCCATGTGTTGTACATATCGTACATCTGCTGGATAGCCTGACCTGTAGCTGCACTTGTCAGAGTTTCAGTTGTACCAAGAGCGATGCTTGCACCGTTACTCATCATAAGCTGTTCAAATGTTTCGTATTCATAACCACAGTAACCGTACTGGTCGATCTGACCGTCACCGTCTGTATCCTGTGTAAGTTTCTGGCAGTACTCGTTGAATTTGTCCCATGTCCATTCGCCACGCTCATAGAGTACTCTGGGGTCTTCCAGTTTGTTTTCTTCAAGCATCTGCATGTTGAATCCGAGAGGATATGTAGCTTCAACCTGTTTCTGAGCTTCCTGTCTGGAAAGAATACAAGCTTTTCCATCACCCAGATCAAGGTATGCAATGTTAGACTGTGTTGTGAACAAATCGTTATCTGCAGGAAGAACTGTCTTAAGGTCAAGTGCAAGACCGTTCATCTGTGCGGGAATAGCCATACCTGCGTCTACAAGGTAGATATCACAGTCAGGTGTACCAGCCATGATAGATGTTGTGATAGATTCTGAAACACCTGTGTATGTCAGGTTGCTCCAGTAGAATTCTACATCATAAGCCTGCTCAATTTTGTCAACGTTAGCAAATTTCATGTCAGCAACCTGACGGTTAATTGCTTTCTGCTTTTTCTGGTCTTCAGTATCGCCTTCTGCTTCAACAGATGTTACATAAGAAGGGTCATCTTCTACGCTGGTATGTGTACTGTCATAGTACTGTACCCACCAGGAACCGATAATGATTTCTTCATTTTTAGCAGTGTTTCCACCGGCAGCTGCACCGCCGCCATTGCCGCCTTGCTGATTATCGCCTTCGCCGCCACCGCATGCTACTACGCCAAGTGTCAGTACTGCAGCAAGACCAAGTGCTACTAACTTCTTGATATTTTTCATTGTTTGTTTTCCTCCGTTTGAAATCAAATACTTTATTGTGCTGTCTGTCCAACTGTTACGCCGTATACTTCCCATGCTGCAGAAGATTCACACTGCAGTGTTGTCAGATACTGTTCGAAACCTTCGCCCCAGTACTGTGCAAGCTGCTCATATGTGTACTGTACTTTACCTGCATCAGAGTTTACTGCACCGTGTGTAATGAATGTGCTCTGGTCAACTGCACGAAGCCATCCGCCCAGAGGGTTTTCGCCAATTGCTACAAACCATACGGGAGCATCAGATTTGTAATCAACTGTAAGTACGCAACCGGGTTTGATAAGTGCTCTCTGCTCGTCTGTCAGATCGATACCGCCCTGTGCCCAGCCGTCTGCTTTTGCTGTAAATCCTTCCAGTGCAACTGTGTTAGCCATAGGTTTAAATGTTGTACCTACAGTTACGCTGTATACTTCCCACGCTGCGGAAGATTCACACTGAAGTGTTGTCAGATACTGTTCGAAGCCATCGCCCCAGTACTGTGCAAGCTGCTCATAAGTATACTGTACTTTACCGTCTTCTGCGTTTACACCGCCATGTGTGATGAATGTGCTCTGGTCAACTGCACGGAGCCATCCGCCCAGAGGGTTTTCACCGATTGCTACAAACCATACAGGTGCGTCAGATTTGTAAGCAACCTCAAGTACACAACCGGGTTTGATAAGTGCTCTCTGCTCGTCTGTCAGATCGATACCGCCCTGCGCCCAGCCGTCTGCTTTTGCTGTAAATCCTTCCAATACTGTTGCATTGGAACTCATAGGTTCATATGTGCTCTTCTTACCTACAGTTACGCTGTATACTTCCCACGCTGCGGAAGATTCACACTGAAGTGTTGTCAGATACTGTTCGAAACCTTCACCCCAGTACTGTGCAAGTTGCTCATATGTGTACTGTACGGTACTGTTGTCAGAAGCAACAAATCCATGGGATTTGAATGTGCTCTGATCAACTGCACGGAGCCATCCGCCCAGAGGGTTTTCGCCGATTGCCACAAACCATACAGGTGCATCAGACTTGTACTGAACTGTAAGAACAGTTCCGGGTTTGATAAGTGCTCTCTGCTCATCTGTCAGGTCGATACCGCCCTGCGCCCAGCCGTCTGCTTTTGCTGTAAATCCTTCCAATGCTACTTCGTTTTCTACATAGCAAAGGTTGAGGTCTCTACCTGTTACTTCAAATCCTTCGGGAGCAACAAATGCTACAGAAGTATCTGCTTTCATAACGTTGCCGGAAGCATCCAGGAAACGAATGTTGTCAATGTACATGGTAGCATTGCCGTTTCCTTCTTCCACACCGTTATCTTTATCCATTGTAACCATGATGAGGTTACCTGCATCTGCTACAAAGTTTTCGCCTTCGCCAACTTTTGCGATTGCTTTGTTGGGGTTCTTGGATGCAAGATAAACTGACCAGCCATCTTTACACTCTTTCTGGTCTGCACCTGTCCAAGAAAGGATGCTACCTTCAGAAGCACTGAATTTACCTGTGCTGTACTCTGTAGCGATAGTCATTTCAACACTTGCAACGTTTGCAATATTGCTGCCCAAAAGGTTTGCAATATCAAATGCTACATAAGGAACTTTACCGTTCACATTTTTAACCTGCAGAGCTTTGCCGCCGTTGTAATCAACGACTGCCAACTCAGAAGCATCAGCGTTTGCAGCTTTGGTGTACAAAGATACAAAACTCATGTTGCCGTCTTCAAAGTCAATACTAACTTCTTCAACTACAGGTTCCGGTGTTGTTGCCGGAGTTGTTTCGGTCTGCTGCTGTGTCTGCACATCAGTACCATTTGATTCCTGTCCTTCGCCTCCGCATGCTGCCATAGAAAGAACCATAGCGCCTGCAAGGAGACATGCTAATAATTTTTTGCTTTTCAACTTTTTCATCCTCCTTTTTTGTTTTGAAAGTTGATTCACTTTTATGGGTGAGATAGGCTTTAACCTACGATACCGCTTCTCTCCACACCCTCTATAAAGTATTTCTGCAGCCAGAGGTAAACAATCAGAATCGGCAGAACCACCAGAATGACACCCGCATCCACATACAGTTCCTGAATTGTTACGTTCAGGATTTTGTCGATGGTTGCAAGAACCGTTGCCAGAGATTCTATCTTCTTACTGATCACTACTTCTTCGCTGATCAGAAATAACTTTGCGTAAAAAGTATCATTGAACTGCCACACCATAGAGAACACTGCGACAGTAATGACGGAAGGCATTGCGTTTACAAGCATAATCCTAAAGTAAGTATACCATACACCTGCTCCGTCCACCAGTGCTGCCTCCTCAATTTCTTTGGGCAGGCCGCGGAAAAACTGGTTGAAAATGTAAATGTAAAGTCCCGACCTGACACCTGTTCCCAACACTGTCAGTATATACATGGGAATGGTAGTTCCCATAAGTCCGGGAGACCCTGTCAGAGCAGTCGCAATTCCAAATAAATCGAACTGCTTAAAGGTCATATAAAGGGGAAGCATGATGGTGTGGGAAGGGATAACAATCATTACAACCACACAACCAAACAACAGCTTCTTTAAGGGGAAATTGAATCTTGCAAATCCGTAACCAACCATGGAACAGATAAAAATCTGTAACAACATTAAAGTGATTACATAAAGCAGATTTTTTCCGATGGTAGTAAAATACTCTAATCTCTCAATAGCCAGCGTATATCTTTCCAAAGTCGGATACTGCGGCAGGATGTACACCATGGGGTTGTAAGCATCCTTGTCAGAGGATATGGAGTTTACAATCATACCTATAATCGGTGAGAGGATTACATAGCTGACACCAATCAAAATCAACATACCGAACACTTTAATCAGAAAATTTTTCACATCTGTCATGATGCTTTTTCTCTGGTCCGGATCGTTCATGATTTTCTTAAAACGAGCAATATATTCTGTCATCTTTCTTCCTCCTCCCCTTAGTTATAGTAGAATGTATGCTTGGAAATATATCCGCATATTACCACCAGAATCAAACAGGTGATTAGGGTACTAACCAAACTGAATACGGAACTGAGACCGTAATTCATTTCTGTAAATGCAACCTTGTATGCCAGCTCAACAACTTCACTTTCTGCGAAGTTATCTACAATGGTATATACCACGTTGGTAATGATATGAGGCATTACCATGGGGAAAGTTACTTTCCAGAAAGTTTCATAACCTGTAGCACCTTCAATTTTTGCAACTTCATACATGGAACCGGGGATGGACTGAAGTGCCGCAATAAAGATAATAATCTGTACACCGGAAGCCTCAATAATATCATTGATTCGGGCAACCGCCGCTGTAACATAGTCCAAAAGTTTGACCGGAATACCCAGGTTCATAAACATGTCAATGAAATAATCCATGTTCATCATTGCGCCTGCGCTGGCATCTGTTGCCATTTCCGTTGACATACTGGAAATACCGCCGGACATCATAGCCTCGGACATTTCCATGGCGGAAGTAATGGCACTGGAGCCCATAATAACCGGCAGGAAGAAGATTGCCCTGAAAACAAATCTTCCGGGGAACTTCTTGTTCAGAAGCATCGCCATAAACAAACTGAAGAAAGTAATCAAAGGTACGTCTACCAGCATGTTCATGATTGATGTTGTCAAGGTCTGTTTAAAGGAACCATGTACCCTGAATGCATAATTAAAATTATCAAATCCGATAAAATCCAGTGTATATCCACCGGTAGGAATAATCGTTAAATTTGAAAATGCAAACTGTCCGGTCATAATCAAGGATCTGATGTAAAAAATCGCAAATCCGATAAACCATGGAAGGATAAACAAATATCCTGTCAACATACGTTTCTGGAGAAGAGTTAATTTTTTTCTTTTTTTCATTTAAATCCCCTCCAATCTGTAACTACCTGCGGGAACTGTCTCGCCGTCTGCTTTTTGTGCTTCATCGCCATAGTTTACATAGATAATCACACCGTTATCATAAGTTACTTTGCGCACATCCTCGCTAATAATCTCATGCTCAATAATCTGCGCATCGGTTACATATTTCAGTGCTTCATTTACCTGTCCGTAAATATCCATGGCTTCCTGCTTCCACACATCATAGGTAGTTGCGTAGTAGCGGTTCAACCCCGTATTTTTCATTTTGCTGGACTCTTCCCATGTAAATACATAGTGAGGAGCCGCGCCGTATTCAATCATATTCAGCACCAGTTCTGTTGTATCTTCCAAATCATAGAAGTTCAACAGTTCCGTAGAATAGTTTACATTTCCGTGGATAATCATCTGATAAAGAGGAATGGATTCATCCACAATGTCGTATGTATTGTGAGAAATAGGCGTATTAATAATGTCTGTGACATATCCAAAAGCATATTCATTTGCCTTATCTGCCATCAGATTTTTATTAGATGCAGCCAGTGTTTCCCACTGTCCGATTACAACATCCAAAGCCTGCTCTCTGTCAATAATATTGGTACGCTTTTTATCGGAGTGCAGGTAGTTGCCCAAATCCCTAAGGGATACGCCATCCACCTCAAAGCCTTCAAACTTATCAGAGAACTTGCTTACATAACGGGGCAGGAACTTCGGCGAAAGCAAATCATATTTGTTTTCATAATATCCAAGTCCTGATGTGGCGCGGAGAGTGGTAGGATTTACCAAACCAAAACTTGCCACATATCCTGCTCCGTAATATCTGGAACTTTCTGCGTTGTAGTTAAATCCGTCATCTGCAAAAGTAACGTTCTGGAAAGCCACATCTGCATACAGTCTGCCGCCGTTTTCCGCAACAGTGGTATTCAAATCTTCCAATCCACCCTTGCCGCCCAGTTTACCGGTTACACGGATTACATCTGCCGCATCATGGTAATAACCACCATTCATCCACCCCTGGAAGTTCATTACCTGATTGGTAATACCTGCCTGTGCAAATTCTTCAGACATCTGCTGTGCCTCCTCGAAGGTGGTCATGGCAAATGTTCTCAGATACTGTACACCCAGGAAGTGGGAAGTTTCTTTCACACCACCGATAACATCATAGTAGAAAGGAATGTCACCTGCGCTTGTGCGGTCTGCCAAATTTCCTTCTGCAATCAACCTCTGTCTGTAATAATTAGCCAGTCCTGAATATCCTTTGTATTCCTCTGTCAGGAATGTATAACGGACTGTCATATTTACATCATAAAGTTCCGGCTCAAGTACATATACATCGCCGCTGGAATCACCAAACATCTGTAAGTTATCGGCAACGCGCAGTGTAAAGGAAGGATATACATAGTTGTAATTGTTAAATGCTCCCGAAACACCTGCGGTAATAGATGCGATACTCTTACCTTCTTCGACAGTTGCCAGAACACTGCTGTCCTCACGGCAAATACCAAAGAGAGGCAATGTTATTTCATTTGTGTTTTCCAAAGTGGTATAGTTTGCTGCCAACGGATCCAGTGAATATATATACTGGGAATAGTTAGCCGCGCCGGTCTTTCCGTTATTAAAGTTAATCAGGGAGCCGGAACCGTTGGGCACTACCATGTATCCGTTTTCAGAATCATGGGCTGCACCGAAGTAGCGTAGAAGCTGGATTCTGTATACGCTACCGTTACCGTATTCCTCAATGCCTTTTGCAGGAATGGAAACTTTCAGTCCGTCTCCATCCAATCTGTATTCCAGAGGGATGGTAAAGTGAATCTGGTCGCTTCCGTCCGCTGTTTTTCCTTTGATATCACCTACCTGATAGATGTAGCGGACACCGTTTTCAATACTTTCTGCCTTCACCTGTTTTTTGTATAAACTGTCTGCATAAGAGTTGAAAGTACCTGATGTTACATCTTTATTGTAGTAGTATAAAATAAATTGTGATTTCAAGAAATTCAAGTTTACCTTGTTCGCAACGGTATCTTCATCCGCATTCAAGGGATTGGAATAAACCGTCTTACCGTTACGTTTGTCATACACAGCGACGATTGCGGTCTCTGTATCTGTATAAAGCTTTAAGTACTCATTTTCACTGACAAGCACCATGCCTTCTACATCTGATTTCCCTTCGCTTACAGGTTTAAATTCGGTTCCTGTCTCATACTCATAAGTTGTGAGATAGTCTTCGTATTTATCGTAAAACGTAAAGCGCAGCAAATAATAAACCAGATAAATAGCGCCTATAACCAGTGCCACACCAAGGATGCCGAGGGCAATCTTTTTGGTCAGGCTCATAGGACGTTTTATTTTCTTATGTTTGGCCTTCTTCATGCCTCATGCCTCCTTAGGTTCTAAAAATAATTTCTGTGTAAACACTTCTAAAGAATGTCATAACCATGCCCAGCATGTTGGAAATCAGCAGGACAATAAAGATAATAATCAGCATTGCTATAAAAGTTAAAAACAGTGTAATCAATGTTTTGCCCAGTGTGTAATTGTGCACCTGCATAATACCAATCAAAATCATAATGACACCGTATGCAATGCCGACGCCCAACAGGATGCCGTAAAATGCCTGTTCCTCATCGGCGATAAACTGGCTTACCAGTGTTGCCACATAGAACATTACACCAATAGGCGTCATACCGTATCCGATTGCAATAGCGATATCTTTCATTCGTCCTTCGCCGTTCATCAGACAGGTCACAGACCAGTTGCTGACACAAAGGAGTAAATAAAACACCAAAACACCGATTAATTCGTAAAGACTGTCAACCCCTCTGGGGTCAATGTCATTTACCACAAAACTTGACAAAAGTCTGTTTACGGTAAATCCGATAGAGAAAAGAACTACCATCAGAATCGCAATAGGAACACTGCCTCTTTCCGCATGTCTGATCCAATAATATCCATCCATAGGATGAGAGATTGTGTAAAACAGATACTTCCATTTTTCTTTTGAAAAATACTTAGCCATTCAGCAATCCCCCTTCCTCTTTTTTACCTTTTTTCTTTCCTTTTACTCTCTTGAAAACCTGATATGCAACAACCAAAACCAGAATTCCGGTCAGGAAATAACTTGCATTGTCAATTAAAAGTTCGTTTCTGTATCTGCGGAATGCAATGGAATAATAATCCCTGTTCATTCCCAGTTCCAGATATTTCAGTGCCAGTTTGTATTCGCCGGCTGTCAAATAAGCTTTACCGATACCGGTGTTTGCCAATTCATTATTTTCATCCAATTCCAATACTCTCTGCCAAAGAGACACTGCTTCGCTTTCATCACCGTCATATCTGAGCGCAACCGCTTCGTTAATCAGTCTGCCGTACTCTGTCACGCTAAAAGTCATGATTTCTGCTCTGGTTGCATCCAAAACTACGATTTTATCTCCCAAATCTTCTACTGCCACAGGCATATGGAATGTTCCCTTCTGGGTGCCGAGACCGCCGAAAACATAAAGAAGATTTCCTTCGTAGTCGTAAGTGAACAAACGACCGCGTCTTCTGTCAAGACAGGTGTAAATACCGTTTTCGCGGTAAACAACGTCTGTAAACTGGGAGGGACCTGCATAGTCGGTAGAACCGTCTATCTGAAGGTCTCCGCCTACATTCTCGTTTTCACCTTTCTTGATAACGTCCTCACCTTTGGGATTTAAACGTCTCACACCCTGAACGCCGGTAGCATCAATATTGGTTGCATATACGAAACCGTCGGGGTCAATATCAATACCGGTAAATTCCGTAGGAATGTAGAGTTGCTGTTTAGAACGCTCCTCCTTGGTAGCAATTCTCTTCCAGAATTTTTCCCAAACACTGATTTCTACGTTAATGGTACCGATGAAACTGGAGAATTTTCCACTGTTTTCAAATACCATAATACCTTCAAACATGTTCTGTGCGATAACATATACTCTGTCCGCATAGTCCACAGTCACTTTTAAAGGTGTAAATACATAACCGTCTTCCAAACTTTCGGATACCGGATCCTGCACAGTTCCTACGAAAGTGCCATCCTTCTCCAAAATAACCACACGTCTGTTTTGGGAATCTGCCACATAAAGTCTTCCTCTTTCGGAAACGCAGACACCGTAAGGCTGGTTAAAGGAATCTTCCTGTCCGTTGTTATCAAAAGTCGTAATAACATTTTTTACTTTTTTCATATCCGGACTGAGAACTACGATTCTGTTATTACCCGTATCTGCCACATATACGTTTCCTTCTGCATCCTCACACAAATCCTGGGGAGTCGTAAATTTTCCCAGACTCTCGCCATTATATGTCAGGCTCTCACCTTTTATGGAACCACTGGGCGCATATGCTGCGGGGGTGTAGTGAATATATTCACGATAATCGTAATTGTAAGTATCATAAGGCAGGGAAGATGCCTGAACCGTTTCTCCTGCGCCCAAGGCAAGCATCAAAGATGCCAGGCTGAGGGAAACTACTTTTTTCCATTGAAAGAATTTTTTCATTTTTCTCCCTCCTCCTTAATCTTTCATACCTGATGAAGTCATTGTCTCTAATACGTTCTTCTGACAAATCAGGAAGAATGTAATAGGCACTGCAGCGATAATAAAGGTTACCGCAGCAGCCGCACCGGCTCTGGCAGCACCACCGGCTGCAATCTGTTGCAGGGAATACTGCAAAGGCTTTAACTGCTCATCACGCAGGAAGGTGCTTCCTGTGTTACCCCACATCTGCTGGAACTGGAAGATAGCCAGTGTAAGCCATGCAGGTTTTACGTTGGGCATTACAATTTTCCAGAAAATGTGAAACTCGCTTGCACCGTCCAGTCTTGCGGATTCCATCAGGGAATCGGGCAACTGCTCCATAAACTGTTTCATCAGATACAGACCCATACCAAAGGAACAAGCCGGCAAAATAAGTGCCCAATATGTGTTGTTAATATGTAACCATGAAATAATCATGTACTGAGGTGTCTGTGTAACAGTCCAGGAGAACATCATGGAAAGTACAACCATCTGGAACAAAATTTTCTTTCCGGGGAAGTTGTGTTTTGCCAAAGGATATGCCGCCATAGAAGCAATAAGTACATGGCCAACCATACCGCCGCCGGTGATAATAATTGTGTTCAGAATATATCTGGAAAAAGGCACCCATGAGTTATTCATCAAAGTGAACAAATCTGTGAAGTTTTCCAGAGTAGGGTTTCTTACAAAGATTTTAGGCGGGAACTGATACAGTTCATCCAAAGGTTTCAAGCAGTTATTGATAACCATAACCAAAGGAAGAACCATTGCCACACCACAAATCGCCATCAGTACAAATAAAAGGGTGTTACCTGCCATGGAGCGGTTCAAACGTTTTGCTCTGCGTTTGAAGAGGCGCTTCTTAGGCTTCATTGTTTCATTTTGCTTTTTCATTATTCGCCCACCCTCCTTAACACTTTCTGTACAAGCAGGTTGGAACCAACCATGAGTAAGAACAATACTGTCGCAATGGCTGAAGCGTAACCCATTTCAAAACGTACCGTACCGTAGTCCAAAAGGTGGGTAACTACCGTCGCACCGGAATAGTTGACGGAAGGGTTACCTGCCAACTGGATGGATACATCCGCAATAGCAAAGGACTGTGTAATCTGCATTACCGCACCGAACATAAGCTGGGGCTTCATTGCTGGAAGAGTTACATACCAAAGTTCCTGCCAACGGTTCTTGACACCGTCAAGGGCTGCCGCTTCATACAAACTCTTATCTACGGTCTGCAAACCTGCGATAAAGGAAAGGAAGCCGGTACCAAGGCTGAGCCACAATTGCACTACAATCAACATAGGTAATACATATTTTTCTGTTTTCATCCAGATAATCGCTTCATCCAGAATTCCCCAATCCATAAGGAAACCGTTTAAATAACCATAACGGTCACCGGACAAAATCAATGTCCACACCACATATGCGTTACCACAGATGGAGGGAGCGTAGAAAATCAATGTCAGGAAGGCTCTGAGCCAACCTTTAAACTCATTGATAATCCATGCGAACAACAGACAGAGCATGTAACTGACCGGTCCGGTAATTACTGCCAAAATCATGGTGTTCTTTAAAGATTTCAGGAAGATATCATCCTCCAAAAACAATTTAATATAGTTTTTCCATCCGATAAATTCAGGCATTTCCAACATATTGTAATATGTAAAACTGAAAAAGATGGACATGACTACCGGCAATACTGTGAAGAAGAAAAACAATATAAAGTATGGTGCCAGCATGATGTAAGACTCTTTATTTCTTTTAATCCGATAACTGAGGCTGGCCTGCTTTTTCGCAACTGCCAATGCCGCTTCGGATACTTGAACCTGGTTATCCATGTTTTCCTCCTCCTACTTATTTGATTCCTTGGAATCCAATTCCAATTCTTCACGTTTATACTTAATTTCCGCATTGATGTAGATAACTTTATCCATAAGTTCTTCTCTGGGCTGCGCCGTATCTGTGTTGGTAGCCACTTCATAGAATGCGTTGTAAACGTTTCTCCATGAGTAGTAACCGCCGGGCACCTGAGGAATACCTTCTACCCAGTTCATGGACTCCTGCAACGCCTCAAAGTCATCTACAGGCCAAGGCATATTCAGGAATGCTTCATAGTTTGCGGTGGGAACTCGTGCTGCGGAGCCCATCAGACTTTCCATTTCTCTTCCGTATGCAGTCTGTGTTTCTGCACTGGTCCACCATTTCAAAAACTCCCAACTTTCATCGGGACATTCCGTGTCCGCCATAATCATACTTGCAAGACCTGTGCAGGCAACGGAGTGATCCACACTGCCGTCTTCCTGAACCGTACCGGGAATCTGTGTAAAGGACCACAGACCCGCAATATCGGGAGCAGATACTGCAAAGTTGTTGTATGTAGTATAGTCTGCAATAATCAAAGGACATTCACCGGTACGGAATCTTTCTTCCACACTGGTTTCTTTATCCAACTTGTAATCTGTGTAGTATTCACAGAAATCTTTAAATACGCTAACGGCAATATCGGAATCCAGTGCGGACGCTGTACCATCTTCGTTGTAATACTGTCCGCCGCTCTGGTAAAGCAGGGATGCAAACAACTGCTCATTTGCCAACATACCGAATTCCATCTGGTTTTTCGCCAATACGGACATGGCAACTTTTACATCGTCCCAAGTCTCCGGGATTTCCAGACCGATTTCTGCCAAAATATCTTTGCGGTAGAACATTACAGGATAAGTAATGGTTTCAGACAATGCATATACCGAACCATCGTACTCAAACTGTGTCATTGCCGCTTCAGGGAATCTTCCCTTCACTTCTTCCAAATCTTTAAACTGTGTCAGATCCAGTACCGCATTTCTGATACCGTAGTTTACGGGAGTATCATTACCTGTAAAGAGTACCGCACCTGCGATACCGTTTGTATTTGCTACCTGAATCGCCACATCGGGACCTTCACCTACCAGCGATGCTTTCAACAATGTAGACATATCTACAAGCTGTACATTGACACTGATACCGGTTTCATTTGTAAAAGTCTCGTCAATCAGGGCTTTAATAACATTTGCCTGGTCACGACCAGAACCAACCCAAAGTGTGATTGCCGCCTGATCGTCTCCCTCTACGACGCTACCGATGTTGTTATAGTCAATGATGAAGGAGTAATAAAGTCTGCTGATTTCATATCCCACGCCGTCAAAAAATCTGGTGGAATCATAAGTAACTTCCACATCGGGAGAGTACACATTGATTCTGTCCACCTGCAAAGGCTGTGCAATTACCTGGGTAATCCAGTTACCGCAGGCACGGACATTTACCTTATACGCATTGAGAGTACGCACAAAATACTCTTCATCCGCGATCAGATCATCCAACTGGTCTCTCATGGTAAGGAGAACCGCTTTTTTATCTGTGTTATTGTCTGCAACCATTTCCAGTTTTTCAATGGCTTCATTTAAAACCGCTCTTGCTTCCACCAGCTGGGCATTTAAACCGGGAAGCATTGCTGCAAGTTGGTAGTCACGGTAGGTATCCGGCTTGACACCGGTTACTTTGATAACCTGACGATAGATAGCATTAAGCTGCTGTACTGCTTCTTGAACCAGACCTACGATTTCGGAGAACTCACCCAGTACCACTTCCATACGAAGGGTATGGGTTCCTTTCTCCAAATAGAATTTATAAGGTGTTCCGCTTTCATCGCACAGTACATCTTCTCTCCAGCTCTGCTCATATCCAAAAGCATAATCGGACATTTCCTCAAAAGGAACTTCACCGTCAATGGTGATTCGTCTGGAAACGTCGATACCTCTGGAGAAATTCTGCTTGTCATACAGGGAAATATTATAATATCCGCTTTCTGCAACATCAAATTCCCACTCAATCCACTGTCCGTTTAATCTCCATGAATTTCCGCCGATGGAGTTGTTGAGAAGTTCCTTCGGGCTGGAAGGAGAAACGGAAGGTGAGGACTGGTCCTGAATAGGATAAAGCATCTGGGAGGATGTTTTTGATGCATACTCACCTTCAATGGTTATCAGTTTTCCACTGGTGTCTTTTGCTCCGCTTTTCTCCCACTTTGCCAACACTTCTTCATAAGACTGAATGTTTCCGCTGTTGTTAAGTATCAATTCTTTAATAAGCATAGGCTCTTTCAAAGAAAGGAAAGAGATGGTATGCTCACCCTTCTCCAAATAGAGAGACAAAGGCTCTGTAACATATCCGTTGCTGTCATATAAATAACGTGTCTGCCATTCAGGAATTTCAACGCTGGCAGGTTTTACGTCATTGCCCTGATTATCTTTTTCCCACTCTTTTACGGTAATACCGTTTTCATTTACATGGGAATTATCCACATAACTTTTCCAAACTCGCTGGAATTTTACAAGAGATAATTCTCCGTAAGGAAGGGCGCCGTCAACAAATACACTGCGTTCAATATCTGAGTTTTTTCCTTCTACTGGATAATAAACCACAGACAGGTTGTACAGGCCGCTTTCCGGTACTTTTACGTTGAACTCAATCAAGGAATCTTCACCGGTAAGAACCGATTTACCATTCATTCCTTCAAAATTTGTTTTCACTTCCGGCACCGCAGGCGCATCATCTTCTTCGTATCTGGTATACGCTTCCGCAGGTACTACAATTTCACCTGTGGGATGTGCCGCACTAGTATGTGCCTCTAAGTATTCCTTGTAACCCGGTATGGAATCGTCAATGTTGTACGTGCTGACAATTTCGTCAAATTCGTCCATGGACAAATCAGTTGCCGCCCAAGCATCCACAACACCACCCGGAAATACCGAAAAAATCATAATGCAGCTCAATATAATTGATATGATTTTCTGGCCAAGCCTCCTGTTTTTCATACTTTTACCTCTCTTATAGTTATTTCCAATCCGGAAGTTCATCCAGAGTAAGTACATCTTCGTCCGAGTATGCCTTTATAAGCATATGCTCTTCCGTATAGGTTTCACTGAGCGCATAAATTGTTGTATCTTTTGCAACAAACTCGCCCACCCATGTGCACCACATTCCCCACATGGCACCGTCTCTCTTTGCAAGTTCGGGGTCAAACACACAACCATTCTCTGTCATATAAACCAACTTAGTTTCACCGGAATAATTGGTTGCCGCATTTAAATAACTTGCTGCTTGGGACGAATACACTTTTTCGCCGGGATAAAGGTCTTCCCCGATAATGTCTACATATTCGTCGCCGGGATACCACTCTGCATCCTGACCGTTCCACACCCAAATCAAATTATTGAGTCCGTATTCATTGGTCAGTTTGTCATACATGGCTATGTATAATTTCTTGTAAGCCTCTGCTCCCGATGCTCCCCACCAGAACCAACCGCCGCTGGCTTCGTGAAGAGGTCTGAACAACACCGGAACATCTGCTTCCTGTAACACTTTTAATTCTTTTGCAATGGCATCGATATCCTTCATCAGCAAATCATAGCCTTCGGCATCTTCGCCATTCATAATCTTGCTTAAGTTAATATTGGTGTGTTCTTTGTAAAAACTGCTGTACCAGGTTCCGGTCAAATATTTTTCCGGTACGGTCCAGTGCCAACAGAAAGTGACGATACCGCCATTTTCCCAATAAAATTTCGCATGTTCTATTGACTTTCCCGTTGTGCCGTTTTTTACATTGGTGGGCGAATAATTCATCAAATCCAAACCTAAGACCGCAGGCACTTTGCCCGTTACTTTTTTGATGACCTGAATCTCTTTTCCGTATATACCATCATCACAGTACTGACCGGACAAGATTTTTTCGCCGTATATCTCACACAAATATGCATAAACTTTTTTGGCATTTTCTGAGGCATTTTCGTTGGATAACTCGCAAGTCACCTCGTAAATGGCAGGATCGATAGGTTCAGAAGTTATAATATCCAAACGGTCCAGTTGAATCCAGCCCCAAGATTTGGAAACTGTGATATCATGGGCTCCGGCCGGTAAATAAATCCTGTGAAGCACGGAATCTGAAAATTCCTTTGTGCTGACGCTGATGATTCCTGCCGACTCACCGTCCACACTGACAAAATTGTCTTTGTTGCCGCCGGAACTTGCACTGACAAAATTCAAATCATAAAATCCTTCCTGCGCCACTTCTACTTTGAAAGTACAAGTGTCTGTCCCGTCGTCTATAAACCCTTCCGCATAACCTGTTCCGGAATATCCCGTCTTGCCGCTTGTAACCACTTTTACATTTCCGGCATGAACCGCATCTTCCGCCTCGTAGGCTCCTACGATTTGGGGCACGAAAGGCTCTTTGGGGGCATTTTCTTCCCCGCCGCAGGCCATACTTCCAAAGGCAAGAACCGCAGCCAACCCCAGACTGATTGCTTTCTTTCTTTTGTTCATATTTTATTTTCCCAACAGTTCCAAATTTTTCTTAATCAGTTCGCATCTCTGTTTTACGCAATCTACGCTGCGAAGAGGGTCTGTAGGGGTGTTAAACACATAATCCATTAATTGTTCTTTTGTTGTTACAGCCACATGCAATCTGGTGTCACTGGAAGCATAATAAATATAAATCTTACCGTCACTTCCTTCAATTGCACCGTTGGTAAATACTACGTTAGACACGTCTCCTACCCGTTCCCATCCTCTGGGACCAATCAGCATGCCGGAAGGCTCTGCAATCACTTTGGAAGGATCCTTTAAATCTGTGGCGAATGCGTAAATAACATATCTTAAGCCTGCCGCAGTGTTTCTTACACCGTGTGCAATGTGAATCCATCCTTTTTCGGTTTTGATGGGCACTGCACCTGCACCGTTTTTGCACTCTGTAATGGTGTGATATTTTCTGAGGGAAGTCATTTTCTCCTCGTCAACCACTGCATTGGTAATATCCTCGCAAAGACCGAAACCAACACCGCCGCCGGAACCGGTATCAATGAAGTCATCCATAGGTCTTGTGTAGAAAGCATATTTACCATCCACAAACTCAGGATGAAGCACTACGTTTCTCTGCTGGGGCGATCTCTTGGTTACCAGATTCGGCAGTCTCTCCCAAGTCTTTAAGTCCTTGGTTCTCACGATGCCTGCTGCCGCAACTGCTGCGGACAAATCCTTTGTTTTTGTATCTTTGCTCTCGGAGCAGAACACTCCATAGATGTAACCGTCTTCATGTTTTGTCAGACGCATATCATATACGTTTGTTTCTTCCGGGCAAGTATCGGGAAGCAAAATAGGATAATCCCAGAAACGGAAACCATCTACACCGTTATCACTTTCAGCCACGCCAAAGAAAGATTTACGGTCATTTCCTTCAATTCTTGCCACCAGATAATATTTGCCGTTCAGTTCAATGGCACCGGAATTAAACACTGCGTTAACTCCAAGTCTTTCCTGGAAATAAGGGTTGGTCTCCTCATCAATGTCGTACTGCCATGTAAGAGGAATATGCTCTCTTGTCAAAACCGGATTTTCATAGCGGTCGTAAATACCGTTATAGAATTTCTCGTCCACTTTATTTTTTTTGCTTAAAAACTGCTCCTGTTTTTCTAACGCTTCATAATATTTTTTATGTACCATAATATTCTCCTCGTTTTTCAACTTCCCTTGAGTTTATTTGTTATTAGATACCTTCAATTTCTCTCTTAATAATTTCAATGCACATTCTTCCGTTATGGTAAGGACACTTCCAAGGCTCTACAATGGGTCTGCCTTCGTAAGGTTTGCCTTCCTGGTCTACTTCCCAGTACCACTCGGAACCTTCTCTGGGGTCCGTCACATGTTCCTTAATAAATTCCCATGTGTTTTGCACCGCTTCCAAATACTCCCTGTGCTCAGGTGCTTTCTGATAGGCATTGGCAAAGCCAACCACCGTTTCAGCCTGTACCCACCAGATACGGTGTGTATTTACAACACCCTTTTCGCATTCGTTGTGAAGAGAATGTCCGTCATAAGCAATTTTGTAAATCTGTGCTTCCAAATCCGTCGTAATGGGCGCCATCTTTTGACGGTATTTTTCTTCTCCGATTACCTCCACGCCTCTGTCAATCAACCACGCAGTCTCAATGTCATGACCATAAGAATGAAGATCTATAATACTGTTCATGTATTTATCAAAAAATACTTCCTGTCTGTGAAGTACCGGATTATAGATTTTATCGGCAATGGTATCCAAAATCCATTCCAGTTTCGCTTTCACTTCCGGTTTCTTGGTAACACGGTAAAGTTCTGTATATGCTTCAAATACATGAAGCAATGTGTTCATGGTTTTATCTGCAATGACACCGTTTTCGGAGAGTTTGTCATTTTCAGCAGGAGTAAAATCTCTCTCAAAAGCTTCCAGATATCCGATTTCGTCACGGCACTTTGTCTCAATGAGTTCATAGAGTTCCAGCGCAATAGCGAGGGCTTCCTCATCTTTGGAAGCATCGTAATAGGAAGAAAGAGCATAAATGGAAAAAGCTTGATTATAAGTATGCTTAATAGTATCTTCCGGTGTTCCGTCAAACTTAGTGGACCAAAATACACCGCCACACTCTTTGTCCAGACAATGCTTTTTCAAATACTCGTATCCATGTCTGGCTTCTTCCAGTAAAGATTCGTCTTTTAAAAGCATGTAGGCATTGGCAAAAAACCATGTGATACGGCTGTTTAAGATGCAACCCTTTACCGCTTGTTTATCTACCTTAAGGTCATAGTCCACATAGCCGTAATAACCACCGAACTCATCATCCCTGAGATTCTTCCAAAAAGGGATAATTTTGTCCGTTAAGTGGCTTTTCATTTCATTTCTTATCATAACCTACAGCCTCCTACTCCCTGCTTCATACTTATAAGCAGTCTTCATTTGGATTTTTAAGTTGTTTTTTAAGTTAATTAATTAATTTATTTAAGTAATTAAGTACTTAAATTATACTACCACAGATAATCTTTACATCATCTTTTATTGTCTATTTTATCCCTTTATTGCTATTTTTGTCAATTTCGTATATTTGCACAATTTCAAACAGTCTTTTTTAGTTAATTTGCCACCCCTGTTTTTTACCTAATTTTTGAGTGCTGTGATATAGTATACTTAAAAGAAAGTTGGGTGTTTTACATGAATTTACTTAATTTTTTAGGTGATATTTCTACATATAGTAATTTTTCTCTAATTGGCTTGGCAGATGTTGTGCATTTAACCTGTCCGGTTTTCGAACTTGTCACTTCACAATCTGCCTCGGACGATCGGATTTACCGCATGATATATATCAAGAAAGGCAACATTCTTTCTCAGGCCGACCGTCCGGATCAAAAAGCAACGCCTATTCCTTCCGGAAGTCTGCTTTTCCAACATTGTACCGAAGAACTACGGTTCCGCGTAACGGATACGGACTTAGAAGCCTGGATATTTTATTTATACGGAAATGCACTTCCTTATTATAAAGAAGCGATTCTTCCGGCAAACGCACCTTTCGTACTGCCCGCAAATTCAAAAGCAACCGAATCTCTTCACCGTCTGATTCAGTTAAAACACAGCCAATCCTTGGCAGAAGAAGTTTTTGTAAATGGCCATGTAACCGCATTATTCTCCCACTGGACAAGCGAGGGAGGCGGTTCTTTGGAACTTCCGCCCGCCACTCCTACATATTTACTGGCTGTAAAAGATGAATTCGACCAAAACTACGGCGCAGATTTTTCTTTGGATGAACTTGCCGCCCGCCATAAAGTAAACAAATATCGTCTTTGCAGGGAGTTTTCCAAATATTTTGAATTGTCCCCCATTAAATATCTCAACCGCGTACGCATTCAAAATGCCTGCCTGCTGCTTATTTCCACTGACATGCACGTTGGAGAAATCGCCGCCACGGTAGGTATCGAAAATGTTAATCATTTTATCCGTCTGTTCAAGGCGCAGATGGAAACGACTCCTTTAGAATACAGACAAAATCTCTGACGGATGGTCATTAAATATCCGGACAAAAAAAGTTGCCAAGGGGCAGGCTTTACGCCTTAATCCCATGACAACTTTTATTATTTCTGATTATTTAAGTTTTATATTACTGAATCACATATTCATAGCCGGCAATAAACTCGCCTTCTGTGTTGAAATTACTTCTGTCATTAATAATGATTTTTTCATAAACTTCATCAAAAGTCTGATAACCAATATAATACAAATCATTTACACTGAAGACATCACCGTAAGGCCACCAGCCAACATAACCGTAAGGCTCAGAATAATTATTCTGGCTAATGGTGCCGTCCGCTGTTTTCTTCAGGCCTTCAAGTTCATAATAATAGTAGTAATTAAAAGGTTCCTGACCTTCCTGCTGAACTGTCACTTCATAGAAAAGTGTAATATAGTACAAACTCTGGTTCCAGTTATCCAGTGTAGGACGGCTGATACTTCTTCCGATATAAGTTACGCCCACTAAATCTGTAGGGTCCTCCCAGTTTGCAGGAATGTTTGTACGTGCAGTGGTCGCCCAAGAATTATACAGTTCCAGCCATTTATCATCTGCAACATCTTCAAAATTCATAACCAGAGTATCAAGACCGCTTACTTCATAAGTTTTGGTAAGTTCTGCGGGCACTGCACCGTATCTGTCAATAATCTTCTGCACGCAGTAGTCCGGAATCATCATGGTAATAACATCACCGTTAGCAAGATTTCCGCTGCTCGTATTCTCATCGTATTTCATTTCGAAATACAATTCATCATATTTTACAGCAGCATCGTTCCAATTCACATAACCAAAGGGACTTGTTCCGGTAAATTCCACTTTCAAGCCCAAGAACGCATCAAACTCTTCCAGTTCCTGCAAACCGCTTACTGTATAAGTTTTGGATGTCTCTTTCGGAACAATTCCTGCCTGAATGCAAGAATCCATATATCCATCTGCCAATGTTACGGTAATCTTGTCGCCATTGGAGAACTTTCCTTCAAGATTTACATTGTAGTAAAACTGATAATACTCCTGCATGCTGGTGTCAAGCCATGCATATGCAAAACCGGAGGGACCGTCATACTTAATTTCAACGCCCTTAAACGCGTCCACTTCTTTCAGTTCGTCCAAATCTTCTACTACTTCTGTATATTCAGTGTAGACAAATTTAACTTTGTAGTCTTCTTCCAGGTCTTCTACATCCAAATCCCATTCAAAAACCAGTTCATCGCCATTTTCCAGATTCTCTGTCTTATTCAGTCCGCCGGCAACTGCTTCCACAACCTCTAAATAGAATTCCTGACCATCTTCGTCTTCAATTAAATCATCATCATCGAATCCGAAAATCTCTTCATAATCGGTTATCAGTTCTTCATAGTCAATTTCATATGTTGCAGTAGCATAACCATGTACGCCGTCATAATCCACATCCAGATATTCATTCAAGTCAATCTTGGTCGCTCCGCAGCCTGTGAGCACAAAAGCCGCACACAGTGCCAGCAGATAAACAATTTTCCTTTTCATTTGTGTAATCTCCTTTTGTATGTTTTCAAAGTACCGACTACTAATTATATTTTTTCGTGCACAATTTGTCAATGCCTTATTGACGCCGCACCAATATATCGTTTCGGCTACTGATTATCCGAAATCTGCCTGCCCTCGTGATCCATGTGATAATTTTCCTTAATAATAAGTTCGGAGATTGGTACAAGTTCATATCCCGCTTCTTTCAAAGTGGTAAGCATGGTATCAAGCGCCTGCGCAGTGTATTTTGCACCGTTATGACAAAGAATAATGGAACCATTGCCCAAGTGTTTGTGCTGAGTGACGGTTTTGACGATAGAATCTGCTCCGTAGTCTTTCCAGTCCAGGCTGTCAACATCCCACTGCACCGTGTAATATCCGCATTCTTTGGCAGTTTTTACCACTGCATTATCGTAGTCGCCATAGGGCGGACGGAATAAGAACATATCGTAGCCGGTCAGTTCCTTTACCTTGTTATGTACCTTCATCAGTTCTTCCTTTTTCTCCGCATTGGATATCTGGCTCATGTGTTTGTGGTTTTCGCTATGGTTTCCGAGGTCATGACCTGCAGCCAAAATTGCTTTCACATCGTCAGGGTAGGATTCCACCCAACCGCCGGTCATAAAAAAAGTCACTTTCACATCATGTTTTTTCAAAATTTCCAGAATCTTTCCTGTGTCCTCGTTTCCCCACGCCGCATCAAAAGAGAGGGCAATTTTCGGTTCCTGCGTCTGTACGCAGTAAACGGGAAGTTCTCGTCCTCCCGCACTGCCCCCGGTGCTGACTGTTTTACCAAACAGTGCGATGCCGCCTCCCACCAAAACTGCCAGTGCCAACAAAAAAATTCCCGGCTTGGCAACTTTTTGTAGTCCTTCACCGGGAATTTTTCTCTGTTCAATTCTGTGGGCCTCAATCAGGCAATCCAAAAACTCATTTATTTTTTCTTTCATAGTCTATTCCTCCGTGGAATATTACTACATTTTATGAGATTTTGCTCTATTTAGAACAAATCCTAATTATTGTCTTCTTTTTTGCATCATCTATATTGTGATTTTTGTAAAAAAAGGGTATAATATTTCCAGTAACATTCACAGAGAAGGAGATTGCAGTTATGTTTCTTATATTAGCAGGTGGGTTGCTTATCATCATAGTAGCAGTTATTGTAGCTGTTGTTTCATCCGTTTCCGCTGCTGTAGCAGCCAGTGAAGATATTGAGTCCTAACTTATAAGTCCCTAAATGCTGCCTTAGTGGCGGCATTTTTTATAAAGAAATTTTTAGGAGGCACTATGCATCAGAGTATTACATACGAATATAAGAATTTACCCATTCCGGGTGGCGGTTATGTAACCGGTTTTTTATTTTCCCACAAAAATCCCGGCATATTTTATTTGCGCACCGATATCGGGGGAACCTACAAATTTGAATCTGCATCCCAAAAATGGCGCAGTTTGTCCACCCATGTGACCATGGAAGACTTATCCGAGACATACCCTACCGCTATCGCTTTAGATGAAAAAAATCCGGACTCATTATATATTGCCTGCGGTATCAACGTGGATAGAGCCAAGGATGGTAAGACTCCCTTGGGCGTTCTGGCCATTTCCAAAGATGCCGGGAAAACTTTTACATACCGCACCATTCCCACTTTGGTTCACGGCAACTTAAACGGACGCGGCACCGGTCTGCGTCTGGTGGTGGACCCTTGCGACTCAAACACGCTCTATTTTGCCAGTCAGATGGGCGGTCTTCTGCGCACCACAGACCTTGGCGAAACTTGGGAAGTACTTGACGTAAACGGCGAAACATATATGACCCTTGTATGGGTATCCTCCGACGGAAACTACATTGTGGCAGGTTGCGCCGGAACAGTTCATGCAAAAGACCACGTCCGTGGGCACGGACTTTATATTTCCACGGACAAAGGAGTCTCTTTTTCGCCCCTTTCCATGCCTGAAAGTTTTGATATTCCCGATTCCCGACTGGCAGGACTTGTTCCCCAGCGCTGGGACTGTGACGGAAAATATCTTTATATTACTTTGGCTGTAACCGGCAGACGTTCTTATGTAGTGGAAAACGGTTACAGTTGCGACTCCGGAGATTCCATCGGCGGCATGTTAATCCGCTACGCTTTAGACGAAAACGGTTATCCCACAGACTGGGAAGATATTTCTCCCACAAAGGAAAAGCCTTTTCCCGATTATGGTTTTAGCGGGATTACCTCTTGCGACAGCAAACCCGGATTACTTGCCTGCTCTACCATATGTAAAGATGACGGCGATATGATTTTCCTCTCCTTGGATTACGGAAAAACCTGGAAAACAGTTCTCTACGATTTACAAATCGGAAAGATGAATTTCCGCGCTCCCTATATGCGCCCACAGTGTAATGGCGGTCACAATCTGATTCACTGGCTCAGCGATATCAAGTGTAATCCCTTTGACCCGGACGAACTTTGGTTTAACTCCGGCACCGGCGTATTTGTAACTCACAATCTGACCGCAGACATCGTCTCTTTTTCCGATTGGTGTGACGGCTTGGAGGAAACGGTTCATTTAAATATTTACGGTGTTCCTGCCGGCGAAGTGCAGGTGCTTGACATCTTAGGGGATTTGGGCGGTTTTGCTTTCCGTGATGTAGAAACGCCTTGCGACAATTCTTTTGCGGACGCCGACGGAAACCGCTACATTACCTGCATCAACGCAGACTTTTCAGACCTTCATCCCAAAACAGTTATCGTCACTCCCAGAGGCAACTGGACCGGCAAAACCAAAGGCGGACTTATTCTTTCCAAAGACCAGTGCCGTTCCTTTGAACGATTGCCTATGCCCTTTGGCATTTCCCAAAAATTAGACCATCTCCTGGAAGGCATTGAACATCCCAATGTTAACTCCGGTTGGGTAGCTCTTTCACCGGACTGCAAACATATTGTCTGGTCCGTGGCAGATGCCATCAACCTTCCCAGCGATGCAGTGATCTGCAGTCACGATGGCGGTCAGACCTTTGAAGCAGTAAAAATATACGATGTGAATGGCGATATTGTAACCTGTGCCAAAGATTACAATCCTTGGAACACCAATGCCCAGGAAGGCGTAACACTGTTAAAAGTTATGTCAGACAGGGTAAATTCCTCCATTATGTATGGTTTTGGTGAAAATTCCCGCATCTATATCAGTACCGACAGCGGTGCGACTTTTTACGAAAAAGAACTGCCGGAAAGTTTCCCCCGTGTAAACTTCGGTCTGATTGACTGTGCAAACAAAACAGAAATACGGGTAGAATCCGGCAAAGAAGGAGTCCTTTACCTCGCTTTAAATACCCACGGACTTTGGAAAATGGTTTATGATGTCTCCGCTGATATTTTGTCATTCTCCCGCATTACCCCCTTGGGCGATGAAGTATACCGCATCGGTCTTGGACTACTGCGCGAAGGTGGCGATTACATCACAGAAGATAAGGCCTTTTATATCTGCGCCACTTTGGACGGAGATTATGGTTTCTTCCGTTCTCTGGATCAGGGCGCTACTTGGCAGAAATTAAATACCTCCAACCAGATGTTCGGTGAAATCAACAGCATGGACGGTGACTGCCGCAAATTTGGCCGTTTTTATCTGGCTACCGGTTCCCTCGGCGCCATCTACGGCGACCAGAGTGAATAGAACAGGACGCAAAGATTCCGGCCAGAATAAAGCAATGTGAGAATTACGTATTATAATGATCAATACAACTAAAAATAACCAAAATACGGGTGACTTGCCACTGCATCGGAACCCTATTTTGGTTATTTTTTAATTGCTTTACTTTGGTCAGGCGTTCTCACCCCGTGCAATTCGTTCTGCCAAATCCTCCAAGTACATCCAGCGGTCCATTTTTTCTTCCAGTTTTTGTTCCGCCTCTTCCTTTTCTTTGTACAGTTCATTCAACTTTACAGAATTGCTGGCATTTTTTATAATTTCCGCCTCCAGTTTTTCTATTTTCTCCTCCAGCGCGGCTATATCTCCCTCTATGGTTTCGTAATCTTTTTGCTCTTGGAATGTAAATTTCAGTTTCTTTATACGGTTATCTTTCCAACCTGCCACTGATTTTCCGGCAGCGTTTGCAGTTTTATTGAAATCCCCATTAGCATTTGCTGCTTCAACCTCTTGCTGTTCCCACAGTTTTCGCAAAGAATAGTCCGTGTATCCTCCCTCATACTGAGTCAGCACCCCCGCTTCACCGAAACCAAAGATTCTTCTCACAGTACGATCCAAAAAGTATCTGTCGTGGGAAACGATAATTACAATGCCTTGGAAATGGTCTAAATAATCTTCCAAAATCGTAAGGGTTGCAATGTCCAAATCATTGGTGGGCTCGTCCATAAAATGTAGCCCTACCTCTGCACCACTTGATTTTAGTGGATTTAACGGAATACACAACTGTGTTTCCTGTTCACCCTCTATATTTTATATGAAAGAAAACGCATAGTCAATGTTAACCATGCGCTTACTTATGTCCCTCAATTCCGAGGTTCATGTATTCTGTTGTTTTCTTTACTTATAGGTTTTTTAGTATGTTCATGTTCTTTTTATCCAGAGCCTTTTTCAATCTCTGATTCTCTTCTTTGAGCTGCTCGTTCTCTCCTCTTAGTAGTCTTATCTGCTCATGCAGTTTTGCGATTTCATTATCCATGACCATGTCAAGGATTCCTTTTCGTGGATCAACCATACCTTCCTGTTTCTCCACAGCTTCATCTACCAATTTCCTCACGGTTGGATTCTTATAAAAGAACCCTCTTGATAATCCTGTTTGTACCATCAGTTTTGGTACCGTCACTCTCTCGCCTTCTTCTACCATTTCCAGTATGGTTATTCTGGCAAGGTTAATCTTTTCTACACTGACTCTGCGGTTACATTCCACCATCTTGTCGTATTTGCTCATATTCATCACCCCATCCATCTAGATTTTTCAGTAAGATATCGGACAACTTTTGCCTTGCTTTGCGTGTGTCATCTGCCAGAATCTGATTGCTCATCTTCCTATAAAATTTTACATTTTTAAGGTTACTGTGACCGAGCAGTTTTGCTATGGTCCAGTCATCCAAATGCATCTCTGTCAGTTTTACGCCATAATAGTGCCTGTATAAATGGGAGCCGAAGCCGAATAAGTTACCGTGATCATCTCTTATGTCCTGCTCCCGAATCATCCTTACAACCCGGCTTTGTATCATGCCATATTGCATCGGCTTATTCGGATTATTCTCATTTACAAAAATGTACTGTGTTTCTCCAAATCGTTCCTGCGTATAAGTAATTGCTTTTTTAATCAGGGCTGCCAGTTCTGCACTAACCGGTTTTTCATAGGTACTGGTCTTCATCTGCCGGATTCGTATAATGGTATCGCTACCCTTTTCATACAGACAATTCGTTTCCAGTGTTAAGGTGTCAGAGATTCTTGTTCCCAGCATCTGATGGATTACCATCAGCCTTGCAGTCTGCTCATCCATTTTCACAATCGCTGCATTTAACCGTATTAATTCTTCATCGGAATATGCTCTAAACTCTGCTTTTGGTGTCGGCGGGATATCTCTTGTTAAAAATAAAGTGCATAAATTCTGATACCCGCATGTATGTCCGATGCTTTCCAAGACTGCCCGAAGCCTGTTGATATCTGCATGAAAATGCTTTGTTTCTGTTGCCTCGGTTTTTAAGTAGGTCAGATATTCTTCTATGATTTCTCTTTCCAGTTCCCTGCATGACTGTATCTGTGGATGTCTTTCTTTCAGGTACTTTGATAACCGCCTTATGGCAGTCATCTCTTTTTGTACACACGCAATTGCTTCTCCCTGTAAGTTTAAGTAGATTCCCTTTTTTACTTCTTCCCGGATTTCCTTTTGGGATATGCCGGTGAAATTGACTGTCTTGGAACTTTTAATTAAATTGTCCTTATAGGGTATATCCAACTTTTCAAGCTGCCAGATGTCCTTTTCCCTCTCCGGCATTTCCTGTCTGCATACAAAATCCAGCATTGCATTCAGATATCCGAATTCTCTGGTCTTCACTAAAGCAACCGTTCCATATACAGTTTCACTTTTTTTCGTAATCTCAATCCCTTCCTGGAACATCCATACCTTTAGTTTTTTCATCCATACGTCTTTTTCTATGTCAGCCAGACTGTTGATATTTTTTGCGTATCGGCTTAAAAACCTACATATTTTTTTGTACCTTGTACGCTCTCCGTAAAAAGTCGCCATATCAACTTTTTTACTTCTGTCCTGTAAAAACGCTCTTACCTCTTCTTTGATGTTTCCAGATGGCAACTCGCTTAAATCGTAGTACGGCTCCTTGGCTACATATTTTTTCTGATTCTCTGTCAGCGGAATACCTCTGTAGTGAGCCAGTTCCTTTATGTAGATTCTATTCTCCATTATCCTTCACCTCCTTCCTGAGACAACTTGCCAAGCTGCCCTTTTTAAAATATTCTTCATTGGCTTTCTCTATCTTCTTCGGCATAAAATCCACATACTGGCGCGTCATTTCTTCATAATCATGTCCCAGATAATCCCGGATGCTTTGTATCGGAACTCCTGTGTCATAAAACGCTGTTGCTATGGTATGGCGGTAGTCATGACTTCGGAAAATGTAATCCCCATTTTGAATATTGCATTCCCTGCATGCTCTTATCATCTTCGTCTTAAATGTTACTTTTTTATAGGCTCCGCCATTTTTGTTCTGAAAAATATACTCATCAGCCTTTCGGTTGTATTTTGCGATGTAAATTTTCATCAGCTTGTATATAGCCATCGGGATTGGTATGCGCTTATAGGTTCGCATTTTTATCTGATACACCTGTATCCATGCGTCCTCTCCCTGCATATAATAAGCGTTACCTTTCAGCGTACAGACCTCGCTGATTCGAAGTCCGATTCCCCAGAGATGTAAAAACATTAACCTTATGTCCTCCGGGAACCAGTGCAGGTTCGCCATAATCTCATCCATGACTTCCTGCTCCACACTCCTGTCATGGTGCTGCTGAAATGTTTTCTTTATATAATAGTCTGCATCAAAGGGGATTCTTTCAATGTAACCCTTTATCTTCAGATAATTGAAAAAGTGCAGGATACTCATGACCTCTTTGTTATAGGTTTCTGCCTGCACTTCCCGTAGCTGCTCTGCCCGGAAATATGCATCCATCTGCTGTTCTGTTACCATGCAGACATTTTCTGTTTCCGATTGGTTTAGTTCCTTCAAAAACCTTCTCAGATATATCTGCTCTCCTCTTAGGTTACTGATTGAGAGGTTGGTGATGCCGATGCCATACTTTAAGTACATCTGTAGCAGACGTCTGTTTTCCTTATGTGTTACCTCTGCGAAGGATATCGTTAGCACCGGACTTGACGGGTCCAGTCTTTCCGGCTGAATTCGGAACCGCTCCATATACCACACATTGGCATCCCAATGTATTTCCTCGGCTTCCATAAAAAGTGCCTTGGCACACCATGCGGTAATTCCCCCATAATGATGCCTTTGATGCTCCGTTGTAAGAGTATCCTTAAACCTTTCTATCTGTTCCAGCTCCAGTTTCTCGATATCCTCTATCTGTTCTGCTGCGCAAAAATCATATAATTTCAGCAGTCCTACAAGCTGCGCATGCATCCGCTCCCTGTTTGCTGCATTTTCTATAAAGTAATGCAGTACCTTGTATATCTGTTTTTTTAGTTTCTGCGGTGCTTTCCTTGTAAAATCCCATACCAATATGCCTTTATTGTTTTCCTTATAAAACTTTTCAGCTATCCCTATGTCAGGATGGTATGGCAGGTATAATACCGCATCTGTATATTCCGGTCTTACCGCTTTTCCACTGACGGTTATCTGCAGCCTGCTTTTTATGGAATGCAGTTTTACTTGGTCAATGGTCTTTATATATAATCCGCAGGATGTTTTATTTACCCCGCTCTGTAAATACTTTTCATATTCCACTCTCCAATGATAGTCCAGTTCACTGATATGCCAGATTTCATTTTCTATCATGAACCCCTTTAATTTATTTCTATAAGAAATATTGCTTACCTCACAAGCCATCAGTTCTTTTTCTAACTGTGCTATCAGTTCTTCCTTATTCACTTGTGGTTCGGTTAGCTGTAGCACTTTGGCCAACATGAGGTATCGCCTCCTTTACAGTAATTTGTCTATACCATACAGGGCAGAATGTTTTTCATAAAATTCCCTGCTTGCTTCCATGAGTTTATCATCCAGTATCCCAAGGTATTTTACTGTGGTATCCAGATGCTTGTGTCCTAATGCCTGACTGATCAGCTCCAGAGTCCAGTCTGCATTCCACCTTGATACTGCAAAATACCGTCTCAGCATATGAGGTGTCAGCTTATATCCCGTTTTCTTTTCCATGCGTTTCAGCATGTCATATACGCTTTCCACTATCATCGGCTTTCCTGCTGTTTCCCCGGTGATGTTGATAAACAAAAGCGTCTGCTTTTGCAGTAGTTTGCGGTATTCACTCATGTACCCCAGCAGAAACTCGAAGGTGTCATCACTTATTCTGGCTTTTCTGTATTCTGCATTTTTTGCTCTGGCATGATTATCATTATCATCTCTGAAGTACACACTCACCGTCTTTCGCTGATAATCGATATCCCTGGTATAATCCACGCCAAGGATTTCTCCGATGCGGAAGCCTGTTTCTGCTATCATCAGCAGTAGCAGTTGGTCACGGCTGTTTGTGCATGCCTGTAAAATATCTATAATTTCCACTTCTTCGGCTGCTCTTACATTTCTTTCCTTGGGTTTGAAATATCCCTTAAAAGATTTTGCCCGGATGGTTCGTTTTACCCCTACCGCATTGGCTACTGTAATCTGGTTGTAACTCAAAATCTGTAGCGGCTTTGCCCATCCGCAGTCTGCCATATATAAAAAGAACCCGAACACATCTTTTAGGTATGCGTTACAGGTTCCTTTTCCGGTACTTTCTTTTCGATTGTTTGCTACGTGATTCCCTTCCAACAGCCAGTATAAAAACTGTACGAAGTGCTTGTTCTGGTCTTCATATCCCATCTCGCTCACTTCCATAAGTTCCACTTCCTGCTGACCAAGATATTCCATGTAATAACACAGTGCAAAGGCCATTCGTCTTACGGTGTTCGGAGAACGGTTTGCATCTATCTTGTGCTTTAAAAATTTGCTCGGATATAAAACAACGTCATATGTTTCATTATCCAGTAGGTAATAAAACCTGCGTTTGCCTTCGGTCAGCACTTTTACTGCATATCGTTTCATTGCTCGCTCTCCTTTCTCCCAGCCTTTTTCAACTACATACACTACCATACACTTGGAAATATATCTAGCGAATTATGCCACTTTTCCGCTTAAAAATCATATTTTTTCCTATCAATCCAACTCACAGGCTCTCATCCTCAAAAAGGCGATTCCTATCACAAGATACATCCCCAATATGGCACCTGCTACAATAAAAAGTATTTTCCACATACACACCTCCAGATTTTAGTTATACTAAAATTACGTCCCAAAGAAACACACTTACATCATCTGACACTCTGCCATCGTGACCGCTTGGTCCTCTGCTGCAAAGTACATATCTGATTCCTCTCTGGTTACCATTAAGATTTCCCCGGCTTCCTTCTCTCCCATCTGAATCGGTGCAAGATAAGGAATAATCTCTGCACACAGCTTCTGATCCGGGCAGGTATTGATAAAGCCACCATAAGTATCCAAAATTAGACAGTCAACCATATCGGTAATTATCATCTTGTCTGCATCATAAAGGTGACTTCCAAGGAAATTTGCCATATTCTCCGGTGTTGTGGAAATAAAAAACTCCTGTCTGTTCCCTCCGTCACTTGGATAAAAATAGGCATATCCGGCCTTTTCTGTATCCAGTATCTTTTCTACCATGCTCTTTTCTTTCTCTGCCATGATTTCTTCCTCCGCTTCACGCTTCGCTAATTTCTGTGCTGCTAAAACACACAAGAATGCGGCAGAAGCTTTCTGTACCTCTGCCGCATGGATTCTGTGATTTAGTCTCACTGCCATAATCCTTCACTTCTTATAAGTGATTTGCTCCTATTCGACACTACTTCCCGGAGCCGGAACGCCGCAAAGACAGAGAAAAAAATAATTTCCTGTCTGCTCATCCCTTGGGCAGTCAATCCAGACTGTCTGCGGTTCCTGCCATAAAAGGCAGACAGACATCACAGGAATCTCACCTCCACCACTGCGTGCTGGCTAATCTCAAGGAGTATCATTATAGGCCATTTCCCTCTTCGCACCTGCCTACCACAGACAGGCTGTACCCCGGTTTTCCCGCTCGGCTCCTTAGATGCGATCTTTTTTACATCTGGTAAACAGATGCAGGAGTGTCATTGCGCCCCGGTTACGGCTCCTTAAATGGCTAATGTATCTGGACTGCTGGATATGGCTGGCAAAACACATCGTGATCCTGTGCTGCTCTCGAAGAAAGATTAAGGGTATCCTCTCCGGCATTTGTCAAAGTACCACGAGAGGATTTTCGGGAGAGACCATCCGCCCGAAAAAAGTTCCTCTCATATAGTACTCACACTAAAATGCGTTTTGCACACCCAGAAAAATAAAATTTTTTAAATTTTTTTATTTTTATCTCCTTTGTCCTCGAATGAACTTAAGATTGCTCTTAAAATAACACAACAGGCACTCTTAGCGAAAAGTGCCTGTTGCGTATTTTACATATAAAATGTGGGAAATATTACAGTTCCAACAATCTGTTCCAGCAATTCTTCATGTGATTGAACAAATATTGTGCCTGATCATATACATAAGATTTAAACTCTTGCTCGTTGCTATCATTTGTAGAATAGTTCTGAAAACATTCCCTTATTTCCTCCCAAACAAAGGTATCATTACCATGCACCCGTAATTTCTCAAAAAGGGACTGCAATTCTTGTTGATACTGTTCTTTCTCCTGTTCAGATTTTTCAATCATACCAAGCATGACCGTGTACTTGTACTCACTGACGGGTTTTTCAGCAACCTCATCCAACAAGTGCGAATACGAACTTTTTCGGGAATGAATTCCAGCTATTACCTTATTAAAACTTTCCATTGGATTGTTATATTCAGAAAGAACTTCTTTATTGTGTTCATAATACATATCAATTAACTGATTAAATTCTTCCTGATTTTCTTCCGGCAATAACTTATCGGACAGATATCGTAATGCCGCAACAGAGGATTCCAACTCCGTCACAGCTTCGCTTGAGGACATAAAATATTTATATTCCTCTTGGATGGAGCTGAATTCAATCCCGGTAAGGTACTGGCTTCTGCTCAAACAATCCATTCCAAAGGTTGCATATGCCAGAGTGTCTTCAAATTGCTTTACTTCCTCTGCTTCCATTTCTGCATAAAAACCACTATTGTACAGTTTCTCACTAAATACTAACCATTGATTTCCGGTATTATTCCAAAACAAATCATTTGGATTTTTATCTTTTGCTATTATCTTTTGCTGATTAGCATTTTTGACATATAAATCTGCCGCATCCTGCTTCATCTTCTGGTATCCTTCTTCGCTGCAAAGGAACTCCATATCTTCATCCGAAACAGAAACCTTTACACCTCGATTTTGTAGATTCAAAGAATAAAAGGCCTCCTTGATGCCTGCTGTAATTGCATCTGTCTTCTCTTTACTGACTGCTATGGTCGCAGTTTCTTGCTGAGTGCTGTTTTTCTGATACTCTGCGTATGCACCTATAAATATCTCTGTACCGTTTACTCTCATCCTTTGCCTCCTTGCCGGGATTCTTTAGATATCAATAAAAAGCAATTGTAGGCTGTGCTTCATAACCACCCGCATAATATATATTCAATGTACTGTAAAAATCAATAACACTTCCTGTATTCATATCATACACTAAAATGTGTTCATTACCTTCCACAAAATCTAACTCATCTAATTCTCTTGGGGTTGTTCTGTCAGTAGTGTCTACAGTCGTGCTTTCGTAAACAGGATCAACACCTGACTGATAATAAGTATGTAAATATGAAAATGCTGTTCCCTCATCACAATAAAGCAATACAGCACAATCAGATGACGCTTTAGCAGAAGAATACGACACCGGCGAAGACATCGCCTTTATCTTAACATTAAAAACACTATGCGTTCTCTGCTCATATCCACTTCCCCAGCTAAATTCATCTACACGTTGCCATGTAAGATTACTTCCTGTATTTGTTGAAGTGTTATATATTAAGCTGCCATTACCATATACATCGCCGGTTTCGGTTTCATACATAAAAATACTTAAGTCGCTTGCCAAATAATATACACTCGTAATATTCGCAGCCGGATTAGTAGCATTAATATCCAAAACATAATCTTGACCATAAGTAGCAGAATTAGAAAAAATAACAAAGGCATATTCTCCTACCGGCAGCCCATTAAGCTGGATTAAGTCTCCTGCAAATCCGTAAATATTTGTAGCTGTTGCATCTCCTGTTTCACTATCTACAACATACAACTGAGCCACATAATCTGCATTGCCTGATGTTAATTGCGCCAACAAAAACTTGCTAGTATCAGTTACCGAAAAGAAATATAAATCCATGTCATTAGATTCTGTCAATGTACCGGAAGCGCTTGCATTGGGATTATCCTCAAATAAATATGCACTCCTACTTCTTAGTTGTGGCAACACATTCAACACTTCCTTAGCTTCGTCAATAGAATATGTTGTAGGAGTATTGTTAATATCATTCGTATCTTCTGTCTTACTTTCATTATAATCCGGAATATCCAAATCCACAACATTAATATCTGTTGCATATACAGTATTATATGAACCCATTTCCATCGCTGAAACCGGTAGTGAAATGCTTATGCACAAGAATGCTAATGTTGCTAAAATAAATATTTTTGATTTCTTAAACATTTTCAAGCCCTCTCCTTCCCATTTTATTCATGCTATTTTCGCTGCTCTTTAAATTGTTGGATATATATCGCCCGCACCTGCTCCATATGTTATCTTTAGCGTATACGCCACCGCATCTGTTACATATTTAGACAAATATTTGGTGCAATTATAAGTAACCTGAACAGTGCGCATATCATCAGCAAACGATGTCGAATATGTATTTGCTGCATAACCCGGATATACGGAAAGTGAATACCCTGCCGAATTTACGTCTCCTGTATAAACAGTCACACCACTTACTGTTGTAGTGTATGCTTTCAAATACAGATAATTTGCATTTGCAGAATAATAATATTTCTGCGTACCTAATGTCGAACGCTCCATACCACTATTGGAAGCAACATTTTCTAAAGGTTTGTCCATTACAGAATCAAATTCAACTTCTGATTCATAGCAGTCCTTAATATATTCCTCAAACTCTTCCATGGACATCGCACTAAAGTACTTTACCATGTCCTCATAACTTTCGCCTGCAGCCGGTGTCAGTTGATATGTTGTTCCTAACTCATTATTTAGTTCTTCCAATTTTTCTTCATACATATAAAAATCATCGATACCTTCACTTGCATGTGCCATAACCCCATGATTCATGAGAATGGAAAATGCCAAAGACATTACTACTATTTTCTTAATCATACGTTTCATCCTTTTGATTCCTCCTTATTTTCCCCTGTTTGTATTTTTAAAGTGAAATTATCCCAGATGTATTTTCGGCTTCATACTCTATTGTTAAATAAGCCTTTAAGTTAATTATCCCCCCTTCCTTTGTAATTGCATATACAGTATAAGCCCCTGGAACACTCACTTTATAAATCGTATCTGTTCCATAACCCGCTTTGTTTTCTTCCTGTGTCTGATGATCATATACATATATTTCCTCTAGTATTTCACTCCCATGATAATTGATAATAAACGTACACGCGCCATCTACAACAACTACGTCTTCTCCAAAACTTTTATACAGCAAATTTCTTGTCTCTATTTGTACATTACCATCAAATTTCACAGCGGTATTTGATACATTCATAACACACCAATAATACTTACCCGTTTCATTACTTATGATTGTTTCTGACACTTCAGCCAACTCTATATTGTCGTTAATTTCATTATAATTGCCTTCATGTATATATCCCACACTGTAACACAGATTCTCTCCGCTCAAGTTTCCACACAAAACCGATTTCTCTCCGTTTTGTAAATCTGCACCAGTATTAAGAATAACCATTTCTCCCGGTTCAATGACTACGTTATCAATATAATAGTTTCCCCCACCTTCAATCATCTGAATATCTCGAACCGTCTCTATATTCTCAATTTCCATTATTGCTTCTTCGCTAATAAATTCACTCTCCAAAGATGGACTGTCTATGCTGGTCAAACAAATTATAACTACCGCAACACTTCCTATGAGTGCATATATTGCTGGCCAATATTTAATTCTTCTTTCTGTAGAAGCTGCCCTGCTCATAACAGATAAATATATTTTATCTGCTACATCTTCCGAAAAGTATAACTGCTCCATCGCTACCTTATATCTATTCATTTATAAATCCATCCTCACTTCCTAACAAAATTCTTAATTTCTCTCTTCCACGTTTTAATCTTGTTCCTACTGTAGCCGATGGGATTTTCATTATTTCTGCAATCTCCTGAATAGAATAACCCTCATAATAAAACAGATGTATTGGCAGTCTATATTTCTCCTTTAACTGAAAGACAGCCTCCAAAACCTCATTATATTCTTTTGGCATATAACTCAGATTTTCCGGCATCTCATTTCTTTTTGAAAACCAACTACTTTTCACATGATTCTTGCTCTTATTGATTGTAACCCGGATTAACCATGCCTTTAAATGTTCCTCTGTCAAAAACAACTTTTCTTCTTTTAAGAGTGCAAAAAAGACATCCTGTGCAATATCCTCTGCATCAGAACTATTTTGTACATATGAGTAAGCTAGTTTTAACACTGTCTGCGAATATTCTTGTATCGCCCTTTTCAAAATCTCATTTTTGTCCATTTTGCATCCCTCTATATAATAATACAACTAAACGAATCCTATTTTTTCATTTGCGAACAAAAAAAACAATTAAAGAAAATTAGAGAACAAGAGAAAATGTAAAGTAAAGTGTTCTCGGCAATTATATATATTATATCTGATAATACAATTGATATTTATGCGCGTAAATAGAGCCATAGCTGTTATCTATGGCTCCATACTTACGCTAAGTAGAATTATTCAAAAAATCGCTTCATTTGAGCAATAATTCCTTGAATAGACTTCCACACGGCATTGCGGTTCACTCCTTGTCTTTCCGCAATTTCTCTGATTGTAAGCCCCTCAAAAAAATAAAGGTGCAATCTCTCTTTTTGTGCATCGGTAAGTGACTGCATCGCTTTCTGTAAGGTTTCCAGTTCTATATGGCGGATAACCATATCCTCCAATGACTCCGTAGAATCAAATGCCAACTCTTCAGTTGCTCCCTCCGTATAGCATTCCTTAGAAATATGCCTTAAATCACGCATCTGCTGTGCATGTGCTTCTTTACGGAATGTTTCGGTAAGCGCCTCATATACTTCTCTGGTAACATATGTATATTCTGTTTCCCCGATGGCGTCTTTGTAAAAATCCTTTACTCTTATTCGTATCCATTCTGACATCCATGTGTCCTCCATTTCGTAATTTTTTGAAATGAAGGACACGGGGTGGACCTCTGGCTTTAGAGTTCTTGCATATAGGCATAAAAATAGGGTGCAATTCACATGCCGAATAAAGCATGCAAAACTGCACCCACTTTATAAAAATATTTAATACCCCTTCATATGCGCCTTTCACAATCTCGTAAGGCGTATTTCCCCTTGCAAACACCAATATATTCTCTACTCCTTAGCCCTTTTTGCGGTACTATACCTGTAGAGATAGTGTCTTTCAATAAATGTGTAACAAGTGAACAGTTATCTGTAACAAGTTGCAAATTTCTTCATTATTCTCATAATTTCTATGTTTCCCTTCCCTTTCAATTCTACATAAAAAAATCCCCTTCGGTTTACTTCTCCGAAAGGGACTTAACTACAATATATCACTCTGACATTTCTTCTATAAAACGCATTAGCTTAAACTCTCTATTTCTTCTTGCTAAACTTCTTAACGCCCACAATCACAGCACAAATAATAAATGCTACAAGGACAACGCCTGCCACAATTGTGCCTTTTCCTATTTTCGCGGCAACAAAAATAGCAGTCGGACCATCTGCTCCTCCGATAACAGCTATGGCAGACGATTCTTCATTTATCAAATTCTTATCTTCTGTTTCCGGTTTCTCGCCCTCTCTTTGTACTTCAGCCCCTTCGCCGGTTGTTATCACTATACTTTCAGATACTTCTGTTTCTCTCTCTTCCTGTGCTTCCAGTTCTTTCAGATATTCCATTCTGTCAAATACAACTTCTCCATCCACATACAAGATATCATTACCATCAAAGGCAAAGGATGTGGTTTCTCCACCGGAAAGAACAAAAATCTGCCATGCATACTTGCTACTTGTCATATGTTCCGGTTGTGCGAACTGCATGCTATCAGGCTCGGTGCTGCTTACTTCCATAGCAAGCCAATTTTGTTCCCAAATATCTCCATTCTTTTTATCCACAGAAATGAAAATACAATCTCCTGCTTCCGGTGCCTTTCTCATATGATAGGAATATGCATACCGAATCTCTGGAATTATCATCTCGGAAGGCACTTCCTCTAATGGTATCATTCTTCCCTTTGCAGTATCCTGCTGACACCACATAGGCTGTGCCACCTCTACCCTGTAACCTTCTTCTGTTATTTCCGCAATTGTACCTATTACCAGTGCATCCTGCTCGCCATGCATCATACGCCACTCCGCATCTGCCGCATAGACTGGCATGGGCATACTAAGACCTGCCACAAAAACAAGAACCATTGTCCATACAATCCATTTTTTGATAAATCCTCTCATACGCTGTGCCCTCCCATCTGCATCAGATTATGTTTATCCTCATACTCCCTCAGCATAGCTCTTATTTCCGCAATTTCCTTACTTCGTATTTCCTCCTGCTCCTTTGGTGTATATCGATAATAAAATGATGGCGGATACATCTCCCAACAATGCAACCTTCCATACCATTCTGCGTCTATTCTGAGCATACGAATTTCGAAGATAATCTTTTTGCATAGTTTTTTAAGCATAATTTTCTCCCCTTACACCGCCTTATTATTAAATATCTTTACCACTCCGTTTTTATTTCCGCCACAGATATATCATACTTCTCCAGAAACAAATCCATATCTTTGTTATCCCGAATCAGCATCACTTCCGTAAACTTGCCTGTCTGTATATCCTTAAAACCTGCAACCTTCTCACCGGTACAGATGCTCTTTCTAATCACAGGCTTTTGTTTTGTCCTATCATATGTTTCCTTCTGTACCTTTTTATGAAACATAACTTTATCCTCCAAAAATATTAGTGCTATTATATAATTTACCATACAACGCTTTTATTTGCCATATAAAAATCCCCTTCGGATCACTCTTCCGAAAGGGACTAAATTATTCTATATGTACCTGTAACCATAACTGCACTTTACCAATCAGCATTAAAACTGCTGTTATGAAGATGCTGGAGTAAATGGCATAAGCATATGCATCCTGCTCCATATACCATAATACTCCCAATACTATAAGCTGTACAACTGTTATAACCCTGGCTTTTCTGCCAAAGTGTTTCTGCTCTGCCTCATCCAGTTTCCTGTTCTTACTGTGCATCGGGCTGCATACCATAATGATACCAAATGCCAAAGCCAGAAAAATAATCAAAATATAATTGTCAGTCTGTACAAACAACATTTCTGTATATACCGGAATAAACAGCACCAGATTAGAACCGACATAGCAGAATATGTGGCTGTCTGAATGATACCCTCCGGTGTAGCTTCGAAGAACCATAAAGGAAAGGGTAAACACTGCAACAACAAACAACTTCTCTGTCACAAGTCCAATCAGGAATGCAGTCAGTACATTCAGCAAAATAATCATACCATTGCGTATGCCAAACTGATATATTTCCTGCTCCTCTTCTTT
>JAFUIR010000001.1 GCA_017468395.1 Lachnospiraceae bacterium | reverse complement strand
CTAGAAAGAAAAAAAGAAAAGTAGGCGGTGGCGGAAGAGTGCTTTGCACCGCCTGAAAAGAGAAAAAGAAAAGTAGGCGGTGGAGGAAGAGTGCTTTGCACCGCCTGAAAAGAGAAAAAGAAAAGTAGGCGGTGGAGGAAGAGTGCTTTGCACCGCCTAGAAAGAAAAAAAGAAAAGTAGGCGGTGGCGGAAGAGTGCTTTGCACCGCCTGAAAAGAGAAAAAGAAAAGTAGGCGGTGGAGGAAGAGTGCTTTGCACCGCCTGAAAAGAAAAAAAGAAAACTGAGCGGTGGAATGAGAAAATCGGCAGAAAAGTAGGCGGAGGTACGATTGTGTGAATATAGAATTGGTCAGGGCAACCCTGGAGGATGCTTCCATACTATGGGAAATGCAAGTGAAATCCTTTCGGGATTTGCTCGATAAATATCAGGATTATGAAACCAATCCGGCGGCCGAGCCGGTGGAAAAGGTGATAAATCGGTTAAAACAAAAGGAAACTTTTTACTATTTTATCGTTGCGGATGATGTCAAAGTTGGGGCAATCCGGGTTGTCGTCCATCCGCTGGGCAAGAAAAGGATCAGTCCGTTATTCGTATTGCCGGAGCACCAAAACAGAGGAATTGCCCAAAAGGCCATGAAGCGGTGCGAGGACATCCATGGCCATGACAATTGGGAATTAGATACGATTTTGCAGGAAGAGGGAAATCGATATTTGTATGAAAAAATGGGGTATCACAGAACCGGAAAGAGTGAAGTGGTAAACGATAAACTGACACTGATTTTTTATGAAAAATAGGGCCTTAGCCTAAATTTTTGGCGCGGCGTAAATTTCTCGCTTCTGCCGGAAAAAGGAGAACTACCATGAAAATTCTATTTATAAATTTGCCCTATCATGGTCATGTGATACCTACCATCGGTCTTGTGAAGGATTTGATTAAAAAGGGCTGCGCGGTAACCTACCTGTTGCCTTTTTCCTGGGAAGAAAAGATTGCAGAAAGCGGTGCAGAGTTTGCCGGATATGACAACCATAAGCAGCTTTCGAAGCAGATGAAGAATGCGTATGCCGTGGCAGAAGGCATGATAGAACAGTATGATTTTGTTATCTATGAACAGTTTTTCTTTTTGGGAAAACATCTGGCGGAAAAGTACAAGAAACCGGTGGCAAGGATTTTCACTGCTCCGGCCACAAACGAAACGTTGATGCAGGAATATATCGCGTCCAAAGGCCCGATGTCCGTTTTTAAGCATAAATGGATTGCAAAAGCATTTACGAAAAATATTGCCAAAGGCATTCCAATGAAAACGGATAACTGGCTTGATGAAATCATTTTTAATCCGCCTGAGCTGAATCTTGTATATACCCTTCGGGAATATCAGCCGTACGAAGCAGAATTTCCGGAGGCGCAGTACAAATTTCTGGGCCCCTCCATTTTCGATAGGAAAGGAGAGCCTTTTGATTTTGCAAAGGGGCAAAACCCGGTGGTATATATTTCGCTGGGGACCGTGGTAAAGGGAGCTGAAGCGTTCTTTCAAAAATGTATAGAGGCATTTGGCGATGAAGCGGTAGATGTGGTTATTTCCGCCGGCGAGAATTTTGACCTAAGAAAGCGGCTCCCGGCCAATATACATATCTACCGCTTTGTGCCACAGCTTGAAGTGCTGAAAATGGCAGATGTGTTTGTTACCCATGGTGGGATGAATAGCGTTTCGGAGGCTCTGGTAAGCGGGACGCCGATGGTTGTGATTCCGTTTGCGTCTGACCAGCCGGTAAATGCGCGGTGCGTAGAAAAACTTGGTGTGGGGAAACGATTAGAGTATTCGCAGGCAAGTAAAGAAACGCTGAAGGAAACCGTCTTGTCCGTACTTTGCGATGCCGATATAAAAAACAATCTTGCAAAAGTCCGGGAAATCATAGGACAAGCACCGGGCAATTCGGGCGGCGCGCAGATGATTATTGACTATTACGAAAGCAGAAAATAGCTATGTCATCCGGACCCTACATGAGTTGACTTGCCGGCTTGAATGCTCGAAACAGAATTAAGGAATAGTTCGAGAAATATTTAAAGAATTAGAAATGCCGGATATTGATGAATTGAAACTGCGTCAACTTAGAGTAAAGTTATCGACTAAAATGTTGTTTTGACCAGTTATGTGTCTAAAATGACCACCTATTGATAAGGTGTAGATAATAATTCTAATTCAGATATACTACAAAGCAAGAAAGGAGGAAAATCATGAAACTGAATATTAATATCGATGCAGGAGCTAAAGAACCTGAAATTATGATTACAACAGCGCATATGACGGAAGACATTAACAGAGTTGTTGATTTTGTAAGCAGATTAGATGATGCTCCAACAATTATTTCCGGTATTAGAGAGGATAAGGTCGAGCTATTGGATACAGATGCAATAGTAAAGATTTATGCAGAAGACAGTAAGGTTTTTACCCAAACTGACAAAGGGACGTATCAAATTAGATTGAGACTTTATGAAGCGGAAGAAAGACTGGATAGCAGTAAGTTTGTTAGGATATCTAATTCAGAAATCGTGAATCTTAAGAAGGTTAAAAGCCTTGATTTAAGCTTTGTAGGAACAATTTGTATGGAATTATCAAATGGAACGGTAAGTTATGTTTCCAGGAGATATGTTTCCAAAATAAAAAAGGTATTAGGATTATGAGGTGAAAATATATGAAAAAAGAATTTGCTCGTAGAGTATTTGTTGGATTATTAGGTGGAATTGTAATTAGCTATTTGATTACAATTGGAATTTCGCTTGCAATCGGTGATGGTAGTTACTATCCATGTGTTCCGAGTTTGGTTGAACGATTTGGCAATGAGGTAACAGCGATTATCATACAGACTGTATTAAGTGCTGTTCTTGGAGCCGGATTTGCAGGGAGCTCTATTATCTGGGAAATGGATAAATGGAGTTTATTAAAACAAACAGGTATTTATTTTGGAATCGTATCTGTACTTATGATGACCGTTGCATATATTTGCGAGTGGATGGAGCATTCTGTTAAAGGTATATTAAGTTATTTTGCCATTTTCTTGGTAATATTTATTGTAGTTTGGATAGTGCAGTATTTGATTTGGAAAGTACGTATTTCTAAAATAAAAGAGGGTATCCAAAAGAATAATTAGTCGAAATACTAGAAGTACAAATCAAAGCTTTGTGCGAAGCGTGTATTTCGCTCTGTGAGGCTGAAATATTATAAAACCTGTTGATGTTTTGTGGGAAACAACATGTAATAATTATACAGATATGAATCTGTTGCACGAAGTGCATTAATATTTGGGCTGACCGAAAGGTCCTAGTCCATCGGCTGGCGGGGATTTACCCCGCCATTTTACTTTACAGGAGAATCCTGGAAAGCAGATGATTCTTAAGTTTGACGACGACAATATGGATATTGATTTACTAAATACTGCTTGCGAAGTGATTGATGTGGATGATTGCTGGGTTTTGGTGCGTTATGCAAATGGCAAGAATACAAAAGAAAAATTGATTAATCTTTCGGTGCTGGAAGGCGCAAAATATAAGTAATGTAAGCAGCATTTTTGAAAGAAGAATAAACAGTGCAAACAAAAAGTTGACTTTAATCTTTTGATTTTAGTCAATTTTTTGTTGACAAAATAATATCCATGCATTATATTGAATATAGATTCAATGAAAATGAAATCAATTAAAACAAAATCAACAAGCACAAGGAGGAAAAAATGAAAAATAAAGCGACAGAAAAAGTAATTATCATTGGTGGAGGGATTGCCGGACTTTCTGCAGGAATATATGCGCAGCTTGCAGGCTTTGAGACGGAAATTTATGAGAAAAATGCGATTCCGGGTGGAGAATGTATTGGATGGAACAGAAAAGGATTCCACATTGATAACTGTATTCATTGGTTAACGGGTACGAAGAAGGGAACAGAACTTTACGATGTTTGGAAAACAGTAGGTGCGTTGGATGATGATATGGAATATGCACCCATCAATGCATTTTATTCATCCACATACAACGGACAAAAGGTGACGCTATGGAATGATTTAGAGCGCACGAAAGAAGAATTGATTGCATTATCCCCGGAAGATGAAGAAGAGATAAAGAAGTTTATTGAGTATGTGGAATATTCTAAGCAATGTCTGTTTCCGGCAAAGAAGCCGATGGAAATGTGGGGTGTCAAAGATTATATCGACATGGGTAAGAACATGATGGATTTCCCCAAAGTCATGAAAGAATTTGGTTCTATATCGCTGGAGGAATATAGTAAGCGATTTAAACATCCCCTGCTTCAGCATATGATGTGTGATTATCTTCCCAAATCCTACTGTGCCTATTCATTCTTGGTTTCTTACGCAACTATGGCGGATGGAAACGGCAACATTCCGATGGGGGCATCCCTTCAGATGTCCTTGCGCATGGAGAAAAAATATAAGGACATGGGTGGAAGAATTTGCTATAATACCGATGTTAGGAAAATTCGAATTGAAAAGAAGAAAGCAACCGGTATTGAACTGGAGGATGGCCGTTTTATTGCCGGCGATTATGTCATTCCTACGGTAGATACATATTTATTGTTTCATAAGCTGATTTCCGAAAAATATATGCCAAAGGAGTTGCACGCTGCATACGATGCACCGAAAGCATATCCGGCCACCAGTGGATTTCAGGTTGCATTTGCGGTAAGTACTTCGCCGAGCGAAGGGGAGACGGTATTCCTTGATATGGATCCGCTTTCTGTGGGAAACAGAAGGTTTGACAGAATGTATGTAAAGTCTTATGGATATGATGACGTTTTTATCAAAGAGGGCAGAACGGTAATCCAGACATGCATTACACAGACCGATGAAGATTATGAGTTTTGGAAGAGCTTGCCTGAGGAGGAGTATCGCACCACCAAGGCACAACTTGCGAAAGAAGTGCAGGGTCGAATCGAAAAAGCATTTCCTTTGTATGCCGGAAATATTGAGTTTTTGGATGCGTGGACACCGCTTACCTATGAAAGATACTGTAATGCATATCATGGAAGCTATATGAGTTTTGTTACAACACCGATGGGGAAACAAATCAAGATGAAGGGGACACTAAAGGGGATAAAGAATTTGTACGTTGCCGGTCAGTGGACCAATTCACCGGGTGGGCTTCCGGTTGCGGTAGCCAGTGGTAAGTTTGCTATTCAGAGAATTCTCAAAAAACAAAGAAGAAGTATTGAACTCTAGTATTATATAGAAATGGGGACAATTATGACCAGAAAAGAGCAGAAGGAAGAAAGAAGAAAAGCAATTTTAATGACGGCATTGCAGCTTTTTGTGAATCGGGGATACTATGACACGAAGATTGCGGATATTGCAGCTGCGGTACCTATGAGTACCGGACTTATGTTTCATTATTTTGAATCGAAGGAAGAACTTTTGCTTGCGTTGGTTAAGATGGGAGCTGCGGCAACGAAGTTTGATGACAAAATGCCGGATATTCCGCCGGAGGTTTATTTTACGGAATTTCTGAAAAGACTTTTTGCATTTTCAAAAAACGAGCCCTGGGTTTTTCATATGTTTATTCTTATGGGGCAAGCAAGAAGAGTCGGTATGCCTGAGGAGGCAAGAAAGATTGCCCTCTCCGTAAATACGATAGAGGAATCCGCTAAGATGATTCAAAAAGGCCAAGAAAATGGTGTGTTCCGTCCGGGGGATAGTAAACTTTTATCCATGTGCTTCTGGGCAACGGTGCAGGGAATCATGGAAGAGATGGCAATGCATGAAGGCATGGACACGCCGGATGTTGAGTGGATTATGGCGATTCTTAAAAAATAAAGAAAACCGTAAGACGGTGGAAGATAGAGAGAAAGATAAAAAATGAGACAAATTTTTAAGATGTTTCATAAAACCATCTTCCGGATAAATGCTTCAATTTCTGCATTTACTTGAGGCGCATTATCACCATTGGAGAAATGGGCGGCATTTTTAATGATATGCAGAGGGTATCCGGTTTCCTTGGACCAAGCTCTGCAGTATTGTTTTACTTTTCCGGTGCGGTCTTTATCGCCCAGCAAAATAAGTACGGGGCATTCGATGTGAAGATTTCTGTTTTCCCGGGCAAATGTTCCGTAAGCGATATCCATTTGTTCGATAATCTTGTCTTTGGATAGGGGTGCCAGCATAGCCATCATTTTCTGATAAGAATAGTCGGTTACGGATACGGATTTGGCAATGCTTTTACGAAGTATTGTATCAGAGAACCATTTGGCCATGGGTTTTACCTTGGAGAGCCAATACAAATCTGATTTGGAATAATAAGCAGTGCCAAAGGGCGTGGTATCAATTCCGATGAAGCACTGCGTTTTTTTCGGATAAAGATGCGCAAACATCTGAGAAGAGTAACCGCCCATGGACATTCCGGCCAGGCAGACGGTTTCAATGCCTTCCTGCTCTAAGATGTGGTTCATATCATGGGCCGTACGTTCGTAAGAAAAATTTTCATAGGGCGTGGACAACCCGTGCAAAGGGACATCCCAAAGGATAACGATGTAGTCCTTTCGGAAGTATTCTGCCTGCTTTTCGTACATAGTGTGGTTGGCGGTCAGGCCATGGGTAAAGAAGATGGTGCCTTTGGCAGCAGTCGCCGGTCTTGAAATCCAATAGTGTACGGTTCCGCCCATGCCGCAGATGGTACGATGTTGCATTGCTAAGTTCAGGGGTGTTGTCATGGAAAATCCTTTCTTTTTCGGGCTCCGTAGTGAGCCTTTTTTTATATGCCTTCATTATACCTTTTTCTTCTGTGAAATACAATTTTGGAAAAAATTGAAAAAATTTACAAAATTATATTGACATACAATATTATATGACATATAGTATGAAAAAGAAACAATATTATACGAGATATAATATTGCAGAAAAATAAGTATTATATTTGAAATCATAAAAGAAAAAGAAAGGAGAATGGATATGGTTTTTAATACAGGCGCGGCGCTGCTGGATGCCATTGTACTGGCGGTAGTGTCAAAATGTGTGGAAGGTACGTACGGATACAAAATTACCCAACAGGTTCGTTCGGTCATCGAAATCAGTGAATCTACCTTATATCCGGTACTGCGAAGATTGCAGAAAGAGAGTTGTTTGGAAGTGTATGATCAGGAGTGCGCCGGAAGAAACCGGAGGTACTACAAGCTGACGGAGCAAGGCTGGGCACAACTTAATTTGTATGAATCCGAATGGAAAACCTATTCCGGAAAGATTACAAAGATGTTTGAGGAAGGAGTAGCAGAATGAAAAAACAGGAATTTTTAGATAGATTGGAACAGCTTCTTTCGGATATGCCGGAAGCGGAACGGGAAGAAGCCATGATGTATTACAATGATTATATTGAGGATGCGGGCCCGGAAAAGGAAGATGAAGTGATTGCGGCTTTCGGAAGCCCGGAGGAAGTTGCGGAAAGCATCCGAAACGAAAGCCGTGAAGGCGAATTCACCGAGCAGGGTTACCAGGACAAAAAGGCAGATCAGTTTAAAGAAAATACAAATATTGCAACGGTGGAATCCGGTAACGCTACCGGAAATGAGCAAAATACCTACACCGGAGGAACTTACACCGGTGGTGCGGCAAACGGGGCGCAGTCGGCATACGGAAATGCTTCCGGTACGCAAAATGCAAATGCAACTGCCGGAAAGAAGAAAATGTCAGACGGCACATTGGCGCTTACGATTACTCTGTTGGTACTGTTATCCCCTCTTTGGATTCCAATTATTATTTCCATTCTCGGGATGATTGCAACTGCGGCATGTTCCTTCGTCGGATTTGCAATTGCAGGCGTTGTTCTTTTGATTGTATCAGTTGTGTTATTGATTACGGGTATTGTGACATTGTTTACGGCATGGCCGATTGGTCTCATGATTGTGGGTATCGCCTTTATCATTTCCGCAATCGGGTTGATTCTTTTGGTGCTGACAAGCGTAATTTGCCGATACTTAATTCCGTGGCTCTGGGGATGCCTCAAGGCACTTTGGAATAAATTATTTGGAAAAAGAGAGGTGGCAGGCGCATGAAAAAATTTATAACAGGTTCATTGATTGCTGCTTTGATTAATTTTATTTTGGGACTGATATTGTTGCTCGTGGGAATTTCCACCGGCGGCCTGCGGATGATTGGGGATGGTGTGATGTCCGCAGTAGAAGGTGTCGGTAATTTCCTGAATGTAGAATTTTCGGATTTTTCAATCGGTGTTGAAGAATGGAATGTGGATTATCCCATCTACCCTTCCGGAGAGGCGTTTGGTGCGGTTTCTGCAAATGAAGTGGATGATTTGCAGGTTATCGTTTTTGCCGGAAATTTTGAGGTGGAGCGAAGCCACAACAATACATACTACGTGGAAAGCGATTTGCCGTTCCAGTGTTACAGCGAAAACGGTGCGTTGTATATCGCAGGCGGTTTAGAAGGCGTTGTAGGTGATGTGACTTTGTATGTGCCGGAAGATACCTTGGATAAGGTAACCATTATGCTGGCAGCAGGCAACTTTGAAACCAATACCAAGTTGGAAAGCCGTGAAATGGAACTGCAGATTGCCGGTGGTAATTTGGAAATGTCTGATTTGGAAGCAGAATATTTGGAAATCAGCAGTGCAGCAGGTAACTTGGAAGTCGAAAATGTTACGGTTTCCAGCGGAGAAATTCACTGTATGATGGGTAACGTATACATGGATGGTTCCGTTCTTAGCAGCCTTACGACGGATTGTGTCATGGGAAATGTTTATTTGGATTTGCCGGATGAGACTGTAGTTTATCAGTGCGACCCGGACAATATTATGGGAAATATCGTCATAGGTGTTGAAGTGCATCCGGAAGCTGACGTGCTGTTAGACCTTCGTACCGTGATGGGAAATATTGAGGTGCAGAGCAAATAACGAAATGAAGAAAGAACGGAGAGGTTTTCGAATCATTGGAAAAAGGGGGGATGTACTATGCATAGACGAGAGGTTAGATTGTACAATTTGATTTTTCCGCTATGGCTCATTGTTTGGGTGCCGGGCTGGTGGTGGCTACTTATTATTCCGGCGAACTTTCTGGTGGACTATATGGTGTTGCAGGGGTGCTTTAAGAAAAGAGGGGTACAAAATGATAAAGAGATCCTTAAGAAGAATGCCTGGAAAAGTTGGCTGCTCGGATTCGCTGCGGATTTTATCGGAACCATACTTCTGATTGTGATATATGCGTTTGCCGCATTTTTCGGAGATTGGCTTTGGCACAATACGTCAGGTTTACTTAGTGATTTGGGGAAAGTTTTAGCATTGTGGTCAGGCAGTTCCATGTTATCTTGCTGGAACAATCCCCTGGCATTTCAAGTCAACTGTTATGCGGTGGCTTTGGCAGGTTTTTTGGTATATTTATTTAATTATAGAGTCCTGCGAAAAAAAGAGGGAATTGGAGAAGAAGATGCAAAATATACAGCAAAATGGATGGCAATTCTTACTGCTCCCTATTTGATGCTTTTACCGTTTTATATTTATTGATTTTTCAGGCAAAAAAGATATTTGAAAGGAACAAAGTAAAAAAATGGAAACGAAAAAATTAGTGAAATCCAGATATAACAGACAGCTTTGCGGAGTGTGCGGAGGATTTGCGGAATATTTCAATGTGGATGCAACGCTGATTCGCCTGGTCTGGGTGTTTATGATTGTTTTTGCGGGAACCGGACTTCTTGCATATCTGATTGCGGCAATCATTATGCCGGAGGATTAAGAAGACAGGCAACCGGCGAAAACATATGATTTCGGAAAAAGCGTAACCTTGGAGGAGCATAGAAAAGAACCGGTAAGGAGGCTGCAGGAAATGAAAAACAAGGCGGAAACGATTGTGGTAGTTGTTTTGACGCTTCTCATGACATTTATGGAAATGACCGCATTGCCGGTGGGTTTGTTTTGTAATGTGAAATTCCGGGACGTCAATCCGATTTATTTTACCTTGATGATCAATTTTTTGCTGGCTTTTGGGATTTGCTTCTTATGCAGAAAGTTTTTGCTGAAGGATTGGCGGTTTGGTTTGCAAACGGACGGGTTGACAGAAGGTTTGAGAAAATACGGATTTCCTGCAGTACTTATGACCATTTTGGTAACCCTTTCCTTTTGCATTGGCCTAGCACCCTTTGATAACAGGCCTACTGTATGGAGGGTGTTCATCGAAGGCGTTGTGTACTACATCGGCGTGGGCATTATGGAGGAATTGTATCTGCGCGGGCTTCTTCAAAACCTGCTTGCAAAGTGGTTTGGAAAACAAAAGAATGGAACATTGTATGCAATTTATATTGCCTCTGTTTTGTTCGGACTCGGGCATGCGTTCGGTGCCCTGGGGCAACCGTTGGTAACCATCGTAGCCAAAGTGATTTGGGCAACCGCGCTTGGGGTGTATTTTGGTGCGGTTTATGTGATGAGTAAGAACCTCTGGGTCCCCATTCTCTTGCATTTGGTTATCAATCTTTGCGGGATTCCGTTTTGCTTTTCCACAAGCAACCAGTATCCGCCGCTGGCGCTGCTTGCCTGCCTGGTATCGTACCTTTTGCTGGGAATTTACGGAGTTCATCTAGTGCGGAAACATACTTTTGAGAATTCGTTTAAGAAATAGAGAGTAGCGTATTAAACCGGTGGGGAGAGGATATGGCTTCAAATATACGAAAACTTTATATGGATAATTTAAGATGGATGATTCTGTTAGTACTTATTCCGTATCATGCCTCGCAGGCATGGAATACTTGGGGTGAACCCAATTATATTTTCATTGAGGGAAATCCTTTGATAAGCAGTATCATTGTGTTTTTTAGTCCTTATTTTATGCCACTGTTGTTTGTGTTGTCTGGCATGAGTACAGTGTATGCGTTGCAAAAGAGAACTTATAAGGAATATCTTTACGAAAGAGTGAAAAGACTGCTGGTCCCTTTTTTGCTTGGAACAATCGTCCTTATGCCGGTAATGTCGTATATAGGGGATAAGTTCAACGATTCTTACAATGAGGGATTTTTGAAGCACTATATTATATTTTTTACAAAGTGGACGGATTTGACAGGAGCAGACGGAGGATTTTCGGTAGGACAATTTTGGTTTTTGCTGTATCTGTTAGTTATCTCGTTTGTGAGTGTCGGCATAATTGTTTTATTGGAAAAGGTTGTTCCCAAAGCCGGAAAAAGCATGCCATTTTGGCTTATTTTGCTTTTGGGACTGCCAATACCGGTTTTTAGCGATTGGCTTTCCATAGGAGGCAAGAGCCTGGCGGAATATACATATTTTTTCCTGCTGGGTTATTATGTGTTTGCTAATGAAGAAACCGTATGCAAGTTAGAAAAGCACCGCCTGGTGCTGTTTGGAATCGGACTGGTATCTACCATCCTTAACGTGTACCTGTTTCTTTGGACGGACGGGGATTATGCTTTTGTGAATGATATTATGAAATATGTGTCCAAGTGGTTCATGGTAATCGCTTTGATTGGCTTAGCAAAAAGATATTTAAATTTTACCGGAAGCGTTTCGGAATATATGAGCAAAAGGTCGTTTCTCTTCTATTTCTACCATTTTATTTGGGTTGTTTTGTTTCAGTACATATTGTATGGAATTGTGGGAAACCAAACGGCTATCTTGTTCGTTGGAACGGTGCTGTTATCCTATTTGGCAACGTTTGCCTGCTGTGAAATACACAGAATATTGCGTATTTTATTCGCTGCGCTCGTATTTACATTCTGCAACAGAAAGGAGTCTGTTTAATTTGATAATGTAAAGATTGTACGGGGGAAAATGTGAACGGAAAAATTTCCATGAAATTGTAGGACGACTTTAACCTTGGAGGAGGGTAAAAATGTTAACAAAAGACCGTAAGAAACAACTGGATATTGATCTGTGGATTATCTTAATAATTTCCATGTTGAATTTGGGAATTTACATGGCTTTTGGCAGTAAAATAAATGAAATTGCTTATAATCCTGCTATTAACATTGTTTTAAGGGTGCTATTTATGGGCGTTCTGTTCCAGTTCGGACTCGCCGGTTTGGGAATATCGGTTGTTTCAATTATGCGAAAGGAAAGCTTTCTGTCATACGGGTTGCATTGTGATAAATTAGTATTAACGCTGGCATTGTCTGCGTTATGTTGTGTCCCGGATTTTGTATATGGTCTGATGGCCGGAAATGTGCATGCATGGTTTCCGTTTTCTGATGTTAATTTTACATATGAAGTGGTGAGAAGCGGTTTTCCTAATAATATCGTTGGGATGTTAATAATTGCGATATGTTGGGGATTTTTTGAAGGATTCAATTATGTTGTCATTGCAGACAAAATTAGTGAGCGCTTTCCGTCAAAGAGCAGATTTTGGGATTGGGGAGCATTTGTTTGTGCCATCATGTGTATTGTTGTGCATGGTGCAATCGGGGTGACACCCGATGCTGTTATTGAAATGTTGTGTACAATATTTTTGATTTACGGCATGCTGATGGTCCGCAAGAAAACAGGAAATGCATGGGGATGCGTACTTATTTTCTTGTTGTATTGGAATGCATTGTAAGGAGCGGTAGTTTGTGTGGGCTGTCACCGCCTGAAATGGAAAAATAATAGTTGGGCGGTGGAGGGAAGGTTGGTTACACCGCCTGAAATAAAAAAAAGAGAACCGAGCGGTGTAGAGAGAGTGGCTGTCACCGCCTGAAATGGAAAAATGATAATTGGGCGGTGGAGAGAGTGTGGCTATCACCGCCTAAAATGGAAAAATGATAATTGGGTGGTGGAGAGAGTGTGTCTGTCACCGCCTAAAATGGAAAAATGATAATTGGGTGGTGGAGAGAGTGTGTCTGTCACCGCCTGAAATGGAAAAATGAT
>JAFUIR010000011.1 GCA_017468395.1 Lachnospiraceae bacterium | reverse complement strand
CGTTTCATGGTTCTGTCAAGAAAATATCGGTCATGAGACACGGTAACAACAATTCCCTCATAACGGTCCAGGTAATCTTCTAATATGGTTAATGTGGCTATGTCAAGGTTGTTACTAGGCTCATCCAAAAGGATGTAATTTGGGGAAGTGGCCAGCACACGAAGTAAGTTTAATCTCTTCTTCTCACCGCCGGACAGTTTTCCAATCGGACTATATTGTTTTTCCGGTGGAAATAAAAATCTTTCCAACATGGCGGATGCAGAGATACTACCCTCTGTTGTCTGGATATATTCTGCGGTATCCTTCACATAATCAATCACTCTTTGCTTTGGGTCCATATAAGATAGGTCAACTTCATTTTCATCGCCTCCCTTTTCTGAAGCGATTTCCTGTGCATAATAACCCATCTTAACAGTCTGACCAATGATAACCTGTCCGGAGTCCGGCGGTATCATTCCTGCAATAATTTTCATCAGCGTGGATTTTCCACAGCCGTTCGGTCCAACAAATCCAACTCTGTCCCCTTTTAAAAAGATATAGGAAAAATCATCTATCAGTATTTTCTCCCCATATGCTTTACAGATATGTTCCAGCTCTACTGTGGTTTTTCCAAGTCTTGTTGAGATAGAACTTAATTTCACCTGCGAATCCTGCACCGGTGCCTGACGATCTCTTAACTCCTCATAACGCTGTATATGTGCTTTCTGCTTTGTGGAACGCGCTCTGGCTCCTCTGCGTATCCATTCCAGTTCTACACGAAGTATGGACTGACGTTTTCTTTCACTTGCCAACTCCATTTCCTGACGCTGGGTTTTCAATTCCAAGTATCCTGAATAATTTGTCTGGTAACTATAAATCAGACCCTTATCGATTTCTATAATTCGATTCGTCACGCTATCTAAAAAGTAACGGTCATGGGTTACCATGATGAGTGCCCCTCTCCACTTTTTCAGATAGTCTTCCAACCAATCTGCCATTTCATTATCCAAATGGTTTGTAGGCTCATCCAACAAAAGAATGTCTGCCGGGGAAAGCAGTACCGAAATGAGTGCAAGTCGTTTTCTCTGACCTCCGGATAACTGTCCCGCAGGTTGCATGAAATCTTTAATCCCAAGACGTGTCATCATTGCCTTGGCTTCACTCTCTATGGACCAACGGTTTTCCTCTGTCACATTTCCTTCCAGTACACAATCCAAACTACTTTTATCCGGTGCAAACTCCGGATGCTGTGGCAGGTAACGAAGCACCACATGATTAGCGAGTGTAACGGTTCCTTCATCCGTTTCTTCCTCACCCATAATCATTTTTAGTAAGGTTGTCTTTCCGGTTCCATTGATACCAATGACACCTACCTTCTCTCCTTCCTGTAAGGAAAAGGATGCACCATCAAATAATTTCCTCTCCGTATAGGACTTTGTCAGATTCTCTATGTTAATCAAATTCATGTTGTTTCCTCTTTCATCTTGTTCTGTATTCCATTATACACCTAATAAAAAAGTAGTCATCTTATTTTGACTACATCCTTTACTACACTATACACAGTTCTATGATATTTTTGTGTATCCTGTTCTTTTTACACCTATTTTATTACACAATACACTCTATGCACACCTTAAAAGGGTACTACAGTTTACATCCAAAATCAGTACATTTGGTGCACCCATGAGAACCTTTAGCAGGTTTAAACGTCTTTTCTCGCCTCCTGAAAGTTTTCCAATCAGACCATATTGCTCTTCGCCTTCAAACAAAAAACGTTCCAGCATTTTGGCTGCCGAAATCTTACCCTCATCAGTTTCAACAAACTCTGCCACATCACGGATATAATCAATCACTCTCTTGCCTGCAGGCATTTCCTGCTCTCCGATTACCTGGGCATAGTAACCGATTTTTATTGTCTGCCCAATGACTATATTCCCCTCGTCCGGCTGCTCCAGACCCATAATCATTTTCATCAGCGTACTTTTTCCGCAACCGTTTGGTCCCACAATACCCACTCTGTCATTTTTCAGAAAAATGTATGAAAAATCTTTTATCAGAGTCTTTTCACCATAAGTTTTACTCAGGTGTTCTATTTCCACCGTGGTTCTGCCCAGTCTGGATGCCACTGAACCTAATTCCACCGTCTTGTCTTTTACAGGAGCCGTCTGGTCCCGCAACGCTTCATATCTCTGTATGTGGGCTTTTTGCTTAGTAGACCTTGCCCTTGCGCCGCGCTGCATCCACTCTATTTCCACCCGCAAAATGGACTGGCGTTTTCTCTCGCTGGCCTGCGCCATTTCTTCCCGCTCTGCCTTCAAAGCCAGATAACCGGAATAATTGGCCTCGTAGGAATAGATCTTCCCTTTATCAATTTCCACAATACGCTCTGTGACACTGTCCAAAAAATAGCGGTCGTGGGTTACCATAATCATGGCGCCTTTTCGCTTTTTCAGTTGTTCCTCCAGCCAATCCGCCATTTCATTGTCCAAATGGTTGGTGGGCTCGTCCAAAATCAAAAGTTCTGCCGGAGAAAGAAGTACCGACACCAGTGCCAGCCTCTTACGCTCTCCCCCGGAAAGCCCCTCGCAGGTTCTCTCAAAATCAGATACCCCCAGTTTAGTCAGCATGGATTTTGCTTCGCTTTCCGCATGAAATCCATAAATTTCCTCACCGTTATCCCGGAGTACTGCCTGAATCACCGTATCCGCAGGATTGAATTCCGGATTTTGGGGCAAATAGCGCACTTTTATATTAGAAGCAGTCACCACTCTTCCCTCGTCCGGTTCCTCCACTCCCGCCACCATCCTAAGAAGGGTAGTTTTTCCGGTTCCGTTAATGCCGATAACCCCCACTTTTTCTCCTTCTTGCAAGTAAAAAGAAACATCGTCAAAAAGTTTGCGTTCTCCATATGCTTTTGTGATATTTTCCAACGTCAAAATATTCATGCTTTACTCTCGTTTTCGTTTTTTAACTTTTTTATTTTAGCACAAAACCGCATCATATACAGCATTTTTTATCGCAAGCACTTCCGGCGTTGTACCGGAGCCCACCCGCTGAATCAAATAAACAATCAAAAGTTCCTGCGCAGGGTTCATGATCACATATGTACCGGTCCAGCCGTCCCAGCCAAATTCACCCTTTGTAGCCTTAGTAGCCGCTTCCTTAGGATCCAAAAGTACGCGCATCAAAAATCCGTAGCCATGCCCTTTGACACTGTCCCAGTCAAACCGCACCTTTTGCTCCGTTTTCAACTGGTCCTTGGACATCATTTCAATACTTTCCGGTTTTAAGATTTGGCGTCCCTTATAATTACCGCCATTAATCATCATCTGTGCAAAATGGCTGTAATCTTCCAGTGTGGATACCAAACCTGCACCGCCGGATTCAAAAAGCGGCGCTTCATCATATTTTCCCACACCTAAATGTATATCTTCAAACACATTCAGTTTTCCCGTCGTCTCATCCTTCAAGTACCACTGCGCCAATCGGTGCCATTTTTCCTTCGGCACATAAAAATCCGTATCTGTCATTTCCAAAGGCTCAAACAACTCCGCTTTCATAAATTCACTTAATTTTTGTCCCGATGCCACCTCAATAATACAGCCCAGCACGTCCGCAGAAAGTCCGTAAGCCCACCTTTCGCCCGGGTCGAAATCCAAAGGAACTCCTGCAATCAGTCTGCAATACTCTCTGGTACTTGTGTGCTCACCGCGAAGTAATTTCTCCTTAGCAGCATCGAACACCTTACACATATCCATACCGGTAGGAGTATCAATATTCGGATAACAAAGTGCTGATGTCATGGTAAGAAGCTGGAAAACTGTCATTTCCGTTTTTGCCGGTCGGACGGTTCCATCAGTATTATAAACTTTTAAATTCCCATACTCCGGCAAGTACTTGCTTACCGGGTCCTGAATACCGATAAGTCCCTTTTCCACAGCAATCATGGCCGCTGCAGACGTAACAGGTTTACTCATGGAATACAATTTAAAGATGGTATCATCTTTCATAGGCACTTGATTCTCTCTATCTGCATATCCGTAACTTTCCCGGAAAATCACTTGTCCTTTGTGCAACACAAGAACATTGGCACCGGTCATATTATCCTGCGCCATACCTTCCGTCACTATTTTATCAATTGTTTCCTTTAATCCGTTCATTATTTTCTCCATCCCTTTATTCTCGAAAAATCCGGACCTCCAAAGAAGCCCGGATTATATATTTATTTATATATTTCGTAAGTTTTTCCTTCTCTTACAAACACCGGAATAATATCTACAGGTGCATCCACTTCTACTCTCTGTCCACCCTCGTAAACCTTGCCGCTCTTGGCATCGGTCCACTTAAGACCGGCAGGCAGATATACACTTCTGCTGCGCATGCCGATTTCCATAACAGGTGCCACCAAAAGGTCGGGACCAAACATATACTGGTCTTCTGTTTCCCAGCAAACCTTGTCTTCCGGGAAATCAAAGAACATAGGACGCATTACCGGCGCACCTGTTTCACTGGCCTCTCTCATAACCTCACGGATGTAAGGACGAAGTCTTTCACGGACGAAGAGATACTCTTTCAAAATTTCATAATTATCTTCTCCGAAACTCCACACCTCGTTATCCTGACCTGAAGTAAGCTGACGCACATTGTTAATAAATTCCTGTTCTCTTTCATACCAAGGTGAACGCTCGCCGTGCATACGGAACACCGGACAAAATGCTCCCCACGCAAACCACCGGAGCAGCAACTCTTTAAAATAGGGGTCTGAAATATCACCGCCGATGAATCCGCCAATATCGGAAGTCCACCAGGGAATACCTGCCATACCCATATTAAGCCCCGCCTGCAACTGCTCTCTCATAGCACGGAAAGAAGAATGAATATCTCCTGACCAAGTCAGGGCACCATACTTTTGCCCCCCGGCCCATGCGCAGCGCACCAGAGAAAGAATCTCTTTTTCTCCCGCTTCTTTCAAACCATCGTAGAAGCCTTTTGCGTACATATTGGGGTAAATATTGGTACACTGAAGTGCAGGTCCGGCATAATAGCGGTAATTGTCAAAATCATAAGGACCATATTCCGGTTCCGCCTCATCCAGCCAGAAAATGCGGATGCCTTTTTTATAATAATTTTCCTTACATTTTTCCCAAACAAATTTCTGAGCACCGGGATGTGTCGCATCATAGAACACCGTATTTCCCATCCAAGTCATATGATTGCTGTTACCGCGGTCTGCCCGCACCAGATAGCCCTTGCTGTTCATCTCGCCAAAGTTCTCACTGCGCTCGTCAATGGTGGGCCATACAGAAACTACAGTCTCGATTCCCAGTTCTTTCAGTTCTTTTACCATGGCATCGGGATCCGGCCAATCTCTGGGCTCAAACTTAAACTCACCCTGCATGGTCCAATGGAAAAAGTCCACAACGATGGCGTCCATGGGAAGCCCACGGCGCTTATGCTCTCTTGCCACCGCCAAAATCTCATCCTGATTGCGATAACGCAGTTTACACTGCCAGTAACCCAGACCGAATTCAGGCATCATCGGTGTCCGGCCTACAGCATCGCTGTACTGCTTTTCAATCTGTGCAGGAGTATCGCCTGCGGTGATAAAGTAATCCATCTTGCGGGTAGTTTTGGCATACCATTCTGTTTTGTTTGCGCCAAAGGATGCAGTACCTATGGCCGGATTGTTCCAAAGGAAACCATAACCTCTGCTGGAAACATAGAAAGGTACACTTGCCTGAGAATTACGGTGTGCCAGTTCCAAAATAGCCCCCTTCTTGTTCAGATTCTTTTCCTGATACTGACCCATACCAAAGATTTTTTCATCGTCAAAAGCCTCAAATCTTGCAGTCAGTTCGTAATCTGTACTTCCCAAAATGGGCTTCATCTGTCTGCCTTCTACGCGAAGAGGTACACAATACCGGTTAATTCTGTCTCGTGTTCTCCAATATTCCTCCGTTAAAAGTTCCCCTTTGGCATTGTAATAACTAATCCACCCTTCAGGGTTTACTTTTGCTACGATATTACCGTTCTTCAACGTAGCCACAATCCCCGTCTGGTGGTACTTCGCCCACTCTTCCCCTTTATACCAGGGGTCTGTGGTATCAATTTCTTCAAATGCTATCTCAGCCGGACACTCCTTTATTTTCTCACAGAGCGCCCAATCATTTCCGTCCATAATAGGTTCGCAGGTCATGCGTACGCGAAGGGAATTTTCTCCCCAAGGCTCAATCCAAACCTGACTGACACCTCTTTCTATAATCAGTTTGTTTCCATCCTGTCTAACTGCCATTTTCTACCTCCTAATAGTTATGTAAACCATTCTGTAACCTTCTTTGTTACCACAACAAAAACAGACATTCTAGGTAGATTATACCTTGAAATGTCCGTCTTCGTATACCCGCTTTTTTCTACTTTTGATACTTGTTTTTTTATAGAAAGGTAACTATGCCCCTCTTGCCCGCAAGCCACTCTACTATCAAACTATTGTTATGATTTTTCTTCCCCGCAAAGCAGGTATATTTCACCTACGTCCATTCCCTGATTAATACAATCAACAATTTTTTGTATTTTCTCCGTCGGTTCCTCCAAATGATTTGCTATCTCTGCTACCACCAATCCTTTTTGAAGTTTTTTGCTCACCTGATTTACTAAGGTGAGAATCTCACCTTGCTCTATTCCTTGCTCTATTCCTTGCTCTATTCCTTCTGCTCTTCCAATCTCTTTGCCCATTTCAATTCCATAATCCAGAATGTCCATTTTTACTTCCTCCCATTCTTCCGATTCCTTCACTTCATTGACAATTGCATCTAATTCCAAAATCCGCTCATCTTTTACCAGTATCTCCGGATTGTTTATATTTGTCTCTTTCATATATTGTAACAGACTTACCAACTCCGGTGTACCGTTTTTACTGGTCATATTCAAAAATATTTTTGTGGTTCCATCCTCTAACTTTAAATCAGCCACCTCTTCGCACTGCTCCGTAAAGGTGTACTTTGCTCTGTCTTTCTTGAAAATATCATCCTGAGTAATAAAGATAATGACTGTGGAAGGCAAATCTTTATATTTGGTATCTTTCCCAGACTTTAAGACAGGCGCATCCATAAGGCTTTGATAATACCTGGAACGCTTGGGAATAAAGTCTTTCTCACTGTGGTTTTCCATTTCCATATTAAACTGCCGCTCGTCCTCCGACATGGCCCATGCGTCCAACCGGATTGCCCTTTTTCCGGACTTATTCAGAACCACCCTCTCTACCTTTACCTCACGGATACAGATGTCCTGCTCCTCCATGATAATACTTAAGGTGTTCTGGTAGGCACGTTTTTCCCGCATTACAGACAAAAACAGGGCAAAATTGCTCAAATTTACAGTTACTTCCTTTGCTCCCAGTGCGCCATTATTCAGTTCTTTTTCCATAGTTGTTCCTTTCTGCAGGAACCCTTTTGTTCCTGCCATCCCTTCGTTAGTGAGTAAAATTGGCAGAAACTGCCGAATGTGCGATTCGCACCTCTAAAAGAATTTTAGATATGTTTAGATGTTAATACATGTTTGTTATTTTGTCAATAATTATTTGTGTAATCTTACATTTTGTGTTTTCTATAATGTGTGACGTTTGCTATGTGTGTTACCTGCAAAATTCTTCATAATCAAAAAAACCAAAACCGGGTTCCGATGCAGTGGCAAATCACCCGTATTTTGGTTATTTTTGATTGTGAAATCAGTCTGACAACATTCAAATATTAATAAGTCACCAAAATTAAACTTATCTTCTTGGTCTGCAGGAACATCCGATTCCCAGACCGTCTTCTCCTATGTGGCAGGAAAGTCCCATAGACAATTCATCGCACAGCACTTCCATGCCGTGGAAAAATGCTTTAATTTCCTCCAACCACCCTTTGGTAGTTTCTTCGTCTGCGCTGGAAGCCGCCAATAGATACACCTCATTTTTTTCATAATACTCGCGGAAAGTTGTTTCAAACTCGTGTTTCATTGCTTCAAGCATTTCACGTCTCGCCTTCTTCATTCCGCGGCACTTTTTATATGTTTCCAAAATACCTACATCAAATTTTAAAATCGGCTTGATATTTAAAATAGTACCCAGCGCTGCTGTTGCAGGTGTTACCCGGCCACCCTGTTTTAAATGTTCCAACGTTTCTACCGCAACATAAATTACCATTTTATCTCTGGCTTCTTCCAGAATGGCGCAGATTTCTTCTGCACTATACCCTTCATCAATCAGTTCCAGAGCGTCCAAAATAGACCTGTGCATAGGCGTAGAAACCCTGCCGTTGTCCACTACAAACACTTTACCTGCAAATTCTTCCTGTTTTGCCAACATCTTTGCAGTATCGCATGACCCACTGAGTCCGCTACTGATGGGCATATAAAGAATCTGTTCAAACTCCTGCAGACTTTCCCTCCACAATGCCATTACCGAATCCGGCGAAGGCTGGGAGGTTGACACTTTTTCTTTTGCCCTTAATCTTCTAAAAAACTCTTCTCTTGTTATGGAAACCCCTTCGTAGTAACAATCGTCACCGAAATAAAAGGGCATGGGAAGTACTTTTACCCCCAATTTCTTTGCTTCCTCCTGTGATATTCCTCCGTGACTGTCTGTTACTACTCCAATAAGCTTCATACAATTTTCCTTCTCTTTTTATTTTTCTATTGTCTCGGTGTCCTTTTCACACTCTGTACTTTCCATTTTACAATCTTTTTTATCGTTCGCAAGTCTTTCTTTTGTTTCTTTCACTGTTTTTCCAGTCAAAGCACATACCGGTTGCGAAAACCAACGTTGCAAACAGTCCATAAACTTTATTCCCGGTTGTCCTTCAAACTTTCCACCATATCTACTTTGGACACCTTGCGTCTCAATAAAAACAGCGAGCCAAAATAACTACAGCAAGCCAGAATGGTTGTATAAACAAAACTCCAAGGTGCAATGTATGCCTTCGGCAGAACACCGATAAACGTTGCCATCCAAACCATAAAACCGTTTATCGAAGCAAGTACCAGCGGAATGCTTACAAGAATTCCTATGGGCAACAAGATATGATTTACCCTTAATACAATCTGATTGATTTGTTTATCTTTGTAACCCAATACTTTCAGCATAGAGATATTAGACCGGTTCTCCGTTACCAACATGTTCACAGCAACATATATAGATGCCACACAAATAACCGCACCTATACCAATCAAAAAATATATCATTACATTCATTTGACTTGACATATTTTCAAATTGTTCCTTGGCATCTGTTTTTTTAATAGTCTGGATAACCTTAGACTCAGGAATATCCAGTGCCTTGTCACTCATAATTACATTGCTGACTTCTTTCTTGATATCCAGAATCCCGGCGGCATTTTCTCTATTGGTAAATATTGCATTTTGCATGTCATTATCCAAAATCCCGGCAACCGTAATCTCATATTCTTCCAAAGTCAAAGGATTGAAAATTGTAAGTTTATCGCCGCTTTGAACATTTTGCAATATTGCCATGACATTTGTAATGTAATATCCATCTTCCAGTTTCACCTGGTTTCCCTGCACATCTTTTAAACTCAGATAAGGATTCGTATCGGATGTACCGATAATGCTGAATTGTTCTCCCTCTTTGCTTTCCATTGCAGACATTATAACGGGTTCCCCGCCGTATCCGTTTCCTTCGGTTAGTTCATTGAGCACATACTGATACTCAAAACTTCCCATTTTGTCAACCATAGTATCCTTTGTATATTCCATAGTATCCAAAAGACTATAGCCCAAAAGCGCTATATAACTTCCAAGAAAAATACCCAAAAGAACTACAAATGTCCTGGAAGGATTTCCAATCAACGAACGCAGTGCATATTTAAACCGAAAAGACACTTTGCTTTTTACCAATAAATTTCTGCGTCCCTTTTCCCCCTGTTTGTCATTTCCGTTTAACAAAAGTACAGTATCCTTTTTGAGCAGTTTGTTAACTGAATTCATTGCTGCCAACACATACATTACTGTAGGAACGACAATTCCTATAATTGCAGCTATGGGGTCCAAATGGCACTCTATCCGCATAGGCTCATAATCCATTAATCCGATTTCGCCAAAGGGTTGTGCAAATATCATTGTAAAGATTGCAGCCAATCCCCCTCCAAACAATCCCGGAATCATTGCAAAGCCTGCGTAATGAAGCATCAGTTTACCTTTTTTGTAACCAAGAGCAGTTAATGTGCCTATCATTTTCTGCTCAGATTTTACTTTACGGTTGATAACAATGCTGACGAGAATCACAACAATCAGGGGCATAACAGCCAAAATGATATAAGATATTACAATAAACATATCTGCTTGCATTAATACCATATCAATCCGCATATTCTCTTTTGCAGATATGTAAGTACGCATATGAAATTTCTCATTGATTTCTTTGCGAAATTCGCTTTGATTGTCTTCCCCATAGCAAACCAAATAGAGACAATTTTCACCACCTAAACTTTCAAATTCCTCGTCTGTTACATACGCAAGAAAGAATGTAGTGACATTTTTATAAGAGTCACTTTCATTCTGAAGCATATATAAATAATCCGGTCTTTGGAAAAATCCGGTCACAGTATATGTCTTGCTTCCAATCGTTAGTTCATCCCCTATGGAAACCTCGTTATACACCGCATAACCTTCCGAAATGATTACCTCATCATTTTTAAGTGCATCTTTTCCTTCCGTTACACTGTAAAGGTCTATTTCTCTCGTCTTTTTGAATACTCTGGCCGTTACGCCGTCCGTTTCTATGTTACTGTAATACTGCGGCTCCAGACTGGCCCCATACTCTTTTTCCAGAGATTCTATTTCTTCTTCGGAAATAGGAAGATAAGTCGTAAAATTCGCATCTTCTATATTTTGAGTTGCAAAAAAATCTTCCCCAAACTCCCTAATAGATTTTCCTGCAATATTCATCATGAAAAATAGAAACAATGTCAATATGGTCAGCACTGTAGAAGAAACATAAAATGATAAATTATGCTTAATACTTCGAAAATATCTTTTATTTAACTTCATGACTTTCCCCTCCTTAGAGCACCAATTCAGAGGCGGCTTTTTTGTGCGCATTCATTCTGTTTTCATGAACTTTACCGTCTTTTATGTAAATAACCCGATCTGCCATTTCTGCAATTGCTTCATTGTGGGTAATAATAACCGTTGTAGTCTTATAAAGTTTATTTATTTTTTCTATAAATTCCAGTACGTTTTTTGATGATTTCGTATCCAATGCGCCTGTCAATTCATCACAGAGTAAAAGTTTAGGATTTTTTATGATTGCTCTGGCGATAGCAACCCTCTGCTGCTGACCGCCGGAAAGTTCTTTTGGAAAACGGTAACGGTATTTCTGCATCCCCATGGCTTCCAACACTTCATCAATATCCAAAGGATTTTCAGATATATCCGATACCACCTCTACATTTTCTGCAACCGTTAAATCCGAAATCAGGTTGTAAAACTGAAAAACAAATCCCACATCTTCTTTGCGGTAGTCAGTGAGCATATTGCTTTTGTAGTTCGAAAGATTTCTATCACCTACAATAATTTCTCCTTCATCTAGATGATCCAGACCGCCCAGCATATTAAGGAGTGTTGATTTACCAGAGCCGGAAGGTCCTAATATTACACAAATTTCACCTTTATCAATTTCTACATTTGCATGATCCAGCGCATATACCAAAGACTCTCCTTCACCGTATTTTTTTGTTGCATTTTTCAAAGTAATAAACATCTTTCCATCCTCCTAAATTGTGAAATATAAAAAACCCAAGTACAGTATCAAAACTATACTTGGGTACACATCTGATAATATATGGACTTCATGCATAGTTTTACCTATACATGAGTCTCGCAATTTAAAACAAGCCAGACCAACTGGTCAGTATGTTGACTTGCTACGATATACGCTTGCTACTCCCTCATGGGAATTTTATTGGTTGAATTTTAGCATTAAATATGGAACTTGTCAACTTTTTTTAATTCACAGCGTATTTCTTAATCCTCAATCACCGATTCATAAATCTCTTCTATAGTATCCGCAAAATGTCCTTTGCCGAAAGTTTCCGCAATTTTTTCACTTTGTTTTCCGGCATTAACTCGCCACTGCGGATCCTCAATGATGGTATTTACTTTATCCACGAACTCGTCAGAGGAAGTATATTCATAGCCGTTCACGCCCTCTTTGATAACATCTTTCAGGCAATCGTCCTGACGGCACAAAAGAGGCAAACCGTTTGCAGCGGCTTCTATATATGTAAGACCTTGGGTTTCACTGGTTGAGGCACTGACGAAAATATCCGCCAACTGATAATAACTCTGCACCTGTGAAGGCTCCACCATTCCCGTAAAGATTACATGGTCTTCTATTTTCAGCGTCTTTGCCTGTTCTTCTAAATGTTCCTTATCCGGTCCGTCACCCACAATCAAAAAAGTGAGTTTGGGATTGTCCAAAAGCGCAGTGGCAAAGAAATCAAGGAGTTCACCCAGATTTTTCTCTGTCCCAAGACGACCCAGATTCAGCATAACCGTATGGTCTTCAGGAATACCAAGCGCCAGTCTCTTTTCCTTTTTCTCTTCCGGACTCAGTCTTTGGGTATGCTGTTCCAAAGAAATTCCGGTAGGAACCACGCGGATATCATTCTGCAAGCCATAGCCTCGCAGGGCATCCTCCACCTTGCCCGTAGGTGCAATAATCATATCCACATCTTTCAATCTTACCCTGGACATATAACGCACTGCCTGTATCCCAAGACGCTTGCTGGGAATTACATATGTAGCATACTGTTCGTACAGCGTATGGTAAGTATGCACAAGCGGCGCACCGGTTAACTTTGTAATACGCTTTGCAAACTGAAAACTGAAAAATTCACACTGGCTATGAATAACATCCGGTTTCCAATCAATCAATTCCTGAATGAACTCATTGCGGAAAGATATCGGCATACGCACGTTGGGATAGATTTTTTCCAACGACACTGATTTTATATAATAAACCTCTCCGTCTTTATAACTTTCCCGATCCTCTGATAGTGTAAGAATCCGGACTTCGTGTCCCTTATTTTTTAACTCATCCCACAAATTCCGTACAGAAGTCACCACACCGTTAGTTGCAGTTGTAAATAAATCTGTTGTAATCAAAATTTTCATAGCGCTTTTCCCTCATATGTAAAAATGGATTTAAAATCATACTCCACATATATAATACACTATCCGTTGCCTTTTGTGTGTATAAATTTTCCGAAAGCAAAAATTTTTTCATAAATCCGCAATAACTAACCCTTATTTTCAAACAGTCCCGGATATTTTTTCTTCATTCTTCCGTTGAATATTGTGGCAAAAACGATTTCTATCGCACCGGAAAGGAAATTGGATACAAACATGGCGATACCGCAGGCCGTATAATCCATTTCCACCACATACATCAAAAACAGCAGTACCGGAATACGGTATGCAAACAGTCTGAGCATGGAGAAAATCATAGTAATGTTCGTCTTTCCAAAACCGTTAAACAGTGCATTGGATACGCCTCCAAAGCCAATGAACACAAGGTCAAGGCACTCCCATGTAAAGATAGCGACTATCATTTCCTGATACAGCAGGTCGCCCGGAGCAAAGAACTGTGCTATGGGCTCCTTAAGCATAAAGAGCAGAACTGTTCCCACTGCGCAGGCAGCCGTGACATAAATGAAATTTACTTTAAACAGTTTCTTTATTCTTTCGCCGTTTTTGTTTCCGTAGTTTTGGCTTACAATAACAGAGCCGCTATCCGCAAAAGAATTATTAATGTTAGCCAAAAGACCCGCAATGGTATTCGAAATACCCAGGGCACCCACGCACATTTTACCGTACCTTTCCGTAGCCACAGCATTTACATACACTTTACCGAAACTGAACAGGAAATTACCCACAAAAACAGGAACCGCCAGTTTGATAATATTAATAACCTCAGCCCGTCTGAAATTCAGTTCTTTTATACGGATTCTCAGGATATTTTTTCTACGGAAACACAAAAACATTCCGGCAAAGAACAGGAACAACTGGGCAATCAAAGTAGATACCGCCAGCCATGTGTTTGTCACGTTTTCAAAAGGGCCATAGACAAACAAGGTAGTCAGTCCCACCTTTAATACAATTACCACCAGGTTTAGGCACAGCAGATGAACCGTATCTCCTTTGGCTTTTTCCAGTGAAATCATAGTACTGTTCATGGTAGTAATTACCAAAGTCACAATCTGAACATTATAATATCCAAGGGAATTTTCAATAATGGACGGATCTGTTTTGAATAACTTCAAAAAGGGCTCCCCTACAGGAATGAAAACCAGCGTAACCAAAGCAACCAAAAGAGCCATAGAAAACAGTGTATTCGCACACTTTCTGGCCTCATCCGTTTTCTTTTCCCCGTATCGCCTTGCAACCAAAATTCCGCCACCTGTAGCCAATGCACTGCCAATGGTAGAAATCATATTTTTAATCTGATCCAGTACAACAATATCTGCTGCATCACCGATATTTGCGGACTGAACCACCATCATATCATAAATTCCGTAAAGGTAATTACACAAATTGTAAAATACCATGGGAAGGGCGATACTGATTACTACCTTCCACATATTACCGGATAACAGGTATTCCCTTCGTTTGATTTGTTTTTGTTCTTTCATAGCAGTTTCCATAGTCTCATCCTCTTTTCACATCTTATCCTAGCACAAAAATAGACGCAAACAAACAACATAACTTGCTGAACGCACTTATTTTTCTACATATATTGCGCTTTTAAAAATAAAATGTATAATATATGTGAGGTGATTTTTAATGGCAAGACAGGCAAATGAAATTTACAGTGCTACTACGCTTCCCCAATTCGGGAAAGTTCCAAACTCCCGCTTCTTTATCGGCAGGTATCAGGATAAAACTCCCAGCAATCCCCTTTCCCACCATTACCACGACTGCTATGAACTGTATTATTTGTATTCCGGGGAAAGATATTATTTTATACAGGACCAGACTTATCACATTACCGGCGGAACTTTTGTGCTCATAAATCCTTACGAAATCCATCAGACCGGAAACTTGGGGCACTTCGGTTATGACCGGATGCTGATTCATTTCAGCAAAGAACTGTTGGAAGATTATCTTGCGGTGGACTCCTGTCTGAATCCCTACAAAACTTTGGACGCGGACATACATATTATCTCCTTAGACCCCCAACAGCAAACTTTTGTGGAAACCCTGCTTGGAACCATGGAAGCAGAATTTACCCAAAATCATCAAAAAGAAAATGCCTATGTAAAAATAAGTCTTTTGCAGTTACTCCTGTTTCTAAGCACCTGTAAACCAAGCCAAAATGACGAGGCATTAACCCAAATCAATACCACGCAAAAAACTATTTTTGAAATCATCGGTTATATCAATAATTATTTCTGCGAAGACATTACTCTTGAGACAATCTCGGAAAAATATTATTTGAGCACCTTTTATTTCTCCCGTACTTTTAAGGAGATAACCGGTTTTAATTTCATTGAATATCTAAATAATGTGCGGATAAAAGAAGCAAAAAAACTACTTTTGGGCACTCATATGACCATCAACGAAATCAGCAGTGCAGTGGGATTTAAGAGCAACACCCACTTTGGAAGAGTCTTTAAAAATATAGCGGGAGTCTCCCCCTCACAGTACAAAAAAAGAAGCAGTATCTAAACTGCTTCTTTTGGGCTTACTTTTTCTTATCCAACGGAAATGACTTTATAATCCTGTTCTTCCACAGTCTTTTTCAGCACCTCATCCGAAATTTCTGCGTCCAGTTTCACAACAGCGGTTCCTTCTACATGGCTTACGATTGCCTCTTTTACTTCAGGCAGTGCCTCCAATACCTTTTTCACTCTTGCCTCGCAGTGTCCGCACATCATTCCTTCGATTTTCATTGTTTTTTCCATTTTCCCAATCTCCTTTTCTATTTTTTGATTTTCATTATTTGTTGTTTCACTATTTGCAGCATTGTTACTAGTTGACTTTTGCAGCGTCTTTTTTCTTCTCTTTTTGTCTTTGCCGGCGTCATGTATTTTTACCAGATTAAGGCGCAGCGCATTGGTTACTACGCAGAAACTGGAAAGACTCATGGCTGCCGCTCCGAACATAGGATTCAGTTCCCAGCCAAACACAGGTATCCAAAGCCCCGCCGCAAGAGGAATCCCGATAATATTATAAAAGAATGCCCAAAACAGGTTCTGATGAATGTTGCGGAGCGTAGCACGGCTCAATCTGATAGCCGCAGGCACATCCCTAAGGCTGCTTTTCATCAGCACTACATCTGCCGCGTCAATAGCCACATCCGTTCCTGCGCCGATGGCAATGCCCATATCTGCTCCGGTAAGTGCCGGTGCATCGTTAATACCATCCCCTACCATCAGCACCTTGCCCTGCTTTTGCAGTTCCCGGATAACCTTCTCCTTTCCCTCCGGCAACACTCCGGCAATTACTTCATCCACACCGGCCTGCCTGCCGATAGCCTTTGCAGTTCGCTCGTTATCTCCCGTCAGCATCACTACACGGATGCCCATATTTTTCAGTTCCTGCACTGCTTTAGGACTGTCTTCTTTTACCACATCCGCCACGGCTATAATGCCTAAAAGTTTGTTATCCTCCGCAAAAAACAAGGGCGTTTTTCCTTCTTTTGCCAACCGCTCTGCTATGCTTTGCACTTCGCCGGGAATTTGTACCTTTTCACCTACAAATTTCCCATTTCCGCCAAACAGCCTTCTGCCCTCGCATACGCCTGTAAGACCATTGCCGGGCAGCGCTGTAAACTCTGTAACCTCTGTTTTTTGAGTTTGTCTTTCGTTTCCGTATGCGATAATAGCCTTTGCCAGAGAGTGCTCACTCTTTTGTTCCAAGGCATAGGCTTTTTGCACCAAATCCTTTATCCGCACATCGTCTGCAGCATACAAATCCGTTACTTTAGGTTCGCCCAAGGTAATGGTTCCGGTTTTGTCCAGCGCCACAATATCCGCAGTTCCTGTTTTTTCCAGAGAAACCGCCGTTTTAAATAAGATACCGTTTTTAGCACCCACTCCATTTCCGACCATAATAGCCACAGGGGTTGCCAGTCCCAGTGCGCAGGGGCAACTGATGACCAGCACCGAAATCCCCCTCGCCAGAGCAAATCCAACGCTCTCGCCCGCCAACAGCCAAATTCCAACGGTCACAAGCGCTATCACAATAACCACCGGCACAAAAACTCCTGAAACCTTATCTGCTACTTTTGCAATAGGCGCCTTGGTCGCCGCCGCATCGCTCACCATTTTTATAATCTGAGACAGAGTCGTGTCCTCTCCCACTCTGGAAGCCTCACATTTCAAAAAGCCTGATTGGTTTGTGGTAGCCGCAGACACTGTATCACCTGCTTCTTTATCCACAGGAATACTTTCTCCCGTCAGGACAGATTCGTTTATCGCACTGCTTCCCTCCAGTATAACGCCATCCACCGGAATGTTTTCACCGGGGCGTACCACAAAAATGTCTCCCTTTTTTACCTGCTCTACAGGCACTTGCACCTCTGCACCATTTTTTAAAACAGTGGCAGTCTTTGGCGCCAGTCTCATAAGCCCTTTTAGGGCATCCGTCGTCTTTCCCTTGGACCTTGCCTCCAACATTTTTCCCACAGTAATCAGTGCAAGAATCATAGCCGCGGACTCAAAATAGAACTCATGCATATAGGACATCATACCTTCCGCATCTCCCCGCATTCCTGCTTCTGTCATGGCAAAAAGGGCGTACGTACTATAAACAAAGGATGCTCCGGAACCAAGTGCCACCAGCGTATCCATGTTTGGTGCCCTGTGAAGAAGACCTTTGAATCCACTGATAAAAAACTTCTGATTAATGACCATGATAATAATCGTCAGCAGCAATTGCAACAGACCCACTGCCATATGATTTTCCGCAAGAAAAGAGGGCAGTGGCCAGTTCCACATCATATGTCCCATGGAAATGTACATCAGCACCGCCAAAAACAGCAGGGATGCCACAAGACGCTTTTTCAAAACCGGCGTTTCCCTGTCTGCCAGCGCATCCTCCTGTGATGCCGCGCCAAAAATACTGTTTCCGCTTCCCTGTAATCCGGCGTTGCCACCATTTCCGGCACCGTTATTCCCGGCACTGCCTTTTAATGATGCACCATAACCTGCATCCTGCACCGCCTTTATGATTGCCTGCTGTGAAGCACTGCCCTCCACTCCCATGGAATTGGTCAACAAACTTACCGAGCAGGCTGTAACACCGGACACTTTTGTCACTGCTTTTTCCACCCGCGCACTGCAAGCGGCGCAGCTCATACCCGTAACTGTATATTGCTCCATATTATGCTCCTTTCAGACTCCTGCACAACGCTTAGGAAATACGGGAAGTATTAGGATGATACACTTCCGCCTTTTCCCAAACGTCTATTTTATTTCATCAACTTCTGGAGGGTGTCCAGCAATTCGTCCACTGTTTCCTCTTTTCCCTCACGGATGTCGCTTATGACGCAACTTTTAATATGATTGCCAAGCAGCACCTTATTGAAACTATTCAAGGCTGCTGTTACTGCTGCCACCTGCGTTAAAATGTCAATACAATAGGCATCCTTTTCTACCATGCCTTTAATTCCACGGATTTGACCTTCGATACGGTTTAAACGGTTTACCATGTCTTTGTATTCCTTTTCGGAACGCTCTTTGGTTTTACAATGGCAACAGGTGGTTTCTTCCAATAAATCTTTTTCTTTTAACTTCTTTTCTTCTAACATAATCATATCGCCTTTCTTTCATCCACATTATATACCCCACGGGGGTATGTTTCAAGAGGCAATATAACCCACTTGCACTTATTGAGAAAAATAATTATAATTACTATATTACATATAAAACATTCGCAAAATAAATAAACTCAAAATACTGAAAGGGAAATATTATGGGAATTAAAATTATATCAGACAGTACCTGCGATTTATCCAAAGAACTTATTGAGCAATATAATATCAGTATTATCCCTCTTTGCATCGTAATGGGCGACAAAAGCTATTACGATGGTTTGGAGGTTACGCCGGATGAAATTTATAAATGGGCGGATGCCAATAAAACCACCCCCAAAACCGCTGCCGCTTCCTTTGATTTTGCCGGCGATGTATTAAAACCACACATGGAAGCCGGGGACGATATTATTTTCATCGGCATTGGCGAAAAACTCAGCACTACCTGCAATGTACTTCGCCTGCTGGGTAAAGATGCAGAATATGATAAACTTCATGTCATCGACTCCGCAAACCTTTCCACCGGTATCGGATTGCAGATTCTTTACGCCGCAAAACTTATAGAGGAAGGCAAATCAGCAAAAGAAATCGTGGAATTGATTGAAGCCCGCAGAGACAAGGTGCGTGCAAGTTTCGTAGTAGAAACTTTAACATACCTTGCAAGAGGCGGCAGATGCAGTGCCGTTACTGCACTTCTCGGTAATGCCCTGAGTTTAAAACCGGAAATCGTTGTAGAAGACGGTGCCATGAAAGTAGCAAAAAAATACCGTGGCAAACAGGCTTCCGTTATTTTGAAATATGCAAAAGATATGGAAGAAGCATTAAAAACTGCAGACCCTTCCTGCATTTTTATTACTCACTCCGGTTGCGAGCAAGAAATCGTGGATTCCGTAAAAGAATATTTAGAGAGTTTAAACCGTTTTGAAAATATCTACACTACCAGAGCCGGTGGCGTAATTTCCAGCCACTGCGGTCCTAGAACCTTGGGAGTACTTTTCTATGCAAATTAAGGATCATATTGTCCTATAAGCCTAAAACAGCCTGTTTCTGAAGTTCGGAAATTCCCGATTCTTGGAAACAGGCTGTCTTTTTATTCTTTAGTTACCGCTTCTTATCCACTGTATACCCTTATGCGAAAGGATTTTCTGTAGGATACATCATGCCCTTAGGCTGGTTGAAATTCAAATCTTCAACAGGAACGCCAATGTATTTGAATACTTCATACAGAGCCTTGCCGTAGTGACCGAATGCTACTGCACCGTGATGAGGATAGTTCTTCTCAATCAGAACGTGACGATAGAATCTTCCCATCTCAGGAATAGCGAATACACCGATACCACCGAAGGACTTAGTTGCAACAGGAAGAACTTCACCCTGTGCGATGTAAGCACGAAGTTTGCAATCAGCTGTGCTCTGCAGACGATAAAATGTGATATCGCCGGGAACGATGTCACCTTCCAAAGTACCCTGAGTTACTTCTTCAGGCAGGTTTCTTGCCATAATCATCTGATATTTCATGCTGCAGAATGCCAATTTCTTGGAGCATGTATTTCCGCAGTGGAAGCCCATGAAGGTATCTTCATGTGTATAGTTAAATGTGCCTTTGATGGACTCTCCATACATATCCTTAGGTACGCTGTTGTTGATATCAAGCAGAGTAACAACGTCTTCACTTACGCAAGCGCCAATGAACTCACTTAAGCATCCGTAAATATCTACTTCACAAGATACAGGGATACCCATACCTGTGAGACGGCTGTTTACATAGCAAGGTACGAAACCAAACTGTGTCTGGAATGCAGGCCAGCATTTTCCAGCAATTGCAACGTATTTTCTGTAACCTCTGTGCTCTTCTACCCAGTCAAGGAGAGTCAGTTCGTACTGAGCCAGTTTGGGAAGTACTTCAGGCTTCATGTTGCCTGCGCCAAGTTCTTCTTCCATCTCTTTAACCTTTGCAGGGATACGGGGATCGTTGTCATGCTTGTGGAAAGCTTCGAACAGGTCAAGTTCGGAGTTCTCTTCGATTTCTACGCCAAGATTGTAAAGCTGTTTGATAGGAGCGTTACAAGCAAGGAAGTTAAGAGGTCTGGGACCAAAGCTGATAATCTTCAGATCAGACAGACCGATAATTGCTCTTGCGATGGGCAGGAACTCATAAAGCATATCAGCACATGCATCCGCATCGCCTACGGGATACTCAGGAATATATGCCTTGGTATTTCTCAGTTTCAGGTTGTAACTTGCATTCAGCATACCGCAGTAAGCATCGCCACGTCCGCCAACCAAATCGTTCTGAGTCTCTTCTGCAGCTGCGATGAACATTGCAGGACCATCGAAATGTTTAGCAAGCAGAGTCTCGCTGATTTCAGGACCGAAGTTTCCAAGATATACGCAAAGAGCGTTACATCCTGCTTTTTTGATATCTTCCAGAGCCTGAACCATATGGATTTCACTTTCTACGATACAAACGGGGCACTCATACACGCCTTCTGTACCATATTTTGCTGTGTAAGCCTCCATAAGGGCTTTTCTTCTGTTCACAGACAGAGATTCGGGGAAACAGTCACGGCTGACTGCAACCACACCAACTTTTACCTGGGGTAAATTAATCATTGTTATATCCTCCTTATTTATTCCTGCACTCAATACAGGGATTAAAATTTAAATCCGTCCGGCAATTTGCCGTTTATTCAAAGTCCTCTGTAAGGCAAAGATTTTTACCTTTGAGTCCCAAGAAACTACCTTCATCCAGACCGCCCTCGGCGTGTCCGATTAACCATTTGTTTACAGCGGTCAGCATTGCATCTTCGTTTGTTACACCGCCGTCTTTTGTCACATCAGCAACTTTTGCATGTGCGCCCTTCAAAGGATAGTTGGTTCCTCTGGGAAGAACGATTGCTACCTGGAAACCATCTGCATTTGCATGGCAGGGGGCATAATGAAGAGTTGTTGCATACACTTCAACTGCCATACCTGCGGGAAGCAAAAATGCCTCTACTTTGGAAGTGTCATATGTATGGTCTGCTTCCACATCAGCCAGAAGACCAAGCATCAGAACTGCGTCTGTAGCAGCCACGTTAATTTCGGAATCTCTGTGATATTCCAATGCGTTGAGCATCACATTATGTCCGTTGCAGTAGCCGATCTGGATAGGCATCTCGCCGTAAGCCACTCTGGAAAGTTCCTCCATAACGGGAAGTGCTTCCAACTCTGCGATGGAAGGCTCGTATACTACACCTTCGGGAACAGGTGTCTTTTTCATTTCCTGCACCAGACCGGAAAAGTCTACGTTATCAACCACTCTTCCGTATTTTGTAAACGCAGGATCTGTCACTTTTAAAATTTTCATTGGAATTTCCTCCTTATTTAATAATATCGTAAATAGGCTTGCATGCAGGATAAATTTCTTTAAACTGCTGATAGCGTGTCTCGTATTTTGCCACCAATTCAGGGTCGGGCTCAACAGTATCAACAATTTTTACCAGTTTGCCCGCGATTTCTTCTACGGAAGCATACTCGCCACAAGCAACCGCTGCCAGCATTGCGCCGCCCATAGCAGGACCTTCTTCACTTTCAATCATGTCAACTTTCAAGTTGAGAACGTTGGCAATGATTTTTTTCCAAAGAGGACTCTTGGCTCCGCCGCCGCAAATCTTTGTGCGTTCAATATTAATACCAAGGCTTCTTGCCACTTCCAGAGAATCTCTGAGGGCAAATGCAACACCTTCCAATACTGCCTGGGTCATGTCTGCTCTGGAGGTATCCATGGTCATGCCGATGAAAGTACCTCTTGCATTAGGATTGTTGTGAGGTGAACGCTCGCCCATGAGGTACGGCAGGAAGTAAACATGGTTTTCACCAAGTTTGGTAATGTCCGCCTGCTCCGCCGCATAATCTTTTGTGCCAATAATATCGTCCATCCACCACTTATTGCAGGAAGCTGCGCTGAGCATGCATCCCATCAGGTGGTAACTGCCGTCTGCATGTGCAAAAGAATGAAGAGCATTGAATTTATCTACGCCAAAGTTCTTGGAGGAGATAAATACGGTTCCGCTGGTACCAAGGGAAATGTTACACATTCCGTCGCCAACTGTTCCTGTTCCTACTGCCGCCGCTGCGTTATCGCCGGCACCTGCTGCCACTTTTACATTTTCGGAAATGCCAAGTTCATCTGCGATTTCAGGGAGAACAGTTCCCACAGTTTCATAACTTTCATAAATCTTTGCAAGTTGTTCTTCTTTGATGCCGCAGATATCGCACATTTCTTTGGACCATGTACGGTTTTTAACATCGAATACAAGCATCCCGGATGCATCGGAAACATCGGTGCAATGAACTCCTGTCAATTTGTATGCAATGTAATCCTTAGGAAGCATAATCTTTTCAATTTTCGCAAAATTCTCAGGCTCTTTATTTTTTACCCAGAGAATCTTGGGTGCTGTAAATCCTGTGAAGGAAATATTTGCTGTGTATTTGGAAAGAGTTTCTTTTCCGATTACATCATTTAAGTAATCGCACTCTTCGTATGTACGTCCGTCATTCCACAAAATAGCGGGACGAATCACATTATCGTCTTTGTCCAAGATAACCAGACCGTGCATCTGTCCGCCAAAACTGATACCTGCCACCTGGCTCTTGTCTGCATCTTTAATCAGTTCTTTCAGTCCTGCCATGGTCTGTTCATACCAATCCTCAGGTTTCTGCTCTGACCAACCGGGCTGAGGGAAATACAAAGGATACTCCTTGGATACGATGTTTTGAATCTCGCCTTTTTCGTTCATGAGAAGCAGTTTTACTGCACTGGTTCCCAAATCAATACCTATGTAAAGCATGATGAACCTCCTTCTTATTTATGTTTAGTGTTTTTGTGCCTTAGTCTATGTGCCCGTGCACGTTACTTTCATCATAATATGATTTTTATTGAAAATCAAGAACCGATTCTCAATTCTTTTGTTTTCGTAATTTTCTACAATTCACCGCATTTCTAAGTCCCATTTTTGAGAATCAATTTGGGCATTTTCACGATTTTCGTGCACAGGCACGTTTTTTGCACGTGCACAAATTGACTTTCCCGTTTTTTCATGCTAACGTGGTGGGAGATGTTGTGTTCTCCTGACAGGGAATTATGGGGTGCGGAAGTTAGCAGGGTTGAACAAAAGTTTTTGCGAGGACTGTAAAAAAACGTCGGCACTTGGATTTTCAAGCATACATGCGCAGAAAATCCTTAGTACCGTTACGTTTTTTACCAAGCGGAAGCGTGTCAGAGCAAAAACTTTTGTTCAGCCCCGCCATCCCCGCACTCCATCCCATCAAACACAACAGGAAAGGAACCCCAATGGCTACCATAAAAGAAATCGCAGAACTGGCCGGTGTGTCCAGAGGCACCGTGGACCGTGTGCTCAACAACCGCGGGGCAGTGAATCCCGCTACTGAAGAAAAAATACGCGAAATTGCCAAGGCGCTGGATTACCGTCCCAACCGGGCCGGTCTGGTACTTGCTGCCCAAAAGAAAAATCTGAAACTGGGTGTAATTCTCTTTTCCCAGAGTAATCCTTTTTTTGAGGATGTTTTGAAGGGTGTCCGCAACAAGGCAGAGGAATTGGCCGAATACAACTGCTGCGTGTTGATTAGGGAAGTACATTTTAATGTAGAGGAACAATTGGACGCCATTAACGAACTGGTTGAGATAGAAGAAATCAGCGGTCTTGCCATCGCCCCTTACAACGACCCCCGCATCAGCGACAAAATAAACAGACTGTGGGAAAAAGGTATCCCCACAGTCACTTTAAATACCGATATTGAAAATTCCAGCCGTATCGCCTATGTAGGCAGCAACTACACCCGAAGCGGGGAAACCGCAGCGGGATTAATGCATCTTCTGACATACGGCGAGGTGAATTTGGGCGTCATTTCCGGTTCTCCTAAAATTTTGTGCCACACCGAGCGCATTGCCGGATTTGAAAACAAAATCAAAAAAGAATATCCCAATATTCATATCACAGGCACTGTAGTCAACAATGATGATGACTTTGAAAGCTACGACCAGACCTTGGAACTGCTTCGCAGATATCCCGAAATCAACGCACTGTTTTTTGCTGCAGGCGGCGTGTACGGCGGTTGTAGGGCCGTTATGAGCCTGCACCGTGAAAAGAAAATTACCATACTGGCTTTCGACAAAGTACCTACCACAAAAGAGTTGGTACAAGAGGGCATTATTGCCGCAACCATCTGCCAGCAGCCACGCACCCAAGGCAGTAAACCCCTGGACATTTTATTTGCATATCTGACCACCGGAGTGCTGCCGGAAAAAGAAAATCATTATGTGTCCATTGATATCCGCATTAAGGAAAACCTTTAATTTTCCAATTCAATCGACATAGAATTTACATTTTTAGCATCCGCAAGACCTTTGGACTTATGGTACAGTAAAACAGGCTCATCCGTAGCCCATCCGAAGGTAATGCGGGTGCTATTTTGCATTACCGCACCTGTATATTCTTTACCATACACATAGTACTCTTCCCCAGGCAATAGTTGCACATCAGGAAATCTTCCCTTACTTGCATCTGCCTTGCTGTCCGTGATGGAGTAATCCGATAACAGCACAGGTAACTGCCCATTGTTTCTCACACAGACATAGTCTTCCTGTCCTCTGATGTGATAAGCCGCTATCTCCAGACTCTCTACCTTCTCTATATCATACTGCGCCCTGACAGTCACAAGCATTTCTCCGTTGTTCCACTCTCCGGGCAGGAACGTAATCTCCTTACCTTCCACAAAAGTATCGTTGAGATAATATCCCGTTACACGGATACCGGGAGTTTCCTTTCCTGTTATGGTCACTGGGATATTACCTAAAACGCAGCCGGTAAATTCCCCTGTTATTTCCTCGCCATTTATAAGCAGATTCTGTTCCTGCTGTGTTACTTTAAGTGTCATAATATCACCGCAATCCCATTTTCCGCGTATTTCGTCCACCACCACATTGGTTCGGTTTCGTGCAAACTGAATAATCTCGTTAATTTCTGTGTCTACATTTCCGATTCCGTTATCGTCCGTTTCCCATATGGAATTTTTCAGCAAATCCGTTTCTTCCATCATGTGGTACACTTCGCAGTACATTTTTTCCCGATACTCCAGCAAGGTATTCACCACATTTTCCGAAGCAAAACTTCCATTTATCAAATGTAATACTGAATTTACAAACTGATTTTTAAACTCTTCCCTCTGCAATAATTTTTGAAATAAAGCAGCAGACTCTAAGTTCCCGCTTAATTCTTCCAAGCGTCTGTTATATTCGTCCACTCCAAACCAGCCCAAAAACTTAAGACCCAAGCCATAATCCGTATCATACAGCAAATATCTGTACCTGCCGTCAAACACTGAATTTTCCCTATAGTTTTCACCTTCCGCGCAGTGATACCGGTATACCTTCACATTATTATGGGGCCAGTCATGGTTTCCAACGTAATATTCGATTGCCATGTACCGGGCAAAATTCTCCACATCAATCGTCCGGCAAACCCGCTCCCAGTCCTGCTCATCATTCATATCTGCGTCCAGCGCCCACCGGCAAAATTCATTGTAAGATTCGGTATAGACTTTCTCCAAATCCGTTTCGGCCTGTTGTATGTCCATTTCGGAAAGTCCACCCTCACACAGAACCATTTCTCCACCGTAATTCCCGTACTTTTCGCTAAAATAGCGGTCATCAAAAGCATTTTCCAGCCAGTAAAAGCCCTGATACTGTCCATTAACATAGACAACCGCACTCTCCGCCACCATCACATCTTCAAACCCGGATTGTCTTGCCAGTTCCCCTATAAGTTCCGTTCTAAGGAAAGCATAGCCATTGTCATTTCCCGCATTGTGAAAGGAAAGTCTTTGAAAAGCGTCCACAGTAGTATTGCCTTCCTCCGAAAGCAATTTGGGCAAAAATCCATAGGCAAATTCATTTACACCATCATATTCATAACGGGATATCAGCCGAAAAGACTTTTGATTTTTCGCTCTGGTTACATTTCCGTATATTTTCATGCCGCAGTTTTGTTCCAGCAATTCCTGCCCGTTACCATCAAAAACAGACATATGCACCGGCACTTCTTTTTCAACCCAGTAATTTGCGGGAATGATGGTATTTAGTACGTTTACGTCGGGATTTGCCGCCATATACTCATCAAACAACCTTCCACGTACCAAAATGCCTTCCTCATAGCCAAATAAATCTTCTTCTTTTCCCGATATAGAAACAATATAAGTTGTGGCAAACCGGTCCTTACCGCTACCGTCCAATATGTAATCCCGTCTGTAAACATCCGAAACTTTGCCGTCGTCAAACAGACAACAAAATTGAAACCCATACACAGAAGTTTCCTCTCCCGCTTCTAAATAAAGAGGTTCTTCATATATGGATGCGTTTTCATTGGATGGTCCGGGCGTAGTTCCGTCCGTCGTATAGTAAATCGTTCCCGGAGCCCAAAGCCGAAGATTTAATTCCAAAGATTCTTCATAAATGCCACTGTCATGAGAAATGGTAATTTCATCAGCGCTGCCACGCAAATCACCCAAAAGCACAATGCCAATAAATACAACCGCCAGCAGACACAGTACCGACACTGCTGCCCCGAAACCCTTTCTCGTCATTTGCCTTTCAACTCCTTTTACGTTACACCGCGCTTTTTTAACCTACAATATCTCCCTCGTAAGTGAGCAAAGACACTTTTGCGCCTTCTATTTTTCCAAGTTGCTCCACCAGGTCTTTATCAGACTTCGTCCGCACTTCAATAACCATTCTCTCAAATTCCTTATCCATATTTCTGGATTTTACCTTGTAATAACTGCAATATTCTTCCAATAGATTCGTCACATTGTCCTCAAGTCCCTCTTTCTTACCGTTCACCACCAGAACATAAGGTGCTTTCACTGCAGGGAAGTGCATCAAAACGAAAACCACAACCGTAAGTACCACAGTAACCATAAGTGCCAGCCAATATTGTCTTGCGCCGCACATCACGCCGTTGCCCACAGACCAGAACAAAAAGAACAAATCCATAGGGTCTTTGACCGCCGTCCGGTATCTCACGATGGACAGCGCACCAACCATACCCAGGGACAAAATCAAATTGGACTGAATCGTTAAAATAATGGCAGTTGTAACCACCGTCATTCCCACAATTGCAATATTCAAATTGATGTTATACAGGGATTTGCGCACGAAAAACCGGTACACCACAAACAGATAGAGGGCAATCAGAACAGATACCGCCAAAGAAAGTACAATATTTGCCCCTGTGGCACCATCCGCACCCTGAAATTGCTCTACAATAGATTTTTTGATAATATCCTGAAAGTTCATAGTATATTTCCTCCGTTTTTCCTAAGTTTTTCGCACAAAAAATATTTCGAAAATGTACATCTTTGCAGATTTTTTATATCCAGTCCCTGATGTAAAAAGTCCGGTAAAAACTCCGTATATTTTACTTCCAGCAGTTCCTTGCCTACAGGCATAATAGGACGCATAAACAGGTTTTCTTCAAAAAAATGCTCTATGTCATCGGAAAAAGAAATGTTTCTGTCAAAGGTAATCCTCACATCTCCATCCGGATAAACATAGGGTTCTCTCTCGTACTCCACGATAATATTAGGTCGAAGCAGCCGGGTATGATAGGCCAGCAAAAAGCGGTTTATCAAAGGGTTTTCGTTAGGATATGTAATTTCCTCTCCCCTGTCATGTAACAGTAACTCGCAAAATTCCCTGTCCACAAAAGCACGCTCTTTATATATCTTCCCCGACACCTTCATCTTTTGTTCCAAAACAATCTGCTCATGGCTGCAATTATAAATGCGGATTCTGAATTTTGACCTTGGATCCACGCCCATTTCGTTGTCTTTGTAAGAACTGCTGTTGTAATCATCAAAATAGACACTCCGGATTTTGTACGTATTATTGTCTAACACGTAATTATCGCTAAAACAAATCCCTTCCAGCCTGTTTTTCAGGTGCAAAATCTGCCCTGCCGTAAGGATATATTTTTGCTCATATCGAAATTTCTTTTTACTGTCTTTGTCCAAAAAATACATCCTGTTTGTCTCCTTGGGGCCAACATCTAATAACCAAAACTGATAATAATATAGTCTTCCGTTTCCACTATAGAACCTTCCCGAGGCCAGCCGGGCATATCTTTATATTGCACACAGGCTTCTCCGATAGGCGCCCAATGATCCACGCCTTTAAAAGTATGTCCGTGCATCTCCATAAACTTAATCAATTCCAAATTACCGTCAAAAGCCCCCAGTCCCCACTGAATCACGGAAAGCGCAGGTGTCGTAGCCACCTCCACCTGTCCCCTGCGGTAAAATTTTGCCAGAAGCTGCGGGTCTATCAGATTTAAAACTCTTTCCATTTTTTGGTAAGTTTCAGAGCCGATGGGCACATAGGCATCCTGTACGATTTCCATGGGAATCTCGTAATTTCCAATAAAAATCAGAGGCTTGGAGGTATCATAACGGGTCTCTAATTCGGTGGCAATACCGTTCATAGTCTCTTTTGCATGCTCATATTTCTGGTGGTCAATATAAAACCAATTATTCATATCTGCTGCCTGATTCCAAATAGCCACAAAAGACAGGCACACGCAAATGCCCGCTGCCGCCCTTTTTACATATCCGGCCGGAGCGCACCAACACTTCCGCAGTCCATAAAACATTATTACAAATACAAAAGCAGAAAACAACGGTAAAAACTGACAGGAGCGGTACAGTGTCACACTTCCCTCGATGAAAATCAGAAGCCACGATGCCACAAAAGTGCCAATCATATATAAGAAAATCCAAAAGTCCCTGCCTTTCACACTTCTCCAAAGGGAATATGCCGCAAAACATACGCAGGCCAAAACATACATAAAAATAGGCAAATAGTGATACCCAAACACGCCATACATCACAAAGGCACGTTTGATTGCCATGATAAGAGCCCCCCGTCCCTGGGGGTCTGTAATCCACGAAACCATTTCCATTACGGAACGTTTTGATGCTTCATCCTGCAAACTTTCCAGCGAAAATACCGCAATCATCAGATTAGTCATAATGCCGCGCAGAAGAATGGCAACTACCAGCACTGCCCCAATCCACAGCACAGAAAAAACAGGATGGCTTTTTTCTCCCGTAAGCCTTCCCACTAAAAGAACCAACATGGCCATAACAAGAAAAACAACTGCAAAGGACTCATAACAGCCAATGGCAATCCACACAAAAACTGCTGCGCCGCCGAAAGGCAAAAACCGTTTCCAAACAGGCACAGAGGTATCTTTTTGTGCGCCGGTTTTCAGGCCCTCCATAAAGAAAAGAACCCCCAGGGCGCTGCAGGTATAACCGATAGCAATACCATTATGCAAAAAATAAGTAAACACTTCACAAATCAGCGGATTGGAGATAAACAGGCACGAAAAAACCAGATAACACCAGGCAGGAAGGGCATCCTTAAAAAGTCTTTTGCAGACCACGCTCCACAAAACCGCTGCCACAAGCATTAACAGTACTGCCGCAAAATCCGTTAAAAAAGGGGCTAACTGTCCAATATTCAAAAAGCGGTTCAGCAGAAACAAAACCCACCGTCCCACTACAACAATCAAGCCATCCGAAAAATAGTAGTCATAGCACGTATCATCAATGCCGACTGTCACATGCATTAATTTATAACCGTAGCAGCAGACCGCCGTCAAAACAAGCAGTACCACATATATTTTATTTTGTAAAAAGAAACTGATATCTTCTTTTAACCGCTTCATTTTACCTATCCTTTTCTATTCAATGGTAAATTGACATACCATGCAAAAAAATATATGATAATGGGTATATTATATCCCGTTTCCCTAAGAAACGCAACCGATAAGACAGTGAAAACAAGAGGGGGATAAAGACTCCATGAGCACCAAAAATTCCGGTTTTTTACAAGCAAAAGAAATCTCCTGCCTTGCGGGCACATCCCTGGCAGGCAGACATATTACCGTATCCGTGCCGGGCTCCAAAAGTATTACCAACAGAGCCTTGCTTCTGGCCACCTTGGCAAAGGGAACCAGTGTACTTCGGGGTGCTCTTTTCAGTGACGACTCCCGCCACTTTTTAAAGTGTATACAAGATTTGGGATTTGCAACCATAGTTGATGAAAATAAGGCAGAAGTAACCGTGACCGGTTTGGGCGGCGCAGTTCCCGCACCGGAGGCTTCTATTTATGTAGGAAGCGCCGGCACTGCTGCCCGTTTCCTTACGGCATATCTGGGTATCACCCCCGGCACCTGGCATCTGGACGCTTCCGAACAAATGCGCCGCAGACCCATGGGACCTCTTATCAGCGCCCTGAAAACACTGGGCTGTGAGGTGACATGTCATGAGCAGACCGACTGTTTTCCTTTCACCCTCAATGCCAACGGATTTTCCACCGACAAGGTCAGCGTGGATATTGCAAACAGCAGCCAGTTTTTGAGTGCCCTGCTTATTGCCTCCTGCCTTTCCGAAAAAGACATGAACATTGAGGTTCTGGGCACCCACGGCATGGCTTATATTAATATGACCACCAAAATGATGGAACAGTTCGGCGTACATACTCTCATGGAAAAAGAAGAGGAAAACACCGTTTACAAAACCCCTGCCGGACAATGCTATAAGGCTTTGGATTATCAAATCGAACCAGATCTTTCCGCCGCCTGCTATTTTTATGCCATGGCTGCTATTTTGGGAATGTCCGTAACCGTTAAGCATGTAAATCAAGGCTCCATGCAGGGAGATATTCAATTTTTGCAACTCCTGACACAGATGGGGTGCACACTGTCAGAAAACGCCGAAGGACTTTGCATTACCGGTCCTGTCGGAAGAAAATTAAAAGGTATTACCGCAGACATGTCCTCTTTTTCCGACCAGGCCATTACCCTGGCGGCCATCGCTCCTTTTGCGGACAGTCCCACTACCATCACAGGTATCGGACATATCCGTTTCCAGGAAAGTGACCGCCTTGCAGCCATCGTTACCGAGCTTGGCAAAATGGGAATTAAATGTGATGCAACAAAAGACAGCGTCACCATTTATCCGGGAACTCCCACCGCCTGCGCAGTGGATACTTACGAGGACCACCGCATGGCAATGGGCTTTTCCTTAATTGGTCTTCGGGTACCGGGAATGGTAATTAATAATCCCGGTTGCTGCCGCAAAACTTTTGAAAATTATTTTGAGGTATTGGATGAGTTTATCAAAGAATGTCAGACTCCCGCAATGGCATCAAAAGTTCCTTCTATATCCAGCCGTCCATAACCCCACATTCTGTCGGGATAGGAGATTCCACGCTCTCTTTGGGCGCCGCGAATCAAATAATTTCTGACATCCAGACTGGTAACAAACTCCCGGTTATTTTCTACCACTGCCCATTGCATAAATTGGGCAATACCGCCACCGGTTATTGCAGCTGCCATGCTGCTGCCGGTGTAATCACCGCGGATCGAAGACACATTTACCCCCGGCGCCGAAAAATCCGGCTTTATCCGTCCGTTTCTGGCATATCCCCTTCCCGAAGCAATAAAAAAACTATTATTTTCGTCATTATAAGCCGACACCGTAATGATGTTTGCCCCGTTAGAAGGCTCTGTCAGGGTTATCTCCGGCTCGCTCTCCAAAAAGTAGGTCTCTCCGGTCAAAAAAGCAGTGATAGGAAGCCACATGTGAAAGGTACCGTTTCGGACACTGTCCCTTCCCCGTACGCGGATTCTCCAAATCCCGGCAGTAGGCGTTTCAAAACGCATGGTAATCAGTTGTTCTCCTGCGTCACTTTCTACCAAAACGTTGTAGACCGAAACTTTGGTTCTTTCATACACAAATCCATAGTTAATGCTTTGTCCCACTCCCAAATCAGTTCCCGGCACTGTTTCGCCTCCGGGAGAGCGTATTTCCACTTCATAGGCATCCAGTGCGTTTCCCCAAAATTCCAAAAAGAATCCCCCGATACCTTCCCCCACTCTGATTTCCACATCCTGATAAGCACGCCGATCATCTGCCGGTTCTATCTGACCTGCATAATGATGTGCTGCATTCCCCTCATTACCGCCGCAAACCACAATCCCCATACTGCGCCTTGTGGCCAGGGCAGATAAATATCTTGCCAGCGGCGACGACCCGGTATGATCTCCCCAATTAGTGCCGATTCCCAGACACAAAACCACGGGACGTTCAAAGGAAACTAAAAACTGCTGCACATATTTTACTCCTAACATAACATCCGTTTCCGAATAGGCAGTTTCATCCGAAATCAAATAGTAATCTCTCAAATAGGGCTTACATTCCTTCAATTTCACAACCACAATATCCGCATCCGGGGCAGCGCCTGTAAAGGTCAGTCCGTCATTTAGCGCACTTCCGCAGGCCACTGCTGCCATGGCTGTTCCATGACCGATTTCGTCCCTGCTTGGCACAACTTCATAAGGATTTGGGGATTGTAACGCCCGGTCAATCTCTCCCCCCAAATATTCACTGCCGTATAAAAAACCTTCCGGCGGTATGCCCGACTGAATAGTTTGATCCCACAATGCCAAAATGCGGCTGCTTCCGTCCGGTCTTTGAAAAACTTCATTCCGATAGTCAATTCCCGTATCCACAAAAGCCAAAATAACTCCTTTGCCCGTAAGGGAAAGAGGAGGATTTTGCACGGAAAGAATTCCGCTTTCCGTCAAACTTATAGGATCAAAAGAAAACTGCATAAGGCCGTACAATTTGGGCATATAGCGGTAGGCATATTCATCCAAGTCCGGTCTTTGTCTTGAATTTCTGGGTGTATATACTATCTGTTGCTCCGCAGTGACAGGTAGCACGCAATATTCTCCGTTTCCGGATTGGGACGGTGCACTCCCGCCCACAGGGAAATCCAAAATTAAATCCGCATATTCATCGGACAGTATCATTTCCTTACAGTCCATAGTGTCAACCTTTGTTCTTTTTTACAATGTATGCCGGCACCGCCCCGATGTGTGCAAATAAAAAGGCCACTGCATAGTGGTGGTATAAGAACAGGGATTGTAAAAAGTTTCTTCGCAGACGCACTTTCGTTCCGCGAAAAACGTAACGGTACATAAGATGCCGTCCAAATGCTTCACCGCCAAAATCCTTGCAAGCAAGTTTTTGGCGGCAAAGCATTCGTCCCCCATCTAAATACCGACGTTTTTCAAGGGTCTGCGCCAGAAATCTTTTACAATCCCTGTCCATTTACCACTACTTTGTAGCGGCCTTTTTATTTGTTTTATGCATTATTATCGGGCAAATAGTTTGTTCTGATATCAATTACCGGTCCGCCAGTTCCCTGAATATACTCTTTGGTAATGGTTACCGTGCCGATATTGTCATCTTTAGGGATTTCATACATGATATCCAGCATAAACTCCTCGATAATGGAGCGGAGCGCACGGGCACCTGTATCTCTCTCCATGGCTTTTTCCGCAATGGCTTCCAAAGCCTCCGGGGTAAATTCCAGTTTTACCTCGTCCAGTTCCAACAATTTCTGATACTGCTTCAAGATTGCATTTTTCGGCTCGGAAAGAATCTGAACCATCATTTCTTTGGTCAGTCCCTGAAGCGTATATATAATGGGCAGACGTCCGATAAATTCAGGAATCATGCCGAATTTCCTCAGGTCTTCCACGGTTACTTTGGATAAAATATTTTTGTCATTGTCATATTTATCCTTTAACTCTCCCGCAAAGCCGATGGACGCAGACTTGGTCAGTCTTTCTTTGATAATCTGGTCCAAATCAGGGAAAGCACCGCCGCAAATGAAAAGAATGTTTCTTGTATTCACGGTAGCGAGGGGAACCATGGCATTTTTGCTGTTTGCTCCCACAGGCACTTCCACATCCGCACCCTCTAAAAGTTTCAGCATTCCCTGCTGCACAGACTCACCGCTGACATCTCTGGAAGTGGTGTTTTTCTTCTTGGCAATTTTATCAATTTCGTCGATAAATACAATTCCACGCTCTGCTTTTTCCACATCGTTGTCCGCAGCCGCCAGCAGTTTGGAAATAACACTTTCAATATCATCACCGATATATCCGGCCTCTGTTAAGGACGTAGCATCTGCAATGGCAAGGGGCACATCCAAAAGTTTAGCAAGAGTTTTTACCAAATAGGTTTTTCCGCATCCTGTGGGTCCAATCATAAGCATGTTGGATTTTTCTATTTCAATATTGTCCATGGTGCCTGTTGCCACACGTTTATAATGATTATAAACCGCAACGGAAATCACCTTTTTGGCATGTTCCTGACCAACCACATATTCATCCAGGCTGGCCTTGATTTTATGGGGTGCGGGTATATCTTTAATGTCCAGCACAGGGGCTGATGATTTCTTTTTCTTTTTCAGTTTTTGTTTGTTGGGAATGCCGCCTTCGCCCTGCAAATCCGCAATATTTACAAAACGGATGTTAGGGAAGCCTTTTTTATTTCCACCGTTTTCATCATCGGAATCCTCCGGTCCGCCAAAACTGCCAAACATTGCAGGGTTAGAAAACATTGCCGGATCATTTAACATGCCCTGATAATCAAATTGGCTGATAGTGTCCATTGTCTTATGCATGCAGTCGTCACACACTGAGATATTCTGCGGAAGTTTAAACATTTTCCCCGTCTTACTTTCCGGTCGGCGGCAAATAAAGCAAACATCTTCATATTCGCTTTCCTTCTCCCCCGAAACAGTTTCCTGCCTTTGGCTTTTTTCAATTTCTGTCTCTTTCGTCTCTATCTCTTTGGCTTGTGTTTCTTCTATGTCGTCTCTGTAATCCTGGTCTGCCATGATAATTTCCTTTCTACCACGCCAAAATCCCTGCCGAAATAATTCGGCGGGGATTATAGTCGTTTTCCTTTTTGTTTATTGTGGTCTTTGTCCCAAAGTCAATGACAATGTCATTTCCTCATAGGAGCCAAACTGACTTCTCATAATGGTAATTTCTACTGTTTCACCAACACTGTAATATTCCAGAAGTTCCTGCAATTCATCGTTGGATTTGATTCTGGTACCATCGAATTTCGTGATGATATCGCCTCGCAAAAGCCCTGCCTTGCTGGCTCCCGAATCAGGAAATACTTCATACACATAAATACCTCTGGGCATTCCGTATCTTGTAGCATCATCCTGGGTTACGGTCTGTAAACTGATTCCGATATAGCCTCTCTGGCCGGAGGGCACTTCCGATCTGGTTTCTTTCAGCATCAGTTCCTCCAAAATAGGCTGCGCTGCGGAAATAGGAATTGCAAATCCCATACCCTCTACCAGTTCACCACCGATTTTACTGGAGTTAATTCCGATAACCTCACCGTTAATATTCAGCAAAGCACCGCCGGAATTCCCCTGATTGATAGCTGCATCCGTCTGGATAAACGTACCTGTGGAACCATCTTCCATGGTAACCTCTCTGTTCAAAGCGCTGACATATCCGCCGGATACGGACTGACCGATACCAAGTGCATTACCGATGGCAATTACGGGCTCGCCCAGTTTCAAACTGTCGGAATCCCCAAGCCTTGCAATGGCAATAGCCTCTTTGGTTTCCTCTGACAGAGAATTTAAAGGAATGGCAATTACAGCCAAATCCATGTCAGCATCCGTGCCTTTCACCACCGCTTCTGCGTTGCTTCCATCGGTAAAGTTTACCGTCAGTTTCACGGCACTGTCTACCACATGATAATTGGTGGCAATAAGAAGCTCCGTATCGTTTTCTCCCACAATAATACCGGAACCGGAACCGCTGCCTTCTCTTTCCACTACCTGACCGAAATAAGAATATTTTTCAACATAATTATTAATAATGGAAACCATGGCAGGCATCACTTCTCCTACCACTTCCGATACATCGGTAGTTACCGCTGTTATATTTTGTGTCAAAGGAATACCGGAAACAGACACTTCTTCACCGGAAGTATTTCCGGCAAAAGATGTTTTTCCGATTACTTCCTGCACAATCTGTTTCACTTCGTTCTTGTCCACGCTTTCGCCAAAACCGGAAAACAAATTTGTACTTTCATTTACCGCATAAAGTCCAAGTCCCGCAAACAATCCGAAACAAAGTCCGAAACTGATGCTGGCAAGAAGTTTCCTGAAATATTTTCCTGCCCCGCCCTTTTTCTTTGGCGGCTCAGGCGCTGGATTAATCCGCATCTGCGGCGCTGTGGACGCAGTTTGGTAAGTGCCGTTGCAGTTACTATAATTACCTAAATTTTGATTTAAATTTGGATTCATATTCTGATTTTGATTTTCATTTTCATACATTGTACATTACCTCTTTTCTTGTACTCAAACTTACATCTTCCATGTTGCTATGTACTGAGTATAGATAAGAATTGTGTCCTTTTTGTGACGAAACTATGATGGATTTCTAAACTTTCTTCCAATAGGAAGGACTCATGGAACATTTCAGTACCAGTTTCCGGGGCAATCTCTGATAATGTTTTCCAAGAAAATAACCCGCATATTTAAAAGCACACTGAACATAAAACCCAAACAATGTTTTGTATTTTTTATTTTGACGAAGTTCTCCGGTCACTGTTTTTACCAGTTTTTTCCCTTCTGATACAGAAGGTACTTTGGCAAAAATACCGGGATGATCCGCCTGGGATACCCCCAAATCAAAGTTGCGGTGGAATTGTTGCATATTGGTGTAATTGTGAGAGTGATACACCTGCGCATCTGCTGCATAGGCAATACCATACCCTGCTTTCACTGCCCCTGCCGCATATATCATATCTTCATTAAAAATGGTACGTCTGATAAAACCGCCCAATTCATTATACACCTTGCGCTTGTAGGCTGCACACACATTGGAGCAAAAAAAGGTCTTAATTCCTTTTTCCGGTATATCTTCCCTGGTCCGCACATGACTTTGGGGAGGATAATTAAAGTTTCTCACAATCTGTTCCAGTTCGCTGCAATCTTTTGCAGGCAGTTGTCTGGCATAAACCGCCGCTATTTTTTCATCCTCCAAAGCCTTTACCAGATTTTCAATCAAATATTCATCTGCCGGCATAGCATCCTGGGTCATCATGACCACCACATCCGCCTCGGATTTCTGTACGCCTTTATGTCTGGTTCCGCCGTGGTCAAATTCCAGTTTGGAAAGATGGCACACTTTCACTTTGTCTTTGAATTTAAGGGCAATCCGGGACTCATACATCAGTTTATCAAAATATTTTTCTTCCGTGTTCATGACGATGATTTCATGTACTTCCATTGTCTGCCGGCACAATTTATCAATCAATTCAAAAAAAGATTGATCCGGCTTGTACGTCGGAATAATGACATCAATTTTGTGCATATTTTCCACCTTTCAGCATCCGTGCCTTACAAAAGGGCTGTGTGACAGCCCTTTGACTTTCTTCTTATCAATTCGGATACTTCATATTCGGCTGATATACAGCCACATCCTCTCTAATTTCTTTTGAATAATCTATTACTGTATCAGATACTTCATAGTCCTGCGCTTCAAACAGGAAATTGTGAAGCAAGATTACATTTTTCTCCAAATCCAAGGGCAGAACGCAGTCTCCGTCAGAGCCCATTTTGGCCGTTCCTCTATATTTTTCCGCCGGAAATCCTGTTTCTCCCACAATCTCATATTTGCTGATAGATTTCAGCAGTTCCAGAATCTCTGTCAGTTCAAGGGAGGTATACACCGCTCCCGATTCGCTGACCTTGTTGGCAATATCAATTAAGGTCTGGGCATCCGCCTGCTGCGCCTGCTGTGCGATGGCGTTTATGACTTCCCGCTGACGTTCGGCGCGTTTAAAATCATTTCCTTTGGTATATCGTATCCGGCAGTAAGCCACTGCCTGCAATCCGTCCAGCAACTGATACCCCGGCTCTTTTACCTTTTTATAGTCACACTCCAAGTCCTTCGCCATGGTAATCTGGTAATTGTTTAAATGCACAATTTCTGCTTTTTCAACATTTACCCAAACACCGCCCAGTGCATCTATTGTTGCCTTAAGTCCCTCAAATCCCACAGTCACAAAATCTGTGATATCCAAGTCCAAATTGCGGTTCAGCATAGTCATGGCCTGTTTGGCACCGCCGTACATATAGGCGCTGTTACATTTTGCGTATTTGCCATTACCCAAATTCAGATAAGTATCGCGATATACGGAGACCAGTTTTACATCCCCAGTATCCTGATTGACTGAGGCAATAATTATGGAATCGCTCCGTGTATTTTTGGTTAGTGCTCCGCTTACGGAATCCACACCAAAGAGGGCAATATTGCGATACCCCTTCATAATCTCATTTTCTTTCACCGGCTCATTCATCTGGATATCCTCAGGTTTAAATTCCACCCTAACAATTCCCGTATCTCCGAAATCTCTCAGAAGATATAAACCACCCAGCAGTATAAGTAAAACAACAAGTTCTGCCGCAAAAATGATGGTTTTCGCCCGGCTGTTTCTTTTTCTGTTTGCTTTTGTATTTTCATTGGCTTTTTTCTCTTTTGCAATCGTCTGCTTTGACAAAGCATCTCCTTGGTCAAAACGATTTGCATTTTTAGCCATACGTCTTTTAAATACCTGAGCCTTTCCTTATATTTCCTAAAAATTAATAAGCATTCTTGTTAATAAATCCCGTAAAAAATGTCAGGAAAATTATTTTGATATCCAGTCCCAGGCTCCAGTTTTCGATATAGTATAAATCGTATTCCACTCTCCTTTTAATGGAGGTGTCGCCGCGGTAACCGTTTATCTGTGCCCAGCCCGTAAGTCCCGGTCTTACCTGGTGCTTAATCATATATCTGGGAATTTCTTCTCTGAATTTCTCTACAAACAAGGGGCGTTCCGGTCTGGGACCTACCAGACTCATGTCCCCTTTCAGTATATTAAACAGTTGGGGCAATTCGTCCAAACTGGTTTTTCGCATAATTTTACCTACTTTTGTCACACGGGGGTCGTCCTTAACCGTCCATGCTTTTTTCTCATCGCTGGCTTTTTGGATTTCCATGCTCCGGAACTTGTACATATAAAAGGGCTTATTATGTAGTCCTACCCGTTCCTGCTTGAAAATAATCGGCCCCGGACTGGTACATTTCACCAAAAGGGCGCAAACCAGCATTACCGGTGAAGAAATGATAATACCGAAGAGCGAGCCCAGAATGTCCACGACTCTTTTTACTATAATATTGCCGGTGTTGGTCAGGGGCACATACCTGATGTTGATGACAGGCAGTCCTGCCAAATCTTCCGTGTAAGGTTTGCTGGGAATCAGACTATTATAATCCGGAATGAACTTTGTATGAACCCCGGACTTTTCGCAAATATCGACAAGTTCTTCCAATCTGTCATAATCCTTCAGGGAAAGTGTGATGGCAATTTCATCCAACTTGTTTTCCGGCAAAATAACGTGCAGATTGTCAATTCTGCCCAGCACCTTTACTCCCCGGTACAGCGTTCCCGCCGGCACATGGTCGTCAAGCACTCCGCAAACCACATATCCCCACTGCGGATTTCCCAAAATTTTGTCAATGTATTCTTCTCCCGCACGGGAATAGCCCACCAGCAAAATGTGTTTTAGGTTAAATCCTTTTTTCCGGAAAGTTGCCAAAGTTTTACGGATTACCACTCTGGAAAGGGATGTAAGAATTACATTAATTCCGTAAAAAATTACTAACATCCATCTGGAAATATGCATCTGCTTCATAAGGTACAAAGCCACAATACACAAAACCACGCCAATGGTATTGGCTTTTATGATGCTTGCAATTTCAAAACGCCGCTTTACCGTGCGCTTGGGAGTGTATACATTACAATAATAGTATAAAACCATATAAACGGGGACAATAAAAATAAGAAGTCTGAAATATACTTCCCAAGGAAGAACACCCACACCCTCTGCCGGATTATTGCGATCAATTATAAAAAATTTTACATACCAAGCCAGTATATACGACACCGCTGTAAGAAGGGCATCCACCAATAACTGTAACCTGTTAAAAACTTTCTGGTTATCCTTAATCATACATGCCACCCGGTTTCAAATTTGTTTCTGAATCTAGGAATATTTTACAATAATACGACACAAAGCACAACGCAAATAGTTGTAACATCTTTTTATACTATTCCCACATTCTGCGCAGCAAATTCACCCAAAGCTGCCATTGGATGCCCATATAATTTCCCAAGTGCTTCCATTTGAAAGGTACTTTGTTCTTTCGGGCTTCCTTATGGAATCTTCGCAGAAAACCTTTTAAGCAACCTCTCACATAAAGGCTGCCCATGCCTTTTTTCACAAAGAACAATGTTTTTACCAAAAAGCCCAGCAACAAAAAAGGCAGGTTAATAAGCCGTTGAAGCCACGGCATGTTTTTCCAGATAACATAAACACTGTTAGCCGAGGAAAGATTGGTTTTAAAAGCATTGTATCTGGAACCGCTGGAGCCGCTCCCTGCGTGAAGCACTTTCGCTCTTGGTTCATACAGATTTTTATAGCCGTAAATTTTAGCCCTGTATCCTATATCCAGATCTTCCAGATAGGCAAAATGAAGTTCATCAAAATAGCCGATTTCTTCAAAAACGCTTTTCCTGTAAACAGAGGCTCCGCCGCAGGCCGCAAAAATCTCAGCGGGCGTATCGTATTTCACTGCCGGTTTCCCTTTCCCCCGGGCAAAAGCCCAGCCAAGGGCATTATATCTGTCTCCCGCATCATCCACAAGTTCGGGATGGTACATATCAAGCATTTGGGAACTGGCAGAAAACACCTTCTCATTTCCCGGTCTTTCCATAATGTCCAAAAGTGCATCTATATATCCCGGCAAAACTTTAGTATCGTTGTTTAATAAAATGACATAAGGGCTCTCTGCCTGCCGGATTCCCACATTGACAGCGTGACAAAAACCTGTATTTTCTCCCAGTTTTATCACTTCCGCCCAAGGATAGGACTGCTCCAAAATACTGACACTATTGTCAGTTGAGCCGTTGTCCACTACCAGAACCTGCACATCTTCGTTCACCTGAGGCGCCAGGGCATCCATGCAGTCTGCCATAAACTTTATGCCGTTATAATTAGGAATAACAACTGTTATTTTCATACGCCACCTCTTCGGATCTACTCTTGTTTTGAACTTACTCTTGCTTGGGGTCCCACAAAATAATATACCCCTGCTCCCGCACTTTCTTTGCAAAATCCAGACTGATTTTTTTCCAGTCACAACTTTGCCCGGACAACTTGTGACCGCTTAAATTCCGTTCATAAGAAATACCTGTTACTTCTTCATAAATTCCCTGCAATTCTTTCCGCACTTTTACGTTGCGGATATCAACGGCATAGGCCTCCTGCCAAAGCACCGCCCGGTGCATATAGCCGCTAAATCCTTTTTTCAGTCCTTTATAGGGTTCCGTACCGTCTTCGCAGTATATAGCGCCTGTTATTTTATTCCCTTTGCCGTAAACAGGGCCGCCCACAACGCCCACTTCTTTTCTTACCGAAAATACATCCGGCTCATACCGGACTGTATAAAATCCCAAATGCTTCAAGGGCTGCACCTTCGCCTGCCACTTTACTTTTGTAAGGAAGGACTCTATGGCTCTGCCGCCCGCTTCGTAGGCATACATTTTACTCTGGGGATTTACTGCCGTGGAGCCGCTGTGACATCGCCAGTGATACAGCACCTTCGGCACATGGATAACACCCGTTTCCCAATCTTGATTGCCCATCAGCTGTGCAATGCCTTGCAAAACCAGGTCGAAGTCTTGGGCCCCGTCAAATTCTTTCCGGAAACCTACTTTTTTCATAAGGCTGCTCTTCATAACCAAAAAGTGGCAAAAATAGTTGTTTGATAAAATTAAATCCAAATTAAACTTTATTTTTAAATGGGGTTCATAATAATTTTCGCCGGTTTCGTCGCACTTATCCTCATCGGAGTATAAAATCTCTGCGCTGTAACCATTTAAAAACGCACGTTCAATGCCACAAGCCATTTCATAAAGTGCATCTTTAGTCAGTACATCATCGTGATCCAACAGACCGATATAATCTCCCGTAGCAATGCGCAGACCGGCATTGGTATTAGAGGAAATCCCGTCATTCTCAGCAAGAGGCAGATATACAATACGCTCATCGCTATATTTATCCACTTCGTTTTTGACACTATCGTCCCCGCTGGCATCCGCCAAAATCAATTCAAATAAAGGATAAGTCTGTTCCAAAACAGAATCTATCATAGCACGCAAAAAAACGGCTGGTGTCTTATAAGTAGGCACGATAATACTGAATTTGCAAGAAAAACCGTCTGCCCATTTCTTTTGCCGCTGTGCCTCGGCCTCAGCCTCTGAAAGCGGCTGATAAACCCATGGATTTTTATCTTTTTCCTGCAAACGTTCCAGGGCTGCGAGATATGTATCCCGCAGCCCGTTTCTTTTCAGATAATATATGGTTTTCTTTAAATTCGCAACACTGATTCTGCCCATATGTTTATAACACTGCTTTTAAGTCTTCTGTCAGTTTCTCCACCTGTTTTTCGGCATCTTCCAAACTGCTTCCTTTTACGCCCATGTAGAACTTAATCTTAGGTTCTGTTCCTGAAGGACGGGCACAGCACCAGAAATTATTGGGAAGTTCAAAATACAGAACGTTGGACTTAGGAAGTCCTGTTGTGGTTTCTGCACCGGTTTCCATATCAATAATCTTGTCTGTTTCATAATCTCTGAAACGCAGAACTTTCAAATCTCCAAAGGACTTAGGCGGATTGGTACGCAGTTTGTTCATGATTTCGCCAATCTGTTTTGCACCGTCAACGCCTTTCAAAGTAATTGTGTACTGAGTCTCTTTATAATATCCGTATTTTTCGTACATTTCCAGCATCATATCCCAAAGAGTAATGCCGTTTTTCTTGCAATATGCAGCCACTTCACACAGACACATAACTGCTACGATGGCATCCTTGTCTCTGGAGTGTGTACCTGCCAGACAACCGTAACTTTCTTCCAAACCGAACACATAATTGTTGCATCCGGTCTGCTCAAACAACTTAATCTGTTCACCGATAAATTTAAAGCCGGTCAGAACTTCAATCATTTTAATGCCATAAGCCTTGGTAATGGCATCTGCCATGTTAGTAGTAACAATTGTTGTTACCAGAGCAGGATTTTCAGGCATAGTGTTTGTCTTTGTTTTTTCTCGGAGGATATACTCTGCAATAAGCATACCGGACATATTTCCTGTAAAAGGAACATATTCGCCGGTCTTTGTATCTTTTGCGTATACGCCCAAACGGTCTGCATCGGGGTCGGTTGCAAGCACGATGTCCGCATCCTTTTCTTTTGCCAGACGGAGAGCATATGTAAATGCCTTAGGGTCTTCGGGGTTGGGATAATCCAATGTTGTAAAGTTAGGGTCAGGATTTTCCTGCTCGGGAACTACATATACATTTTTAAATCCAAGTTCGTCCAGAACACGTCTTACAGGTACGTTACCGGTTCCGCACAGCGGTGTGTAAACGATTTTGATATCATTTGCCACTTCTGCAATGACTTCAGGATGGATAATCTGTTTTTTCAGTTCCACCATATATGCATCGTCAATTTCTTTGCCGATGACATTGTAAAGACCGGCACTTACAGCCTCTGCCTTATCCATGGTTTTTACGGTATTGTAATCTGTGATGGCATTTACTTCGCCGATAATCTCTTTATCTTTGGGAGCGGTAATCTGTGCGCCGTCCTCCCAGTAAACTTTATATCCGTTGTACTCAGGAGGATTGTGGCTTGCTGTTACCACGATACCGGAAATGCATCCCAATTTGCGCAGTGCAAAGGAAAGTTCCGGTGTGGGTCTGAGCGCATCAAACACATACGCCTTGATTCCGTTTGCTGCCAGACAAAGTGCTGCTGCATCCGCAAATTCCGGAGACATTCTTCTGGAGTCATATGCAATGGCAACACCCTTTTCCTTGCCGCCCTGTTTCAAGATGTAGTTGGCAAGTCCCTGTGTCGCTTTTCTGACTGTGTAAAGGTTCATACGGTTTGTTCCCGCACCAATCACACCGCGAAGACCACCTGTACCGAACTCCAAGTCCTTATAAAAACGATCTTCTATTTCTTTTTCATCATTGGCAATTGCCAAAAGTTCCTCTTTGGTTCCCTGATCAAAAATGTCGCTGCTAAGCCAAAAATCGTACTGTTCTTTGTAGTTCATAACATTTCCTCCTAATTATGAATTGTCACATCTATTTAATTATAACAGATACTACATAATTTTTAAAGAAAAATCACTGCGGTCAAGGGAAAAGTTGGGATTGTAATAAGGATCACCTTTTTCCAACTGTTCCTTCCATTTGTCGCGGAAACGGGCGGATTCTTCATTATATCTTTGGGCTTTCTCACCTTGGTCGTCCAATCCTCTGGAAATCGATTCGTAGTGGTAAAGTTCGCAGAAAGGTGTAAATACATTCAAGTATCCCTCCCGGCGAAGTTTGAGGCAAAGGTCCACATCGTTTAAAGAAATGGCAAAACTTTCTTCCAATCCTCCCACCTTGTCATAAAGACTTCTCTTTACCATCAGGCAGGCACCGGTTACCGCCGTCACGTTCTGGGCATAACAAAGTCTTCCCATATATCCCAGATTTTGTCTGGGCTGTTTATAATGGGTGTGACCTGCCGTTCTGTGGGCACCAAGACCGATAACCACACCGGCATGTTGGATGGTCTTATTCTCATAATACAATTTTCCGCCAACCGCACCCACATCTTCACGCTGGGCATACATCAAAAGTTCTTCAATCCAGTTTACGGTAATCACTTCCGTGTCGTTATTTAATAAGAGAATATATTCACCATCAGCATGTTTTACGCCAAGGTTATTCACCGCCGAATAATTGAACTTGCCTCCAAAGGTAACAATTGTTATTTTATCACTATAGTTCTTTTTCAAATCCTCATAGTAGTTAAATATCTCTTTGGTTTCACTGTTGTTTTCCACAATGATAATCTCATAGTTATCATAAGTGGACTTCGTCAAAATCGAGGAAACACATCTTCTCAAATCATCCACATGATCTTTGTTGGCAATGACAATGGACACTTTCGGCGTACCGATTACCTGATAGCGAAGGCGGAAAATCGTTTCAAAAGCCTTGGTGCTTTCAATTTTAAAATGTTCAAAGCCATGTCTGCGAAGGTGGTCTGCCACTGCTCCCTTTGCCCCTTCTATGGCATAAGGTTTTGCAGAAATACCGGAAGCAACACTGCCTGCATGACTTCTCCAATAATAAAGAAGTTTCGGTACATGCACCACATTCTTAGCACGGTCCGTCAGGCGCAAAATCATGTCATGGTCCTGACTTCCGTCAAACTGGGAACGGAATAATTCCGTACCTTCCAAAAGTTGCCTTGAAAAGACGCTGAAATGGCAAATGTAATTGTTTGCACGAAGATTGTCCGGTGCATAATCCGGCTTAAAATGCATGGTCAGCATTTTGTTGATGTCACTGCCTTTAAAGGTGGTTTCATCGCAATATAAATAGTCTGCGTCCTGCTCATTAATAGCCTTCACATATTCGTACAGCGCGCTGGGATGGAGCACATCATCATGGTCAAAGAGACCGATAAACTCACCCGTCGCCATTTCATAACACCTGTTTGTATTTCCCGCAATCCCTTCATTGCGGTCCAATTTGCGGTAGACAATTCTGGAATCATTTTTGCCATATTCCAGACACATCTCACCTACATAGGCATGTTCTCCGTCAGAACCGTCCGCCAAGCAAAGTTCCCAATTTTCATAAGTCTGATTTCTGACAGAGTCAATCATTTCCAACAGAAATTGTTTGGGTGTATTGTAAAGAGGCACCAAAATACTGATTTTTACCATGCGCTCAAATTTGGTGTTGCGCTGCCTCATCGCCGTCTGTTCGTCCGGAAAACTCTCAGTTCCAAATTGGCACATAGCCTGCTTTTCCCGTTTTTTGTAATTCAGTTTGGCAAGTACGCCTCTGGGACCGCCGCAGTTTGAAAGACGCTGCTTTTGGCGAATCAAATAATGCATCACATCCCTTGCAGGCTTGCTCATTTTCCACAAGGGATTCTTTTTGATTCTGTCCAGTTTGTACTGCAGGTCTTCGTTTTTGGCTTCCAAATCAGCAATTCGTCCTGCCAATTCCGCATTTTTCAAATGTTCTTTTTCATAAGCCTCTTTAAAATCCATAGATTATTTCTCCAATTCATATTTTTCACCGATACACAAGGTTCTGGCACACCGGTTCACATAGGTAACACCCGTTACTTTATTCTTTGCCATTACACCGATGGTATAATTCCCCACCGGCAGTCCGTAGACATTCACTGCAAATCCGGACATCGCCACATTCTTTTGGTCAGGCATATTATCCTGTAAATCCTGACGGAGTTTTCTTTCCGGCAAAACTGTATAGCACCTTCCGTCTTCCCGGTTTTCAAACAGCAGTTTTTTTTCGTAACAGGCATTATCATCTCCCGACATAAAAGAGTAGCCCTGACAGAAATTGCCCCTTACAGATTCCACCCTCACATAAAGCCCTTTGTGCAAACGCATTTTTCCATTTTCCGTTTCCGAAAGAGGCGGCAAAGCCGGAATTTCTTTTACCCGCACATCATTGTTTTCACAGGAAAGCGTTTCATGGGGCGCCGGTACAATACGGGTATCCAATCCTTCACGGTTTAAATATACATGATAAAAGGGATCCTTTTTCAAAAGTGCAGGGTGTCTCTCATATAATTTTGCCCGCTCACGCTCCAGCCTTTTCAGTTTTTCAGGAGCCTCATCATCTCCACGGCTGAGGGATTCATGGTGGAACAGGGATACATCATTCCTAACCACATTATAATACCCTTTCTCATAAAGAGAAAAGCAAAAATCCACATCATTAAAGGCCACAGGAAGTTCTTCCGCAAAACCACCTGCTTCGTGAAACCGCTCCGCTTTTACCATAAGGCACGCAGCGGTTACCGCCAGCACATTTACCGCAACATGATTTCTGTTAAAATAATAATTTTCCTTATCGGATCTAAATTGCAATTTATGAACCGGCCCCATAGGAAGATTTACAATACCCGCATGCTGTATTTTATCGCTGTCCGGATAAAGTAGTTTTGCCCCGACAGCTCCTGCGTAAGGACGTGCCGCTTTGTCACGCATCTTTTCAAGCCAGCCTTCTTCCAAAGCCTCTGTATCATCATTTAAAAAAAGGAGATATTCACCTTTTGCATTCTTAGCGCCTATATTGCACATTTTAGAAAAATGAAACTCCATAGGCTCATAAATATATTTTATATCGTGCCATGTTAAATCACGAATTAATTTCTCTATTTTTTTCTTATTTTCATCTGTACTGCCATTGTCCACAATAACTATTTCCAAAGGCACTCCCAATGTCGTCTTTACCAGGGAGCGGAGATTGCGTTCCAAAACATCCGGATGGTCTTTGGTAGGTATGATAACGCTCGTTATTTTGTTGTTTGTATTCTCTGAAATTTCTCTTCCTGCACTTATGCCTTCCGCATTTACGTTTTCCGTCGCCCACGCACACATATAAGAATTGTAGTCCTCTGCGCTTTGATGGTGGCACAGTGTAAAAGGAATATGACCGATTCTGTCTGTCCTTTTTTCAAAACCGCCGGCACAAAAAAGTAACTTTGCAAAATACTCCACAGGCAAAATTTCTTTTCCGGCGTATTCTGCGCACACAGTAAAAAACAATTCTTTTCTCACGCAGAAGATTCCTCCAAGATAATACATGGAGCAAAACAAATCCGGAGACCAATCCGGTTTCAGCCACGGGGTCCGGCGTCCGCCTTCTTTATCATTTACATCTTCATCTCCGTAAGCACAAAGTACTTGCGGGTGAACCGACATCCAATACTGCAAAACCCAAAGAGCATGTTCACTCAAAGCCACGCGGTCATCTGCAAAAACCACCACGCCGCCATTTGTCAAAGGACCGGTTTCTTCGCAAGACATGGTATCTGCCAGCGCAGAAAAATCTATTTTTTTGTCAAAAGAATATTTCACCAGCTGCGCAGCCGGCAACTCCTTTAATACACCTTTTGCCTGCCAGCATGCCAATTGAAAATTTTCTGCCGCAACAATGGCTTCCCGGTATTCCGCCTCCTTAAGAGCATGGCAATAAGTGCGCTCGTAATCACGAACGCACCTATCTGTTAATACTTGTTTTACCTTTGCTTTAAGTGTGTTTTGAATACCCACCATCCACCTCACAGTTATATCAATTTCTTCACGGAATTGGCCAAATCCTGTGCCATTTCCACAGGAACCGGATTTATTTCCATTTGCACGAACAAAATATTTTCACCGCGTCTTTCCAAATCTCCCACTTTTATATTGATATTGGGGTCTGTGGTCGGGAATATATAAGTCCCGTTACCGGCGGCTTTTCCGTTGGTAACAATCATTTTACGGTTTTGCATAGGAACAGGCGTCCCATTCCACAGCATTTCCCTTATCTTTACAATGCAACTGCACATAGCCGGATCAAAACGGAGCACCGCCACATTTCCGCTGACCGCCACTTCCGTTTCAATGAGATTTTCGCCCTGATAAGCCTCAGGAATAAAATAGGAATTCTCCTCGCTGTATCCCTTACCGCAATCTTCGTAAATCTGCACCCTGGAAGCAGAATCTGCCGCCTGATATTTTTCCACCCATTTCATCGGCTCCAACACCTGATGGCCGATTTTGTTTCTCATCTCACCCAAGGACAGGCGCTTTCCCGTAACAAATTTTTGGAAGTCCATTTCCTGTTCCCGATAATTCTGTGCTTCCTCTTCTGTAATATTCAGTTCTTTTAAAATTAAATCTAAATTTAATTTATTCCTCTTTTCATTCTCCAGCAAATAGCAATAAACCGCTCGGAATGCAAGTTCTTTTGCACTCACTTCTTTGCCGAAGGTCCATTCATAATCAATGACCGTCCACTTGTCACCCTTGACCATAATATTAGAAAACACCATATCAAAATCAGAAACGGGATACTGCTCATTATAGCCAATTTTCTCCACATACTCTTTAAACAGTTTGTGGAATCCGTCCAAATCATTTTTTTCCAGACATCTGTCCATCAACTCAGACAAAGGTACCCCCGAAACGAACTCAAAGGATGCCCACACTTTATCCTTGCGCTCATAAAGTTCGCACTTATTCACAAACAGACCACTGCCTTCGTATCTCTGGCGCAAATTATCATGAGCCACCGCTACAGCCCGGATATGCTCCTTGGCCTCTTGCGATAACGGGTGTTTTCTTACGTCAATTCTTCCATTTACATCCCTGCAAATCTCCGTCCTGATTTGATACTCCGGTGCTCTGTCATTGGAATACTTCACATACTTTACATCCAGTTTCTCACCAAGAACCGCAATATAGGAATTGGCAAACAACGGAAATACCCCTTCCTCAATAGTGCCGTCAAAAGCATTTTTTTCATCAAAAAGAACCATTCTGTCCCTGTCATAATTGCAGAGATTTTTAGATAGTTCTCCCTTCCCCGGCAAATACGCATCCGAATACAAAGTAGTCATAAATTTATAATCCGGATAGGGATAATAAAAGGAATATTTGTCCACCTTACATGCAGCAAAAATTTTTTCCAACCCTTTACGACTGAAAGTCCTCACACCACTGTCATTTTGATAGTTTTCAATTCCGCTGAAATAAGTGCCCAAATGGTCTTCCCGGCATCCCGCAAAATATTTCATGCCATATTTATTTTCAATGGCAATTACAATTCTTCCGCCCAAAGCAAGATGCCCCATCAGAATACGCAAAAATTCTTCATAGGGTTTCTCACCGCCTATGTAACTTTGTCCGTATTCAAACACTCCTATCAGGCAAATATAGTCATAGTCCCTGGGAAGATCCGGTTCCACATCTTTAAAATTCCCCACATGAATCGTCACATTCTCACATTCACTATTACGATAAGCATTTATTATACTGCGTTTCTTGGAAAGTTCCACGCAGGTTACTTCACCTGCCTTACGGGAAAGTGCACCTGTAATAGCCCCGCAACCGGAACCGACTTCCAACACCTTCGTATTTTCATCCATTGGAATCCAATCCACAATATTTTCCCGAAGTGACGATAAATGATACAACGTGGGCCAATCCGCTCTTTCTTCAATAATGCGCGAATACTCTACCTTTGAATACTTTTGCACGATCTCCAAAAGTTCATCTTCCACTGCACCGTCACAATAAAAGTCCTGTCCGGGGTACTTAGTTAAATCAAGATTTATTTTTCCGATTTTTTCTACTTTTTTCTCCAGCGCTGCCACTTTTTTCTCCTCTTTACGCTTCCTGCCTGTAAGGAATTACTTTTTCATCCTTTATAGTCTTAATGGTTTTTACTTCCACCAAAGACCCCATATCATAAAATCCAACCGTATCCTTATCTGACACCACCGTCACATTCAGCACATCATACAAGCGGTGATAAACTTCAAATTCACTGCCCGCATAGCCGGTCACCCCAAGAGAAAGCAGATACTCGCCGCCTTGCAGACTCATATTCTGTTCAAAGGTAATTTCCTTCGTCTCTCCGGCATCTACCGGCTCCAAAAAGGCTTTTTCTATCATACTGTTTGTACCGGTAATTTCTGTTCCCTTAATGTTTTTAAAGGAAAAAGCAAAAATAGGCGCCACAATCCTCTCCCTAAATTCCACCTTCATATGCAAAGTAAACTTTGTCCCTTTTATTACCGCTGTGGTACGTACATTTTTATCATCCGTAATATAAAATTCTTTAATTTCTGCCTGTTTGGTACCATACTCCAATTTCTCAGGATTCTGTCCCATGGCCTGCAGCGCCGCCATATTCAGTTCCCCATCTGTCAAAAGATTTTCACTGTCCTTTTGCACCGGCACTTCGTATTGTCCCACCAGTACACGCTTGTAGGCATCAATCATCTCCTTGGCACTTCCTTCCCCAAGCAGATTACCTTTGTTCAGCAAAAACACCCTGTCGCAGTACTTACTGATACTGCTCAAATCATGGCTTACAAAAACAATAGTTTTCCCCATCTTTTTAAATTCTTCAAACTTGTGATAACACTTTGCCTGAAAAAATACATCTCCCACAGAAAGCGCCTCGTCCACAATCAGAATCTCCGGGTCAATATTAATTGCCACAGCAAAAGCAAGGCGCACAAACATACCGCTGGAGTAAGTTTTCACAGGCTGGTACACATAATCGCCAATATCAGCAAACTTAAGTATCTCCGGCATCCTTTCCTCGATTTCCTTTTCCGAAAAGCCCATCATCGTGCCGTTCAGATATATATTTTCAATGCCGTTGTACTCCTGGTTAAACCCTGCCCCCAGTTCCAAAAGAGCCGAAATTCTTCCATTTGTTGTCACTTCACCCTTGGTAGGATTCAGAACACCTGTTATTATTTTTAAAATGGTGGATTTACCGGAACCGTTCGTACCGATAATACCTACCGTTTCGCCCTGATAAATATCCATGCTCACGCCGTTTAAAGCATAATGTTCCTTATGCTTATTTTTCGCCAGCCCGAAAGTCTCTTTCAATCTGTCCGAAGGCTTGTCATACAACTTATATACTTTTTTCACGTCCCTGACCGAAATGGCCACCTGCTGCTGTTCCCGTTTTTGTTCCATCTCAAAAACCTTTCCTATTGCTGCATCTTCTGCTCCTCTTCCTCAGAAATACAGATAATGCTGTTTTTATCAAAATAATCCGCCATAAACTGATTGGGCTCATAAGTCGGATCCTCTGACAAATCACCTATGCAAAGCACCCATGGTTTATACGCAAAAGGCCGTACCACCACGTCCATTTCATCACCTTCGCATATTTCCACACGTTCCAAATACTCATGATAATAATTGTATGCTTCACCACTATGCACAAAATAATACGCACCATAAGTACTGTAAATGCCGCCCTTATTAGGCTCCGCCGCAAAAATACCTATCATTACCAGAACCATTACTACATAAAAACACAAACTGTTTTTTACCTGAACGTCCCGGCCTTTCTTTTCCTTTAAATATTGATATCCCCAGCCAATCCAATAAAATTCATTGAGAAACAACAATAACTGGAAAGTAAATTTTACCAGACTGGTGGCTCTGGAGAGCATGGTGTGACCCATGGTAAACAAGGTCGGCGTAAATCCCGTTGCATACAGACAAACCGACCACAAAAGCACCAGACCAGGATAGCGGAACCGGAAGTTGGTTCTTGCCACAATCTGCAAAATTACCGGTATCAACAAAATAAGTACCGCCAAAGTCATAAGACCTGTAAAATCATCAAAATAAGTAAACACACATTTAAAGGAATCCACTACCGCTTCTACAGGAGAAACTGTCATGCCTACAAAATGTGCCATACGTTTATCATTTCCCGGTGCGGTTACGTTTAAATACATGGTAGCGCCCAAACCACACACTGCCGGAAGCGCCCACAAAACACTTTTCTTTTTGAAAATCACGCCCCAGCCCAAAATGGACAAAAGAAGCAGCATCATCTGCAATACCGTAACGTAATTGCCACCGCCCACAAACGCAGCCAAAAGCGCACTTCCTACTACCAATACGCCTTTTTTCACCTTTCCTTTGGTGTAAATCAGTTTAATCACCATGGCAATCATCAAAAGTCCGAAACTGTGCAGTCCCGTATAATGCACACCGCTGTCGTACCAGTAAAACCCTTCAATGGGACCATGATACAATACCACACAGGTAGCCGCCACAACCGCCTGCACCAGCAAAGTACTCCATCTGTCTGCCCCGAGCACATCCATCAGCAGCACTTTTACTATTACAAAAATCGCCACCGTCATAATGATAAGCAAAAACCACAGCCCATACACATACTTGTCCGTTCCCCACACTGCCGGCATAATAGACATCAAAAAGATGGAGGAAAAAGTTCCCTGCCACGCATAATAGGAGTTTTTCGCACTGGCATACGCACCCCTAAATACATCCCAAACAGAATGCTTCAGTTCCCAGAAATTCTTAACCCACTTTCCGTAACCGAAATCATCATACCACGGAATACAATACATCATAATCCTGGCGATAGGTATCATAAGCAGGAGCATTACCAAAACCGCTCCCACCGCCAGCACTTTTTTATTTATCTCAAAACTCAGTACTTTATTTAATATTTTCTTCATCAGAAAAAACTCCTCAGTTTTTTAGAGTACATCCGCAAAATGTACCTTTAATTTCTTAAACACCAGTGCGCCCGCGCCAAACAGCACCACTGTCACAATCCAAAAATACATGGTAGAATAAAAATCCTGCCAAAACCATGTGTGTTCATAAATGGCACTGCGATATCCGCTGACAATATAAACCAAAGGGTTTAATTTCAACAACACAACAAAAGCATTATCAAACTCATCCACATTCCACATAATAGGTGTTACCCACATACCAATCTGCAATGCAATATTAATAATCTGGGACAAATCCTTAAAAAACACAACCAATGCGCAAGTGGTGTAACTAAGGGCCAGCACAAACACAAAAAGACAGGCACTGTAGTAAAATATCTGTAACGTGTATACACTGGGATAATACCCATAACCGCAGGCAACTAAAAGCAATATCAGCACAAAAAACACATGAATAAAAGTAGCAGCTATTACCTTTATGATAGGCAATACACTAATCTTAAATACCACTTTTTTCACAAGATAATTGTACTCCAAAAGAGCATTGGTTCCGTTGGTCAGCGCCTCGTTAAAGTAGAACCACGGAACCAGTCCCGCCGTCAAAAAGAGAACGAAAGGCACTGTAACCCCGTTGTCTCCCCTCGGTCCTTGTCCGCCGAAAACTTTTTCAAAAATAATCCAGTACATTACCACTGTAACCACAGGCTGCACCATGGCCCACACAGCCCCCATATAGGAGCCCGCATAACGTTTCTTAAAATCGTTTTTTGCCAATTTCCAAATCAGCCTTCTGCTTTGGTAAAGTTCAGCCGGCAACACCACGATTTTATCATACAGTTTCCAGAACACCCCGCAGGATGCCAAAATCACTGCACAAGATACCATTTTCTTTATCTTTTCTTCATGGGCATCTGCAAGTGGATTGTGATGCACCACAATAATCACAGCCATCACAAGTGCCACCAGACAAAACAGACCCACACCGAATTTTTTGGAAATTTTCCTGTTACCCACAATCATCCTCCGGCAGATTTCACTCTGCTTTTTCTTTCTACGCTCTGGCGTCTCTTTCTCTCACATAATCGGACAAACCTCCCCATTTGGTGTCCCTGTCCGAAAATATCAGTTCCATATCCTCCAAAACCGGCCACTCTACGCCGATTTCAGGGTCGTTCCACATAAGTCCGCCCTCATCGCCGGGATGATAAAAATCCGTGCATTTATAACAAAACTCTGCATAATCGGAAAGAACCAAAAATCCATGGGCAAAATTTTTCGGCACAAAAAACTGCTTTTTATTTTCCTCGCTGAGAAGCACCCCATGCCACTTGCCGAACGTAGGGGAATCTTTGCGCAAATCCACCGCCACGTCAAACACTTCTCCTTTGATGACCCGCACCAACTTATCCTGCGGATGCTCAATTTGGAAATGAAGTCCCCGCAGCACGCCTTTTTTTGACGCAGACTGGTTGTCCTGCACAAACACCTGATCAATCCCTGCTTCCTTAAAATCATTATAATTATAGGTCTCCATAAAATAGCCTCTGGCATCGCCAAACACTGTGGGAGTAATAATTTTCAATCCTTCAATTTCACATGTTTCAACCGTTATTTTTCCCATTGTTAAGTTCCTTTCCTTGTTGCCGCATTCCGTCTAATATTTCAAATAACTGAGGTTCAAATCCACATTGCCCTCAATACCGTCCACCGTTCCCTTGGAGGTATATTGCCACATCTGATAATACCCCTGATACAAAGGTACTTTTCTGTACTCTGCCAGCCAAATCACGAAATCTTCCAGTTCCGTAGCCTCTACCTGCTCAGTATACCAGTTCCGGCTGGCGTACACGCCGGGCTTATACCCCGCATTTTGCACTGTAGCACAAAATGCTTCACACACTTTCGTTCTGGTCTGAATGTCCAGTGCGTCCGCACGCCCTGTTCCGCCGGCACTTTCCGTATCAATAAACACCGGATATTCCAAATCATAATCGCGGATAAGGGAAACCACCATACTGGCTTCTTCCACTGCTTCCACTTCATTTACCGCCTGCGTAAAGAAGTATACCCCGACCTTTAATCCGGCCGCCACTGCTCCCTTTATATTCTGTGCAAAATAAGGGTCTTCCACAAGGCTTCCTTCTGTATAACCGCGATATCCACAGCGGATGATGGCAAATTCCACACCATCTGCTTTTACCTTTTCCCAGTCAATCTCGCCGTTCCACTTGGAAACATCAATTCCAAGGGTCGTATTATTTTCGGTAGTCTGACGTTTCTCCACTTCCGTTTGGTCCCCATCCGAAATCGCCTGCCGGAAGTCTTCCACCAAAACATTGATTTCATCTTCCGTCTTTACCAACAGGGAAATATCGTCAATCACCATATATTCCACTTGTTCTTTTACCCGGACCTTGGTGCTGTTTGTGGGTACTTTGTACCCGTCCACCGGCTTTAAGGATACACTATACTCTCCCGGCTCCATATCGCCGATATAAATCACGCCGTCCTTATCCAAGTCCTTGTATTCGCCCAAGTTTTCTATTTCTACATAAAAACTCCGTCCTATTACCGGTTCGCCCGTATAGTCCACAATCTGTATACGAAGGTCTCTCTCCACAGAAGTTACCACCAAAGATAACCTGTTCATCAATTCCTCCAACTGTGTCAGATAAGTATCTTCCCTGTCAAAAAAACTATTATCCGTCAGAAAGGCAGACAAATCATCCCCTATCTGTCCGGTCAAAAGGCGGTCCGAAATATCAGCGGTCTCCTGCTCGCTGCTTTGGGGGTGTTTTGTCCCCTGACCAGGTCCCATTGCTTCTGTATTTTTCTGTTCACTGTTTATCAAAACAACTACCAAAAACACCAAAAGCACTACAGACAGCGCCGCAATGAGCGTTATTCTCTTTAATTTAGAGTCCATTTGCAACCTCTACTAAATATTTACCGTAATTGGTCTTCATCAAAGGTTCTGCCAGTTTCAAAAGCTGCTCTCTGTCAATAAATCCTCTCTTGAAAGCAATCTCTTCAATACAGGAAATATAAAGTCCCTGTCTCTTCTGGAATGCCGCCACGAAATCGGAAGCATCCAAAAGGGCATCATGATTTCCTGTATCAAGCCAGGCAAATCCTCTTCCCAAAGTTTCCACGCGAAGAGTACCCCTGTTTAAATACTCATTATTTACACTTGTAATTTCTATTTCACCACGGGCGGAAGGCTTCACATTTTTGGCAATTTCCACCACGTCATTGTCATAAAAATAAAGTCCCGGTACCGCATAATTACTCTTAGGATTTTCCGGTTTTTCTTCGATAGAAAGAGCCTTACCGTTTTCGTCAAATTCTACAACGCCATACTCTCTGGGATCTCTGACATAATAGCCGAAAATAGTTGCTCCGCTCTCTCTGGAAGCCACCTCACGCAGCACCTTTGAAAAACTTTGGCCATAGAAAATGTTATCTCCCAACACCAGCGCCACATTATCTTTACCGATAAATTCTTCGCCGATGATAAAAGCATCTGCCAGTCCTCTGGGATACTCCTGCACCGCATATTCAAATCTCATTCCCAACTGACTTCCGTCTCCCAAAAGTTCCTCAAACACAGGTAAATCTCTGGGTGTGGAAATAATCAGAACCTCTCTGATTCCCGCCAGCATCAATGTTGACAAAGGATAATAAATCATCGGTTTGTCATAAACCGGCATAATCTGTTTGGATATTGCTTTTGTCAAAGGATACAGTCTGGTGCCTGAACCTCCCGCTAAAATAATACCTTTCATTTCCGTTTTACTCCTTTTCCTCTATGGATTTTAAAACGCACCGAATGGGAACGACTATTGCCGTTCCCATCTGGCCTATTTCTCGTACATTTCGTTGTAATACTTCTGGTAATCACCGCTGGTTACATTTTTCATCCAGTCTTCATTCTCAAAGAACCACTGGATCGTCTTGCGGATACCTTCTTTAAACATTGTTTCGGGTTCCCAGCCGATTTCCGCTTTAATTTTATCGGGCGCAATGGCATAACGTCTGTCATGACCTTTACGGTCTTCCACATAGGTAATCAAATCCCTGCTGACCAAAGTCTTTCTGGGGTCACCCTCCGGCAGCATTTCCTGCAAAGTATCAATGATGATATGAATAATCTCGATATTCTGCTTTTCATTATGTCCGCCGATATTATAAGTTTCAAACAGTCTTCCCTGTTCCTGTACCATATCAATGGCCTTTGCATGGTCTTCCACAAACAACCAGTCACGCACATTTTTACCATCACCGTAAACAGGAAGTTTCTTGCCTTGCAGGGCATTGTTAATAATCAACGGAATCAGTTTCTCGGGGAACTGATAAGGTCCATAGTTATTGGAACAGTTTGTAATGTTGGCAGGGAAATGATAAGTATCCATATAAGCCTTTACCAACATATCCGAACTTGCCTTACTTGCGGAATAAGGACTGTGGGGATCGTAAGGTGTCGTCTCGTAGAAAAATGCATTCTCATCATCCGGAAGAGAACCGTAAACCTCATCCGTAGACACATGAAGAAACTTCTTTCCTTCCTTAAAACTACCGTCCGGCAGTTCCCATGCCTCTTTTGCGCAGTTCAGCATTACTGCTGTTCCCAGCACATTTGTCTGGACAAAAACTTCCGGATTACGGATACTTCTGTCCACATGGCTTTCTGCCGCAAAGTGAACCACACGGTCAATTTCATTTTCTGTAAAAATTTTACGGATGGCCTCTTTATCACAGATATCTGCTTTTACAAAACTGTAATTGCTTCTATCTTCAATATCCTTCAAATTTTCCAAATTTCCGGCGTATGTGAGCACATCCACATTGATAATGCGGATATCATCGCCATATTTTTTTAACATGTAATGAATGTAGTTAGAGCCGATGAATCCGGCACCACCTGTTACCAAATAAGTTCTCATAGTCTGCCTCTTTTCTCTATTAGTATCCCAAATAACTGAGATTCAAGTCCACGTTGCCACTGATACCGCTGACTTTACCGGTTTCTTTGTACTGCCAAAGATCGATTTTAGTCTCGGAATAAGTGGGCTGCGCTGCATACTGAGCCAACCAGATTTTATATTTTGTCAATTCGCTGGCATCCATTTTCTTTTCCAGCCAAGTCTTATTTGCATATACGCCGGCTGTATACTTGGAATCCTCAATGGTTTCACAGAACGCTTTAATTACCGCTGTTCTGGTTTCCGCATCAATTTTATCCCCTCTGCCGCCGCTGGCTTCCACATCCAAAAATACCGGATAGGAAATCTTATAGTCTTCAATCAGTTCCAGAACCATGGATGCTTCTTCAATGGCTTCGATTTCATCTACGGCCTGTGTAAAGAAATACACACCTACTTTCAATCCTGCGGCAGTAGCACCTTTGATGTTGTTTTTGAATTTCGGGTCTTCTACAAGAGCACCGGAGGAAGAACCTCTGTATCCGCAGCGGATAATAACATAGGATACACCGGAATTCTTAACCGCATTCCAGTCAATGGTTCCGTTCCATTTGGAAACATCAATTCCCATGGTACCTGCACCGGTAATCAAAGTTCCATCACTTGCAAAGTTGTATTTTGCGCCCTGAATAACCTGTTCGCCGGTTACATACTTACCATTTACGTCAAAATACATAACCTCTCCGCCGATGGTCTGCCAACCGGTATATCTTGTGGTCTGCACATAGAAAGTATCGTATTTATAATAGTCGGAAGCCACCGCTGCCACATACTTTCCGTCAGAACCCAGAACGTAAAGCTGCTGTCCCTGACTATCAACCAATTTATTCGTGTTGGATACCACACTTACGGCAATATCCGTATTTATATGCTCTCCGGCAGTTGTTGTATAAACAATGGTTACACCCACTGAATTTTTAGGTGCGATACCTTTAAATACAACGGTTTTATTGTCTTTCACTTCCACCTGCACAACGCTTGTATCTGCAGAGTAAGCTTTCAGTTCTCCTTTTCCGCCGTCTGTGAAAGTTGCGTTAATGGTACTTTCACCGCCCACAATCACCGTCAAAGTAGTCTTATCCAAAGTGATAATCTGAGTTACCGTAACGGTACATTTTGCCGACAGTTCTTTTCCTGTGGCATCAACGCCCTTTGCAGTAATGGTAGCAGTACCTTCTTTCAAACCGGTAACCAAACCTTTGTCGTCTACGGTTGCCACCTCTGTTTTATCACTGCTCCATGTCACAGGGCATCCCTCCGGTGTGGTTATGGCCTTCAGTTGAACGGTTCCCGTACGGGGAATGGATGCGGAAGTTTTATCAAGTTGCAATGCCGTCATGGCTGCTCCCGATACTGTAACTTCACAAGTTCCCGCCACTTTAGAGTCTGCTACGGATGTCGCTGTAATAGTAGCTGTACCTGCCGAAACAGCAGTTACAACCGCTTTACCGTTTTCCACTTTTACGGTTGCAACTTTTTCGTTACTGGAAGACCATGTCACATCTTTGGAAACAGAATCCTGGGATGTAACCACTGTAGCTGTCAGTTCACCTACAGAAACACCTTTACTTAAATCCAGCACCAACGTTGCCGGTGCCACAGTCAACTCTTTTACCAAAATCACGGGAGTCACGGTAATCTGGTGTGTCACTGTCACATTAACAGACTCCGGTTTTGTTTCCGGCTTGCTTTCCGGTGTGGTTTCGGGTGTAGTTTCCGGTGTGCTTCCACCTGTACCGCCGGCTGCGCCGTCACCGCCGCTGACATTATCTTCGGTTCCGCCTTCTCCGGTCTCACCGCCTTCCGTTCCTTCGCCTGGCTGTTCCTGAACCGGTTTTGTCAATGTACATGTATAAGTAATAGTAACATTCTTCGCCTCTGTAATATCAGCACTTGCGGTTACAAGACCTTTGGAATCCACAGTTACGGATGCCACATCGGACTTCCATGATTCATCACTTACTGTCCAGTCTGCATAATCTGACGCCTTGCTTGCAGATAACTGCAACGTAGAACCGGGAGCCATTTCTCCTCCGCCGCTGATAGACATTTCCCCAGCCAGTCTGTAGAACTTTGTGCCTATGCTGGCAACGGAGGGATCTTTAATGTCTTTCTTGGCAACTGCTACATAAGTAGTGCTCTTGGTGGATTCCACCCATGTCACGGTATCCTTCAATTCAGATTCCACAACAGTTTCTTTCTGGGCCGTATCCTCCACTTTGGCATTGATTTCGGATTCTGTCTTAATTTCATCTGCCACATCTACTTTTTCATACTCAATTTCTTTCTTGACTTCTACCTTTTTACCGCTTTCGGGCAAATTATATTTTTCGTACTTTTCGCCCTCCAAAGCACTCATTAAAATAGTATAGCCGCCGGCATCAATTCCTTTTTTGTAAATGATACCATCCATATCATCATCTGTCCAAACTTCGGTTTTTCCTTTCGGAGTGGTTACTTCCACGCTAAAAGGAATATTCCCGATTAATTTGTTGGTGCGTTTATTGACAAACTTCACTTTCAAGTCATTTTGAATGGAAGTCATATTCATTACAACATTCACGTCTTTGCTGTAATCGTTCTCGTTATAATCTTTTTTGTCGTCATCTTCCGCCGCATTGGCTTCTTTAATCTGTGCTTCTATAGCATCAGCCACCGCAAACAATCCCTCTTCTCCGATCATGGTTAAACCGGATAACTGCGTTCCCACGGAGCCAAAAGAAGACACCTGCCGGTCTGCCATGTTCGCACTGACATAAATACCGCCTGTAACCAGCGCCAAAATCAGTACCACCACGCCGGTTGTGGTAACAATTTTGTCTATGATGCTCATATTCATAATACTCTGGCCGATTCTTCCAAAGAATCCTACGCCATCAATATCATCCTCATATGCCGCTTCATCTTCATATTCTAAGGCATCATCTTCATACTCTTGCGCCTCATAATATTCTTCTTCGTATACTTCGTCTTCATAGACCTCTTCTTCATAGGCTTCGCCGTCTTCGTAAACTTCCTCGTCTGCGTAAACCTCTTCACCTTCATAGGATTCGCCTTCTGCAAATTCTTCATCTGCATAGACTACTTCGTCCTCGTAGACTACTCCATCTTCGTAGACGTCTTCATCTTCATAAGCCTCGCCATCTTCATAGACTTCTTCGCCTTCGTAAAATTCTTCATCTTCGTAGGTTTCATCGCCCTCATAGGATTCATAGCCCTCTTCATCGGCATAATACTCTCCCATTTCCGACTCATCACCTTCGTATATTTCCTCTTGTGCGTATTCGTCTTCCCCGTAGTCCCACTCTTCCATGTTTACATCTTCATCGTAAGGCTTACGGTTCTGCCCAAACAACTTTTTCATTTCTATTTATCCTTTCTCATAATAAGCCCAGTGTAATGTTTTAATAACATTGTAACATTATAACATTTACCGCTCTTATCTTCAAGTTAAAACGTAGATTCCTATGACTTCAGACGGTATTTTTTCTAAATTATGTTTTTTTTCTTAAATATTCCCGTCCTTACTGGACATAACTCTAAAATATGTAGTAAAATCAAGGGCGTATGGTGCTTTAAAGCACCGTCTGGCAAAAAGGAAGGTTCCCATATGAATAAAAAAAATAAAAAATTGCAAATAGTGATTCACATCGCATTTGCAATCATTGTAATAGGCATTATAGTTATTCTGATTTCCAAATTTTTTAATTTCTTTGATGGCGAAGTAATCTCCGGTGACGACTTTAACCATGTTTACGAAGATGCACCGGAAACCGAAGATATGGACTACATTCTCCCCCTTATCGTCCGTCAGGAGGACCTAAAGGAAGATGACGGAGAAACCACTATTGTCTGCTTCGGAAATGCTCCTTTCGCAGATGACCGGGGCGAGGAAGACAATCTGTGTAATATGGTAGCCGATATGACCGGCGCCACCGTTTATAACTGTTCCATCCCCGGTTCTTATATGACCGCCGAAAAGGTAGGTTTCCACAGCGGTGAAAATCCTTGGGATGCTTTTAGTTTCTACTGGATGATTTCTTCTTTTTGCTTGGATAACGGCGGATTGTATGACGATGTATTCGGACGCGTGCCCGACATCGACCGCAGTCTCAAAGAAATTACAGACCTATTGCTTTCCATTGACTTTAACGATGTGGACATCGTTGTTATCATGTACGATGGCAGCGACTATCTGGCTGACCGCGGAATCGTTACAGGTAACCCTACGGACACCATGCATTTTACCGGTGCCATGACCGCAGGTATTGAAGCCCTTCAGGCCGCTTATCCACACATCCGCATTATCGTTATGTCTCCCACCTACGCCTATGGTCTGGAGGAAGACGGCAGTTATGTAAGCAGTGATATCAAACTCTACGAATCCGGGCACGGCCATTTATCCACTTATGTGGTAGAACAGGCCAAGGCCGCTTACACATTAAGCGTTTCTTTCGTAGATAACCTCTACGGAACCATCCATGAGGACATCGCTTCGGACTATTTGACAGACCATATACATCTGAATTTGGAAGGCCGCAAATTAGTTGCCAAACGTCTGGTGGATGCCATCAATCAATATCCCGACCCCGTTGTGGAGTAAAAATTAAATATATGGGCAGTGCATACCATAGCACAGTTATCACGGGAACATTGAGATAATCCATCATTCCCGCACCGGACATGGTATACCACACCGCCTGACTTAACACACACAGTCCTGCTATCCAGAAAAAAGCATGGCTGTGTGTTTTTTCTTTGTCGCTTTCCCCCTCTTTTTTCCAAAGAAGCAACCTCCGCACCACTACTCCCGCAAAACAGAATATTTCTGCAAACCAAAGCCCAAAACCGCAAAAAACATAGGGACGGGTTATCTGCGGGCACTGCTCTGACATATTCTTATAATTCCAACCGGAATAGGATATCTGCTCTGCGCCCCGAAGTTGCCCATAAACCCCAAGGGGCGTGCAAATATATGCCTTTAAATCCTCCCATATTTCATGTAACACATCCTTGGTACGGACCTCCAGACTGGCCTTTGCCATCTGTGCGTACAACTGTAAAGCCCGCTCTTTTCCGTACGCCTGCTCCACCATGGGTCCAAAATCCCTTTGTACCGCCTCCGCATCTGCGTCAATCAAAAGAGCCTGCCCGGGAGACATGACCGCCTTAATTTCCTCCGGCCAAAAATAATAACTTTGATTAAACCAAGGCCAAACCAGACGGCTTATCATGGCACTTTCAAATTTTCTCTCTATTCTATCTGCTGCAGGTTTCAAAACGGCCGCATTTAACATACATGTGACCACCAAAAAAACAAGTAACACCAAGCAGCCGCTCTTTAAAATCTTACCTTTCTTCAAAAAAGAAAGCACAAGCAGCCCCGTAACAGGCACCGCCCCCAGATACAAATACTCCGGTAGCAGCAAACTGAGCACCATCCACAAAGTTCCCATGACAATCCACAGTTTCCCATTTATTTCTGCCACATTATCAGCCGCCCGCTTACACAGCCCGAGCATTACCAAAAACACTGACACCACCAGGGACTGTGGTCTTACCGCCAAATGGCACTGCATCAGCATAGGAACGGTGCACAGAAAAAGGGCTCCAAAAATCGCAGTAAGTTTCCCTTTTGTCCCTCCGCTTCTTTTCATACAGCACACAAAAAAATAAGCTGCCCACAAAAAAACTGCCACCTGTATAATATAAAGAGGCTGATAATAGGATATGCCCGTAATCTGCTGTAGCCAAAGAGCCGCCGCTGTCAAAAGTACATACAAGATTCCGCTGTACTCGTGAAAAGTCAGGTTTTCCGCTGCCTGAACATAGTCCATGGATACCGAAAAAAACTGCGTGGAACCAAAACTGCCGCCCAGCCAAATCAGTCCCAGTACAATCTGCACTCCCACTGCGGTCAACAATAGTCCTTTGATGCACCTTTTCAATTTTTGCCCCAGACTTTCCTTATTTGCCTTCACTTTTTATACACTCCGCAATTCTTTTTGCAATCAATTTTCGGCCTGCCTCATTTAAATGCAGTCCGTCTTCAGTATATTCCTGCCAGGAAACATTTCCGTTTCCGATACCGCTTTCATGATAATTGTCAAGAACCATTACATTATATTCCTGTCCGATTATCTTTTCCAGGTTTACATAATCTTCCAAAACTCCATAGCCCGTATTTTTCCGGGAGCAATCCGCATTTTCCTCCGGAAACCAACAATAAGTAGGGGTACACAGCACAATTTGCTTGTCCGGGTACTGGTCTTGCAAAAATTCCAGCACATACCGCAGTGCCCCCGCAAAGGTGTACTTATCATAAGGATTTTCCTTATTTTCCAATGGCAGACCATTTAAATAATCGTTCACGCCATACTCTATCACTATGATTTCCACACAGTCCATGGACACGGTTTCCAGTTCGGATACCGTCTGAGGAAAATAATCCAGATGCACCGCCTCTTCCATACTGCCCTTTTGCCAGGAAAAATCTCCTGCCGCCAGGGACTCCGAAATGCCCACCAAAGAAAAGCAATCTTCCTGAATGTCTCCTCTTCGCTCCACATTTCTTTGCGCCAACGTCATTCCACCGAAACCACCGTTAAGCACAGACAGCCCTGTCTCCTTTTTAAGCAGCCCGGGAATAGACGTTTCGTTTTGCACATTTCCGAAAATACTGTCCCCAAGGCACAAAACTTCATAGTCCGTTTTGGGTCCCCGCCAAAAGAGTCCGCCCAGAAGAAGCAACATCAAGACCGCACCCAATATTTCATATTTTTTCTTACATACCAAACGAATAATTTCTTTCACAAGTCAATCCTTTGCTACAATTTCTGCTGTACTTTCTCTGTACCACTCTGCCATTTTAACCATAAACGCCGCCCAAAGCGTGGCGGTTACCAGGGAATTTCTGTAATCCTGCATTCCTGCCCCGGACATGGTATACCAAATAACCAGTTCCAAAACCGCAAGCAGGCAAAACGCTCTCCTGCCCCAACTCTTTTCTTTTTTGCAATCACCTTTTCCCTTTTTGACCAAAAGTGCTACGCATCCCAAAGCAAGAAGCACATAAAAACTTGCCGACGCAAACTTCACATAGTACTTTGTCAGCACAGGCATCTGCCCTTGCATCCTGCTGTAATTCCATCCCGTATAAGATACGCCTACTCCCTTTAACTGTAAATCCATGGACACTTGGGGACAGGCATAGGCCAAAGCATCGCTTCCGACTGCAAAAACAATCTCTTTTGTCCGCATCTCCAAAGACACACCCACCATCTTACGATATTCTCTGTCTGCCATTTCTTTTCCGTAAGTTTCTTCCATCTTAAGTCCGAATATCCGGGCAACATTCTCAGGGTTTTCCGAAATCTCCAGCAATTCTTCATCGCCAAACAAATCCGTAATATAACTATTCCAAAAATACTTATTCGCAAAAAAATGCGGCCAAACAAACCGATGCAGCATCGCACCGCTAAACGATTTCTCCATCCTGCCCCTGCTTCTTGGCTCTTGCAACAATCCCGCCTGCAAACCGTTTACAAGTAAAACCACTGCAACCGCTATCAGCATCAAAGGATAACACTTCCTGTTTTTCCACATATACAGTCCAAAAACTGCCACCGCAAAAAAACCTATCAGCCACAAATACTCCGGCAAAAGCAGCGCTCCCAAAAGCCAGCCGCCGCCCATAATCCACACACTTTCCGCCACATTTTGGCTCCCCTTTTTACAAAGAAAGATTGCTTCACCAAGTACCACCAAAAAAGACGATGCTGCCAAGGAAAACGGAAGTACCGCTACATGACACTGGGCTGCCATAGGAATTGTTACCAGATAGGCGGCGCCAAAATAAAGCCTCCACTTACCTGCCCCTGCCTCGCATTTTACCAGTCCGCTCTTTTGCAAAAAGAAAACTGCTGCCAGAAACGCTACTACCGTCTGCAAAAGATAGACAAAAAGGTTATAAGGAATGCCCGTCACGCTTTCCAAACCTTTGGTCAGCCACAAAAGCGCAGGATAGCAGACTCCCACATAATCATCCAGCACCCAGGTTCTGCTGATTTCCAGCAATTCTTTCGTCTCTGCAAAATCCGGCACCTTTCCTGCATTGCCTATGATCCAAACAAGCCCCAAAACAATCTGCAGTGTCATGAGCACAAAAAATAATCCATATGCAGTTTTTTTCATAAACTCTTTTTTATTTTTCATTTCTTTATGCTCTGCTCTTACCCTGCCCGCTACGGCAATTATTTTTGTGCACCGTAAATATAAAATCTTCCAATTTTATCTATCTGTCTAAGTTTCAGTTCATACCCGGCATATTTTGCATAATCTTCCAGCCAAGTATAATCCTTTCCGTCTTCCACCACCAAATATACATTTTCCCCGTATATTATGGCTTCCAAAGGCTTCACATAGCCTGTGTTTTCCTGCTTTTCCTCCTGAATGGCGGCTCTTGTAAGCCAGCCTCCCAGCATCATATAATTCTCATAATTTACTGTCTCAAATTGCAGTCCCGTAACCGGCATCATAGAATGCATGTCCAAATAATAAAAGTTCTCATCCCTCTGTCCCATGTACTCTTTCAAAGCTAGCCAATCTTCCTGCACATAAGCCTGCGAGGCAGCCGCCCAATATCCAATCTGCATTTCCGCTCTCGCCACGGGCATCAGGCACACCAGCACTACTGCCTGCAAGGCAACGGTAAGTACATAATATTTTCTTTTTTCTTTCTGTGCTTTCCGCAGGGCTTTAAGGCAACTAATCAGCATCCCCGCCAGCAGCAATCCCTCTATAAGGTACAGGGATACCAGCACCCGCTCCGGATACCGTCCCTTTACCATAAGGTACATCCAAATGAGACTTCTGCCGCCCCCCAGGCAAAACAGAAGCAAAGTCCGCAGCCACTCTTTTTTCCAAAGGCAGAAAACAAATAAAAGCCCATACAGCGCCAACACCACATAATTATAGGGATAGTCCCGGTAATGTAATGTCCTGTCGTAATATTCCACAAATCTTTCTTTGATTACCCCTGCCAATGTAAAGAACTTATCCCGCTCCGCATGCCACGCATCTGCCAACTTATCAAACTGCTCCACGCCCAGTTCCTCATCCAAAATGAGGGCATATTTCGCCAAAATAAAAAACTGCTCATGGGTAATTCCGATGCCGTCATAGACATCTTTATGATTTTCGTAGTTCATCACATCCGCATAATCAAACAAATCCGTTCTGGATTCGTTATATTCCTGATATTCCCGCCAATCCTTACTTCCGTACATAACAGCATGGATTGCAGTCAAAAGAACCACTCCCAGTATTAAGGCACCGATACATCCGCCCCATTTGCGAAAAGCTGTTTTTAAACTTATTTTTTCGCCGTTGCCTGCGATGTTCCACAAAACCGCCACCATAAAAAAGGGAAGCGACATAAAAAATACCTGGTTACGCACCATGTAACTTAGGAACAAAAAGCAAAGACTCCACACCATTCTCTTCCTGCTAAGGGTTCCGCCCTTTACTCCCGCCGTAAAAAGAAACAGTGCCGTTCCGCTCAAAACCGCCGCCACTATAGTGTAATGCATCACCACATAATTGCCAAACAAGACAATGATAAGCACAACCAAAGCCGTCAGCGCACCCAGCACTTTTCTGACTCTTCCCTGCAGACTTTCCCACGTCATGCCCAAAGCCACACACATGCACGCTCCAAAACAGGCACAAAAGAACAAAGAGAGCCACGGAATCTGATCACTTATCCTATACAAGAGACTCAAAAACCCCGTCAAAGGATATCTCATGTATACGGCATGTCCATCCGGCTCTCCCGTATAGGCACCCGATATAATGCTCCGCATCAGTACATCGTCATTAAAACTGTAGACCATTGGACAGACCAATGCCACTACAACCAAAATGATACACACAAAAACGACGCACAATATAGTTTGCCTTTTATTTATAAAACTCTTTAACCACATCACAGATTTTATCTACCTCATCAAGTGTCAGCCCATAATACATAGGCAGTCTGCTAAGTCTTTCGCTTTCCTTTGTGGTATACTTATCCTCCCCATGGAACACACCAAACTTCAGCCCCGCCGGCGCTGAATGCAAAGGAATGTAATGGAACACAGACATGATACCTCTTTCTTTCAAGAATGAAATAAATTCTGTTCTCTCTTCAATATCCTTGGTTTTGATATAAAACATATGGGCGTTGTGTACGCAATGCTCCGGCACAAAGGGAAGTTCAATTTTTCCCGCGTCCGCCAAAGGTTTCAAATTCTCGTAATAACGGTTCCAACATGCCATTCTTGCTTCGTAAATCTCATCCGCCATCTCAAGTTGTGCATACAAATATGCCGCATTCATATCACTGGGAAGATAGGAAGAACCGTAATTTACCCAAGTATATTTATCAATCTGACCTCTGTAAAACTTACTTCTGTTTGTACCCTTTTCACGGATAATCTCCGCTTCCTCGATATCCTTTTCATGCTGAATCAGAAGAGCTCCGCCCTCGCCCATACTATAGTTCTTTGTCTCATGAAAACTAAAAGCGCCAAAATCACCGATAGTTCCCAGCGCCTTGCCCTTATAGTAAGACAACACACCCTGAGCCGCATCCTCAATCACAATGAGATTATATTTCTTAGCAATCTCCATAATTTTGTCCATCTCACAGGATACGCCGGCATAATGCATCGGTACAATAGCTTTCGTCTTCTCGGTCACAGCCACTTCAATCAGATTTTCATCAATATTCATAGTGTCCGGTCTGATATCCACAAATACCACCTTGGCTCCACGGAGCACAAAAGCATCCGCTGTAGATACGAAGGTATAAGAAGGCATGATTACTTCATCCCCTTCTTTAATATCTGCCAACAGCGCCGCCATCTCTGTAGCATGGGTACAGGAAGTGGTCAGCAGGCACTTGCGCGCCCCCGTTCTTTCTTCAAACCATGTGTTACATTTCTTGGTAAATTCTCCGTCACCGCAAATTTTATTATTTTCTATAGCCTTTGCGATATATTCCAATTCTTTTCCTGTACGGGGTGGTACATTAAAATTAATCATATTACCTCCTTAATTTGCCATGCTCTCAAACAACATTAACTTTTCATTGGCAAATTTCAATTCATATTCATATTCTGCCGCAAACTCTGCAAGTAGCGCAAATTTTCTGTTATCCGGCAGTTCTCCGCCCTCTGTAAGATATGTTCCGTAAGATGCATCCAGTATAATAACCGGCGCCTCCTGTCCGTCCGCAATCTCCTTTTTAATCTCCGACAAATCATCAAACATTACCTGATAATTATAGGACGCCAAATCCGGCCACGGGCTGATGGCAAAGGGCATCTCCAAAAAATAGGACACTGCAGGAATGTTTCCATACAAAATCACCTCTTTACCGGTCAATCCGTTTTCCTGCACATAGCCAACCGTCTCTTCCAGCAAAGCCGCCTTTTCTTTATTGGTATACATTCCTTTAAGTATATCACTATTTTCTACTTTTGTGTTAAGATTTTTCCCTGTATTATACTCCCGGAACACATATGTGGCACCAAAGAGCAGACTCTGTACCAAGAGCATAGTCACAACCATTCCTATCAGTGCCTTGAAGGGATAACTGTACAGGAAAATCTGCTTTCCTTTTACCGTCCAAATCTTCTTCTCTGAGATCCGGGCAAGCAGTTTCCAAAGCATCCACAAAATTACCGGCGCCCCAAAGAACAGGTTATTTATGCTGGCATTTAAATGATTGTTGCTTCCAAGGGGAGTCAAAAGAGCAATCAGTATGGTCAGCCCGCAAAGCAGTTTCTCCTCTGGCGCCGTCTTCTTACTAAATATCACATACACCCCCATAATAATGGAAACCGTCAGAAGGCATACCGCCCACTGGAACATAGATTCAATGGTATTATAATCAAAGTTATACATGTTCTGATTGCGCAGCCAGTAAAATACCAGTGCCATGCAAAACACATAACCCACTTTTTTCAATTTCAAAAGGTGCCTCGGCAAAACCGCAAATCCCACAAAACCCACAAACATAAAAGGCATCATAAGCCCCCACCATTTCAAGTTTTGTACATAGTTTCTGATTTGTGCTTCCACCATGGAAAAAGCAGTGTACTCCGTGGCCTCCTGCGTCATACCGAAAAGCCGTGTAATGGACGAGAAATATTCCCTACCTCCATAGCACAGACAAATAATTCCCAAAAGACCGCCAAAACCAATGATATATCCAAGCACACACCAACCGGTCCAGCCACAAATTTCTTTGATTTTTTTCTTACAAATAATTCCGTATGCCCAGACACCCACAATAAAGGCAATCTGCGCCAGATTGGAAAAACGCACAAAAACATTTACGCCCAGTGCAATTCCCGCCACCACAAACCATACTTTTTTTCCGCCGGTAAGTGCCTGATAAAGACAAATCACCGCTGCAAACATCAAAATATAGGTAAGATAATTATAGAGAAGGGAAGTCGGGCACCAACAAAGTCCCACTGCAATCACTTCCGCCACAAACACAAGTACGGCAGGCATTTTTATTTTTTTCACAAAGAAAAAATATGCCCACAGCGCCAAAACAGATATACTCAGACCCGTATAAAAATTCAGTCCTACCATATGGTTTCCAAAGGGCAGATGCGTAAAAAAATTACCCACCACATTGGCCAAAAAAGTACTGAATTTCCACATGGGGTCCATATTATCTATATAAGCAAAATTGGCATAGTTATACCCCGTATCCGCCCATTCCACACCATAACAAATATGATTTAAGGGATATAAAAAGAGAATTATGGGAAATACTATTTTTTCACAAATTTTTGCCAACTTACTGTTTTTCTGCCACTCCATCAAACTGTCTTTCCTCCTGCCGCTTCTGTCTTATCAAATACGGCATCTATTTTATCTATCACTCCGGGCAGACCGGTTTTTCCAAGCACTTTACCCAGCACCTTAAAAATCATAGTTCTTATCATATCTGCCAAAATTCCCACCGCAAAAACACAAAGCACTGCCAGCAAAGTACTGCCTGCCAAAGCCAAAGGGTTATTGATTTTTCCGGCTCCCAGCCACACCTGCCACAAATACCGTATTTCCACCTGTTCATGAAGCAAATAAACTCCGAATGTATGGGGAGCAATTTTACATATCAGACGTGATATTTTCCCTTCCGGTATCCGCACAAACATAAAGGCATAAAACAGTGCCACCGCTGCAAACAGATTCACTATATGGTTGTAATCGTAAGCAGCCTTCAAAAAATACTCAAACAATTCAAATTTTAAGTACAAAGCATGCAGACCCACGGTAATACCGAAAATCCCTGCACATCCGAGTAAATACATCAAAAAGCTGCGTTTTCCGTTTTTAAAAAAGGGGATTCCGTAAAGACGGATATATGCTGCCGTCAGGTACACACACATAAACCATACTGCATCATAACCAAACTCATCCATTTCCAGCCGCACCGGAAGTACGGACTTACCCAAGGATACCAATACCAGCAAACCACCCAAAACTACCTGATGCTGCCTCTTATCCATGTGATGCACCGCCAGACTCAAAAGCGGCGAAAACAGATACATCACCACATAAGCCGTCAGAAACCAGTAATGCTCCATCTGGGTAGGAAATACATAATACAAAAGTTGATACAGCGTAATATTTCCCGGCTCCAAAACCCCGAAAAACACCAGACAAACAGGTACAAGCAAACTGTAAAAAAGCCCCTGAAAAATAAGCCCCAACACTCTGCTGCACTTAAATTTTGACTCCACCAGAAAATAGCCGCTAATCAACATATAGGTGTTGACTGCCACAATGGAAAGAGCCTCCAGCCCCCATGCCACATATCCGGTGGCATCCATAGTACCGGTAAGTTCGGGCAACAACTTACCTTTTCCAAGGTAATGTAACACCACTACCATCATCATGGCAACGATTCTCAGCAGTTCTATATTCGCCATCCGCTTTTTTTCTTTTTTTTGAACTTCCTGCAAAGCCACCTCTGCCATGTTTCTCCTCCGGTTTTAAGCCTTTCCCACAATATTTCCCTGTACATTATCCGTCACTTTACTGATGATGTACTTAGGTCTTCCTTTCACTTCTTCATAAATTCTGGCAAGATAATGGCCGATAATGCCCAAACTTACCATAATCAGTCCTCCGATAATCAGTACCAGCAAAATGACAGTAGTAAAACCTTCCACCGCTGTGCCCATAACATATTTTACCAAAGTCTGGATTGCCAATATTACACTAAACACAATGGAAACCACGCCCATTACTGTCACAAGCTGCAAGGGTAGCGTACTGAATGATGTAGCATTGGTAATGGCATATTTCATAAGGGAAATCATGGACCACTTACTCTCGCCAAACTGTCTTTCCTGCACTTCATACTCCACCGTGGTGGTGCGGAATCCTGCCCAAAAAGTCAGGGCACGGAAGAAAGTATTTCTTTCTTTCAGTTCCAAAAGTACATTTACTACTTTCCTGTCAATCAATTTAAAGTCCGAGGACGCATTCATATCCATTTTAATTAACTTACTCATGACCTTATAAAAAAGCCCTGCGGACAATTTATAGCCCAGACTCTCCTTGCCTCTGTCGGATTTAATACCCTCCACAACTTCAAAGCCCTGCTGCCATAAGTTCCACATCTTCGGAATCACTGCAGGGGGATGCTGCAAGTCACAATCCATTACAATACAGGCATCTCCCAAAGCAATCTGCAAACCGGCAAAAATACTTGCCTCTTTGCCGAAATTACGGCTAAACTCTGCCCCTTTTACCTTGGGATTTTCTGCTGCTGCTTTCAAAATCTCTTCGTAAGTTTTATCTTTGGAGCCGTCACTGACAAAAATCAGTTCATAATCAATCTGCTCCTTTTCCAACAAGCCCGCCAACACTTTCGCAGTATTGGCAATATTTTGTTCTTCGTTATAGGACGGTAAAATAATGGATAATAATGCCATAAATACTCCTTTTTGCACAGATTCCCGTTCAAACTACCGGACATCTTCGGCCCATACTGCCTCATAGTCAAAATTTCTTGCGTACTCAAAAATCTGTGTCAGTTCTTCTTCATAATTTTCTGTTGTAATCTGATTTTTCCCGTCACGGATACACTCAAAAATGTACCTGTTTATCTCCGGGGTATGGTGACAGGAGTCCAAGTAAATATCCAGATTGGTAATGATTTCCCTTTCATTCTGGAAAGAATATAATTTTACATTGGGAAACTGTAGGAAATATTCCATAGAGGTTTTGTACACCTCATGCATACCATCTATTTTACCACTATATATCAATTCTTCCCAATACAAAATACTGTAGGGAGGATAAAAAATATAAAAAGTGGTCTCCGGATGAGCCTTAATAACCTTTCCCACATTATCAAGATTTTCATTGCACATTTCCATAACATGTTCCATATCTTCCAGGAACACTGTGGTGGGCACCGGATTTTCCCGGCTCTCCCGCATCACATCAAAGACAACTTCTTTGCCAAACCTGGAAGTCTCCCCCCAACTGTAAGCCGTGTCCATATTGCCTTCTTTGCCCATCATATGTGCCAACAGCCGGCCCGCACCGGCAGTAATAATATCTTTGTTAAAAACATAGTTCACGTCATTAAACAGATTATCATCATACAAATACTCCGGACGCACCACCAGGGCCGTTTCCGGTTCCACAGTCAACTGATATCCGTTGATGTCTATGAAAATATTCTTAATCTCGTTGTCACTGCTGTATATCTGCTTAAAAATCGCACTCAAATCATTAGTTCTCGCGCCGGAATAAGACAGTTTTACCGTATCCCATCCCAGTTCCTCATCAAACCATGAGGTGCGGAAATTTTCCGTCATGGAAGTGCCCATAAGCACGCTGTCATACTCCAGATTTTTGGCAGCGCCCGCTGTCTGGTACACTGCATTATACAAATATACGTCCATCCCCAGCCAAGGCCCGTGATAGTGGTAAAAAGGGTCCAGTACATATACAAAAGCAATTACCGCCAATATGCCCGCCAGAAATGCACCCAAAAATTTCTTAATACACTTTTTTGCCATGGTTACCCCCTAGAAATTAAAGTACAGGAATTTGGATACGTCTGCCAAAGATATCATGGATAAAAGGGCAAGCACTGCCAGACCATAGATATACAGGCTGCTTGTCTTCTTTTGTCCCACAATTTCATGAGTATTTTTTCCAAAGAACATTATTATGGATACCACTCCAAACCACAGCCAAATGGCAATTTGGTTCCACATATCCGTCACGTTTCCCATGCCCTGCACCTGAGATAACAAATTGTTCAATCCTTCTCCTGCAAATTCCTGTCTCATTTCCAAAACTACGCTACCACCTTCCCCAAGCAGTGCGCGTTTGAACACCGACAGTACCTGCCTGAAAAAGTCTGCCCTAAAGAATACCCACGCAAAGTTTACGAAGCAGAAAGTATAAAGCCATTTTATAAAGCCCGGCACTTTTGCAAGAGGTTTTACAAAGAGACGCTCCAGAACCAGAACAGTTCCGTGCATCACGCCCCAAACCACAAAGGTCCAATCTGCGCCATGCCAGAAACCACTGATAAAGAATACAATCATAGTATTGATGCAGGTTCTGGTCAACCCTTTTCTACTGCCGCCTAAAGGAATGTATACATAAGTAGTAAAGAACTTGGTCAGGGTCATATGCCATCTGTCCCAAAATTCTCCCACACTTTTAGCCTTGTAAGGGGAATTAAAGTTTATGGCAATATCAAAATTAAATAATTTACCCAAACCCATTGCCATATCACAATATCCGCTAAAATCGAAATAAATCTGTATGGTATAGCCCAAAATCAACACAATAGCAGAAAGCGCATTAAGTTCCATGATATTGGAATATCCCCAGTCCACCGCTCTGCCGAAAGTATCTGCCACCAAAACTTTTTTTGCAAGTCCCAGTGTGAAATACTGCAAACCGTCATAAATATTGGCAGCATTTAATTTTCTCCTTGCCATGTCCCGAAACTGGGGAACCATATCACTGTGAAGCACAATGGGCCCGGCAATAAGCTGCGGGAAGAAGGAAACAAACAGAGCATATTCCCCGAAGGAATACTTCTGCGTATCTTTCCGGTAACTGTCCACCACAAAGGAAAGTTGCTGGAACGTATAGAAACTGATTCCCAAAGGAAGCAAAATGTTTTGCATAGGGAAACTTAAGCCAAACAAAGCATTCACATTTTCCAAAAAGAAATCCGTATACTTAATGTAAAACAACAAACCCACATTGGCTGCAATCCCCAAAACCAGTATAAACTTTCTGCCCTGCTCCAAATACAAAAGTACCCTGTGGAGCACGAAATTCACCACAATACTGGCTATAAGCACAAGACAAAATTTCCAGTTATTAAAACCATAAAAGAACAAGGACGCCAGCACCAATGCCCATGTCGCCGCCTTGTACCATTTCAGTTTGTTGAGTCCAAAATAAAGAACCCATACAACCGGCAAAAACGCCAGTATAAACACATAAGAATTAAACAGCATTTTCTTTCCTCTTTCAATATTTGCATCTGCTAATGCTGATTCTCGGTCTTAATATACAACACTCCATCCACCACGCAAACCGAGTTCTCGCCCGGAAAACTATCCATCGCAATGTACTCCGGGGAATCATAGATTTCCGGTATCCTGTTAATATCAATGGGATTAATTTCCACCCCAAGATAATTTTTAAAAAACGCCTTATAGTCTTCCGCTTTATAAAGCAAACTATCCCCCGGAATACCTATCAGTGAGCCGGTCACTTCACCGGTAATGTCTGTCACAGGGTACTGGTCATCTCCCACAACCCCAATCATAGCTACCGGAATACCGGGATAATACCCCTTAGTCTGTTCCATGCGATCCAAAAGCCGCAGGCAGTATGCATAGGTTTTATCAAACCGTTTTTCCAGATTGGAATAGGCAATATTATCCATCACTGCATAGTTAAAAACCAAAACGCCTGCCGCAAGCAATGCCCCCCATCTGCTCCATCCGTAAAATTTATCTTCCGTCTTCATGTATCTGTCCACAAATCCCACGGCACAGATAAGATACAAAACCCACTGATAACGCATCAGCAAATGATAATTTACTCCCGGTGAAATAATAAGAATAATATTACTTCCCACCGGCAAAATCACTGTCAGCAAAAGTAAAGTCACATAAAACCACAGACTCTTCCAAAGTTTTTTCCCTGCGATTACTTTTATCAAAGTAATTCCCGCAAGTGCCGCCAGTAAAAGCAGTGCTGCTCCCGAAAACACATTGTTAAACAGGACGTGTCCTTTTATGGTAAACACTGCAAAATCCCCGAAAATATTTTTCAAAGTTGCCCCCAAATCCAGTCCCGACATGTTTCCCATACCGTCAATACCCTGATAGGAAGCCAATTCTTTCCCCTGTATTTTCAAAAGCACCTGCAAAATCACATAATAAAGAATTCCTCCCAAAAGTCCCATTCCCACATAAGAAAACACCTTTTTAGCCTTTTCTTTCACAGAATGGTCTTCCAAAAAGAACAGCAAAATGCAGTATATGCTAAGCAATATGGCAAAAGGGAGATATGCCTGATAAACTCCCAGGCTAAAAGCAAGAAAAACTGCGCCCATTACAAAACCTTTTGCATATTTCTTAGTAAAAAGAACAGCCAGCACCGCAAAAAGCAGCCCCAGCATATATCCGTCCAACGTAAATACATATGCAAATGTAGAGGCAAGCGCCGGAAAACTCACAAGCAGACCGCTGACCAAAATTACCGTCATCCCCTGCTTTATTTCCAGTATCTCCGTTAGTGCCACTGCCCCAAGGGATAAAAACAAAATTCCCAAAAGCCCGATCATCCAAGGCAAAGTGAAATAGGAAGACAATCCACAGGCCACAGATAAAAACCATCTTCCGGAAGTAATCATATTTTGGTCGAAATACATGCTGGCCAATCCATCATGATTGGGAATATCCCTGAGCATAATAGGCATATGAATCAGCAAGCCAAGCAAAAAAGCCGCTGCAAATGCTATTTTCCATTCTTTTTTCACTTTTGTTTTCAGCCAAAGCCATACTTCTGACGGACTTTGTATCCTCATGGGTTCTCACCTCCGGTTCTTTCCTCACTGCAAAAAATAATCTGCCAAAAACTCTCCGAGTAAAACAGTTCCCTCCTGCGTGGGATGTAATCTGTCCAGCAGATATTCTTCTATATTTTCTTCATGAATGCCACTGTTATGGTAAGCGTCTATCACTTCCACACCAAAATCAGCTGCAATCTCTTTTTCTTTTTCCACATAATCGTCCAGATAGCCGCCGCCAAAGTCTGTATTATAACATTTTCGCGCGCCATCCTCTCCAAATTCGCAGTACACCGGCGTCACCAGCACAATGCGCAAATCGGGATAGGTTTCCTTTAACAGCCGCAAACTGCTGCGCAGGGCACCTCCGTAAGTAGTAATGTCATAAGGGTCACTTTCATTATCCAAAGGGCAGCCGCTGTTGTAGTCGTTGGTTCCATGTTCAATAATTAAAATTTTTACTTTATCAAAATCAATATGGGACAATTCTTCTATCCGGTTTTTAAAATATTTCAGCGTCTGCGTATTTATTTTCCTATAATTGTCCCCGTATTCCACGCAGGCTTTTTGCGCCCCCCAGTCGTCATAACAAATTGCCTTTGCCAATTCGGCCATGCACCACAAAGAAGGCACTTCAGATGCCACAAGTTCATGGTTTTGGAAGGCCATACCGGTTCCTCCCAAAGCACCGTTAAAAACGGTCATCCCCAGCCGCTGTTGCATAACATCCGTAATACTGCTTTCAGAATATTGATTTCCCACAACGCTGTCGCCCAGCACCACAATTTCATATTCACTGGTATTTTGACCGCTCCATACAATGATTCCCAAGAGAAGCAGCGCAAAAAAAGCACCAAAAGCCCCATAACCTATATTCTGTTTCAGCCACTGTACTTTTTCTCTTTTCAATTCGGGTTCTCCATAAATTTCCCAGCCAGGCGCACCGCACCCATGCCATCCACCAAACTTTTTTCCGTTTTTATCAGTTCTGTGCGCCTGCTTGCGGATGTCGCCATTTCCGCTACGGCGCAGACAATATTTTCAATCACTTCCCAAGGTTCATCGGGCAAATAGCCCGCTCCCAACCCTCTATCCAACTTTGCCAGATAAGACACTAACTGTTTTTGGTTTTCTGCGTAAGAAAAGGCAACCATAGGCACTCCCAAGGCACATAGTTCATATACCGTAGTGCCTCCCGCAGTTACTGCCCCGTCACACTTTTGCATCAGCCCCGCCATATCTTTCACATTTTTGTGAAGTACCACACGGCCGTTATTTTCCGACACCTCTGTCAGTTTCTCGTAATTGGGACTGAACGCACCGCACACCACATGAAACGTCACATTTTCCAGTTCTTTTCTTTTTAAAAGACTTTCCAAAATGGTTCCGGCATGATTTTTTTCATCACCGCCACCGGTTGTAATCAGCACATCCGTAAATTGCCATCTGACGTTCTCTTTTGCTCCCCGAAATTGCTCCCTTAAGGGAATATAAGATGCTCCCAACAAAAATTCCGGCTTCTTTTCCACGCCTTCATACAACAGATGATACCGTTTTTTTGTAGCAAACACATTATAATTTACCACCATGTCCGCCGGCAAAATCTTATCCGCCATATCATCAAAACAAATAACAAAGGCCTTTTGCGTCAGACAGGAAACATATTCTTTGGAGATCAGGTAACTGTCTACTAATAGTTTGTCCTGCTTATCTCCCTGTAACAGTCCGCAGATTTTTTCCGCTTCCCGCACAGAAAACGGCAGTTCCCCGAGCACTTTGGTTTCATATCCGTAACTTTCCGCCAAAGCAGCAGAAGCCTCGTCCCCGCAGAGCACACACACATCCTGTTTTTTCTTTATTTCCTCTGCCACCGTCAGACACCGCATAAGATGTCCTGCACCGATAGCCGCATTACCGTCTGCCCTGACAAAAAACATGACCTCTCCTCTATTCTACCAAATTCCATGACATAGGGGTTCCCATGGACACATCCTTTGTCACTTTTCTTCCTAAAATTTCTTCATAATGCTTTGTGTGAAGTCCAAATGCAGGACGAACGGATTTTACATTTTCCGGTGTGAACACCTCGCCCGCCTTCATATCCTTTGCCACATACAAGGATCTGGAATGTTCCCTTTCCCTTGCCTGTTTTTCAGTCAGTTCATAGGTTACCTTTCCGAGAGCCTTTTCAATGATACGGATATTATCCACCATTTCTTTGAATTCCTGAGGTTCCATGGAAAAAGCACTGTCCGCACCGCCGTCTGCCCTGCTTAAAGTCAAATGTTTTTCCACCACTCTGGCTCCCAGCGCCACTGCTGCACCTGCCGCAGCACTACCCATAGAATGATCCGATACACCTACCACACAATCAAAGGTATCTTTCATATTTGTGATGGTGCGCAGATTCATATCTTCGTACGGACAAGGGTAGGAAGAAGTGCATTTCAACAAAATCACATTCTCATTTCCCTCTTCCTTACAAGTTTTTAACGCCAGTTCAATATCCGCCATATGGGCAATTCCCGTAGAAAAAATAATGGGTTTGCCCAGTTTCGCTATCTTTTTGATCATAGGAATGTCATTAATTTCAAAAGAGGCAATTTTGTAGACCGGAATGTCCATTTCTTCCAAAAAATCCACCGAAGTCAAATCAAAAGGAGAGGAAAAGAAAATCAGTCCCATATCCTGTGCTTCTTTTTGCAGTTTCGGCTGCCACTCCCAAGGAGTATACGCCTCCTCATAAAGTTTGTGCAAAGTTGTTCCGTCCCAAATGGTTCCTTGGGTAATCTGAAAATCCGGCGCATCACAGTCCAAGGTAATGGTGTCCGGTTTGTACGTCTGAATCTTAATGGCATCCGCACCGGCTTCCTTGGCTGCCTTCATAACTGCCACCGCCCTGTCATAATCCATCAGATGATTTGCTGACATTTCTGCAATAATAAATACGGGGGTATCTTCCCCTATGATTCGGTCTCCAATTTTAATTTCCTTATTCATCTCGTCTCACTTTCTCCGCTTACAAAGTCCCGGTCAAACATCAGGGAACTCAATTTTCTCGTATTTTTTCCTGTCTCTGATTTCCAACCACTTTTCCGCAGTCATACACATAAACGTGACATCAAAAAACTCGCCGTTTTTCTCCACATGGGCCTTTTTCTCTTCCACAATTTCACTGCCGCACATAAGATGCAATTGTATCACACCCTGATTTAAGGAAAAAATATCTCCGTACAACTTCTTTTTGCCCAATTTAACAAAAAGATAATCGTACATGCTCATCTCCAGACCAAGAGCTGTTTTGATGGAACGGAGCCGTTTTTCTCCTACATAATATCCCCAAGTGCAGTGACCTTCGGGATGCTCCAGACCGCCGATATTAATAACCCCTGCGGGCTGCCCATCCACCTCAATGAGCCAATATTTCACATCCTGTCTGCTCTCTATGGATGCCAGCCACTTGCGCTGTCCTTCCATGGTCAGCACCGGGTCCGTATTCATATATCGTGTAATATCAGGGTCCATGCGCCAATTCATGATGCGCTCCAAATCCTGCTCAACAATTTTTCTAAGGGTAACACTCATATTCTCTACCTATGCCTGTTATTTCTCTGATGCGTACTTTAGAATTTCCTCTACGCCGGTAATTTCAATGGCCTCATCCAAAGGGATTTCAATGCCCAGTTGTTCTTCCAGCGCACCGATAATCAACACATGCGCCAAAGAATCCCACGCCTCAAAATCTTCCATTTTAGTCTCGGCGTTCACACTTCCTGCCGGAACCTTTAAAATTTCTTCAATGATACTGATAATCTTTGCTTCCATTATGTTTTGCCTCCGTCAAATCCTTTTTTCAGGACTCCTTCACAAAAAATTCTCTCGCCGGCTTGCACTCCAACTCAAGTCGGTAGCGCTTTTGCGCGGCACTTTCTTCTATGATTTCATAACCCATTCTATCATATAACTTTTCCACAGGACCATTTTTTGCTGTGGGGATATATAGGGCTTCCAGAGTGTGAAATCCCATCTTCTTTATATCCTCCTCCACATAATCCAAAACGTAATCCTCTATCTGCCTGCCCATTACCCGGCAACTCATGGTAAACTCTTCTATCAAAGGCGTTTCCTTTGTGGTGTCCACAATCACCACGCCCACAATACCATTATCGCCGAATTTATCCGTCACACGGTACAAATATACCTGTTTTTGGTCATTTTCCAAAACCTTTTCCAATTCTGCCGCTTCATAACGTTTGGTAGTCAGGTTGAATTGATTGGTTTTATTTACCAATTGCAACAATCTTTCTTTATTATTGCCGGGATTTTCCCAAACAATCTGCATTTCCAGTTCCCGCAAATATCCCCTAAAATCCGTCACGCTGTTTTGCAGTTCCTGTCGTTTGGTATTTGCAAAATACAGAGCCGTTTTTTCCCGGTCCTCCTCAGTAATCTTCAACACTTCAAAATAACTGCGGTAAATATCCAGCATACCTTCTGCCAGGTTTTCCGCTTTGGCAGGAAACTGCGCCACTGTTACTTCGGGCAACATTTTTCCCACCATTTCACGCTCCACATCGCTGTCATCAAAAAACACAAAGGAATCCAATCCCACATTCAATGTTTGGGCTATTTTGCGCAAGTTGTCCGGTTTTCGTTCCCAGTTAATCTCCATGGCAACAAAATCTTCCGGCCGCAAAACCATATGAGGATGATTTTGCAGTATTTCCATGGCATCGTTCCTATTATTTTTGGAACTGATTGCCAACATGACACCACTTTTTTTCATTTGCAGAATCACTCTCTGCAAATTTTTGTATGCCAAGCCCTTGTGGTCCTCGGAAAGAACGATGGGATGTACATCATGTTCTCCTGCCAGTCCGCCCCACAGGGTATTATCCAAATCCAGTACCAACACCTTTTTAGGCACACGGGAAAGCAATGTCACTTTCCTTCTCACTTCCACTGCCATCTGTTCAAATACAGCCTGTGTGTGAGCGATTTTTCCCATATACCACATTTTGGAGGAATAGGCGTTTCTCACACCGATTTCTTCAATGATACAGGCATAAGAAAGGGGATAAACATTACTGTTTTCCTTACATACTTTCTGCAGTTCCTGCATCCAAATGTATTCTATCTGTTTTTGGTTAAGTTTGTTTTCTCCCACCAGTATCTCATTTCCCCACCAATGTACATCGGAAACAAAATAAGACACCTCGCTTTTCAGGCATGCCAGAAAAGTGCCAAACCACTGCCTAATCCTTGCTTTTGCATTTTCCACATCTGTCTCATGCCCCAGATATTCCGCCACATCCATCCATATAAAAGTAGCTTCCGGTCCAAATACATGATAAGAAGAGTTCGGATTTAACAAATATCCCAACTCGTTTCCATACCCTTCCGGTTCATAGACTTCTATCAGGGAATCATTTTTCAGTTCCCGAACCAAAGGGCTTATATTAATATTGGACAAAATGGCTGTTTTTCTACTCATTTTCACTCCCAAAACCGCCCAGACGGAATTTCATCTCAGCAATTTCCCAGTCTGTAGGATTGTCTATGTCCTGCACTTCCATCTCAGATATCTCAAAAGGCAAAATATTACCCAGCATCAGTTTGCGGTTCTTTTTGTACGCCTCCACACGGAAGCAATAAAACTGCCCGATATCATGATAATGGGGGATCAAATCCTGAGACCTGGAATCCATATACTGCGGATACTCAAAAACCAACCGGCCATCCTTTACTATCATAGCACGCTGAGGCGGATATGAAAAGGCTACAACCGGAATCAAAGTATCTGCATCGGAATTTTCCAGCATTTCAAAGGCCTTTTGTATCTTTTTTGCTGTCACAAAAGGAGCTGTAGGATACAGACAACAGGCCATATCAAACTGCTGCCCCCGCTTTTCATACTCTTCCAGTACTTCCAACAACACATCATTGGTCGTTGCAAAATCGTTGGCAGTTTTCTCACTGCGGTAAAAGGGCACTTTTGCCCCGTATTTTACGGCAATTTCTGCAATTTCCTCGTCGTCTGTGGACACCATAACCTCGTCAAACAGACCGGATTTTATTGCCGCCTCTATGGAATATGCCAAAATAGGCTTTCCGCAAAATTCCTTAATGTTTTTTCTGGGAATCCTTTTACTGCCGCCCCGGGCCGTAATAATTGCTAATTTACTCATGGTTTTGTTCCTTTCGTTTTGCCCATATTACGCCTCCCGTAAGGGCTAAGAATGTCACCACCGAAACCACTTCCGCCACGCGCCAGTACCAGGGACTGACAAAGCCCATGGACACGCCTCCTTCAAAACCTGCGGGAATGGAAATTCTGACAATATTGTTTTCTCCGTAGCCAACTTCCAGTTCTTGTCCTGCATCCGTTTGTGCCCGATACCCTTCGTAGTACAAAATGGGGACATCCACATAACTTTCTTTGGGCGAACCGTTTCTACAAGTCATTTCTACCGATAAATAGTCTTTTTCATAACCTTCCACCCATACACCTTCCCCGGCAACGGGGGCTGCATAGGTAAGCCTTTCTGCTTCGGTTCCCACGGGAATATATTCTGCACCGCTGATATATCCGGTGCCCATTCCACCCACATTGTACAGCCTAAAGAAAGAACCGCTATCACAAATATCATTGAGCAAATACACATTGGAAACCAGGAACATTACCGCAATTCCCGCTGCAAATCCGCCTTTCCACAAAATCTTTTCCGTTTTCCAAATACATACACCGGCTATCCCCGTCACCACAAGAAGTGCTATAGTGGAAATATTCAGAAAACGGCTTGTAAACTGTAAACTGCTGACCAAAGTTGCCGTTACAGGATGCAACTTCTGAATCCTGTCCCAAGGGAACACCTGGGTGCTCATAACCATGGAAATCACGGCAACTAAAAGGGCTATTTTACCGGTTTTAAACAACTTCTTATCCAAATTAGATGTCACGCCGGTACACCACAGGCAGATAAACAAAAGACCGCCCAAAAGCAGGGAACCACCCAAACCTGCAGGTTCTGCCCCCACCATACCATTATCAAAAAACATGGTGCTTGGTCCATCATTAAAAAAGACCTTAAATAACTGCGCCACCTGTAATCCCCTGAACTGGATTTTTCTGGCAGAAACATGGTTGATTACAAATTCCCCACTGCCCACATAATCTAGAAAAGGTACAAGAAACCATGCGCATATCAAACCGGAAAATACCACCACTGATGTAAGCACCAAAAAGGTTTCTTTGCGTAATACTTTTTTCCACAAAAGGAGACACAAAAAAACCGTAAACGCCGCCACAATGTATGTACTCAAAATATGAGACTGAATCATTCCGCAAAAGCCAATGGTCGGAAGTATCCAATTCCACCGGTAATTTTTATCCTTTACATCTTCGGTGAATATTTTATAAAATCCTACCACCAAAAGAGGCAGGAACATTATACTGATAGCCTCCCCCAATGCCGCAGTATGATAAATCTTAAAAAGCCTGTAAACAGACATGGTATAAAGCATACTGCCCATAATACCAAGATATCTGTTATTTAAAATCTTCTTAAAAGCATAATAAGAAATCAGGCATGTGCCCACATTCAGCACAAATAGCAAAAACTTGTAACTTGTCTGGAGAGGGAATCCCATAAGCCGCAAAAGCGCCGGCACAAAAAGCATGGTGTCTCCATAAAAAACGGAAGATGCATAACCGTGCCCTCTTTGCCACTGGGGGGCAATGCGTACCGGAAACTGACCGGCAAGAAGCCCGTCTTTTACTCCTTCAATTCTAAGTAAATGGAATATCAAATCGCCGCCGGCAATAATGTAATCCGTCATCAGAGGAAGGGATGAGTAGATTATAATAGCAAGCAGCGCCAATATAGTCACCTTCTGCGAAGCCGAAAATCCTTTTTCCTTTTGATTCTGCCAATAAACATACAACAAATCTATGGTCACAAACCCCAAAACCGCCATAAACAAAAGCATGGACTCCAAACCGCCGGTATTATAAATTCTGACACCTTTTACAGAAAGGCTACCGCTTCCGCCGTATTCCACTTCGATTTTCAAAGAGCCGTTTCCGTCCAGTACCCATACTTCATAGTCCGTGGACGTCAATCCTGCATATAGATGGTCGCCATTACTGAACACTTCCCGGTGCGCCGCAGAAGAATCCGTAATATAGCACCGGTTTGTCATATCCGTGTCGGTCTCGTAAAAAAGTTGTACCCGGTACACACCGGAAGATACCGGCAATTCGCCGGAAGTCAGGAAATGTCCCGCAGAGCCTTGGTTAGCATCTGCGTGCCATATTCCGCTTTCTTCATCGAAAACGCCTGCTCCCATAAAGAAATCCCCACCCAGGCGGATGTCTTCTTTCTTACCGCAAAGCCCGATTACCAAAAGCAGCAGTAGGAACACCTGTATACCCAGCATTATCCAACACTTTATTCCGCCTTTTTTGACTGCCTCTATCATTTTGTTCCCTTCCGCCATCTACGATACATAGTCAACATTCTATAATAATAAAAGAAGTAAACTGTTGATTTCATCATCTTTTCTATCATGCGTTTTTCTTCTTCATTTGTCAGTTTTTGATAATAAGGATTTTCCTGAAACTTCGGAAAGTGCTGCGTTATCTCCGTCTTCAGTCTTCTCACAAAGGACAGTTTTTTCTTTTTGGCACCGAGCATATAAGAAAACAAAGTGTTCACAAAATGCAGTTCCGTATAGCGATATTCTATCTCTTCAAAATATTTTTCCAAAAACCCTCTTTGTGCACATTCCTCATAAAACAGATTTGCCGCCTTCATACGGTCTAAACATTTGCTTTCCGTTACATGATGAACCGTGGACACGGCATGCTGATAATAAAAGTAATTGAACTCTTCCACCCTTTCAAAATGGTTAAAGTAAAACGACCATAAAGGCCCTGCACAATTATCCTCATAAAAAATCCCTTCCGGAAAATCCAGCCGGTTTTGTGTAATAACTTCTCTTTTATAAATTTTCAGAACCATGCTTCCGGAGCGGAGAATCAGTTTTTTATGTTTTTCCTCATCCAGTGCGCCGGTCTGGTCTGCGGTATTATTCTGTACCTTCTGTCCCGGCACCATGGTATGTTCCGTAACCAGCGTATAATCGCATCCCACCATGTCTGCGCCGGTCTGCTCCGCCTTGGTCAGCAGTTTCTCATAATAATCCGGCGTTACCCAGTCATCACTGTCTATAAAGCCGACCCACTGTCCTGCAGCCACCTTTAATCCGGTGTTTTTTGCGCCTCCCTGGCGCTTGTTTTTTTCATGATAAATGACCTTGAACTTATCAGGATATTTTTCCTGATACTCCCCAAGAATCGCCGGGGAATCATCGGTAGAACCATCATCCACAGCGATGATTTCATAATCCGAAATGGTCTGTGTAACAAGAGAATCCAGACAAAACCTGAGTTTCCCGTCAGATGCCATATTATAAACCGGTACAATAATACTCAGTCTCATAGCCACTCCTTCTCCTTCACTTACCCACTATTTTTCCAAAACAGCCTTTCCGTCCTCCACCCGGTAAACCATGTCACATTTTTCGATAGTCTGGAGACGATGGGCGATAATAATCAAAGTCTTCTTGCCATGGAAATGATTGATGGATTCCATAATGGCAGCCTCCGTATCATTGTCCAAAGCAGATGTAGCTTCATCCAAAATCAAAACTTCCGGGTCGTTGTACAACGCCCTTGCGATACCGATACGTTGTCTTTGACCACCTGATAACCTGATACCACGTTCGCCGATACCGGTATCCAGCCCCTCGGGAAGGGTGCGGATAAATTCATCCAGCTGTGCCTCTTTCAGCACCTCCCAGACACGTTTTTCATCAATCTCATCCTCCGGCACACCGAAAGCCACATTTTTACGGATGGTGTCATCCAGCATAAAAATCATCTGAGGAATGTAACCGATATTGCGAAGCCATCCTCTGTAGCGGGTATCTACGTCTACGCCGTCTGCATAAACCTTACCTTCTTTCGTTTTCAAAAGTCCCAGCAAAATATCCACAACCGTAGTTTTTCCGGCACCGGATGTTCCCACAATACCAACCGCTTTTCCCACGGGAATCTCCATATTCGCCTGATTAAAAATCAGTTTTTCCGTTCCGGGGTAAGCATAAGTAATTCCTTCTAACCGGATAGTTTCTTTCACTTCCAGTTTTTCTTCTTCCTTGGCAAAAGACATGTCCGTATTTTCCTTACCGATGTCCTGCTGCAAAGTATCACTGACTCCCATAAGGAAAGGCTCAAAATAGGAGATATTGTTAATCTGGTTATTAATCCGGTTTACACAAGGAAGCAAACGAAGCGCCACTGCTGCCAAAGCCGTCAGGGAATCGCTCATATCCTGCGGTTTTGCTCCCATTACCAGCATCATAAAAATAATATAACCCAGCAGACATCCGATACATACCGCTTCAATTAACAGTCTGGGAATATTATTGTATAAACTGTATTTCTGCACCGCATTTACATATCCGTGACCGCATTTTACATATTCGTCCACAAAATATTTTTCTTTACCTGCGATTTTTACTTCTTTTATACCCTGCACCGTCTGGGAAATCCACTTAAACAGACCGCTGTAAAAATTCTGGTTGTCTTCTCCGGCCTTGCGCATAACAGGTTTTAACACTTTTTCAATTACCAGCAAAAGAACGCAGAGCACACCGGCAATCAAAACAGTAAGTACTGCATCGTTGAAAAAACACATAGCCGCCAGACACACAAAAACAATCCCTTCTGACACAAGTGTCAGAAGTGCCAGAATCAGTCCATACATATTGTTCACATCGGAAGTAATATTCCTCTGTACCACCGCTGTATCCGCGTTCAAATAAAACTCATAATTCTTGCGCAGATAACTTTTCATCATCTTTTCAGAGGTATCAAACTGGTTGCCGTACACAAATTTAAGAGTAAATTTCTGCTGCCAGTACAAGTAAATATTTTTTACAACAAACAGGACTATTACCGTCACAAGCAAAATCGTAACAAACTGATTCTCCGATGTACAGCCAAGCCCCTTATAAAGCCACGCCAAAAGAGCATTACTTTCCATGGCATTCTCCTGCATAATGGCCTGAATGACCGGTATAAGTGCACCGAGACTGGCAGTTTCCAGGGCAGCGCCCAGAATCATCATCACTACCAACCACTTCATGGTTCTTTTTTGCTTTTTATCTAACAAAACACCAATTTTTTTTATAATCTGCAGCATTTGAAATCCTATGCCTTTCTCTATATTTGCTCGTTCTGCCTGTGTATCAGGGGATCTTCATACTTGTCCATAAAGTCCTCCCCAAGTCTGACTACCTCGTCCGCAAACTGTATTGCCTTGATTTCCGTAAGTACAGCCACCACTTTTTTAAACCTAAGCCCCGGAAAGAAATTCAGCATTTCCATGGGCACAGTAGCATCAAACTGGGGATACTTTGCAAACATCTCCCGATAATTCAGCACATCCCGCGGGTGGGGTTTCAAAAAGATAGTCCCCTCTGTTTCATACATGGCAATAATATCCCGGAAAATCCGCTCCCTCACATCCAATGTACATAGCGGGTCCGTCAAAATCAAAATCTTATCTCCTACCTGCCCGCTTTCCTCTATTTGCTCTTGCAGACGTTTTCTGTCACGGATAAAAGCCTTGAGAATCAGTTCTTTATCTTCCTGTGTTAAATTTTCCACCAAAGCCTGTCTGGACTGCTCTATATATTTAGGATGCCCGTATTTCAGCAGGGAAATATCATTAACTTCCATGTCCACGCAATATTTTCCGTAACCGTTCTGGATAAAAATCAGATTCAGTTTCTCGGACATGAAGGCTTTAACCCCAAACATACCGCGATTGTCATATCTGGCGGAATCATAGTTTTTCAGGCAATTCAGCCCATCCTCCAATGCATGATACGGAATGCGGTTCTGATTAAGATAATAGCCGATAGGATCCGAATCGCAATATACATAAATGTCCTTGTATTCCTTAAAATTTACGGGAATATAGGGTTCTTGCAACTTTGCAAACATTTTGGTGAATTTGATGCGGAACCACATATTAAATACAATATTGCCCCGGTCCTTTTTATACTGCGAAAGCTGCGGAAAGAAATCTTCCCGCTTTTCATCAAACTCTTCCACTGCCTCAAAAAGCCCGGTGGACTCCACACGCTCTTTCAATTTTTCAAAGTCTATAGACATACTGCTAAGGACAAGTGTAGCTTGTCCTTGTTTTTCTTTTGGCAGATTCAGTTCTTTTAAAAATGTCACATACACATGATAATAAGTGTGACACACATAAATGCGCTCTTTCATTTTTGCTACCTTATCCCATCCTTACGGAAACTGCCTAAAAGGCATACTCTTTTTATTATAACATTCCCAAAGATAAATAACAAATGAAATCCCTTAAAAATATACGTTCTACATCAAAGTGTCCGTCAAGTACATGGGGGTTCTGGCATAAACCAACATATTACACATATAAACGGCATTTCCGATAGTTGCCATGAAAATCATTAGGGGAACTGCAATTTTCACAAAAGTTCTCTCATCTTTTGTAGCCCATTCCACACCGCAAGCACCCAGCACACACAGCGCCATACTTGCAAATCCAAAGCAAAAAGACAGACCCATGGACAAAACAAGCATCACTGCCGAAAGCACTGCCCAAACACCGTATTTTTTCATAATCTTCACATTTTTGTCCGTAAAGCGCAGCCACAATAATACCAGCACCGCTCCAAGCAGCCCAAGTCCAAGCCCCGGATGTCCGGCAGAATAAAACCAGGAAGAAAAGAACTGCCCCACATTATAGCCGTCCTGCAAAAGCAAAGCCGGAGTAAATGTTTCCGCGCCCAAACTTCCTTTCAGCACATCCGCTGTCAAAAGGCAGATTCCCGCAAAAGAAATCACTGCCCCAAGCACACTCCGGATTTTTCTATCTTTGCGGCAAATTCCCGTCACTGCCCACACCCCAAAAGGCACCAGCAGCCATATCATCATTTGCGCAACATCCGATTTGTCATAGCACACATAAAGGCGGTAAGGACAGGTCACATAAAAAAGCACTCCGAAAAGCACGGATAACTTCTCTTGAAACAATTGCTGGAACATGAGTTTCGCCCCAAACAGTGTCAAAACTCCTATCAAAAGCAAATAAATCCGATACACCGTCGTAATACTCATACCGGCGCATCTAAGCAACGCAGGCACTATAAGCCACCACTTGGAAAGAATGTGTCCCACCGCCCAATTTCCTGACAGTTCCTCCACCTTTGCAAGCCATAAGAGCACATCCCCACCGCTCATTACATATTCGCAGGCCAGGGGAATGGAAATCACAACGCCTATTGCTATATACACGATTCTGTAAATAGTTATTTTTTCTTTACTGTCCATTGCATCCTCCTATGGTACATTGCATACAAACATATACCTATTATCGTGGTCAGGGAAATCACTTCCGCCACCCTATAGCATCCAAATCCTTCGTAACTTACTTCCAGTGTACCTTCATATCCGGCGGGCACTGCAACTCGCAAATCCCCATGATTTCCCCGTTCATCGGATATGCGGGGCAGCTCCTTGTCTTTGCTGCACTCTACCCGGTATCCTTTATATCCCGTTAAAGGTAATTCTAAATATTTTTCCGTTTCTGTTTTATTTTGGACATCCAGACAAATGTCCAAACCTTTCTTTTCATAATTGGACCATTCCAGCCCTTCCTGCGCCACGGGACCATGATAATAATACTGGGATTCATGGGTACCTGCCAGCAGATATTCTCCGCAGACAATACTGACCGTTCCTATGTTTTCTGCATTATAAATCCACACCGGATCATTGCGGTATACAATATCATTCACATGATACACAGATGTGCCTATAGTCAGAATCAAAAGCACGCTTTGAATTCCCACAAACAACTTGGAAGCTACACCCTGTTTCCATAGGCCGTTCTCCAATTCCTCTTTTGCCCATATGATAAAAAACGCCGCAAAAAACGCACCAAGAGCACTGGCCATTCCCATCATTCTGGTGGGGAACTGTATGGAAGAAAAAATCACTCCAAGCACCGGAATCCGTCCCAGCAAGTCCCACAGAAAATAACGGGTACTCATAAGCAAAATCACAATTTCCATTCCCGCCATGAACAAAATATCGCCATCCAGGGAATTGCGCTTTGCACTTGTTTCTCTCCGCTTCTTTCCGCCCAAAATCACAAGGCACACACACAATACCATAAGGGTCACAGTAATCCCCACTTGGAAAGGCTCCGCCTGATACATACCTTCCTGTCCTCCGCCCATGTTGGGGAAGAATTGGAAAAGTTCCGCAAACAAAGTACCTCTCTCCTGAATGGATTCCGTAACCGAACCTGTCAGCACATAGGAATCCCCGGCCATCATCCACAATAGGGGCAGCCAGAACCAAATATTCAAAAGCAGACAACCAAATGCCACCTGCAAAAGTTGCATAAAGGTCGTCTTTTGGAATGTTTTTCTCCAAAAGGCCAGACAAATCACCGCCGTAAATACCACCATCATTTCGCAGGTCAGCAAATGGGATTGCAATAAACAACTAAAGCCGACTATCAGAGGTATTTTATGTTTCTTATAGCCCTCACTGTCCGGTGCATCTTTGTACAGTCCGTAAAGGCCGCACAATACCAGCGGAATAAATATCATTCCCAAATATTCCCCTACCGCTCCCCTGTTGTAAACATTGTAAATGCGGTAAGGAGCAAGGGTATAAATCACCGCACCAAACAAAGCAGCATTGGCACTGCCCGTACATCTCTTAAAAGAATAGTAGGCAATCCATGCCGTTGCCACCATCACTGCGAATACAAACATTTTATAAGAAGTCATCAGAGAAAAACCAATAATCCGAAGCAGTGCAGGTATCAGCAAAAACAAATCTCCGTAAAATGTGGAATTTGCATAGCCGTGGTCATACAGCCAGTAACTTTCTACACGGACGGGAAATTGTCCGCCCTGCAACAACGTTTCCTTTAACCCCTCGATTCTAAGCAGATGAAAACAGGAATCAGCCCCTATGTTCATGTAGTCTGTGGTATAGGGAAGATAGGAAAGAAGCACCGAGGCCGCCAAAATCCAAAAGACCTTCTGGGCGCCCCCTTTTACTTTTCCCTGTAAAATATTTTCCCGGTAAATCACCAGAAAATCTACTGCTGCAAAGAACAAAAGCAGCACAAAAAGAAGCATCCGGGCTCCCAAATTTACCCGGTACAATTCCATACTTTGAAGGGCAGAATAATCCGTTTTGTTGAAATCACACTGCAAATAGACCCTGTCGTCTTTTTGTAACACATACACTTCAAAATCCAAGTACTCCTGCCCTGCAAACATGTTTGCTCCATTGCAGCGCAGCCCTCTGAAAGAACCCTGTTCACTACATACATTCAAGTACAAAGATGCATCCTTTGAAATATCAGCCCTTACCCGAAACTGATAAACTCCCGGATTTAAGGATATTAACTCACTTTTATAAGGCATACCTTCCTGACCATAGGACATATTTCCCCCATCCTGAAAATATACCAGTTCTTCCTGCGCAAAGCACTTGGGCAGGCACAATAAAATGCATATCAATTGTAATAAAAATAATATTTTGTATTTTTTTATTATATTGTACATCTTCTTTCCCACTCTTTTGTAAGGCACTCTTTTGAAACACTATAGTCCGCTACTGATAAAATCCAACAAATACATGCTCGATGTGGTAATACTTATCATAACGATAACCACCGATACATAGTAGTACCATTTTGCAGCCTTTTCTTTAAAAAACCACAATAGGCAGCCTGCCAATATTACCAGCCACAGAATTCCCCAGCCCAAGAATCTGCCGGGAAACTGCACCGCACTTATTACTACCGTGGTCAGTCCGCTTAGATGCTGTAAACTGTCCCAAGGAAAAATATTCATGCTCATAAACATCAGCAGTCCCCCAAATACCGCCGCTGTTTTCCCCAAAGACAACACACTTTTTTCTTTATCCCGCAATTCCCCTGCATACCATAAAATACAAAAAGCCGCAAAACTAAGAGCAAGCACAAGACCTACGCCCACAGGCTGGGAACTTTGCATTCCCGCATCCCCAAACAGCCCATTGTCTCCATTTTTCCACCAGTGGAACACCAATTGGGGAAAGTACAGTCCTTTATCCTGAATAGTGCCCGCCGGCAAATAGTATGCCTGCAAATTTCTTTCAAAAAAATTGTCCCAAAACGGAAGAATATAAGCCAGACTCATTACCAGCGCTGATATACAGCCTTTTATCAGTTCCCACAAAGTTTCTTTCACAAAAACTTTCCTAAAACAGAAAATACACAAAAGCAATGTCAAAACCGCTATTACTTCAAAGGATACCAAATCCGTTATGAGCACACCGGCATAACCTATCCCCAGGAAAACCCATACAAACTTGTAAGACTTCTCCTTTACATTGTCCGTAAACATCTTATAAAGTCCATAGGCAATAATTGGGAAAAATACCATGGCACAGGTTTCCCATGCTGCAAAAACAACAAACAATTTATAAATGCGATAGATTGACAAGGTATAAAGCCAACTGCAGGCAAGTCCGATGTAAGGCCGGTCAAAAATCCCCGAAAAACAATAGTAAGAAACTGCTACCGTAACCAGATTTATTAAGATACTGTAAACTCTGTAACCAAAACTTGCACCAATCCCGCGAAGCGCCGGCAGTGATGCAATCACTACCAGTACTCCAAGCCAAAACAGAATTCCTTTTTCTACTTTTTTACTTATGCAATCTATCCGCATACTTCCTCCTTTGAAGAACTGCGTAGCACACAGTTCCAAAACCTGTAATCACCGATATCCACTCTGCAATCCGATAAAGGGCAAAACCTTTATAGCGTATCTGAAGTTCTCCCTCATAACCTGCCGGAATGGCTATCCGTAAATCGCCGTGTTCTCCCCTTTCCTCAGAAATATAGGGCTTTGTTTTCTCAGTTTCATGGCTGCTTACCGCATATCCCTGATAGCCGATAAGAGGTAAATCTATATAACTTTCTTTATCCAACGTATTTTCCACTTCAATATCAATATTGACTCCGTTTTTCAAATAATTTGACCACCGGATACCTTTGCCGCTTACCGGACCGTGATAATAATAATCATCCCTTGAAAGTCCATAGGGCAAATATTCTCCGTTTACAACGCCGGTGGTTCCCATATTTTCCACATTGTACAGCCATACCGGCTCCGTCTCATCTGTAAGGGTATGAGTTTGATAGGTCGCTGCGCCCACAGTCAAAATTACCAAGAAAACCTGTACTGCGGTTAGAATTTTCTCGCCTCCCGCTTCCCATAATTTTCTTTCTTGCAACCACTGACGTAACCAAATTATTAAAAACACCACTAAAAATGCCCCCAAGGCACTTGCCACCGACAATAAACGGAAAGGAAGCTGCAATGCATTAACAATCATTTTTGCTCCCGGCAAATCTCCGAGGAAAAGCCAAGGAAAATATCTGGTACTCATAACCAGTGCCAATACAATCAGTCCTGTCAACATCAGCACTGTTTTATAATAAAGGTTGTTTGTTTTCTTTCCATCATCCCTGTTCCTTTTGAGGCACACAATTCCTGCCAGTACGCAAAACAACCCCAAAGTGGCAGCCACACCTATATAAAAGGGTTCATTAAGGATATCCTCTTCCCCTCCTGTAAACAACTGAAATAAATCCGCAAAACGGATACCGCTTTCCTGCACATTGTTATCCAGCATCCCCGCCAGGGCATAAGTTTCTCTGGTCATCATCCAGATAAGGGGGAGCCAGAACCAACAATTTAGCAGCAGACACAAAACCGACATTTGCACCAACTGCGAAAAAGTTTCTTTGCGGAAAGTTTTTTTAAGACAAACCACACAGACAACCGCTATAAAAAAGATTACCATTTCACAAGACAACAAATGAGCCTGTAGCACACAACTCAAGCCTATAATTAACGGTATTTTATACTTTTTATAAGACGGCTCTTTCGGGTCTTTTGTATACAATCCGTATATTCCCCATAAAATCAGGGGAATGAACGCCATTGCCACATACTCACCCACAGCGGCCCTGAAATAAATATTGTGAAGTCTGTAAGGTGCCAGCACATATGCCACCGCTCCCACCAAAGAAGCATTCACATTTCCGGTACATTTTTCAAACGAATAATAAGCAATCCACGCCGTTGCCGCCGTTACCACGAACACAAACACTTTATAACAAGTCATAATAGGAAAGCCCATTAACCGCATAAACACAGGTAGCGCCATAAAAAGATCCCCATAAAAAGTGGATACCGGGTAACCGTGGTCATAAATCCAGTAACTTTGCATTTTTACCGGGAATTGTCCTCCCTGCAAAATAGTCTCTTTCAACCCTTCTATTCTGGTCAGATGGAAACTTCCGTCCCAGCCCAAACTAAAATAGTCTGTCATGTACGGCAGACATGCTAATATAACAGAAGCCGCCAATATCCAGAACGCCATCTGTCTGTCTTTTCCCACTTTTCCCTGTAAAATCCGTTGTCTGAAAATCACCAGAAAATCCACCAAAGCAAAAAGACACAGGATGGTACACAATAATATTCTCCAGCCGAAATTTACACAGTACACTCCTATCTCATGGACCGCATTATAATTTGTCCCGAAAAAATCACACTGTACATATGCAGTATGATTTTTTTCCAGCACATAAACTTCAAAATCGAGATATTCCTGCCCCGCAAACATAGTTGCTCCGTTGCACCTGACAGTCCGAAAAGAACCCTGTTCACAATTTAAGTCAATATACAAAAGGGCATCTTGGGAAATATCAGCCTTTACCCGGACCTGATAAACACCGGGAGAAAGTTCTATTTTTTCACCCACAAAAGGAATTCCCGTTTCTCCGCAATTCATATCTTCCCCAAACTGCAAGTAAACCAATTTTTCCTGCATAAAGCATGCCGGAAGGAGTATCAATATACACAAAATCTGTAAAACAATCCATATTTTGTACTTTTTCACTGTATTTCTCCTCCTTCCTTTCGTCTATTGTTCTTTTTTCATTCATCAAGTATAATAATATCATTGTATCAAAGGGAATACAAACTTAAAAAGGATGGTATCAACATGAAGTTTAAATATACAAAACCTCTGACCATAACATTACTTCTGGGCTTATTTTTTTTAACCCGGATTTGGAAACTGGCGTCTCTCCCTTTCGGCATTCACATTGACGAAGCAGGCATGGCATACGACGCCTGGTGTCTTGCCGAATATGGTGTAGACCGCCACCTGAAATCATGGCCTTTGTATCTGCAAAATTTCGGCAGCGGACAAAGCAGTTTATATGCTTTTCTGTGCGCAGGTCTTTTTAAAATATTCGGATATCATCCGGTTCTTATCCGCATTCCCGGTGTACTTTCTTCACTGGTAACTTTGATTTTCGGCACCAAACTTGCCCTAAAATTAAACCGGGACTTTTATAAATCTATGTTTTTGGGACTTCTTATAACTATCTGTCCTTACTTTATTATGGCCTCAAGAATCGGCCTTGATTGCAATTTAATGTTAGGTGTATCCACCGCTTTTCTTTGGCTGTTTGCCCATGCCCTCGAAACGGGTCGTCCAAGGTATTATGTCCTTGCCGGAATAGTTGGCGGCCTTGTGCTGTACACCTACGCCCTTTCTTATATTGTCCTTCCCCTGTTTTTGCTCTTCGTGCTCATCTATGTGGCATGGACACGCAAATTCTCCTGGCAAGGCTGGCTTGCCATGGCTATCCCTATGGGAATTTTGGCAGCTCCCCTTATGGCAATCCAATGTATCAATATGTTTGATTTGCCGGAAATGAAACTGGGCTTTTTTACCCTTACCAAACTGGGCACTTACAGAATTTCCGAATTAGGAATGTTTAAATGGCAAAATTTTACCGACCTGTTACATATCATTTTTACAGGCGATACACTGACCTACAATTCTGTTCCGCAGTACCATAATTTATATGTTATATCCAATATTTTGTTTATTCCCGGATTAATCAGCATGATTATAAAAACTGTCCGTTCCGTAAAACACCGTGACTTTGATAATCATACCCTTCCTTTTCTTTGGTTTGTGAGTTTCCTCCTTTTTGCAGGTCACACTACCATGACCTCTGTAAATAAGGCAAACGGCATCTTTTTTGTAACCATACTTATTGCCCTGGAAGGCTTACTTTTTATCTGCGGATTATGCAAAAAATATTCCAAAATTATTATAACTTGCATTTGCGGTATCTATGCCCTTTGTTTTCTATTCTTTGCCCGCTACTATTTTATGGGCTCCTATACCGCCGAAACCTATCCCCTTTCCTACTTCGAGATAGACGCGGAAGAAGCCTTTAAACTCATCGAAGAAAATGAAGATTTCCAAGACGACATCACGTATTTTACCGGCGACAAAATTTACTATGCTCTTTTCACACGCATTTCGCCTTACGAACTGATGATTGACGAAATCGAAGGCGCTACTTTCCGCAATTACTGGTTCAGTGCATTGGGCGCCATTGAGGATGGTTATAACTATATTGTAAGAGACGGTTTTGAAGAGTACTGTAACCAACTACGGGATGCGGGCTTTGCAGAAATCAGGTACAATCACTACTCGTTCTTCTATAAAGAATAAAAAGGGGAATCAGTAATACAACTCCCCTATAAATATGCTTCTGAAATACCACAATCCGCACAGCAGATGCCATACGAAAAATGTCCACTGTCCCCACAAAATCAGTCTGCCGGGGATGGTGGTTTTTTCTTTTTCAGATTTATTTTTATAACAGTTCCAAGTTTTTCCAAACAATAAAAAAGCCGATGCCACAAAAGCAAAAAACATACCGTGCATATAGCCCCATGAAAAGTTCATGTCCCCTATGCGATATCCTTTCTCGTAAAAGAACAATGCTTCAGCAAGACTCACGGCCGTTATCTGCCACGCCAACCTAAACGCACCGTCTTTTTTCAAATCCCGGATATTCAAAATCAGCACCACTATAGGAAATGCCAGCCCAAGCGCCACTGCCAGGGGAATATTGGTACAATGGTAACTCCACGCTTTTCCTAGGGCAAAACCAATTCCCGTCTCCTCTCCCTCCACAGGACCGAAAACTCCGAAAAACTGATAGAGAAGCGCCCCGAATGTTGGAAGAAAACACAGTCCCAAGTAAAGAGTGGGGCGGAAATTTTTCCACTTTGCTTTAAAGAGGCGCTGCAGCATAATAAGCCCTGCTGCAGGAACCAAAATAAAGGTAAAACTGGGCTTTGTAATGGTACTCAAAAAAAGTAAAGTTCCAAACAAAAGCCCCTCCCGCCATTTCCATTTTTGTTCATACTCACGAAGCACCCTTACAAATACAAAAAAGGTAGCGATTGCAAAAGGTCTTGTAGCCATATAGGTGGCATTATGAAAGGGATTGGGTGAAAATACCCCTCTGTATCTGCGGAAAATTCCCGGTAACTGCACACCGGTAACGGAATAAATCATAGACACAAAAAACAAGGCAAACACCAGCGCCGTCACAGACAGACGCAGCAAAAGGCTTTTCCATCTCCCCTGCACCTCCATGTCACGCAGCAAAACTGTGTCTGCATAATATTTTGTCACAATCAGGCTCAAACTGTTGAGCACAGTAAGAGCCACCACCACCGACATTTCCGGTGTGGCGATTACCAAATGAAAAAGCGCCGCAAATTTAAAAAACAGCGGATAAGGAAACGGATAGCCGCTATCCAGTCCCTGCATCTCCAAAATGTACGCTTTCATATCCGAGTGGTACAACATTTCCGTTCCATAGGACTGTCTGGAAAACAAAACAAATGTCACTGCCGTGTATATCACAAACAACATTCCGAAAAAAATACCGTCATATATTCTGTTTTTATCTTTTCTCCATTCAGCGAAGTTCATAGATAATCACATCCTCACTATGCCCGATTTCCCGCATTCCTTCCGCCTGACATCTTTCATCCAAACTGCCCCCGAAAGGCACTGCCAAATACTTACTCTGTAACTCATTGAAATGCTCTTCCACAAAATTCTTTTCACAGCAACTGATACCAAAACCTTCCGGCACGGCATACAGTTCCTGCCATTTCATATTTTCACCGACGCCCTCTACCTCATCGCTGAGAGTCCAAATAACCACATTGTCAAAGCAGGGGGTGTTTGCCATATCCAAAACAAGTTCCTGCCCCAGCGCATCTTCCCAATAAGCAAGTGTTTGCTGCATATCCTCCTGCACATAAGGGACCTGGTGCTCATAGGCGTCCGTAGCCATTACCATATATAAATACACAAACAGCGCCGCCCCGAAAATACCTTTTCTGTAAAAACGGGTCTCCATAATACAAAGCATGATAATTCCCGCCACAATAAAGGTCAGCAAATGTCTGCCGCCCTGTATGGGCTTATACATGAGAAGCACTGCTGCCAACATCCCCACAAAACAAACCGCCAAGGACAAATGCAGTTCCAACTGCGGCTTATTCTTTTTCCGAAATCCCTGCCACGCCTGCTGCAACAAAAGCACCAGCATAAACAAAAAACCCGCGAACTGCGTTCCGGCATGATATCCTGTTTTGAAACCTTGTATGGTCATGCCTGCAAAAACCTTGCCCACATCCCATAACTTATAAAGGGTAAACTTAATTCCCGCCAAGATACCTTCCGTAAAGAATTTTTCAATCCATGTCACATCAAATAAAGGGGTAAAATACTCAGCCCCCAGATAGTGATTAATGAGTACATAAACACCACCTGTCACGCCCAGTACAACACCGGTTCCCGCCAGTCCCCAAAGTTTTTTTCTGCAATACCAAAAATATGCGGGTAAAATAATGAAAATCAGCAGATAAGGCCGCATCAATGTCATTAGAAAAATCATCAAAAACATCACTGCCAATTTCCAATCTTTCCTGTCCCGGCTGTAATTTACCGCCAGAGAAAGAAACACCGTTACCATGGCAAAACAAGTTACTTCCGGCATCCCCGACAACATAAAACGGGTCATGGGTGTAAAAGAAGCAAGCAATACCGCAAGCATTAATAATTGTTTGATATTAGGCTTCACAAGTACCACAAAAAGAAATACCGCAAGCATCATCAAAAAGATGTTGCAATAGATGGGCGCCATTAAATTCCAGCCAAAAATCATTCCCCACACAATCCACGGAAAAACAAGTACAGGGCTCCACGCCGCAAAGGATAATTTTAGCGCATGGCTCTCATTAAAGCCAAAATATCCCCGGGGAAACCCATAACTTAAGATACCTTCCACCTGTTTATAATAAAAAAGTTCATCGTTCCATTCCGAAGCAGCAAGGGAAACCTGACTAATAGTTTTTCCTTCCAAAGCGCATGTTACCATACAGCAAAGAAGGGGCAGCCACATCATCACAAAAGCCTTGAGCAGGTTTTCGTGTTTCCCGCACCACTCCAAAACCTTCTTTTTATCCATTCTACAACTCCTGTTTTTCCACATTAATCCGCTCACGAATTACATACTGCGGAGAATTGTTCATGCTAATGTAAATTCTGCCGATATATTCACCCACAAGCCCCAGCATGACCATAATCATGCCACCAAAGAACACAACGGCAGCCATCATGGAACTGAAACCTAAAGGCACATCGGGATTTACAAACTTCTTGATAACCGTATAAATTCCGTATACAAATCCAATGCCTGCGCAGCACACCCCCATACTGGTAGCCAGCCGGAGAGGCAGCACGGAAAAAGCCGTAAAGCCATTGAACCAAAGGCTGAGCAATTTTTTCAGCGTATAGCCGGAGCGGCCTTCTTCACGCTCTCTGTGGTTTACCGGCACATTTATCACGTTTTTGGTAGCCCTAAGCACCAGACCGATTACATAGGGATAAGAATTTTCATAGCGGATCATATCATCCACCACAAAACGTCTTACCACAAAATAACTGGAAACATAAAGTTCCTTAGGCTTGCCCAGCATTACTCTGGTCATCCAGTCATTCACTTTGCTTCCCAGATTGCGGAATGCGGAATGTTGTTTATGTTCATAAGTTGCGTACACCGCATCATAGCCTTCCTCCAGTTTGTCCAGAAGTTTACCCACCTCATTGGCCGGAGTCTGACCATCGTCATCCAAACATACCACATACTCGCCTTTTGCATGCCTAAGCCCTGCCATAAGAGCCGCATGCTGACCGAAATTTCTGGCAAAACTGATACCCTTCACAAAAGTTTTCTCCTCACAAAGACGGCGGATTACCCCAAAAGTCCCGTCCGGTGAACAGTCATTTACCAATATCACTTCAAAGGTATATTTCTCCGAGCCTGTCATGGTATCTTCAATTTCTTTTACCACATGTCCAATCGTCTTTTCCGAACGATAACAGGGAATTACAAAACTAATCAATTTCATTTTTTGTCTCTCCAATCACTGCCATAAACAGCATATCACGGTACTTTCCGTCAATGCAGACGTCATCCTTTAAATAAGCCTCCTGCACAAATCCCGCTTTTTCATAACTGCGGATGGCTTGTATGTTGTCCGCAAATACCCGCAAGAAAATTTTGTGCAGGGAAAGCTCCTTAAAACCATATTGTAACATCAGTTTGGCCGCCGCTGTGCCGATTCCTCTGCCACGGCCCGAAGGCTCCCCGATGAAAATTCCGTATTCGCCCTTGTGATGCTTGTGGTCAATATCACGGATATACACCGAACCAATACCTTTGCCGGTTTCTTCCTCGCAAATCACCATCTGCACCACTTTCCCGGTTTTCACCATAGTTTCCACCCAGCGCTCATGGGACTGCACAGTAAATAATTCCTGATATATAAAATTGCTCCGCACTTCCTCTTGGTTACGCCACCGCACAATATCCTCTGTGTCTTCCAATGTCATAAGGCGCAGGTAAATATTGCCGTCGCTATACTTTTTCTGCATATTTTTTCTCCTCATCCCTACCTGCCGGCTAACAAATATATTTTCCCACCACAGGTATCCGGCGCAGCAACGCTGCAACGCACATGCTTATAAGAAAACAGCACACTGCCATGAAAGGGATTCCCCACAGCAAACTGATGGGGTGTCCAAACAGTTCCTTAGTACTGATATCCACCGTCTTTAAAGTGTCAAGAAGCATCACATGAATCAAATATATCCCAAAAGTGTCCGCAGACACTGCGCAGATAATACGTCCTGCCCTTTGGGAAAACTGTATTTTTGACACTTTTTCCTGAAAAAACACAAACACAGCTACACTGACGCAAAAGGTAAAGACACTGTAACTGTCAAAGGCCGCAGGCTGGGCAGAATTATAATAATGGGACATTGCCGCACTGACAACTGCTGCCAGAACCGCTCCCGCTACTCCCGACAAATATATCAGGTTTTGAATTTTTTTCACAGGCGGAAATTTATAAATGTAATAGCCCAGCACAAAATAACCCACATAACTGCCTGCCAGTTCCACGTTAATTAAATTAAGCGCACTGTCCATAGCTGTAGGCCACTCAAATATCTCTAAGGTTTCCTTGCCAATCTGCAAAATCAAAAACAACAACAGAAAATATTGTATGTGTCTTTTTTCCGCATGGTCCGTCCAGGTCTTTAAAATAGGCAAAAGCAGATAAATGGCTACCAGCATGGAAAGAAACCACAGATGATATCTTCCCTGCACACTGTACTCTATACATTTTCCCCAGGAAAACTCCGCTGTTCCAATGAAATCCCGTAGCAGCCACAGGCTATATAAAAAACTCCACACCAGATAAATGACTACAAGCCGTAAAATGTTTTTCCTAAACAGCCGCTTAATGTCTATTTTTTCTTCCCTGCCCAGAAAAAGCATTCCGCTTATCATTACAAACACCGGAACCCCAAAACGGAAAAGTGCATCATAAGTATTGCAGATAAGCCACTGCTTACTGTCAACTGGAAAGGAATACCAATATTGCGCAGCACTGTGGAGCATTACCACACTGAAACAGGCCGCAATACGGAGTAATTCAATATGAACTTTTCTCTGTACTTTTTGCTTCTCCTGCACGTTTTCTACCTACTCCGATTATAATTATCTTCCACACAGTTCAATCTGTACTCAAACTCTCTTCTCTCTTTTGCCGCCAGTTGTGACAAAATCATACCGGAAAAGAAAGACTGGATTGCCGCCAGCACCATAAATCCACTGACAATGAGGGTAGGAAACTTCGGTACTAATCCGGTTTGGATAAACTCTACCAGAATCGGCAAAAACAGCACCATTGCCAAAAGGGTCAAAAACAGGCTGATTAGTCCAAAAAAGCCAAAGGGTTTGTAGTTTTTAAACAACTGTACAATTTTGCGGAGTACTTTTGCACCGTCACTGAACGTATTCAATTTGGATTCACTACCCTCCGGTCTGTCCCTGTAATCCACCACCACATTTTCCACCTGCATCTTGTAATTTACCGCATGGATGGTCATCTCCGTCTCTATTTCAAATCCCGCAGAAATAACAGGGAATGTCTTTACAAATTTATAGTTAAAAGCACGATATCCGGTCATAATATCCTTGATATCGGAACGAAAAAGTTTGTTGATGGTATAACGCACCAGACTGTTTCCGAAATTGTGGAAAGGACGCTTGTTTTCCGTAAAATATGTGGAAGAAAGTCTGTCCCCTACCACCATATCTGCCTGATGGTTTAATACACGGTCCACCATTTCCGGCGCATTCTGCAAAGGGTATGTGTCATCACCGTCAATCATCAGATAGCACTGGGCATCTATTTCCCTAAACATTCTCCGGATTACATTTCCTTTTCCCTGCTTGTACTCATGGCGTACCACCGCCCCTGCCGCTTTCGCAATTTCCACGGTTTTATCCGTAGAATTATTATCATATACATAAATCACCGCTTCCGGCAAAGCCTCGCGGGTATCTGCCACTACTTTACCGATGGTTTTTTCCTCGTTATAACAAGGAATCAGAACTGCTATTTTATCCATAAATGTTCCCTCCATACCTATGTCGATTATAAAAAATACCTCGTATATTGTAAAGCCTTTTATCCCTTTTTCAGCCTTCTGTGCACCACTCGTATGCCCTTAGGTGCCACCGCAAAAAGGAGAAGGTAGACCTTGTTCTTTTTTGTTAAATAAGGTGACTTCACGGTATCCCACCAGTGCTTTCGCACGTAACGGCAAATCTCCCGGTACTGTCCATTATTCTTTGTCATTTGGGAGATGGGGATATGAAGCAGATACTCCAGTCTCTGGAACAGCCCAAAGCGCATGGCTACCTTCAAAAAATCCCTGCGGCTGTCCTTCCCAAGTCCTTCCATATTTTCCACCAGTTTCACGGCAAGATCCGCATTGTCCACACAATCGCCGTACACTCTGGAAAAATCTTCTTTATCCTGCTTTCTGGTATTACTGCCGATGCGGTAAAACACATGATAAGCCTGCATCGGAAGTGAAACCACACCTCTTGTCTCCTGCAACATCTGAATCAGCAGTTTAAAATCTTCATTCAGTTCCCCTACCGGGAAACCTTTTCCTTGAAACATTTTGGCAGAAACCAGTTTGGTACAAAAAGAACAATCGCCCCGGTGCATCAAAAGTTCCCGGAAAAACACTTCCGAAGTAATAAAGTCTTCTTTCTCAGGAGGCGTACAAATATTTGGAAGGCTATTCCCTTCGGCATCAATTTCGTCTCTTCCCACTTGGGCAATGTCCACCTCATGGCGAAGAACCGCATCCATCAACAATTCATACATTTCTTCAGATATATAGTCGTCACTATCCACAAAACCCAGATATTCGCCCCGTGCCTTAGAAATGCCTAAGTTTCTGGCGGAAGAAGAACCACCGTTTTCTTTATGGAACACCCGGATTCGCTCATCACGCTTGGCCAGTTCATCACAAAGCAGCCCTGTGCCGTCTGTGGAACCATCGTCCACCAGCAGAATCTCTAAATGGTCATAGGTTTGCCCGCACACCGACAAAACGCACCGTTCCAAATATTCTTTTATATTATAAATGGGTATAATCACACTGATTAAAGGTCTTTCCTTGCTCATCCTATAACCTCATTTTTATATCTTGACAGGCACCTTCTTACGTTCTTTTAAAATCTCTGCCCTGCTGCCGGGACCGCTTTGCCACCTGTCGCAAAAACCTTTCCCCTGCAAAATATCCTCTGCTAACATTACTAACCGCTTGGCCGCTTCTTGGGCATTCCACTCCTTAGTGATGGTTTGGTATGCTGCCTTGCCAACCTTTTCCCTGAGTGCATCATCTTCCAGCAAAAGCGTCACCACTCTTTGAAGGTCCTGCAAATCCCCGTCGCTGTACATAAATCCATTTTCCCCTTGACGGATAAGGTAGGGAGCCGCTCCAATCATATGGTCGGCGACTACTGCGCAGCCGCTGTTCATAGCCTCATTGGCCACTGCGCCCCAACCTTCCTGACGGTCACTGGTAATCAAATATATATCTGCTTTTTCCATAGAAGTCCTGACCTGCTCCGGGGTTCTATACCCCGCCAAAGTCACCACTTCCTGCAATCCTTTTTCTTCTATCATCTTTCGGATGGCAGGCTCCAACTCTCCCCCGCCAATCATGGTAATATGAAAATCCTTGCGTTCTTTCAAAAGCCTTTCCGCCAGTGACACCACGACTTCGGGATGTTTCCAGTCAATAAATCTGGCCGCCCACAGAATTTCTTTTTTTCCGCTTTGAAAACTGTTTTTTCCTTCCATCAGCCTGTCTATGTCGTAATCTTTCCTTTCCGGAAAGTACCCCCACTTTAACATTTTTCCCGGATAAGCCCTGACAATATGAAAATCCGATGCCACATAAGCCCCGGCACAGAGCAGATACACCTGCTTTTTCCGATACTTAGTGTGGTCTTGGTATTTTTTTATAAGTCCTTTGGGGGAAATGGCCTTCCACTGCCCGGTTTTGTACAGCCGTTCACTGTATCTGATTACCGGCTTTCCCGCTTCCAGCCTGGGTTTTAACATGGTTTCATCCTCTGCGCCGCCCCAGATTACCATATCACTGTCCATTACCAAAGCGCTACACTCCCCCGGCTTTTCATAAGCCAAGTGCACATAAGACAAACCGCTTTCCTTAGGATTCCAGCCCATCTCTACACGCTCTTTTTCCATCTCCTGTGTCTGGATAAAGGCAAACTGCACCCCTTCCTCGGCCATCATAGCCTCACAAAAAGGAATCTGGTGGTGATTGATGTAGTTGGAAACAAAGGTAATCTTCATAGTTTTCAATGCCTATTCTCCCGAAAGCTGACAATAAATTTCCATCAGCCGCTCAAAATTTTTATTTCCATCATGGGTTTCCCGCCCATGTTTTCTTGCATTTTCGCAGTATTCAAGCATCTGCGCCTCATCTCCCCACATGGAAAGAACCGCCTGTGACAGTCCAAAAGTCTGCACCGCTTTTGCTTCCTGTCCGGATTTGCTTTTATGACCCGCATAAACAATGCCGTCTTCTCTATCCCGAAACAACGTGGGAACGCCGCCAACATCTGCAGTCACACATGGCACGCCAAGGAGCATGGCCTCTCCCAAGGAATTTGGGGAATTTTCCATAGCAGAACAGCACACAAACAAATGACTTTTCAGCATCCGTTCCTTCATGCCCTTTGCATCCAATTTTCCGGTAAAAAACACTTTGTCCTGCAATCCGTAGCGTTTCATCAGTTCCCGCAAATACTTGCCGTAAGAACTGATTTTTATTTTATCTTTCCAAGTACTCCAGTTGACAATGCTGTTTCCCGCCACATAAAGTTTCGCTCCGGGATAAACCTTTAAAATCTCCGGCATAGCCCCAAGCATATAGTGAAGCCCTTTGATGGGATAATCCCCCTGACTTACAAAGATGCTGTATTTTTCACACTTTGCAGCCTCCCATTTTCCTTCGTAAAATTCAGACCGCAAAGTTTCATTCATCCGATGATAAGTAATCTGCGGGTTAATTTCCTCACAGTAACTTTTGTCCAAATCCGTCCTTCCGGTCACATGTTTTGCCGCCTGCAGGGTTCTTTTTTCCCTCAACGAGCGCTTTTCAAATTTCTCCTTTTGTTGCCGGATATTATCCTTTTTCAAAAAGTCCCGAAATGTGACCCCGTTAATTACCTTTTCCGGCAAATCCGCAAAATAGGCATCTGCGATAGCACCGCACACACCTTGCATGCCGATCAGTATTTTTTCCGGATTCCACACCTGCACCAGAACAAAAGAGTGGTCGTATTCTGTGCCAAAACAATGCACTACATCCGGTTTGTAATCTTCCAATATTTTCAAAAGGCGCCCGCCTACTTCTTCATCGTGCTGTTCGATGTCCATGGTATTTTCATAAAAACCATAACAAAGGACTTCTTTTTGTCCACCTGTACCTAAATCAAAGGGAACCATCCACTTTCCGCCGTCCAATTCCCCATCCACCGGAAATGCCAGCGCCAGTTCCACTCCTGCACCTTTTCGCAAAAGCGTGTCCGCCAGACCCGTCAGCCACCCTTCCCGGTTACTGACTTCTCTATTTAAATGTTTCGCTACCGCAGGCAACATAATGTTGCACACCCACAAAACTTTCATCCGCATCTCCCTTCAAATATCTGCCACGAATAAACCGCCACTTAAAGATTATTAATTAAAAATCCAGTTCAAGTACGGCAACAATCTGACATTAATGTCATAAGCCGAGTGTAAAAACAAGGCAAAATATCCTGTAAAAGCAAGACCTACAGCCACTGTCCAAAATATGCGCCACTTTTTATTTTCAATCCGGATCAGTACACCCGGAATCAGGAAAATCTGGGTTGCAATCAAATAGTAGCCGATTCTGGAAACCTCCGGTATAAAAGAACCGAAAGTATAGACAGCCATCCCTGCCAAATTTAAGAAAAAGTAAAAACGGTTTTGCCGGTTATCTTTGATGGCCGTCTTATAAAATAAAAAGCAAAGGAACAAAACGCCGGCACACTTTGCAATGTTCGTATAAGAAATGTCCACCTTATCAAAAACCGAACCTTCATAAAACGGATAAAAGAAGAAAATAATCTCCCTGTACACATCTTTCAGCGCAATCAGACTTACCAAAAATACGCTTCCCACCACATAAAGCCATCTGCTGATTTTCCGCCCGGAAAGCCAGTAGGCAAAAAGATAGATGGGAATTACCACCAAAATGGATTTATGGAAAAATGCCGCAAACACAATCCACGCAATGAACACTCCATACTGCTTGCGGAGCACATATTTCATGGCATAAAGGGCTATGGCAAGCACAAAATAGTATCTTACAGAATTCAGACTGGAAAAATAATACCCTCCTGTCATGAGCAAAAAGACACTGGCCGCCATCCACTCTGCCTGATCATAAAGTGCCTTCACAAAAAAGAAACAAGTCACCACAGAAAAGAAACCAAAAACCGGCAGATAATTGTCATAGCCAAAAAGTGACTGGATCAGCCATACCACCAGATTAAATCCCGGTTCGTAAGACACATGGCGGTTTTGCATAATCAGATTAAACTGATAACGGTACACCCAGTAATCATTCCCCACCGCAATACGGCAGGCGGAAACACCGGCAAGCAAAGCAAAAACAGCCACCAGCACCACTATATTAAAAGCCTGCTGTCTGGTCATCTTTTTTGCCGGCGAAAATTGCCCCTGCACGGGCACCATATGCAGTTTTACATTCTCACGGTTGTTTACAAATAGCGCCAAGGCTACCACCAGAACCGTCAACGTCAAGTATACTGCCATGTTTATTTCTCTTTCTATTTTTTTCTGTAAATCAAGTCTTTCAATTCATTGTAATACCGTGCCATTTTAGGATTCTCTGCTATTTTGGTGCGAAGAGGCGCCAAAGTAAGCAGCAGCGCCGCGCGGTATTTAAACCGCTTTGCAGTACTCATATAAAGAGTTGTAATCTCCTTATGCTCCTTTGCCGACTTCTTACGGTTTTCTGCCTTTTCCGAAAAGCCGCCACCCTCGTAGGAAGCCATTACCAGCGGCATATACACAGGTTTGGCATCTTTTTTATAAAAACTATATAAAAAATGTTCATAATCCGCTCTCACACGGTACTTTGGCTCATATCCCCGCTCTGCAAAAAGTTCCCTGTCGTAAATACAGGCCTGATGGCAGGGCACATTCCGGTAACAGGCAAACCCATTTATTTTGGGGTTAGAAGCCACCACATTTCCCCGCAAAACTTCGTAAATGTCCCCATAAAAAATCTTGGAACCATCCCGGTTTTTCTCAATTTCCCTGGTCACTTCTTCCAGTACCGTCTCTCTATAAAAATAATCCCCGCAGTTCAGGAAATACAGATATTTCCCTGTAGCCTTTGCAACCGCCTGATTCATACCATCATAAATACTGCTGTCTTTTTCCTCAAAAATGCGTATACGGCTGCGCATGGCACCGTCGAATCCCAACATTTTGTGCCTAAGCATGTCCACACATCCGTCTTTGGAACCGCCATCTTTTACCACCACTTCATAATCGCCGATGGTCTGTTCCCGGATACTTTCGATAGTTTCCAAAAGTTTCTCGCCGGCATTTAAGGACACCACTATAATACTGAACATAGGAAACGCCATTATTTTGCTGCCTCCTTCATTCCCTTACCCATTATTTTCCACGCTTCTTTCATGGAAATCTCCTGAAGCATCTGATCTTTATGTTTTAAAAGGAATCGGAATGCCATGACTTTTTTCATTCCTCCATACAAATGATGGTACAGCACTCCCCGGTCAAAAAAGAACTTTTCGTTGTAGCCCTTAAACCACGTGGACTCCCTCTCTTTTTCCGCGCCGATTTTCACAGGCACTTTATACACTTTCATGCCTTTTTTGATGCATTCCAGTATAAACAGACTGTCTTCACCATTACTGTATTTGGCACCGCCCCCAAATAGCAGTGAGAACGTAATATTTCTTTTGTGCACCGCCTCAGTTTTCACAGCCATACTGTAAGTGGGATATCTGCCGCAATTGTAACTGCGCACCCTGCCAAATTCCCCGATATGATAAGTTTCACGGCCCGGCATGGCCTGCACATTAAACAGAAGCATATCCGCCTTGGGATACTTTTCAAAGGCCTCCAAAACCATTTTTTCATAGCCCGGCACATACACAATATCTTCATCCGCAAAAAGGCTGATATCCGCATCCGCCCGAAGCAGTGCATGAGTTCTGCTGAGCCCCACTCCGCGCTCTGCCATGGAAAAAAATTTTAGTTTATGTCCCTTATATTCCACTTCCTCGTAGGCATAATGGTCTGTTTGATTTACAATAATTGCATCACTGCCTATCTGCATTTCCTGTGCCAATTGAAAGGGCTCTGTATTCATAGCCGCCACCAGTAACTGCATGGTCATCTGTTTTTCCCCCGATATCCTGTCCGTTCATAATTTTCAATCAACTTCTCATCGGCATCCGTCAAAAGTACGCCGTCCACCTTGCACTCACCAATTGCCAATTCATGGAGCACTTTGGTAATTTGCGTGCCATTGCACACTCCTGCCCGCACCAACAAAAGTACGCCGTCCATCTGGCGGAGTTTCTCTGCCGCTTCCGGCACTTGCAATATACTTGGAATGCAAACAAACTCTTTGCCCTCTGTATTTTCGTTCTCAATCAGAGCTGCCACGGCCTTTAAATCCGTATCCTCTTCCACCGCCGTCACAGCCACCGTCTTGCAGTCCCTAAACCGATAGTCCACATTTTCTGCTGTACCTTTCAACAAGTGCAGCGCCTCTCCATATCCGGCCACCGCGCCCAAGGCAGGCACTGCGTATCTGCAGGAAAAAATCCAAGGCAAGTAAATACCATCGTCCGCAATGAAATACAAAAGCATACATATCAATGCAAAAAACACTGCCAGCACCGCGCCCAGCACACAGGCACGGAACGTCCTGATATCTTTATCCACCGGCACCACATCAGAAGTGTCCACCACTTTAATGGCATCAATTTCTTTTTGGTCCCCGGCGAAAGCCACAAAAGCCTTTTCCACCGCTTTTGCCAGAATTTCCGTTAATTCCGCATCAGTGGTAGTAACCACACTGATGGGCATACGCAAATCACTGGGCAAATCTGCGGCAAGAAATGTGGGCAAATCCTGTTTTCCGATACCATATTTTTCCGGTTGTAATCCACTATTTAAGGCTTCTTCCCAAATGTTATCCACAAAATAATCGGTTTTAATCCATGTATCCCATGAAGCATGGTTAATGTATGTGTATTCATATCCGGTTTGTGGGTCTGTTCCATATTCCACATAATAAGAACTGGTCAGTTCATACTCCGCCGGACCTGCCGTAACCGTTCGGATGAGCCAGTAGCCACCACCGATAATAGCCGCTCCCAAAAGAGCGGCTATAACCGGTATCCATATTTTTTTCAAAAATCTCAAAACAAGCAGTTTCATGTCAAAAGGCTCTTTGGCATAATTCCATTCCCACATAGGTCTTCCTCCTATTTTTTCAGCGCAGTTACCTGATTAGATTCCACACCCTCTGTACTATCCGGCCACAAAAGCACCTTCAAAGTAAGCATCATCAGTTTCAAATCCAACCATACCGAATAATTTTCAATATACGCCAAATCCAGTTTTAACTTGTCATAAGGGGTAGTATTGTATTTACCGTACACCTGGGCATATCCCGCAAGTCCTGCTTTCACTTTCATGCGGAACTCAAATTCCGGCATTTCTTCCCTGTACTGGGCGATAATCTCCGGACGCTCAGGTCTTGGGCCGATAAAGGACATATCCCCCCGGATAATATTAATCAATTGGGGCAACTCGTCCAATCTTACCTTACGGATAAAACGTCCAACCGGTGTAATACGGGAATCTCCTTTGGATGCCAGACGTGCCACACCGTCTTTTTCCGCATCCACACGCATACTCCTGAATTTCAGGATAAAAAACTCTCTGCCCCCTACCGTGCAGCGCACCTGCTTATAAAGCACAGGACCACCATCGTATACCTTTACTGCAATGGCCGTAAGCAACATAAAAGGTGAGGCCAGTATGAATAAAAACAGGGCGCAGAAAAGGTCAATACACCGTTTAATAATACGCTGTTCAATTGTCAGTACATATTCCCTTGTAAGGAACAAAGGCGTGTCAAACAAGTGTAATTCTTCCGCACCTTTCATAATAACATCGGGAATCTTGGGCATAATGTAAATCCTGATGGACTGCCCATAACAAAATTTCATAATCTTATTACGGTCTTCCGTACTGATATCCCACAAAACCACTGCATCATAACGCTCCAGTGCCTCTGCATTGACTGCATCCACACCTTCACTGATATTCATGCATTTGCACACTTCAAACTTGTCCTTACGGCTGGCAAACTTGTCCAAAATCCCTTCAATGGGTCTGTCGCCGTGCACCAAAAGTAATTTGCGGGGCGGAAATACATTTTTATAAATAAATCCCGCAATATTCGTCCAAATCATGACCCAGACAGCCTGCAAAAGAACCATGCATCCATAACTTCTTATATCGTAAATCTGAAGTACCATCAAGGACAGCTGGGCAAAAGTAATCACATTTACCATTACCGTTGCAAAAATCTGGGAAAAAATCACTTCCGCATTCTTTTTGTAACCGATACGCACTCCGCCGTACATGTTATAAAAAAAGAACATTAACAGCGCATAAATGCCGATAATAAGCCAGTGTCCCCTCTCCCAAAAAGGCAGATACTTCTCTACATTCGGGAAGAAATGAACAAACCAAAAGTAACCATATATGCCAATCTGCACGCCGATACAAACTGCCGACATACAGAGCAAAATCAACCTCTTAAAGGATTCCAACTTTTTCACCTTTTGTTTCTCTCCTTATATTCCAATGGTAATCATATTATTATACCACACTTTTCCTAAATTTACTATATTCTTCGTTTTACCGCCCTCACAGCCCAAAAGAAGAAATTGTACATACTGTAGGGAATGGATAAACGCTCTGCCTTTCTGTACAAATTCCAGATTCTGCGGATAGCCTCCAGTTTGTTGGAAGACAAACTTTTGCCCGCCCTGCGATAGCCCACCAGATTCTCATCCAGACCGTAAGCAAGCATTCCGCCCCGGAGAAGTTTAAACCAAAGAGCCGTGTCCTCGCTTTTCATCACAGGCATAGCCAGTTCTTCTCTTGGAATCTGCTTTGTATCAAACATGACCGTAGATGTAAAAATAGTTGTATTTTGCAGTGCCTGCTTATAAGAAATAGTTTCCGGCACTTTGACAATTTTTCCCATCCCTTTGCCGTTTTCATCTGTAAACTCATAGCCCGTAAAGGAAAACGCCGCTTTCTTTTCCTCCATCAGGTCAATCTGTTTTTCCAGTTTCTCTCTTTCCCACAAATCATCCGCATCCAAATAGGACACATACCTTCCGGTACTCTTTGCCAGTCCGGTATTTCTTGTATTTGCCGCCCCTACATTTTCTTTTAAGGCAATGGTCACAATTTTCCCGGCTGTTTCTTCGGGCAATTTTGCACAAACTTCTCCCACTACTGTCAATGTATCATCTGTGGAACAGTCGTCTACCAAAATCAGTTCCCAGTTTACATAAGTTTGATTCACTACACTTGTTATTGTCTCTTCAATATAGCGGGCCGCGTTGTGCATGGGCACAATAATACTTACTTTATCTGTATGACTCATTTTACTTTCCCTTTATTTTTACTTTTTAGTTTCCTTACCTTTTCCGCCACGGTTTTTCCGAAATCATTTTTTCAAAATCACATAAACATCCGTCTCTGCAACAGGCTCAAAAAGACTGTCCTCCAGGGCGGCTTTTACTTTTTCATCTTCAAACTGCACTTGTTTCATCACCAGCACCGTACACTCACTGCTTTCCAAAATTTTCACAGCTTCTTTGGCTGTAATATTATCATTTACTGCCAGCATACTGTAGGCAGTGGGCATCAACCACTGATGAAGGCTCTCCAATTCCTCGGAATAAGTATCATAAGTATAGGCATTTAACTCCTTTTGCCACATATTACGTCCGTAGAGCAACTTAAAATCTGCGCTATAGGCACGGGCATATTCCAGCACTTCATCCGTAGCCACAAGAGTGTCCTGTTCAAGGTCAATATCTTCATCTGTCTGTAAAGTTTCCAATACCTGCAAAACCTCTCCCGGTATTTTCGCACCATTTACAGTCTCTCCCGTACTTTCACGGGCAAAAGAAAGAGTTCCTGCCATCCAAAGTACAAATGCCAATACGCAGACCATGCAAAGTTCAGCAGCCCAAGGTTTTTTCTTAAAAAACTCCGGTACCTCTTTTTCCTTTATCCAACTTGTACCGGCCCAATCCAAAAGTTCCGTCATAGCCCATGCCACCACCAAAGTCACGGGAATCATCAAAAACAAATGACTGTATGTGAAAAAGGCGGTCTGGTATTTTAACAGAAAAAAGGCAGAAAGCGGACACAAAATTAAAGCCGTTATTCCCACTGCATACAAAAACAATTTCTTTTTCCCCGTATGCCCGCTTTGCGTAAATCCGCCCCGGCATACCAGCCACAAAAAGACCATTGAGCCAAAGAAAAGCCCTAAATACATGCCGCCGTCTGCATACTGATGCCAGCCCGTACTCATACTTTCAAACAATGTTGTCATGCCACTGCCCTCCTTTTTTCAAGGATGCGGCAAACCATCTGGCAGCCTATAAACAATGCCGCAATCAGCACACAATAGCCCAGACCATAAAAAGTCCATACCATAGCCGCCTCTGCCACAATGCAAAGAACTACCTGCCACCATTTACCTTTCAGGCAGGCCAAAATCACCCACGGAATTAGAATCACCGCCCGGATAGTAGTACCTTCATAGCCTGTATGAAACATGCGGAAGGCATCTGTCACAGGTGCGTAATCGCCCAAATGATAGATAAGTGCCACAAACATCATAAAAGCGCATTGTTTTTTGCCCTCTGCCGGAAACAAATAAACCGCCCATCTGCTGTATACAAAATAACTGCCCAAAAGCACAAGCATAGGCACCAGTTCATATAACAAAGCCTGCGGTGACACGCCTGTCACTTTGCAAACCAGAGTATACACATAAGGGAGTACCAATATCTTATATCTGGAGGGAACTCCTGCCGTATAAGGTCTCCCGGTCATAGGATTCACAGAACTGAACAGACCTTCTTTCAGCATAGTCTGCACTGTTTCCATAGTAATATCCAACTGTCTCCAAGGCTCGTACATATAAAAATGCCGGATAATCTGAAACAGAATGAGCGCTCCTGTCGCCAGACACCAGAAAGGGTATTTTTGAAATACATAATCTTTCTTCATAATTTGTCCTTAATTCAAAAAATCTCTTGCCCTAAGTCTTTCCCGACCCCAGGGCATACTTTTATTAATTATACCACGAATAGGAATGCCTTTGCAATCCACCGAATTGGTGCTATAATTGTTTATGATGTTCACAAATTATTATGTTCACAAGGAGGACATTCTATGGAACAATTAGCAATCTTTGGCGGAACCCCTGTCAGAGACACAAAAATCAGTTATGGAAGACAATGTATTGAACAAGATGATATAGATGCCGTGGTTGCCACTTTAAAAAGCAGTGCACTTACCTGTGGTCCCAAGATAAATGAACTGGAGAAAGCACTTTGCGATGTTACCGGTGCAAAATACGCTGTGGCTGTTTCAAACGGCACTGCTGCTCTTCATATTGCAGCTATGGCAGCCGGAATTAAAGAAGGGGATGAAGTTATCGTCAGCCCCATTACCTTCGCTGCTTCCGCCAACTGCGTACTGTACTGCGGCGGCACACCTGTGTTTGCAGACATCGACCCGGAGACTTACAACATCTCGCCGTCTTCCATCCGTAAATGTATTACCGAAAAGACAAAGGCCATTGTAGCAGTAGATTTTACCGGTCAGGCTGTGGAATTGGACGAAATCCGCGAAATTTGTAAGGAGCATAATCTTCTCCTTATCGAGGATGCCGCTCATTCCATTGGCACAAAGTACAACGGTAAACCTATAGGAAGCATTGCAGATATGACCACTTTCAGTTTCCACCCCGTAAAAACCGTAACAGCCGGCGAGGGCGGTGCTGTCATGACAAACGACGAGGGACTGTATCGCAGACTTCTCCGTCTCCGCTCCCATGGCATTACCCGGAATCAGGACGAAATGGTACATGCCACCGATGACCCTTGGTATAACGAGCAGGTGGAACTGGGCTACAATTACCGTATGACGGATTTTCAGGCAGCACTTCTGATTAGCCAGTTAAAGAAATTGCCTGCATTCTCTGCCCGCAGAAAAGAAATAGTCACTATGTACGAAAAAGGGTTTGCGGATGTACCGGAAATCCAGATTCAAAGGGAAATTCCCGAATCTGACACCACCAGACATTTGTATGTGCTGAGATTGCACCTGGAAATGCTGACCTGCACCAGAAGAGAGTTTTTCGATGCACTGGCCGCAGAAAATATCCAGTCCCAAGTACACTACCTGCCGGTCTACCGCCACTCCCACTATGAAAACTTAGGCTACCCCAAAGGACTGTGTCCCAACGCCGAAAAGTACTACGAGGAATCCATGAGCCTTCCTCTGTATTATCTGCTGAAGGACGAAGATATAGCGGACGTTATCAAGGCCGTGAAGAAAGTCATTGCGTATTACAGGAAATAATGGATTACAGTATAAACAAAAGAAAGTTTGCAAAAAACAATGGTTCGTAAGCGATAAACTTACGAACCATTTTAATTTTACAAAATATCCGGTGAAAACTCCATATCATCACCATCGTTGCCACTTGAATCTCCACTTCCCGAGTCGTCAGGTGTGGGGTCCGGAGTAGGCGTCGGATCCGGAGTCGGTGTAGGATCCGGAGTCGGGGACGGTGCAGGCGTGCTGCTTCCATGATCATCATCGTCATCATCCTCATCCGGTGTAGGTGTCGGCGTAGGCGTAGGGGTAGGTGTTGGCGTAGGCGTAGGGGTAGGTGTTGGCGTAGGGGTAGGTGTCGGCGTTGTTGTACCTCCTGTTGAAGAACTTCCACTGCTGGTGGGTTTCTTCAACGTTCCTGCACCCTGACTCTCATATACGTCCGACACTTTCTTATCATCGCCTGTATTCTCTATCTCAAATCCTCCATCTTCCATATACTTTACAAAAGGATCCTCGGCAATATATTGTTCTACTGCTCCCACAACTTGCCAAGCATTTCCGTCAAACCATTCTACATTGCCATCCTGCACACGAATTTGTATTTGTGGAGCCTCCACAGCAACAGGCTCATACTCAGTATAAACAGGCAATGTACTGATTCCGAATTTTTCCGCTCCAAATACCATTTCATCCACTGTACCTGTTGCAAACAGACACTTGGACTCACCACTTGCATATGCATAAATCACATATCCATCACCTTTGTCACCTCTGGATGCGGTCAGTTTCTTACTCTCAGACTGGTCCAAAATTGTTTTGCCATCTCTGTCAAATTCGCCTGTATAGGTAGTAAATTTCATATCCTCCCGGTTACACCAAAGCGCATAAAAATCTACTTTCTTTTTGCCAAAATATACTTCTGCAGTGTATTCACCAACATTTACATTTCTTACAAAAGTTCCTGTTTCATGGTAAATATCCCCTTTTGCAGCAAGGCATAGCCAAGACTCATAATCGCCGTGATACATTCCCTCTGATAATCCTGTTTTCATCATTCTCACAGAACCATCATCCTTCTGCAGGAAAATAACATTACCCATTTTATCAATATACCAAATCTTACTGTAAGGCTTATCTGCCGCATATCCGACTTCTACTACCAATTTTCCGCCGGTAGCCGCATCGTTCAGATAATAATTGCGCTGTCCCTCAAAAAGTTTCGGCATCATTACCGCAAACCACTCGTCACTGCAAAGCATATTTACCGCTTCATTTCTGTATTCCTCAATATCCAGATTTTGGAACATCAAAGCCGCCTGGCTGCGAATCTGTTCGGTTTCCTCTGCCACATTAACAGTGATGGTCTGAAGTATATCAAAGGCCGCCTGTTCCTGATAAAGTCTCCAACATTTTTCCAGCAAATCTCTCTGTTTCTTTACCAGACCTTCTTCCCCGTAAAGAGTTGCCAGTGTCATATAGTCCTCTGTCACGAACTCTTCGGTTCCATACTTTGCCTCGTATTCTTTTATCTGTTGCTGACGTTCTGTCAACTGAGGCTCTTTAACTTCCGGCTCAGTCTCTGTTTCCGGCTCCGTTTCCACTTCCGTTGAACTTTCTGTCTGCAACTGTGCTCCCATGCCCTCAGTGCCTGCCGACACCTGTCCGATTACCGCATTTTGGGTATCTATATCACATGCACATAGAGTACCTGCACAAATACATAAAAGCAATATATACTTCTGTTTTATCCATTTGTTTTTCATATTTTACTCCTCTTAAACAGAATTGGCATCTCCGCCGCTGACGTTTCCATTTTCTCCGGTGGCATCTCCACCACTGACTGCTCCGTTTCCGCCACCGGCAGCATCCCCACCGCTGACATTTCCACTTCCACCACCGGGTTGCTCTTCTTTCAAGGCATCAGCATCTGAAATTATTTTTTCCAAAAATAGTTTTGCTGATGAACCTTCCTGGTAAACATTATTTGCAAGCAAAATCTCAGCTATTTCATAAATACTTTTTGCCATGACAGGTCCATAGAAAACTACATCCTGACCATTTTTTGTTAATACAATATAACCTCTGAATGCATACTTCTGTTCATATTCCTTCGCAGGCAGATTGGTCAATACGGAGGTATAACGATATCTTCCGTCCACTGTTTCCCATATATCATCCTGCAACGAACCATCCGGTTTGATTCCATATGCTCTTCCGGTGAGTATTTTTTGTCCGCCCAAAATAAAGGGATAAGTTGGATAATTCACGTTTTTCATAGCCATAGTGCCGTATTCTTTCAACTTATAACCGTCAACTCCATTCCCTAACAGGGTCTCTCGCATCTCTTTGGATATTCCGGTTTTAAAGCGGATACCGGAAATTCCGGTTATTCGGATAGCAAATCCATGATAACTGAGCAAATCCTCCAGTCCCGGCAGAGCCGTAACCGTATAGGCGCCTTTGCTACTGCTGTATGACAAAGTCCAGCAATACATGCCCACAGGAACGCCTTTGTCGTTGTATTTATACATTACTGCCGTTTTCGCCTCACCATTAGGTGCAGTTACCACATAATTGCCGTTTCTTTCCTCTGCTACATAAGCCACACCATCCAAATAAATGGTAGCATCTTCATATCCCTCCGGCGCCTCCAAAATTACATCGTAGGATTCTGTAGGATAAGGTGCTTTTGCCTCCGGCATATTGTTAAATACCGGTATCTTGAAAACAAAAGTATTGTCCAAAGAATTGGCATTGGTATACAGTTTCTTTATGTTTTTTCCTTCACTGGTGGGTGCCACAATATTTTGCATATACTGGTGATTGTGCACGCCGTAAGAACTGTTTTTATCTACATTAAATTTTTGGAGGTACAGCGTATCCTGTCCCTTCAAGATATAGTTTGCGGCAATAATATTCGCGCCGCCGCGGATAGAATAATAGGCGCTGTTCCAAGGCTGCTTCAAGTTAGGGTTATCCACATCCATGGCATTTTTTGCATAAGTCAGACCATTGATAATAATCTCTTCTTGCGTTTTTCCTGAAGCCTTAATATTAAAATAATTGTATAATCCCTCGTACCCTGGATAAGTTCCGGAAATCAATGGTGATGTTCCCTGTCCCTGCTCCTGATAAACACGGCAGGCCAAATGGAACGGACTGACATTCATATCCATGCCGTTAGCCCAGAAAATCTGTGCATAAGACATAACCGTACCGGGACCTTTACCACTCATAAAGGTATTGTCCAAAAACTTCTGAACCGCGTTCTGAGTATGATAGGTCTCATTATAAGTCAACAATTCAAACTGGAATATCGTGGATTCCTGTAAGAAATTTCTGGGGTCCATATGATACTCCAAAATATTTTTTGCAGCATAGGACCATCCCGCACCATACACCCCTTCTTTCATATACTCAGGGTAAGAATCGGGCACCAGACTTCTGCCGCCCTGCATCTGTGCATTAATGACACCGTTCCAGTCAAGACCGGTATCCATCTTTACAAAGTTCCAGTTTGGATGTGCTTTTTTTAATTCTAAAAGCGCTTCCTTATAACTTTCCGGAAAGGCTTCCACATCGGCGTAAACCGCTTCGCCGTCCGCCCCTAATGTGTACATACTTCTGGAAGCGGGATTCATACCATATGTATCTTCCCATGTCAGGAAATCCTGGTCGGAACAAGCCAGCATAGTTCTGGGCACATAACCGGACAACAACTGCCCATCATAATAGAAAGACACATAGGACCACACTTCATAATTGTCATCCACAAAAACGTCTTTAATCTGTACCTGCTGACCACTGCGTACAGTCTGCACCACCGCACTGTTTTGGGAAGGTTCCAAACGGATGGGATATTCATCGCTTAAGTACACCAAAGCCATAACCACTTTACCATCTGTGACATCTTTCAATGCCAGCCTTGCCTCTTCCACCCACTGGGCAGTTTCCTCATCAAGGGCATGAACACCGGACAAAGTAATCCCCATTAAGCCCGCAATCAAAACCGCTATGCAACTTATCTTAACTAAAAATCTCTTCATGTATCTCTCCACCAAATCAATCAATAACACACAAATTCCTTTGTACACTTACACTCTATCATATTTGACCGATTTCGGCAAATATCTCATGCAAAAAGGAACACATTTCCATATCCCGGAAATATGTTCCTCTCATTTTTACAGTTCATTCCACTTGATTTTGTCCAGCACGCTGATTTCTTTTCCCATCTGGACTTCCATAATTTTCAGTTCCGTCTCCGCCACAACAGTGTGTTTACATCCCGCCGGCATCGTAAGCACATCTCCCGGTTTCACATCCCGGCGCACACCGTCCAGCACCGCATACCCCTTACCGCTGACTACCGTCCACACTTCATCCCGATACTCATGACTGTGATAATTCATGCGGTGCCCGGGATTTAAAGTTACTTTCACGGTCATGCTCTCTTCTTCCACATCCACTACCAGATAACTTCCCCAGGATTTCTCTGCAAACATAATCTGCTGATCAATTTGGTCCACAAAGGGCTTAATATAACTGGACTGCTTTTTATCCGAAATTAAAATTCCTTCCGCACTGGCCGCCACCACAGCATTCTTGATTCCCATGCACAAAATAGGCACATTCAACTCGTTTACAATATGCAGATTCTCACATTCCTCATTGTACATCGCCTTGCCGATAACATTTTCTTCCATAGCCTCTGTGAGCGTATTCCATGTACCAAGGTCTTTCCATTCCCCTGAATATCTCAGGACACTGATATCCGGCTCCTTTTCCACTACAGCATAATCAAAACTGATTTTTTCTAAAGTATGATACTTTTCAAATAAATCTTTATAATGCGTAAAATCTATAAGTTCATGTGCCTTTTCCAGCACATACTTCAGTTTATATGCAAACACACCACCATTCCAAAGAGCCCCCTGCCGGATGTACTGCGCCGCAGTTTCCTCATCCGGTTTTTCTTTAAAACCTTTCACTTTACCTACAGGCTCTTTATTTTCCGGCATAATGTAACCGTACTTTGCACTGGGATAAGTAGGTTCCATACCCAGCAGCACCAAATTGCTGTTTCCCTTATCCGCCAAATCATTCAATTCCTGCAGCGCCTCAAAATAACTTTCTTCCACATAAGGGTCTACGGGGCACACCACCACCGGCTCTTCCGGTGAAATCCCACGTACATCATGCAAATAGGCCGTTGCAAGGGCAATGGCCGGAAAAGTATCCCGCCTGCAAGGTTCCACACAAATCCCCACCTGACTGCCCACCTGATTGTGGATGGCAGAGGCCTGGGTACGGGAAGTCGCAATAGTTACATCTGCTGCCGGGTCCACCGCCTTAATCTGACGGTACACTCTCTGCACCATGGATTCATATTCCCCGTTCTCCCCTTTAAATATCTTTATGAATTGTTTAGAGCGCACATCATTGGACAGAGGCCACAGACGTTTTCCCGAACCTCCCGACAATAAAATAATATTCATAATTTTACCTCTCCGCACGCATGGGATTATTCAAAAAATCTTCATAAGCCAAGGCAATTCCCTCTTCCAGTTCCACCTTGTATTTCCATCCCAAATCTGCCAATTTGGACACATCCAAGAGTTTTCTGGGGGTGCCGTCAGGTTTTGTAGTATCCCACTTGATTTCGCCGGTATAGCCTATGGTCTTAGCCACCAACTCTGTCAATTCCCTGATAGTCAGTTCTTTTCCTGTTCCCACATTTACCGTTTCATTACCGGAATAATTGTTCATCAAAAACAGGCAGGCATCCGCCAAATCATCCACATAAAGAAACTCCCTAAGAGGCGAGCCCGTTCCCCAACAGGTAACCTCCGCCAATCCCGCTTCCTTGGCCTCGTGAAATCTGCGGATCAGCGCCGGAAGCACATGACTGTGGGTAGGATGATAGTTATCATTAGGCCCATACAAATTGGTAGGCATGGCAGAAATATAATCCGTGCCATACTGTCTGTTTAAAAACTCGCAATATTTCAAACCGGAAATTTTTGCCAAAGCATAGGCCTCATTGGTCTTTTCCAATTCCGAGGTTAAAAGGCAACTCTCCGGCATAGGCTGGGGAGCCATTCTGGGGTAAATGCAGGAAGAGCCTAAAAACAAAAGTTTCTTACAACCGTTTTTCCACGCACTATGGATTACATTCATCTCCATTATCATATTTTCATACATAAAATCAGCCAGAGCCTCAGAATTTGCCACAATACCGCCCACTTTGGCCGCTGCCAAAAATACATATTCCGGCTTCTCCGTTTCAAAAAACAGTTCCACATCTGCCTGTCTGCACAAATCCAGTTCCTTGTGAGTTCTGCTAATAATATTATCGTAGCCCGCTTTTTCCAAGACTCTTACAATGGCTGAGCCCACCATCCCCCGGTGACCTGCCACATATATTTTTGCATGCTTTTCCATGTCCGTTCTCTTCCTTCCAAAGTCTATCTGCGAACCCATACTTAGGCCTCAGCAGCCTTTAAAGCCGCTTCTCTTTTCGCAAGTCTCCTGTCATGCTGCGCCATAATGCGCACAAGTTCCTCATAACTGGTCTTTTTGGGATTCCATCCAAGCACCGTTTTCGCTTTTGTCGGGTCGCCCCATAAATTATCCACATCTGTAGGACGGAACCATGCAGGATTTACACAAACAAGCATTTTTCCTGTAGCCTTGTCATAGGCCTTTTCCTCCACGCCGCTACCTTCCCAGCGAAGTTCTATTCCATTTTCCCGGAAAGCACGCTCCGTAAAATCCCTTACGGTATGCTGCTCTCCTGTAGCAATCACAAAATCCTCCGGCTTGTCTGCCTGCAAAATCAGCCACATACATTCCACATAATCCTTGGCATAACCCCAATCCCTGAGAGAATCCAGATTGCCCAGTTCCAAATGATCCTGCAACCCTTCTGCAATGCGTCCTGCTGCCAAGGTGATTTTTCTCGTCACAAAAGTTTCCCCTCTTCTCTCAGATTCATGGTTAAAAAGAATACCGTTTACCGCAAACATTCCATACGCCTCACGGTACTCCTTGGTAATCCAAAATCCGTACTGCTTTGCCACAGCATAGGGACTGTAAGGATGAAAAGGCGTTGTCTCTCTCTGGGGAACTTCCTCCACCTTTCCGTAAAGTTCAGAAGTAGACGCCTGATAAATTCTTGTTTTCTGTGTAAGTCCCAAAATGCGCACCGCCTCAAGCACACGAAGCACACCAATAGCATCCACATCGCCGGAATACTCAGGTACATCAAAAGAAACCTGTACATGGGACTGGGCCGCCAAATTATAAATTTCATCCGGCTGCACCATAGCTATAATGCGTGTGATGGAGGAAGTATCAGATAAATCCCCATCATGCAGCGTAACTGCATTTGCCGCAATCAAATGGTCTATTCTTCCGGTATTGGAAATAGAACTTCTTCTCACCATACCGTGAACCTCATATCCTTTTTCGAGCAAGAACTCTGCCAAATAAGAACCATCCTGTCCTGTAATTCCTGTAATCAACGCTTTTTTCATATCAACTCGCCTTTCTGCACTTTATTTACACATCAAAAACTGAATACATATATTAAATATACCCTATATTATCCCTAGTTTCCAATCTTTTTAATAGTATATTTTGCACATAACTAGCATTATATTGACTTTTTTGTTATACTACCTTAAAAGGCAGTTAAAATCTTCCACATAGGAGGTACAAAAGTGAACACATCTCTTTTTCACGGAAATCTGGTAGCATCAAACCGTATTATCTATACCCCTTCCCCCTTTGCAAAAGCAAATTTGCTCCATTTGCAGGAAACCGGTGCCCTACAAGCCCAAAAACCTCACACCAGCAAAAGAGACCATCTGCTTTCTTTTTTATTTTTTGTGGTAGAAAAAGGCTCCGGAACTTTACAATATCAAGGCATAAACTATTTACTCAAGCAAGGGGATTGTGTTTTCTTAGACTGCGCCCTCCCATATTCCCACTGTTCTTCCGAAGATTTATGGCAATTAAAATGGGCCCATTTTTACGGGCCCAACATAAATGAAATCTATGCAAAATATGTGCAAAGAGGTGGTGAACCCTGCTTTTCGTCCCCGCGGGTTGAAAGTTACGGTCTTCTCATGGACGAACTTTTTGCTGCCGCCGCTTCCGACAGTTACGTGCGGGATATGAAAATCAACGAAAAACTTTCTTCCCTTCTTACTTTGCTTATGGAAGAAAGCTGGAATCCCGATACAAACGAAATCCATACCGGCGGAAAACGCAACCTTTTGGAAGTCCGCAGTTTTTTGGATACTAATTTTGCCCGTAAAATCACTTTGGATGAACTTGCAGACACTTTTTATATCAATAAATTCTATCTTACACGACTTTTCAAAGAACAATTCGGGACGTCCATCAGCACCTATTTGTTGCAGCTACGCATCACCCATGCCAAACGCCTGCTCCGTTTCAGCGACCTTTCCATGGAAAAAATCAGTCAGGAATGCGGCATGAACGATGCCAATTATTTTTCCAGAATGTTTAAAAAAATAGAGGGAACTTCTCCCGGAGAATACAGAAAGAGGTGGTAAGTATTATCCAAACTTATTACCTCTTTCCATTTATTTGCGAAAAGCCCAATATTTATTTACCACATAATTTAAAGGAACTGTAAGCAGCAAATTGACTCCTGCTGCCACTATTTCGCCCAAACTTTCCGCCGTCAGCCTCCGAAGCCCGAGAGACCGGCACCAGTCCGCCACGCCTCCCATGAACCGGGAAATCTGCACAATATCTACCCAAAGCACAAGCAGTCCCACCGTTACCAGATAGCCGCCAAGATATGCCGCATAGGTTTTTAAGAGTACTTTCCACCAAACCCTTTTTTCTCCATCGCCTTCCTCTTTGAACACATAACGGTTGTTCCAGAAATAAGCATTTAGAACACTGACTATAAAGCCCACCAGGCTGGCAAACAGATAATTACCGCCAAAATAAACGATAATCACATAAAGCCCCTCGCTAATCAGTGTGTTGGACACACCCACTAGACCAAACTTAACAAACTGCCACAAATTACCACTCTTCATTTGCTACTACTTCCTGTAAAATCTCACATATTCTCCATTTTCCACGGAGGTATATCCAAACTCATTTTCAATATATTGCATAATCCAACTATCCGGATTTTCCCTCAAATGTCCGAACCAAGCATCTACCACTATCACATTGGGAGCCTTTTGGGGATACTGCTCCCAATAAGCAAGCAACCGCTCATCATAGGCAGTAGGGTCTACCACCGAATAGTGGCATACCTCTACATCTTCAAACAAATAAGCGGTGGTTCCCACCGACATAATCATATTGGCGACAATCAGTACTTTGTCCCCCTTGTTTAAATACAAACCATAATCTTCATAGTTACAATTATAGATATGGGCACACATATACTCTGCAAAAATGCCCGCTGCTGGTCCCTGTTTCATAATATTTCCCACAGACCAAATAGTATTATCCTCTTTGCCGCCCCGCAGCGTATATCCTTTACCGAAAATGCTGCAAAGACACAAACTGATTAAAAGTAAAGATATCCAAAGTCTGCTCCGCTGTCCTAACACTTTTTGTAGTGCCAATAATATTACCGCAGCGCAAGCCACAATTCCAAGCGTTCCGTGGGGAAGGGAAAAATACAGCGCCAAATCACTGATATACATGACTCCCGCATAGGCAATCAGCGTACCTGCCATTACCCAGCCAAGCCCTTTCTTCTCTCCGCCGGCAAACTGCCAAGCCACAGCCGCTGCCAGCCAAACCACCAAAAGATGAATCTGTGGATATTCATAGCCGCCGTTTACAACAGTCCAATAATATATCTGCAAAATTTCCGACACCACAATTGCCACAACCAGAAAAATTAATATTCTGCCGCCACAATCAAATTTTTCTGCGCCTCTTTTCTTCCCTATCCAAAGAAATATGGCCAAAATCACCGCACTTATTGCCGCAATAATCAAAAGAAGCAGCGCCCACAAAATAAAATTGTCAACGAAATTGACCCGTTTGGCATCTGTCATTCCGGAAACATCGTGAGTTACGTCAAAGGCCAACATTTTTTCCACATTACCCAATAACTCATTTAATCCCACATTTTTCATCACTTTTGCCAGCCACACTGCGCCGCACACGCCACAAGTTCCTGACAAAAGCAGACTATCTCGCCATTTTGTTTTCTTACAATTCACCCAGATATATCCGATAAAAAAGGGAAGCAAAAAGACACAGGTAGGATAGACGAGCACTTCACAGGCCAGCCCCACCCCTGCAAAAATCACCAAATACCATCTGTCTTTGTTCTTTTCCTCCCGCTCCCACACATACCACAGAAATAATAATAGCGGTATGGTTAAAAACCACAATTGCATATTACCAAATTCCGGAATCTGAATGTTTTTGGGAACAATATTAAAGTAAATAAGCGTCAATAAAAAAGCGTATTTTTCCTCCGTTATATGTCGCAAAGTCCGATACACGGCATAGGACAGCCCCAATTGTATTCCAAGGGTCACAAACCTTAAAAAGAGAATAATGCCCGTTGTGGTGCCGGTCACAGCCATATAAAGGCGCATTAGACCCGCACATAGAAAAGCGGAAGTCTGATGAGGCTCCCACATTTCTTTAAAAAGCGCATCTCCCGTTAAATTTTTGTAAGCCATTACAATCTGGTACTCTTCATCCAGCGAATAATCTACAAAAATCAGTTTCAGCGCTGCAAGCACACTGCCTGCCACCAATATGATTTTCCATATTTTCCACGCTTTTAACGACATTACATTTCTCCCGTCAAATTCACGCTATCAGCCTGTCTTTTTACATCGCCAGGTTCTTCCACCTCATCAATAATAAAAGGCGGTCTGTTTCTGGCAGCATCCAACGCTCTCCAAACATACTCTCCCAAAATTCCCAGCATCATTAAAATCAAGCCCGATGCGCACAAAACCACACACATGAGGGACGACCAGCCCGCTATAGGCGTTCCGAACCGGAAAAATTCCACAAGAACGCTGATAAACATAATAACCGCACAGATATTAAACACAAAACCCACCATAGACATAAAGCGGATAGGCACATAAGAAAAACTCATAAGAGAATCTACTACCAGTTTGTACTTCTTTGCAAAAGTCCAACGGGATTTACCTTTTTCCCTGTCTTTGCGGTCAAAATACACCATATCCGTCTGGAAGCCTGCCCACAGCACCTGCAAAGTAAGACTGGAATTCTTCTCGTCCAATCTCTCCAAAACCTCAATGACTTTGCGGTCAACCAAATAACAGTCACAACCTCCCACAGGCATCTTCTTATTTACAAATTTCCTGATCAGGGCATAATACATGTTGGCAAAAAAGACCTTCACTTTACTTTCATCTCTGGAACGTCTCACCGCCAGTACTACCTTATTTCCCTGTTTCCAGCGCTCATACATCTCCAAAATCAGCGTAGAATCTTCCTGCAAATCCGCCTGCTTTGTCACCGCACAATCCCCGGTACACACAGACAGTCCTGCCAAAAGTGCCGCATGCTCTCCGAAGTTTCTGGAAAGTTTCACCAGTTTTACATGCTTGTCCATATCTCTTATCTGATTCATAATCTGCCAGGATGCATCTCCCGAACCATCATCTACAAAGACCAGTTCATACTCGCCTATAACGCCCAGAATCTTGGTCTTCATATCCTGATATAAATCCATCAAAGTATCTTCATTAAAATATACCGGCACAACAATCGAAATTTTGCTCATGTTACATTTTTCCTTCTCTCTGCACTTCCTTCAGGTATTCCTCATAATCCCTTATGTATTCCGTTCCGTCGTAATGTCTGCTTGCCAATACAAGCAAAATAGAATCCGGCGAAAAGTCATACATATCTTTCCAAATCATAGTGGACAAATACAACCCCATTCCGGGACGATTCAGTTCAATAATTTCCTCTTCGCTTCCGTTATCCACACGAACCTTACTGGTACCGCCTACATTTACCATCAAAAACTCTGTTTCCCGATTGGCATGCTGACCACGGACCACTTCCGAATCCGAGCCGTAGATATAGAAAACACGTTTAATATCAAAAGGAATATCCATGCCTTCCCCTTCTATTACCACGAGGTTTCCTCTCTCATCTCCCAAATCTTTAAATTCGAGTATTTTATACTGATCCTTTAAAGCCATTTTTCCCTCCTAAAAAGCGTTGAGCGCTGCAATCACTGCGTCCTGCTCCTCCGTCGTCATACCATTATACATAGGAATGGACAACACCGTGTCCGCATAATTCTCTGTTACAGGATAATCTCCCGCCTTCCATCCCAGATAAGCATAAGCCTCCGACAAATGAGGCGGAATGGGATAATGAATAATTGTCCCGATTTCCTTTTCATTTAAATAATCTATTAATTTCTGCCTGTCCTTGCAGCGGATAACGTATTGGTGCCACACACTGTCTGCACCTTCCCTAACCTGCGGGAGAATCAGTTTTGGATTCTTAATTTCAGCAGTATAACGGACCGCCAGACGTTTGCGCTCTTCTGTCAATTCATCCATATGTGCCAATCTCACCCGAAGCAGACCTGCCTGCAACTCATCCAATCTGGAGTTAGCTCCCACCACTTCGTTGTAGTAGCGCTTCCTACTGCCATAATTGCGATACATTTTCATATCTTCCGCAATTTTATCATCCTCGGTCACAATAGCACCACCATCACCAAAACCTCCCAGATTTTTGGAGGGGTAAAAAGAAAAACAACCGATATCGCCGAAAGTACCTGTCATACGTCCGTCAAAAAACGCACCATGGGACTGCGCACAGTCCTCCACCAAGCGCAAATTGTATTTTTGACACAAATCCATGATCTTATCCATCCTGCAAGCCTGTCCATAAAGATGCACCACCAAAACCGCTTTGGTACGCTCTGTAATAGCCGCCTCAATGGCATCCGCATCCATATTATAATATTCGTCGGGCTCCACAAAAACAGGCGTTGCATCATTAATGGTTACACCCATTACGCTGGCAATATAAGTATTGGCAGGCACAATAACCTCGTCCCCTTTGCCAATTCCCAATATCCGGAATGCCAGCCACAACGCATCCAATCCGCTAGCCAAACCTACACAATGTTTTGAACCGGTATAAGATGCAAATTCCTTTTCAAATTCTTCCACTTCCCTGCCTAAAACATACCAGCCGGATCTGAGCACCTGCAATGCTTTCTCCTCAAATTCCTGCTGATACAATTCAAAACCTCTATCTAATCGGTTGGGCATAATCTTCATGGTTTGTCCCTCACTCAAAAAAGTATAACATATAAATTATACGCTATTCCAAAGCACTTTGCAACTGCGGATACCTACACAAACTCACATGGCCATACCGCCACACCGGAATCCTGAAACACCTCATACAGCCGCTGATTCAACTGCTCTGTGGTCACACCTTTTTTCATAATTACCTGCAAAAATCCACCGCCGCCTGCGCCTGCGATAAACCGCCCGTCAATCAAGTCATCACAAGATTCAAAAATCTGGTCAATACAAGTATTGGTAGCGCCGTTATCTAATTGCAAAGAAAGTTTCCAATGCTCGTTTAAAAGTTCTGCAAAGCGGTCTATATCCCCATTTTCCAAGGCAAAACGCATTAACACCGCCACACGCTTCATCTCTATCAGTGCCTCCAGGGATTTCTTTCTTCCGCCGATATATCCACCCACCACGTCGCGTAGCAGATTTCTGGCCAATCGGCGCTGTCCGGTATAAATCAGGGCAAATCGTTTTTGCAATTCCTCCATGGCATTATCAGGCACCACTATTTTTTCCACCAAAATATTCTGCTTAAGCCCCGCTCTTGTAGTAATCATCTTAATGCCCGGACACAGACCTCCTACCTGATCCTGCCACCCGCCGCCGGTACTCATAATCTGCTCCATACAAAGCACTACATCATACAGCGTATTCTCTTCCAACGCTTCCCCAAGAAATTCAAAAATAGCTTTCACGCAAGCTCCTGCCAAAATACTGCTGGTACCCAGACCGGAGCCCTTCGGTATTCCTACCACTTTCGTGGAAAGATAAATACCGCCACCGAGAAACTTCAAAATTTCTTCCAAATCTTCTTCACCATCTTCGCTTACAATACCGCAGGCAATCAAAGCCGCTTTATGCAGTGCAAAATGGTCATAAGGATTTTTGCAATCTAAAATCTCCTGCTTATCCGTGATAACCGTCTCAACGCCAATATCTTCACTGGCAAATTCCACATGAAATCTATCCAATTTGCGTACCGATACCTGCACGGGATATATGCCTTTTAATTTCAGTGCCGCATTCAGCACAATTCCACCATTTTCATTGCAATAAGGAGGGGTATCCGTCCAGCCGCCTCCCCAATTCACACGGACAGGCAACGCCACATTACATTCCTCTTTACAAATACGATATCCATGTCCCTTACGGATACTGCCCAGAGCGGCATCACAGATTGTTTTCTGAATGGTATCAAAACACAATTCTTCCATCTTACGGGCAGAAATATCATTGATAACAGTCTTTCTTACCCGAAGATAAGCTGCCAAACTATAATAAAGTCTGATTTTCAGACCAAAATCCGCATTTCGGGCAATCATGCAAATCTTTTGAAACTGCTCCCCGGACATTTCTTTATTTTCAAATACCTGCAGGGCAGATTCACTGCTTCCATTCTTTTTTAGATTACTCACAAACAGTTCCACCGCAATATCTTCTGTCAATTTTCGGTTCCATACAATGCTTTCCTTGGCTCTTGCATGATTAAAACTGCTAAACAAACTCATACGCGGCATTGCCAACCAGTTTTGCACCTCTGCTTTTTGCGCTTTTTTCCGGAAGATTTTGTACACCAAAAGAGCCATTTCCGTAGCCTTAGCCATAGAGTCACATACAGGATATAAATCCGCAAACCACAAATAATGTTCCTCTCCATGCCAAATCTTTTCAGGCGTTATTTCATAGTAATCTAAAACAGACTGCACATTTTCCCCAAGCCAGTTTGCTCCATTTTCCAGTACTGCCTTGGGATTATCCTGAATGCCGTACACCCGCACCACAGTTCCAATATCCGGAAGCTCCAAACCATGCAAAACCGTTGCCACCGGCACTTTTACATCTGCTATTTCCACGCCGGATAATATACAAGCCTTTCCGATTACCGCACCTGCTCCCACCCGGCTATTTTCGATATAACACTGGCCGGATATTTGGACATCCTCATGTACAATACTGTTATAGGCTGCAATGTTTTCCGTTTCTCCCGGAATACTTGCATATACGATGCTACTCCAATCCAGGAAATGATAGTCTCCCATTTCCTCCGTCATCAGCCGTAAAAGTTCTCCGGTAGTACCAAAATGAATAAACTCTGCGGGGGACAGGCAAAGCAACTTCATCCGAAAAGGAGAAAGAGCCTCCCAAATCAAAGTTCTGCAATCCAAAAGTTCCTGACACATATCCCCTTCCGGTGCCTCTTTATAATATTCTTCCAAAGTGGCCTCAGATGCCAAAGGGTACAAAAAGTCTCCATAAAAACTGATACGGGCTTTGTCATTTACAAACTGTGCAAACTTCTTTTCGTCGTAAACTCCCTCTGTAGAAATCAGCGAAAACAGAGCGCCAAGCAGATCCGAATCCATAATAACCGCTCCGGTATCCAAATCCACTTTACCGCTATCATTTACCGCCCCAAGTTTACATAACTGTTCTTCTGACTGTTTGTGCAAAAAACGCCCCACATAATTTTGTCCATTATTCAAAAAAACCCCGTGATTCTTTCCTACAGTCACATCTGCCTTAATGGAAATAGCAGCGGCGCCTTTATACTGGAAATCCAACTGCAAAGGATTGAACAAAAGCAATACGTCACCGGAAAGAACCAACATACCTTCCTCAAACCTGCCTGCCACCGCAGACATGGCAATCATAAACTCATCAAAAAGCGTGGAAGGTCTACCATCCTCCAACCTCCTGGGCACAGGAGAAAAAAGTTTGCCGCACACGCTGTACTGTGGTATACGTTTACTGTCACCGCCGGAATGAATTACCAATATCTTTTTATGTCTGAAAACAGATGCCGTATTGTCTCCATACTCTCCGGCAAGTACCTTCAAAACATTCAAAGTAGCTCCTCCGGAACCTACCCGTTTTCCATCCGGGTCTGCCAACACTAAATAGCGGCACGACTTCGGCAAATACCCCTGATTTCTGCGCCATTCTATTTCCTGCCTGTACCCTTGGGCCTGAGCCTCATTAGAAGCCGTAAGGATAATATAATCCCAGCCTTTTTCCCGTTCAAGCCAGTTTTGATACTCCCCCCAAGAATCTATATAACTCTGCCTTAAGAATAAATTTTTCATTTGCCGATAGTTTTTCATACGTCGCCCCTACTTTTTTCTCAATTAAGTTCTCACTCTTTTACTTTATCACATTTTTACATATTGTACCATAAAAAGACTAAGCCAAGAAAATAATTCCCCAGCTTAGCATTGCAAACGAATAATCATCACCTTTATTCAAATTATCAAATACCCCAGTACAATAGGGTTCATAATCTCTACCGCACTAATCTTCTCCACAGGCATGCGCAAGAGCGAACTGATAATCCCTTTCAGAACATTGTTATTCCTTTGCAGTAATGCGCGGAATAAATAGTTTGGGATTTAAAAGCAGGATTTCGAAACCTTGAGCAGAACTGCCCTAATCAGACACGGCAAATGCCGTAAAAAAGAACTGAGTTCAAAGAAATCATTTGCTTTGAACCCAGTTTGTCATTTTTTCATACAAAATTCAACTATTTTTAGAGATTTTATTTTTCCAAATCAACTTCCTTTAAACGTTCGCGAATTTCCTCAACAGACAGCCATACTGTATTATTACCGGAACTGTAAGAGAAACCGTCCTCTACTTTTTTGCCGGTAGGTGCTACTTTGCGGTGTTCGCTCCACACCATCTGGGGATACACAATATAATGCTTATCATACTCGTAAGTAGTCATGGAATCTTCCACTGTTACCATAATCTCATGAAGTTTCTCACCCTCACGGATACCCACTTCAGGCATGGTGCAGCCGGGGCACATAGCCTCCGCCAAATCGGTAATCTTGAAAGAAGGAATCTTGGAGATGAAAGTTTCACCACCCTTTGCTTCCTCAAGAGCCTTAATAACCAGTTCCACGCCCTCTCTTAAACTAATCCAGAAACGGGTCATACGATAATCTGTGATAGGAAGTTCTGTTTTGCCCTGTTTAATAATATTGTTAAAGAAAGGAATGACGGAACCACGGCTGCCCGCCACGTTACCATATCTAACAATAGAGAAACAGATATCTTTACTGCCTGCATACGCATTTGCTGCGATGAACAACTTGTCCGATACCAGTTTGGTGCCACCGTACAAATTCACAGGGTTAACGGCCTTATCTGTAGACAGCGCAACCACTTTCTTTACCCCGGAGTCCAATGCCGCATCAATAATATTCTGCGCACCGTTGATATTGGTCTTAATAGCCTCCGCCGGGTTATATTCACAAGCAGGAACCTGCTTTAACGCAGCCGCATGAATTACATAGTCTACCCCCTCAAAGGCTCTCATCAGACGCTCTTTATCCCGGACATCACCAATGAAGAAACGAAGTTTAGACGCATGCTCCTTAAACTCATTCTGCATCATAAACTGCTTAAACTCATCACGGGAATAAATAATAATCTTCTTGGGATTATACTTTTCCAAAACATATTTTGTAAATGCCTTACCAAAAGAACCTGTTCCTCCGGTAATCAGAATTGTTTTATTATTTAACATATCTGCCTCCTCGGTTACATTATAAAATGCCCAATACTTTGTTCATTATAACATCTTTGACGAAAAATGCAAATATGGGAGTGTAGGATTCCTTTTATCTTTTCTGATTTATTGGTCCTATACCTTCACGACGCACATTATGCTGCTGATTTTGATTCTCAGGCTTGTGTTTCTCTGTGACAGAATTGAACTTGTTCAAGGAGCGTTGCTCATTTATTTGCTCCTGCTTCTTTGCATTACGTTCTTCTTGCATATTCATCACCTCAAGAATAGTGTGCACAAAGAAGAAAATACTATTCTAAGTACCCAAAAAGCCAACCGAATTTTAACTAGATGATCCCATACTCTTCCATCATCTGATGTCTCATTTCTGCATCTTCTGCCACTTTTTCTACTAATTCACTTTTTCCCAATTCCAAAAGTTTTTGAATCAAATGGGCAAACCGCTGTTCTCCTTCTGCTCTTCCTTCTGTTCTTCCTTCTGTTCTTCCTTCTGTTCTTGCGTCCTCTCTCATTTCACGTATTGCCTTACACATATCATATTCCTCACTTTCCTCTTCATCAATCATATATTCTTCTCTGTTCTTCCATATTTGGGGTGCGTCCAATATCACTGCCATGACCTCCAGCGTATCGATGTCCACCCTCCGGTACTGTGCATTGTTTTCCAGTTCCTGTTCCATTAGTTTCTTGTCGCCACGGAATTTCAGGAGATGGAAGACCTTGCGGATTTCGCTGTGAAACTCATCAAAATTGTCCTTTTCGTTCAGACAAAACAGTCGCATGGGATAATCCGCAAAGTACCTACTCATTCCATCACTGTCATCTCCAAAATTCATCATATCCCTTAAGCTGCGCGGGCCATCCCACGGCTCTTCCCCGTAATACACGCACAGCGTGTATATAGGAGTTAAGCGGTCCGATTTTTTAATTCGTCCAACCCTTTCGGCAGCGGATTCATATTTCCCCGCTCTCCCATTTTTCCTGCGCAACCCGTCCAACTGCATACTATATTCCATGGTGTCATACTGCATACAACGAAAAGGCATGGCGTAGTTTACTTTATCCTGGTTTTCCAGTGCCAACAGCCGGAAGACCTCTCCGGTTTTTAAAGACATCCTGATATCCCGAAACCGCTGCTGCCTCACTCCCTCATTTTCGCTTTCCTTGTTGGCAACTTCCTCATAGGCTTCCGACACCGCCTCCAGCTCCTGCGCTTTGATTATCCTTTTACCACCAAAAAAGACACCATTAAACAGATCCGCAAAACGATTTACATCGCGGAAGTAGTGATTTAACACATTATTCTTTTTTCCCATCTGTTTCCTCCTTTGCGCAGCAGAAAACACATGGGCTATGCTTTCTGCCATTCTTTTAATAAATTGAGTAAATGGCAGAAACTGCCGGAATGTGCGAATCGCACAGTATTCTGCCCAGAAAGAGCAGTGAATGTTATTTGGTTTACTCATTGTCCTTTTATTGTATATCTGTACTACAGACTTGTCAACAATGATTTACCTTTGAAACGTAATATATATCACAAAATCCAATTAAGTATATAGACACACAAAAAAAGAATCTAATACAATTGGCATGGAACCAATAATTTTATTGTAAGAAAGAGGGAATGAAAATGCAAAGTACTTTTAAACCGCCTATTTGTAACATGGACGAATTGAGCGAACTCTGCTCGGTATCCGTTGATACACAGGTAACTTTGGCTGATGGACGTAAACTTGAGGTAGAACACTTACGAATAGGGGACCTTTTATACTGTCCTAATTCCGCGTTCCTTGAGGTACGGGAATTTGCAAAAGGGCCTAAAGAAAAGTTGTGGATAATTAAGGCTAACAACATTGAAATTAAAGTAACTGGGGGTTATCCTTTTTTGACAAAAACAGGAATTAAAGCGGCAAAGGAATATATGACATATGTCATTTTCTTGGACAAGGATTTTCTTCTCGGTAATATGTATTTGCTATAGAAGTGCGCAGGCTGCCGATTGACAGCCTGCGTTTTCTTTGACTTGTAGGTTATATAGCCATTTAAATTTTATCAGGAATTTATTCGGTTAGACAATATACTCTTTCCACCATAAAGCCAAATTGAATAGATACCATAATTTAGCTGCATACGCTTGGTCATCAAACATTTTTTCAATATATGCAGCATTCAAAAGACCTGTCTGATTTGCGAAATTTAGCACTTCCTTCTTCATTTCCACTCCAAGTCTTCCTAAAAACCAATCATGAACCGGAACTCCAAAACCTTGCTTCTTACGGTCTATAATTTCATCAGGAATCACGCCTCTGACCGCTTTCTTCAAAACTGTTTTGCTAATTTGACCTTCTGTTTTCTTACTCTGTGGAATACTCATTGCCAACTCGACAAACTTATGATCCAAGAAAGGCACTCTACACTCCAAACTTACCCCCATACTCATCTTATCCACACGCATAAGAAGCAACTCCGGTAAACGATGATTTAAATCAGCATAACTCATCCAATTCAAATGAGACTGTTCCCACGCTTTTTCTTTATATCTGTCATATGTGGGACGCAATGCTTCAAAAGATGTATAATCTCCAAGTTTTCGCCTCAAATCATCCGAAATCATACGTTTTTTGTCATAATCATAAAAGGCTTCGGCTCCGCTCCAGAATATGGGCTGTTTTTCCACACCTCTGCGTAACATTTCCGCATAGTGCCTATTACCTCTTCCTGCTGCGCGAATAGCTGCCAATCCTATTTTCTTAATAAAATTCGGCACCGGTTTATCATTTGCAATAGCCAAATCCAAATACGTCTTCCATGTAGTATAGCCCCAAAACAATTCGTCCGAACCTTCTCCAACTTGTGCTACGATAATTCCATTATCACGAGCCAATTTAGAAACATAGTAAACAGGAATACACACCGGATCCGCAATCGGTTCATCCTGGAGCCTTACCATCTCAGGAAGAAAATCAAACAAATCATCCTGATTTAACAAGCGCTCATGATATTCCGCATTACAATATTCCGCCATCATTTTTGCATAGTGATTTTCATTCTTATAGCTTTCATAATCTTGATCATACCCAATACAAAACGCTTTTACTTTCGCATTGTCTCCTTCTGAAAAAAGCGCTGCGTTTGTGGAAGAATCAATTCCGCCGGAAAGAAAAACACCTACCGGAACATCCGCTTCTTTTCTCAACTTAACTGCTGTCTTAAGTTCAGACAAAATCGCATCAGAAATTGTTGCATCGTCTGCTTTATACAATTCCGGATGTGTGTAATCCCAAACATCCCAATATCTCTCTTCTCTGCAATTACCATTCTTGTCAAAAACCATATACATTGCGGGACGTAATTTCTTAATCCCATCGAACAACGTCTGTTCACAAGGAGTAGTCAAAAATGACAGATAATCATATAATGCTTTTTCGTTGATTGCCGGTTTTGCCTTGCGAACCTTTAGAATCGCTTTAATTTCAGATGCAAAAGTAAGTACATTATCTTCAATCATGTAATATAACGGTTTAATACCAATTCTGTCTCTTATCAAGACGAACTGCTCTTTCCTGCCATCCCACAAAGCAATAGCAAACATACCTCTGAATTTCTGGATACACTCCAATCCCCACTGCTCATAGGCGTGTATAATCATCTCTGTATCGGAATGATCTGTTTTCCATACATGTCCACCAATCTCTTCCAATTCTTTTCTGATTTCCGCATGATTATAGATTTCTCCGTTGAATGCAATCACAACGTTTCCATCTTCATTTGACATCGGCTGACTTGCGCTAGTTGACAAATCGATAATGGAAAGTCTCCGATGACCTAAGCCGCATCGATTATCCTTCTCTAACCATACATTACCTCCATCCGGTCCACGTAAAATCATTTGCTCATTCATTACGGACAGATACTCTTCTCCGATGTATTGATTATTTTGATTTAACTTATAAAACCCACATATTCCGCACATATTTGTCTCTCCACAATTATTTATCAAATCCTAATCCGATTTTTAATTCTTCATATTTCGAATCTGCATTTTTCACATACTTTCCATATTCATTAGGAAAATAAACTCCATAAGGATACATGTACAATACCGTTGCCTCTACCTCTCGCCCTACGTTTCTGAAAAATTGTTCATTCAATATCAACTTCTTTTCTTCCCATTCTTCTATATCCGTTTGTTGCTTAAAATAGTAGTAACCGTCCTTTTCTACGCTTTCGCCATTTACCTCATATATTCCTGCATAATCCTTATTTGCCATTATACAATTCGCATACTCTGTTTTTCCATACCTCGGCAATAGCCCCTGCTCATTGGATACCCATTCCCTCACCTCATATATGGATAAATGTTCCCCCTGTTCATCTACATAGGTAAGATTAAATGTGGGATCCTGAACAATCCACTCCCCATTAACATAAACCGTAGTTATAACATGCGAGAATAGCACCTGTTCACTATCACTAGCAACCATATCTATACAACATGCCGGATAACCGAGATATGTATACGTATGACTCAAGACGCTTGCTATCCCGCCACAGTAATATCCGTACTCAATCTCTTCCCCATCCAGTAATTTTTGAATATAGATATGTGCCGCCTCACTTGAATAAGTTTCCGGATGCCCTGCAAACAAAACATTCTCGTATGCCCAATCTCTGATAATATCCAATTTCTCATATTCATCTGTACATTCAGACAGTTCCGGTCTATCCGCCACCAATCTGCGCCACAAACGATTATCTAAACTGTTATACTCATATAAGAATATTCCGATTCCGCAAAGAATCAATAAACTAATCACAATAGCCAATATTGACTTTTTTACCATAACCTCTCGTCCTTTCTTCCACGGCTCCGTCACTCTCAAATTCAAAATTGCAATAATCTGTCACATCAATTCTGTCGTCCATCACATCAAACCGTCTGATATGAACCACATTATCATATTCCACTTTCACAGTACACCTGTTTTCCTCAAGTTGTAAACACATACAGGTCGTTTTACTCTTCATAGAAAACAGATTGATGTACTCGTTTTGTTCTTTTCCCACAAAAATAGTATTATGCATCTGCGTACTTCGAAACTTATTCCGCTCCTGGGGAAGTGCAGTATACACATAAGTTCCTGCATCTTCACAGATACACTTTCCATTTATAAATAACTCATACGATAATTTATCATTATGAGCGTGTCCCGCATTTCCTTTCTGACCGTTATCTGTAGCATTTATGCATAAATACAATTCCGGCGACTTATAAATATAAATACCAAACTTGGGATATGCTATTCTTTCTAATCCCTTCGTCAAATTGCCTGTAGCACACATAATGCTATTCGAAGCTTCATATTGTAACTTCTCGACTTCAAAATTTACATCCGTTTTCTCCGACATTAAATCGGTTTTTATTACCGTGTTATTCATCAAACTACGCACCAAGGAGTATTCTAACGGATATAATCTCTTTTCCTCAACGAATTCCTCTTTTTCAGTCATTCCGCACACAGCAGACACAAAGGTTCTTCCGTCATTTAAATTCTCATCCAAATACTTTTTATCATTTTCCCACTTGTAATTTGATAAATTATTATATTTTAATACCGCCTTTTCAGGAGTAATCATTTCTCCCGTAAAAGACAACTTGAAAAACAGTCCCGAATCGTTATCTCCAATTTGCGTAAATGCTCCATCCGGTCTAGTTAGGTCATGTGTAAATTTCCCGGCTCCATATAGTATATTATACACTTCTTGGGATGCATCTTCACACACACCCTTTACCGCCAATCCATGAATCAACGCCACTGAATACACAGCCATTTCACCGGTCAATCTGTGATATGCCGTAGAACCTTCCGCATTGCTTCCTTCCTCATAAAATTGCTTTACAATTTCTTGTTTTATCTGCTCTACAGCAAACTGTAGCCACTTTTCTTTCTTTTTACAATCCGGTAAAACAGCACTTCCGTAAAGCAGCCCTGCAATATCCGCAAAATAATGGTTTGAAGTTAAGATGTCAGACCATTCCAGATTTTTACGAATATGATTACACTGTTCAAACATAAAATTAATCAGAACCCGTTCCACATCCTTGCTAAACGAAAAACCTTTTTGCTTAAAAAGGGAATAGGATAAGGCTATATTAGCCGCACGAATCCCTACATCCATGGTACACATATAATTCACACCCATTCGCGGCGGATTTTGCGCTATAAAATCAAGCAATTGATTGCAATACTCTTTAAATATTTCAGCGCTCTTCTCAGGAAGTATTTCAGCCAAAAGGGCAAATCTGGGAAAATGTTGTAATCTGGCAAGTTCCCACGGAACTTTAATATCTCCGCCGGGCTTTTTTGCATTTCCCTGAGGCCGATACCATTTATCAGCCCCCCAACGATATCCGGACTTATAATCTTTTTGCCAATCGATAGCTTCGTAATCACTATCAATCATTCTCCATATCTTTGCAGAATTCTTAACAGACCGCTTATTCATAACAAAACCTAAAAAATCGCCCGCTCTGTCTGCCTGTAATTCTATAGAATCGTACCGATAACCGTCTAATCCATTAGCATTATTTATAAACCCATTTTTTACCCAACCGGAACCAAGCAAATCAAATCGATGAGAACTGTACATTCTCCACAACTCTTCTGCTTTTTCTTTATTCAATCCCGAAAAATCCATCTCTTGCACATCAAAAGGTAATGATACCCCTAGATTTTTTGCTTCTGAATAATTTTTTCTGGTATCAAACAAAGCATCATACACATGATATACCTCGTATACCGCACGTACTTTTAACTTATAATAAACCTGCTTCATAAAAATTTTTTTGGGTGTTGTTTTAAATTTATAAATATATTCCGCTAATCTTGACATTTCACACCTATACTCTTGTTCTTAATGCTGTAATAATCTTTTCAGTATGCAATCTCCAAGTATACTTGCAACATACTTCTTTTCGGGCCTTTTTTCCCAACTCAACTCTCAGATTTTCATCATCTACAAGTCTTTCTATTGCTCTTTGCACTTCATCGACACTTCCCGGTTCACACAAAAGAGCCGTAACCTCATCCTCAAATATTTCTGCCATCTGATCCATATCTGATGTAATAATTGCTTTTCCCATGGCCATATATTCAAACAACTTGGTAGGCGAACCAAAAAAGGGAGTACCATCCGCATTTCTCACTTGCGGCGATACTAAAATGTCACATGCCGCCAAATGAATAGGACCATCTTTTTGAGGTACCACACCTGTTAGCGAGCAATCATCCTCAATATCATTATCTTTAATGATTCTTTTAACCTCGGGCATTTTTAAGCCGTCTCCCACCAACAAAAGATGAACTTTGTTTTTATACCTCTCTTTTTTTACAACCTTCGCAAATGCCTGTGCCAACACCTCTGCACCGTGCCATGCTCCAAATGTACCGATAAATCCTATTACTTTTTTATCTTTTTCAATTTGTAGTCGATTACGCACTTCCGTTCCGTCGATAGCCGGATTATAAACTTCAGGATTTACACCATTAGGATTTACAATTATTTTTTCCTCTTCAATCCCCATTTCTATTAACTGGTCTTTTAAAGGTGCACTTACACAAACAATAACATCTGCTTTTCGAAATGTTAATTCCTCTATCCGCTGGGAAATATCTCCGCCTTTTAATTTACGTCCACCCCATTTATTTGATATCCAAACTTCAGAACCATTGTATTCTAAAATAAAGGGCAAATTATACTTCATCGCACATTTTATCCCTGCATAGGCATTCAGCGCACTTCTCTGATAAATGAATGATATTTTTTCTCTTTTCACAATATCTTCTATATTTCTAAAAACAGCCTCATTATATGCTATCCCTGCCACATCACGCACATTGCTGTACTTTACTTTATCCTTCAAAAGATATTTCTCTATATGTTCATGAACTGTAGGAATTTCATCTGTAGACACAAAAATAGGTTTGTTTCCTGCACATACCTCCAAATTATTCAGTACACCCGCAATATGTCCTATGGAGCCCCCTGCCACATATCCATATGACAAATCGCATCTTAGGTACAATGGTCTTCCGCCAAAATCACATTCCTTCTTCCTGGCAGGAGTCGCAATAAGACTCTCCACCTCTTTCGCTGTAGTACGGAGCATTCTTTTATATGTACAATTTTCGTAAATGAAGGCACATAAAAGTCTTACCAAATTGCACAGACCAATTTTCATGATATTTCCATCTACATCTACCCAACGGCATTTCCCACATGTCATCAAGCGGCAAATTACCGCCGTAAGGAAAGGGCGTGCAAAAGCAGTAAATGAAGGACAATAAAATGTAACCGTACGGTACTTGTTTATATAATTTAAAAAACTTTTACTTTTCGCCAACTGAACTAATTTTTCAAAAGTAATTACCTCTCCGGCACTATCTTGTCCATTTCGTGATGAATTAGAATAATATATAATTAACTCATTCTTTTTTTTACGATTTTTCATTGTCTACTCCCTTTTTTAAGCAAATAATCAATATTATGAAAATGATAACATAAGCTATCGTAGAAGCAATCGCCGCTCCACAAATCCCGTTCCGTGGAATCAAGAATCCATTCAAAACAAAATTTACCACCAAACCAATAAACGCTGCAACAATATTTACTCCTATCCGATTTTCACTGGAATAATAATTAAACAGTAATGAACTCAACGCCCAGAAGAAAATACCCGGCATTAAAATTTTAAATACAGGAATAGATGGTCTGTATGCTTCTCCATATACCAACAGCACTCCCATTTCAGAGAATATAGTTGCACCAACCACTAGCACAAACATGATTATTGCCATGTACTTTAGTGTCTTTCCAATAAATTTCCTCTTTTCCTCTTTCTCACTCATTCCTGACAATTTTGGAAACAAAAGCATAGATACCGAAACAGCAATCATGTTAACAATATCCGCAAGATTCACTGCAAGCGAATATAATCCGGTTTCGGATTTGTTTAAAAAAGAATCCAACATTAAAACATCTACCCGCAGCACCAAATATGTCAGCAGACAGGACACATAACTTTTAAAACCAAAGGGTACTGTTTTTCGCAGTAAATTCCGATCCACACACACTTTTTCATGCATTTCTTTTTTCAGATAGCGCCAACCGGTTATCAATACTACACCCGTACTAAAAATCGAAAGTACAATAGCTATTTCGGGGGACAAAGTCTCAACATTAGCAAAGGCTACTACCAACAGCAAAATCGGATAAACTGCTCCATTCAGCATTTCCAAAATACTGTATTGTTTAATCTTATCCAATGCCACAAAATAATTTTCTTGAAACATATTGTATAATTGCAAAGGAATAAACGACATTGCTAAAACAAGTACAAAACCATGTACGGTCACCAAATCCGGAAACAAGAACATCACAATCAATACCCCACCGGTTACAATCGTAACCAGTAGGGTAATTAACATCGAGTTTCCCACTATCGCCGGCAATATTTTTTTATCTTTTGCCAAAAAGTATGTGTTGGAAGAATGCATGCCCAAATTTCCGAACTGTACTCCTATTCCGGTAAGTGCTGTTGCAACTGCATATATACCCTTACCTTCAGGCCCCAAAACTCTTGCTGATACAATAGAAGAAAACAATCCTAAAATTAATACCAACGTTTTCACGCCAAATATTTTTGAAACATTCTGTGCAAATGTTCCAAGTTTAAATTTCTGCAATTTAATATTCCCCTTATTCTTGTGCCATTATGCTAATCTTGGTTGCCTGTTCCATTTGCCATAAAGGAATCGGATAACCGTCACCACTTTTAATTGCTTCATAAAAAGCTTCCAATTCTTCAAACTGACCTTTCTCCGAACCTGCAGTTTTTATCTCAGCAACCTTAATACCATAACCTTTTAATTCTTTATAGTCATCCATGGTAATAACGGCACCATCAACAAATATCTCATAAAATTCTTTACCATATTCCTTGCTTCCCTGACCGGTATATGTCAAGGTACATACAGATCCATCTTCATACTTAACCGTAATTACGCAATTATCTGTTCTTGATACATGATCTGTCTTAGGCGTAATCTGATTTACAGAAATACTTTCTGCTTTACTATCTGTAAAATAGTTAAACAAATCAATAATATGGCATCCTTCTCCAATAATTCTGCCACCGCCTTCTTCTGATTGAACCCAACTCTCTTGAGGAATAAATCCTGCATTCATGCGGTAGGAAATCATCATCGGATTTTTACGGTTTGCAATTGCTTTTTTAGTTTCTGTTGCATACTTAGAAAATCTTCTGTTAAATCCAACCATGAAGGGAACTCCGGTTCTCTTTGCCACTTCCATAATTTGATCCGTTTCCTCTAAAGTCAACGCCATGGGTTTTTCAACAAATACAGCCTTGCCTGCTTCCAGAGCCTGGATAATCATCTTGGCATGCAAATTATGCCTGGTACAAATCATTACCATGTCTACATTGGGATCTTGCAGCACCTTATCGTAATCTGTGGTTGAATAAGCAGCGCCTTCTTTAATTGCGATTGCCTCTGCATTTGCCCCGGTACGGCTTTGAACAGCATACAAAGTATATTTATCCTTCATCTTCTTCATATTAGGCAAATGCATACCCTTGGCAAAGCCGCCGGCACCACACAAAGCCACTTTAATAGTACCTGCCGGTGCAACATAACCGTTTTTGTTTTCAATGACATCTTGTACTGCCTCTTCTTCGTTGTATTTCAGCAATACAATGAGAGGTCTGTTTTCACTTGATTTTAGTGCTTCATAGGCTTCATCTGATTTCTCAACCGGATAAATGCCCTCAATAATATTTGAGATATCAATTTTTCCATCTGCCATCAAGCGCAAATAACTTTCCAAATTTCTCTTTTCGGTAAATCTAACATATGCGTAAGGATAATCCAGACCCTTTTCTTCATAATTTTCATCATAGCGTCCGGGACCATAAGAAGTTGCAATCACAAAATCCAACTCTTTCTTATACATATCCTCTCTTTTGAGATTCATGCCTGCTACGCCAACCAAAACTACACGCCCTTTCTTTCTGCACATTTTAAATGCTTGAGAAAGTAACTCATCTGAACTGGTAGCTGCGGTCACAATAACCTTGTCCGCACCATGTCCCCCGGTAATATCATTTACCTGTTTTACGACATCTTCTCTTGCGTTGAGCACATAACTGGCTCCGCCCTTTTTTGCAATTTGTAATCTTCTCTCATCTATATCCGTTGCGATTACAGTTGCACCTGACGCTGCTGCAAACTGACACGCCAACTGTCCCAAAATTCCCATTCCGGTTATAACCACATATTCACCAAGCACTATATCCGCTCTTCTGATTCCCTGCATTGCAATGCAACCAAGAGCAGCCGTAGAAGCCTGTTCCAAAGAAACTGTCTCAGGGATTTTTACAACCAAATTTTGGGGTGCCACAATGTATCCCGCATGATTTGCATATCCTACACCCATACATGCCACGCGGTCACCTTTTGCAAAAAGACTGCTTCCGCTTTCCTCTACAATACCGGAAGCAGAATATCCCATTGCTGTTCCCACTTCATATTTACCTTTCACAACAGCCCATGTGTCCTTTATTCCCCGTTCCTTCAACATATTAAGCCCTTTTTCCATCAGTTCAGGACTTTCTAATATTCTTTTAACAAGGGGTGTTCCCGATGCAGTTACACCGGACATCTCTGTTCCGGCAGAAATACAGGAATACTCCGTTCTCACCAAAACATAGCCCTTTTCCAGCTTTGGCTGCGCAATATCTGCAGTATAAATAGTACCCTTCTTCAGTAACACTTGTTTCATTTCTTATTCCTCACTTCTTTTTTTCTAATTATCTGTATTATCCCTAATTATTACATACTTATTTCCGTCGCCGAACAGATTTTGAAGATATATTTCATTATAATATCTCCAATTGCTAAAATGAAAACCATCAGCAAAGCAATCCTGTTCCTTTGCCAAATCGCTTTTCCATTCCATGTCATACACAACTGCATACTTTGAAACTTCTTCTTTGTACTCTTCCAAATAAGGCTCCAGTTGTAAAGGTTCAATCACGTAAGTCCATATGGATTCCTGCACTACCGGTGCCAAAATTTTTGCCTGTCCCCCTCGGGCCTGTACATCATTAATCACATACAAATAATGCTGTAATTGGTCTTCACCTATTCTGTAATCAATACAACCAGGATAAATATATTGTGTTGCGTAGTTAATCAAATCTTCTCTATATTTCGCCTCATTAACAGGTTGTGTTTCTATTTTTTCTGCCGCTTGCACGTTTAATTGGGAAAAAGCTTCTATCACATAATCTCTTGTCACCATATAATCCAAGGGATGTTCCGCTATATAAATTGCCGGTATAACAGAAGGACTTCCTGGGCTCTCCATTATCTGCCAAAAACTCATATCCATAATGACATTTTCCACACCAACCTGTGAATTTGCCCACACATATAATTCATAGGTCTGATTTGAACTTTGTCCTCCCGTGGAAAGATTTGCCCACTTTTTTCCTGATAACTCTTCTGCATACTCTAAATCATAATGATTCATCCTACTGTCCCCTATAATAATGTTCTCCGAAGGATTTCTCATATATTCCCTTATTACCTGTAAGGGTGTCCAATCACGCAGAGCACGTTCATGTATTCCGAAATAATTATAAGGTTCACACATTACAAAACAGGCCACATAAATCACCATAGGAAGTAGCGCCATAAATATTTTAAAAACAAATTTTTTCACCATTCTCCTCCTTGCTAAAATTGAAAGTACAGAAATGCACCCGCTTGTCCATATTCATTTGTTGTCATGATGAAAGAAAACATGATTAAAATAATCATTCCATAATAACAGAACCATCTAAAAAATCCCGGTAATTTGGCAACCATTTGGGATACGCTCTTTCCGCAATACTTGTAACACCAATCAGTGATACCCAAAAGCAAAATTGATATCCATATGATTCCTCTGTATATTTCTCCCAAACCGGCTATATTCGCCATTACCACCTGCGCAATACTCCTGAATTCATTAACACATACTTGAAAACTCTTAACGTTCAAATTGCTAAAAAAATGTGTAATAAAATAATTTCCTTGGGCCAAATTATCAGCTCTAAAATATGTCCAAAATAGCATTACCATACAAAACACAAACGCTGTTTTAAAAATTGCAACAAGTTTGCCCGGTAATATGCGGAACTTTATTTTTATATGCTTACATACAAATTCTTCAATTACCCGATATATTCCGTGTAAAATCCCCCATAAAATAAACGTGTAATTTGCTCCGTGCCAAATGCCGCTAAGCAAAAAAATCACCATCAAATTTATATACTTTCTTCCCTCTCCGACACGACTTCCTCCCAAAGGAATATATACATAATCCTTGAACCATGTAGACAGGGAAATATGCCATTTTCCCCAAAATTCTTTAATAGATGTTGACATATAAGGCGCTTTGAAATTTTCCATTAACCGGAATCCAAAGAGTAAAGCAGAACCTCTGGCAACGTCAGAATATCCTGAAAAATCACAATAAATTTGAATTGTAAAAAAGAAAATTCCAAGCAAAAGCGTCAAACCATTCAATTGTGTGTACGTGGAAAATATCTTATCCACTACCAATGCTAACATATCCGCAATCACAATTTTTTTGAACATTCCCACTAAGATAATTCTCAAACCTTCTGTCGCATTCTCAACGGAGAAGTTGTGTTTTTCACGAAACTGAGGCAATAAATTCGCACTCCGTTCGATGGGGCCGGCCACTAACTGAGGAAAAAAGGATACAAATAACGCATAGTTAATAAAATTCTTTTCATGGCGCACCCCTCCATTATCCGGTCCTTTGTAAACATCTATAGAATATCCTAATGCTTGAAATGTATAAAACGAAATACCCACCGGAAGTAATAAACTGCTTTTATACATACTAATGGAATTTCCGGTCAGTATCTCGATTGCACCAGCAAAAAAATTATAATACTTAAACACAAATAAAATAGCCAGATTGATGACGATATTGGCTCCCAACACCCATTTTCTCTTTGTTGTGTGTGTCGTCTTTTCCAACCACCAACCTGTCAGCCAGGTCGCCACCGTTGAAAATCCAATCAATATTGCATACTGTGGCATCCAACACATATAAAAATAATAACTTGCCGCCAAAAGAAATATATTTCTGAACTTCTGCGGTAACACGAAATATAAAATAACACTAATTGGCAAAAACAAGACATATGAAGTTGAATTAAACAGCATTATTGCCACCACCTTATGTCAAATTTTTCTTTTTTATCATTCTCAAAAACCGAGTAAGCACAACATCTGCCACAAATAACGCGCCAAGAATAAGCAATGGCCAAATCGCACCATCCGATGCGAGCAGGGCATTTCTTCCGCTATTAATTGCAATTGCTGTTGCAAAAGATACAATTAATGCTCCGAATAATACGGTGTACACATTCATTCTCTTTAACAACCAGCCCCAGCAGAATCCCATTAACAAGCCAACCAAAATGCTACCAATAAATGCAACAACAACACCTCCTTGGGTATATAGTGTTACATAATATGGTACAGGACAGGAACCCGGATTTTCTACTTTAGGATGTAACAATCTGGCTGCCACTAAATTTTCATCGGGGCTTGTTCCAATCCCTAATATATCCAAACCAAGGTCAATTGGATAAAAATCATGGTATTCCGGATAAACAACAACGTCCACTATTGTTGCATACGCGGTACGATTCAACATTCCCACATACGCCATCAATTGAGTAAATGTAAACCTGGAAACATCCAAACTGTCATTTTCCAATTGAAACGTACGAACCAATTTATTTTCCTTTTCAGAAGTATCTTCCGGATTCTCCACAGATTCCACACTTGTCGGCGGGGCACCCGTTTCAAGTTCCACTTCTTGCTCAACTTTTGTTTCTTGTTCAACTTTTGTTTCTTGTTCAACTTTTGTTTCTTGTTCAACTTCCGTTTCTTCGCCAGACATTATAGTTTCCACCGTTTCCGTTGAAACCGTACTCTCTATAATATATTTATCTTCTTCCGGAATTTCATTTTCACTACCGGGGACAATCGTTGGAGTTTGGTTCTCTTCTACGACTTCATTTTTTGCAAAAATCGCATCCAAATCCGCCTTTTCTGCCGAAACTAAATATTGTTCCTTTGCCCCCTCATTCACAGTATTAGCCGTTATTCCCAATGCATAGACTAAATACAATCCACAAAATCCGATTCCACCTATCAGAACCATTTTTTTAATACTCCACTTGCGGATAGTACTAATATTCTTCAACAGAATCACTATGGCAATAAATATCAACCCCATCATTAAGGGTCTTTTTTGGAAAATGTACAGATTTGTAACAACATATAAAAATAGTTCTGCCGCAAACAATATCATGCCCTTCCGTCCTTTATTGACGCAATAACAAATTCCAACCATCATTGGTAAAACACTGTACAAAATAACAAAATCAAAAAAACTTAAATTACTCATAAGTACTCTTCGTAATTCATAGAATTCGTTATTATTCAGCCACGCCGCAATGTCTCCTAAATCCACATACATAAAAACTTTAATTAATACATAAAACATTACAGCCAAAGAAAGAATGTTATAGCAATACATTTTAATCTTGCTTACATCAAACTCAGTCTTTTCTTCTTTTTTGATGCGATTAGATATTTTTTTACCTGCCCAGAAACTTATCAGCAAGCCACACAAAGATAAAATCGTAACAGCCGCAATTCTTATCGCATCATCCATATAGATATCCGGCATTACTACGCCACAAAATATGTGCGAGATTTTCCAATAATCAATCGGCCCCCACACCAAAAGAAACAATCCTATCAAATTTGTAAATAACAATACTGCACCATAAATAATAACCGGTAAATTATCAATGATTTTCCTCATTTCATACCTCTCTATCGACTTAACATCCGTTGTTTGTTAAGGCATTTATTCTTTTGCTCAACTTTTGATTGTATTCTTCCACATAACATATGTTTTTAATTTTTTTACAGTTATTTGCGATTTCGCAAAGTCTTAATTCATTATCTTTTAAACTATTGATTGCTTCAACATAACTTTCAATATCATCACAATCAATAGCAATACCCACTCCATATTCATTAACAAGTTCTGCCAAATAAGTTCCCTTTGATACAATAATAGGCAATTCACACACAATTGCTTCATACAATTTATTGGGTACTGCAATTCCAACATTGTAGTCTGTACTTGGATAACCGGAAAAAACACAATCTAATCTGCCGTACAAATCAGAAATCTCTTCTTCGTAATTATATTTTCCGTAGCAGAACACATTGTTTTCTTTGCAATACTGTTCTAACTCTTCGTTTAAAAAACTTCCGATTATCTCTAATTTTACCTGACACTTTTCACAGGCTTGTACCAGCAACTTTATCTGTTTTTCAAAACGAACCGCACCTATAAAACCAACTGTGAATTTTCCGTCTTTTTTACGTGCATATCTATTAAAAATTCTTCGTTCGGGAGCATTGGCCATGTACAAATATCTGGATTCTTCAATAAAATCTTTATAGTAACATTCATAATACTTTTGTGAAGTTAACACCAACAAATTAACATTTCTACACATCTTTCTCTCGAGAAAACGTAACGCTCGTTGGATTATTTTCTTAATCCACCTTTTTTGAGGCTGTATTATAATTTCATGAATATCTGCTATCTCGTAAACTATTTTCAAGGAAGAATTTATAAATACTTTGTGCAACATCGCCAAAAACAACATATCAACATTTTGAACATAAAGACATTCCGGCTTTTGGATTTTTAACTTTTTAAGAACAGTTTTTCCGAATTTAAATGTTGGCAATAGTCTTTTAATAGGGTTTCCATTATTTGCCGGAATCGCTATTTCTTCCCCTTTAATATCTTCTATAACGTCTCCCCATAAATACTTCTCAGAACGTTTCCAATAAATCAGGGATATATCATGATTCTCTTTTAACGCCCTCATTCGCTTATTCATTCGAGGATTGGGGGTAAACGATAACAAAAAACAAATATTCATGTTACAACTCCCGAAACAATTATCTTTCTAAAACGTCTGCAATTCTACGACAGGCAAAACCATCACCATACGGATTCGACGCTTTACTCATTCTGTCATATTCTGCTTGGTCTGTGAGTAGTTTGTAAAATTCTTTATAGATTATCTCTTCGTCTGTACCAACCAATTTTAATGTTCCGGCTGCAATCCCTTCAGGTCGTTCCGTTGTATCTCGCATCACCAAAACAGGTTTTCCCAGCGAAGGTGCTTCCTCCTGAATTCCTCCGCTATCAGTCAAAATCAGATAAGATCTGGCCATAAAATTATGAAAATCCAGTACATCTAAGGGCTCAATAATATGAATCTTATCATTATCTCCAAGCACATCTTGCGCCGCCTGTCTTACCAACGGATTCATGTGTATCGGATAAATGACTTTAATATCATCAAATTCATCCACAATTTTCTTAATGGCTCTAAACATATGGTACATAGGTTCGCCAAGATTTTCCCTTCTATGTGCAGTAAGCAAAATCAGTCTACTACCCTTTGCCCATTCTAATTCTTCATGAAAATAATCATCTCGCACTGTAGTTTTCAGAGCATCAATTGCAGTATTTCCTGTAACAAAAATACTTTCTTCTTTTTTTCCTTCTTTCAGCAGATTGTCTCTTGAAATTTCTGTAGGTGCAAAATTATATTTCGCCACAATCCCTACCGCCTGTCTATTAAATTCCTCAGGAAAAGGAGAATAAATATCATAAGTTCTTAATCCGGCCTCCACATGCCCTACAGGGATTTGTAAATAGAAACAGGCCAACGCTGTAACAAAAGTAGTAGAAGTATCACCATGTACTAATACAACATCCGGTTTTTCCTGTTCCAACACCTGCTTGATTTTTTCCAGAATATTAATTGTCACATCAAACAAAGTCTGTTGTTGTTTCATAATAGACAAATCGTGATCCGGAATTATTCCAAAAGTTTCCAACACTTGATCAAGCATCTTTCTATGCTGCCCTGTAACGCATACACATACGTTCACATTTTTTCTGCTTTTAAGTTCCAGAACGAGGGGACACATTTTTATAGCCTCCGGTCTTGTTCCAAACACCGTCATTATTTTTTTCATGATATGTTCCTTTCCATTATTCCGCATAAACCGGAAAAAAGTTTTACTTTTTTGATAACAAGTTCAACAATTAGGAGCGCTCCCAAACAATTTGATAAGGTAATAAATAACATAATAACATAAGGATTGGAAACTCCGCAAAAAGTAACTATAAGTTCTCTGGCCAGCACCATTAGATAGCCGTTAAAAAGATACATTTGCAAAGAATATTTCCCCGCAAGAAACATATACTTAGCAAGTATTTTTTCTTTGTTCTTTACAAATGAGATCATAAACAGTGCTGCAATGAACCACGCAAAAACTCCAATAAAATGCAAAAATACATTCACATAATTGTTTTGATAAAACACAAAGCAGACTGTACCTAACACAGCACCTATTAATACTACCAAACATTTATTAATTATTTTCTTTTCGTATGCCTTTTCCGCTTTTTCACACACACCAATGTCATTTAGTAAATTCCCAAGCATAAAGTACGGCAAATAATTCAGCACATAATTTATACACAAAAATTCATTGGTAATTCTTCCTGAAAGTAATAACAACACAACAATAATTACCAAATAAACAACTTTGGCCTTTTCTTTTATTAGTAGCAAGATTGGTGCGAGCAGACTAATTTCAAATAAAACATATAAGAACCAATAATCTCCTCCTCGGAAAAACAATCGCTCAAGCCCGCTTACTATACCTTCATTACCATTAACCAGATTGCTGTAACTATGAAGAATGATTGACATGATACCAAAGAAAAAATATGGTATTAATAAACGTTTACTTTTCTTTTTTACCACATCCAGATACCTTTTCTTACTTTCACACATTCCGGCAAGAATAAAGAAAAATTCCATATGAAAATAATAAATAAAATTATGAATTATTTGACACGCAGTATTTCCTGATATATCTATCGGATATACAATAATGGAATGTCCGATAATCATCAGCGTAATAGCTATGCCTCTCAAAAAATCCAAACTCAAATAGTATCTTTTCATCACTTTTCCCAAATATTAGATCTTATACACACCTTCTAAGAAACAAATGTTTCTCGTATCCAGAATAACTTTTCCCTTTAATTTTTCCATATTGTTCTTAATTTCATCATGCCCAACCAGCAATACAACGAAATCAACTGCCTCTAAAAACTCATCCAAATCATGATACTGGTTAGGAACTACATTCTTCTCAATAAACGGATCATATACCTTTACCAAATTTCCACACAGATGTCTCTCCATACTTTCGAGCATCTGCAGTGTGGGGCTCTCGCGCATATCATCTACATTTTCCTTGTAAGTCAAACCATAGAATCCTACCCTACTCACATCATCCATACCTTTTTCTTTCATGATTGTATGAATGCGTTCCAACACAAAATCAGGCATTCCGTCATTAATAGTTCTTGCCATCTTAATAATATTGGCCAACCCGGGATAATCTCCTACAAGAAACCAAGGGTCTACCGAAATACAATGTCCGCCAACTCCCGGTCCCGGAGTTAATATATTAACACGTGGATGCTTATTAGCAATTCTGATAATCTCATACACATCCATATTATCTGCACGACAAATCTTTGCCAATTCATTTGCAAAGGCAATATTAATATCTCTAAAAGTGTTTTCTACCACTTTGGTCATTTCTGCAGTTCTGATATCTGTTACTACTATATCGCCCTGGCAAAATGATTTATATACTCCTTTAACTTTTTCACCAATTTCAACGTTATCAGCACCGATAGTACGAGAATTATTTACAAGTTCAAACACCATATTTCCGGGAATAATTCTTTCCGGAGCATGAACCAAATGAATGTCTTCACCAATAACAAATCCGTTTGCTTCTACAACAGGTCTTACGAAACGGTCTATTGTCCCCGGAGATACTGTGGATTCAATAACAACAGTTGCTCCCTTCGGACAAACATCCATAACACTCTTTACCGCACTCACGACATAACTTGCATCAATTTTCTTACTTTCAGCATCATAGGGTGTTGGAACAGATACGATATACATATCAGTTTTTTCATATTTTGTTGAAAACTTAATTCCGGCCTTCACTGCCTGTTCAAAAAGTTCATCCAAACCATCTTCTTTAAATGTTGTTTTTCCTGCATTTAAGGTATTTACCAACTCCTGATTATAATCTGTACCTACAACCTCAACTCCATGGGCTGCCATCATCAATGCTGTGGGCAAACCAATATAACCTAATCCTACTACGTTAACCATTTTCATTCTCTCCTGTTCTTATATTTCTAATTTACATCAAATAATTGCATCCATCTCTCCAAGCAAATAATCCTAAAGAAGTACGGAATCTTGCCTTTGTCAATAATGTCTGCCCAATCTTCTAAAATAGCAGCAATATTGACGAACCGCTTTGTTCTGACATTGTCAGCCATAAACATTTTTTTAAATTCTTTCTCATTCTCTCGAATCCACTTGTCCTCCGGCGTGACAAACCCCAACTTATCTTTGCGCTTTTTAATCTTGTCAGGCATCAATAAAGCCTCTCTCATGATTGCTTTTGAATAGCCATTTCTAATCTTTTTATTCAACGGAAGTTTCGCACAAAACTCTACCATACGATAATCCAGAAAAGGAAGTCTACTCTCTACTGAAAAAGCCATGGAATTTCGATCAGTGTACCTAAGCAACGCCGGAAGAGATATTCTATAAACATCATTATACTGAAAGCCATTTTTGCTGTCTACTTCCGTGCCTTCCACATTTCTCAAAAAGTCTTCATCATAATATTTCTCAGACACATTTTTTTGCTCTTTAATTTTTAAAATACGTAATATTTTGTTTACATCTGATTTAAACCCGCTTTTAAAAACCAGTGAAGTTTTTACCTGTCCTACAGAACCACCCAATTCTTTCAGTGCAACAAAAAATCTTCTTTCTTTCAGTAATTTTTTTAAATAATATATTCTTGATTTTCTGTATCCACAAAGAATTTCATCTGCCCCTTGACCATCAAGAAGTACTTTCACACCCTTTTCTCCGGCTCTGCGATATACACAAAATCCGGCGTACATACCGGTTGTAGAAAAGGGTTCATCCTGATAGTGAATCAACTTGTCCAACTCTTCTAACAAATTAATAGATTCTATCCTTACATATTCCGGTTCTACATCCGTGAACTTAACCACCTCGTTTATATAGGATTCTTCATTCAACTTAGAGTCACCGGCGCAATACGAAAATGTATATTGTTTATTCTCCAAGTTCTCCTGTTTAATAATATCATCCATACAACACACTATGGAACTGGAATCTAAACCTCCTGACAAACAACTGCCCAACGGAACATCTGCCCTCATGCGCAATTTCACCGCACTGCGAAATATCTCTTTGAACTTCTGGTTCAAACTTGCGTCTGCTTTTGTATCAATAAATTGTTTAAACTCAACTCTCTCAAAACATATGGGTTCAATTTTCCGTTCTAAATTCTTTAATTTCACATAAGAACCTTCAGGAAACTTAAAAACATTTTTAAAAAAAGTTTCGTTTGTATGGTCTAACATGCCCTTGGAGAGATAATCAAAAACTATCTTATCGTTAGCCTCTCTTTTATATGTTGCATCCTCCAATATTGCTTTGATCTCAGACGCAAATACTATTTTTTCTTCGTCAGAGTAGTAATATAAAGGCTTTACGCCAAATCGGTCTCTACTCAAGATAAGTTCTTGGGATTGTTCATCCCATATAGCCAACGCCCACATGCCATTGAACATCTCAAAGCATTTTTCTTTAAAATAATCATAGGCAGCCATAATCACTTCCGTATCAGTTTCCGTGGTAAAACTATATCCCTTTTCTTTCAGAATTTCTCTCAATTCCAAATAATTATAGATTTCACCATTGTAAACCATAACATAACGTTCCCGATATTTCATTGGCTGATGACCGGCATCACTTAAATCAATAATGGATAAACGCCTATGACCTAATGCAACCCTCTGACCAAAATATTCTCCTTGATCATCCGGACCACGATGCTGTAATATGTTATTCATTTTCCCAATTAATTCTTTATGTTGTACTGTAATATTTTCCTTTGCAAAAATGCCACATATACCACACATTTTCTACATTCCTCTCATTGCGATAGTAGTTCGACAATATTGTTTTTCAGATATCAATCTCACACATTTTATTGGTTCTAACGACATATAATGAGTGCTTCTTTTTGCATCATCTATTATCACATTCTGCGCTTCACTGGTCAGGGTACACATCAATTTTTCCTGATACCAAAACGCTATTTCCGCACCAACTACTTTTACATCACATGGCGTATGAAAAAGTATCTCATAATGATTTTCGTTCTCTTTTGTTAAAACCCAATCCTCTAATACAATACATTCCTGTTCTACCTTTATTTTTCTTCTATGAGAATAACCAGAGATAAAACTTGCCTGTCCGTCAAAGTTTTCGTTGTTGACATCGAAAACTTTCACCATCGGTTTTCCATACGTCAAAAATCTCCCACTTCTGATAATTTGGTTTTTGCCTTGTATAAAAACTGTATTATGGGCGCTGGTTAAGGTTAATGAATCACCTGTTTCATTAGCGTAAGAATAACTTCCCGAATCGCAAAAAACATTTTTTCCGTCTACCCACAAATCTATATGCATTTGATCCATATGCGCCGGCCTTGTTTTGTAATTATGCGCATTTACCATTAACGTGAATCGTTCTTTGACAAACACAAAAAACTGTTTTGTCGAACTATTTTCAGGAAGCGATTTCGCCTTAAGTTCCCGCATATCTCCAAACCACAACCACTCTTCATCAAAAAAACCATCAGAATAAATTTTTTCGTGTCCGGTTAAAAGCATGATAGTATTAATAATCGGTCTAAAATCATTATGTTCGCAGGCTGTCACTTTAAAAATTAGGGTGCCATCATTTGAACCATAATTAGGAACTTCCCCTTCATTATTGCTGACACTATTCAACAACTGTGCTGCTTTATATAATACTTCTTCTACTCCCGGGTCAATAACAATATTTGCCTTTTTACTAATTTTGTAAATATATTCCATCCATTCCAGCACATATCTTTGGTAGTGAAAAGAATAAGACAAATACAATCCTTCTAAAGAAAATTGTTTTTTTATTTCGCCCATTATGAGTTTTCCATATTTCCGAACATCCTTTTCCTTACCACAACACCATGCGCCCGTAAGCAATCCACAGGCTTCCGCTATTAAATGGTCAATTTTCACACACCTATGTGCATAAAAGAAATTACTTTTCACTTTTTTATAAGAATAATTAATCAGACGCGTTAAGTTTGCTCTATCCTGTTCACTTGTAATACCCAGTTTATCAAAGGCACTATAAACAATTAATGCATTAATCATTCGAATACTGCATTCCTGCCCACATTTATAGTTTGCACCTTTTCCATACTCATTTCTTTCAAGCCATTGTGCTAATTGTCCGGAGAAAGCCAAGTAATATTTTCTGTCTTCCGTCAACAAATAGGCTCTCACATAGTAATACATATAAGCAAAACGGGAGATTTCCCATATATTTTTTATATCTCCCACTTCTTTGTCAAAATCCGGAATAAAGAACCATTCTTTTTTTTCATCACATCTTTTTCCTGAAGCCGGATTTAATTGCCAATCTATAGGGCTACCATAATCAAATTCTGTTTTTCCAAACGCTTCTATCTTTCCATTAGCGGCATTGTCTGCCTTTCTAATAATATCGTCCTTTTGCCTCTGAGGTAGCCGGTTCAGAAAATCTCTCAATGACTGTACATCTACATCTATCAAATCAATCCTTTTTACTGACACTTCACGTTCAAAAATCAATTGCAGTTTGGGACATTTTCTCAACAACCAAAGTTTAACTTCATATAATGTTCTATTAAAAGTCCAAATAAATCCATATTCTTTTATAATAATAAATATTTTTTTTAACAAGACTTTTCTCCTAATCACTTTTACGCAATGCATCACCCAAACAACACATTCAATAATTGGTCTACTATAACCTCAACACTATGATGCCTTCTGATGTACTCTCTTCCCTTTTGTCCATATACGCAACGCTCTTTTTTTTCCATTGTATATATCATTTCAATCTTTTCCGCCAAATCCTTAGCGTCATATGGTTCAAATACATAACCCGCACCTGATGTTGCCACTGCATCATCTTTATATAAAAATCCATACAACGTGCATGCACCCGAGTATAAATACTCCGTTACTTTGTTCTTTGACACGCCATATTTGTATACTTCTTTATGCCCTTCCACTTCGAGATGCGCCATACAGACGTCACTCTTGGAGAGCAATGCAGGAACTAATTCTTTTGCAATACGGTCGTATACAAGAACATTATCCAGATTGTTTTCTTCAACATAATCCAGCATTCCCTGCTTTTCCTGTCCACTTCCGATAAACACCATCTTTATGGGAATATTTCGCTCTTTTAATATACCTGCTGCCTCTAACATTACATACACGCCTTCATACGTCATGTAATAACCTGCAAAGGAACAAACAAAAGAGTCTGCAATAAATTCTTTGATTTCTTTAGGTAATAGTTCACACTTTTGGGCATTATTATCAAAGCGCTCACAATCCATAGGCTGTCCGATCCAAAATGTTTTTTCCTGTGAAAAACCTAATTCACCACAAATATATTTTTCTCCATGATACATAGAATAGATAATTCTGTCTGCTTTTTTATATGCCCACTTTTGTATCGCCCCAAAAAATAACACCATTGGATCATATTTTCTTTTTTCGCCGGCAACCGTCCAAATTCTGGGCCAGAAGTCTCTTACTTCAACACAGAAACATATTTTATACTTTCTTGAGATTCTATAGGCAGCAACCCAAGCCAACGGATGAATGGAACATCCCGTCACAACATCCGGTTTTCCGAATTTTTGAACCAGTTTCTTCTCATACTTTAAAACCTTAAACAAAAAATCAAACATGCTTTTTGCACGTTGTAATCCATTATTATTTTGATAACTTATTGTCTTTAGATATGCATAATGTACATTTGGCGATACTTCAGACAAAAAAACATTCTCTTCACTAATGTAAGAATGTGTAAAGTGAGAGAAAGAGGAAGCAATAATAACCACATTATAGCCTCTTTTTCCCAACTCTCTTGCAAAATCATATTGCCTGGATATTCCACCGTATTTTGGTTCTGATGAATAATGATCTATAATCCAAATTGTTTTCATAGTTCTCTTCTTTCAAGTTCATTCTTCTGTTTTTGCAATAGATTCTCGAAAATCACATACTATACACTGCCGCTCATATTCTCCCCGTAAACTTTGGTCATACACCAAATTACCAAATGCCTTGTTAACTAGGAGCGAGGATTTTCCCGGAATCTTTCCAAGCACCCATATCACTCCGTTGAGCCACTTTGTAATAATGATTCTTTTTCTTGCAACATTGGCAATCTCTCTTACCATAACCGAGGTTTGTACATATTCCGCATTCTGCGGAAAGAAAACACCGCGTTCCTCATGCTTTATCATCAAAGAAATAAACTTACATAAATTCTCAACATAGAGCATACTTCTTTGGTTCTTTATATCAGGAAAGATAGGAAGTTTCTTTGCCATCTTCGCAAGTAACGGGTAATTGCCCTTAGAGCCCTTTCCATATATCATGGGCGGGCGCAAAATAACAACCTTAAAACTTTCATCCTCTAGTTTCTGTAACCCCTCTTCCGCCTTTACCTTACTGTCACCATAGAAATTAGCAGGAGATAAAGGAGTTTCTCTCGTGATAACTCGCATCTTTCCAATTCCGGCACTTTCACCATATACAATAATGCTGCTCATGAAGATAAACTGTTTTACGCCCTCATCTTTTGCTTTTTTAGCACATTCTATTGTTAAATCTGCATTTACCTTATAGTATAATTTTTTTCCTTCTTCACTGACTTTCCCTACATCAGCATGGGCAATTCCAGCCACATGAAAAATCGTATCATACCCGGAAAAATCCGCTTTTTTCCACTCTTCGCCAAGCATATCCTGCGTTTCGATTTGAAAATCCTTGCAATTCTCCATTGCCCATTTTTCAAAGGAAGTTCCTATATAACTATTGGCTCCTGTAATCAGAATTTTTTTCATCAATTTTTACCAATTCTTTCCCTAAATACTTCTCTTCGCCCAGTAAAACTACGCCTACCGTACGAAGCAGTATTTTTATATCCAGCCATAAACTGAAATGTTCCACATAATATACATCTAATTTGTACCTGTCTGCCAGCGAAAGGTAAATGTTACCACTAACCTGCGCCAATCCTGTCATTCCGGGAAGCATATTCAGGCGTTTAGAAATTTCATCATCATAATCTTCCAAAGATGCCACTCTCTCCGGTCTGGGACCGATTAAACTCATTTCGCCCTTTAGCACGTTCAAAATCTGCGGAAGTTCGTCCATTTTACTGCGGCGCAGGAATTTTCCCACGGAAGTAACTCTGTCATCATCCTTCATCACTTCCTGACCTTTCACCATTTTTTCCGAACCAATCTTCATGGTACGGAACTTATATACTTTAAATATCTTTTTATGATATCCCGGTCTGTCCTGCAAAAAGAAAACGGGTCCGGGAGAAGTTGCTTTAATAAGAATTGCCACTATAATCCAGATAGGAATAAACACCACAACTATAAAAAGCGAAACAATCAAATCAAACGCTCTCTTTATTCCCCTTTGAAGTCCTTTACTTTTCACTTCATTTTTCCTCCAACCCGGCAATTTCATATTCCAAAGGAATTAAGTACCCGTCTGCCAGTTTAATTCCGTTTTTATCCGGCTCTGTCTGTACCGTCGCCTTCCAAATAATAACTTTTTGGTTACCATCTATATAAAATGCTCCGGGGTAGGGATGTGTTACTGCTCTTACCAGTCTCTCTGCTTCCTGCATACTCATAGTAGCAAAAATTTCTCCATCTGCAGGCTTTCTTCCCGGCCACTCCGTAGCTATACTGTCATCCTGTTTTTTCAATTCTACCGTATTGTTTACCACAGCCTCCCAGTAATCCCTTATCAGGCTAATGTGCATTTCATCCACTTTTTCATACAATTCCGTAGCCGTGGTTTGTTCATCCAAAGGAATAATGCCCTGCCCGATAATATCACCGGTATCCACACCGGCATCCAGTTTAAACATGGTCACACCGGTCCGGTCTAAGCCCTTCAAAATTGCCCAGGGAATCGCCGCCCTACCTCGACCTTTCGGAAGTAAAGTAGGATGCATGCCGATACATCCGTATGTAGGTGCGTTTAAAACCCCCTCGCCCGCAATTTGTGACCATCCGATAATAAACAGCCAATCTATGTTATATTTTTCAATTGCATCTAATACTTCTTTGTCATTGATGTGGTTAATCTTAAGCAGGGGCACATTGTGCTCTTTTGCAAGGTCATCCAAATAAATTCTTCCGGATTTATTTTTTGCCTTTTCATCCTTTAAAGTAATCATCAAATCCAAAGAACCGCCGATTTTATATATTTCTTCTATACAACTTTTTCCAAGTTGCACGCATGTAGTAAATGCAATCTTCATCTCTGAAACTCCTCTATAACATTTCAATTCGCCTTATAGCGGTCTGAAATGCTTCTGCATAATTACATCCCGACTGACTGCCACGATATGCAGCCAGACCTTTTATTCCTTCATCGCTTCTGGGATGAGGATAGGGTCTCATTACCCCTCTGTATTGGGACAGTGCTTTGATTTTTACATCAACCGCCTCTTCGCCCACTTCCACAAAGGTATCCGGGCGGAAATCATTCATGGCTTGATTCAGCCCCCACTCCGTTGCGGACGGCACTTCCATATACAAAAATTCCTTTAAAGGTGTTACATCACTTCTTCGCTGAAACAGCCTGACTGCCGCCTGACATGCAAGGGAAGTATGAAGATGGTCATTATTCAAATCGCCGGGATGGTGGGTAATTACCACATCAGCCCCTGTCTCCACAATGGCTTTCTCTATAAACTGTACCAATTCCAAATGCGGAACCGTATTCAATTTAATATTGGGAAATTCGCCCAGAAAGGTCTTTTTTACGCCAAGCATTTCCAGGCAGGAACTGGTATCTTCTTCCAATTCCGCATCGGAGGGTCTGTAATTTCTTGCCGCAGCCTGCCCGGACATAATACATACATTCACTTCTTCTCCTTGCCCGGAAAGGCGGTACATCGTTGCTCCCGCCCCCAAAACCTCATCATCAGGATGGGCTACCACAATTAAGTATGACATCTTCTTGCTCCTTATCTCAATCTTCCTTCGGCACATATGTGGGCACTATCTCTTTGACCCATTCCCGGATATCCGCAGGTTCATTTTCCACATAGGCTTTCAGATTTTCCAACTGCATCATAAATTTGTCTTCATCAAATTTAATGGGCTTTCCAATGCTAATCATTTTGTTGGCTGTCTTTTGCATTCCCTCTTCTGCCATGAGTCTTTCCTCGTACAGTTTTTCACCGGGACGCAAACCCGTAAATTCAATTTCAATATCTTCGCCCACTTTATATCCTGACAATTTTATCAGGTTTTTAGCCAGATCAACTATTTTGACCGGTTCTCCCATATCAAGCACAAAGATTTCTCCACCTTTGGCATATGCTCCCGCCTGCAATACTAAGGACACGGCTTCCGGAATGGTCATAAAATATCGGATAATATTGGGGTCTGTAACCGTAACCGGTCCTCCCGCCGCTATCTGCTTCTTAAACAAAGGGATTACACTTCCGTTACTACCAAGTACATTTCCGAATCTTACCGCCACAAATTCCGTCGCGGAGTGATTGTTATAAGTCTGCACAATCATCTCGCAAATTCTCTTAGTGGCACCCATAATATTGGTAGGATTTACCGCCTTGTCCGTGGAAATCATAACAAAACGTTTTACTTTCCACTTATCTGCAGCCTGCACCACCTTCCAAGTTCCCAGCACGTTATTTTTTACCGCCTCGTTGGGGCTTGTCTCCATCAGAGGCACATGCTTATGGGCTGCTGCATGGTATACTATATCCGGTTTGTACTCCTCAAATATCTGGTCCATTCTTTTTGTATTTCTTACAGAGGCAATGAGCACTTCCAGATTTAATTTGGGATACTTTCTTACCAGTTCCTGCTGTATGTCGTAAGCATTATTCTCGTAAATATCTAAAATAATTAACTGCTTTGGACGATGTGCTGCTATCTGTCGGCAAAGTTCACTGCCGATGGACCCACCGCCACCGGTAACCAGCACTGTCTTACCGCTGACATAGTCCATAATCTCTTCTGTATTAATGCGGATAGGATCCCTTCCCAGTAAATCTTCAATCTCTACTTCCCGCAGTTTGGATACAGAGACCTCACCATTAATAAGTTGATATGTGCCCGGAATAGTGCGGAGTTTACAACCCGTTTCCTTGCAAATATCCAAAATTTCTTTTCGTACACTATTTCCGGCAGAGGGAATAGCAAAAATAATTTCATCAATGCCAAACTCCGATACCGCTCTTGGTATCTGCTCCCGGTCTCCCACGATAGGTATACCGCGGAACAACTGTCCCTTGCTTCCCTGTTTGTCATCAATAATGCACTTTACCCTCAAGTTAATATAAGGACTGCTCTCAATTTCACGCATAATCATGCTGGCTGCTGCTCCTGCGCCGATAATCATCACATTTATCTTTGATTTTCCGCCAAAAAGGCTTGTCCTCTTTGAGTTAATTACCCGAAGCAACCGGTAACCAAAGCGGATACAGCACAGCAGACCGGACAGAAAAAACCAATACAAAACATAATAACTTTTGGGCATTTCCACCCGCAAAAAATAACACAAAAGAATCTGTCCCACTGCCGCACATACGCTGGAAAATACTATATTAATCAACTCTGTGGCACTGGCATAGCGCCATACACTTTTATATAATCTCCATATCAGATTACACAAAACAGTAACTGCCATGGTCCAGGGAAGAATCCGGTCATAACCGGCTATATACTCCTGCGGAATAGCACTGAACCGAAACTCAAAACGGATAAAAAGTGCTCCGAAAGAAGCCACCAAAACCGCCATGACATCCATAATAATCAGTCCGATAATTCGATTAATGGGTATTTGTAAAAAACCTACCGTTCTTTTCATTATTTTCCCTTCTCAACCGTTATTCTCTTTGGTTCGTCTCTATGACACATCACCCGGAATGCCATAAAGAGCAAAATAAATGAAACGTGACCAAACCGCCAACATATTTCAAACATACCAAAAGTCACAAAAATCACCAAAATGCCTGCCACCATAAACATCCTGTAATACAAGGCCCCCTGTCTGTGGCGGTACATTGCGCGCACCACCATAAATGCCGTCATACCAATTACCGCAATAAACAAAAGTCCCACCAAAATACCATGGTCATATGCTATCTGTATAAACATATTGTGGGCATGGGGAGCCAAATAAGTTGCCGTTACCCACACCTGATTTTGCTCTGAATTGTGCCCCCTGAGATTAAAATGACTACAATAATATTCCCAAATTGCTTCTCTTATTTTTACGGAATCGTTTCCATCCTTGGGATTTTCCAGCATAGGGTATCTGGGATCCGTACCACGCAGTTCCTCCCACATAGCGCCCACATCCTCAAATATATAGGACGGCTGATCCCCATTTTCCGCAGCATGTACCTGTAAGGGTGGAAACAAGATATTGCTGACACTTTTTCCCAATATACCTTTCAAATTGGCAATTCGTCCAAACGCTTCCTCCATCATCTCATCAAATTCCACATATTTTTCCGAGTCAAAGGCCTCGTCCACCTGAATTTTCTTTGTCTTACTCTCCCATGCAAAGTAAATAGGGTCATTATTATATGCCGGTATATATCTTACCAGATTATAAGTAGGTTCGAAGGTGAGAATAATTGCCAGCAAGAGCATTGCGCAGTCCACCACGAACTCCAGCACCCTGCCCTTTTTGCGGGAAATCACCTGAAATACCACAAAAAGCACAGTAAAAACAGCCATGGAAATAAGAGCCGTACGGCACATGGTAAATACTGTAAGCGCCCAAAGAACCCCTGCCAGCACCGCCAAAGGAATCTGTAGCAGGAAATTTCTCTGCTTCAATTTCATCAAATACCACTTTCCAAGCACTGCCAGATAAGACACCACATAAAACAATGCATTCATGTTGCAATTTTCATACATTCCCGTATAACGGATTGTGTCGTAGGGTCTGTGTAAAAGTGCCTGAAACTGCAGATACAGGAAGCTTATAATAATACCTTCCACCATTCCTGAAAAAAGTGTATTTAACTGCTTTTGGCTGTAATCCGTCAAATAGAAAACCCCAAAAGCAAGGAAAAACCACAAGAACCATGTCTCATCATTGGCTGAAAATACCATGCCCAGCATCATTGCCAGCCACACGCCAAAGAAAGGCCAGTTCATCCGTGGTCTTTTTCTTTCCATTACAAACAAATAAAACATGCGGATTGCCAGCAGCCCATAGATGCCCACAATCCATGCATTCGCCTCGTATCTTCCCAAGTTTTCGGCGTTCTCCCTCGCCCAGTCCATAGCATGGTCTTTCATCAAAAAAAAGCCTACTATCCATAAAAAGTAAGGGGTTTTAATGAAGTCTTTAAAACGATACGCGGTCAGGGAGATAAATCCCATAATTAAAATCGTATAATTGCGGACAGCATCCTGTTCCGGCACCATCACGGTATCAATGGTCTGGTTGATTTTACAAAACCACACAAAACAGACGATATAAATCAATCGTCTGACAAGGGTCGCCCAGGTTTCCGGGTTCTTCAACTTCTCCGGAATGAGCATTTTTATTTCATTTATCACTTTTGTAAATTCAATTTTCTTTATCTGTTCCGTAAGGTTGATTTTCTTGATAAATTCCATGTCATTCCCTTTGCTCCGCACATCATAAACCTATTATAATATACCCCTTTTACAGTACTATGTCAAATTAGTCGGTTACTATTTTTTGTATTTTTTATTAGTTCCATACCTTTAAATCATGAACCTAGCAAAAGGGAGCGTTATTCCAACGCTCCCTTAACTTTTTACATTGCCTTGATATCAAGTCTGATTTTATCGGCAATTCTCGCAATGTACTCACTATTTGTCGGTCTGCTTTTTCCGGATTCTATACTGTATCCGAATAATTCCTGGAAAGTATCAACATTTCCTCTAATCCACGATACTTCTATGGCGTTCCGAATAGCCCGCTCTACTTTCTGATCTGTAGTTTTAAATCTTTTTGCCACCACAGGATATAAGAGTTTCGTTACACTTCCTACTTTCTCCATATCCCTGCCTGAAAGCAAAATGGCATCTCTCAAATAGTGATACCCTTTCAAATGCGCCGGAACTCCGATATCCAGCATGATTTTGGTTATGTACTTTTCCAATTCGATGTCCGTAACTTTCGCAATTTCCACAAAATTTCCCCTTTCACACGTGTCGAGTCATGCTCTTTACCGCGATGCAAAAAACATCGTAACATAGATGGAAAACTCTGAAAAGCCCCATTTCATCGCACATATCGACATCCAAATCTCTCTTTCGTCTTTAAAGTTCTTCCTTAACCAGGTAAATCGGACGTCTTTTGACCTCCATGTAGGTTTTTGCCAAATATTGACCTACGATTCCTATGCAGAACAGTTGTACACCGCTTATTAAGGAAATAATACACACAAGCGAAGGCCATCCCGACGTAGGATCTCCGAATATTGCAGTCCTGATAATAATAACGATGATGAGCAGGACTGCAAAAATACAAAACAGCACGCCCATAACCGCAGCAAAAGAAAGCGGCGCTGTGGAAAAAGCGGTAATTCCCTCCAAGGAATACAAAAACAGTTTCCAGAAATTCCATTTCGTTTCGCCTTTTACGCGCTCCACATTCTCATATTCCAGCCACTTCGTTTCAAAACCAACCCATCCGAAAATCCCCTTTGTAAAACGGTTGTACTCCTCCATGGAGAGAATAGCATCCACAACCTGTCTGGTCATAAGGCGATAGTCTCTTGCACCGTCCATAATTTCCGTTTGGGAAATGCGTCTCATTAATTTATAAAACATCCGGGCAAAAAAAGACCTGATAGGCGGTTCGCCCTTTCTGCTGACTCTTCTGGTTGCCACACAGTCATAGCCCTGTTCAATCCAGCCCAGCATCTCCGGCAAAAGCGAAGGGGGGTCCTGTAAATCCACGTCCATAATCACAGCATAATCGCCCTTAGACTTCTGCAAGCCCGCATACATCGCTGCTTCTTTTCCGAAATTTCTGGAAAAGGAAACCAAACGCACTCTGGAATCTTTTTCATGAAGTTTTTTAATTTCTTCCACAGTACGGTCCTTGGAGCCATCGTTCACATAAAGGATTTCAAAATCCATGTCATGCTGCTGAAAATAAGTTTCATTTTTCAAAAATTCAACATAAAAATCTTCCACATTTTCCTGCTCATTGTAGCAGGGTACAATTGCACTAAGTAATTTCATAGATTTACCTCTCTATTATAAACTGATTTTAGCATAACAAATTTTTGACGCATTGTCCATGCTTGATGAAATCATCAATTAGTGGTATACTCAAGCAGGAGTTTTCTGTTGCGAAAAAAATTCAATGAGGTACAGTATTATGTTTTGGCAAGAATTAATTAACAATACCATATTTATTTCTGCTATTTCCGGTTGGTGTGTTGCACAGGTACTTAAAACAATTATTCATATTATTTTTACCAAATCTTTTGTGCCGGAGCGCCTGGTGGGCAGTGGCGGTATGCCAAGTTCCCACTCTGCTACGGTTTGTGCCCTTGCCACCGCAGTTTGTTACGAATGCGGTCCCGGCGGCTTTGAATTTGCCATAGCAATCATCTTCGCCATCATCGTAATGCATGACGCTATCGGTGTCAGAAGGGAAACCGGCATTCAGGCAAAGGTCTTAAATGAGATGATTAAACTATTTGAAGACATGGGTAGCGATATGGAACCTCAGGATAAATTGAAAGAGTTCGTCGGTCATACCCCTTTTCAGGTTTTAATCGGCAGCATTCTCGGAATCGGCATGGCGCTGCTTGTTTGTACCCTTATGCACTAACGTTTAAAGCATTCATTTTTTTAGAATTTCTTAAATTTTATTTTTTTCAACAAAAAGAGACATTTGCTAATGACGAATGTCTTTTTTTATGTTATACTTGCTAGGTCAACTATATAAATTGGCATTTTACTATTATGTAGATGAAAGCGAGGATTATACATGAAAAAGATGAGAGTACTTCTGATGCTCGCTCTCGCCGGTACATTGGTACTGGGCGGATGTGGTGGCACCGGAGATACCAACGAAGTATTAAGTCCTGATGATATCGTACACACCGTTACTCCAGGCACAGAGGAATCAGAATCCCCAGACGTTACCCCTTCCACAGAAGCAGATACATCTAAAGACAATGTTGTTTCTGAAGAACCTCCTACAGAAGGTATGGTTAGAAGTTTCCTGACCGGCTTATGGATTGAGGAAGCAGATTCTGAGACAAGACCTATCGCTGTTATGTTCCCTACCGATAAAGGTTCTCAGCCTCAGTACAACATCGGCGCTGCAGGCGTTCTCTATGAAGCAATGGAAGAAGGCGGCATGTCCAGACAGATGGGTGTTATCGAAGGATGGCAGGACATGGAAAAAATCGGTAACATTCGAAGCGGCCGTGACTATTATGGTTATTGGGCTATGGAATGGGATGCATTCTTTGTTCACTGGGGTGGTCCTTTCTATTTGGTAGAATTGGTAGAGCGTGATGAATTTGAAAACCTGACAGGTAGTACCATCGGTACTGCAGATGTAGGCGCACCCGCAACAGGTAATCAGGCATTCTGGCGTTCCGATCCCGAAAACCCTAACATTCACAATGGATATACCGATGGCACAAGTCTTAAGAAAAATATGAACAAACTGGATTACCAGTTAGAGCATCGTGATGATTACTATGTAAAAGACCACTTCAACTTCGCAAGTGAACTTAACACTCTGGAAGACGCTCCCGGTGTACGCGATGCAGAAAAAATTGATTTGTCCAAAGTATTTACTACTACACGTACTTCCCTTCAATACAACGAAGAAGAAGGCGTTTACTACAAATTCCTTTACGGAAATGCGCAGGTTGATGAAGTTACCGGCGAACAGTTGACTTTCACAAACGTTATCGTTCAGAACACCAGATGGGAATACCGTCCCGACAACAAATATTTGAAATTCCACGTTGTGGATAACACCATGGACGGATATTACTTCACACAGGGCAAATGCATTCCTATTACATGGGAAAAAGAAAGCGATTATGCTCCTACCAGATATTACGATAAAGACGGAAACGAAATCGAACTCAATCCCGGTAAAACCTTTATTGCTATCGCTCAGGAAGGCAGAAACGTAATTTTTGATTAATCTTGAAACAACAAAACAGGTAAGCCCACATGAGGCTTACCTGTTTTTATTTTACGTTTTTATTTACGTTTCTTACTCACTGTTTGTTTCTATGATGAATTATTCGCCGAGTCCGCTTTCTACCAACTCTACCAGAGTTTTCAGCGCATCCTCTTCGTCTATTCCTTCACAAATAAACTCAATTTCATCGCCGCATTTAACACACGCACCCAAAACACTCAGTACGCTCTTTGCATTTGCGGTATTCTCTTTTACAGTGAATGTGATAAGAGATTTAAACTGCATTGCCTCTTTGCACAAAATACCCGCAGGTCTTAAATGCAACCCTGTAGGATTCTTAATGACCACTTTCTGACTTACCATTGCAATCGCCCTCCTTTTGCCGGTTAAAACATAATATCCTGAATCAAACTTGCCAGTTTTTCAGCCTCCTGCTGAATCTGCGCTTTGTCTTTCCCCTCAATCATAACGCGAACAAGCGGTTCTGTTCCGGAAGGACGAATCAACACTCTTCCTTCACCTGCGAATTTATTTGTAATCTCCTCAATAGCCGCTGCAATTTCGGGATACTCCATATAATGTTCCTTCTTATGATTGGGAACCTTTGCATTCACCAGCGCCTGAGGAAGTACCTGCATAATTTCTGCCAGGTCAGACAACTTCTCCCCTGTATCTACCATTACTTCAAGCAAATGCAGTGCACTCAACAGACCGTCACCGGTTGTATTTTCATCAAGGAAAATAATGTGACCGGACTGCTCTCCTCCAAGACTCGCTCCGATTTCTACCATACGTTCCAAAACATATCTGTCACCGACTTTGGTTTGTTCCAATTTGATGTCATATTTATTAGCCATCAATGTAAATCCTAAATTACTCATGACAGTTGTAACAATTGTCTCGTTTTTCAGTTTGCCCTGTTTTTTCATATGATTGCCCACGATAGCCATAATCTGGTCACCGTCAACCATATTTCCATTTTCATCTACTGCCAGCATACGGTCTGCGTCGCCGTCAAAAGCCAGACCAACATTTGCCTTTTCATATACAACTCTTGCCTGTAATTCTTCCATATGGGTAGAACCGCAGTTTGCATTAATATTTGTACCGTCAGGATTGTTATGTATTGCTACAACCTGTGCTCCAAGTTCTTTAAGTGCTTCCACAGAAGTGTAATAAGAAGCTCCTTCCGCACAATCCACTACAATCTTCATACCATTCAGATTTACATTTACGGCGCGGATAGAGTGATTAATATACTCTTCCCTTGCATCGTTGCGGTATTTGATTTTACCAATACTTGTACCGGTAGGGAACTTCACTCCCTGCATACCGGATTTAATCAGACTCTCAATTTCATCTTCCATGGCATCAGGAAGTTTATATCCTTTGCCGTCAAAGAATTTAATTCCGTTAAATTCTACGGGATTGTGAGATGCGGAAATAACCGCTCCGGCATCCACTTTATACTTTCTTGCAAGATAAGCCACCGCCGGCGTAGGAAGGACTCCTACATAAATACAGTTTGCTCCTACAGAACAAGCACCGGCCATAAGGGCATTTGCCAACATATCCCCGGAAATACGGGTATCGCATCCTACCATAATTGTAGGTTTATGTTCTTTCTCCTTTGCCAAAACACAAGCTCCTGCCTGCCCAAGTTGCATAGCAAGAAGGGGAGTCAATTCCTCATTTGCTACACCTCTTACACCATCTGTTCCAAATAAACGTGCCATCTTTTTTAAACCTTTCTTTACATTTCTTCTATAATTTGTATGCTAATCAGCGCTTTCACATCACGGATCTGCACAACATTACCACTAAAATCAAATTCTATGGATACTAAGTACACACCATCTTCCACTTTTTCTACATCCAGACTTTCCATATAGTTGTCCACCTGGATAAAACCTTCAATTTCGCTGATTTGTACGGCTTTCAAATCAGCCTCCAGACCCTTTAGATACAAATTGAACTCGGTGGCATCACCCGCCAGTTTCACTTCATAATCCTTAGGCACTCCCACCAAATGTATCTGTTCTGCCGGAATCTTGAAAGCCTGTTCCTTCAGTTTTTCGATGAACACCTTTACCGTAATCTTAGTTTCCTCATCTGCCAGAACTACATTTTCCGGTAAAAATCTCTTAATACTATAAGTCTTTTCCAAAGTTTCCGTATCATCGGTAATATCCAAATCTGCTTTAGGGATTACAATCCGGTTGATACCGGCAATTACTGAATCCTCTGCCGCAATCATCACAGAATTAACGCTTTGTTCCACTACGCCTGTTGCAGCATATCCTTCTGCAGGCACACCCGTTGTCTCTACCACAATAGGAACTACCTTCGTGCGCAAAATAGGCACTGTCACTTTTACATGATTTGTATTCATAGTAACAGCATCAGATTCTATTACTTTTTTGTCTGCATCATACAAAACCACGTCCGCATATGTGAAAATTGCTCTGTCCCAATCGCTTACATCCACTTTCAACGCCGCCGAAGCAATCTCGGAAATCACTGATTCCGGTCCCGAAATTTCAACACGGTTCTGATCCATCACAGGACTTCCTACGATATATCCCGACTCAGGTTCACCGGCTATTTCTGTTCTCAGCATAAGGCGTTTGGACTTCTTGTCTTCTACATTTAATTTTACCGCAGTAACGCCGCTACTGATACTTCTGATTTCATCATTAGAGCGGGTAGAATACAAATTAATTTCTACCGTATTGTCCTCTGTTACTTTTTTAAAATCTGCCTCTGCTACAATATCGGATGCACTTAAATTTTCGAGCAAAGACCGGTTGGCTTCCACTTTAACTTTTAAGACATCCGACCCGTCCAGCACTTCATACACTTTGTCTTGGGCAGCAAGGACGTCGGTGTTAATAAGGTTTACTTTTATATTTGAAAATGTTTTTTCATCTACCGGATCATCAATATTTATTACTACAAACCAAAGCGAGAAGGCAATCAGCACAGAAAGAATTTTCAGCAGAAGGTTATTTGTCAGTTTCTTTTTCATTCTTGCCTTTACCTCCCCTTCTTCTAGGTTTACGGATTTCATTTTCACCTTTGTTTTGAATGTTTTTCAAACGCTGTTTCAGTTTCTCTCCATCCAGACCGCGTTCCAGCATTCCTTTATACGCCACGCTGATTTTACCGGTTTCCTCAGAAACCACAATAGTCATAGCGTCTGTCACTTCGGATATACCCAGACCTGCACGATGTCTTGTACCCAAACCTTTATCCAAATTCAGATTGTCGGAAAGGGGCAAATAACAGGTCGCCGAAGTAATACGGTTTCCTCTTACAATAACAGCACCGTCGTGCAACGGTGTGTTGTGTTCAAAAATATTAATAAGCAACTGGCTTGTCACTATAGCGTCTACTTCAATACCGGTTCTTTCAAAATCTCCCAAAGGCTGTTTCTGCTGAATGACTATCAGGGCACCGGTTCTGACCCTTCCCATCTCCACGCAGGCCTTGCTAATCTCATTGATTGTTTTATCGGAAAACAGTCCTTCTTCTCTTCTTCCCACTACGTCAAAGTTCAAAACAGAGCGGATTAAATTGTTATTTCCCAATTCCTCCAGTGCTTTACGAAGTTCCGGCTGCATAATAACAATGACAGCTGTAACCGCAAATCCAAGAATGTTACTTGCCATCCACAAGATGGTATTCATACGGAAGTACGCTGCCACAAGCAGAAATGCACCGATTACCAGAATACCTTTCAGCAAAGACCATGCTCTGGTGTTCTTAATCCATATTAAAATGTGATAAATCAGAAAGGAGATAATCAAAATCTCCACAACATCCGTAATGTCCATCGTGGGCATACGCAAGTCAAGGTCTTCTGTCATGGACTGAATGTAATTCATAGCGTACCTCTGATACTATTTATAGTTTCGTGTTTATACGTCCTCCAAATCCTCCAAAAAAGGATCCGCAGTTTCCTCATAATTACTTGTCACAGTTCTGTTTGCAGAAACACTTCTTCCGGCAGACAGTCTGTCGTGTTGCATACTGCGGTTAGGATTTCCCGTCCGCTCAGTTGTAACAGTCCTTCCTGATGCAGCCGATGCCACCCTTGTTGCCGAAGTCCTGTTTCCCGCAACCGCATTTCCGCGGACATCATCATCTCCCAATGTTCTGGCACCTGTCGCCGTACCGTAAGGTCTGGGCGCACTGCCGGTTCTTACCTGGGAATTAATCTTTTTCACAGTCTTCGTGGGTGTTGCCACAGTCATTTTCGGCACTGCTTTTACATAATAGTAATATTCGTCATCTTCAAACTGTACTTTTTCTGTCCGGCGGTAATCCACATTAAACACAAAAAACTGTAATACAAAGGCAATCAAAACCGCCACAATAGTTCCTACCAGAACCCATACCACAGACACATTTGTATCATACATCAAATCGCCTATCAAAAGAACCACCGCATCCACCATTGCACCTGCAATGATTGCAATGCTCCAGTTATAGTCTATGGACATACGCCTGATAATGTATACCACAAACACCGTAATTGCAAAAGCGGCTACTACCACAAACATAGCACGGTTTCCCAGCAAATAATCAATTACCATCCGAAGCCTTACCGTAGCCTCGGAATCCTCTATGGAACTGATTACCGTTGCATTATTGGAAATAAAGTTAATCATGTAATGAACCACTACTCCGCAACCTACCGAAACGGCAGACGCCGGAGTTCCCACAAGACCCATACATACCGGCATCACATAGGGGATGTTCAAGTGAAAACACAAAGTTGTCAACAATACAACCAAAGAGTCCTTTGGCACAAAACGCAGGAACAAAAGTCCCATAATCAGGAATACCGCAAGTCCCACCAATGCCATTTCTATAGCTAAAGTATACAAATGCAGCAGTACGAAAAGTGCCCCAAAAATCAATATAAATCCCATAGGAAGAAAGGAGCAAAGGAGTGACACAATCAACACAACTCCACTGTTGTCCACAGCCTCCATATACCCAAGACGGCTATTTACCATCATCAGAGTCAAAAGCGCCAGCAAAAACTTAGCCACCGGAAGGATGAACACTTCATACTTGCCATATACTTTTCTCAATATTTCTTTAAATTCCAGCATAGTTCTCATGTCAAACTAAAACCTTTCCGCTTATGATGATTTCTCATACATGCTTGCCAATTTTTTAAGATTGTTATAATAATTTTTCTGCGCCTTTTTTGCCTTACTGTAACGCACTGTGTATATCACATAGGACAACAAACCATAACCTGCCACAAAAACCAGAAAAGCAATCAACACGTTTTGCGCAAAAAGAAACAAGTCCATTTTATATATATCCTGCATAAACACTTCGAAGTCATAGAAAATATACAGTGCAAAACAAACTGCAAAAACAATCGCTGCGCACACCATGGACCCAAGCACTTTTATCCCCACATAATCGCTTCGGAAATAACTGCCTATGGCTCCGTTTTTCTTTCCTTCATGTGCTTCGTAGGATGCCAACTTTGTCATTAAAATAATTCTTTCTTCGTTCAGCATCTTTTCAAGCCTCTTTTAAATTCCTTTTTCAAAATACAATTAACTCAGAACTCCTCTGCTTACAGGAATCTCATCTTGTCTTTGTCACGGGTCTGCTTCACAGGTTCGGGAGCTGCCTTGGGAGCAGGTGCAATAGACTTATTTAAGCCTCTTGCCAAACCATTCTTACATCCCTGACAGAAACGTCCACTGTAAATAACTGCACCGCAACTTTCGCATTGAAGCACAATTCCTGAACCTTCCATAAGTTCCAGGCGCTCTTCGCGCAGCCACTGATGAATCTGCTGTACTTCCACTTCGCACTTCTCAGAAACTTCATTGATTGTAGCACCTCTATGCTCTCTTACATATTCTTTTACTTCTCCGAATTTTTTATCCATTTGTTCCCGGCAGGCAGGACAAATTGTAGGACCCACCACATGATTATAAACTCTTCCGCATTTTCTACAATTTCTTACGTTCATAATTTCCTCCTTATGCATCCGACCCTCCGGCCAATGCAACCACATAAATTTGTTTAACTCCGTGGAACCATAACAGCTTTGCCATCTCCTCTACGGTCTGTCCCGTAGTGTAAATGTCATCAACAATTATAATCGTATTTAATTTTACATCATTTTGGCACATTTTGAAAGCCTTTTTCAAATTATTTTGGCGCTCCGAGGCATTTAATTCTTTCAGCGGAACCGTATTCTTTATCCGTTGCACCAAGCTACTGTAAAAGGGCACCCCCAAATACTTTGAAAGTTCCTTTGCCAGCAGCGCTGCCTGATTATATCCCCGCTTCCTCAGCCTTTTGGGATGAAGGGGAACCGCAATAATCCCGTCTGCCCTCCAGGTCTTTATAACCTCTCCCAATTCGTCATATATTTCTTTTGCAAAAACAGCGGCGTATCTTTTGCGGCCACTGTATTTAAAACGATAAACAGCCGGTGCCACGGAAGGATATTCATAGAGCACTCTCACTTCCGCAACATGCTCTCTTTTCATCTTTCCGCCTTCTCCTACAATCCGCAACTTTTTGCGGCACTCCCGGCAAAATCCCTTTTCCCCCGTCTTTACAGGCTCATCACAGAGGGGACACCTCTCCGGAAACAATAAGCCCAGTAAAAATTCCCACACAATTTTTAATCTCAATTTTCTCTCCTTTGTACTAATTTCCCCTAATTTCGCATATCCTATCCCTCAGCGCCGTGTACCGTCTGCTGACCTGTGCATTTTCAATCATGTCACGCACGGTCTCACTGCTGCCCAAAATAGTCACGCAGGTTTTGGCTCTCGTCACCGCAGTATAAAGCAAGTTACGGTTCAGCAACATTTTCGGACCGCTTAAAATTGGCAACACCACCGCCGGATATTCACTTCCCTGAGACTTATGGATAGTAACCGCATAAGCCAGTTCCAATTCTTCCAATCCGGCATAAGCATAAGTCACACGCTTTTGTTCCTCAAATTCCACCACCAATTGCTGGGCATAATCATTTATTTCCACTATTTTGCCCACATCACCGTTAAACACGCCCATTCCTTTGTCAATAGGAATGCCATACCGGCTCAGCACCTCCCATTCCAACTGGTAATTGTTCCGTATCTGCATCACTTTATCGCCCATGCGCAGCACCGTATCACCTGCCACATGCTCTTTTTTCCCAACCGCAGGCGGATTAATATATTCCTGTAAAATCTTATTTAAAGTCTCCACTCCCAAGGTACCTTTGCGCATAGGTGTCAGTACTTGGATATCTAAACTATCTGCATCTACATATTTAGGCAATTTCTCCGTGATAAGTTGCACCATATGTTTGTATATGACATTAGTGTCACTTCTTTCAAGAAAGAAAAAATCACGACTTTTGTTGTCCAAAGCAATTTGTTCTCCCCGATTGATTTTGTGCGCATTGACAACAATGTCACTTTCTCCCGCCTGACGGAAAATCTTCTTTAGTGTCACGGTAGGAAAGGCTCCGCTCTCTATAAGATCCCTCAAAATCTGTCCCGGACCTACCGAAGGAAGCTGATCCACGTCCCCCACCAGAATCAAACGGGTACCGGGAGTAACTGCTTTTAACAATGCCTGAAAAACTGTCAAATCCACCATAGACATTTCATCTACAATAATTACATCTGCCTCCAACGGATTTTCTTCATTTCTTTCAAAACGTACACTTCGGTGTTCATCGTCAGAAAGGGCTCCGTTTAGTTCCAACATTCTGTGTATCGTTCTGGCTTCATAGCCTGTCGCCTCCGTCATGCGCTTAGCCGCACGTCCCGTAGGCGCCGCCAGAAAGATATCCATATTTTCACTTTCAAAATATCGGATAATAGTATTGATGGTTGTGGTTTTTCCTGTGCCGGGACCACCGGATATTATCAGCAGTCCATGCTTTACGCTTTCAAGAACCGCATTCATCTGTAATTCATCCAATTCCAATCCCAAATCCCGGTCAAGGCGTTTTACTCTCTCTAAAATATATTTTTCTTCAGACGGAAGCAAACCATCAGAACCGGCCATAGTCAAATTAAGGTCGTGTAACATCCGGGCACAATTTAGTTCTGCAAAATAAAAAGTAGATGCAAAAACTTTTGCCTCATCAGAAATTTGTCCCGAAACACCGGCGTATAAATTTTCCGCCCCCTTTATTACTATTTTTCTATCCATGGAAAGATTCGCCACTTGGGCATCCATATACTCTTCTTTTAATTCCAAAAGTGCTGCCGCCCTTTTACGCAGTATCTCCATCGGGAGATAAGTGTTTCCTTCCTGTACTGCCTGCAACAAGGTGTAAAGAAGTCCGCTGCGAATCCGATAATCGGAATCGGTATGTATACCGATTTTTCCTGCTATTTCATCTGCAATCTTAAATCCCACGCCCTGTATATCTTCCGCCAGGCGGTAGGGGTTTTCCTGCATAACATGGTACAGCCCGTTTCCGTATGTATTATATATTTTTATAGCTAAAGTATTGGAAATCCCGAATTTTTGTAAGTATACCATGGCCTCACGCAAATCCTTTTTTTCCTCCATCTGGGCAGAAATTTCTCTTGCAATACGCTCGCTGATTCCCTTAATTTCCACAAGCCGTTCCGGCTCTTCGTCGATAATCCTGAACGTATCGGCACCGAATTTTTTTACAATACGGGCCGCCAGCGCCGGACCCACTCCCCGGATAGCACCACTGCCCAAATACCTTTCCATACTGACACTGTCTTCCGGCAATGTGGTCTGAAAAGACGAGATTTTAAACTGATTTCCATAGACCGGATGTGAAATGTAATCCCCTTCCGCCTTAATGCTTTCGCCTTGGGAAATACCTTTAAGCATCCCCACACAGGTAATTTCCTCTCCGTCTGCCACCAGATTCATGACTGTATATCCATTGTCTGCATTTTGAAAAATGATATGTTCCACATATCCTTGTATACTTTCCATTTTAAACCTTTCTTCTCATGCCTTGGTATCAGTTTCAAATTTAAAATTCCTATCCTGGCTTTTCCAAGATAGGAATTAATTGATGTTCTTTTAAAATTATAAACCGTAATTTCTTTTCATTTGTTCATAAAGCATCTGAGCCAATCCCATAGGACTGCTTTCCGTAGACTGTCCGGCCAGTTCCCTGAGCATAGAGTCCTGATAGTAATCCATCATACCTGAAGCATAGGAAGAAGCAGAATCTTCATCTTTCGGAATAGTATTCATCATTTCTTTAAACATCATTTCCAAAAAATAGGCCTCAAATTCCTTACAGGCATCCATCAACTCATCTTCTGTTTTTTGCGTAAAATCTGCATCAAGTTCTGTTTCCAGTTTAGACGCCGTCTGATTCTGCTGCTTTGTATATATATCCGCATATGCAGCTGTGATACCACTGATATCCATAGAAGCTTCCTCCTTTCGCATGCAAGCATTCGCTGATGCATTTACATGCAAGCATGTAACACATCATCTCAGCCATGCACTTGACTCATTATCTTCGCAAGTTATTGGCTTGCTGGAGCATCTCATCAGATGCTGTGATTGCTTTGGAATTCAATTCATAAGCACGCTGGGCAGTAATCATATTTACCATTTCATCTACTACCTGCACACCGGAACCTTCCAAAAATCCCTGACTGACTTTACTTCTCTGTACAGCAGTGCTGGTAGCCTCATTTATAGCTGCACCGCTGGCTGCTGTCTGTTTGAACAAGCCATCACCGGTCTTTTCCAGACCTGCGGGATTTGTAAACTGGAACACTCCTAATGTGATACCGAGAGACTTCGGATTGTTATTTTCATCAGGATAGCAAATCTCTCCGTCTGCCGTTACGGTAATGCGGCTGGTCATATATTCATTACTGAGAACAATAGGTTTTCCATCGGAACTGATTACAGGAAGACCATCGGAAGTGGACAACATAATACCGTTATTGGCTGCCAGTGTCCACTGGAAATTACCGTTACGGGTATAGTATGTATTTCCGTCTTCACCTTGTACGGAAAAGAGACCGTCGCCGCTGATAGCAAATGCACTGTCGCTTTCACTTGCAAGCAATGCACCATCTTTAAAAATAGTTGTCACAGATGCATTTCTGACACCGAGACCTACCTGTGCTCCTATGGGCTTCTGTTCACCATTTGCAGAAGTGGTACGGGTCTGTATATTTTGGTACAACAGAGATTTAAATTCATTAACCTCTGTTTTATAACCTGTTGTATTTACATTTGATAAGTTGTTTGCGATTACATCAATATTGGTCTGCTGTGCCAGCATTCCGGTCGCGGCTGTCCATAAACTTCTAACCATGTGCTACCTCCTTAGTTTACAGTTTACCTAACTGATTTACTGCAATATCCAGAGAACCGTCATATGTCTGCATTACCTTCTGGTTACTTTCATATTGTCTGGTAATATTAATCAAATTCACCATTTCACTGACTACCTGTACATTTGACATTTCCAGATAGCCGGAGTTCACGGTTGCTTTTGAGTCAATAATTTCCGCCCCTTCTACGGGCTGGAAATAAGTTTCTCCATATTTTTCCAAGTAATTGTAATCTTGGAAGTCTGTTATTTGAATTTTTGCTACTTCTACGCCGTTTTGCTCAATAGTGCCGTCAGACTTAATAGAGGCATCAGCAAGAGGATTCAACTTGATTCTCTTACTGTTTTCATCAAGTACATAATCACCTTCATTTGTTACCAGATAGCCCTCATTGTTTAAAGTGAAGTCTCCCGACCTGGTATATTTTGTAGCAGTTTCTCCCGCTTTATTCGTAAACTCGATGGCAAAGAAGCCCTCTCCCGACAATGCCAAATCAAAAGTGTTGTCCGTAATTCTAAAGGAGCCCTGGGTGTAGTCGGTATAGTTTTCGCCGATTTTTACACCGGGGTTGTTGTATCCGATAGGCGTTCTGGTTGCCAGACCTACTGATGCATCCTTTACTTTAATAGCCAACACTGAACTGAAGGACTGGCTGGTAGAACCTTCTTTTTTGAAACCAACTGTAGATGCATTTGCCAGGTTGTTGGTCATAATATCCATTCTATTCTGTTCATTTCTCAGTCCCGTATGCGCAGTATAAAGTCCCTTCAGCATGACATTTCCTCCTAACGAGTATTAATCCTCTCTGTAACCGGCAAGGAATTCCACATATTTACCGGTACCTACCGCAACTGCTGTCATAGGATCTTCAGCCGTCATGGTATTAATGCCGGTTTTGGCAGAAATCAAATCTTCCAAACCTCTAAGCAAACTTCCGCCGCCTGTCAAAACAATACCGCGGTCTGCGATATCCGCTGCAAGCTCGGGCGGAGTTTTTTCCAGCACACTGTGAATGGTTTCTACAATTTGTGCTGTTGTTTCGCGGAGCGCTTCCTCGGTTTCCTCGGAAGAAACTCTCACAGTCTTGGGCAAACCTGTTACCAGATTACGGCCCCTTACATCCATATAGTCCACTTCCGGCCGGGGGAATGCGGAACCAATTTTGATTTTCAAATCTTCCGCTGTTCTTTCACCAATCAGAAGGTTGTGTTTCTTTCTCATGTAACGTACAATCGCTTCATCAAAGTCATCACCTGCGATTTTGATGGATGCGCTGACTACCGTACCACCCAAGGAAATAACTGCAATATCAGAAGTACCACCACCGATATCTACAATCATATTTCCGCAGGGTTTAGAAATATCAATTCCCGCACCGATTGCTGCTGCGATAGGCTCCTCAATAATAGAAACCTCTCTTGCGCCTGCCTGATAAGTAGCATCTTCAACGGCTTTCTTTTCTACTTCAGTAACACCACTGGGCACGCAAACTGCAATGCGGGGCTTACGGAATGCCTTTCTTCCAAGAGCTTTCTGGATGAAGTATTTCATCATTTTTTCCGTAACGGTATAGTCGGAAATAACCCCCTGACGAAGAGGTCTGACCGCTACAATGTTACCGGGAGTTCTACCCAGCATAAGTCTGGCGTCCTCTCCGATTGCTTTAATTTTATTTGTATCTCTATCAAAAGCTACAACTGAGGGCTCTTTCAGGACAACTCCTTTTCCTCTGATGTAAACCAAAATGCTGGCAGTTCCCAAATCGATTCCGATATCTGTGTATTGCATAACTACTATCCCTTTCTAAAATGGTATCTATTTTTATGATTAGTAAAAAATGCTGTTCATTTTTTGGATTTTATAAAACACGCTAAATTATTATAACCTAAAATTCTCCATTTTCATAGGGTTTTCATAAAATTTTAAAAAATAAAACGCAGAAAAGAGAACGGTTCCCTCCGCCTTTTTTCTGCGTCCCTGCCTTATTATTACTTCTATCGGCAAAATAATCTAAAAACTTTAGACTTTTTACAAAAAATTTTACAACATCTTTTTAATATATTTTCCGGTGTATGATTTCGGATTGGACGCCACTTCTTCCGGGGTTCCCATAGCCACAATGGTTCCGCCGCCCGCTCCGCCTTCGGGACCGATATCTATAATATAGTCCGCAGTTTTAATGACATCCAGATTATGCTCAATAACCACCACCGTATTTCCGCCTTCCGTAAGTTGATGAATAATATCCACCAACTTATGCACATCTGCGAAATGCAGACCGGTAGTCGGCTCGTCCAAAATATAAATAGTTTTGCCCGTACTGCGTCTGCTGAGTTCTGTTGCCAGTTTCACTCTCTGGGCCTCGCCGCCGGAAAGTTGGGTGGAAGGCTGACCAAGTTTCACATAGGACAATCCCACATCATACATAGTCTTTATTTTTCTGTAGATGGAGGGCACGTTCTCGAAGAATGGCATTGCCTCTTCCACAGTCATATCCAGAACATCAAAAATACTCTTCCCTTTGTATTTTACTTCCAAAGTTTCACGGTTATAACGTTTTCCTCCGCAAACCTCACAAGGGACATAGACATCCGGCAAAAAGTGCATTTCGATTTTGATAATACCATCGCCGCTGCAAGCCTCACATCTTCCGCCTTTTACATTAAAACTGAACCGGCCCTTTTTATAACCTTTCGCTTTGGCATCTGTAGTTGCCGCAAAAAGGTCACGGATTTGGTCGAATACTCCTGTATAAGTAGCGGGATTGGATCTGGGCGTACGTCCGATGGGAGACTGGTCAATATCAATTACTTTGTCCAGTTGTTCAATACCATCAATTCCTTCATGTTTTCCCGGAATACATCTGGCACGGTTTAAATCCCTCGCCAAATGTTTATAAAGGATTTCATTCACAAGAGAACTCTTTCCCGAACCTGACACTCCTGTCACACATGTAAATACACCTAAAGGAAAATCCACGTTTACATTTTTCAGGTTATTCTCTCTGGCGCCCCTTACCGTTAGTTTTCCTATGGGATTCCTACGGGTCGTCGGAACAGGAATTTTTTTCTTTCCGCTGAGATATTGCCCGGTAATAGACCCCGGCGTATCCATAAGATCCTGCGCCGTTCCGCAAGCCACAACCTGTCCTCCATGGCATCCTGCACCGGGACCGATATCCACAATATAGTCCGCCGCACGCATGGTATCCTCATCATGTTCCACAACAATAAGCGTATTTCCCAAATCTTTCAAATTCTTTAGTGTCGCAATCAGTTTGTCATTATCACGCTGATGCAGACCGATACTTGGCTCATCCAAAATATAACACACGCCAACCAAGCCGGAACCAATCTGAGTTGCCAGCCTGATACGCTGAGCCTCACCGCCGGACAAAGTACCGGTTCCGCGGGACAAAGACAAATAATTCAGTCCCACATCCATAAGGAAGCCTACCCGCGCTCTAATCTCTTTCAGAATTTGCTTGCCGATCAGTTGATGTTGGCTACTTAGTTGCATATTTTGCAGGAAATCATACAGTTCCGATATAGAAAAGGAAGTAATTTCGTGAATGTTTTTATCACATACCGTTACAGCCAAAGATTCCCTCTTTAACCGCATACCTCCACACTCGTTACAGGGAGTAATACGCATAAAAGCCTCATACTCTGCTTTCATATACTCAGAGGCTGTCTCTCTGTATCTGCGTTCCACATTTTTTATGACTCCTTCAAACGCAACAGGATAAACTCCTCTGCCTCGCTGTCCAACATAATGCACTTCCACTTCTTTTCCGTCTGTACCATAAAGAAGAATATTCTGTACTTTTTCCGGATATTTTTCAAAAGGAGTGTCCAAATCAAATTTGTATTCTTTACAAAGAGCCTGCAAAATGGCGTTGGTAAAACTGCCCTTATCCTGACAGGACTGCCATCCCGTAACTGCTATTGCTCCTTGGTTAATACTCAGACTCCTGTCAGGAATCATAAGTTCCGAATCAAACTCCATCTTATATCCAAGACCAAAGCACACCGGACAGGCACCGAAAGGATTGTTAAAGGAAAAACTTCTGGGCTCTACTTCACTAATGCTGACACCACAATCCGGGCAGGCAAAACTTTCACTGAAATTCAAAGTTTCCCCGCCGATAACATCAACTTCCAAAAGTCCTTCCGCCAGTTCCAAAACAGTCTCAATAGAATCTGCCAGTCTACGTTCAATTCCTTCTTTTACAACCAGACGGTCTACTACAATCTCGATATTATGCTTAATATTCTTATCCAGTTTAATTTCTTCCGACAGTTCATACAAATTGCCATCAACGCGGACGCGGACATAACCGCTGCGTTTCGCGCGGTCAAATATCTTCACATGTTCCCCCTTGCGTCCTCTGACCACCGGTGCAAGCAACTGTAATTTTGTCCCCGGCTCCATAGCCATAATCTGATCCACCATTTGATCCACAGTCTGTCTCGCAATTTCCCTACCGCATTCCGGGCAATGGGGAATACCAATTCTGGCATAGAGCAGACGGAAATAGTCATAAATTTCCGTAACTGTGCCCACCGTAGAACGGGGATTCCGGTTAGTGGATTTCTGGTCAATGGAAATTGCAGGAGATAATCCTTCAATTTTTTCCACATTAGGCTTTTCCATCTGACCCAAGAACATGCGGGCATAGGAGGAAAGAGATTCCATATATCTGCGCTGACCTTCCGCATAAATAGTATCGAATGCCAAAGAAGATTTACCGGAACCTGACAGCCCTGTCAGAACCACAAATTCATTTCTCGGAATATCTACATCAATATTTTGTAAATTATGTTCTTTTGCGCCCCTGATTTTAATATACTGTCTCGGACGCATTTTCAATGCTTCATCCATTACTTTTTCTCCAAATCTAAAAGAGTCTTTTTCAATTCCATCATCTTATCACGCAGTTCTGCCGCAGCTTCAAAATTTAAATCTGCAGCGGCTTTTTGCATCTTCTTTTGCACTTCTGCAATTAATTTCTCCAATTCTTTACGGCTCATGGATTCCGGATCTTTTTCAAATCTTACCTCTTCCTGCGCCACCACTTTAGAAATACTGATAAGGTCTCTGACCGCCTTACGGATTGTCTGAGGCGTGATACCATGTTCCTCATTATATTTCATCTGAAGTTCACGTCGTCTGTTGGTTTCCGTAATTGCCGCATTCATGGAATCCGTCATTACATCAGCATACATTATGACACGTCCGTCAGCATTTCGCGCCGCACGGCCAATCGTCTGAATAAGAGACGTTTCAGAACGAAGGAAGCCTTCTTTGTCCGCATCCAAAATTGCCACCAATGCAATTTCGGGAATGTCCAAACCTTCCCGCAGCAGATTGATACCTACCAAAACATCGAAAACATCCAGTCGCATGTCGCGGATAATTTCTGCCCGCTCCAAAGTATCAATATCCGAATGCAAATACTTTACACGAATACCTACTTCCCGCATATAGTCTGTCAAATCTTCTGCCATACGCTTAGTAAGGGTCGTTACCAAAACCTTACTTCCTTTACCGATTACATCCCGGACCTCACCGATAAGGTCATCTATCTGCCCTTCCACAGGGCGCACCACAACCTCCGGGTCAAGAAGCCCGGTGGGGCGGATAATCTGCTCCGTTCTGAGCAATTCATGCTCTGCCTCATAAGTAGAGGGGGTTGCAGAAACAAATAACATCTGATCAATTCGATCTTCAAACTCCCCAAATTCCAATGGCCTGTTATCCAGCGCAGAGGGCAAACGGAATCCATAATCCACCAATGTAGTCTTTCTGGATCTGTCCCCTGCATACATAGCACGAATCTGGGGTACTGTCATGTGAGATTCATCAATAATAATCAAAAAATCATCTTTAAAAAAGTCCATAAGAGTCGCCGGGGGCTCTCCTGCAGCAGTTCCGTTCAAATGTCTGGAATAATTTTCAATACCGGAACAAACACCGGTTTCCCGCAACATCTCTATATCAAAGTTGGTGCGCTCGGATATGCGCTGTGCTTCCAACAATTTATCCTCACCTTTAAAATACTTAATACGTTCTTCCAATTCCGCCTCAATACGTTCACAAGCACGGTTAATCTGCTCTTGGGGCACAACGTAGTGGGATGCCGGAAATATAGATATGTGATTCAAAGTAGAATGTACTTGTCCGGTCAGAGGGTCTGTTTCACATATGCGGTCAATTTCATCGCCAAAAAATTCAATGCGAATCAAAAAATCCCCGCCTTGAGCCGGATATATTTCCAGCACGTCGCCGCGCACCCGGAAAGTACCGCGCTTAATATCCATTTCATTACGGTCATATTGAAGTTCAATCAGTTCATGAATAACCTGATCCCGGTCTTTGGTCATTCCGGGACGCAGAGACACTACCATTTCCTGATAACTGTCAGGACTACCCAGACCATAAATGCAGGACACACTGGCAACTACCACCACATCCCGCCGTTCTGTCAAAGACGCAGTGGCAGACAGGCGCAATTTATCAATTTCCTCGTTGATAGAGGAATCTTTTGCAATATACGTATCCGATGACGGAACATAAGCCTCCGGTTGGTAATAGTCGTAATAACTGACGAAATATTCCACGGCATTGTCGGGAAAAAATTCCTTAAACTCACCGTACAATTGCCCCGCAAGGGTTTTGTTATGTGCGATTACCAAAGTCGGTTTATTTAAGGCGGCAATTACATTTGCCATTGTAAAAGTCTTGCCCGATCCCGTAACCCCCAGCAGAGTCTGAAACTGGTTGCCCTCCCTAAAACCATCCACAAGTGCTTTAATAGCCTGCGGCTGGTCGCCGGTGGGCTTATATTCAGAATGCAATTTAAACTCCATAGGCATATTTTACCTCCAAAATCCACAAAAAATGTCAATCCCACATCACTTATTAACATATGAATTGCCCATAACCTTATTACAGGATTTCACCATCCAAATACTTCTGATATTCCAAACTAAAATCTTCCACAGCTTTATAAATACCATGATTATCAAGAAGCCTGATAAGGCACTCGTAATCCTGTCGGAGCGAATTATATGCCCATCTGTCACCGGCAAGTTTTACCAGTTCCCATTTCAGACGGATTACTCTTTCCATTTCCCGGATTCCTTCTGCCTTTTCTTTCCATACATTCGCAAAAAGAAAACCTAACCGTCCTCTACAGAACATAGCTTCCAAATAGCCTTTGTTTATCAGGTAACTCAACTCCTCACAAGGTATGGTGCTGTGTCCTATCAGATAGTTTACACCTATCTTCTTTATTTCCCCCTGCTGTACCCGATTTCCAAGGTTTATATAAAATGAATAAATATCCTCATAAATCTCTTTCAGGCTCATTCCTTCCAGACCATCCCCAATGGGAGAAAATATCCGGCTTCGCATCCTGGCTTTTGCATACCGTTGTTTCATCTCATATACTCTTAACTCATGGTAAAGGGAATGTTCTCTCTCATATATTTCCTCACAAATTTCTACCAATATTCTGCAATACTGATAGTCATTAAACTGGGGAGCCATATCCTGCAGTTCGCACAAATCCCTGAGTGCGGTAATGGCATCTGCTTCATCATTATTATCCCATGTTTTTTTCTTTTGAAGCAAAAATTTGACGTAGTTTTCCTGTATTCCTTTTGCCTTGTCAATATTTCTCTCTACACCGATTCCGTGTTTATAGTTAGTTGCCAACTGCTCAAATGCTTCATGTTTTCCCGCCGCAGCAGCCAGTATCAGATATTTTTCTGCCAACTTCGGAGATTGCTCCACCAAATATTCACTTTGATATGCCATTCCCAAAAAATAAGCCTCTTCCGGTCCAACCGAAGAATGATCTTTCAAAACACCTTGGGAAGCCAATACTTCTTTGATTTTTTCCGCAATCATTTCCGGATTGTCAAGGGGAACTGCAGCCGGCACGGGCGGTACCGTTTTTCCCATTTGCTCCCCAACCGCCACAAAATATTTTGAGACAGAACTTTCATCCGGTTCACCTGCCCCAATAGCTATCAACGGAATCTTCGACTCACAAATAAAAGGATACTCTATAGCTGCTACATAATTATCTTTTCCCTGATTATTCTTCTCAAGCAGGTTATCCGTTACCAAGAGCAGAGCCATATCTGCCTTTCCGAATTCGTCCCTTATCTGACTCTCGTAATCCTCACCCAGCCGCATTGACTCATCGTACCAAACTCCTACCCATTGCAAATCCGGATGGGCATGGATTGCCTCCAAAATCGGCCTGACAAATTTACGGTCCTTTTTGCGGTAACTTATCACCAGTCTCGCATCAAAAACAGAAGCCTGCTTTTCCCGTTCTTTTGAAAAAGCAATTCCAAATACACTTTTTAAATACCGGTGTAATTTTTCTTCGAAAGGTATCTTGGTAGTATCTTTATCATCTATTTCCAACACTTGTAAATTATCGGAATATTTATTGAACTTTTCATACTCTTTTTCATCAAAAATAATCGGCAAAATCAACATTCCCAATTGTTTTGCCATCCGAAATTCGGTCCATGAAATATCATCCTGTCTCATAAACTCACTGGAGACACATACCACGAATATTTTATTTGCCAAAATATCATTACAATACAGTTTCCATGTATTTTCATCCATTCGGGAAAGATCCTGCACATGGGACCATATATAAAGCGACTGCCCGTAGCCGGAAAACAATTTCTGCAAATAAGACTTATACCTCTCATTTTCCCGGTGGACACAAAGATAAATGTGCTTTGCAAAAGTGCCCGCAAGAAGTTCCTCCGGAGCTATTCCCGATTGATTGTAATATTGAAATAATCCCGAACTGTTATGCATTTCCCTTCTCCCTTATCGTGCGTAACTTGCAATGCCTTATACATTTCCTTCATCATGTATGATTATAACAGAACTCATAATAAAAGTACAGAACAAAATCGAATGTTTGTTCTGTACTTTAAGTTTTTCTTTTTATTTACACTATAACCCAAACCGCACTTTGCGATACGCCAAAATTTCTTCTTTACACTTCTCAAATCCCAGTTTGCCACTGTTTAAACAAAGGTCATAGTTTCTGGCATCCGTCCAATCCTGACCTGTGTAATACTTGTAATAATCGCCACGATATTTATCTATCTTAGCAATATATTTTTCCAGTTCACGGGGCGGCATACTGTTACGCTCCATAGCCCTGTCAAAACAGAATTCTTCATCTGCGTGTACAAACACACTCATAACATTGGGATAATCCCGCAGTACATAATCCGCACATCGTCCCACAATTACGCAAGACTCCGTCTCCGCCAATTGTTTGATAATCTTCGCCTGATAATTAAACAAGTTCTTATCAGACACAAAATCATCAGATTCGGGCGGTATCAAATCTCCGTCATAAATATTTTTAGAAAGCCTGAACAGAAAATTTTTTCTCAGTTTTTCATCTGCCTCACCAAACAGCGCTTCACTGATTCCACTGTCCTCTGATGCCATTCTGATAATGTCTCTGCTGTAAAAGGGAATGCCAAGTTCATCGGCCACCATTTTACCTACGGTTTTTCCTCCGCTTCCGTATTGTCTCGCAATGGTTATTACAATTTTTTCCATGTTTTCTACCCCCTTTTTATTCTCCAAGGTATGCTTTTTTAATGGAATCATCGTTCATCAGCGTTTTCGCATCTCCGGAAAGTACAATTTTGCCAGTTTCCAGAACATAGGCTCTATCTGCTATGGATAAAGATTTTTTTGCATTCTGTTCTACCAAAAGAACCGTTGTTCCGGCTGCACTGACCTTCTCAATAATATCAAAAATCTCATTTACAAAGATGGGAGATAGTCCCATTGACGGTTCATCCATTACAATCATTTTAGGATTAGACATCAGGGCACGCCCCATAGCCAACATTTGCTGCTCGCCGCCGGAAAGTGTTCCCGCTCTTTGGCCTTTACGCTCTTCCAATCGTGGGAAACGTTTATACACGTTTGCCAAATTCTCCGCAATTTCTTTTTTATCTTTTCTGGTATATGCCCCCATTATAAGGTTCTCGTAGACACTGAGTTGCGAAAAAACACGTCGTCCTTCAGGCACATGGGCAATTCCCATTTCCACAATTTTGTGAGCAGGCATCCTTGTAATATCCACGCCTTCAAAAATAATGGAACCGTGCTTTGCCGGCAAAAGACCGGTAATCGTATGAAGAGTGGTGGTTTTTCCCGCTCCGTTTGCACCGATTAAAGCAATAACTTCTCCCTGATTTACTTCAAAAGAAACGTCTTTCAATGCCTGAATTACACCATAATACACCTGTAACTCTTTTACTTCCAACATTGCCACTTTGACCTTCCTCCTATTCGCCCAAATATGCCGTGATTACTGCCGGGTCATTTAATACATCTTCCGTTTTTCCGTGGGTAAGCACCTGTCCGAAATTTAATACCGTCAACTCTTCACAAATTCCGCTTACCAGTTTCATATCATGCTCAATAAGCAAAATTGTCATGTCGAACTTTTCTCTCACAAAACGGATTGTTTCCATCAACTCACCGGTCTCGTTAGGATTCATTCCCGCCGCAGGTTCATCCAGCAACAACAGTTTCGGCTCTGTAGCAATGGCTCTGGCAATTTCCAGTTTACGTTGTTTACCATAAGGAAGATTGCTGGCCAAAACATCTGCCTCTCCGTCCAAATCAAATACCTTTAATATTTCCATAGCCCGCTGATTCATGGCTTTTTCTACTTTGAAATATCCGGGAAGTCTGAAAATACCTTCTATCGTAGAATAAGTATTGTGATTATGCAGTCCTGCTTTTACATTATCCAGCACTGTCAATTCTTTAAAGAGACGGATATTCTGAAAAGTTCTTGCAATCCCACCTTTGTTAATCTCTATGATGGACTTACCGGTAATATCCTCGCCGTCCAGACGCACAATTCCTTCGTTGGGTTTGTACACTCCCGTAAGCAGGTTAAACACTGTAGTTTTTCCCGCACCGTTAGGACCGATTAATCCATAAAGCATCCCTTTTTCAATCGTTAAATCAAAACCATCTACCGCGCGAAGACCGCCGAATGAAATAGACAAATTTTTTACTTCTAACATTGCCATAATTATTCTGCCTCCTTCGCATTCTTATTCTTAAATTTTGCCTTGATTTTCGCCTTCCAGTTAATGGCTGCCGGTGCCCAGTTAAATAACATCATTGCAATCAAAACTACAGCATATATCAACATACGGTAATCAGAAAGTCCTCGCAAAACCTCCGGCAAGACCGTTAAAATTACAGCTGCAATCATGGAACCTCTGATATTGCCGATTCCACCGAGTACCACAAACACCAAAATCAGTATGGATGTATTATAATCAAATTTCTTTACTGTCAAAGTGGATAAATTGTGGGCATACAAAACGCCGGCCACGCCTGCAAGAGCCGCCGAAATGGAAAACGCCATCAATTTGTATTTGGTTACATTAATTCCGACAGATTCCGCTGCAATTCTGTTATCACGAATAGCCATAATAGCGCGACCGCTTCTGGAATTAACCAAATTCAAAATAATAAATAAAGCAATGAGAAGCAACACTATACCAATGGTAAATGTAGAATCTTTCGGTGTTCCGGTAATTCCCAGTGCACCTTTGACAATGACCTGTCCGTCAGCTTCCAGATTAAGACTGGTGGTATCTTTAACAGAAAAATGCAATCCCTTACTGTCGCGTCCTATGTACATAACATTCATCAGGTTTTTGATGATTTCGCCAAAAGCCAAGGTTACAATTGCCAAATAGTCTCCTCTTAATTTCAGCACCGGAATTCCAATCAAAATTCCGAACACGGCAGCCACACCGGCTCCTACCAAAATCGCCAAAATAAAACGCAAAAGTTCCGGCATTCCCTCTCCCACATAAACTGAAAAGAAAGCACTGGAATATGCACCTACGCACATAAAGCCTGCATGTCCCAAACTCAGTTCACCGGAAATACCTACTACCAGATTCAATGAGATTGCCGCAATTGCATATACACATAAAGGAACGAGAAGTCCTTTCATAAGGCTGGAAATATTGCCTGTGCTAACCAGTAACTGCACCACAAGATAAACTACAGCCACCAGTAAATATGTAATAGTATTACTTTTTGTTGTTTTGTTCATCGTTTTTAAAATATTGATTTTCATAAACGTACCTACACTTTCTCCTGAATATTCTTACCGAACAATCCCGTAGGTTTGACCAACAAAACTACAATCAAAACTGCAAATACAATTGCATCTGCCACCTGTGAAGATATGTAGGCTTTTCCTAAAGTCTCAATAATTCCAAGCAAAATTCCGCCAATCATAGCTCCGGGGATAGAACCGATTCCGCCGAACACTGCCGCTACAAAGGCCTTAATACCGGGCATCGCACCTGTATACGGTGTCAAACTGGGGTATGCCGAACAAAGGAGCACACCTGCAACCGCCGCCAGACCGGACCCTATTGCAAAGGTCAGTGATATAGTTGCATTTACATTCACACCCATAAGCTGCGCTGCACCGCGGTCTTCCGAAACCGCCTTCATCGCTCTTCCGGGCTTTGTCTTATTCACAAACAGCATCAGTCCGCACATAATGACCAGACATGCAACAATGGTTACAATGGTTGTCCCCGTAATAGTCAGTTCTCTCTGCGCCATAGACACAGACGGCACCGGAATAAAGTTAATAAATGATTTTGTATCCGCTCCGAACACCAAAAGCGCTGTGTTTTGCAAAAGATAACTGACACCGATTGCAGTAATCAGTACCGCCAGTGATGAAGAAGCATTTCGCAAAGGTTTATATGCAACCTTTTCGATTAACATTCCCAAAACAGTGCAGGTTGCCATTCCGATTAACACAGCAATCCAAGGATTAACTCCCGCACCCGTCAACAATGTAAGAACTGTATATGCACCAATCATAATTACATCGCCATGGGCGAAATTTAACATTTTTGCAATTCCGTATACCATGGTGTAACCAAGTGCAATAATCGCATACACACTTCCTAAACTTATGCCGTTAATTAAATACGATATAAAACTCATAACCGTCACCCTCTAAGCGTAATATATTGAATTATTATAGCACACATTTTTTAGTCATAGCAAGACATATCCTCTACAATAGCATAAAAAAGAGGGGCATCCCTCAAGTCACTTGCGACTCAAGGAACACCCTCTGCTAAATCATATTTACATTGCTGTATATGCGCCGTCTTTGATAATAACCGCTTTAGGCTCTTTGTTAGGTTCACCGGACTCATCCCAAGTGATGGTACCTGTAAGACCCTTTAAAGTAATCTTTGTCATAGAAGCCTTCATTGCATCGCAAAGATCGGAAACAGACATATCTGCTGTAGCGCCGGACTCTTCGATAGCTGCTTTGATTGCATAGATTGCATCATATGCATCTGCTGCAAACTGGATAGGAACTTCGTTGTTGTATTTCTCAGCATAGGTTGCAACGAATTTCTTAGTTGCTTCATCTTCTGCATCTACTGCAAAAGGTGTCAGGAGCATAACGCCCTCTGCCAGTTTAGCATCAAAGTTTTCTACGCCAAGAATTCCGTCCAAACCGTCACAGCCAAAAATCTTAGGTGCATATTTCATATCGTTTGCCTGCTGCAAAATCAGGGAAGCTTCCTGATAGTAAATAGGCAGGAACAGCAATTCAGCACCACTGTTTTGTGCTTTCTGCAACTGTACTTTGAAGTCTGTTTTACTGTCGGAAGTAAATGCTTGGCTGGTAACTACTTCGATACCCTGCTTTGCTGCTTCAGCCTGGAAACTTTCGCAGATACCTGAAGAATAAGGGTCGGAACTGTCATAAATAATAGCAACTTTTGTTGCAAGTTTGTTCACGCCGATGTACTCAGCAGACTTGGTACCCTGTGCAGGGTCAGAGAAACACAGACGGAACGCATTGGAACCGCTGATACAATCTACTGCTGTTCCGGACGGAGTGATAAGGAACATATTGTCAGCTGAAGCCTCTGCCTCTACTGCGATACAGGGAGCACTGGTTACTGTTCCCATCATCATCTGCATACCCCAGTCTTTCAGGTTGTTGTACGCATTGACAGCCTTCTCTGCATCATGTTCATCATCTTCCATTTTGAACTCAACCTTGATTCCGTTAATACCGCCTGCTGCGTTGATTTCATCAACTGCAATCTGAGCGCCTTTATTAACAGCATCACCGTATGCTGCAGCAGCGCCTGTCAAAGGACCTGCCGCACCAATCTTAAATACTAATTCGCCTGAATCGGATGCTCCGCTATTACCGCAACCGGTTAAGCATCCAACCAAAAGCATTGTTACAAGTGCAAAACTAATAAACTTTTTCACAATTTTATCCTCCTAAGTTTTTTGTCACTTTCGCCTAATATTAACTCAAACACAATCTATTTGTCAACATTTTCTCCTTTTTCATTCCACAAAGTGAACCCAAGAATAAGAATTCCCCCTATTAATTGGGGTAAAGTAATACCTTCTCCAAGAATTAAAACCGACACTACAACCGCTACCAAAGGGTCTAAATAACTTAAAATTGCAACTTCCTGTCCCCTTAATTCTTTTAGTGATGAAAAGTACATGCAATATGTAATTCCGGTGTGGATAAGTCCCACAATCAAAAGACAAATCCAGCCCTTACCATCCAATATCTGAAGGTGCATTCCGCCCGTACCTATCACATAAGGAGCCAAAACAATTATGGCTGCCAAAAACTGAAGAAAAGTTCGCTGAATCCCTTCCACATTTTTAATAAACTTATTCAGCAAAATAACGGTAGCATAAAACAGTGCTGCACCAAGCCCCAGCATAATTCCCGGCAGATGTGCGCCTTTGCCGGCAACACCTTCAAATCCGATAATCAATACCAACCCCACCGTAGACATCACAAAACATATAATTTGCTTTTTGTTGAGTTTTTCCCTAAAGAGCAGCGGACATACAAGGGTTACCAGTACCGGCGCAAAATAATAACTTAGGGTAGCCATGGAAATAGTAGTATGTTTATATGCTTCAAAAAGTAAAATCCAATTGATTCCCATGGCTATACCGGAAAACAGCAAAAGCAAAAGTTCTTTTTTTATTGCCTTAAAATCTATCTTCTGTCTCTTTACCACAAAATACCCTGCAAGCAGCAATGATGCCAATACCGCTCTGCACAACGCCAATTCGCCGGATGCAACTGCTATATTTCTGGTAAACAGACCAAGAGTACCAAAAATAATCATGGAAAGACTCAACATAATTTTTGCCTGTTTTCGTTTCTTCATGTCAGTCTACTCTCCTTGCATAAAAAACGCTGTCATAAAAATTGCGGGAGAATTCCAATAAATCGTAATTTCATTGGTAGAATAACTGTCCACATGATCAATGTAGCACTTCATGGGCGGCGTTCCTACAGGAATTTTTTCCATAGCAACGGCGTCACAAGGCGCCTTAAAAGGACCACCGCTCACCCAGCCGGGCATAGGTTCATCAATTCCATCACTGGCAGTAGGTCTGTTATGTGGATTTTTATAAGCATTTTCTCCATGCCCCGTTACATAGCTTACGTCAAGGGCATTTTTACCCAAGAGATAATGAAGTTGGGACAGTGCCGCTTCTTTGTATACATCCGCCTGCACATCTTTACATTTCAGCGCACACAAAACAAGCAACATGCCTCTGTTACAAACCACCATATTACTACCCCAAACATAGTCCTGCGCCTTCATTGCAACACCGTATCCGGAATTATTTTGCAAAGCCACCAATCTGTCTGCTTCCGCAAAAACCACGTTCGAAATGTCCTTTACAAATTCTGCAGGAAACAAGCCCTCCTCTGCCGTCAGCACCGCCAATGAACCAAAAGCCGACACATCCGTCCAACCAAAATCTACTTTACTTACCTTTTCGGCATACACCTTAGCCCTCTCCAAATATACTTTCGCATTTGCCGGATCTGCTTTTTGCATCTCACAAGCCGCCCAAAAGCGCTCATCCTCATCACAAACGTCATCATATTCACCGGTATTACTGCCCTCAGGATTCTTAAAGCCCACATAAGAATTATTTTCAAGCCAGTTCCAAGCTTTCTTTGCCTTCTCAAGGGCTTCCTTGGCAAACTCCGGTCTGAAATCCTTATAAATTCCGGAAGCCAGCGCCATAATTGCCGCATAATCCGCCGTAGCCATGGAAGAAACAGGATAAATTAAAAACGGATCATGGTCTTCTTGCGGCATAATAAAAGGTGCATGGCTCCATGCTGTCAATTTATGGTACACGCCGCCGTCTTCCCGTTGCATTTTAATAAGCCAAGCCAGTTCATACAGGCACTCATTCAAAACATCCGGCATATCATTTCCACTCTCAGGTATCTGCAAACTGTCTTTAAAACTTTCCGGAAAAAGTTTATAGGCATAAAGCAGATGTCCAAGGGCAACCGATGCCGCCGTGGAGTATCTGCCAAAATCTCCGGCGTCATGCCATCCCCCGCAAAGGTCATAAGTCTCGGGATTTTCAGTGCCCGCCATATAATCTTCCAGTAAAATCGCAGGCGCTATATGGCAAGCCTCATGCGCATAAACACCTGCATGCTCTGCCTTCAGTTCGCAGCCGCAGCGCTGGAAATACAATGCCTTTATCATGTCTTTATGCAATCCTGCGTAGATTTTGTCCCCAACAGTAAAAGTATGGGAACGGGTTCCGTCATCCCCTTGTATGTAATATTTCCCGGGCTTTCTCACACCGGAAAAGTCCAGCGCAAAAACCTCTTCTCCCGCCGCCTCATCAAAGACGCCCGCACCGCTGCGGCCTTCTGCCACAGATTTGTTAGAGCTTACATCCATCACCTGAAAAGTACAAGCCTTTGTTGATACTGCGACCTTCTTTACATTTGTCAAATAGCCCTCTTGATTAAGATAAATTGCCATAACTGCCTCCCTAGACTTTTTAAAAATAATTCATTTATATGGTACTGTCAAAAGAACCAAGATAAGCCCAAACTTACCTTGGTTCCGCTATCAACCATTTCAAGTTCACAACCCCTGTTAACCCGGGTTTTTGTTACACTATATCACTACCGGCTAAAGTCTCTGCCATCAATCTGCCCACGATACGCATCAGCCCCATATCCGTCGTACCGTATTTAGGCGCCCGGTTGAAGAAATCAAAAGATACTGCCGCAATAGGCTTCTTATCTTCCAGTAAAATATACTGTATCACTTTGGCCGTCTCCTGATCTTTATACATCTGATATGCCAATGCAGATTTGTTCTCCAGCCTCTGCATTTTGTTTTCCATATAAAAGCCCTGTTCATCCACAAATTCCAAATAACCTGCTTCACCTACAAAACTCAGACTTTGGATAGGGTTCACGTATTTACCCCGGGAAAGTACGCGTTTCATATCAGAACCTTTATAAAGGGCAACACCATCAATATCGAAATAAGACTGCATATCCTTCATAACTTCATCCAATGCGTCCTTACCCTCTTTATGAAGTTTCAAAACCATTTCCGAAACAATCATGGTCTTTTCTTCTTCGCTGATGGTTGCCTTCAAACCTACTTCGCGTCCGGCATTATCTTCTTTTACAACCGCTCCGTGTTTCTCTTCATTGTATATAATGTAACGGTTTTTACCTTTTGCTTTTGCAATGTACAGACACTTATCAGCCTTTAAGAACAATTCATCATATGTAGTTCCGTCCTCCGGGAACTTTGAAATACCAATGGACGTAGTAACCATGGTGCCTGCATCAATGTTAAAGGTCCAGTTGATATGCTTATTAATGGTGGAAATAATGCGGCGAAGTTCCGTTTCTGTTTCCACACCCTCCAGCACCACCATGAATTCGTCACCGCCGAATCGTCCTGCCATACCTCTGCCTTTTAAAACACTGCTGATGATTTCTGCCACCTGGGACAACACTTCATCACCATACATGTGTCCATAGGTATCATTGATTTTTTTAAAATCATCTACATCCATGATAATCAAATAAACACCGGGAGTCCTGTTCTGAATTTTATCAATGGCATATTCATTAATTGCACGTTTATTCAAAAGACCGGTACCGGGGTCAAAAGCATTTTCAGACATATAGTAACTCTTCTTCGGCTGCTTTTCACTGACAACGGTAATAAGTCCCACTACCATCTCTTTTTTAGAATCCTTATACATTGTACTAAAACGGAATTCGTAGCGGATATCCTCGTGCCCTTTCATCAAAGTAACGGCATCCACAGTAGTTTTGAAGTGGTCACGTCCGTTAAGCAATGATTCATATAAAATCTGGAAATCAGATCTTTGGGCAAATGTAAAGTCTTCATTTTGCTGGACTCTCTCATAGATTTTTTCCAAAGATTCATCCAAAAGCAACTGCGCACGTCCATCCAGATATTGATAAATCTTAAAAATACCTGTGCGGAATTCATACTCAAAAAACAAACCGGGATACAGACTCATGAACTTACGATACTTATCAACATTCCATTTGTACTCTAAAAATTTGTCTGCAATGGTCATAATTTCGCTCAATTCAATGTCAAAAGAGCGGAATCCTTCTATTAACTTACCATTATATTTTAATATCATGTAAAACCAACGATATTTGTTGTTATAGCAGCGCAGTCTTCCGATAATATGCTGCGGGCATTTATCCATCAGACCAACAGCCTTTCCAAAGCACTCTAAGTCATCCGGATGCAGCACTTCCAAAATAGAATAGCATACATTAGACCCAATCATTTCATAAAAGTTTTCGTTAGCATTTACAAAATAGTACCCGTTTCTGATGGATACAAAGCCATAATGCATTGCTATTTCGCCTTCTTCATTTTGGTAGGCGGTAATATTTAAATCATTCATTTGTAATCCTTTCTCCCACTTCTGAGTCCCCAACTCATCTGCATACCTTTTACTAATTTGCGGTTTGCATCAAATTCAGTAATACTTCTTTTGCCTTCTCCAATTGATTATCATATGCTTCTTCACTGTAATAGCGGTCTCCATCAAATTCGCAAACCACATCCGGCTCTACGCCTACCCCATGGATGTTATTGCCATTAGGACTATAATAAGTGCTGATGGTAAGTTTTACCGCCGAACCGTCACCCAGTGAAATAGCCTGTTGAACAATGCCCTTTCCAAAGGTTGTTGTGCCCACTAAAGTACCGATTTTGTAGTCTTTGATTGCACCTGCCAAAATTTCAGAAGCACTGGCAGAATTACCGTCAACCAATACTACCAAGGGTACTTCCAACTGTTTCTTTCCGTCACAGGAATACTCCGTACGGTTTCCTTCCCTGTCCTCTGTATAGACAATCAGTCCTTTGGGCAATAACCGTTTTGCAATCTCTACAACGGCATTCAGGCTGCCTCCGGGATTGGAACGAAGGTCAATAATAAGTCCCTTCATACCGGCATCCCTGGATTCAGATAACGCTTCTTCAAACTGTTTGACAGTCACCTCGTCAAACTGGGTAATCTGAATATAAGAAATACCATTATCAAACATCTCTGTTTCAACTGTAGGCGCCTCCACAAGACGTCTCTCCACTTCGATGTCTATATACTCTCCGCCACGGACAAAAGTAATTACCACTTTCGTACCCTCAGGTCCTTTTATCAGCGCAACTACTTCCTCCAGACTCATGCCATAAGTATTTACACCGTCAACCGCATAAATGATATCATCAGCCCTGACATCCGCCTCTTCTGCAGGGGCACCGGAAATAATCCCACTGATTTTTGCATAACCCGAATCTACATCCAAACTGACATAAGCACCAATTCCGTAGTAAATACCCTCGATACCATTCATAAGTTCATCGAATTCTTCCGCAGTATAATACTCAGAATAAGGATCTCCCAAAGAACTTACCATGCCCTTATAGATTCCGTCTGCCATTGCTTCTTTGTCAGTTTCTTCCTGATAGAAGTACTTATCAATTACTTCTTCTATTAACTGCATCTTTTCAACAACAGCACTGTCGGAAGCTTCCGGAGACACCTCCATCTGATTTGCATTGCCCTTTATTCCTACATAGAAAACAGCTACCACCAAAACGGTGACAAACACTAAAAACAGTGAAACACCCATTCCTGTGGCGATACCGCCCCAATAATATTTGGTTCTCTCACTCTTGTTATCTTTTTGCTGTTGGTTATAGCGAAAATCCATTTTACTTATTACCTTCTGCCTGACGGCTATCCTTCCACTCTAATGATTCCCCCATCATTTAGAAATATAATTCCAAGGATTGACATAACTACCGTTCAATCTGACACCAAAATGCAGATGGGGTCCTGTACTTCTTCCCGTGGAACCAACCGCTGCAATGGTATCACCCCGGACTACAATATCACCATTTTTCACATACAATTTCGATGCATGCATGTAAATGGTATAAAGACCGCCACCGTGGTTAATCATTACATAGTTACCCATGGTAGAACTGTAGGTTGCGGCTACTACCTTACCATCGTAAGCCGCGTAAATTGCTGTTCCTGTGGGAGATGCCAAGTCCACACCATTGTGCATTTTATAGATTCCCAAAGTGGGATGCAGGCGATTACCAAATTCGGAAGAAACCCGGGTATATTTCGCAACGGGGAATTTGAACGCACCACCGTCATACTCCAAAACGACACCGTTTTCTCTCAGAATCTGTCTCTTTTCTTCCTCAACGGCAGCCTCCAAAGCCTCAATTAATTCTGTCTGTTCTTTCACTTCCGCTTCATATTCTTTGATGGCGGCCGCTTTGTTATTAATATCATTTTCAAAGGCTGTAAGCTGCGCAGACTTTTCGTTAATCAATTCCTCCAGAGCCGCTCTTTCTGCTTCCACACCGGCTTTGGCCTCATCCAAAACTACCTTGTCTGCATCCAACTGCATTTTGCAATACTCAATTAACTCCCTGTTAATCATGTATTCCAGCAATTTTTCACGGTCATACTCCGACACCTGCTCAATAAAATCCAAACGGTTGAGCAGACCCGCAAATCCTCCGTCAAAAATCAAATCCATATAATAAATATCGCCTTGCTCATACATCATCTGTATGCGCACTTTCATGGCTTCATACTGACTTTCTTCCACATGGAGAGCCTCTACCAGTTGCTTCTGCGTTTTCTCAATTTCTTTTTCCTTCTCGGAAATCAACTGTTCCAACTCAGCAATTTTCGTCTGGATGGTTTCCAGATTCTTATCCAGCTCCTCCACGTATTTTGTCAGGTTCTTCTTTTCTTTTTCCAGACTTTTTTTCAAAGCCTTTACATCCGTCAGCATATTCTTCAGACTGTCGATTTGGTCTTCCGCTTTTTCAATCTGATTTTGTTTGTCTTTAATACTGTCGGATGTAATATCATCAAAGGTGGCTGCGCTGCCGGAAAAATTCATCCCAAAAGCCAGCGACAGACACAAAAGCAACGCAATTACAATTTTGCTTTTTCGCATGTACACTTCTCCGTTCGTCAAAACAACTGTTACTACACATGAAGATGTTTTCTGACTGTAGAGATACTACCCAGAAAACCAATACCGATACCCACCAGCAATGACACAGGTGTAAGCACGGCAAACACTTCCTCCACAGGAAGGAAGTCTAACAGTTCCACTAGCATAGGGAACTCTGTAATGGCATAACTAAGCACTTTATTGTAAAGTCCGTAAATCAAAGCCAAAGGAATTCCGGCACCTATCAGGCCAATCAGCATACCTTCGATTACAAAAGGGGCACGGACAAAAAAGTCTGTTGCGCCAATATATTTCATAATGTTAATTTCTTCCTGACGGATAGAAATACCGATGGTTACCGTATTACTGATAAGGAACACCGACACTGCAAGCAAAATAACGATAATTCCCGCAGAAACATAGGCAATAAGCAGATTTACGCCGGACAAAGTACTTGCTGCCAGTTCGGATTTATTGATACGGCGGATTTCCGGAATGGATTCCAAATAAGTTACCAGACTGCTCTGCATGGAAACATCTTTCAAATAAATCTTATAGTTCGCACTCTTTGCAAGAGGATTGTCGGGAAATCCATCTGCAAACTCCTCCGGAAAATCCATTTGCACTTTAAATTCTTCCCATGCCTCATCTGCTGTGGTAAACACAGTTTTGGCAGGATCCACTTCGTTTCTGGCATTAATCAAATCGCCGATTTCCGCAATTCTGGCGTCCGTAACTTCCTCTCCGTCGATTGCGCTTTCAAAAAATACCGTCACGCAGACAACCTCTTCCGCATTCTTTACAATATGCTGGAAATTTGTAAGAACTGCATAAAAAAGACCAAACAGAAACAGACATGCCGCTATGGTAGCAACAGATGCCAACGTATACCATTTGTTTCTGAGAAGACTGCGAAGCCCCTGTCTGAGAGTATAAAAAAATGTACTAATCTTCATCGTTATACTCTCCTTCCTCCACATCGCTGATTACCACACCGCGTTTCATAGTGATTACGCGCTTGCGCATGGCATTTACGATTTCACGGTTGTGTGTTACAACCACTACTGTAGTGCCCGCTTCGTTAATCTCCTCCAAAAGCTGCATGATTTCCCACGAGTTTTTGGGGTCCAGATTACCTGTAGGCTCATCTGCAAGCAAAATAGCCGGTCTGTTCACAAGGGCTCTGGCCAAAGCCACACGCTGCTGTTCACCACCGGAAAGTTGTTTCGGTTTTGCTTTGTATTTTCCTGCCAAGCCTACTGTTGCCAGAATACTGGGCACGTTACGTCTGATTTCTTTGCTGGACTTTTCCACAATTCTCTGTGCAAAAGCCACATTTTCATAAACATTTCTGTCTTTTAAAAGGCGGAAATCCTGGAACACAACCCCCAGATAACGTCTGTATTTCGGTATCTGGCGATGTTTCAGTTTCGCCAAGTCGTATCCCATAACATATACTTTTCCCTGGGTCGCTGTCAGTTCGCGGAGAAGCAACTTAATCAGGGTAGATTTACCGGAGCCGCTGTCACCAACAATAAATACAAATTCACCTCTGCCGATATGCAAAGTAACGCCGTTTATAGCCGGTGCACCGGTGGAATAGGATTTACTCACTCCATCCAGGAATATCAACCCTTCTTCCTCTATCATTTTCTCCCGTTTTTGTCTTTTTAGTTCTCTTTTAGTCATCAAAAAGCCCCTATCTTTTAGTATTCAAAAGTTTCCATATATCTCATGTATTTTACTACCATGAGTGCAATTTTGAATGTAATCGCATCTTCAAACACGCGAAGATCCAGACCTGTGCTCTTTTGAAGTTTATCCAGACGGTAAACAAGAGTATTTCTATGAATGAACAATTGTCTGGATGTTTCGGATACATTCAGGCTGTTCTCAAAGAATTTATAAATGGTAGTCAGAGTTTCCTCGTCAAATTCGTCGGGGCTCTTTCCATCAAAAATTTCTTTAATAAACATTTTACAAAGAGGAATCGGTAACTGATAGATCAGACGTCCGATACCAAGTTCGCTGTAAGCAATAATATTTCTCTCATCAAAGAAAATCTTTCCTACATCCAAAGCCATTTTGGCCTCTTTATAGGAACGGCTGACTTCCTTAATTTCATGGACAATTGTGCCATATGCCACACGAATTTTTTTCATGCCTTCTTTTGCCAGGGTTGTCTCCAACGCTTTTGCCACTTTTTCAATCTCTTTGGTGCTCTCAGACTCGGACAGATCTTTCACCACAATCACATTATTTTCATCTACAGCCGTGATAAAATCTTTGTTGTTAGAGCCAAAATGAGTGCGCGCAACTTCAAGGGCATTGTTGTCTTTTCCGTTTTCAGATTCCACAATCAAAACAACACGTCCCACATCGGACTGGATATGTAATTTTTTAGAACGGCTATAGATATCTACCAAAAGGAGGTTATCTAACAGCAGGTTCTTAATAAAGTTATCCTTATCGAAGCGCTCTTTATATGCCACCAAAAGATTCTGGATTTGGAAGGCAACCATCTTACCGATAGTATAAACATCTTCTCCGCTTCCGCCGGCCACCAATATGTATTCCAGTTGCTGCTCGTCATAAATCTTGAAATACTGGTATCCCTGAATTTCCTGGGAATCCGCCGGTGAATCTGCAAACTCCACTGCAGCCCTTGCACATTCGTTCATATCAGAGGTAGATGCCACTTCTTTTCCGTCCACATCCATAACACAAAATTCTACTCTGGCAATCCCCTTAAGCCCATCAAGTGTATTTTGTAAAATTTGATTTGATATCATTTGCTTCACTCCTTTGGCAAAATTAACAACACAAAACTCTTCTTTTACAAGAAAAGACTATAACCTATTTTTTATATTAATTCATTTCCACAAAAAAATCCATAGTAATATGACATTTTTTTGTGAAAATTTGCAAAAAAGAACGCCTGCCTTGTGGCAGACGCCTTTTGTGGTTTTCTACAAAGAGTTAGATTCTAATGTCCAGATTGCCTCCCACATTCGGGTTAACCGAACGTTCCATTGCTGCGGAGTCAATCATCTGAATCAATCCGCTTGCCAACTCTTCATTGGTGTTCATAGCCTTGTCAAGCATTGCTGTGCCCACTTTGGTGCCAAGTTCAATATTCGCCAGTGCCATAGAAACTGCTGCTACATCCATGATGTTGCCTCCTCTCTTTGTATTAGAAAGGCCAGATCCGGCCATAACCGGAATACCTTTCATTATATATATCGGCTTAATCAGGTTTTTTCCCTATACTTTCATCACCCTTTATCCCGCCGAAATGATTGTCTTTTATCACCCGTCTATGATATAGTAAATGCATAAATCATTGGGTACACTAAGGAGGCAGCCATGGCAACAGACAAAAGAATGAGTATGGAGCAAATCATCATACCTTTTGAATCCGGTAAGGTAAAAAAATTCACCAAACATTTAAATACATCTTCCCACTGGCAGAAAAACGCTGCTCCCACAGAGCCGGACTTATTGTACAGACACGCCTTGAGCGACTTAAACAGTGCAGCCCGGTTTTCCCATCAAAATCTCTCCACATATGACCGGATCACCTTTTGGGCAGGAGAAACAAGAAAAACCTTTACCTACTGCGGCGCAGAACTGTATCTTTTTTCTACCGGGCTTGGATTTTTTATCATAAATTATTCCTATCCTCTCACAGAAAATGAATCTGCACCGGACGGAAAGGAAATTGCTGTTTTTCACGGGCAGGTTAAAAATCTGTTTACCCAAAATTCTTCTTTAGAGTTATCCGCAGGTGAAACAGAAAAAATATCCCTCAAACAATTTATCGAATCATCACTGGAACTTGCAAACAGCGCCTACGGCATTACCCTGTTTCCAAACAACCGCCGCAAACGCCCCTTTGTTTTTTCCAGTTTTCAAAATATGTCCCTTATTCAGGACAAGCAAAAAACCGAAATTGCAGGCGTAACAGAAGGCTCTGCTCCGCTAAAAAAAGGCGGAATTCCCGGCACCTTTTGCTACATTTCCCAGTACAATCTGCATGTGTACTGCAACGCCTCCACGGAAAACGGCGAAGATTCTTTTTATGCAGACACCTGCAATTCCCTGAGCACCGTCTTCCTCATTGCCATTAGCAAACATCAGTCTTTGCTGGGCATTTACCGCAAAATGAAGAATCTGGAATACCATCCCAGAAAGGCCGGTACCATGAAAAAAGAAATGCTTAGTTACATGGGCACCAAACAGTATCCCATTGTTACAGACGATGAATATTTCCAAAAAATTTACGAGGAACTGGAAGTCATTTTGCAATTGGACGAAATGGAAAAAAATTTGTCCACCTTACTTTTTACCTTGGACGAGGAAGCTTCCAAAAAGAATGCTTCGGCCATGAATACCTTTTTGGTTATTTTCGGCTCCTTATCCTTATTCGACACCATAGCAATGGGACTGAGTTTAGACCAAACGTTAAATTCTGAAAACCCGCCTGTCCTTGGAATTGTTACCTCCATTGTACTGGTAGTAACCGGAATTGCGGCACTGGCTTTCGCAGGAAAAAAACTGCTGTTATTCCTCAGCCGGAAACTGCATAAATAGGACAACGGACACCTGATACAAAATTTTATTTCATATACTCTTTATTTTACGCTTATATTTTGTAGCCGATGTCTGCCAGGTCCTGAGCAAACCTCTCTTCGGAAATGTAGTATGCAAAGAAAGACTTTTCATAAACCGCTTTGATAGTGCTGATAGCCTCTTTCTGCTCTGTCAGGGCGGTAAGCATTCCTTTCCACGCCTTCTCCACAATACTGTGTAAACTGTTATCCGCATCAAAAGCCTCTTGCACCCATGGCTTACCTTCACTGCAGGTATACGGATTGTTATTTACATCCTGCTCCATGTACTCCAACAACCACAGACACTCTTCCGCACAGTATCTTTGCTTTTCAAAAATTCCCCGGATTGTATCCGTAAATTCCCGCACATAGCGCACTGTAGAAGACCCAAAACCAATTTTTCTTTTGGGCTTATTTTCACCAAATCTCTCTAATCCTATTTCGTAACTTTGGGCACGGCGCAAATCATAAAACAACCGGAGATATTCCTGTACTTCTCCTTTTACCGCATCTTTGTCCCAAATATTATTCAGTACAATCGTTCTCTCCTTGGGCAATATTTTCCCAACACCCGCAAACCATTGTGCTCTCGGGTCAAAATCCTTTTCGCCCTCATATTCAAAACGATATTCTGTATAGTAAGGCAAATATTCCTTATAATTTTTCCAGGTCTGCACAAAGCATTTTCGCATCCCATCAAACCGCACAGGGATAGTATATTCCTCGATGCCATGGTTTTGCACATATTCACACAGTTTTGCATCTCCCAAAGTAGCCAGACTTTCCACGGGACATACCAATTTCATGGCTGTATTAAAAAACACAAGAAATTTCTGTTCCACCAAAACATCTTCCCTGTTGAGAAACCTTTTTGCGCAAGCTCTGATATTCTCCCTAATCTCGGGATTTTTAATAGAGCCCATGTTGGCTTTGGACTGACTGGGAATAAAACGGCATTCATCCACTTCTTTCAGGAACATTTTGGTTAGCTGAGCTAACACCGCATCAATGGTTCTGCCTTTCAAACCCGCTACTACTTCCACAATCCGCTCCGCTAATTTTTCACGGACGTAAAGCATCTGTGGTGTATCTGCCAAATAAGACGGACAAGCACATCTGACAGGAGCGTCATAATCAAAAAAACCGTCTCCTTCGTTTCCGAGAAATTCAATGCTTTCTCCTGTTTCCTCCACTTTATCCAGCCATTTATAAACCACTTCCAGGAACTTTTGGCGGCGCTCATCGCTTTCCTCCTGACTGAACGGTTCATGTTTTTCATTCTTAATCACAACATCCGTGACGATAATCACATGATCCCGCACTCTCTCGTACTTGTATACACAATAGTCTCCCAACTTGGCATAATCCAATTTTTTCATATTGGCATACTGCCAGTTGCGGTTTATCTCTGCCTGCCCCATAACTTCCCTGGAAAAAGACTCCTCTCCGGATTTGTCCCGGACAATATAAGCCACCAGAGGACTGGGCTGTACCATCATCTTATAACCACGGTTTTCCACCCTGGTGATTTTTCCCGCAATTTCATAATCTTTAAACAGGTTGTACACATTACCTTTAGGACTGTATTTTGCACAATTGCGGACTACATCATTGATATCAATGTAATATCTTAAGTGGGAATTCATATATAATTCCACCAGTTCTTCTTTGTTTTTCAAGGCAAGCAGGCAGGGCTTAATCCTGGTTTCATAATCCATCTTAACTTCATCCAGTTCCATATGCCCCTTTATTACTTTCCGGTACTTGAACAGATAAACATTCTTATCTCCCACGGTCCTAAAGTATTCCATAAGGCAGGGACTTTCCCGTTCAATCAAAGTATTAATGATACCGGCCTGCACAATGGCAATGGGAATATAGTACAACTGAGTCTCCATGCTGAACATTTCACAATCCTTCAGCACTTCCAATCCGTTTCTAAATTCTTCTTCGCTCTTATCCAACAATTCTTTCAGTTCACTGAAAACACGCAGAATTTTTACCCAGCACCTTGCAAATTCGCCGGATTCCACAGAATATACATCCTCTTCCAACTGTTGCACGGTGTAGGTTCTGCCTCCGCTGTTTTCGCACCGGAAATAAGCCTCTATCAGCCTCGTAACATCCGAGGCACAAAACAGACGCTTCCACTCTTCCCTTGTATAACCAAAGGGCGTTTCCTCATATTTGTAATAATCATCCAGACGCTCAATAAATCTGCCCGCTTCCTGAGATAAATCCTTTTCCAAAAGAAGTTCCAAATACTGCCTGTATTCTTTCATCAAGTCCGGATTTTCTTCTGCCATAATTTTTACTTTTTTATAGTTTAAAACACACTTTTCACTTTGGCAGGCATTTTTCAGACTTATCTCCGTCATTCTCAGAAACCATTTCTGATTTTTCTGGGAGCAGACTTTATAAATTGCATACAGATTTTTCGGATACAGTACCACTGCCGGAAAATCCCTGCTTTCAAAACATGCGCTTAATTGTTTTGCGCAGCGTTCGGAAATAACAGCACTTTTGTTTTCCCCTATTTGTCTCCAAACCTCCACGGTTCTTTCCATCGGAAAGCTGTATGTAAGATGCAAAAGAGTTTCTATCATGTTTAAAGCCGTCTCTTCATGGCTTCCGCAAATCACTTTACGCATTTGCCCACGGTATGCATCAAACAATTTTTCACTCAATTCCCTACGCACCTGTGCCGTGCAAAAATGTCTGTTATTTACCATTGTAGCCGCTTCATAAGGGGTCTTTTTTTCCCATACATAGCGCACTGCCAAAAAACCTTCTTCCAAATCCTGCTTTGCATATTCTTTGCACTTTGTGCGCAACTCGCTGTCACTGCAGCCTTCAAGTTCTTGCTGCATTTCTTCATATGTCAACAATACAAGTTCCTCCTACGCCTGTTCTTTAAAATAAGAATAGTACGCCTTACAGCTAAAACTATACTCTATCCGGCTTCCGCTATGGGACTCAATCAAAATTCCCATCTCCACCGCCAAAAGAAGAATTCTGTCCGCCTCATGGTCATCCAGTGAGCGACGTTCATTCCAAATATCATTAATTTCTGCTTTTGTTTTAGCAGCCTCCGGACCGTCCATAGCATTGGCAACAAGATAAAACATATCCTTAAACACTCTGACATTTTCTTTCTTTTCAATGCGTTCACGATCCAAAATATAATCCAGGTATGCCTTTTCGAAATTCATCCTGCCGGGAGCCGGGAAATCTTTTTGCCCGGTAGCACACTCTATAATCATATTGATTTTTGCCGGAATAAAAATATCTACATCATCTTTTTGCAGTTCAGCCACATATTTCTCGGCCTCTTCCAGTTGTACAGCATCGTCCATATACATTTTCATGTAGGCAACAATCGCCTCGTCGTCCATGCGCTGCAACCTATAGTAAGGTATTCTCTCCAGACAGGAAGGAGTAGATTCGTTAATTCGGTCAGTCATAATAATCTGGGCACCTTTGCCACCCTGACCGCCGCTTGTACGGGCTCTGTACATACTTTCAATGGTCCGCGCCAGATTTCTCTTGGCAATCTGTTTTTCCGTGCTTCCGATTACTTCGTTGTAACCGTCCAAAAACAGCATAATAATGCCTTCTCTCACAAGCAAATCAAAATCTTCTTCCGTAATAGGCTTGCCGATACAATCAATCAACACCTGCTTAAAGTTATTTAATTGTTCTTCTTCCAGTAAGCGCAGGGAAATCCATATGGGCAGAACATCTTCATCATAAGCCCCCCGCTCCAGAGCCTGCCTATAGTATTCTCTGGCCTGAGTTGTCTTACCGCAGCCGGCCTCCCCCAGTAATTTAAAAGAACCCTCTTCATCGTTAATATTGATCGGAAGATTTGATTCGCCACCCCATTGCAATTGTAAGAAATGCTCCTGAATCTCTTGAAAACGACCATTTTCATCGGTATAGTCATTTTCTCCTTCCATTTTTTCCAGACAATAATCACCGATATTAATTTTGCGGATCAGGTTATTCACATAGCCCTTCTTAATGCTCAAAGCGCGCACTCTGCATGCGTTCACAAGCACAACAAACAGCGCCGTCACTGCCTTTTTTATTTCTTCTCCGTCAGATATTTCCACAGGGCTTAACTGACCGTTCCAAAGACTGTCCACCAATTCATATTGAGCCAAAAGGGATTCTTTTTGTTCATCTGCGCCCTCATCCACGGAATAACTCTGAATCTTTTCCCACACTTCTTTTGCCCACAGAACCTCTTCCTGCAGAGCCTCGCTGGTTGCAGGCATCTTAACAGCCAGCAGGTTTTCGTCTACAATTTCCTCCAGATGGGCAACACACTTTTTTCCATAACCGGACACAGCGCACTCTGTCTCCAAAAAATCCTGAAACGCCTGTTTTCCCTCCTGTAGTTTTTTGATACCCAAAGGTCTTTTTACCAAGTCTCTGACTGCATTTACCAACTCTTTTATCTGCATTTCGTATTCCTTCTCTTTCGTACCCAATCCTATTTTTTGCGAATAATACCCTCTTTAATTTCAATACGTCCGTTTTTTAAAAGATTCCCTACCGCACGTTTAAACTCATTTTTACTCATATCCGTTTCCCTGCGGATAACATCCGGTGAAGCCTTTTCCGTAAAAGGCAAAACGCCGTCATAACTTTCAATAAGTTCCATGATTTTCTCCGCATCTTCCCCAATTTGCAGATAAGCCTTCTCTCGGATGCTGAGATTCAGTTTTCCATCCTCTTTTACTTCCGTCACTCTGGCATCTACCATATCGCCGGGCTTGATTTCCCCGTAAAGTTCCTTCTTGGGAATCAATCCGCTGTATAAATCATCCACTGCCACAAATGCACCAAAATTGTCGCTAATCTCATAAACCTGTCCGCTGACCCTTGCATCTTTCTCATAAGGACTGTCCTGGCGCAAATTGGGATATACATTCATGGTAGCGCACAACCTGTTACTTTTATCAATATAAAGGGAAACCAAAGGAGTATCTCCTGCTTTCACGCGATAGGTCTGCTGCTTGAAAGGAAGCAGCAAATCTTTTTCCAGTCCCCAATCCAAAAAAGCACCTATTTTCGCCACTTCTGCCACCTTAAGCCGGGCAACCTTTCCCATTTCCAAAAGAGGAGTTGCGGTAGTGGCAATGATACGATCCTTGGAATCACGGTACAAAAACACCTCCAGTTTTGTCCCTATGCCCGTTCCATCCGGTACCTGCTTAACAGGAAGTAAAACCTTCTCCTGCATATCACCATCCAAAGCCGCCAAATACACCCCGAATTCCACTTTTTTAACAACTTCCAACACTTGCTTTTCACCTAATTTTAACATCTATTCGTCCGCCTTCTTAAACTCTACATTTACATACACTGCGCCCTGCGCATCCTCAAGAGATACCACACATAATCCCTCCTGCAAAACCACCTGCGGATAAAGCACATCACCAAGCAGTGCCTGTTTTTTATATTCCGCACGCATCTGACCGATTTTAAAGTCTTCCGGCAGATATTCCATGGCCATGCGCACATATTGTCCGTTATTTACATGGTTATTGGTATCCAGATGGTGTCTGTGCACCAAAATTGCTTCCCGGGTGCTGCCACCCTTTGGCACCTCGATTTTACGGGGCGCATATTCCATGTCCAATTTTTCTTCCAAGGCATACTTTTCCAGCATAATAGGAGTGGGTTTGGTAGGGCGCTGGTTTTGTAAATCCAAAAGTGTCCAGATGGAATTGGCCTTTGCCAGAAATTCCCCGCTTTCACTCTTCAAAAAGAAATTTCTGCTGCCAAAACAGCCCTTAAAATCGTAAGGAAATGTTCCTATAACCACGCGTTCGCCCATGGCCGGATACCTGTCCACCACAATCTGCCACGCAGAAAGAACCCACAATTTCTGTTCCTCTTTTAGATAATGAATCCCCAGACCCAAATCCTCTGAATGAAAGGTAGATGCGTCCTGAAAATAATCTATAAGTCCTTCCAGTGAAAGTTTTGCTTCGCCGTCGCTCTCACTATATCTGATTCTGCTGTCAAAAGTATACATCCCGTCCTCCTGTTATGAGACTTTGTTTTTACCAAACAATTAAGCCCTGCCAGTTTGCCGATTTTCAGCCTATTTTCGGCATTGTACGCATGTAGTAATTATATCTTCTGTGCAAAAGTTATGCAAGGCATTTCTCTCTGATAAGCGCCTTTTCCCAAACTGCCAAACACTCCAAAAGTACAAAAACCCGGCAGATTGCTCCACCGGGTTCCTGACAAACAGACTTACCGCAGCTTTACACTGCCAACAAGTCTTATATCCATAGCAGATGCTCCCAGCATAATTTGATATTCGCCGGGCTGCACATAAAAACACTTGCGGTTTTCGTCGTAATAAGAAAACGCTTCCTTACCCAATTCAAATTCCACCAATTTTTCCTCCCCTGCTTGGAGCCACACTTTTTCATAGCCCTTTAATTCCTTTGCCGGGCGGTCCACCGCACTGTTTGGAGCAGCCACATAGAGCTGCACAACTTCTTTTCCATCACGCATGCCGGTGTTTTTTACCAAGCAACTGACCTTGACTCCCGCACCGTCCTTCTCCATGGGAACCGCCTGTATATCCCTGTATGCAAACTCGGTATAGGACAGTCCGTGTCCAAAGCAAAATGCTACAGGCACCTGCTTGGTATCATAATACCGATAGCCCACATAGATACCCTCTTTATACTCGGTTTCATCCTTATCTCCAAATGTTCCGATACAATGCGCACTACAATCCGTATGGGTAAAAGGAATGGTTTCCGGCAGTTTTCCGGAAGGATTTATATCTCCCAAAAGCACCTCTGCAAGAGCCGTTCCGCCTTCCATGCCTGCATACCACTGCCACACAATAGCTTTTGCTTTATCCTTAAAACTTCCCATCTCCACAGGAGAACCTGCCATCATCACAAGCACCGTATTGGGATTTGCCGCAAGCACCGCCTCAATCACTTCTTCCTGTCCATAGGGCAGTTTCATATCCCTGCGGTCTTGATTTTCCACATCATAATTATGATCAAGTCCTCCCACAAAAATGACCTCATCGTAGGTTGCTGCCATTTGCACCGCTTCCTGCAACAGTTCAAACCGTTTCTGACGGATTTCTTCTGTTAAAATCTCCGGCTCTGCCACCTGGCCATCCCGCAAATCCACCTGACCGTTTACACCCATTGCCAGCCTGCCATCATCCATGCCCGAAGCCGGATTTTTATGAGTTTCCTCTCCCAAGACACCTGTTTCCTTCAAGCTACTCTCCTGCCACTTCTCATCCTGGGATGCAAGTTCAGGAACATAGTAGCCTCGCACATAGTCCACTTTCGTATTACCGCCCAGCAGCGCCTTTAATCCCGCAAGAGGCGAAATTTCATATAAAGCCTTAATTTCCGAACTTCCGCCGCCATTGGAATAGACGCGATCTGCATTCTGACCGATAACCAATAACTTCTTCGTCTTTTCTTTTGAAATAGGCAGTCTCTGCTCTTCATTTTTTAGCAAAATTACTGATTCTCTGGCCGTTTGAAGCGCCACATCACGGTGGGCAGCGGTATTATAACAACCGCTCTTTCGCTCACCGCCCAGCATATGAAGGGCTGACATTACCGTAAGCATGCGGCGCACCTTTTCGTCCACCTTCTCCATGGCAATCTCCCCCCGCTCCACTGCCTCTTCCAGGGGATTGGCAAAAAAGTACTCATCAAAATTATTGTAAATGGACATCTCCACGTCCATACCAACCTGCGCAGATTCTTTCGTGCGCAGAATACCACCCCAATCAGAGATAGTGACGCCTTCAAAGCCCCATTCTTTTCGCAAAATCTCATCCAAAAGATAGCCGTTCTCGCAGCAGCGTACTCCACGGAATAAATTGTAACCGCCCATTACCGAAAGGACATTTGCCTGTTTTACCGCCGCTTCGAAAGCAGGCAGATAAATCTCCCGAAGCGCCCGCTCGCTCACTTCCACGTTTACCCAAAGCCTTCTGTATTCCTGATGATTCAGCGCATAGTGCTTTACGCAGGCCGCCACGTCATTTTCCTGAATACCCTGAATAAGGGGCACACACTGCTGCGCCGTTAAATAAGGGTCTTCGCTCATATACTCAAAATTACGCCCGCCCAGAGGACTACGCTTAATGTTAATCCCCGGTGCCAGTATCACATCCTTGCCTCTGCCTCGGGCTTCTTCCCCCAGTTCCTGACCGCAGGCATAGGCCAGTTCCCGATTCCATGTGGATGCAATGGCACTGTTACAGGGCAGGTAAGTCACATAATCTTCTGTATTGCCGCAGGCCTCCCACGCATCATCTTTCATTTCCTTGCGGACACCCATAGGCCCGTCCGACATATACACCGCCGGAATCCCCAAACGCTCCACGGCTCCCGTATGAAACAGTCCGGTTCCGTGAATAATATTCAATTTTTCCTTTAAGGTCAGTTCCTTTAACAAACATTCTGCTTTTTCTCTATCTTTTTGCGTAATCTTCATACTTCCAAAAGGTCCTCCACTGTGCAGCCCAAAACTCTGGAAAGAGCCATCAAAGTCTCTCCTGCTGCCTTATTTATGTCTTTTGCTTTTATCTCATACTGTTGAATCATCCTGATACTAACCCCTGACTTCTCCGCCAATTCACGTTGGGAGTAGCCACTGCTCTTACGGATTTTTTTCAGTTTAGTGTCCGATGCTTCCAAAAAACATATTTTATCTGCCACATCCACAAACTTGCTTTCCGATGCCTCATGCAAAGTCGGGTACAAGCGCTGAACTTCACTCATGGGAAGGCGCTCAAAAATGTCTTTGAAACTCTTTCCCGTATACCACTGATAGTAGGCCAAAATCCAACCGCTCCAATACTCCCGGCTTCTGTCATATTCAATTTGCGCCGTCATTTCCCTGTCCGCCAGATTATCACAGCCCAGAAAAGCATCTTCTGCTATATCTTCAACACTATCGGGAATATTTATTTTTTTCAGACTGCTACAAGACGAAAATGCACTGTCTTCGATACGGAGCAAACTGTCGGGTATTTCTACGCTACGGAGATTGACACAATTCCAAAACGCCATGTACCCAATGGTTATCACACCATCTTCTATAATTACTGTATCTAATTTTTTACAACCGGCAAAAGTTGACCGATCTATAAGCTTTACGCTGCCCGGAATGGTAACACTTTTTATCTCACATTTTGCATTTTACCATAAAAATGTTTCCCCAAAAACAAAAAACTCGCAAGCATAAACTTACGAGTTTTTGAAAACAGCGCTACAAGGATTCGAACCTTGAAATGACGGAGTCAGAGTCCGTTGCCTTACCGTTTGGCGATAGCGCTATATCGTGATTACTTGATGTATTATACATGAAGTATTTCCTTTTTGCAATACCTTAATCCAAAAATTTTTACCAAAAATTTATCTTTTTTGTACAAAAAATATATTCAATTCATTCAAAAAGATATCGCGCCGGGAAATCCGGCGCGAATCACAAGTTCACACTTTATACTTTTCCTGAAGTCAACTTCAAATTAAACCTCAAATGCCAGTTCTGCATATGTAGGAAGAGGCCAAATTTCTTTGTCTACCATCATTTCCAGCGCATCTACAGGTGCCCTCAGTGCTTCCATAGCAACCTTAACTTCGTCCCTGTAGGCAAACGCCTGCTCTTTTGCATTCGCCATCTTAGAAGCCTTTGCCTCCAGTTCTTTCAGTTTTGTAAGAGCAGCTTTGGCCTCAGAAAGTTTCTCAGAAACTGTTGCCAGGATTTCGGCCTGAACGGACGCATCCGCTCCTGCTTCTCTTACGGCAATCACTGTATCTGCCAAAGTCTTGGTGTATTTGATTACTGCCGGCAGAATCTGTTTGGAAGCCATCTCAATCATGGTAAGAGCCTCGATGTTGATAGTCTTTGCATAAGTTTCATACAGGATTTCCTCACGGGATTCCAGTTCCACTCTTGTAAAGATACCGAACTTTTCAAACAATCTTACTGCTTTCTCTGTAGTTAGGGTGCTTGCTGCTTCAATCATGGTACTGATATTGGGCAGACCGCGTCTTTCCGCTTCTTCTACCCATTCCTGGGCATAGCCGTTACCGTTAAAGATAATTCTCTGGTGCTCGGTCATGTATTTCTTAATCAAATCATGCACAGCCATGTCAAAGTTTTCTGCTTTCTCCAGTTCATCAGCTGCTTCACAGAAAGCCTCAGCCACAATGGCATTCAAAATGGTGTTGGGGCTGCCGATTGAATCGGAGGAACCCACCATACGGAACTCAAATTTATTACCCGTGAAAGCAAAAGGTGATGTTCTGTTTCTGTCAGTGGCATCTTTTACTAAATCAGGCAGGGTAGATACACCTGTCTCCAGTTTTCCGCCGTCTACCAGATGGCTTGCTGCACCGGTTTCCACCAACTGTTTCACCACGTCCTCAAGCTGTTCGCCCAGGAAAATGGAGATAATCGCAGGGGGAGCCTCACAAGCACCAAGTCTGTGGTCATTACCCACATCGGATGCACTCTGGCGAAGCAAATCCGCATGAGTGTCAACAGCCTTTAAAATGCAAGCCAGCACCAAAAGGAACTGCACATTTTCATTAGGGGAATCGCCGGGGTCTACCATGTTCACACCGTTGTCGGTGCAGATTGACCAGTTATTGTGTTTACCGGAACCGTTTACACCGGCAAAAGGCTTCTCGTGCAAAAGGCACGCAAGACCGTGACGGCCTGCCACTTTTTTCATCGTCTCCATCACAAGTTGGTTATGGTCAACCGCAATATTGGCAGTTTCGTAAATAGGCGCAAGTTCATGCTGCGCCGGAGCCGCCTCATTGTGCTGGGTCTTTGCTGTCACACCCAGTTTCCACAACTCAATATTCAAATCTTTCATAAAGGAACCTACCCGTTCACGAATGGTACCAAAATAATGGTCTTCCAATTCCTGTCCCTTGGGCGCGGGCGCACCGAACAGAGTGCGTCCTGCAAAAATAAGGTCCTCACGTTTCAGATATTTTTCTCTGTCTACCAGGAAATATTCCTGTTCCGCACCTACATAAGGAATTACCTTTGTTGCATCGTTATTTCCAAACAGACGCACAATACGGAGTGCCTGCTGGCTGACTGCTTCCATGGAACGGAGCAAAGGTGTTTTTGTATCAAGTGCCTCACCTTTATAGGAACAAAATGCTGTAGGAATGCAAAGTGTTACCCCTGTAGCATCTTCTTTTAAAAATGCAGGAGATGTGATATCCCATGCTGTATATCCTCTTGCTTCGAAAGTAGCACGCAGACCACCGGAAGGGAAAGAAGAAGCATCGGGTTCCCCCTTAATCAATTCTTTACCGGAAAACTCCATGAGCATTCTGCCCTCCTCATCGGGATGGGTCACAAAAGCATCATGTTTTTCTGCTGTAATACCTGTCAGCGGCTGGAACCAATGACAATAGTGGGTTGCACCATGCTCCATCGCCCAGTCTTTCATCTCTTTTGCAACGATATCTGCTGTTGCAAGAGAAAGTTCGCCGCCCTGGTCCATTATGTGTTTTACTTCTTTATACACATTCTTGGGCAAACGCTCCTTCATGGTTCTCAACGTAAATACGTTGCTGGCAAATATTTCTTCCACATTCAATACTTCGCTCATACTTTTCTCCCTTTCTTTCCGCATTTCCTACCGTTCTTACGTTTTCGCTTACGGAAAGTTTACTGCAACATTGTACAATATATGCTTATTCGCGGTCAACGGGAATTTTTCACCCTTAGCAAATCATATTTCTCAGGCACCTGTGACAATTTTAACCATAAAACCTGTTTGGGATGGGGCGCACTGTCCACACTTTCCATATCATCTGTGTACAATGCTTCCACAACCACAGGCACATTGTCCCCGTTTGGTTTCATAATCTCAATTTCATCGCCCACGCAGAATTTATTTCTCTGCTCGATGCGCACCAAAAATTTACCATCAACCGTTTCCGGCACATTTTCTCCGGAATTTCCAACTTCCTCTACAATACCTAAATAAATATATTCGTTTACATAAGTATTGTTATCGTAAATCTGCGTGTTCTCGTCGGGCTTACCAAAGTAGAAACCGGTTGTGAATTGTCTGTAAGTACATTTCGCTATTTCCGCCCGATACCACTCCATATTTTCACGATACTTTTCTTCGGATTCAAAGAAATCATCGATGGCTTTGCGGTAGGTTCTGGCAACCGTAGCCACATACAGCGCAGTCTTCATGCGTCCCTCAATTTTCAGACTGTCAATTCCTGCTTCCACCATCTCCGGCATATATTCGATCATACACAAATCCTTGGAGTTAAAAATATATGTTCCGCGTTCATTTTCATATACAGGAAGATACTCACCCGGACGGCTTTCTTCCATAATAGCGTATTTCCAACGGCAGGGATGTGTGCAGGCACCCTGATTGGCATCCCGTCCCGTAAAATAACTGCTGAGCAGACATCTTCCCGAGTAGGAAATGCACATTGCCCCGTGAATAAAACTCTCAATCTCCATTTCCTCCGGAATATGATCCCGAATCTCCCTGATTTCTTTCAAAGAAAGTTCTCTGGCAGAAACCACACGTTTTGCGCCCATATTCCACCAAAACAGATAGGTCTGCCAGTTAGTATTGTTGGCCTGGGTGGAAATATGAATTTCCATTTCGGGACAAACTTTTTTCGCAATGGTAAACATACCGGGGTCTGAAATAATCAGTGCATCCGGCCTTTCCGGCTTCATATCCCAAAGTTCCCTAAAATAGGCTTCCGCACCTTCTAAATCTCCGTTATGAGCCAAAATATTGGCAGTTACATAAACTTTCACACCATGGGCATGGGCAAAAGCAACACCCTCTGCCATATCTTCCATGGAAAAATTCTTTGCCTTGGCACGCAGCCCAAAGGCCTCACCACCGATATATACCGCATCTGCGCCAAAAATAACTGCAGTTTTTAAAACTTCCAAACTGCTGGCAGGTACCAGCAGTTCCGGCTTCCTTCTATTTTCACTCATACCAATTTCCTCTCTTGCACATATCTGTGCTCCACGTCAATTATCATTCATCCTTAGTGCCATCTTTCACACTCAGCGTCACGCCATCTCCAAGAGGCACAATAGTGGTGGTCAGAAGCGGATGATGTGTCAGTTCAAAAAGGTAATCCCTCATACGGGCGTGAATGGTTCTGTTTCTTCTGGTGACCGCAAACCGGGATTCTATCACATCCCCATCCTGTAACACATTATCCGAAACAAGAAGCCCGCCATCGGAAAGCAACCTTAAAATATCAGGCATAAAATTAATGTACTGTCCCTTGGCCGCATCCATAAAAATAAAATCATAAGGACCTTCCAAAGTCTTCAAAATATCCGTTGCATCGCCCTGAAGCAGCGTAATGCTCCCTTCTTTTCCCGCTTTCGCAAAATTTTCTTTGGCTATGGGGATACGCTTTTCATACTTTTCTATAGTAGTAATGTGACAATTTTCCGGACCATATTCGCTCATTAAAAGAGCAGAAAATCCTATGGCAGTCCCCACCTCCAAAATGCGCATGGGCTTTTGAAAAGCAAGTAAAAATTTCAGGAAATTCTGCATCTCTTTGCGGATAATGGGAACATCCGTAGAAAGTGCGTATTTTTCTATTACATTTAAAAACGGCGTGTTGCCTTTATCAAACGAGTTAATAAAGGCAACCATTCTTTCATCTATAATCATTCTTCGCTCTCCGTACTTTCTTCTGCACCTGCTGACATAATCTCCATCATCTCTTTTGCAGTCATGGAGGTATTCAAAACATAAGTACCGGCTTTCATTGTATCTTTGTATTCTGACAGGAGATTCTGCAGATAAAACAATTTTGCATCCCTTATAAGACCTTTACCCTGCAGATTTTCCGCAATTTCCATTGTGGAATTTCCCTTGGTAACCGTTACCGTAACATCCCATCCCTCATCTTCTGCTGTCATAGCCGGTTCCGTAAAAATGCGATAGCCGTAATCATAGGCCAACATTGCTCCTTGGTATACATAATAAACCACCAATATAGTCACAACCACTTTTGCTATGGTGCCAAGAGCAGCAAACACTACCTCTCTGATTTTCATGCTACTTCCTCCTACTCAAAATCAAGTGCAGCGGCAATTTCCAAATTCACTTCCTGAATCAATCTGCAAAGAGCCAATTCTGCCGCCAGGAAATCACTTACCAACGGGTTTTCACGAAACTGCGCATACTCCCGTTCAAACTGCTCTACTCTTTCAAAGAGATTTTCTTCCTCCGTCAGATTTTGCAGTTCAAAATTTCTTTTCCGATATTCATCAATCTGCTCCTTGAGTTTGGGCTGTGCCTTTACCTTTTCTTTTTCCCGGATGTAATTTTTATAATCCGGTGTCTCCTTTAAGGCTTCCATAAACCCCTCAAGTGCTTCTTTCATCTGTTCCATCAGTTGTTCTCCGATTTTTACGCAATAATTATACTTCCATAATGATGGGCAAAATCATAGGGCGGCGTTTTGTCTTTTTCCACACATATTCGCCCAAAACATCTTTGGTTGTATTTTTTAACTTGCCCCAGTCGCTAATGCCTCTGTCGATACAATTTTGGACAACCGCATCAACCACTTCTCTTGCCTCATCCATAAGCACATCCGATTCTCTGACATAAACAAATCCTCTGGAAACAATGTCCGGTCCGGACACAATCTGTCCGCTGTATCTGTCCATAGCCATAACCACAATCAGAATACCATCCTCTGCCAAGTGCTGTCTGTCACGCAGTACCACATTTCCGACATCACCTACACCCAGACCGTCTACCAAAATACCGCCCACAGGAACTTTTCCCGTTACGGCAGCACTTTCCTCGGATAACTCCAGCACATCGCCGGAAGACAGGATAAAGATATTGTCTTTTTCCATGCCGAGACCTTCTGCGATTTTTGCCTGCGCCCGCAAATGTTTATATTCACCATGGGCAGGCACTGCATATTTAGGTTTCACAAGTGTATAAATCAACTTAATTTCTTCCTGACAGGCATGCCCGGAAACATGGGCATCCTGAAAAATAACATCCGCTCCTTTGCGAAGCAGTTCGTTAATAATCTTCGTAACCGCTTTCTCATTTCCCGGAATGGGATGTGAAGAAAGAATAACTGTATCTCCGGCACCTACCGCAATCTTTTTGTGCATTCCGCTGGCCATACGGCTGAGCGCCGCCATATTTTCGCCCTGACTGCCGGTAGTAATAATAACCTGCTGGTTGGGGGGGTAGTTTTTCAGTTGATCCATCTCAATCAAAGTCCGGTCGGGAATATTCAAATATCCCAAATTGGAAGCGATATCAATGGTATTTACCATGCTCCGTCCTTCCACTACTACCTTACGCCCAAACTTGTATGCCGTATTGATAATCTGCTGCACACGGTCCACGTTGGATGCAAATGTAGCCACAAAAATACGGGTATTTTTATGCTCTTCAAAAAGGGTATCAAAAGTACGTCCCACGGTCTTTTCAGACTGTGTAAAGCCGGGGCGCTCCGCATTAGTGGAGTCGCACAAAAGAGCCAGTACGCCTTTTTTACCGATTTCCGCAAATCTCTGCAAATCAATGGCATCTCCGAATACCGGAGTATAATCCACCTTAAAGTCACCTGTATGCACCACAGTACCTGCCGGAGAGTAAATCGCCAGCGCCGATGCATCCACAATACTGTGATTAGTTTTTATAAATTCTACGCGAAATTGTCCCAAGTTAATACTCTGACCAAATTTCACAACTTTGCGCTTAGTTCCTTTGAGCATGTTATGCTCTTTCAATTTATGTTCAATCAAACCTATAGTAAGCTTTGTGGCATAAACCGGCACATTCACTTCTTTCAGCACATAAGGCAAAGAACCGATGTGATCCTCATGTCCGTGGGTAATTACAAAACCTTTTACTTTGTCAATGTTATCTTTCAAATAAGTAACATCGGGGATTACCAGGTCAATACCCAGCATGTCATCTGCCGGAAACGCCAGACCGCAATCCACCACAACAATACTGTCTTCGTATTCAAAGGCAGTAATGTTCATACCAATTTGCTCCAAGCCTCCCAAAGGAATTATCTTTAGCTTGGAAACATTTATATTCTCTTTTTTCTTCAATCGCTTTACCTCCGAATTCTGGGCACGTCGGATGACTATTCTCCGTCCACAAATTCCACATCATCCAACATATTCTCAAACACTTCCGCAACTGCCTGCAGTTCCACGTCATCGGAAACAATTGTGAAGAGACTCTCCGGCTCTCCGTCCGCAGATATGTCCTTCAAAATAAGAGCTTCGCCGTCTCCCTCTTCAAAATCTGTTACCAAAATATAATTGTAACCGCCAATGCGGGTCTGTTCTAATACAAAAAAATCAACCGGATCTTCTCCGTCCGGGCGGAAAGTAATTTTTTCCATCCTACTTCTCCTTCATGCTACGCATATCCAAATAGCCCTGTAAAATGAATACCGCAGCTATCTTATCTACATGTTCTTTTCTTTCTTCTCTGCGAAGACCTGCCTCAATCATAGCCTTATCCGCTGCAACGGTTGTCAGCCTCTCGTCCCACATATGTACGGGAAGTCCTGTTCTTCTCTCCAGTTTCTCTTTGAACTCCATAGTAAGTTCTACCCGCTGCCCCTCTGTATTATTCATATTTTTGGGCAGACCGAGCACAATTTCTTCCACTCCGTACTCTACAATCAGTTCTTCAATCCGTGCCAAAGTCTGGCGCAGTTTATTTTCATCTTTCCGGCGTATAATCTCTTTTCCCTGGGCGGTATAAAGCAACTCATCACTGATTGCCACGCCCACGGTTTTGGAACCGAAATCCAGCCCCATGATTCTCATAAGACCTTCCCTCCGTTATTCCCACTTTTTGGTTTTAATATAATTTGTCAACAGTTCTTCTACCAGTTCGTCTCTTTCTACTTTCATAATCATGCTTCTTGCATTTTTATGACTGGTAATGTAAGTGGGGTCACCGCTCATAATATAACCCACAATCTGATTGACAGGGTTATATCCCTTCTCCGTCAAAGCCTCATACACCGTAGCCAATACTACGCCTACGCCTGTTACCGGTTCCGTCTCTACTTTAAAATACTGTGTACTTTCAATATTCTGCATACCATCTTCCTCATTATATAACGTATCTCTTTTATCCTAACTTTTATCTTACCCTATCTCTTACAAAAATTCAACCGAACCGGCCAATAAAATATCATCCTTAAGAAAGTCTGAAATCTTTTCCGTGCACAGTTTGTTGGTCAAATCCCGGGCAGTTTCTTTTGCAACCTTCACATACTCTTTTGTGTGGCCGACCTGATAAATTTTGCCGTTAATCTCTTTCGCCTCTTCGTAAAGCACCTCCACTTCCGCCCCTATGTAAAATTGGCGGAAATCTTTTGACTGTTTTTGCTCCATGGCAAGAAGAACGTCACTGCGGTGCGCTTTTACCGGTTCCGGCACTTGATTTTTCATAGTAGCCGCCATAGTTCCTTTTCGCACAGAATAACGGAACACATGCATTTCATACAGATTCAACTTTTCAAGGTAGTCCCTTGTCTGCTCGAATTCTTCCTGTGTTTCTCCGGGGAATCCCACAATCACATCTGTAGTAATGGCCGGATGAGCATATGCTTTTCTAAGATTTTCCACACACTTCCAGTATTCACCGGCAGTATAATGTCTATTCATCCGTTTTAAGGTGTCATCACATCCGCTTTGCAGGGACAAATGAAAATGCGGGCACACTTTGGGAAGGGCCGCCAACCTGTTTGCTGTGTCCTGCGTAATAATGCGGGGTTCCAAAGAACCTAAACGGATTCTCTCAATTCCTGAGATTTCATGGATTTTTTCTACTAATGCAATGAGGTAATCCTGCCCCTTGTAATGTTCTGTGCGGTCCTCCAAATCAATACCATAGGAACTGATATGAATACCGGTTAAAACAATCTCCTTATAGCCGTTTTCAGCCAAGCCCCGGATTTCCCTGAGAATGTCCTCTTCTTTGCGGCTGCGTACCCGGCCCCGGGCGTAAGGAATAATACAATAAGAACAAAACTGGTTACAACCATCCTGTATTTTAATATAGGCTCTGGTGTGTTCTGCTGTCTGCTCCAGAGTCATTTCCTCGTATTCATCTGTATGATTTATGTCAATGACACTTGTGTCATTTAACGTCTTGTTTGCTTTTTCCTGCTCCCTTTCGGACAAAAATGCTTCTAAAATCTCCACCAAATCTTTTTTGCGGTTGTTACCCACTGCCAGGTCGATGGCACTGTCCTTTTCCACATCCTCTTTTCCGGTCTGCACATAACATCCTACCGCCACGACTACCGCATCGGGATTCTTCTTTTTGGCACGGTGAAGCATCTGTCTGCTTTTTCTGTCGGCAATATTGGTAACCGTACAGGTATTTATGATGTAAATATCAGCCTCTGTATCAAATGGTACAATGGAATAGCCTTTTTCTTGTAACATTTGTTGCATAACGTCCATTTCATAAGCGTTCGTTTTGCAGCCGAGGTTATGTAATGCTACATTTTTCATATTATTCCTTTCGATTTTTGTATTGTTTTATCATTGACTTTTATGCCTTAACCCATTAAGATGAGAAAGAAGGTATGAAAAATTCAAGGAGGTAATTTTCAATGAAAACAGTTACAATCTCTTTAAACTCCATTGACAAAGTAAAATCATTTGTTAATGATATTACCAAGTTTGATTATGACTTCGACCTTGTATCCGGAAGATACGTAATCGATGCAAAATCTATCATGGGTATTTTCAGTCTGGACTTGTCCAAACCTATTGATTTGAACATTCATGCTGAAGAAAATTTAGACGCAGTACTGGATATTCTGAAACCGTACTTAATCTAAGACTTACATAAAATGTCGCCGCAAGCGGCATTTTTTTGTTATATCGACGAGGCAAGCGGCCCGTCTCCATGAACGGAAGTAAATGTACTGACGAGGTGGACAAATAAATCTGTCGCGACGTTTTTCACGAAGCGGAAGCGTGTCGGCAAAAGATTTCATTTGTCCACCCGTTAACCATTTTCTATTCTGTTGCAATAATCAATTCTTTCGTCTCAAGTGCTGTCTTAACCAGTTCGTCTATATTTTCCGCCAGATTTTCTTCATGTCTGCGAATCACATTCAGATTCGGTTTGGTCACAGGGTGTTTTGCCACAAAAATGGTACAACAGTCTTCGTAAGGCAAAATGGATGTCTCGTAAGTTCCGATTTTCTCGGAAATCTCCACAATGTCCTGCTTATCAAAGGCAATCAAAGGTCTGTAAACCGGAAGGTCACATACATCGTTTGTGGCTATCAGGGACTGCATGGTCTGGGAGGCAACCTGTCCGATACTTTCTCCTGTTACAAGTCCCAAACACTCTGTTTCATTCGCAATCTGCTGGGCTATTTTCATCATATAGCGGCGCATAATGATTGTTAACTCATCATGAGGACATTTTTCATAAATATACATCTGAATGTCTGTAAAATTGATGACATGCAAATAAATGGGTCCTGTATAGCGGGACACAATTTTCGCCAAATCAACTACCTTCTGTTTTGCTCTCTCGCTGGTGTATGGCGGCGCATGGAAATACACCGCATCAATTTTAACACCACGTTTTGCTATCATATAACCGGCCACCGGAGAGTCAATACCGCCGGATAACAGCAGCATTGCTTTGCCGCCTGTACCCACCGGCATACCTCCCGGTCCCGGAATAATTTCAGAATATACATAAATCTTTTCACGGATTTCAATGTTAAGCATAATGTCCGGGTTGTGCACATCAACGCTCATTTCAGAAAAGGCATTTAAAATGGCACCGCCCATTTTTGCATTGATTTCCATAGAATCTAAGGGATAATTTTTCCTTGCACGTCTTGCCATTACTTTAAAGGTCTTATTTTTGTCAGGATAAACTTCATCAATGTATTTGATTACGTCCTCACAAAGTTTCTCAAAGCCCTCATCTTCCATCTGGACAACGGGACAAATACCGGAAATACCAAACACTTTCTTCAGGCTTTCCACCACTTCATCAAAATCGAAGTCCGTCTGAGCATCCACATAAATGCGTCCGGATGTTTTACGGAGTGCGAATTCCCCGTCACATTTTTTCAGTGCGTACTTAATCTGCTGCACCAGAGCATCCTCAAACAAATATCTGTTCTTACCTTTTAAGCCGATTTCGGCATACTTTATCAAAAATGATTTAAACATAAACTTCCTCTTTCTTATTTTCTTGTATATTTACGAAGCATGGGAACCAAATCATACAGCGCCTTCAAAGTATAATCGATTTCTTCTTCTGTGGTAAACACCGACATACTGAAGCGGATGGTGGAATCCAACAAATCTTTTTCCACACCGATAGCCTTCAGCGTAGCCGAAATCTGAGGCTTATTGGAGGCACAGGCGCTTCCGGCAGAAACATAAATGCCTCTGTCTTCCAATGCGTGAAGCAGCACCTCACTGCGGATACCGCGTACCGACACACTAACAATATGAGGGGCACTATCCTTTCCGCAAAGTCCATTTACCTTCACATTTTCCAAAGATTCCAAACCTTTTATAAATCTTGCCTTGAGTGTAAAAAGCCGTTCAACATCTTCTTCCAGTTTTGCATACATTAAATCAGCCGCTCTTGCCATTCCCGCAATTCCCGGAACATTTTCCGTGCCGGAGCGCATACCCTTTTGCTGCCCGCCGCCGAACACTATGGGATGGATTTTCACGCGCTCACCTACATACAAAAATCCCACACCTTTGGGACCATGAATCTTATGACTGCTTACGGATAACAAGTCAATATTCATCTTTTTAGGATAAATACGGAACTTACCAAACCCCTGTACGGCATCCACGTGGAATAAAATATTGGGGTTCATCCTCTTTATAAGCGCTCCTGCTTCGGCGATAGGCTGAAGAGAACCGATTTCATTGTTCGTGTGCATGATAGACACTAAAATGGTGCCGGGGCGGATGGCTCTTTTCAAATCTTCAATACGGATTCTGCCCGTCTCGTCCACACCAAGATAAGTTACCTGAAAACCTTGCTTTTCCAGATAGGCAAAAGTCTGCAACACCGCCGGATGCTCAATTACCGTGGTAATCAAATGTTTTCCTGCGCGGTGGTTTGCCATGGCGCAACCGATAATTGCCAGATTGTCTGACTCGGTGCCTCCGGAAGTAAAATAAATTTCTTTTTCATTTACTTTCAGCAATTTGGCCAGGGTTTCTTTCGCATAACGGATATACTGCTCACTTTCCACACCTTTGTGGTGCATGCTGGAAGGGTTTCCGTAATGTTCACACATAATTTCCACCATGCTTTGAGCCACTTGTGGAAATACTCTGGTTGTCGCAGAGTTGTCTAAATACACTTCCATTATCTTACCTTCACTTCCTTGTCATTATCTATAAATATTTTATGCATATTTTGTGCCAATGTGTCATATAGAGAGTTGCTAAAAAAATAGTCCTATCTATCCTCCATTTGATACATAATCCATGACATCACTGTCATACCGGCGGTTTCCGTACGCAAAATCCGCTTGCCAAGTGTGACGGCTTCCATCCCCTTTGACATGGCCTTTTCTACTTCACTTTCCTCAAACCCGCCTTCCGGTCCTATGAAAACCGCAATATCCCAGCCAGGCTCTATGTTTTCCATAAGTTCTCTTGTCTTTTCCATTCCCTCTGCCAATTCATAGGGAATCAATTTCATATCCATTTTGTCCGCATACTGCAAAGCATCTCCAAAAGTCATCACATCCGAAACTTCGGGAATGATACGTCTTTTACTCTGCTTTGCCGCAGCCTCCGCAATTCCCTGCCAGCGCTGTTTTCTGGACGCCGCTTTTTTATCATCCAGTTTTACAACACATCTTTTTGTGGCCACAGGAATAATCTCATAAACGCCAAGTTCTACCATTTTTTGGATAATCAGTTCCATCTTATCCGCCTTAGGCAACCCTTGAAACAAGTGCACCCGCACCGGCAGTTCCAGCCCATCTTCCTTTACAAAGCGAAGTTCGCAGCAAACTTCTGTTTCGTCCAGACTGACAATGCCACAGCGGTATTCTTTCCCGTCCTGACCATTGCTCACTGCAATTTCCTCGCCCACTTTCATGCGAAGCACATTTTTTATATGATTCACATCACTGCCCGTAATGTAAATATTTTTACCCTGAATTTGCTCAGGTTCCACAAAAAATTGATACACCGAAGATACCAGCCTTTCTGCGCAGTTTGCCTGCCTTAACACTACTGCATCTGTGTTTTCTAATTCTTGCGGGCGGTTACGCTTACCCACTCGCCCTGATAAGTTACTTCCAGAACTTCCAATCCTGCTGCTTTCACGGCATTTACCACTGTTTCTTCTTTGTCATCGATGATACCGGAAGTAATGTAAATACCGCCTTTTTTCATTTGATTCACAATAACGGGGGTCAGGGGCACCAGCACATCTGCCAGAATATTTGCCACTACAATATCGTAACAATCGTAGCCCACCTGATCCTGCACTTCTTTTTCGGTAATAATATTTCCTATCATCATTGTAAAAGCACTTGCATCAACACCGTTTGCTTCTATATTTTCTGCCACTGCAGGAACTGCACAAGGGTCAAGATCCGTTCCCACTACCTTTTGGGCACCGAACATAAGGGAAAGTATGCCTAAAATACCGCTTCCCGTTCCCACGTCCAAAAGCACGGTATCTTTGTTTATATATTTACGCAACTGTCTGATACAAAGTTGTGTAGTCTCATGCATCCCTGTACCGAAGGCTGTGCCGGGGTCAATATGAAGCACCATTTTGTCCTGATCTTCTACTTTCACATTTTCCCAAGAAGGAATGACAAGGATGTCATCTATATAAAACTGATGAAAATACTGTTTCCAATTGTTAATCCAGTCAATATCCTCTGTTTCGTCCACGGTAACAGTTCCTTCGCCAATATCCATCCACTGACGCAGGTCTTCCAATTGTGCCGTCACCGCCGCCAAAATCTGCTCTTCGTCCGTAGTTTCGCCGTTCACTTCCAAGCTTCCGTCTTCCTTTTTCTCCACAAAAAAGCTTAAGTAGGCGATACCGTCATCTTCCGGTCCGTCCGGCAAAATATCCACAAACATCTGCTCTTTTTCCCACGCTGTCAGAGGAACTTTATCTTCAATCTGAGCGCCCTCCAGACCAATATCATAAAGGGTACTGATAATAATATCTTCTGCCTCTGTCAATGTTTTTATTCTAAATTTTACCCATTTCATGCTTATTTCCTCGCTATCATTATTTGGTAGTTCGCTCCCCTCCAAGGCGCTGCCACCATTTTTATTCTATCGGCAAATATCTGTCGCCGTCTTCAATCTCTTTTGCGACCACAACAAAACGTCCGTTGTCAACATGGTAGGCACAAGTAACCAAGGTCAGGAGGTTGTCCCCAAACTCAGCAGTGACACCCGTGTCATAAACTGCCAGGTCCATAACGTTGTCGTAAAAGTCATTAAATTCTTCCTCTGTATCTGCCTGGAAAAATTTATAAAACTTAAATACTTTATCGGATTTTTTATATACCTGTGAATAAAATACAGCCATAACCTCGTAGTTTTTCTGAACTTCTTTCGTGGTAAGGGTAATGTATTTATGTTCCTCATAAAAATTCTTATCTTTATACTCCATCAAAGTTCCAAACATAGTTTTTGCTTTCATGTTGTGACCATGAATCATCAGATTGGTACCGATAGGGTCGATGCTGCTGTCTGTGTCCAAAATCAAACATCCGCCGTTGCTTTTTTTACCATAAAAATCTTTTCTCAAGTAATACTCTTCATTTTCCGGGGTCTGCATAACGGGATAATCAATTACCATACCGGGAATGGAAAGCCATGCTACCATATCACCGTTCTGTTTAAAGTAATCCGCATAGGGATTCTCCACCAAAACCACCTCAGGTTCTTTGCTTTCTTCCGCTTTATCGGTGGACTCTGCAGATGATGTATCTTGGGGCTGCGATTCTACGGGTTCGGATTCTGCCACTTCGGATTGTTGTGGTTCACTTTCTGCGCTCTCCGGGGACACACTTGTCCCATCCTGCTGCATATCTGTAGAAGGCATGTACTGAACAATCTCATCGGGACTAAGCACTTCATCTCCTTCCGAGGAACCGCCGAACATCACACAACCGGTAGCAACCACGCAAATAGCCGCCATAAGCATAACAAAAGACAAAACTTTTTTCTTACTCATATCCATTTCCTTTCATGCGACACAATAAATCTATTATATTTTAGTCGTTAAAGATTACAGTGTCAATTGAAAGAAAAGCATTTTCAATAAAAGACTGCTCCTTTTATTGAAAATGTAATTAAATGGTGGTAAACTGTCCCTAAACATGCCTGCTCCGGTGGACTATTGTCCTGATTGCCGGTATGACCTTCCTAACTCACGGTTCTATTTTGTTTTCCCAGCGTTTTGGCGTGGACACAGATATCGCCTTGCAAAATGCGTATCAATTTGAATCTGTGGGCAGACAAGGGCTGCAATGGCTCCTTCATCTTTTTGGCATGGAACATTTATCTCTTTACCATGCACAAATTTTAACAATCCTTGCAAAAGAAAGGAACACGATACAAACCGTGTTCCTTTTTTACCGGGAATTATTAACCCCAAAAAATTTTTTATTTCCAGAATTTTTTCTTTTTATCTTTTCCGTCTTTTTCGTTATTACCCTTATCCAGACCGGATACACTCTTTGCAGCGTTCAAACTGTCATCATTGGCTTCGTCGAACTTTCTCAAAAGTTCCTTTGCTTCGTGAGACAATCTATCCGGCACCTGTACCACCAATGTTACATAGTGGTCACCGCGGATTTCTTTATTACGGAGTGTCGGAACGCCCTTTCCTTTCAGGCGCACTTTTGTGTCGGTCTGTGTGCCGGCCTTGACATCATAAATAACTTTTCCGTCTACTGTATCAATCACAACTTCTCCGCCGAGAGCCGCTACTGCAAAAGACATGGGCACTGTGGAGTAAATATTGTAATCCTGACGCTGGAAAATGGGATGTCTGCCTACGATAACTTCCACCAAAACATCGCCTCTGGGACCACCGTTTGTACCGGGTTCACCCAATCCGGGCAATCTCTTGCACTGTCCGTTATCAATACCTGCCGGAATATCTACGGCATAACGCTTTCTCATGGGCACATAGCCAGTTCCATGACAATCCACGCATTTCTCACGGATAATTTTTCCGCTTCCCTGACAATCGGGACATGCCTGCACATTACGAACTGTTCCGAAGAAAGACTGCTGGGTAAACATTACCTGACCTTTACCACCGCACTTTCCGCAAGTTTCGGGATGAGTTCCGGGTTTCGCACCGGTTCCGCTACAGGTCTTACAGTTTTCTTTTACAGTCAGATCAATTTCCTTTTCACAGCCAAACACTGCTTCCTCAAAAGTAATTCTAACGCTGGTGCGAAGGTTTGCTCCCTTCATGGGACCATTGTTGCGGGCGCTGCTTCTTCTGCCGCCACCAAACAAATCACCAAACAGATCTCCGAATATATCACCAAAGTCTGCTCCGCTAAAATCGAAACCACCCATTCCGCCACCGGCTCCGCCGTCAAAGGCTGCGTGGCCAAACTGGTCATACTGTCTTTTCTTTTCCGGATCACTGAGCACCGCATAAGCTTCTGATGCTTCTTTAAATTTTTTCTCCGCTTCCTGATCGCCGGGATTCATATCGGGATGATATTTTTTGGCAAGGGCACGATATGCTTTTTTGAGAGTTGCTTCATCCGCATTTTTATCTACGCCGAGCACCTCATAATAGTCTCGCTTCTGTTCTGCCATTTATACTTTTCCTCCAAACTAATCAACTACCCTCGAAGAATGTCACCGGACATCCTTCCTTGGCGAAACACAGAAATTCTTAGGCACCTATTCCGGTGCCTTAGAATTTCTCTTCGTAATTTTATACCTCGCGGAAGTCTCCGTCAATAATATCATCGTTGGGAGCGCTGCCTGCTTCAGCACCGGCTGCTCCGCTCATATCAGCACCTGCTGCTCCTGCGCCGCCCTGCATGGACTCGTACATCTTTGTAAATACGCCCTGTGCGCTGGTCATGAGTTTTTCTTTTGCGGCTTTCAGTTCATCCAAATCACTGTCGGACATTTCCTGATCTTTGGTTCTTTCAAGAATTGCTTTCAGTGCATCTACATCTGCCTGAACTGCTGCCTTTTCGTCTGCGCTTACTTTATCGCCCACTTCATTCAATGCCTTTTCAGTCTGGAATACGAAAGAATCTGCTTCATTTCTTGTCTCAACGGCTTCTTTACGTTTCTTATCCTGTGCTTCAAATTCAGCCGCTTCTTTTACTGCTCTTTCGATTTCATCATCAGACATGCTGGAACCTGCTGTAATAGTGATGTGCTGCTCTTTACCTGTACCCAAATCTTTTGCAGATACGTTTACAATACCGTTTGCATCGATATCGAAAGTAACTTCGATCTGAGGGATTCCTCTGGGTGCGGGAGGGATTCCATCCAGTCTGAACTGTCCGAGAGACTTGTTATCTCTTGCGAACTGTCTTTCACCCTGCACAACGTTGATGTCAACTGCTGTCTGGTTGTCGGAATATGTGGAGAATACCTGACTTTTCTTTGTAGGAATAGTGGTATTTCTCTCAATCAGTCTTGTAGCGATACCGCCTGCTGTCTCAATAGAAAGGGACAAAGGAGTAACGTCCAGAAGAAGGATTTCGCCTGCGCCGGCATCACCTGCCAGTTTACCACCCTGAATGGAAGCACCGATTGCAACACATTCATCAGGATTCAGTGTCTTGGAAGGCTCATGTCCTGTAAGTTGTTTTACTTTATCCTGTACTGCAGGGATACGTGTAGAACCACCAACAAGCAGTACTTTACTAAGTTCGCTCGGAGACAGACCTGCATCTTTCAGAGCGTTCTGAACAGGAATAGCAGTTCTCTCTACAAGGTCATGTGTCAATTCATCAAATTTAGCACGGGTCAGGGTAACATCAAAGTGCAGAGGTCCGTTTGCATTCATGCTGATGAAAGGCAGATTGATGTTTGTTGTTGTAGCGGAAGAAAGTTCTTTTTTTGCTTTTTCTGCTGCTTCACGCAATCTCTGAAGTGCCATTTTATCCTGAGACAGGTCTACGCCTTCTTTTGCCTTGAAATCTGCAATCATCCAGTCAGTAATCTTCTGGTCGAAGTCGTCGCCACCCAGTCTGTTGTCACCGTTTGTAGCAAGTACTTCGATAACGCCGTCACCGATTTCGATTACGGATACGTCGAAGGTACCGCCACCCAGGTCATATACCATGATTTTCTGTTCTTTTTCATTGTCAAGACCGTAAGCAAGCGCAGCCGCTGTAGGCTCGTTGATGATACGTTTTACATCAAGACCTGCAATTTTACCTGCATCCTTTGTAGCCTGACGCTGAGCATCGTTGAAGTAAGCGGGAACTGTGATAACAGCTTCAGTTACTTTTTCGCCCAAATAATTTTCAGCATCTGCTTTCAGTTTCTGAAGAATCATAGCAGAAATCTGCTGAGGTGAATACTTTTTGTCGTCGATGGTACGGCCTTTATCTGTACCCATGTCTCTCTTAATGGAAGAGATTGTTTTTTCAGAGTTGGTAACTGCCTGACGTTTTGCAGGTTCACCTACCAGTCTTTCTCCGTTTTTTGTGAATGCCACAACAGAGGGTGTTGTTCTAGCGCCTTCTGTGTTTGCGATAACGGTGGGTTTTCCACCTTCCATAACAGCTACGCAGCTGTTTGTGGTTCCTAAGTCAATACCAATGATTTTTCCCATAATCTTTTTCCTCCTATATTACTGCACTACTGCAACCATACTAAATCTTACTACTGTGTCTCTATACATATAACCTTTCAGCAGTTCCTGTGCTACCACACCGGATTCCAGTTCGTCGTTTTCCACCTGCATTACTGCGTTATGGAAGTTGGGGTCAAATTCTTTTCCCACAGCCTCGATGGGTGTCACGCCGATGTTTTCCAGTTCCATCATTAACTGCTTATATATCATGGTCATTCCCTCTGCAAACGGTGTTCCCTTGTCTTCTTCGGGAATGGTAGCAAGCCCTCTTTCGAAATTGTCCACAACGGGCAAAATCTTTTCGACTACACTTTTTGCGCCGGTCTCAAACATAGCGCTCTTTTCTTTTTCTGTTCTCTTACGGAAGTTTTCAAATTCTGCCATCTGGCGGACTACTTTATCTTCCAGTTCAGTGACTTTTTCCTTTAAGGCTTCTTCTTTTTTGTCCTTTTTTTTGCCTTTTCCAAAGCCCTTCTTTTCTGCCTTTTCCTCAGCCGCAGGCTCCTGCCCGACCTGGGGTGTTTCGTTTTCAGCAGTTTGCGTTACTTCTTCCACAGTCTCCTGTGATGCAACCTCTTCGGCTTCCTGCTGCGTTACTTTGCTTTCATTTTCTGCCATATGTTACTTCCTTTCCGGTCTATTTCTTCTTATATAAGTCATCCAATTGGTGCATCATGGTTTTCAACGTTCCTATTACTTTGTCATAATCCATACGTTTCGGTCCGATGATACCTATGGTTCCTTTCATTCCTTCATCCAATTCATAAGTGGCTGTCACTACGCTGCAATCCCGCATACTCTGAATGGGCGATTCGTTTCCGATATAAACCTGAATCCCTGTATTATTTTCATCTGCCAGTGTTTCCTGCACCAAAGTTCCCAGTGATTGTTTTTCTTCAAAAGTAGTAATCAGTTCACTTGCCTTTTGGTTATCTGCCAACTCCGGGTATTTGAAGATGTTGTTCGTTCCGCTTGTGTAAATTTCCAAATCCTCATCCGCTCTGATGGCCTCGGCCACAGCATCCAACACCTCGCTGACAATATCTCCGTGAATACCTGCCTGTTGCTTCAACACTGCAATGGTTCCCAAATTGATTTCTTCCAAAGTCAAACCGTTCAGATTTGTATTTAAAAGAATATTCAATTTTAACAGTGTCTCATCGCTGAGCCCTTCGTCTACGGAAATCAAGTGGTTCTTAATTACATTTCCCTCTACCACAATAACTGCCAAAATCTGATGTTCATCCACACGGGATAACTGAATGAATTTCAGTTTATTGCGGTGATACTGGGGGGCCGAAATCATGGTGGCATAATTTGTGTTCTGTGCCAAAACTTTGGCCACCTGCTTTAGAAGCAAATCCATCTTATCTTCTTTTTCCAGATAGACTTCCTTAATCTCCTCAATTTCCCGGTCCTTTTCCTCCATCATGGCATCCACATAAAAACGATAACCCTTATCGGAAGGAATACGTCCTGCGGAAGTGTGAGGCTGAAGGATATAACCCATCTCTTCCAGGTCCGACATTTCATTCCGGATAGTTGCGGAACTTAAATTCAAATCCGTATACTTGGAAATGGTCCGGCTTCCCACCGGTTCGCCTGTCTCCAGATAGTTTCGGATAATGGCCTGCAATATTTTCTTTTTTCTTTCGTCCAACTGCATCCCATCACTCCTTCCATGGGCACCCGCTTGGGGCATTGACAGTTCTTTCCAGAATTGTTAGCACTCACTCCAAAAGAGTGCTAACACCTTCTTACCATAAAATATCACTATCCCTATCTATTGTCAACCGATTTAACCGGAAATAATTATAAAATAATTATAAAAAAAGACGTCTTTCCTTTGTTTGCAAAAGAAAAAACGTCTTCTCATATCTTTACAGTATATCTTTACAATGTCATTCCGGTCTCCATATATATAGGAAAAGCATAGCCATATACAAACACCAGCAAAATCCCCGCAATGGCTGCCATGCAAACTGCGCAAGCTGCTACCACCGGTTTTTCCGGAATCTTCGCCGCTGCATTCCGGATTCTCTCAAATCCTTTCACGCTATAGTACATCAACGGAACTATCATCGGCATAATGTACCTTCCCTGATTTTGAAAATCCATAGTATATGAATAGTAAATTGTCAGTACTATCGGCATCAACATACAAAAAATCATATTAATATGGAAAAAAATTCTCTTGAACCCATGCTTTTGCATGTTTTTCCAAATAAGAACCACATATCCCAAAATCCCCGCATAAAGGAATGCTTTGTAGAAGTGATACATCCAAATATTGCCCCGGATTGTCAAGCACCCGTAAGCTCCCACAAAAGTCTCAAACAAGCCGTCAAAAAAATAGGTTTCCTTAATCATCTGCGTAACCGAGTAGCCTTTGTCCTGATACGTATTCATGTTCAACGGATTGTAACCGCTCACCGCATACTGCATAGCACATTTTTCTCTGGTTGCCAGTCCAAGAAAATCCCCGTCATACAAAATATAACTTCTGATGAACCACCAACTGATTCCCACAAGCACAATGCCGGCAATAAATGTCCCCCACTTCAGCATGCCTTTATAATCATAGGAAAACTTGCCTCTGGTACCATTATAAAAATATGCCACAAACAAAAGTATGCTGCTGAGGATGTAGCCATAGGCGTTATAATAAGAAAGGGCACACAAAATAATACCCAAACACAGCCATAGGGCATTTCTATAATTGATGCCGTCCTGATAAGCACAAACCAGTCCATAGAGAATCAAGGACACTGCCAGCATGCACATGGAATCCGTATTCACATAGGTATGCACAAACAGGCTCTGGGGCAAAAACATAACCGCAAAACAAAACAGCCATTTAAAATGTTTTTTCTCAAAAAGTCTCTTTCCGATGGCATGTACAGTTACCGCCATTCCCACACCGCATAAAACATTAATGAATCTGGCAACATAAAGTAAAAACAGGCGGGAATCCGTAAACAAACTGAAAAATCTCATAACATATCCCATAACAATATAGGGGAACGTATTATAAAGCCCATAAGAGAAACCATATCCGGGAATTCGGATTTCTTCCTCAAATCCGGTAGGAATTTTACCATATTTACAGATAAACTCCGGAACCATAAAACGCGCGAACTCATCCGGCGGGTCTGCAAAAAAAGGATCTGTTCCTTTCAGCGGCTGCGCAAGAGCAATACTTGCTGCCACGATTCCGAAAAGTAAAATATAAAAAATGAACAAATAATTTTCCGGGTTTTTCAATAGTTTCTTCATTTATACCGTTACCATTATTCTCTCTGATAAATTTGCCAAACTTCTTAAATTATAGTTTATTTCAATCATGTAGGATTGTCAATGAAAGTCTCCGCCTCTTTCCGCTGCCCTTTCTCATTGATAACCGCAAAGCAGATATGCTATAATGTTCCCAAAAGCAAAAGAAATTTGCTTCCCGAAGGAAAACGCTTATGCTTCAAAAAATTTTTACAGGAAAAAGAATTAAGAATTTTCTGCAATGGGTGCTTGCCGCATTCATTGCTTTTTGTGTTGCAAATCTTCTGATTCTCCCCTACTGGCAGGCTCCCGGATGGATTTACAGAAATAGCGGTGCTACTTCTGCCATTTATCATAGCGGGACTACCTTGGTAAACGGCTATGAGGGTTATGGTACTTCACAAGTAGATGACCATGGTTATTTAAACCCCGATTTGCCACTGGCAGACTCATATATTCTGGCTCTCGGCTGTTCCCACACCAAAGCCATTGAAGTTCCTGCCGCTAAACGCTACACTTCCATATTAAACGAAGCCCTTTCCCAAGGGGACTTTTCAAAATTATATGTGTACAATCTTGCCATTGACGGCTTTTATTATACGGATATTGTAAAAGGGTTTGATGCGGCTTTGGCAGAATTCCCCGGCTCCGATTCCATAATTATAGAAATTCCCTCCACGGATTTGGATTTAACTGGGCTGACGGATTCTTTAAACAGCAGGCCCTTTGATGCTGCCATGACGGGAGAAACACTATACACTTCCCAGAGCACCAAGGACAAGTTGAAAATTGCGGTAAAAGAATATCTGCCCCTTTTAAGTTTGTATCTCAGCAAACAATTTGTGAACGGCGGAGCGGAAAAAACACCCTTTTTCTACACCCCTGCCACCAATGTTACCGCCGGATACGGTGTAAGTAAAGAAGCATATTTACTGGCTCTAGAGCCTACCATGGCACACCTCAGGGAAGTTTACGATAAAGAAATCATTATCTATTATCATCCTTTTGTTACCATCAACGAAGACGGCACTATGAGCGTGGACGATACCGTTACTGCCCAGTGGTTTGCCCAGTGCTGCGAAAAGTATGACATTACTTTTATCAATGCCGGTAACACCTTTTTGGAGAAATACCAAAATCAAGCCATTGTTCCCTACGGATTTTCCAACACCTCTTTGGGAACCGGACACTTAAATAAAGAAGGACACCGCATCAGTGCCTCACTGCTCTACGATGCCCTGACGGGAGAAGATTTATGACCTTTTTAACTGTGGCATTTTTCATTCTATTTGTTATTACTCTTGGACTTATGCTGTTATTTCGCGGGCAAACCGCAAGACAGTTTATTTTGCTTGCCGCAAGTTATGTATTTTACGCATATTGGGACGTTCGTTTTCTTTTTCTTTTGATTTTTCAGGCTTTGGTAGTGTATACAGGAAGCCTTTTGGTGGAAAAATTCCGCTTTGGTAAGCCCGGTCTTGCCAAAGCCGCCATGGGCATTTTAGTGGGAATTATTTTGGGTCTTTTGGGCTTTTTCAAATATTTCCGGTTCTTTACGGAATCCATTTCTGCCATCACCGGAGAAAATGCTTTTTCTGCCTTGCATATTATTTTACCGGTAGGAATCTCTTTTTACACCTTCCAGTCCATTAGCTATGTAGTGGATGTCTATCGCCAAAAAACAGAGGCACGAAAGAGTTTTCTGAAAGTGTCCTTGTATATATCTTTTTTCCCCCAGCTTATGTCGGGACCTGTTGTGCGTTCCACACATTTTTTGCCCCAATTGGACACAAATCCGGCTATTACCTGGGCAAACTTTGAAAAGGGCTGCCAGATTTTCCTCATGGGTGCTGTTAAAAAAGTAGTCATTGCCGACCGGCTTTCCGTGTGTGTGAATGCAATCTATGATGCTCCCGCCGCTTACAGCGGTGCTTCCATTTTAGGAGCCGTTATCGCATATTCTCTTCAAATTTACTGTGATTTTTCCGGTTACTCCGATATGGCAATCGGTGTTGCCAGGGTGCTTGGCTATGACCTTGGTCGAAACTTTAACCTGCCCTACCTGTCCCGGAATCTGACAGAGTTTTGGAAACGTTGGCACATCAGTCTTTCCGCATGGCTACAGGAATACTTGTATATCTCTCTTGGCGGAAACCGGAAAGGCAAGATGCGGACTTATGTAAACCTGATGCTGACCATGATTTTAGGCGGTTTGTGGCACGGTGCCAGTTGGAACTTCGTTATTTGGGGTGCACTCCACGGCGCTGCACTTGTAGTTCATAAATTGTTCCTAACATACAAAAAACCAAAAACAACTACTACCGGTGTAAAAACCCTGCTCAGCATTGTGGGCACTTACGCCTTTGTAAGTTTCTGCTGGATTTTCTTCCGTGCGGATTCTTTTGAGACCGCATGGCTTATTATCAGCAGAATGTTCACATGGGCAGATGGCATTTCCTACACCTATGTTTACACCGTCCTTTTTGCCCTTGCACTTTTACTGATTCACATCTACTGCTATTTTAAAACAAACAAAGAAGGAACCTATATCCATCTGGACTGGAATAAGTTCCTTCCTAAAGTACTCTTTATTTTAGCGATACTACTGACTGCCGCTTTTGCATATCAGGGCAATCAGGCATTCATTTACTTTCAGTTTTGACCCTAAACTATGCAAACAGTGCAAAATACAGGAAAACTATAACACCCAGCACGATTCTGTACCAACCAAACACCTTGAAATCGTGCTTTTTAATGTAACCCATAAGGAATTTTATTACTACAACGGAAACAATAAAGGATACAATTACGCCCACCAGTAAAATGGCAATTTCCGTACCTCCCATGGTCATGCCCAGTTCCAGATAATCTTTCAATTCCAAAAGGCTTGCTCCAAGCATTGCAGGTATCGCCAAAATGAAAGTGAATTCCGATGCTGCAGTTCTGGATACTCCCAGAACAAGTGCACCGATAATGGTTGCGCCGGAACGGCTTGTTCCGGGGAATGCTGCTGCCAGCAACTGAAAAAGACCAATGTAAATAGCCAATTGGAATGTCAAATCTGCCAAGTCATTATACTTGGCCGTTCTTTTCTTGTTCCAGTTCTCCACCAGAATAAAAATCACACCAAAAATAATCAGTGCCAGAGCTACGCCCACTCCATTGTAGAAATATTTATCACAAATATCATCAACCCCAAGCACCGCAAAAATCACACCGGGAATACAGGCAACCCCTACTTTGAAAAGGAGCATCCATGTATCTACCTTAAAAATACTCTTTCCCTCTGCCTTGTTGGGTTTCTGAAAGGGCCATATCTTATTCCAGAATAAAATTACCGAAGCCAGAATGGCACCCAACTGGATAACTACCAAAAACAAATTCCAAAATTCTTTTGATACGTCCATTTTTATAAATTCTTCCAACAGTATCAAATGTCCGGTACTACTGACAGGCAGCCACTCCGTAATACCTTCCACAATACCAAACAAAATTGCTTTTAAAATGTCTAACATATTATTCCTCCATACCGGATTCCAGGTAATTGAGTAATGCCTCAAAGTTCGCCGCGGCGTCATCATAGCCTTCCTGATACAAAGCCATCAATTTATCCGCATCTTTTTCAATACGTCCCACATCACTTACTTTGGAAGGACGAATCACAAAGGCCTTACCGTTTTCCTGCTGTCTCTCGATAAATTTCAGTGTCTCATTATAATTTATATGACGTCCTGCCATCAAATCATGCACCTTTGGATACTTCAAATAACGCATTTTTATTATTGCCAAAGTTGCGGCAGAGGTAGGTTTGCGCACATAGCCCACTTCTTTTGTCATAATAACCACGTTTTTCAGGTTGCCGTCCAAAATAGATTTTTTCAAAGGGATTGCATCGGAAATACCACCATCTAAATAGACTTTCTTCCCAATCTTTACATTTCTGGAAACCAAAGGCAGCGAAGCGGATGCCCGAATCATATCAATATCTTTTTTCATATCCCTAAGGCGCAAATACTCCGGTCTTCCGGTTTCGATATTGGTTACCACGGAGTACATTCTTCCCTTATATTTAGCGAAAGTTTCATGGTCATACGGATGCAGATAGTCCGGAATCAAGTGATATGCCATATCTACGTTGAACAAATCCCCGCTGGTCAGCAGACTTTCCACGCTGCAATATTTTCTGGTGTCCAAATAGTCAATATTTATATCCAGCGCACGGCGCCTCTGCTTGGACACATAACTGCACATATGGCAAGCCCCTGCTGATACACCGTAAATATTAGAAAATTCAATTCCTTTATCAAGAAAGAAGTCCAGCACACCTGCGGTATAGACCCCTTTCATGCCACCGCCTTCCAAAACAAGTCCGGCCTGATACATACTCACACCTCATTTCTGTCGCACATTCTTTTTGCCTATCGGTTGGGATACTCCGTCTCCACAAACTTTCTCAGCGCCACCAAAGAGCGTTTTACCTTTTCCGTATCAATGCAGTAAGCCATACGGAAGTAACCGGGACATCCAAAAGAATCCGCAGGCACCAGGATAAGGTCATATTTTAACGCCTTCTGGCAAAATACCTTTGCATCTTCCTCAAGTGCCTTGGGGAAAATATAGAAAGTTCCGCCGGGTTTCACGCAAGTAAAGCCCAAATCCATAAGTTCATTGTAAATCAAATTCATGTTAGTCTCATACACAGACAAATCCGCTGTCTTATCCAGCACCTTTGAAACTGCCAACTGGATAATAGAAGGAGGACAGTTGTGTCCGGTTCCTCTGGAAATCTGACCGCACATAACCACCATTGTCTCTGCTTCCTTGCAAGCAGGGTTGATTGCCACATAACCGATTCTTTCACCGGGAAGAGACAGGGATTTGGAGAAAGAATAGCACATAATGGTATTATCATAAAAAGCTGAAACACAGGGTGCTTCCACACCTTCAAACACGATCTCACGATAAGGTTCGTCAGAAATGACAAATATATCATGTCCATATTCCTCAGATTTTCTGGTCAGAACCTCTGCCAGTTTTTGAATAGTCTCTGTGGAATAAACAATGCCGGAAGGATTGTTGGGGGTGTTAATCAGCACCGCCATGGTCTTTTCATTTACCATTTCCTCAAAAGCCTCAAAATTAATCTGGAAATCTGCTGTGTTGGGAGGCACAATTTTCAGTACCGCTCCTGTCAGATTTACATAAGGATTGTATTCCGGGAAAAAGGGTGCAAAGGTCAAAATCTCATCTCCGGGCTCAGTTACCAGACGGAAAGCATGAGCCAGCGCACCTGCCGCACCGGATGCCATAAAAATATGGTCCGCCGTGTAGGGAATTCCAAATCTTTCCTTTAAAGAATCCGCAATAGCCGCTCTCACGGAAGTAATACCCAAACTGGGGCTGTAGCCATGAAGTTCCATGGGATTTTTATTTTGCAGCATATCAATCATCACATCCGTAAACTCCTGGGGAACAGGCACGGAAGGATTTCCAAGACTGTAGTCAAACACATTTTCATATCCGATTTCAGCACCTCTGGCTGTAGCAAACTCAGACAACTGTCTGATAACGGATTTTCCGGATAACATATCTTTATATTTCTGTACGATCATAATTCCTCACATTCCGCCACATTGGTGACTTGTTTTTTTCTCAGGACACTTTTAAACTCTGTCACTGCACTTCATCATATTATCATATCACAATCCGGGAGCAGTTCAAACATTTTTCCGGATTAAATAATTATTCTTCTTCCGCCCACGCAAGCGCACACTTCACGGCCCGTTTCCAGCCCTTCAAAAGTTTCTCCCGCTGCACCTCTTCCATGGAAGGTTCAAAAGCCTTGCCAAGCATCCAATTCTCGCGGATTTCGTCTTTGTTTTTCCAGTAACCTACAGCCAGACCGGCCAAATATGCCGCTCCGAGAGCCGTGGTTTCAATACACTTGGGACGATGCACCACCGTTCCCAGAATATCGGACTGGAACTGCATCAGGAAGTTGTTGGCACTTGCGCCTCCATCCACCTTCAAACTGTTTAAATGAATACCTGACACTTCCTCCATAGCCACCAACACATCCGAGGTCTGGTAAGCGATGGATTCCAAAGTTGCACGGATAAAATGCTCTTTACTGCATCCTCTGGTAATTCCCACAACAGTTCCTCTGGCGTACTGGTCCCAATAGGGTGCACCCATTCCCGCAAAAGCCGGCACAATATATACACCGCCTGTATCTGACACTCGTGTCGCATATTCTTCGGAGTCAGCCGCACTTCGCATCATACGCATACCGTCCCGAAGCCACTGAATCGAAGCCCCTGCCACGAAAACACTGCCCTCCAACGCATATTCCACCTTATTACCCACACTTGCCGCAATGGTTGTGAGCAGACCGCTGTCGGTAGAAATAGCCTTATGTCCTGTATTCATTAGCAGAAAACAACCCGTTCCATATGTATTTTTCACATCGCCCTGTTCAAAACAGCACTGACCAAAAAGTGCACACTGCTGATCTCCCGCTGCACCCGCAATAGGAATTTCCCCGCCCAGAATACTGCTGTCTGTATGCCCGTAAATACTGCTGGAAGGCTGCACCGAAGGAAGCATGGATGCCGGAATCCGGAATCTTGCCATAATATCTTTATCCCAGCACAAATTATAAATATCGTAAAGCATGGTCCGGGATGCATTGGTATAATCCGTCACATGCACTTTTCCCTTTGTCAACTGCCAGATTAGCCAAGTGTCCACCGTTCCGAACAGCAAATCTCCCGCTTCCGCTCTTGCCCTGGCACCCGGTACATTATTTAAAATCCAAGCAATTTTGGAGGCACTGAAATACGCATCCGGCACTAATCCTGTTTTTTCCCGGATAACTTTATCAAATCCATCTTCCGAAAGCGCATCTATCATATCCGCTGTACGGCGGCACTGCCATACGATGGCATTATAAACCGGTTCCCCGGTACGTTTATCCCACACAATAGTGGTTTCGCGCTGGTTGGTGATACCGATACCCGCAATCTGCTCCGGCTTTGCCCCTACCATAGTCATAGCCTCCGTGGCTACCGACATCTGGGAAGCCCAAATTTCCATAGGATTATGCTCTACCCAACCGGGTTTGGGATAAATTTGGGTAAATTCCCTTTGTGCCATAGAGCAAATATTCCCTTTTTTGTCAAACAAAATGCAACGTGAGCTGGTGGTCCCCTGATCCAATGCCATTACATAAGTTTGCATAATCAACCCTCCAAATCGTCCTTTATTTTTTCTCTATGTTCTTTGTAGCCACAACGTCAATTCCTGTTCCGGCCACATTTTTTAATACTACATCTCCGATACGGACCGGCAAAGCTACCTCTACCCCTGCCAATTCACGGATACAGTCCATGATTTTGTCCTTCGGAATTTCCCCGGCCGTTTTTACGGACACCATGGCCGCCTGCGCTTCCCCTTTTACCCGCACTGTAGTTGTCACGGTACGTTTCGGACTTAAGCATTCATTTTTTGCATAGGCCTCTCCTCTGGGACAAGTGTTTCCCGTGACGGTAATTTCTCCTTCTTTATCTCGCACTGCCGTCAAAGCACAGCCCAGCGGACAGCAAATACATATCATTTCTCTTTTTTCCATATTTACCCCATTTCTGCCCTTACCGGCTACTGCTCTTCAATACAAATGCGGATATTCTGCACCTTATTACATTCACACACTTTTTCCAAATCAGACTTCTTTAATTTTATCTGCTCCATTTCTCCCGGAGCCATTGTCCGTTTTTTTATTTTTATGACGCATATGTCATTAACATAAACAACCACAGACACATTTTGATAGTTACTTCCCACACGAAAGCGTATGACCTGAGGGTCATCCATATATTCCGGGCGTAGGTAAGACGGAACCGTATAGCGCACCCCTTTTTCTCCGCAAACCGGAATACCGCGGGACGTCTCCCTTATCTGTCTTTCCACATATTCAGCCGCATTTTCCCCTGCCTTGGCCGCTTCCTCAGACACATAATCCACCAAATCATGTACATGGAGTACATTTCCACAGGCAAAAACGCCTTCCAAATTTGTCTCAAGGCTCTCATTCACCACAGGTCCGCCGGTAATAGAACTAAGTTCCACACCCATACCCGAAGACAATTCATTTTCGGGAATAAGACCACAGGACAATAATAAAGTATCACAAGGAATGTATTCCTCCGTGCCGGGAATAGGTTTGGAATGTTCATCCACCCGGGTCAAAGTCACTCCTTTCAGACGCTCTTTTCCGTGAATATCTACCACTGTATGGCTGAGTCTCAGAGGGATTCCGTAGTCCTCCAGACACTGCACTATGTTTCGTTTAAGACCGCCACAGTAAGGCATTATCTCTGCCACCAGTTTTACTTTTGCGCCTTCCAAAGTCATACGCCTTGCCATAATAAGACCGATATCTCCCGAACCCAAAATCACTACTTCCCTGCCGGGCATTCGTCCTTCCATATTTACATATCGCTGGGCAGTTCCCGCAGAGTAAATTCCCGCCGGACGATATCCCGGGATATTCAGTGCCCCTCTGGAGCGTTCCCTGCATCCCATGGCAAGAACTACAGCCTTTGCCCGTATTTTAAAAAGCCCTCTCTCACGGCTCATTAAAGTCAAAATTTTGCCCTCGGCGTCCACATCCACCACAATAGTATTAAGCAAATAAGGAATCTTTTCTTTCTTTACTTCCTCTATGAATCTGGCCGCATACTCCGGTCCTGTCAATTCTTCTTTGAAAGTGTGCAGACCAAAACCATTATGAATACACTGGTTCAAAATACCGCCCAATTCGTTGTCACGCTCAATAATCAAAATATTGTCTGCGCCCCTTTTTTTGGCTCCCAAGGCTGCTGCCAATCCCGCCGGACCGCCGCCGATAATGGCTACATCCACCTGTACATTCTGTCCGTCTGTCATGACTGTACCTCCTTATTGGTGCCATCCAAAAATCCGGAATTGCCACCGGCTTTTGTAATCTGCTCCATATCCACGCCAAGTTCCCTTGCCAAAATCTCCACCGTTTTTGGGGCACAAAAACCGGCCTGGCATCTGCCCATTCCCGCTCTTGTTCTGCGCTTTATGCCATCTAATGTAGTGGCACCCAAAGTCCTATGGATGGCATTTAAAATCTCACCCTCCGTCACCATTTCGCAGCGGCAAATCACCTGTCCAAAAGCCGGATTTTCCGCAATCAGTGCCTGTCGTTCCCGCTCCGTTGCCTCTGCCATGGAGGGCACACCTTTTCTGGTGGCGATAAAATTCTTTTTACGGGGCGCCGGACTGATTTTGTTTACAATGTCTGCTACATACTCCCCGATTACAGGGACGCAGCTAAGTCCCGGTGAATCTATTCCGGCTGCATCAATAAAACCTGACGCATCTGTCACTTCCTCAATAATAAAATCACCGCCGTCTTCATGCGGTCGAAGTCCCGCAAAGGAAGTGATAATTTTCTTACCGGAAAGTGTTTCCACGCTCCGGCTTGCTTTGGACATAACCGTCTCCAATCCCAAAGCAGTAGTATTAACCCCTTCTTTATCATCAATATCCTGCGCCGTAGGTCCCACCAGCAAATTGCCATGCACCGTGGGCGTTACCAAAATTCCCTTTCCCATTTTGGAGGGCAACTGGAATACCGTAGACTTTATTAATTTCCCCTCCGTCTTATCCAGCAAACAATATTCCCCTTTTCTGGGGGTAATGGTCATTTTCTTTTCGGAAACCATATTATGAATATAATCTGCATAAACTCCGGCTGCATTGATTACCACCCGGCTTTCAAAAATTGTCTCTCCATTTTTTCTGCTGCCGGTACAAATCCGATAATAAGTTCCCTGCTCATCCCGCTTTTTTTCAATCCCAAGTACTTCTGTATCCAAAAAGAAACTGACACCATTGTCACATGCATTTTCTGCCAGCGCTATATTCAGACCGAACGGACATACAATACCACCGGTAGGTGCATAAAGGGCGCCTGCCACCTGCTTTGTAACCCCCGGCTCTATTTTTCGAACTTCCTCCGGTGTCAAAATACGCAAATCTTTTACACCGTTTGTAAGCCCTCTCTCGTACAATGCCTCCAAAGCCGGTCTGTCTTCTTCCTCAAACATCAGCACCAGCGAACCATTGCGGCGAAAAGGAAAATCCAGTTCCTTGGAAAGACTCTCCATTTTTTCATTTCCCGCCACATTCAATTTTGCCTTAAGAGTTCCCGGCACCGCATCATAACCGGCATGCACAATACCGCTGTTTGCCTTGGATGTACCTTCGCATATATCCGATGCCTTTTCTATTACCGCCACGTTTCTCTCATATTTGGACAATTCTCTCGCTATAGCGCTACCTGTGACTCCTGCCCCAATGACAATTACATCATACATTTTGCATTTCCGCCTTTCTTGTTATGTCAACCTCTTTTCAGACTTCCGGCATCCTACAGCACCAAACTTCTATCCTTCAAAACCGCCTTATAATCTTCATAATTTCTCTGAAGCAGCGCAGGGGTGTCCAATCCGTAGGGACACTTGGATGCACACTTACCGCAGTGCAGACATTCTTCAATTTTTTTCATTTTAGCCTGCACTTCTTCCGTAAGTTGTAACCGGGCCGGAGAACGTCTGAGAAGCAAATACATTCTGGCACAGTTATTAATTTCAATTCCCACCGGACAGGGCATACAATAACCGCACCCACGACAAAACTCTCCTGCAAGTTCAGCCCGGTCATCTTCAATTATTTTCTGAAGTTGGGGCGTCATTGCAGGCGGATTCACAATATATGAAAGAAATTCCTCCAGTTCATGACTTCTTTGTACGCCCCAAATAGGCAATACATTGTCAAACTGCGCTAAATATGCGTAAGCCGCAGCAGAGTTGGTAATTAACCCGCCGGACAAAGCTTTCATGGCAATAAATCCCATGTCCGCCTCTTTACACATCTGCACCAACTCCAGTTCTTTCTCTGAAGCCAGATAACAAAAGGGGAACTGCAATGTCTCGTATAAACCACTTTCTATAGCCTCTTTTGCCACTGCCAGCCGATGGTTCGTAATACCGATATGATGCACCATGCCTTTTTCTTTTGCCTCCAGCATCGCCTCATATACACCACTTCCGTCTCCCGGTTTCGGACAAAAAGAAGGATTATGAAATTGATACAAGTCTATGTAATCTGTCTGTAAATTTTCCAGAGAAGTATGAATATCCTTCCAAAAGTCCTGTGGTGTCACTGCTGCCGTTTTGGTTGCAATATACACTTTTTCACGCATACCCTTGAATGCCTGACCCATTTTCTTTTCACTGTCTGTATAAAAACGTGCTGTATCAAAAAAACGCATACCACCTTCATATGCCCGAAGAAGCAATTTTTCTGCCATTTCCTCACTGACGCGCTGAATAGGAAGTGCTCCAAAACCATTTTTATCTACCACTATTTCAGTTTTTCCAAGCCGTACCTGCACCATACTCTTCTCCTCCCGAAAATAACCATTATCCCATGACACCGCATTTGACACTTGTGTCATTTTTCCTTTTATACTAATTTAAGCAATTGACCGCCCTTTATTTCTTTAATTACATCATCCACACTAATCCACGCACTGGCAGCGCCGGGATTGTAAACAAAACTACCGTCTGCGGCAAACTGCAAGTCACTGCAAAGTTTCATATAATCAATAATTTCGATATTGGTGGCATACCAAATATCTTCTCTGCCGCCCATATACTCACAAAATTCTTCTATTAACTCCCAGTTATTGTCACGGTCAAATTCATAACTGTGCCCCCATACATACATGCACTTTAAATACTGGGATTTTTGAAAATCCGCAAATGTTCCGGCCAATTCCATAAGATTGTGATTGTGGTGACAGGTAGGCATCCACTTCATAGGCTCTTCCGGCAATTCAAAATCCTGCGTTTCTTCCACCACCCTGCCATAGGCAATACCTAAACTGCGGAATATGTCAATAACTTCTTTACTGTAAGAACCATTGGGATATGCATGACCTCTCACCGGATAGCCCAAAAGTTGCTCCCATCCTTTACGGTCTTCCAATATTTCCGCTGCAATCTGCGTACCAGGGCATCTGGCAATGGTAGGGTGTGTCAGTGTATGTGTGGCAATCTCATGTCCCTTATACAAATCCGCAACCTGCTCCATATCCAATCTCTCCGGTCTGTCCATAAGCCCATAATTTAAGTTAAATGTGCCCCTGATACCATATTTATTAAAAATGGAAACCAATCTTTCATCAGCCTTTTTTCCATCGTCATAACTCATTGTCAACACTTTAAATTTCCCTTGCGGAAAGCAAATATAAATCTTCATAAAAACCCCCTGTTTCCCTAAAATTACTATAAATTAATGATAGTCGATTCCCATGTAAAAAGCAACCGCAAGAACATTACCCCCTTTTATCGTGCACTTTTTTTCAAAAATTTAAGAAAACTTTCATTCTTCGTGCAGTTTTTGATATTGTCCACGAAATCCACATATTGTAAAATATATACAAATCCAAAATTTTTTAACTTCAAATTAATTTTTAAATTGAGAAGTTAAAGAATTCCAAATAATTAATATAGAAAGGGTAAACTTATGAACGATTCATTCAGAAACAAAAGAAACGGATTCGAAACTTTCAATCCGAACAGCCAAAACGGTGTCAGTCTTTCCCTTGGAAAAATAATTGCCATTATCGCATTGGTTGTTGTTGCATTTATTGTAGTGTTCGGTTCCACTTATCAGGTGACAGAACAGGAACAGGCCGTACTTATCACTTTTGGACAGCCCAAAGCAGTGACAGAACCCGGTCTCCATTTTAAAATTCCTTTGGTCCAGCAGGTAAAAAAAGTAAATACTACCATTCAGGGCTTTTCCATCGGATATGACCAAAAAACAAACACGGCCATTGAAGAAGAGTCTCTTATGATTACCAGCGATTACAACTTTGTAAATGTAGACTTCTTCGTAGAGTACCGTTACTCCGATCCTGTAAAAGCACTTTACGCTTCAAAGCAGCCTGTTGAAATTTTGAAAAATATCAGTATGAGTTGCATCCGTAACGTAATCGGCAGTTATCCTGTTGACGATGTGCTGACCACCGGAAAAAATGAAATCCAGTCCGTTATCAAAGCCATGATTTTGGAAAAACTGGAAAAACAGGATTTGGGTATTCAGTTAGTAAACATTACCATTCAGGATTCCGAGCCCCCTACTATAGAAGTTATGGAAGCCTTCAAGGCCGTTGAAACTGCAAAACAGGGCAAAGAAACTGCACTGAACAATGCTAACAAATACCGTAACGAACAGATTCCTCAGGCCGAAGCTCAGGCCGATGCTATTATCAAAGCAGCGGAAGCAGAGAAGACCAAACGTATCAACGAAGCAACTGCCCAGGTAGCAAGATTTAACGCTATGTATGAAGAATACATCAAAAATCCGGAAGTAACCCGTCAGCGTATGTTCTTTGAAACTATGGAAGAAGTTCTTCCCGACTTGAAAGTTATCATCCAAAGTGAGGGCGGCGAGGTTCAGACTTTCTACCCCATCGAATCTTTTACTACTATCAATAACAGCGGCGCTGCAAACTAATAGGCAGCAGATTGAGAGGAATTATGAAAACAATAAGAAATACTATCATCGGTGTGGTTTTTGCACTGCTTGTAATTGTAGGTGCATCCAGTATCGTTATCACACAGGAAAATGAATATACACTGGTTAGACAGTTTGGTCGTATTGACCATGTCGTAACCGAAGCAGGTATCAGCTTTAAGATTCCTTTTATCCAGAGCACAGATACTCTTCCCAAACAGACACTTTTGTACGACCTTGCTACATCTGACGTCATTACCAGCGACAAAAAGACCATGATTACAGACAGTTATGTTTTGTGGAGAATCACGGATCCCGTAAAATTCGCCCAGACTCTGAACGGTTCCGTAGGCAACGCAGAAAATCGTCTGAACACCATCGTTTACAACTCTACCAAGAACGTTATCAGTAGTTTGCTTCAGGAAGATGTTATCAGCGGTCGTGACGGCGAACTGTCTCAGGCAGTTTTGAACAATATCGGCGACTCCTTGGACCAGTACGGCATTGAAATTCTGAGTTTTGAAACCAAGCATTTAGACCTTCCCGGCGATAACAAATCCGCAGTTTATGTTCGTATGATTTCCGAACGAGACAATATTGCTGCAACCTATACCGCAGAAGGTAACTCCGAAGCGCAGATTATTAAAAACACTACCGATAAGGAAGTGACCGAGATGCTTTCCGAAGCCAATAAAGATGCAGAAATCCTTATTGCAGAAGGTGAGGCAGAGTACATGCGCATCCTTTCCGAAGCATATGCTGACCCTTCCCGCACAGAATTTTACTCTTTCGTAAGAAGTCTGGACGCCTTGAAAATTTCTATGACCGGCAATAACAAGACAATTATCCTGTCTCCCGACTCACCTATTGCCCAGATTTTTTACTAAGAAGCAGTCAAAATCAAAAGGTGTAACCCCATTTTCATGGGATTACACCTTTTTTATCACACTCCTACAATAGCATCAATTTTCGCAAGTTCTTCTGCCGTAAAAGGCGCGCTTTGCAAAATACCGATGTTTTCTACAATCTGGGCGGGTCTGGAAGCCCCAATCAATACACTGGTCACCTCGCCGTCCCGAAGAATCCACGCCAGTGCCATCTGGGCCAAACTCTGACCACGCTGATTTGCAAGTTCTTTCAGCGCCCGAACCTTTGTCAGTTTTTCCTGCGTCACAGCACCCTCATTTAAAAATCTACCATCTGTACGGATTCTGCTGTCCGCAGGAATACCTTCCAGATAACGGTCTGTCAACATTCCCTGATCCAGCGGGCAGAATGCAATAATACCGATACCGTTTGCCGCCGCATAGGATTTCAGTCCGTCCTCTTCAATTGCACGGTTAAAAATAGAATAACTGCGCTGGTTGATAATAAAAGGCGTTTTCAATTCTTTTAAAATGGCAACAGCCGCCTCGGTCTGCTCTTTGTTATAATTGGAAATGCCCACATACAATGCTTTACCGCTTTTTACAATCTGGTCCAACGCCAACATTGTTTCCTCAAGAGGTGTCTCAGAATCCGGTCTGTGATGATAAAAAATATCCACATACTCAAGTCCCATTCTTTTTAGACTCTGATCTAAACTGGAAATCAAATATTTCCTGCTTCCCCAATCTCCGTAAGGTCCGGGCCACATATCATAACCTGCCTTTGTGGAAATCACCAGTTCGTCCCGATACTTACCCAGTCCTTTTTTCAAAATACGTCCAAAATTTTCTTCTGCAGCACCGGGAATGGGACCATAATTGTTTGCCAAATCAAAATGCGTAATACCCTTGTCAAAAGCCGTATGACACATATCCATCATATTGTCAAAATTTCCGTTGCTTCCAAAATTATGCCAAAGCCCCAAAGACACCGCCGGAAGTTTCAGTCCGCTGTTTCCGCACCGGTAATATTTCATTTCTCCATAACGCTTTTCGTCTGCAACATAATGCTCATAACCTGCATAATTCATATCCTTTTTCCTCCCAATTCCTGGATTCTTATATCTAAATTTTTACCTTATGTCTAAAACTTATTGTTTCAAAAAATACAAAAGATGCTCTCCTTCCGGCAAATTCACCTTTTTATCATAGAGGAAACCGAGTTTCTTTAAAAGAGCCTCTGATTTTTCATTCCCCGGCTGTACAAATGCCTGCACTTTATCAAATCCCAATTCTTCCCGGGCATACTGCAATATCCCCTGACAAACCTCCATAGCAATGCCTTTTCCCTGCCATGGAACCCCTATCACAAACCCGAGTTCCGGCTCTTCAAAGCCCTCCCGCATACTGATTCCTGCGCGTCCGATTACTTCTCCGGTTTCTCTTAAAACTACCGTCCACATCCCGAATCCGTAAAATCCGTACACCACTTCCGCATATGTCTCAATATATGCCCGCTCTTCCTGCCTGTCCGCAAATAAACTTTCCATATACTCAGTGACCGAAGGCTCCTTATATATTTCATAAAAAGCTTCCAAATCTTCCACTACGGTTTCGCGGATACTGCACCGCTTTGTGTCCAAAATGTGCCAGGGCAATCCCACAAGTCTCTGCCATGTGCGATAAAAGTATTCTGCCTCTACATCTTCAAATCCTTCTATGACATATTTCACAAAGGCAAAGGACTCATTCCTGTTTTCCTCATGTACATATGCCAGTACAGGGTAATCTCCATGGGCAAGCATGGTGGCAAACTGCGGAATATCCGTCAGATACAAGGATTCTTTCCAATCCAACAATCCCAAATCTATCAAACTTTGCTTTTCCGAAAAACCGCTTAACTGTTCTGCCGACAGGGAGTGAATACAGACATCGACGCCTGCACATTCCAAATCACATAAACAACCCTGCAATCGCTGTAAAACTTCTTCTTTTTCTATATAAATGTGTAGTCTTTTCATTTTCCCGGTCACTTTCCCACAAAAATGCTTGCTTCCCACTCATTATTTCTCTCGCAGACACAATAGCGTAGGCTACAATGCCTGCTTAAATTTATCATAGCATATCCTCACTTGGAAATACTAGTAGTTCTTGCCATTTAAAGCAAAATAAGATACTATTTATATATGGAAATTATGTGAGAATTCACAAAGAAAGGACATATAAAAATGGCACAAAATCCTATCGTTACAATGACAATGGCAAACGGAAATGTAATTAAACTGGAACTTTATCCCCAAATCGCTCCTACTTCTGTAAATAACTTCATCAGTCTGGTAAATAAAGGTTTCTATAACGGACTGATCTTCCACCGCGTAATCAAAGGCTTTATGATTCAGGGTGGCGATCCCGAAGGTAGCGGCATGGGCGGTCCCGGCTACAGCATCAAAGGCGAATTTGCTGCAAACGGTTTTGAAAACAATTTAAAACACACAGAAGGTGTCCTGTCCATGGCAAGAAGCATGAATCCCAATTCTGCCGGAAGCCAGTTCTTTATCATGCACAAAAACTCTCCTCATCTGGATGGAAGTTATGCCGCATTCGGTAAAGTAATCGAAGGTATGGAAGTTGTTAACAAAATTGCTGAGACCCGTACTGACTGGAACGACAAACCTTTGGAACCCCAAGTGATGAAAACAGTAACCGTTGATACATTTGGTGAAATTTACCCAGAACCCGAAAAATTTTAATTATTTTTAGTCAATTTGCTCAAAACGACATAAAAAAGCGTCAATTAATGAACGGGACTAGTACCAAGGTACTGTCCCGTTCATATTTTGTTCACAATTAATTCAAGAAAACTTCATTTTGAAAACATTGTTTAGACATTTCTTTTTTTTATACTTAATTCATAAGATATCAAACTATCACTTGCAGACAATCATATTTCATATATTAAAAAACTTTTTCATAATAAATGCCAGGTAACAATTAGTTACCTGGCATCCTCCCTTTTATGGGGATTTTTTTATGCTTTGTTTACAGAACCGAAAAGTTCCATTTTTTCTTTTACAGTAGCTTTAATTGCTTCTGCACCGGGAGCAAGCAGTTTACGGGGGTCAAATCCTTTGCCTTCCAAATCTTTGCCTGCTTCAATATATTTACGTGTAGCTTCAGCAAATGCTAACTGGCACTCTGTATTTACATTGATTTTTGCAACACCCAGTTCAATAGCTTTCTTAATCATGTCAGCAGGGATACCTGTACCGCCGTGAAGAACCAAAGGAAGGTCTCCTGTCTGCTCCTGAACTGCTGCCAGAGTCTCAAAACTAAGACCTGCCCAGTTTTCAGGATATTTACCATGGATGTTACCGATACCTGCTGCCAGGAAATCTACTCCAAGGTCAGCAATCGCTTTACATTCCATAGGATCTGCACATTCGCCTGCACCTACAACACCATCTTCTTCACCACCGATAGAACCAACTTCTGCTTCGATGGAAACACCCTTGGCATGAGCTGCTGCAACAAGTTCTGTTGTTTTTGCAACGTTCTCGTCAATAGGATAGTGGGAACCATCAAACATTACAGAAGAGAATCCTGCTTCGATACATTTGTAGCAGTGGTCATAACTGCCGTGATCCAGATGAAGTGCTACGGGAACAGTGATATTCTGGTCTTTAATCAAACCATTTACCATACCTACTACAACATCGTAACCACCCATGTATTTACCTGCACCTTCAGATACACCAAGGATAACAGGGGAATTCAATTCCTGTGCTGTTGCAAGAATTGCTTTTGTCCACTCAAGGTTGTTGATGTTGAACTGACCTACTGCATAGTGGCCGGCCTTTGCTTTTTTAAGCATTTCTGTTGCTGATACTAACATTTCTATTTCCTCCATTTTCATAATGTTTCGTTTACTATGTTTCATCTGTACCATTTTAACCCATTTCTTTTAAAAAGGGAATAGTGTTTGTTAAAATTTTGTCTATTTTTTTCATTTTTATACTAAAATGGGACCAACGAAGACTTTTCTCTTCATTGATCCCACCGCTTTTTGTTTTTAAGACGCCAATCCTCTTAAGAAATTACCTACACCGAGAAGTGCCTGCTCTTCATCGCTACCGTCAGCAGCAACTACCACTTCATCACCATTGTCCAAAGTCAGGCTCATAACTCCCATGATACTCTTAAGATTTACTCTCTTATCATCAGCCTCTATGTAAAGGCTGCTGTCATATCTGTTTGCTACCTGAACCAGCATTGCTACAGGTCTTGCTTCCATTCCCTGTTCCATGTTAATAGTTACAGTTTCTTTCATCATAATATTTCTCCTCCTCTACGTCCTTAACCTCTCGGCAAGTTCGCTTAGTTTTCGCAATCTGTGGTTCACACCGGATTTTCCCACAGGAGGATCAAGATATTCTCCCAATTCCTTCAATGTGGCATCCGGATATTCCAATCGAACTTCTGCCATTTCCCGCAGATTGTCCTGAAGATTTTGAAGACCGTATCTGTCCCGTACAAGCATAATATCTTCCAACTGTTTACTGGCGGCATTTACAGTCTTGGTGATATTAGCCGTCTCGCAGTTTACCCTGCGGTTAATGGAATTTCTCATATCCTTCAGGATACGATAATTCTCGAAGTTCATCAGGGATATATGGGCTTCCATTACTCCTAAAAGGTCCACGATTGCAGAACCCTCTTTCAAATAAACAACATAATATTTTTTGCGAAGCACTATCTTCGCATCGATGCCAAAACTTCTGATGACTTCCTGTAATTGTAAAGCCTGAGGTTCATTTACACACACAAACTCCAAATGATAACTTTTTTCAGGGTCACTCATGGAACCTATACACAAAAAAGCACCACGCAGATACGCCCTCTGGCAACAGGAATTTTTGATTGTGAGCGGGTTGACAGGTTCATCTAAATCTCCGATTTTGGCGATAAATCCCTGCTTTTCTTCTCCACTCAGAATCATATCGGTATCTATATTATAACTTTTTTTCAATAATGTAAAGCCTTTTCTCACAACGGTTTCATTTTCAGTCTGAAACCCTACCCGCAAACTACCATCGGAATTTTGCCCATACTGACCACAAAAATGCATCATGGCCGTCAATTCCGCAAGTTGACAGTGTCTGCCCAAACCGATGTGTCTGGCCAATTCTTCTCTTACATCACTGGAAAAAGACATCTTCTACTCCTATCGTGTATCTCTGTGGGACAACTTAATTCCGTAGCCGCCCTTGTTTTTCATTTTCTCATACAACTCATTGGCCAGCGTCACGCTCCTGTGCTGTCCACCGGTACATCCTATGGCAATTACCAAACGGTTTTTTCCTTCTTTTATATAATTGGGAATAAGGAATTGCACCATATCTTCCAATTTGTCCAAAAATTCTACAGACTCTTGAAAGGACATGACATAGTCCCGCACCTCTTTGTCATTTCCTGTCTTTGCCTTTAACTCCTCCAAATAAAAGGGATTGGGAAGAAAACGCACATCGAAAACCAAATCTGCATCGGAGGGAATTCCGTTTTTAAACCCAAAGGATAAAAGAGTTATCATGAGGCTATTATATTCTTCGTTCTGCACAAAAATTCTATGCAACTCACTCTTTAATTCTCTGGTAAGCAGATTGGACGTATCTATCACATAATCCGCATTTTTTCTGATTTGTTCCAAAACCTGTTTTTCACGGCGCACACCATCTTCCACCCGGCCGTCCTGAGCCAAAGGATGCACCCTTCTTGTCTCTTTATATCTTTTAATCAGTGCCTCTTCACTGGCATCCATAAAAAGAACTTCCAGATTTTGTCCTTTACTTTTTAATTCCTGAATAATCTTTGTGGCCTGCTCGAAGGACTGATCCGCACGCACATCCAGCCCCAAAACCACCTTGGTAATCTCACTTCCGGGAGTAGCAATCAAATCCATAAACGTTTCTATTAACGAAACGGGAAGGTTGTCCACACAGTAAAAGCCGGCATCTTCCATCATTTTCAAGGCTGTACTTTTGCCGCCTCCGCTCATACCTGTGACAATAACAAATCTCATAAGCCTACTCCTTTCCATACAATGGGGTGAGTTATGCAAACTCACCCAACATAATTACTTCCGGTTCCAATTTCACGGAGAACTGACGGTACACTTCCTCCTGCACCTTTTCCATCAGATTTTTTATATCCGCTGCCGTAGCATCTCCGGTATTAATCACAAACCCACAGTGCTTTTCCGACACTTGGGCACCGCCCACCGTGAACCCGCGAAGCCCTGCATCCATAATTAATTTCCCTGCAAAATTGCCTTCCGGTCTTTTGAAAGTACTGCCGGCACTGGCATATTCAAGAGGTTGCTTTTCTCTGCGTCTTGCCCCAAAGTCGTCCATTTTGGCCTTAATATCGTCCTTGTTTCCGGGTTGCAACAAAAAACGGCACTCTGTCACAACAAACTTTTGCTTTTTTATAGCACTGGTGCGATAACCAAATTCCATGGTTTCATTGTCAAGAACCATCAACGCACCCTGACTGTCCATAACAGTCACATCGTCTACCACCATTTTCATTTCACCGTCGTAAGCTCCGGCGTTCATAATTACTGCACCGCCTACCGTACCGGGGATTCCCGCTGCAAATTCAAAACCTGCAAGCCCATGTTCCAATGCCACCCGCGCCACTTTTGCCAAAGAAGCACCTGCCTTGGCAATCACACGGTTTCCCACTACCGCAACATCACTCATACTTTCAGCCAACCGGAGAATTACGCCCCGGTAACCTTTATCGCCGACCAATAAATTACTGCCGTTTCCCATGACAAAAAAGGGAATTTCCACTTTTTGCAGATACCCCAGCACCTTCTGCATTTGCTCTACACTTTGAACAAACACCATACAGTCTGCAGCTCCACCCACACGGAAAGTAGTATGGTTTTTCAGCGGTTCATCAAATCTAATATTTTCTACAGGTACAAATCGCTGTAATGCTTCTTTCACTGACTGACTAATCATTTTTACCTCTATGTCTGTTTCTTATTTTACACTATCTAACACTAATTTTGCAGCACCATAGATTCCTGCATCATTTCCCAAAGTCGCAAGTACAAATTCTGCGTCTCTGCATCCGCGGAAAGCATACTGCATGTAGTAGGGCTTTATGTACTCAAAGAGGACTTCTCCTGCTTTGGACACGCCTCCGCCCACAACAAAGGCTTGGGGATTTACAACCCCTGCAATGGCAGCCAGACCCTTGCCCAGGTACTGTCCGAACTGTTCTGCCACTTCAATAGCTACTTTATCTCCGAATTTTACGGAGTCAAATACTAATTTTGCGCTGAGAACACCATCTCTCATGACGCTGGGGGTATCATCTTTTTCCAGACGCTTTCTGGCCAGTCTTACCACACCGGTAGCAGAAGCATACTGCTCCAGACAACCGATATTGTGGCAACCGCACTCGTCTGTCTCGTTATCTTCCACATGGATATGACCGATTTCCCCTCCTGCGCCGGTTGCACCTGTTATCATTCTGCCGTTTGCAATAATGCCACCGCCTACGCCGGTTCCGAGAGTTACCATAACCATATCTTTGTAGCCTTTGCCGCCTCCCTGCCACATTTCTCCAAGGGCTGCCACATTGGCATCATTTCCTGCAACCACAGGCAAGTCGATAAACTTTCTCATGGCATCGGGAATACTAAACACTGTATCCCAGCCAAGATTGGCCGTCTTGTAAATCACACCTTCCGCATCTACAGGACCGGGCGCTCCCAGACCAACACCTGCCACTTCATCAAGGGCAATATCTTCGGAAGCCATCTTCGCTTTTATACTGTCTGCAATATCAGGCAAAATACGCTCACCGTCATTGGCTGTTACAGTAGGGATTTCCCATTTATCCAGCACATTTCCGTTCATATCAAAAAGTCCCATTTTAACGGTGGTTCCACCGATATCTACTCCAAAAATGTATTTATTCATCGTCATCTTCCTCTCTTCTCTTTGCCAAAGAATTCTGTACACGGGCATACAATTCCTGCGCCGCATTATAGCCCATCTTCTTCTGACGGTGGTTTACCGCTGCGGATTCACAAATCACTGCCAGATTACGTCCCGGACGGATAGGCAGTGTGTGGCATACCACCTTGTTACCGAGATATTCCGTATACTCCTGCTCCAGTCCCAGTCTGTCATATTCCCTGTCTTTATCCCACTCTTCAAGGCGGATTACCAAATCCACCTGCTGGGTATCTTTTACGCTGGATGCACCAAACAGAGCCTTCACGTCCACAATGCCGATGCCGCGAAGTTCGATAAAATGCTTTGTAATATCCGGTGCGCTGCCCACCAGAGTTTCATCACTGACTTTACGCAGTTCCACCACATCGTCAGTTACCAGACGGTGTCCTCTCTTAATCAGTTCCAGCGCCGCCTCGGATTTACCGATACCGCTTTCACCGGTAATCAGTACGCCTTCGCCGTATACGTCCACCAATACACCGTGCACGGAAATACAGGGCGCAAGTTTAACATTCAGCCATCTGATTGCTTCGGCAGTAAATGCGGAAGTTGTCATTTTGGTGGAAAGAACCGGTCTGTTATATTTTCTTGCAACCTCCATGAATATTTCATCCGGCTTCAAATCACGGCTGAAAATTACACAAGGCACCTCATAGGACATAAATTTGTCGTAACGGATTTTCTTTTCCTCGTCACTCATGCCTTCCATATATGTGTATTCCACAAATCCGATTACTTGCACACGGGTTGAATCAAAATGCTCAAAATACCCTGTCATCTGAAGCGCCGGTCTGTTAATATCGGACTGGGTCATTTTAATCCCTTTCAGTTCGATTTCCGGTGTCAGATTCTCCAGTTTCATTTTTTCAATGAAGTCAACTAATTTTACGCTTGCCATATCCGCACCCTCTCCATTTTCTTTTCATTGTTTTTATTTTATCACACAAGGCAAAACATGTGAACTGAAATTATTTCTTTTGCTTCCGAAAAAAACTGTAAATCTCTTCCGCCACATTCTGCGGAATCTCGGGAACCTGTGTCAATTCGTCTACCTGTGCTTCACGGATTTCCTCAATCGATTTAAAATACCTCATAAGTGCTTTACGTCTGGACGGTCCCACTCCCGGAATTTCATCCAACACGGATTTCACCTGGGATTTGCTGCGAAGTGACCGGTGGTACTCTATGGCAAATCTATGGGCTTCATCCTGAATCCGAGTAATCAGTTTAAATCCTTCCGAACGGGTATCAATATCTATCTCTTCGTTTTGATAATAGAGTCCCCGGGTTCTGTGGTTATCGTCTTTTACCATTCCGCAGACCGGGATGTCGATGCGCAATTCCCGAAGCACTTCCAAGGCAATATTTACCTGTCCTTTACCGCCGTCCATCAAAAGCAGGTCCGGAAATTTAGTAAAACTTCCAAATTCCGCACCCAGTTCTTTATCTTCCAAAGTTTTCGTCTCCTCCATACCGTGGACAAAGCGTCTGGTAAGCACTTCCTTCATGCAGGCATAGTCATCGGGACCGGATACCGTACGGATTTTAAACTTACGGTAATCACTGCGCTTGGGCTTTCCTTTTTCGTACACCACCATGGAACCTACATTTTCAAAACCGCTGATGTTGGAAATATCGAAAGCCTCCATGCGGTTTACCTGCTCCAATCCCAAAAGGGCGGCGATTTCTTTTACCGCACCAATGGTTCTGCCCTCTTCCCGTTTCATTTTTTCCCTGTCCTGACTGAGTACCAAAGAAGCATTTTTTGCCGCCAGTTCCAACAATTTTTCCTTGCTTCCCTTTTTGGGCACTCGCAGGTAAACCCGGCTTCCCCTCTTACTTCCCAGCCATTTTTCCAAAAGTTCCATGTCTTCCACTTCGTACTGGAGCATCAGTTCCTTGGGAATAAAAGGCGTTCCCGCATAAAACTGTTTAATAAAATCTTCTAAAATCGCCTCTTTAGAAACGCCTGACACATGTGTCATATAAAAATGTTCTCTGCCGATTAACTTACCGTCACGGATAAAAAATACCTGCACCACGGCATCGTAATCATCCTTGGAAAGAGCGATAATGTCTTTATCTTCGCCCACTCCCTCATTAATTTTCTGTTTCTGGGAAACGGATTTAACACTGTTGTATAAGTCCCTGTATTTTGCAGCCTCCTCAAACTCCAGATTTTCCGCCGCCTGTTGCATTTTTCCTTCCAAATCTTTCAAAAGGTTTCCGTAATTGCCGCTCAAAAATTCCAGTGCGCCCTCCACCTGCAGCCGGTACTGCTCTTTACTGATATTGCCCTGACAAGGCGCCAGGCACTGCTTAATATGATAGTTCAGGCAGGGTCTGTCCAGCCCTATATCTCTGGGCAAATTCCTGTTGCAGGTGCGCAGTTGATACAATTTATTCAATAGTTCAATGGTATCTTTTACCGCCGTTGCACTTGTGTAAGGACCAAAATATTTTGCCCGGTCCTTTTTCATTTCCCTGACAAACAAAATCCGGGGGAAATCTTCTGCCACGGTCACTTTAATATAAGGGTAAGTCTTATCATCCTTAAGCAGAGTGTTATACTTGGGAGAATGTTCTTTAATGAGGTTATTCTCCAGTACCAACGCTTCCAATTCCGAGTCCGTCACAATATATTCAAAGCGGTCAATCAATGTAACCATTTTATCAATGGCGGGACCTCTGCCAATATTGGCACGAAAATAAGAGCGCACACGACTGCGCAGATTAATGGCTTTACCCACATAAAGAATGGTATCTTTTTCGTCCCGCATAATATAAACTCCCGGCTTGTCCGGCAGTTTTTTCAATTCTTCTTCAAAATTGAAAGCCATGTGTACCTCCTAAAAACTCATCTATTTAATTTTATCATAGTGTTTTACGATGTAAAAGACTTGACAATAAAAAACCACAGCATAACTTTTTTCAAAGTTTCACTGTGGTTTTACATTTAAAATTGTTTATAAAAGTTTATTCTATGGTTTTGTTGGAAAAAACTCCTACCGGTCTTTCGCTCACCGGCTCTGTTTCCCCGGCTTGTGCAACAGTCGCATCTTCCTTGGATGTGGTATCCACAGATTGCTTCGTTTCATTGGATTCCTTGGTTTCATTAGATTCCGTGGTTTCTCCAGATTCTTCCGCAGTTTCGGAAGTTTCCTCTTTTTTCTCCTCGGGCTCGGGAATTCCTTTTTCCTTGCGGTAAATCTGCATAAATTCCTTGCCGGTAATGGTTTCTTTTTCAATCAAAAACTCTGCCAATTTATCCATAACGGAGCGGTTTTCTCTCAGCAGTTCCAACGCTTTTTCATAACTTTCCTTCAAAATGGCGATAACTTCCTGATCAATTTCCGCCGCAGTGGCATCGCTGCAATTCAAGGTTGCGGAGCCGTCTAAATATCTGCTCTGCACGGTAGCCAGACCGATAAGACCAAATTTCTTGCTCATACCATATTGGGTTATCATAGATCTTGCAATATTTGTTGCCTTCTCGATATCATTTGCAGCGCCGCTGGTAACGGTATCAAACACAATTTCTTCCGCAGCACGGCCTGCTACCAGTCCTACCAGCATATCTCTAAGCTCCGCTTCCGTATTCAGATACTTCTCTTCCTCGGGAACATGCATTACATAACCTAACGCACCCATAGTTCTGGGAACAATAGTAATTTTCTGAACCGGCTCGGAATTTTTCTGAAGGGCACTTACGAGGGCATGACCCACCTCATGGTAAGAAACAATTCTGCGCTCTTCCTTGCTCATAATGCGGTCTTTCTTTTCTTTACCCACAAGCACCTGCTCTACTGCATCAAACAAATCCTTCTGGCACACATATTCCCGGCCTTCTTTTACTGCATTGATTGCGGCTTCGTTAATCATATTGGCAAGGTCGGAACCCACTGCGCCGCTGGTTGCCAACGCGATAGCATCAAAATCAACGGTTTCATCCATTTTTACATCCTTGGCATGAACCTTCAAAATATCTACACGGCCTTTGAGGTCGGGCTTATCCACGATAATACGTCTGTCAAAACGTCCGGGACGAAGAAGCGCCTTATCCAGTATTTCGGGGCGGTTGGTAGCACCAATAACCAGTACACCCTTGGAAGAATCAAAACCATCCATTTCGGACAAAAGCTGGTTCAAAGTCTGCTCACGCTCTTCGTTTCCGCCGCCGTATTTGGAATCACGGCTTCGTCCGATGGCATCAATCTCATCAATGAAAATAATGCAGGGAGCATTTTTTGTCGCTTCTTTAAACAAATCACGAACGCGGGATGCTCCTACACCCACATACAATTCAATAAAGTCAGAACCGGTCAGGGAAAAGAAGGGAACTCCTGCTTCGCCTGCCACGGCTTTTGCCAACAAGGTCTTACCTGTTCCGGGAGGTCCTACAAGAAGCGCACCCTTGGGAAGTTTTGCACCGATTTTGGTATATTTTGCAGGATTATGCAGGAAATCTACCACTTCCACCAGAGATTCTTTTGCCTCGTCTTCTCCCGCTACATCCTTAAAGGTAACGCCGGTTTCCTTCTGCACATAAACCTTTGCATTGCTCTTGCCCACGCCCATGGGACCACCGCCCTTGGACATTTTGCGGAACAGAAAACTAAGCAATACCCAAACCATTATCAAAGGTAAAATATAATAAAGAAAAATCTCCAAGAGAAAACTGGTGTTGTCAGGCAGGTACCCCCACACTTCCACACCGGCCTCATCCAACCGCTGTGTCAATGTATCATCTTCCACCAAAGCGGTGTAATAGATGGTTTCCGGTTTTGACAAGGGGAACAACGCCGCATAAGGATTCGTACCCTGCTCCTCTTCTTCTTTTAAGGAAATATTAATACGGTCTGCACCAAACTGCACCTTTTCAACTTTTCCTTCATCTACCCATCCGATAAACTGGCTATAACTAACCTGCTCGGTCTGGGCGGAAGTCGCCGCCTGCATAAAATAACTCATGCACAAAAGGGTAATCATGGTAGCAATGAGAAACAAAATCACATTTGCCTTTTTAGGATTTTGTCCATTCCCGTTTCCCGGACCTCTCTGTCCGTTATTGCCACCTTGGCCGTTATTTCCGTTTCCACCGTTATAGCCATTTCCGTTGTCATAACGATTCGTATTATTGTCCATATTAACTCCGTTTCTTTTATCTATAATAAATCTATTTTATTATAGGTTTTGGGACTGGATAAATCAATAGAGTATTTGTGAAAATATCGTGACATCTATTAAAAATGTCTAAAAAAAGGTTTGCAAGTTTCTTTTTATCCCGCAAACCTTTTTTCTTATAAATACCACTTGTTATTTAATTTCCACACTGGGATAAACCATCTATTTTTCCCTGTTTTCCCACATTTAAGCCCTATCACCAAAAAGTTTTACTGTAAATCTTTTCCATTTGGTTTTGCAAGTCAATTTTAACAAAACTTGCAAATTTTTCCTGCTTTTTCTTGTTTTGCAAGTTTTCCGCCATTTATAGCACTTGGTTTAACTTTTCTTCCAAAGACTCACTGCTCATGGCACCAAGGTAAGTTGCAACAGGTTCACCGCCCTTAAAAATAATAAAAGTGGGAATGCTTGCCACACGGTATTTCTGGGCAACCGCACCGTTATCATCCACATTCAGTTTCCCGATTTTCATCTTTCCTTCAAATTTTTCTGCCATAGCATCTACGATAGGTCCCATCATTTTGCAGGGACCGCACCAGTCTGCATAAAAATCAACCAAAACCGGGATATCCGATTCCAGTACTTCTGTCTGAAAATTGGATTCAGTAAATTTGTATTCCATTTTGTTCCTCCTGTTCCAAGCACAAATACACTTTTTATCTTTTGTTATCAGTATCTCTTTATCTGTGAATGATATACTTGCAAATAGGATTTCCTATAGAAGAAAATTTCTCTTCATACTCTGTCATAATGTTTCCTACCATAAGTTTCTCATCACTGTGCAAATCGTAAGTAATTACATCAGCCACCCAGCCGGCCTCGGGCAATTGCTCCACCGCAAAATCAAAAAGTGGTCTGTTATCAGTTTTAAACTCCAGATTTCCCTGAGGTTTTAAAATCTTGTCATAACGTCCCAAAAATTCTTTGGAAGGAAGCCGCCTTTTGGCATGCCTGTCTTTCGGCCACGGGTCGGAAAAATTCAAGTATATTTTGTCCACTTCATGGGTATCAAACACTTTTTCAATATCTTCTGCATCCATACGGATAAATTTTAAATTGGGAAGTTCTTCCTGCTCCATTTTTTGAATGGCACGCAGAAGCACGCTGGAATACTTTTCGATGCCCACATAGTTAATATCCGGATTTTGGGCAGCCAGAGCATGAATAAACTGTCCCTTTCCCATTCCGATTTCAATGTGCAATTCATTCCCGTTTCCGAAAAGTTCCCGCCATTTTCCTTTGGCTTCCTCCGGTTCATGTACCACATATATACTTTCCCCGATTACTTCTCTGGAACCGGTAATATTTCTCAAACGCATAATTTACTGTCCGTCCTATCTTTTGCCTTTTTCATAAATCAAAATTCTATTGTAGTATAACCTATTTCCTTAAAATTGGAAAGCAAATTTCTATTTAGGACTTTGGTTTTCGGAAAAAATAGTGTATGATATTATGGAATATGTTAAATCCTGAAAGAAAGGTTGTTTTAACCGTGAAAATAAAGAAACCGTCAACCCTAATTTTAACTGCTTTTCTGGCACTCCAATTTGTACTGGCCATCCCTTTGACCGCTCATGCGGAAACCATGGATGAAGCCGTTGCCAGACAGGAAGCCAAAACCATACAAACCAACCAAATTACAAACTGGCCGGTAGGTCCCACTGTCACAGCAGATTCTGCTATTTTGATGGATGCAAACACCGGTGCCATTTTGTATGCCAAGGATATTCATGCCAAGCAATATCCTGCCAGTACCACCAAGATTCTTACTGCCCTAATTGCCGCAGAAAAATGCAGCATGGACGAAACCGTACACTTTTCTTATGATGCGGTTCACTCCAATCCTCCGGGCGGTTCCCATATTGCCATAGATGCGGGCGAAGAATTGACCATGGAACAATCATTAAGTGCGATTTTGATTGCCTCCGCAAACGAAGTGTCTTTTGCCGTTGCCGAGCATGTTTCCGGCGGGGAATCATGGGAAGATTTTATTCCTTTGATGAATGAACGGGCACAGGAACTGGGGTGTCTTAACAGTAATTTTGTAAATCCCAACGGTCTGCCTGACGACAACCACTATACAACGGCTTATGACCTTGCCATGATCGGAAAAGCATTTTTTTCCAACGAACTGCTGTGCAAATATGCCTCCACAAGATTATTGCATATCCCTCCTGCGGAACATCAGCCGGATGACATTTATGCTGCCACCACAAACGAATTGTTTGCAAACAAAAAATATCCCTATGAACATATTGTAGCCAGCAAAACCGGTTACACCGACTCCGCCAAAAGTTGCCTTGTCTCCTGTGCGGAAAAAGATGGTCTAAAATTGATTTGTGTAGTTCTTCATGATTATGCCCCCAGACAATATCTGGACACTATTGCACTCTTCGATTATGGTTTTGCCAATTTTGAAACCGTAAATGTATCTTCCGTTGAGACAAAATACAACGTAAACACTTCCGGTTTCTTTTACAGCGAAATTGATATTTTTGGCAGTTCAAAACCTATTCTTTCCCTAAATACGCAGGATTGTATTACACTGCCAAAGACGGTAGATTTTTCCGAAACCCAGTCTTCCATTTCCTATAATACCATGACGGAAGATCAGGTAGCTGCCATCACTTACACTTATCAGGGACACTATATCGGAGAAGCCTCTGTGGATTTAGCTTCCGATTCACAGGCATCCTATACTTTCGACAGCGGTATTCCCTCTCAGGAAGAACCCGCCCCGGAAGAAGAGCCTTCTCAGGGAAATGTTATTTTTATTAACGTTATTAAAGTCATTCTTTGGGTTTTGGGAATTGCAGGCGGTCTCATTTTAATCACTCTTATCGTGGCGTTTCTGCGCAATTATCACTTTGCACTGCGCAGAAGCAGGGACGACACCCGCACCAGACGCGGTTGGCAAAAGAACAGAAAGCGCCGCAGAAAACGGGCAAAAAGACCCTCCAGATTTAGGGATTATGACTTTTAATAATTATTCTTTTTTCTTTTATTTTTACGGATTTCTTTGGCGTGTTCCTGCTGCGCCTCAATTTTGTCCGCTTCGGCAGAGGATATGATTTTTGTGGTTTTCACTACGAAAACCTGATCGTCCTCTGTCTTTTTTATGCGGATTTTTCCTTTTAAAAATCCATGTTTGTCACAATGGGCCAGGCAATAGTAGTTACGTCCGTTAGGGCTGAACCATTTAATCTCTTTTTTCAAGTTTCTGTGGCAAAGGTAGCACTTACTGCTGATAACTTCTTTATCCCGAAAAGCATCCATTTTATTCGGAAAAACTCTGGAAATATACTTTGCATAATTATCAAATAAAGCATGAATCTCCTCTTCTCTGTTTTGAGGGGGAGTAAACAGATCGTAAGAATACTTTTCCAGAATGCTTTCATCTGTGATTTTACTGAGTACTTTTCCTGTGTAGTAGGCATCGCTAAAAGCTCTGTGGAAAGGAATATCTTTTTCAATTCCCAAAAAATCCACCGCATATTCCAAAGCCCTGCGACTCTTTCCGTCCTCAAAAGCCAGACTGAAAAGTTTCTGCACATCCAAAAATTTAAAGGGACCGTAGGCCAAAGGCGGCATATGATAATACACCATGTTGCTCTGCAATTCTGTCAAATCCAGAGGCCCCCATGTGCAAAAAATGAAATCTTCGCCGCACCATTCCAGAAACTCTTTCACAACTTCCGGGAAGGGTCTGCCTCTTTCCAACTCCTGCATCTGCAAATGAATCAGTCTGCTGGTAAACTTATGCAATTCCATATAAATTTGAGGGCGGATAAGTTGACTGAACTCGCTAATCATGACTTTTCCGGCATTTAATTTGATAGCACCTATTTCAATTATTTCAAAATTCAGTTTCTTAGGGCTGTTTTCCTCACTGCTCTGATTCCACTCCAGATCCAGAATAACAAAATTCATGTTCAAATATTCCTATCTATTATATTTTTCTACTGCCTTCTGACGCTCTCTGTCCTGCATTTTTGCATTGGTCAAATCTAAATGATAAACTGTATTATAACCCAAACTGCTTGCTTTCGTCTGCATCTCTTTCAAAAGACTGTAAAATGCTTCTTCGTTTTCCGCAAAAATCATCTGCCACGAATAATCCACAATAATGGTTTTGCATTGGTTACGCATGGTGGAAATATCCGATGACTCCGTTTTTATAGAGCCCGGATGACCGGGTGCCACCACAATCATATTATGGCGTTCCAAATAATCCATGGTGCTGTCTGCCTGCATATATTCCCGCCACGCAACGTCAAGGGCAGTGGCCTCCATATCCCGCACCGAATCCCATAATTCAAAGGAATATGCATAACCGTCAGGACTGATTTCACACTGCGCTACCGGTTTAAAATTCAGCGCAGAGCCTCCCTCAGACCAAATTCCTCCGCCCCACTCTTTGGGCACGGTTGCCTCACCGTTCATAAGCGCCTGCACTCCAAATTCTGTGAGCACCGGACCATCTTTTGTCAATTCCCATGTAAGACCCTCCGGTCCCGCCGTACCGCCGGACATCTGGGCGCCGTTCATCATGATTCCTTCCGGAGAATACAGCCAGTCAATAAAATCTGCCAATCTCTGCGGGTCCTCCGCATTGCTGCCGATTCCGATTACGGATTTCTGATTACCTTCCGGAATACAACCATAAGAATAAATCTGTATATCTTCCACCGGTGCCAGCATAAAACCCTTTCCTTCTTCTTTATTACTCAGGGTATTATAAGCAGATTGCCCAAGCCATGGCCAAACTGAAAACAAAATCTGACCGTCCACATATTTTTGGAATACCGCATCATAATTTTGTATGGGAGATTCCGGATCCACCAACCCCATCTGATTTGCATCAAAAAAGAGTTTCAAAGACCTTATATACAAAGAATCCTCATCAATAATACTTTGATAATCCGTACCGTCTGCCCTGGCCAGCACAAATCCGCTTTCATCATAACCGTAAAGACAGGCGGGCTGTTTTGCTGCATTCATCAGGTTACCGTCCCAATCTTTAAAAAAGGAAAATGCGTAGGTAGGCTTACCACTTTCGGAAACCGGCGCCATCTCCTGCATCTTTTTCAGCACCGGTAATAAATCTTCCAAAGTCTCCATTTTAGGATAACCAAGTTCTGCATATAAATCCCATCTAAGATATGTACCGTAACTCAATTCCAACGCCTCACTGGGCATAAGTGGTGTATTTGCAGATACGGACGAAGGAATGGCGTAAATACTCTCGCCATCATTATATTCTTCATTTAAGGCTTTAATGGCAATTTCATACTGCATAATATCTTTTCCTTCCAAATACTTAGACATATCAAGCAGTATTCCGGCTGTTACGGCCTCGTGCAATTTGCCGTTGCTGGCATCCAAAATAATCAAATCTCCCAAATCTCCCGCTGCAGAACGGATTTCATATAATTTATCCCCACCACCTGCAACGTTGGGTGCGATAATATTAAGTTCCATGTTAAATTTATCTTTTACAATCTTGGCAAACCATCCGGACTGGATTCCCTGATAATTTGCAGGACTGTCAAAAACATCTACCACAATAAATTTTTCATACGGGCAATCATTATCTTCCTTCATGGAGGAACAACCACCCAAAACCAAACATATGCCCGTAAATAGTGCGGTCAATTTCAAAACCCATCTTGATTTCATCTTTTGATTCCATACCTTTCCGGCATGTCCCCATGGACCCCGTTTTTATTAGTATAACACGCCTTTCATAGTCATGACAACGCACTATTTTACCCTCGCATCCTCACAAGGTACTACGCCCTAAAAACTTGACGGTTTTCACGATTTCTTCTATACTTAGTAGGATAACTTTTTTAAATCATTGATTTTGAAAGGTAAGGTATTTTATGTATAAAGTTCTCATCGTGGACGACGAAACGCTGATTCGTGATGGATTGAAATGCATAATGGACTGGGAGGAAATGGGCTTTACAGTATGTGGCGAGGCCGGCAATGGCGAGGATGCCCTTTCCCTGATTATAAAAACTGCGCCGCATCTTGTTTTGATGGATATCCGTATGCCCAAATTGCAAGGGCTTGATGTGGTACGGCTTTCCCGTGAACAGGGCTTTCAGGGTAAATTTATAATTATCAGTGGTTATTCCGATTTTAAATACGCCCAGGAAGCCATCCGCTATGGTGTGGAATCTTATCTCACCAAACCCATTGACGAAGATGAGTTGTCCGAAGCCGTACAAAAAATTAAAGAAGATTTGGATGCAAAATCTCTGGCATCCGACCATATAGAACTATATCGCCAAAAAGCCAAAGACGTGATTTTACACGAATTGGTTCTTGGCACTAAGGGAGATGACTATTCTCTCTCCCAGCAGGATATGGAAGAACTTGAACTGGAATCGGACATTTATCAGATCGTCATTTATGAAAACTTCAACCGTACACCCGGTTCCGTTATTTACAGTTTTGCAGACCTTTTAAAGGTGACCAACCGCGAAAACCATACCTTCCATCATTTTGAGGAAGACCAAAAAGACGTTATTTTGCTGAAGGGCACTTACGCCTTGAACCGTTTTTTGGACTTCCTGTCCCATTATAATTCAGACAATCCGCCCCAAAAAGACAGCCCCATGGACAGTCTCTTTTTGGCATACGGACGACCTGTAAACACTTTGTCGGAGGTGCACCTTTCCTACAAAGACGCTGCGGCTCTGATGCGCCGGCGTTTCTTCTGTATTCAGGGTCAGCACACCTTGGGCTACGAAGATTTACCGGACATTAATGCAGTCACTTATGATTTACAAAAAGAAAAGTTGCAGGAATACACCGATTATCTGGTAGGTTACTTACAGACTTTCAACCGCAAAAACGTGGCAGAAACCCTGTCCCGCCTGGAAGATTATTTATACAACGTGGATTCCAATATCTCGGAAGTGAAACTATTTTTGACAGATTTATATTTGCGCATCAAGGAAAAGATTAGTTTGATTTACAATAATATCTCCATTCCTTTTGCCACAAACTCTTCCGTCATTGATTTTATCGAGAAAAAACATTACATGTACGAAATCATCCAGTTCCTTTCCGAACAGTTTGAAATGATTATGAACGCTACCGGTAATCCGTCCCGTAACAGCGTACTGGACGATATTCTCTATTACATAGACCATAATTACCAAAATAATATTAAACTGGAAACTATCGCCCCTCTGTTCGGCTACAACAGCGCATACCTTGGAAAGATTTTTAACAAGACCGTGGGAGAAAATTTCAACTCCTACGTGGACCACATGCGAATTGAACATTCCAAAGAACTGTTGATTCAAAGTACCGGAAAAGTATATGAAATCGCAGAAAAAGTAGGTTACCGCAACGTGGACTACTTCCACAAAAAGTTCCGTAAATATGTAGGCGAAAGTCCCGCGGAATTCCGCAAGAAAAACGGAATTGCGGAAGAATAGTTTTTACCATTGTTTTGCAATGAAAAGGTCCCACTTCTGTTTAGAAGCGGGACCTTAATTTTTTATTCTTCTTTGCCTGTCTCTTCAGTCGGAGTTGCTGCTACGGAAGCTTCTTCTTTCTTTTCTTCAGGTTTTGCAGGACTTCCCCCGGCAATCTTCAGAGTAATAAAGAATACTGCTCCACCAAGAACAATAATTCCAACGATAATCAGAATAAGTTGCATTGTACTTAATCCCGAATCAGTATCAGGTTTTTCTTGCTGAGTATCATCTGTACTTTCAACAGGTGCTTTCGGCTCTTCGCTCTCAGGCTCAACTTCGCTTCCCTCCGTTTCAGGGGTTACGGAAACCTCAGTATCTTCTGCGGGTGTTTCTGCAGGTGTTTCTTCCACTTCTTTAATTGTTGCGGAAACACTAATTACAGTCGCAATACCATTTTCAGCGTATGCTGTAATTACTGCTTTGCCTTCTCCATGAGCGTAAATGGTAGTGGTAGCTATTCCATCGCTTCCCACTGTCACTGCTGTGTTATCTACAGAAACAACTGCTGTGTTGGATGATACGAAGGTTATTTTACCAGCTCCTGAAGGAGTAGCGATAACAGAAATTTCTACAGGTGCTGTATTGTCTACAGTCACTGTATTTACTCCGTTTACTTTTATACTCTCTGTCTGCACAGTTGCCACTTCTCCGGCACCTTCTTCGAATACAAGGTTACTGAGCGTGAAAGTAACTTCAATCTTCTGAGGATTAGGAAGCTCTGTGAAGTTCAGAACATGGTTGTTAACAAACACTTCTTCGATAACGGAACCATCCCAAGAGTTAATCGGGTCGTTGGTATCAAAGATACCGGATGCCTTAATTGCGGACTTAGGCGCGTCCATATGCACTTCGAAAGGAACGCCGTCAATAACAATGGAATCATAAATAATATCACAGGAAACAAGAGGAGATTTTTTAGCAAGACCTTTTGTTACACTGTCATCTTTAATATAAATAGCTGTCAGGTTTGTAAGACTACTTACACCTGCGGAGATTGCATTTGCGGAAAGGTCTGTTGCACAGTCGAAGGACAATGTGTATGTACCATCTTCGCTAACTGTAATCACTTGACTTGCGACTTCGTTGCTGAAATAGTTGAGGTTGCTGTCGTTATAGTATACATTCAAACCTAATGCAATCTGCGCCTGTACTTCCGCCGCCTCTACTGTTACGGGTACTACGGCGGTTTTTCCGTCAGAGGAAGTAATAATAACATAAGCACTACCAACTGCTTTTGCCACAACTTTACCGAGCTTAGATACAGAGATTACGTCTGTATTGGAAGAACGGTATGTAAGGTATGCATCTGTATCAGCAGGTGACATGGATGCATTCAGGAATACGGATTGTCCTTCTGTCAAAACGTAACTTTCCTGCTCTGCTGTAATTGCTGTGCAGGGAACTGTAGCTACTTTTGCTTTTACCTCTACGGGGATTTCAAGCACTGCGCTACCACTCTGGGAATATGCTGTAATTACTGCGTTACCGATGCCTGTTGCGTGTACGTTTGCACACCATTTGCTAAGGTCAGATCCGTCTGCATTAACACTTGCTACTGTTTCGTTGCTGCTCTTCCACAAAACAACGTCATTTGCTGAGGACTTATCCACACTTAAGGAAATGTCTTTCACATCACCAATCTGCATGGAAAGAGAGCTTTCACTTGCTGTTCCCAGGTCTGCGAGAGAAGTGATGGTCTCGCCATGAACAACGTCTGACAAATCATCATTTCCTTCAAAGTAAAGACCTCGAAGAATACCTGCAATAATATTAGGATAAATTGCTTCACATTTATCTCTGTCTACCAGTGTATAACTATAGTCGGGAGACATGGACAAATCAAACCATCCCTGATCCCAGTATACAGGAACAATACCAATCTGCTGGCACATACGGTTTACAATCTGTAAGTGGTAGGTTCTGTCAACATCGTTCAGTTTATTGATTGCACCATACTCACCCAAGATGACGGGAATACCATTAGATGTAAATTTTTCTAACTGTACAAAATCAGACTGAAGAACAGGTACACTGTTGTAGGTGAAATTGGTTACACCCATACTCTCTAGCATACCAAAGGACCAATCATAATAGTGAACTGCTACGAACAGTCTCTTTTCCACTGTATCTGTAGGAAGCTCGAAACCGGCTTCTTCTTTGGTTGTATTTACGATATTTGTGTAACGGCCGGGTACAGACAACCATCTCTCTTCGTTGTTAGAACCTGTTGCACGGACAGTATCTACAAAAATCTGGTTAAACTGCATAATCAAAGCAGTATCTTCTGCTATGTTCTGTTCAGGGCCACATACCTCGTTCATAGATTCAAAAATCAGATGCTCATCATAATCTTTGAAACGTTCTGCAATCTGTTTCCAAACCGCTTCGTATTTCTCCTTGACAGGGTCTAAATCCTCTGCCGCAATACGAAGCCATCCGGACTGCTCTGCACCATCATGATGAACGTTAATGATTGCGTACATATTCATATTGATGGCATAGTCCACAATATCCTGCACACGGCTCATCCATTTCTCATCAATTGCATAGTTGTTGGAATCATCAATCATGGTTCCCCAGGTAACAGGAATACGGATTGTGTTAAAGCCCATATCATGAACTGCTTTAATCAGTTCCTGGGTTGTCTCTACATTCTGCCAAAGTGTCTCGTTAGGTGTAAATCCGGTATGTCCATCCATGGTATTACCAAGGTTCCAACCGGTTCCCATCTCTGCCACCATTTCATCGGCAGTCATTTGGCGGAACGGCATCTTTGCACTGACAGTCTGGGAGTTGTCTGCCGCCTTAACCTGCAATGCAGCCATATCTGAAAACATGCCGCCGAAAAGCAGCCCCAAACTAAGTACTCCCGCAAGGAATTTTCCCCATAACTTATTTGTTTTCATTGCTATACGTTCCTTTCATTTTTATAACTCTTTTATCCAAGTCTCAACTAAGTTTATCCAACTCTGACAACAGGGTACCACTTCTTCACCTTCCGGCGTCTGCGTCAGTTTGGTCGCAAGGCTGAGTCCATGTCCCCCTTTCGGGTACATGTGAAACTCTACCGGAATATTTCCTTTCTTCATAGCGGATACAAGTAACAGTGAATTTTCCACGGGTACAAGACCATCTTCAAAAGTATGCCATATAAACGCCGGCGGTGTGTCCTGATTTACCTGATTTTCCAAAGACATCTGTTCCACCAGTTCTCCGTAACGTTCACCCAAAAGAAAACGGAAAGAATCTCTGTGCGCAAACTCTCCGGAAGTAATCACGGGATAATTTAAAATCATACCGTTTGGACGTAAAATCTCCCGGTCCTCTGCCTCTTTCTCTTTCAGATTTTCCCACAAAATATCCTCTTTCCAGAACATACCGTAACTTGCCGCCAGATGCCCCCCCGCAGAAGAGCCTGCAACAATAATTTTTTCGGTGTCAATGTGCCATTCATCGGCTTTCTGTCTAAGAAGCATTACCGTCCGTGCCACTTCCAAAAGGGCTGTCGGATACCTGGCAGGATCCACAGAATATTTCAGCACTACCGCATGACAACCCATGGAATTGTACTGGAGAGCCAAAATTTCACCTTCCCGGTCAGATAAATAGCAATAACCGCCACCGGGACAAACAATTACCACCGGACGTTTTTTTATACGGAATTCGTGAGAATCCTCTATAATATAAGTTCTGATACAGGAGGAGGGCAGTGACCCTTTTTCCTCCAGGGCAATAGTTTGATGTATCATTCCTGTTCTTCCTCCTTCTCTATTACCGCACCCGGCTCTTTTTCAATCTGTCTGAAAAAGTACATGGCAAATCCGCTTACTGTCAGCATCAGACAAGCCGGTCCTATTAACAGCCAAAACAGCAGGGTCGTAGAGTTAAACCAGAATATTACAATTTCCACAGCCAAAACAATTACAAGTGCGATAGTTCTCATAAAATATCTTGTGGCAATATTCACGGAATTTTTGATAGTTCCAATCAGTGTGTTTTCATATCTGGCACTCAAAGGGAATGCATAAATAAATGCCATTGTGAATACAAATACTGCTATCATACCCATGATAAGGAATAGAATCGGGTTTCCTTCCACGGCATTGAAAAGTTGAAAATCCAAGTAAACCGCATAGGTAGCTACAAGTGCTAAAAGCCCTAGAGGAATACCCTGTTTCCAGTTCTCTTTAAATGCCTTAATAAACTGTCTTCCCACATACCCCTCTGTATCATCCACCATCTTCAGTGTTACACTGTATGCTGCTACCGTTGCCGCCCCAATTGTTACAATGGGAAGGCTGAACAGCATCCACAGGAAATTAAGTTTTATCATGTCCCAAAGGGTGGATATAAACCTGTAGAACTTACCGTCTACACTAAAAAAGGATTTCATCCCTAATGCCTCTCTTTCCAGAAAAGGCTGCCTGACGGCAGCCCCCTCTGTTCTATATTTCTCTAATTATTATTTCTGTCTCAAAGGCTCCTGAAGGGCATTCTTTCTAGCCGCCTCTTCTTTACACCACTGGATACACTCATTATAACCGTAAGACATTGCTTTACCACGCATTTCGGCTACAATCTTTTTGAATTCAGCTTCGTCTTTCGCATAGATTGCTCTCCAACTGTATTCTTTCAGACAGGTAGCAACCTGCTCCCATTTTGTCTTCAGGGCATCTGACTTTGAGCCCTCAGAAAAACTTGTCTGTACATCAACAACGTAATTTGTATTTTCCATGTATTCATTGACTGTTACACAACCGGTCTTTTCTCTCCAATCAGCTTCTGTTGCACAACGTCCGCCTTCAACCTGCTCACTTGCCCAGTATGTTCTGTCGTAGGGTTCACCGGATTCAGGGTTAGTGTCAGCAGCTGCCCATGTGATGTTGTTTACCTGGAAAGAGCCATCGTTAAATGTAGCTCCGCCCCACTCATCAGGCATCAGAGTTGTTCTGTCTTCTGCACATGTTTTACCAAAATCTGTAAGGTATGTTTTGCCATTTTCATCGTAATCCCAGCAAAGACCTTTAGGACCGTAGTCGATTGTCAGACGACCTTCAGGTGTGGACAACCAGTTAATGATTTCCATACAAACTTCAGGATACTGTGTATTAGCACCGATGGACCATACTCTGTTTCCACCAAGTGTACTCAAACCGTAAACGATAGGATTTGCCTCTGAAGGAACAAGGCTTTCCATAATTTTGTTTTCAGCGTAATGCTCTTCTTTATTGTATGCGAGAGATCCGGCATAGTTGAAGATAGAGAAGAATACTCCTCCATTCTGTACTTTTTCAATCATATCTGTGTATATCTGAGTCATTGAATCGGGATCAAGCAGATCTCTTCTGTACAGTTCGTTAAACCATGCCAACATTTCAAGATAAGGGCTACCTTCTGCAAGTGCATCATAGTATTCGCCGTTTGTTACATTGTAGTGACCAAAGCCCATTTCATCGTAACCATAGTAAGCTGTTGCCATCGATTTAACATACATTACATAGTTACCATCCCAATCAGGCCAAAGTGACATAGCGTATGTCTCTTTACCATTGTCATCTGTAGGGCAAATTTCTTTCATATCTTCCAAAACTTCCATCATGTCATCCATGTTTCTAACTTCAGGATAACCGAGCTGTGAATAAAGATCCCAACGAAGATCCCATGTATAGAAGAATGCATCATGACTTTCAGAACTGCGTGCTACACTGTGACCAAAACCGTAAACTTTACCGGTTCCGGAAACTTCTCTGTTTTTCTCCAATGCATCTTTCATGTTTTCATAAATGTAAGGACCATAATCCTGAACCAAATCATCCTCTTCCCAATCAAAGAGCAAGCCTGCGTTAACAGCATTCACATAATCTTCGCCGTCAGCACCCCAAACTACGATATCGCCCAAGTCTCCGGATTCCATACGTGTATCATATACACCGCCGGATTCAGGAATCAGGTTGATTTTTACATTCCATTTGTCTTTCAAAATTTTTGCAAACCAACCCTTCATTTCGCCGGAATAGTTTGCCAACTGGCTGTAAACTTCCAAAGTGATTTCTTCACCTTTAGAACTGTTACCGCCTTCACCGGAGCCGCTATTTCCTGCTTCGGTTCCGCCACAAGCTGTGAGCATTCCGCAGGCCATAACAACTGCCAGCATTAAAGCTAAAACTTTCTTCATCTTTTTCATGATTTTATTTCCTCCTTATTTATATAATGTGGGGTCTTAACCTTTCACGGCACCCAACATAATACCTTTCTCAAAGTAACGCTGCATGAAGGGATAAACCATCAAAATCGGTATGATTGATACCATGGAAATGGTATATTTGATTACCTTCGCGTTCAAGGCGCTCTGCATCATACCCTCCAACGCGGAAGCACTTGCTCCCGGGTTCATAAGAGCACTGAGGTTAGAACTTGTATTCAAATATGTATACAGTTTGTGCTGTAATGTGTGCAATTCAGGTGCACCCTGCATCAAAATCAAGGAATCCGTAAAGGAATTCCAATGTCCTACTGCACCAAAGATGGCAATGGTTGCCAGAATCGGTTTACAAAGCGGCAAGATAATCTCTCTGAAAATCTTCCAATAGCCGGCACCGTCGATAAATGCACTCTCCTCCAATTCACCGGGAATAGACTCAATGTAAGTCTTAACCAGGATGATATTGTAAGGAGCTACAATACCGGGAATGATGTAAGCCATAAAGTTATTGGTAAGCCCCAGCATGGACATGTTCAAAAACCAGGGAATTGTACCTGCGTTGAAATACATTGTGATTACCAGAAATCTGTACCAGAACTTTCTGTGCCACATCTCCTGTTTCGTAACCACATATCCCACAAATGCAGAAGCCGCAACCATCAGAGCTGTTCCAAGGAGTGTTCTTCCAAAAGAAATCAGGAACGCCTGACCGACTTCATCTGCTTTAAGCAAACTGATATAGTTGTCAAAGTTAATTCCCCTGGGAACAAAGTTAATTAAACCTTTCTGAACCAAATCATTGGAAGAAATGGTATTAATAAACAAATAGTAAAAAGGGAATAAACAACAAAGGGTAAATACAATAAAAAATGTATAGTTTAAAATGTTAAATACTATGTCACCCGGTGTTAATTTATAGGCTCTTTTATGCTTTTTATAATACTCTTTTTCTGCTTTTGCATCTAATTTTTCCTGTGCTGTTTTCGCCATTTCTTAACACCTCCTTATACAATACTTTCGCCACGAACCACTTTAGAAATGGTGTTAGCGCCAAAGAGCAATACTACACTGACTACAGACTTAACCATACCTACCATGGTAGATAAAGGAATGGAGCCACCTTCAATACCCAGTTTATATACATACAGATCAAGTACTTCGATAACGTGTGTATTAGTAGGATTTGCGAATACCAGATACTGATCCATACCATTACTGAGGATACCTGCAACTGACATGAGCAACAGTACCATATAGGTAGGTGTCAGACCGGGCACAGTGATGTGCCACATCTTCTGGAATCTTCCCGCACCATCAACAGTAGCTGCTTCGTAAAGCTGCTGGTCAATACCAGAAATACCGGCTATGTAAATAATGGCACTCCAACCGATACCTTTCCACATACCCCATGCCAACATCTTAAGCCAAATATGGTCATCACCCATCAACATGTTGACACCGGACTCCCAAACACCTGCATTTACGAGCAAGTTGCTAATAAATCCATCTGTAGAGAAAATGGAGAAAGCAATCGCGTAAACCAAAACCCAGCTGATAAAGTTAGGAATGGTTGTGAAGGTCTGTACAAATCTTTTCACTCTGACACTCTTAATCTCATTAAGGAAAATAGCAAATGCCATTGCACACCAGCTGGTACCGATTCCAAGTCCACTCATCGCCAGTGTGTTGCGGAGAACTCTGACGATATCTCCTCTGGTCGCTTCACTTTCAAACAACATGGTAAACCATTTAAAACCAACAAAATTGTCCGCAGAAAGCGTTCCACCTGCTTTATAATCATAGAATGCATATCTCCAACCATACAAAGGTAGATAACTGAATACAAAAGTCAGCGCTGCAAAAGGCATGAACATAAGAAAGAGTTTGTACTTGGATAACATTTCAAATTTCTCACTTTTTTCTACCTTAGGCAAAAGAATTTGAATTGCTATAAGCAATATAAGAATAATCGCCGCAAGTACCATATATGCCATCCAAATTGCTGTTGCGAATGCCGGTTCTACTTTTTCAGGTCTGTCTGTAGCTGCCATCTGGGTATACGCTACATAAATACCTACAAGACCGCCAATCTGTAATAAGGCTCCTGCAAAGCCAAACCAGTTACCAAATTTTTTAAATTTGTTGTTTCCAAGAGACATACATGCCATTGCCACAGCACCAACAATACCGATAACCAAAAGCATACATGAAACAAACAAAATAATGAAAGAAGTTTCGCTTACCCAGCCCTTATCAAAGGCACGTACGCAGTTCTCCACTAAACTGTCATAGGCAATCGCTGTTGTAAACAAAGACATATTCTTGTTAATCAAACCGCTGATTTTACCCGGATTAAATGCCGGAAAGAATACCATTACCACAGAAAGCAATGTTGCGATACGAACGACAAAATACATATAGTTCGCAATTCTTTCCTTTCCTGTCATATTCTTCATTTTCTACCTCCTAATATATCGCTTCTTGCGACTTCGAAGCATACTTTAACTCATTAAGGTCATTATACAAGGACACGACTTTTAAAGATACCGCAATTACTTGATAGAAATTACAGTAATTTTTTGCCCTCTCCCCAAAAATGCAGGTAAAACACAAAAAAGGATGGGGCAAAATGCCCCATCCTTCTAACAAAACACATCTTTATTTCCTAAGAATTAGTTTGCTTTTTTCTTTTTGGATACTACTACGCCTGCTACCACAGCTGCTACTACAACTACTGCAGCAACGACGATGATAGGTAACCAATTAATTCCTGCATCGTCTGCGGGTTCTTCTGCAGGAGCATCAGCGGGTTCAGATTCTACAGGAGTATCTACTACAGGCTCAGACTCAACAGGAGTCTCAACTTCAGGTTCAGCAACAACTGCATCCTTAGCGAAACCGCTTACTGTAAATGTGATTTCAATGCTGTTTGTAGGTGCTGCATAGTAAGGAAGCGCTTCGATTTCATTGTTCCAGATATTAGCAAAGAGAATGTTCTGTGTTGCTGCTTTATCAGGATCAAGGAAAGGTGTTGCCTGAGTTGCAATTTCTTTTCCATCCATCTTCAGTGTAACGTTAGAAACTACACAAGCATCATTCAAAGGAAGATCTGTGGAAAGGAACAACAGGTTGAAAAGACCATCTGCACCAAGGATAGCCTGATCTGCATAAGTACCGGAGAAATCATAGCCTTCCAGTTTAACTGTGTATGTACCGTTTCCTGTGATTTCTACGTCTGTGAATGTACCGCCGAGACCTACCCATTCTCCGGAAGCATTATCTACAATACCAACTTGGTCGAAGCAACCGGAATCTTTACCATATGTAGCATCGTCCCATTGGTTACGGAAAATCCATGTGGGTGTCTGAACACCGAGGTATGCGTGGTATGTACCGTTTACATCAAACTCAGCCTGAACAGTTTCTTCTACAACTACTTCCTGAACATAGATAGTAGGTGTGATATGGAACTCAATCTTTTTAAAGTTTGCAGGACTTGAAATGTACTGTGTGCCCCATTCATTATAACCGCCTGCAATACGGATACATTCTGTATAGTCACCTGTAGCTTCTGCCCAGAACATATCGCCTGCTGTCAAATCTGCAGCTACTTCTACGCCGTCAATAAATACTTTTACATCAAATGTTGTTTCCGGAGCGATTCCCAATACGTTCTCAACTACCATACAAGGAGCAACGAACCATGTGTAATCAGGCGCTGTACCGAATTCAAGTGAAAGAACTGTTGTTTCGCCGTTCTTAAGAACGCCATTTGTAGCTTTTACATCGCCGGAGTTACCTGCGTTGTTTTCGCCATAGTACTGGATACCCCAGTCATTGTTTCCGCCGAATGCGATAAATGCCTGGTATTCTTCTGTGCTGAGAGTAGCACCGCCACCACCAACTTCTACTTTGTTCAAAGTAATATTGTATTCAATTTTTGTGAAGTTTGCAGGACCTTCTGCAAAGTATTTTGTGCCCCACTCATTGTAACCGCCTGCAAGACGGATTGCCTGTTCTTTAGTATACGCACCTGTAGCTTCATACCACCAAGCATCGCCTGCTGCAAGATCTACATTTGCAAGTACGTCAACGCCATCTACTTTGATGCTGTTGATTGTGTAATCTACGTTTGTTACTGTACCTACGCCGTCAGCAACAAGAACGGGTGCCATCCACCATGTTTTGTCGGATGCTGCAGGTAATTCGATACCGATTGTAACTGTATCGCCTGCTTTAGCCTGTGCAGTTGTAGCAACAACATCACCTGTGTTGTTATCTGCATTGGGGGAATTGTACTGATATAACCAATCGTTGTTACCGCCGTAACCTAAGAACATATCAAAAGTTGCGTCTGATGCAACTGCGCCGCCTGCTGCACTTCCTGTATCAACTGCGTTCAGTGTGATATTGTATTCAGCTGTTGTGAATCCTACAGGGCTTTCTGCAAAGTATTTTGTGCCCCACTCATTGAATCCACCTGCAAGACGAATTGCCTCATCTTTTGTGTATGCACCTGTAGCTTCATACCACCAAGCATCGCCTGCTGCAAGGTCTACATTTGCAAGCACATCAACGCCATCAAGTTTGATGCTGTTGATTGTGTAATCTACGTTTGTTACACCTTCAGCAACAAGAACAGGTGCCATCCACCATGTTTTGTCAGTTGCTGCGGGGAGTGTAATGCTGATGGAAACTGTGTCACCGGGGTTTGCATAAGCAGTTGTAGCAACAACGTCTCCGGTATTGTTATCTGCGTTAGGGGAATTGAACTGGTATGCCCAGTCGTTGTTTCCGCCGTAACCCAGATACATAAGGTATCCGTCTTCTGCTGCATCTACAGGCAATGAAAGTGTTGTGAACATCATTGCAAATGCAAACAGGAAAGCGAAAAATCTCTTCAATGTCTTTTTCATGAATAAACCCTCCTATTTTTTGACATTTTCAAGGCACTTAATCGTTTTCGATAAAAACGACATGTGCCAAGAGTCTTTACAAAGACCATTCTATATGAATTTTTACCTCAAAAAAACCTATCCTTTTTTACATTTTATACGCACATTTTTTTACATTTATGAGTGTAAAAATTACAGCTATGCATATTTTATCGGAAGAAGCAGGATAACCTCCGTTCCCTCGTCCGGATGACTGTTGATGCTCATACCGTACAACTCTCCATAACACAACTTAATTCTCCGGTTAATATTGCTAAGACCGATACTGCTGCTGGTATCAATTTTCTGCTCCCTGATCTTCTGTCTAAGAGCCATCAACTCTTCCTCGTTCATACCGCATCCGTTGTCAACGATAACTATCTGTAAAAAATTGTCCTCCTGCAAGGATACTTTGACTTCAATGCGCCCACCACTCTCCGTCTGCTCGAGACCATGCAAAATGGCATTTTCGATAACCGGCTGCAAAAGCAGAGGCAAAACCAAATAATCCTCCAATACTAATCCTTCCTCAATTACCAGTGAATAATTTACTCTGTCCCGGAAACGGATTTTTTGGATGTTCAGATAAGTTTCAATATAATCCAGTTCTTTTTGCAGTGTAATGGAAGAAGTACCGGTGTTTTCCAGCACGTAACGCATGGATTTTCCCAGAAGTTTTACACTGCCCGCCACTTCTTTGTTACCGGCTGTGAGAGCCTGCATACGGATACTTTCCAACGTATTATAAAGGAAATGGGGATTAATCTGGCTGGCAAGCATCTTCATCTCCATTACCTGCTGTTCATTGAGAAGTTGCTGCTCCTTAATCTTAACCGCATACATTTTGGCATCTTTTTCCTTAATGCGCTGTACCATGACCTGCAAGTCCGCAAAGGCTTCGGACAATTCATCCTCGCCGCCGTATGCCGGAATAATATCATAATCTTCCTTACTGGCTTTTTTCATTTCCAGACGAAGGACATTAATTCGCCCCGTAAAATAACCCGTAAAATAGTGAATCAAAATCGCCGGAAGCGCCATTGCCACCAAAATAATCAACAGACAAGTCACCACAATTCCCCGGATATCCCCATAGGCACTTTCGTTCATGGTTACTATGTACAGAGTGCTCTCCGACTGATAAATCTGAAGAGCGGAAATATTCGTAAATAACTTAACTTCTTCCTCCCAGACAGAACCTTCATATGTGTAGTAGCGGTCCGTATAATCAATGTATGCCGTAGGTGCCTTACCATATCCGCGTCTCTCTGAACTGTAAAACACCTTTCCGTCATCTGATGCCACTTCAATCCTGTGTTCATTACTCTGAATACGTGTTTGCAGATAGTTGTCACTGATACGGATTACCAAAACCGCCTCGTAATCACTATCAATAACCGTAACTTTTCTTACCAGACACAAATTCCAGTAAGAGTTTCCGTATTTATCCAATCTCTCAATGGGCAGCCAGAAAATACTTGCCTGTCTCACTGCTTTTTTATACCACTCCTCCTGCTGCACCGTCTCATCCGCCAGTTCAAAATGCATATATTCCGCCGCATAAGGATTATCTGTGTAAATAGTAATGTCCTCGATTTCTGCATGGGTAATAAGATAATTGTTGATGGTAGAGTAGGACAACACCGGATTGGTGTAACTTTTTTCCGGAGGCGTCTCCACCGTAAGAACATCCTGCAATGCCTCTTCAAAAGAAATAACTTCGGAAATATTATATATCTGGTTCGTAATTTCAAAGAGAATAGTCTTTACACGCAGATTGTCCGATTCCAACAAATCACGGTAATAGTTTGTCAGCAGATTTCCCGTATTAACCATCAAAAAAGAACCGATTACCAAAATCGGCAAAAACACAGCGATTGTATATATCACATACAACTGGGTTCTGATTTTCGCTTTGCTGATAATTTCAATCAGCCGGTTCTTTCTCTTCTTTTTCATTGGTTGTCTCCGGTTCCCTGACGCCTTGGCTTTCTCTATAATCTACGGATGAGCAGGGCTTACTTCAAAACCCTGCTCATTCCTTATGCTTTGATTATTATAATTGTACCACAATATGGTTGGCTGTAGGAACAAGAATTGTATCATTTCCTTCTACGCAAATGGTTGCGCCTTCCGCTGACACCCCTGTCACATTTACCAATCGAATTGTGTATGCTTTTGCTGTCTGCACATCCATAGTAATTGTGTTATTAAGTTTAACAGCCGTAATTTTCAAATCTTCTTCCTGTTGCATGTTATACACGGATTTCATGACAGTCTTGTCATTTTGCAGTTCATAAACGCGAAGTTCCACGCCGTCCGCATAATCATAATCCGGTGCATCATCCCGCATGCCCAAAGGCACAATGGAACCTTCTTTTACCATAAGAGGAATACTTAAGTAATCATGTTTCTCAGTAATCCACTTACCGCCTTCTACCTTTTCTCCCGTAAAGAAGTTGGTCCATGTTCCTACAGGCAGATAATATTCTGCCATGCTGTCTTCATTGAAGATAGGTGCCACCAGCAAACTATCACCAAGCATATACTGTTTATCCACGAATCCACAAGTCTTATCCTCTGTGAATTCGATTACCATACTGCGCATGGTAGGGATACCGGTTCTGTTTGTATAAATTGCCGTTTCAAACAAATAAGGCATTAATCTTGCTTTCAATTTAGTAAAGAAACGTACCACATCTACTGCTTCTTCATCGTACACCCAAGGCACACGGTAAGAAGTACTGCCGTGGAGACGGCTGTGGGAAGACAAGAGTCCAAAGGCAACCCAGCGTTTGTAAACATCTGCTGTGGAAGTATTCTCAAATCCGCCGATATCATGTGCCCAATAGCCGAAACCGGACATCAGCAGAGACAGACCGCCACGCAAACTCTGTTCCATGGAAACATAGTCTGACCAGCAGTCACCGCCCCAGTGTACAGGGAATTTCTGACCCCCTGCGGTAGCGGAACGTGCAAAGAGAACCGCTTCCCCTTTGCCGCGCTTTTCTTCCAACACTTCATAAACAGTCTTATTGTAAAGATAAGTATAATAGTTATGCATCTTCTTAGGGTCAGAGCCATCAAAATAAACCACATCTTCCGTGGGAATTCTCTCACCAAAGTCTGTTTTAAAGCAGTCTACACCCATATCAAGAAGTCTCGCCAAATGAGCCTTATACCACTTGCATGCCTCAGGGTTTGTAAAGTCAACCAATGCCATGCCGGGCTGCCACATATCCCATTGCCATACATCGCCGTTTGGACGTTTTACAAAATATCCCTTTTCCATTCCTTCCGCAAAAGTAGATGCTTCCTGACCGATGTAAGAGTTAATCCACACACAAATATTCAGGCCTTTATCTTTAATTCTCTTAAGCATTCCTTCCGGATCAGGGAAAACTCTGCTGTCCCATTCAAAATCTGTCCAATGGAATTCTTTCATCCAGAAACAGTCAAAATGGAAGGTTCTAAGAGGAATACCGCGGTCTAACATACCATCGATAAAACTCATAACCGTCTGCTCGTCATAATTGGTTGTAAAGGATGTGGAAAGCCACAGTCCGAAAGTCCAAGGAGCAGGCAGGGAAGGCTTGCCTGTCAAATCTGTATAACGGGTCAGAACTTCCTTCATGGTAGGACCGTTAAACAGATAGTAATCCATATAACCGCCTTCCACAGAAAATTCTACCTTTGAAACCTGTTCCGTACCCACTTCAAAGGACACATTTTCCGCATGGTTTACAAACACACCATAACCTTTATTGGAAATATAGAAAGGAATGTTTTTATAGGACTGATTGGTGCTGGTACCGCCGTCTTCGTTCCAGATATCCACACTCTGTCCGTTCTTTACAAAGGCAGAAAATCTCTCGCCCATACCGTAAATCAACTCACCCACGCTCATGGACAACTGCTGACGCATATATGTATTTACGCCATCGCCTTTATCATAGTAATCACCCTTCCAATCCGTCTTCATGCAAGCCAAATCTTTTGCTGCGGATTTGGTAATCACTTCACCATTTCTCTTATAGGTCATGGACCACTGTTTTTTGTTCATTTCCAGGCACAAAGAACCATTCTGTACTGTCAGGGTATCTTCGTTTTCCTGTACTGTCAGGGGAAGCTGCTCTGTCTGCTCCAATTCAAATTCGGGACCTTTTTTCAAAGCACCCATATGGTGGTAAGTGCGCACGCGAAGTACTTCGGGAGCAGGGGAAGTAATCACCATGGTCAGATTGATTCCGCCCAAGGTAGCACCACGGCTTGTAATATGCGTGGTCGGAAGACAAAGTGTTACTTTTGTTTCCTCAACTTTTACAAAATAAATCTCCTGCGGGGAAAAACAACCGCAACCTTCTTTTTGCAACCAGCATCCGTTACCGAATATCATAATTGTACCCTCCGTTTATATCATTGTAAGCAAAACTTACATTTCTACATGTATGTCTCTAGTATAGAAAAAAAACAGTAGGATTTCTACTGCTTTTTTTCTATCTCAATTACCTTTTATTTTTTAGTTATAACTCCTCCAGCCAAACTTTGGCCAGTTCAATCCATGTGCTGCACTCTTCCTGCACATACTTGCCGTCACCGGACGCTGTCTGTTTCGTTGCCAGAGCCAGTCCGTGTTGCCCCTTGGGGTAAAGATGAAATTCTGTGGGTATGCTGTATTTGCGCAGTGCACTGACCAAAAACAGGGAATTTTCCACAGGGACGGTTTCATCCGTAAAAGTGTGCCATATAAAAGCCTTTGGGGTATTTTCGTTTACCTGGTTTTCCAAAGACAAGATCTGGCGCAACTGCTCATCATCCCCTGCCAACACATCAAAAGAACCCTGATGGGCAAATTTTCCGGAAGAAATGACCGGATAGCACAAAATCATACCATTAGGACGAATCTCTCCTGCATTTTGGGCGCCTACTGTTTCCCATAACCAGTTTTTCGTCCAAAACATGCCCAGACTGGCCGCCAAATGACCACCTGCGGAACAGCCTTGCACCACAATTTTATTTTCCATCACATGCCACTCTTTGGCATGCTCACGGACAATTTTTACCGCCATAGCAAGTTCTGACACCTGTGTCGGGAACTTTGCAGGAAGCACCGAATATTCCAGTACCGCCGCATGACAACCCATGGCCAAAAAACGAAGCGCCACACTTTCCGCCTCACGGTCAGAAAGATGATTGTAGCCGCCGCCGGGACACAAAATTACCATAGGGCGCTCCTGCACAAACATGCCCTCAGAATATTTCTGAATGTAAGCAATCAGTTTCGCACCCGGCTGTGAACCCTCAACTTTAATAGGTATCTCTTTATAAATCATGTGTGATATTCCTCACCATCTGTTAATTAGTATGCTTTGCCCCAGTACACCATCTTTTTGGCAGGTTTTCCGCAACATACGCATTTGTCGGACAGATTCTGCTGTTCAAAAGGCATACAACGGCTTGTAACACTAAGTTTTTCTTTAATCAAATCCTCGCAGGCCTGGTCTTCGCACCACATTGCCTTTACAAAACCGGACTTGGTATTGAAAAGATTTTCAAATTCTTCCATGGTGGTTGCTTCGTAAGTGTGCTCTTCTCTGTGGGCTCTTGCTCTCTCCAGCATTTCTTTCTGGATAGTCTCCAAAAGTTCGCCCACTTTTGCTTCCACTTCATCCAAAGCAACTTCTATTTTTTCTCCGTTGTCACGGCGGCAAAGTACGCACTTACCTGCTTCAATGTCCTTAGGACCGATTTCCAGACGAAGAGGATATCCTCTCATCTCTGCTTCTGCAAACTTCCAGCCGGGAGTCTTATCTGTGTCATCCACTTTTACGCGGAAACTTTTCTTCAAGGTATCACGAAGTTCATAAGCTTTATCAAGCACGCCTTCTTTTTTCTGCATGATGGGCACAATCATAAGCTGGGTAGGTGCCACCTTGGGAGGAAGTACCAGACCGGAATTATCGCCGTGAACCATGATAATAGCGCCAATCAAACGGGTTGTCATACCCCAGGATGTCTGATGAACATACTTCAAAGTATTGTCTTTATCTGTAAACTGGATGCCGAAAGCTTCTGCGAAACCGCTGCCAAAATTGTGGCTTGTACCGGACTGCAAAGCTTTACCGTCATGCATCAGGGCTTCAATAGTATAGGTTGCTACCGCACCTGCAAATTTTTCTTTTTCGGTCTTCTGACCCTTTACAACAGGAATCGCAAGCACTTCTTCCAAGAACTTCGCATAAACATTCAGCATCTGAATGGTACGTGCCTCAGCGTCCTGCGCTGTAGCATGGGCGGTGTGACCTTCCTGCCACAAAAATTCTCTGGAACGAAGGAAGGGTCTTGTTTCTTTTTCCCAACGCACCACAGAGCACCACTGGTTATAAACCTTGGGCAAATCACGGTAAGACTGGATATCATTTTTATAAAAATCACAGAATAAAGTCTCGGAAGTAGGTCTTACACAAAGTCTCTCCTGCAAAGGCTGCAGACCGCCATGTGTGACCCATGCTACTTCCGGCGCAAAACCTTCCACATGGTCTTTTTCTTTCTGGAGCAGACTCTCAGGAATGAACATGGGCAGGTATACATTTTCTACCCCTGTCTCTTTAAATCTGTCATCAAGTTGTTTCTGAATAAGCTCCCAAATCGCATAACCTGCAGGCTTGATAACCATACAACCCTTTACGCTGGTATAGTCGATGAGTTCTGCTTTTTTCACCACGTCCGTATACCACTGGGCAAAATCTTCCTCCATGGAGGTAATTGCTTCCACTAATTTCTTCTCTGCCATTTTCTTTCTCTCCCTTTCTCTTTTTGGTCTGATTTCAAAGTACTAAAAAAGCCCCTTGAAATCATATCTGACTTCAAGGGACCGAATATTCGGCGGTACCACCCTTTTTAATGCGCCACAAAGGCACATCCTGCTTCTCATACCGTTAACGCCGGTGCTACGCTGTATTTTCATACAGGGCTCCAAGGTAGGTTCGGACTGTTTTCCATAAAAGCCTCTCAGCAACCGGAAACTTCCTTACTTTTCAAAATGTTTCCTTCGGCTCTCTCTCTGGGATGTAGGGCAATCTTACTATTCCTCTTCCACGCCTATTTTTTTGTATCTTAGAATATAAAATATCACTTGTCAAGAACTATTTTTTCTTCGTTTTTGCCCCGGTCTTGTTGCACGGCAAATGTAAGGTATGTTACAATACCAAAAAAATAGGGAGTTTTTCTGGAAAATAACATGAAGAAATTGACAATTACTCAAAAATGTCTTATGGGTCTGCTCCTTCTTTCCTGTCTGGGAATTTTTGCTCTCGCTACAAAAGAACCGTCCCAAAAACAGGAAGAGCCGGACACTTTAAATAATACATTTACCATCTCTCACGACAGTGGTTTTTATGCGGAACCGGTAATACTTGAAATTACCGGTGACACAATTACCGAAGTTTATTACACACTGGATGGCAGTGACCCTTCCCGGGAAAATCCTGTGGCGCAACTGTACAGCGATGGTATTTATATTACATTGGAAGAAACTGAAACCGTTGTTACCGTAAGAATGCTCGCATACTTTGAGGATGGCACTACTTCTAATATCCAAAACCGCACTTTTATTACCGGAGACAGCGTAAAAGAAAGATTTGACGTGGCAGTCCTGTCACTTACCGCCCCCGAAGAATTCTTTTGGAGCGAGGAAGAGGGGCTTTTATACTTGGACCACAAATATATCATGGTGGGACGTGAATATGAGGAAGAAGTCTTCATGACTCTTTTTGATGAAGGAGGCAATGTGCTTTTGTCCCAAAACTGCGGCCTTCGAATCCACGGCAAGTATTCCAGAGCGAAAAACCAAGTCTCTTTCCGCCTCTTGGCACGCTCTGAATACGATGAACAGAACGACTTTGAATATGCCATTTTTAAGAATCAGTATTCCCATGAAAATACCATTATCCCGGAGCACAAACGGCTCATTGTCCGCAACAGCGGCAACGATAACGGCTTTGCCTTTATCCGTAGCGAGTTGGCCTCCCGTTTAAGTCTGGATGCAGGCTTTCCCGATGCGCCCAGTTCAATACCCATTGCTGTTTACCTTAACAACACCTATTACGGTGCCTACTGGCTGATTACCAACTTTGATGAAACTTATTACCGGGAGACCTATGGGGATTACGAAGGAACTATGTATACCCTTGAGGGAGCTATCCACAACTTGGAACTTGACGAAACCGAAACTGACGAGACTGTCATTTCTTTGACAGAAGATTATAACGAAAAAATGGCGTTTTTTGCCACTTGCGATTTAACCCGGGAAGAACATTGGAAGGCTTTAAATGAATTTATGGATGTAGAAAATTTCCTGCAATATATGGCAATCCAAAACTACACTTCCAATACGGACTCCTTAAAAAACAACTACAAAATTTATCGCTATGTAGCCCCCGAAGGCGGCTCCTACTGCGAAAACAGTGTGTTTGACGGCCGATTCCGTTTCCTGCTTTTCGATTTGGATTATGCTTTCGGCTACATTCACAATGGGGCTGTCTGGGCTTCCGTGGATAACATGACTACCTCGGACCGCGTGAACTCTACAGAAAAGTTTTGTGCGTTTTTTGGGAATCTGATGGAGCGCAAAGACTGTCAGGAGTATTACATCCGATATATGTTGTCCTTGCAGAATCAATATTTCTCCTACGAATATGCCGGCGCTGTTTTAGATGAAATGCACGAAAGCCGGGCAAGGGAACTGCGCTACACTTACACCACCACCAACTTACTGGTAAACAATGACAGTGCCCCCGACGTTACGTCCGATGAAGACATTGCATCGGCAATGGATGATATACGCAGTTTTCTTATGAACCGCAAATACTATGTGGCAGAAGATTTGTCTGCAAGTTTCGGACCTTTTACTACTTATGAACTGCTTTTGGAAAATGCGGGAGGCGCCAACGTCTCACTGGATTATGCTACCACAAATGAATCCTATTTTAGCGGAATGTATTACAAAGAAGTGCCTCTCACAATTTCCGCGCAGGCAAAACCGGGCTATCGCTTTGATTACTGGCTTATAAACGGTGAAAAATACGAAGAACCTTCCTTTGAAGTGACTAAATCCATGATTACAGAAAAAGGATTATCTTTGGAATGTGTTTCTTCCCCTGACCCGGATGCGGGAATTTATATTACTGCTCTCAAATCCAACATCGGCAGCGATTACATTGTACTGACCAATTTGGGCACAACTCCCAAGTCCTTAAGCAGTTACTATTTGACTGACGACAGCCAGTGGAATAAATCGTCCTTACCGGGAATTACTCTTAAAGGCGGCGAATCCGTTACTATCTACTGTAATAATTACACGGAAACTCAAGCCCTGGGCAAACCCTGTGTCAATTTCAACTTAAAAGAAGGGGAACCCCTATCCTTGTACGGTAGCGGAGAAGTGCAACTCCAAAGCGTTACCGTGCCTTCTTTGGGAACAGAGGAAGGAATCTACACCATGGATATGGAAACAGGCACATTTAAAGAAATACAACCTAATTAATAAAAAGGCTGCTGCGAAATGGTTTATTGGATATCCCAAAACCACTTCACAACAGCCTTCTTATATTATTCGCTTTTTACGTACAAATAGTTATGCTTCCTGAGTGAACTGCACCAGCACCACATTTTCTACGCCTTGGATTTTGTTCAAGTCATCTACCAAATCCTCATCGCATCTCACTGCGTAGGTAAGTTCAGTAACTTCTCCGTTTTTGATTTTGGACTTGAATTTCTTTTTTACACCGTCCAGACATTCCATCACATCATCGCCTGCTTCATCTGCATAACGAATCACCAATAAATAAGATTTTTTGGAAGATACAAACACATAACTTAACACAAAAATCACACAAACGATAATGGTTCCCACCAAAGCCACATCATAAAGTCTTGCTCCCGCTGTAATACCGGCTGCTATGGCAAAGAACAAAAATCCCACATCCAGGGGCTCCTTTACGGCTGCACGGAAACGTACAATGGAAAGCGCACCCACCATACCGAGAGACAATACCAAGTTAGAAGAAATACAAAGAATGATAAAAGTAGTTACCACTGTCAACAAAATTAATAACATTCCGAAATTTTCCGAAAAGGACACGCCTTTATAAAAATGACGGTACACCTGATATATCATAATAGCACATACCAAAGAAACCAAAAAAGAAACACACATGGTAGAAATGGAAAGGGACTCTATCATGCCCAACTGCTGCATATTTTCTGCTAATAATGTTTTAATTGAATTCATCTCTTGCCTCCTAAAAAGTCACCTTGTTTTATTTGTAAATTGTCTCTGCACAATACATATTTGGACAACGCCAATCTCTGCCCCGGAACGCTGCACACCAATTGCCTGATGTGTTCCGGCAGATATTGATTGTATTTCACTTCCAATATCGTTTCTTGGCCCAGCACATCATATAAGGCTCCCGGCTCCCAAATACTGCCTGCCACCGCTCTTGACTGCAAACAGGAATCGAAAGTAATTCTCACATTTCCAACGGGATAAGTATACGCTTTTCGCCTATAATCTACGATAACAACAGGTTTTAACAGTTCCGCTTTTGCCTTGCTATAAACCTCCGAGGCAAGCGGATGCTCATAGGAAAGCAATCCTTCGAAATTCCCCGAAACCAACTCCTGTGCCGTATCCCGGCTGATAGCCATTACTTCTTTATAAATCAAATTTTCTTTCTTTTCTTTCCGCTCCAAATGGACGGTATGGGAATCTTTACCATAAATACGAATACGGAATTTTTCACGTTCCGATATGCCCATCAGTTTTTCCTCATAGGCCTTATCATTTTCCGTGTCAAAATAAATACTTCTGATGTAATAAACTCCGTCTGCCCCGGCATGCTCGTCCGGTTGTAACACAGAAGCAACTCTCTGCTCCAACAAATAAGCCTTCGTATTTGGCAGCAAGCTTTTTACTTCCTGACGATACACCTTCTCAGTCATAAAGCTTCTCCTCATATTTTGTTTTTTGCATTATAACATATGGCTTTCGCTTTTTAAACCCTGTATTTTGACTCTGCCCAAACCGCCAATTGCAAACATCCCATAATTCCCTGATTGTCGCCGAGACTGTAAGGCACAATATAAGAATCCAAATCTTCCAATTCTTTCGTGCGGATATAACCCGCCATTAACTCCTTATATTTTTCACGAATGAGTGCAAACAACTGGCTTTGATGCATCACACCGCCGCCCAGCACAATTCTCATGGGCGAAAAAATCATGGTATAATTTACCAATGCCTGTGCAATATAAAAAGCTTCCATTTCCCAAACTTCCGGTCTGTCCGCAAGCTGCACTGCCTTTTTTCCCCACCGTTCCTCGATGGCCGGTCCTGCTGCCAGTCCCTCAAAACAATTTCCGTGAAAAGGACACTTTCCCCCATAGGAATCCTGTGGATGACGTTGCAGTAAAATATGCCCTGCCTCAGGATGCATCATTCCGTGCAACAACTCGCCGTTTATGTAAATCCCCGCACCGATTCCTGTGCCCACTGTCAGATACATACTGCAGTCCAGCCCTTTCGTAATACCGAAAGTTGCCTCTCCCAGTGCAGAAGCATTTACATCCGTATCAAAACCTACCGGACAGCCCAGTGCTTCTTTAAATGCCTCTACAATATTAAAATTTTGCCACGCAAGTTTGGGCGTAGACGTAATATACCCGTAAGTCTCCGACTTCGGGTCCGGGTCAATGGGTCCGAAACAGCCGATTCCCAAAGCATCGATTTGTTTCTCCCTAAAATAAGCAATCATTTCCGGCATGGTTTCCTGCGGTGTTTTGGTTGGGATGGAAATCCTCTCAAACACCTTCCCTGTTTCATCGCCGATAGCACACACCATCTTTGTGCCCCCTGCTTCCAATGCTCCAAGTTTCATATCTCTACCACTCCCTATCCATTAGTTCTTCCAAACTGTCCACCTTGGCAAAAAGCAGGGCAGACAACTCCTCATCGGGCTGGGTCTGATCCGGCACCATCACCACTTTACAGCCCGCCCTGTACGCAGAAAGCACGCCATTTGGGGAATCTTCCACTGCAATACATTCCTCCGGTTTTCTGCTCATCTGCTCACAGGCATAAAGATATATGTCCGGCGAAGGTTTTCCTTCATTGACCATAGTGGCACATACTATTTTTTCAAAATACCGGCGGATTCCAAGTTTTTGTAAATATTTTTCTGTGCGCTGTGCATCCGTTGCCGTGGCAACCGCCGCCCGAAGTCCTCTCTTTTTCAAATTCTGCAAAAGTTCCAGCGCGCCGGGTTTTAACTCTATTCCATGACTATCCAAAAACTCTTCCATCATGGCCTTGCGGCAATCCCGCACCGCATAATAATCCAGTTCTTCCCCAAACATTTCCTTCAGCCGCACCGGCGCAAAAGGTCTGCCAAGGCTTCGCATGGAAAGAGCCTGCTCATCGCTCATTTCATACCCAAACTTTGCCAATGCTTTGGGCCAAAAAATGCGGTAATATTTTTCTGTATCTATTAAAGTTCCGTCCATATCAAACAAGTAAGTATCTGTCATATCTTCTTTTATCCTTCTTATTCAAACACTACGAACATCTCATTTCGAAATGTCGGCTCGTATTCATTTTTTATCATAAAATCAGAGATTAACCACAGTTTAGGCTCTGCCGTTTCCTCCAAGAAAGGCTTTTCTTCTGTTTCGCCCAATAAATAGGCTCCATGGCGAGCCTCCAAAATCACCACAGGCTTTTCGGCTCCTGCTGCCAACTCCTGCTCTATCTTTTGCAAATCTGCCTTCATAGTTTCATAACCGTAAGAACGCAAATCTGCCCAAATATTCATAGCCGGTGCCAATTCCAGATAACAGGCCGCTCCCGGAATTTGCCCGAACAAAATACACTCTTTTGTCTGTAGTCCCGACTTCTCTACATACCCATACATTTCCTCTATTTTCCTGGCCTTTTCCTCTTCCGTAATCATACCATCAAGCACAGGAACTCCCTGAACCTTGGCTTTCATATTTCTGCCACCGTCAGCCTCCTCATACACATACATCGTTCCGAAACGGACACTCTGTACCAGCCAGAAAAACAGCGACACAATCAGCATACACTTGATGGGGAAATACACAATCTGCTTCCGTTCCAGACAAGTTTTCCACACCATCCACAAAAACCAAGGGGCTACAAGGAACATATTGTTGATATTACAGTACATAGCACTATTTCCACCCAACGGTGAAATCAATAGCGTAAACAACACGAGAAGCGCCGGAATCTTTTCTTTTTCCTCTTTTTTAGAATCCACAATCTCCCAAACCGCTAGTCCGATAGTCATTGTCAGCACCATCACACAGGGGTAGTAAACAGAAAAAAGAGAAGCATAATCCTTCGTATAAAAGCCCTTCCTGGAAAGCCACCACATAATGCCCAAAGAAAACACCACGCAAAGAGTCTGCTTTACTTTTATCCATTTACGAGAAAACACAAGACAAACCAATATCCCTACACCGCCTAAAAGCGCAAACCGCTTGAGCCAATAAGAACTTTCAAAATAGCCTCCCACGATCCCCCAAAGCATAGACGTGACCTTGTAATCGATAGCCACCTCGGTCATTTGAAAGAGCCGCAAAACACCATCCACATAATCGCCAATTCCGTAAAAAACAGTAATAAACAAAAGAAATACACCCAGCCCCATCACATAGCCAAGGACACAAAATCCGGTTTCCCGTAAAACCTGCAAAAACTTCTTTTTGCACAAAAATCCAAATATCCAAACCAGAAGAATTAACGCTATATGCGCCAAGTTAGAAAACCGTACCCCTACATTTAATCCAAGTACAATACCGGCTAAAATATAGTACCATTTACTGTCTTTTGTTAAGCCAAAATACAAAAGAACCAAGGCTCCCAAAAAGAAAGCATAGGTCAAATAGGAATACAACATCGTGGTGGGCGCCCAGCATAAACCGATTGCCGTAAATTCACCCATAAAAGCAATCCACGCCGGCACTTTCCATTTTTTCACACCGAAAATGTAACTGCCCACCGCCATGGCACTGACAACCAATCCCGTATACACATTCATTCCAATCATAGTATCGCCAAAGGGTAATACACTGAAAAATGAACCCACTGAATTTGCGATATATGTGGCAAAAAACCACATGGAATCCATATATTCCGTACCTGCATAGCGGAAATTAGCAAAATTATATCCTCCATCCCAAAGGTCCACGCCTATATTTACATGGCACAGAGGATACAAAAATAAAATCGCAATGCTTAGCATCCATATGCACTTTTCAAATAATTGTCTGTTTTTGCTCAGCATTTTTAATCCTTGGTCTTCAAACTCAAATATCTTTTGCCCTCTTGTCTGCGAATCATATTTTCACCCACACCCATTATCATAAAAAGATGCGTCAGATTGATGACCGTCTGAAAACTGAATATATTATTCACCGTGTAACAAAGCACCGCAAAAGCAAATATGTAATATGTAGCATCCTTCTTTCCCTTTTTAAAACACCTGTACAGAAAACTTACAATATATCCTCCAAAAGAAACCGCACCCAAAACACCCAGATTTGCCAGATTGGTCAGCCATTCCTCATGGGCATTCAGCAGGTTTTGAGGAAACTGCTTCGTCACAGCGGTTTGCAATGCTGCATCCTTTCCGCTACTTATGTAGGACCACATACTGTCGGGGCCTACTCCTACCAATTTGTGCCAGAAATCCTGCCCCCACCATGTACGCACCGCCGCCGACCAAGGACCTCCGCGCTGAGAGCCCCATTTCACATCAAAAATGAATGCGGACTTGCCTGCAAAAGAACCCAAACCTTCCGGCAAAAGCGTATTTGCCAGCGCCACAACAAAATACAACATCAATCCAAAGAGAACGGTTCCTATCACAACTACCCGGAGTTTTTTCCATATTTTCTTCGGGAACAAATTTATGGCATTTTTCTTTTGGACAAAATAATATAATATCCCGCAGAAAATGCCTGCTGCCCAAGGGAATACAGTTCTTGTGGTCAAGTTAACAAACACACTGGGAAAAGTAATTGCTTCCGGAAAGAAATGATTCACAATAGTTGCCAAACTACAGATACCGCAAAGCATTATCAGCAGTTCAAAAAAGCGCTGCATTCTGTCTCCGTTTTCCACAGACATACAAAACATTACCAAAAAAACAACCGCCAAAGCAAACACACCGCTGTCACTGCCATGAATAAGACCGGTAAACATTGCTATTGTGGCTACGCCTCCGTCAAAAATTACATCCAAAAGATTCTTTTTATCTCCCCGCACTTCATGATTCCAATAACAAATTACCGCAATCAATCCAGTCAGGGTCCAGTAACCGCAAAACCAGTTGAGATTTCCGAGAGTGGATATGAACCAATAACCGGCATATTCCATTTCAATGGGGCGAACCCCAAATGTGTTTAAAATTCCCAAAGCAAAAACTACCAGAGAAATTTTCCGCAGTAAACCGAAAAAATATTCCCTGCCAATGAAAAAGCGGGACAAAAGAAAATAAGAAGTCACCATCATCAAATGAGGAACCAGTCCCATAGGCCAACTGGTGTGTCCATACCACGCAATATCTTTGTACTCGGTGCTTAAGTAGGATAAAATCAAAACTCCCGCATAACAAAGTACAAAAATATCCGTAACAGAAAACCGCTTCTTTACCCACAGCCAAACTTCTTCCCTGGTTTTCCCTTTACAGCACACTATCACATTCAAAACCACATAAATCACAAGACCTACTGCGCCTGTAATCAAAATCGGAAACCCGAATTTTTTTACAAAATTGGCTTTATCAGAGCCGATATAACCATATCCATTGGTAAAATAAAAGGGCATAATTCCCGCAACAACCACAATATATATCCAGCTAATTACACATATCAATCTTGCAATATAACCTTTTGTCTTTTGCATGCTCCCAATCACTGCTCCTCATTTTTCTCTCTTTCATCATAGCCATTTTTTTCGTCCCCGTCAACATAACGCAGGAAAGCCCTATACACCTGCTGTATAATAACAAGCCCCAGAGGACCGAGAAAAATTCCTACGATTCCAAACAATTTTAATCCCGCATAAACCGCAATTAAAATTCCTACCGGATAGATGCCCACCTTATCCCCGATTAACTTCGGTTCCAAAGTCTCGCGGATCAGCACACACACAACATACAACGACACACAGATTGCGGCCTGTAGATAATACCCCTGCATCAGTTCCCATAATGCCAACGGCAACAAAACAATTCCTGTCCCGATAAAAGGAAGCACATCCAAAACCCCGGCCAACAATCCCCAAAGCACGCCGCTTTCCACTTTAAAAATGCCAAGCACCAACATGCACAGACTGCCGATGGTCAGCATAATCACTAATTGGGCTTTTACAAAAGTAGCAATATATTTAATTACCCGTACCACTACCTCCAGGCACATGAGGCTTCCCTGCCCGGCTGCCATTTTATCTAAAATTTCGTCATAATCCTTTGCAAGAAGCACCGTTGCAATGACCGTTATACCGATAAAGCCCCCCAAGGAGATGATACTTCTGGCATATCCCCAAGATTTGTTTAACAGTCCCGGCAGCAGTTGCCCTTGAAAATCCTCCACAATAATATCCACTTTCTCAATAATAATCCGTTCCACGGACGTGGCATCCACGCCGAAAGTACGCTCAATGGCATCACAGCAATCCCTGACAAACACGTTAATCTGTACCTGAATCTGCCCGGCGCTCCCCAAAAACTGCGGCACATATTGCATAAATACTGTAACGAGAATCCATGCTAAAGTCACTATGACAATACCGAAAAAAACGATAAAAATTGCCGCCAGAAATTGCTTTTTAATATGCGTTTTCTTCTGAATGTCATCCAATGCAGGATAGAACATGGTCAAAAACAACACCGCAATCAAAACCGGCGCAAAAAGAGGACACAAATACTTTAGAAAAAAATAGACTGCCCCCACAATCAGGAGCAGTGCTATATACTTGTTTTTTATCAATTTTTCACTCATACTCATTCCTGCCATTCCAGAAGACTTCTGCGCCTTCCTTTAAAAATAGTATGAGAAACTTACGCTAAATAATTCTGAAAAATAGTAAATGCTTTATTTTCGGGACTGACAGTATATTCCAACTTTTTTCCTGTCATGGGATGTTCAAACTCCAAATGATAAGCACAAAGAGCAGCGTTTCTGATGTTCAACGAATTACTGATGAGCGCAGAAATTTCCGAACCGTATTTTGAATCTCCCAAAAGAGAATTTCCCCTGCTTGACATCTGCACCCTGATTTGATGAAACCGGCCTGTCTTTAACAATATCTCCACCAGACTTACCTCTATGTCCCTGTTCCACAAATTCTCCACATCGTGTCTGGCACCCACCTGTAAAGCACAGGTTCCCTTCACGGTATATTCCAGCACTGCTTTTTTAGCCTCCGGATGACCTTCTTTTACAATTTTTGCCAACCCATCTTTATCTTTTACCACATAATCCACAAGTTTTGCAGATTCCTGGGATGGTTTTCCACACACAGCCGCCAGATAAAACTTTTTCATCCGCCCATCCGCCAACTGCCCATTTAACTGCGCCGTGGCTTTCTTATGCTTTCCAAACACCAGCACTCCTTCCACCGGCTGGTCCAACCTATGAACCAACCCAACAAAAGGTATTGCACCGCCTTTATCATTTCCACGCCTTGACTTTGCCAAATAACCGCGCAGTTCGCTGACCACATCCGCCTGCCCGATTTTTGCCGTCTGGGTCGCAATGCCCGCAGGCTTATAAATTACCAAAATATCCTGATCTTCATAAAGAATTTTTGTCTTCATTAATTATACCTTAAACCGATATAGCACACCCCACCGCTATTTTCTTCTCTGTATAGCCTTCTTACTTGTTTTCGGGGTGGTTAAAGGCTTTTTTCAAGATTTTGGCTATACAGAAAATTGTTTTTTACACTTTTTCTAAACTACTTTATTTTTTCTGTGGTAATATTTTTGGTAATATTCGCTCCGCCTTTTCAAAAGTGGTAATATTACCATTTGGCTGATATGAAAATTATAACTCATAACACCCCAAAAGCAACTCATATTTTATATGAATTTTGTGGAAGTATTTCGGGATTTTTGGCAAAAAAAAAGATACCACACGTTAAGCATAGTATCTTTATAAATTAAAACATAATTCTGTGTTAAACTGAAAGTTTCTATACATCACATCCCTACTAAAACAAATCGAATTAAATCTACAACGGAGTGTGCTACAATGGCAGATGATAAATCTCTTTTTCTTTGCAAAATAGCAAAAGGCAAACCAAATAATACAAATAAAACAATTATACTTCCTAGGTCTACTGTCTCAAAATTAAAATGGATTAAGACATGTGGTATAGTCATGATTAAATAACTCATAACACTTTCTGCTTTTGACATTTTTTTATCTTTCACAATGGCAACACATATAGCAAAGAAAAATAATCTGAAAATGATTTCTTCTGTTACTCCAGCATTAATTGCATCTAAAAACCATTTTAATTTAACAGAAAAATTTATTGGATAATTTGCCAAAAGTAGATTAATAACCCCCAAAATACTTCCGATTCCAATTGCAATACTAAAAGAAATTGCAATTTCCTTTTTTTCAGACCTAATTAAAAGAATCTCATTATTACTACTTTTCAAAATACTCATAGCGCCAAGATAAGCCGGTATGGTAACTAATCCCATTATTAACTCTGATGGTATGAAACCAGCACTAAATGCTGATGGTATAGAAACAACGCCAAACGCGCAAGCTGTTATGATATCTTTTCTGTCTAAGTTTTTTTCTTTAACAATATAGCGAATTGCAATTACACTCACTATTACAAACCACAATATATTCATATTGAACATATTGGCAATTACCCAAACTAATATAAAAAGTATGAATACCCAAAATAATTTTAATGCTTCTTTCTTCAATCTTATCCTGCCTCCATTAGACATTGTAATTTGTAACTGTTCATATCCCAGTTAGGCAAACTCATGCGAAAATTCAAATTTTACTTTTCTATTATATCAAATATCGTCATCTTTGCAATCTGATTCATCTGCTTCGCTCCTGCTGATACATCACTTCATAAGCCTTTTCTCTGTTCTTTCGTTCCAATTCGGCTTTATATCAATGAATTTATTATATCTGTCTACTAATTCATTGTATTCATTTGCCATATTATCTAACTTTTTATTAAGTTCTTCTTTTTCCTGCTCCATTTTCTTCTTGTATTCCTTTGCAGACAATCCGCCCTGCTTCTTTTCTTCGGTTTCTTCATATTCATCAATGTTAAATCCGTGTTTTTTGAGTATGATAGGTATAATTCTATGTTCACTACATTATTATTAAATCTTGCATTCATATATTTTATGATTAAATCGTTGTATTCGTCCAAGCGTTCAAGTGGTAATTCTTCGGGGTATGAAAATACCGCCTCACAAATCCAATTACTTGCTTTGGTAATTCTGCCACCGCTTGCCACAAAAAGCACAAGTACATTTTGAACTTGTGCCTTCAAACCATACTTTATTAAAATCAATTCCTTGACTGCCCAATATACTCTTCGATAACGGTCAACATTTCGGTTGCTCTTATATATTGCTCTTCTGCATCCTGTTTCGACACAATAAAGAAATCATCATAATCACAACTATTTCTAATTTGAAATGCCTGTTGTAAATATTTTGAATACTTTTTATCAAAAACTTCCGTCTTAATAAACTCCTTCTGAAAGTAAACTATTACCCCTGCATGCTTTGAAAAATCAACCTGCCTTACAGCAAGAACGGCTCTTATAGCAGAAAAAATAGCATAATAAGATCTTCCCACAGAATCCTTATATAATCCTGCTTCCAAAAGTACCTTAGCAGAATTCAGTTTTTCTTTAGCAGACGACAAACGATACTTAATTAAATCATCCAATCTTTTGTCCCTCCTCTGCAATATTGCGATAATACGGAAGTGTTTGCTTATATTTCATAAACTCCTCATACGGAATAACTGTTGGTGAAACTATAATATCATTTTCTACTCCAAGCTCTGCCGAAACATCCCAAACAGCCTTTAGTTTTTCCTGCAGTTCCTCGCGTGAACCATGTACAACCGCAGCAATATCAATATCGGAATCTTCTGCATAATCTCCTCTTGCATAAGAACCATAAAGAACTATTTCAACAATATCATCACCATATACAACTCTATAACATTCTACTATTGCTTTCGTAATTCTACTCAACTGCGTTTCCGTACACATCCTTATCACCTCCTACTATCTCCATCAAGATTCTCTACTTTTATTATATTCTAAATTCAAATATTTTCAATTCCCTTTACACCTTAAACCGATACCCCACGCCCCAAATAGTTTCGATATACTGGGGTTTTGCTGTGTCCACTTCAATCTTTTCACGGATTTTTTTGATGTGAACGGTTACAGTCGCAATGTCGCCGATGGAATCCATATCCCAAATCTCCCTAAAGAGTTCATCCTTTGTAAATACATGATTGGGATTCTCCGCCAAGAAAGTAAGCAAATCAAATTCCTTGGTAGTGAAAATTCTCTCTTCCCCATCCACGTAGACACGTCTTGCAGTTTTATCAATGCGTAGCCCTCTGATTTCCACAATGTCGTTTTGGGGCTTTTGATTGGTCCCCACCAATCTCTCATATCTTGCCAGATGTGCCTTTACTCTGGCCACCAATTCGCTGGGACTGAAAGGCTTGGTCATGTAGTCGTCTGCACCCATGCCCAGTCCCCGGATTTTATCAATATCATCTTTTTTTGCAGAAACCATCAAAATAGGGATATTCTTCTCCTCACGGATTTTTTTGCAAACCTCAAATCCGTCTATGCCGGGCAGCATCAGATCCAGTACCACCAAATCATAGTTTCCGTCCAACGCTTCCTTCAATCCCACATCGCCACTGTTTTTAATGGTTACCTCAAAGTCACTGAGTTCCAAATAATCTTTTTCCAAATCTGCAATTGCTTCTTCATCTTCAATAATCAAAATCTTACTCATGTTTTCCTCCTATACTATGACTAATCTCTCTGCAATTCACGGTATTTGCGAATTACAAAATGAATACAAGTTCCTTCTCCTTCTTTACTGGTAGCCCAAATGTAACCACCATGGTCTTCAATAATCTTCTTTACAATGGAAAGACCGATTCCGCTTCCGCCCTGCGAGGAATTTCTGGAAGCATCCGTCCGGTAAAATCTTTCAAATATATTGGGCAAATCCTTCGCCGCAATACCTTTTCCATTGTCCTCTATCTCAATCCGCACCGAATCCACTTCATCCAAAATATGAATATCAATAATGCCCTTAGGTTTATCGATATACTTCACACTGTTACTGATAATGTTATTAATAACCTTTTTCATCTGCTCCGGATCCGCAATTATCATAGTATCCGGCGAAACCACATTGGAATAATTCAATTCAATATTCCTGGACTCCAAATCCAGACCCACTTCTTCCACACAATCTCCGAAATAATCTGCCACGTTAATACGGTGGAAATTATAAGGAATACGGTTATTATCAATACCGGAATAAATAGTCAATTCGTTAATAAGTTTATCCATATCATTGGCTTTGTTGTAGATGGTCTTAATATATTTTTCCATCTTCTCCGGCGTATCCGCAACACCATCCATAATACCTTCCACATAACCCTTTACCGCAGTAATAGGTGTCTTCAAATCGTGGGAAATATTGCTGATTAACTCACGGCTCTGCTTTTCCTGCCGTACCTTTTCTTCTGTAGACTCCTTCAGACGAAGCCTCATATCTTCATAGTTGCGGTACAACTCACCGATCTCGCCCTTGCTGTCCGAAACAAGCCTATAGTCAAAATTCCCTTCCTTAATCTTACACATAGCCAAATTCAATTCTTTAATCGGAAGAAATACTCCCCTGTGAATCCACCATGTCAACATTACACTGGTAAATATCAAAATGACGATAATGGCTACTACCATATCTACCAAGAACTCTTTTGAAATCAGACCTGTCACTCTGGTTATCACAAACAGACTTCCCGGTGTACCATCCCCAAACTGAAAATCAATTTGTTTTACATATTTGTCCATTTCTCCGAAGTAATAGGTATTACCATCTTCACCGGCTGCATATCCGAAATCAGGAAGTTGTCCCAAAATCCGAGCCGCACCCTCTGCGTTTCCCGTATAATAAATTTCTTCTCCTTTGCGCACCAGCAAATAAGACTGCTCCGTCAAACGGCTTTTTTCAAAATCCTCCAAAAAGCCCTTATCTTCAAATAGGGATGTATCTTCCTGCGCCTGCAGAAACAACTCATCATATATTTTTTCTGTTTCTAAATGAATGCTTTCCACATTTTCAATCATGGTAAAAGGCTTTATTTCACCCATCCCATAATTCTGCTGGGAATTCAATATATAAAAACCGATGGCCAAAAATGCTGTTGCCGTCAATACCAAAGGTAACAGCACAATCGTAACACAGGTTACTACCAACCGAGTTTTAAACTTCATAAACTGACCTTTCCTTTCCGATTTCTCTACTCTTCCTTAATATTATCATCAAATAGCGAAAAAAGATATTAATTATGCGGAATAATATCATTAAAAATTTATAAAATTGATAAGAAAAACTTTTTTGAAAAATTTTCTCAATATGTGTTGACATTTCACATAGATTTTGTATAATGATATTAGTAATCGTTACTGATTTCAAAAAGGAGGGTTGCGATGTCACTGAAATACAGCCGACAAAGGGAAGAAATCAAAAACTTCCTTATGACAAGAAAAGACCATCCCACGGCAGATGTAGTGTATATGAATGTCCGCAAGCAATATCCCAATATCAGTTTGGGTACCGTCTACCGGAACTTAACACTTTTGGCCGATACGGGAGAAATCTTGAGACTGCGGGTGGGCGATGGTGTAGACCATTTTGATGCAGACACATCCCCACACTATCATTTCATTTGTACCGAGTGCGGAAGTGTGATTGACCTTGAAATGGACAACATCGATTCCATCACAGAGATTGCCGGAATGAATTTTGACGGTCAAATCAAAGGACATTTCACCTATTTCCACGGTACTTGCGGAGATTGTTGTAAAAAAACATCTTCATAAAACATTTGGCAACTAAGTAAAAATATAAACAACAAAAAGCAAAGGAGATTAGAATTATGAAATATGTATGTAGCGTATGTGGTTATGTTCACGAAGGAAATGAAGCACCGGAAAAATGCCCCGTTTGCGGCGTTCCCGCTTCCAAATTTAATGTTCAGGCAGGCGAAAAAGTATGGGCCGCTGAACACGTTGTAGGTGTTGCCCAGGGCGCACCGGAAGATATTATCATGGATCTTCGCGCAAACTTTGAAGGCGAATGTTCCGAAGTTGGTATGTATCTGGCTATGGCTCGTGTAGCTCATAGAGAAGGTTATCCTGAAATCGGTCTTTACTGGGAAAAAGCAGCATATGAAGAAGCTGAGCATGCTGCAAAATTCGCAGAACTGCTTGGTGAAGTTGTAACTTCTTCCACAAAGAAAAACCTTGAAATGCGTGTTGACGCTGAAAACGGCGCAACAGCAGGCAAATTCGACCTTGCAAAACGTGCTAAAGAACTGAATCTGGATGCAATCCATGACACAGTTCACGAAATGGCAAGAGACGAGGCAAGACACGGCAAGGCATTTGAGGGTCTTTTGAACCGTTATTTCGGTTAATATTGGGAAATACTAAGGAGGCGGAGGAAAAACCCTCCGTCTTTTCCAATAATAGGAGGTTATATCATGGATGACAAAGCTTTATACAAATTCACATATGGTTTGTTTTTATTGACGGCAAAAGAAAATGGCTTTGATAATGGATGTATCATTAACACAGCTATTCAAATCGCAAACAACCCCACCCGTATCTCTGTTGCCGTAATTCAGAAAAATAAAACTCATGACATGATTATGAATACGGGAGTTTTCAACATCTCAGCCATTACAACCGGCGCTGACTTTGAACTGTTTAAGCGTTTCGGTATGCAGTCCGGCAGAGATGTAAATAAATTTGAAAGTTTCACAAATGCAGCCCGCAGTGAAAACGGACTTTATTATTTAACAGACATGGCAAATATGTATATGTCCGCAAAAGTAACCGAGCACTTTGATCTGGGCAGCCATACCTTGTTTGTGGCTGAATTGACAGATGCCAAGGTATTATCTGATATCCCTTCTTGCACTTACGGCTATTATCAAAGTGATATCAAACCAAGACCCGTGGCAGCAAATACCGAAAAGAAAACCTGGACCTGCTCTGTATGTGGTTATGTCTACGAAGGAGAGGAAGTACCTGATGACTTCATCTGCCCCCTTTGTCACCATGGAAAAGAAGATTTTGTTCTGACAGAAACAACAACTAATGCAGCCACTCCTGCACCCGCTGTCTCCACAAAAGAAAGTTCTTCCAAAAAGTATGTTTGCAGCGTTTGCGGCTATGTGCATGAGGGAGATTCTGCACCGGAAAAATGCCCCGTTTGCGGCGTTCCTGCTTCTAAATTTAACGAGCAGTCCGGCGAAAAAGTATGGGCGGCTGAACATGTTGTAGGCGTTGCCCAGGGCGCACCGGAAGATATTATCATGGATCTTCGCGCAAACTTTGAAGGCGAATGTTCCGAAGTAGGTATGTATCTGGCTATGGCTCGTGTGGCTCACAGGGAAGGTTATCCCGAAATCGGTCTGTACTGGGAAAAAGCAGCCCTCGAAGAGGCTGAGCATGCTGCAAAATTTGCAGAACTGCTGGGTGAAGTTGTAACTTCCTCCACAAAGAAAAACCTTGAAATGCGTGTTGACGCTGAAAACGGCGCAACAGCAGGCAAATTTGACCTTGCAAAACGTGCAAAAGAATTGAATCTGGACGCTATCCATGACACAGTCCATGAAATGGCAAGAGACGAGGCTAGACATGGTAAGGCATTCGAGGGTTTATTAAACCGTTATTTTGGAAAATAAAAATACCGTATAAAGTAATTTTTTAAGAGGCTTGGCGATGGATTTCTTCCTTCACCAAACCTCTTTTATATTGTCTTAAAGATAAATGTAGTTCTGCAATTCCTTAATAATCCGGTGACAACTGCCACATTTTATCTTCCGTATTGTATTCCAGCCATCGGGGAATCCATTCGAAATTTTCTGTAAAACGAACAAATTCTTTATCATTGAACCGGAACTCCCCATACGTCCATACAGAATATGTTTCCTTAAAAGAAATCCATGTAACCTGAATTCCCAGAGTAGTAAATTCTTTAATGGTATTCTGTATTCTTTCTATTAGTGCATCATATTTTTCATCTTCCGGCATACTCTTTCCTGCATCTATATATGCGTTTAGCATGGCTGTTTCCAATTCCGCCAGTAATACAGGGTCTGTCAATTCCAATTTAAAATATGCCACGTCATTATTCTTGAAACTATCTTCATTTAAAGATGTTATATCTGTTTCATCACCCACATAAGAGTAACCGTGAACTTTATATTGCTCAATTGTCTTGGCAAGGGAGTCGCTTAATTTATCACAAGGAACGTCTTCTTCTATATATCTGGTAAGTCCTTCATTCCATTTCACATTTCCATCTGCTTCATACAATTCAGGCGAATCATAAATCCATAGTCTCGCTTCTTCCAGGTCAATGTCTGTTGTAAGCACATCTTTTTCCGCCGGCTGCGTGTCTTCGACACCGGTAACCTGCTCGGTGGTGCTGTTTTCTGCTTCGCTGCTTTCTGCTTCAATGCTTTCGATTGTGCTACTTTCATCGCTGCTGCTTTCGATTGCATCGCTTTTGTCAGGCTGGCGGGACGACTGTTCATTATTTGCACAGCCGGTAAGCATTGCGCCGGTCATGACCGCGATTAAAACAAAACGTAATATTTTCTTTCTCATGTGTAAATCCTCCTGGTTTATTACAAATATTATGTTTAAAAGGCAGTAACATTAAAAATACCCCGGTGAGTAAATTCACCGGGGCGCTGTCTTTTATCCTTGTAATTAATCTGTGAAGTTATCGAAATAACCCTGAATGTGGATAATAGGTGTACCCTTATCGCCGGAACCACTGGTCAGGTCACAAAGAGAACCAATCAAATCAGTAAGCTGTCTGGGGGTTGTTCCCTGAGAAGCCATATTACCTACCAGATTAGAATCCTTCTGCTTGATGCTGTTGGAAATTGCTTCCTTAAGTTCCGCACCGCTGAGGTTTTTGAAATCGTTATCAGCAAGATATTTCAATTTCAACTCGTTAGGTGTTCCCACAAGTCCGCTTGTGAAAGCAGGGGAAACAACAGGGTCAGCCAACTCCCAAATTTTACCTTGAGGGTCTTTGAAAGCACCATCTCCGTAAACCATAACTTCAACATGCTTTCCTGTTTTGTTCAACATTTCAGCCTGAATACTTTCCACCAAGTCCTGACACTCTCTGGGGAACAATTTAATTTTGTCCTCGGTAGATTTATTGGAACCAAGCAGACCGTATTTTGTATTATAGCCGCTGCCATTTACGGATTCTGTCAAAATATCATCCAAACCGCACACTGCCTTTGCGCCTGCTGCCAACAAGAGGCGTTTGCTTCTTGCACGGGTGTGAATATCACAAGTCATAACGCAATCGGTATAGTTCAAAATCGCAGTAGGCTGGTTTGCAAAAATAATTTCTACTTCTGCACCTGCTTCTGTAATAATGTCAGAATAATACTGCACATAATCTACGCCTGTAAATTCATGTTTGTTCTCACCGAACAATTCACGGTATCTTGCCAAAGTCAGGACATCTGTATACGGATTGATTCCTGCTTCGTCAAGTTGATCGTATGTCAAAAGGGCATTTCCCACTTCATCGCTAGGATAACTTAGCATCAGTACAACTTTTTTGGCACCCATTGCAATACCTTTGAGGCAAATTGCGAAACGGTTACGGGATAAAATCGGGAAAATAACACCGATTGTCTCTCCGCCAAGTTTTGCTCTAACATCGTCTGCAATATCTTGAACAGACGCATAGTTACCCTGTGCACGAGCTACAATAGACTCTGTCAGTGCAATAACATCGCGGTCTCTAAACTCAAAACCTTCACTTGCGGCAGCTTCCATAACGCTGTCTACTGCAATGTCCACCAGGTTGTCGCCTTCTCTGATAATCGGGCAACGTATTCCTCTTGATACTGTTCCTACTTTTCTTTCCATAGAGTATCCCTTCTTTTTTTTAAGATTATAGCGAAGTAAAAAATTGCTTTCTCCCGCCACACCAGTGATTATTATAGCGCACTAAAGCGACGATGTAAATATTTTGATAAACCAATTTTCTGATTTTTGATAAATTTTTTTTAGTGAAATTGTATAGAAATAAATTATCCTATGAACCAAAAACTACTCTGATTTTTGCTTCATTTCAAAAACTACCAAATAGTTATTCTCTGCCAGCGGTTGCAAATGACAGTTGTCCCGTACATAGTTCATCAGCCAACTGTCTGTAGAAAAATCTACCAATCCGCAATCACAAATAATATATTCCGGCAGTTTTTCCGGATGAAGCTTAAAATATTCCTCAATTCTTTGATTAAAGGTAGGCGTGCTGATTGTGGAAGGAGTGCACACCTGCGCATTACCCAATAAATACACGTCTGTACAATCCCCTGCATAAAACACTTTTGCACCCTCCGGAATATTTGCCTTAACTATTTGTAAACGCTCGTTATATCCAAAAACTGCTGTGTAATCTCCGATAATTCCCTTTGCCGGCCCCTCTTCTATCAGGTATACCGAATCAAACACCGGATAATGCACTCCACCTGTCACTCGCACTAAATATGTTTTTCCAAATAAGAGCATTAATATCCAAAGTGCGAAAACTGCTTTCAGAATAATTTTTTTGCAGGACTGATTTTTTCCGTATTTAACAAGCATAATCAAAATCCCGGTAACACACACATTCAAAAATGGGGCCGATACCAAGACCGGATGATTTGTAAACGCGAGAATTCCGGCAAATGCCATCAAAGGGGTCAGTAAAAACAATACCACTTCCCTGTCTTTAAATAGTTTTTCTTTTAAAGCAAAAATAAATCCCATTCCTAAAACAAAAAAGTATTCCACTGAGGGATAATTAGGATACTTGTTTCCAAACAGCCAGATAACCATCTGACCTGCAAAAGTAATTACAAGCAGTAACATTGCATTTCTAAAAAAAGGGGATATTTCTTTTAGAAACTTTATGTTCCGTACAATCAAACCACAAAAAAGTGCAATCAAACCATACACCGTCAGATAGAGTAAAATTTCTCCCACCGACCGTATATTGAGTAGTAATTTCTCGCTCCACGTCGCACCGTGGGAACCGTCATCCAGTATATATGAAATATACTGTCCCAAATCCTGTAACTGTATATAACGTAACAAATAAGCAAAAAAGAGCAAAAATCCCAAAACACCGGGAGCCACGAACAGTACCACTTCTTTAATACTAAACCTGCTCTTCCTTGAAAAAAGCATAAATAGTACCAGAAATGCAAACACGAAAAAAGTCGAAGGATACGTAAGAACCTCCAGCATTACCCAAAATCCGGCAAGCAGCAGATGGCAAGTACCCTTTTTTTCCTCCCGCAGCAGTAAATATTTATGAAAAGATAAAACCGTAAGCAGTAAAAACCATACCTGCATATTGGAAAATTCAGGTAAAAACATCAGTTTCGGCAAAGAGAAAAACTGCACACACACAATGAGAAAAGCAAATACTTTTGCCTCTTCTTTTTCCAGCCAATCTTTAAAAATATATTTTGTCAAGTGCCTGTACAAGCAGATACTGACCAGCCCGTGCATCAACAGACCGCAAATCCTTAAATACAACACTATTCCCGTGAGATTTCCCACAATCAAATCATAGGGATACATTAACAAAGCCAGTAAAAACGCAGATGTTTGATGGGGCTCCCACATTTCTGCCACGAGTAAATCTCCCTGAAGCAGGCGGTATGACATGCTTATAGCATACTGCTCATCCACGTCATATCCTACCAATAATATTTTCACAGCGGCAATTGCGATTATAAAAGGGATTCCCAATTTAACGCATTTCATCAAAACCCGTTGCATGGATTTATCCTCCTGTTATTCCCATGGATATTTCATTCCCCACTGGCTGCGCATCCGGTCCATCAATGTCATAACCCGCAAGGTTTCACTATGAGGCATTTCTTCACACTGTATCTTGCCCTCTCTGATAGCTTTGACGCAGGCAATCACTTCATATTCATACCCGTTAATCTGCTCCGGCACGGCATGGGTTTCCACCAAATTGCGATCTTTGTCATAAACACGGACTTCCTCACAATTGTTAATATTTTGCACCTCGAGAAATCCCTCATCACCGTATATGGTTCCCTGTCTGTCCGTCAGTGCCAACATCGTACTGTGAAGAACCGCCATCCGGCCTCCTTCAAAAGTCAGGGTCATGCTATTCATCCAATCCACGCCCTTAGGGGACAAAACCGCTGTAGACTGCACATCTACCACTTCCCCGTCCATGACCATCAATGCAAAGTTAATGGGATATAAGCCCAAATCCAAAAGCGCTCCCCCGGCCAGCTCAGGATTCTGAAGTCTTTCAATATGAGGCAGAATGTATCCCAGATTTGCAGTTAAAGATGTCACTTTTCCGATAGCACCGCCGTCAATTAAGTCTTTTATCATCTTTCTGCTGGGCATATAGCGGGTCCAAATAGCCTCTGCCAAAAGCAAACCTTTTTCCCGGGAAAGGGAAATCAACTCCCGGGCCTGGGCAGCATTCACGGTAAATGCTTTCTCCACCAGCACATGTTTTCCGGCTTCCAGACACATCTTTGCATGTTCAAAATGATGGGAGTGGGGAGATGCTACATAAACAAGTTCCACTTCCGGGTCTTTCAGCATTTCCTCATAAGAACCGTAGGCCTTTTCAAAGTTCCATTCCTTGGCAAAATCCCGGGCTCTCTCCAAACTTCTGGATGCCACCGCATATTTTTCAATATCCAAAATTCCCGATACTGCTTTTGCCATCTTTCCGGCAATTTTTCCCGGCGCCAAAATTGCAAATTTCATAACTTCACCTCTGACTTCGTTTTTGTTCTTTAAAGGTCTTTCTTAAATCATATCATAAACCAAATATTTTTTGAAAGATTTTGTAGATACAAACACTAAAATATATTAAAATATGAAGAGAAACTTTTTTGAAAAGGAGCATTTTATGGCTAAATGGCTTAACGACGCACTTTTTTATGAAATTTATCCCCAATCTTTTAATGACACTAATGCTGATGGTATCGGCGACATCCCCGGTATTATCGAAAAATTGGATTATATCAAAGATTTAGGATGTAACGCCTTATGGCTCAATCCCTGTTTCCTCTCACCCTTTATGGATGCCGGCTATGATGTGCAGGACTACTACACCGTAGCCCCCAGATACGGAACCAATGAGGACTTAAAACAATTATTTGAACAGGCCCACGCCAGAGATATGCATGTGCTTTTGGACCTGGTTCCCGGGCACACTTCCGTTTACCATAAATGGTTTTTGGAATCCATGAAACAGGAAAAAAACCAATTTTCCGACCGCTACATCTGGACAAATACCGTTTGGGAATATCCCGAAAATATGGGTTGTCTTACCGGTATTTCCGAAAGAGACGGTTCTGTTGCACTGAACTTTTTCTCCGCCCAGCCGGCGCTGAATTATGGTTTTTATAAAATAACCAAACCTTGGCAGCAACCCATGGATGCGCCGGGACCGAAAGCCACTTTGGAGGAAATGAAAAACATCATGCGGTTTTGGCTGAAAATGGGCTGTGACGGCTTCCGAGTGGATATGGCAGGTTCTTTGGTCAAACAGGACGAAGAAAGCAAAGGAATTATTGCACTGTGGCAAAATGTAAGAGCCTTTTTGGATGAGGAATTTCCCGAGGCAGCCATGATTTCCGAATGGGGCGAGCCGGACAAATCCCTGCAGGGCGGCTTCCACATGGACTTCCTGCTTCACTTTGGTCCTTCCCATTATAATGACCTGTTCCGCTGCGATTATCCCTATTTCTCCAAAGAGGGAAAAGGCGATATTTCCGCATTCGTCCAAAAATATTTGGAAAATTATGAAAAATCCGAGAAAAAAGGACTTATTTGTATCCCTTCCGGTAACCACGATATGGACCGTCTGGCACGCAGGCTTTCCCAAGAGGAAATGAAAATTGCATTCGCATTTCTTCTTTCCATGCCCGGCGCACCTTTTATTTATTACGGCGATGAAATCGGCATGCGTTATGTGGAAAATCTGGTTTCTGTGGAAGGCGGCTATAACCGTACCGGCTCCCGTTCCCCCATGCAGTGGGATGACGGGGTCAACGCAGGTTTCAGCACCGCCCCTGCCGAAAAACTTTACATCCGGCAGGATGAAAGCAAAGACAGACCTACCGTGCAAGGCCAGATGGCGGATGAAACTTCCCTTTTCCATGAAATTAAGAAATTGATACAAGTCAGAAAGGCCCATCCCGCCCTTTGGAATAAGGGAGAAATCAACTTTGTGTATGCCGAGGAAAATGCTTATCCCTTCGCATATGTAAGAACCAATCATCCCGAGGATGCAGAAGAAAAAATACTGGTGGTTCTCAATCCTTCCGAAAAGGACACTTGCTTTGAAAGTGCACTTTCCTTAAAAGAAGTGATCTATTCTTACGGAAGTCCTGCCTATACCCACAACGGAAAAATTATTGTTCCGGCATGTTCCGTAAGTTTTATTAAATTATAATTGTGAGGTTAACTATGAAAAAAATAGCAAGTTTTACTATCGACCATATTAAATTGCAGCCCGGCGTATATGTTTCCCGCAAGGATCATGTAGGCGACAGCGTAATTACCACTTTCGACCTACGCATGACCAGCCCCAACGAGGAGCCCGTTATGAACACTGCCGAAATGCACACTATTGAACATTTGGCTGCCACTTTTTTGCGTAATCACGCCCTTTATGGGGACAAGACTGTATATTTTGGTCCCATGGGTTGCCGCACAGGCTTTTATTTGCTTCTTGCCGGCGACTACGAGTCAAAAGACATTGTGGATTTGATGATCGAAATGTATGAATTTATCCGTGATTTTAAAGATGAAGTGCCCGGTGCTTCCCCCAAAGACTGCGGTAACTATCTGGATATGAATCTGGGCATGGCAAACTATCTGGCAAAAAAATATTTAGACCAGGTTCTCTATAATATTACCCCGGACAGACTGGTGTATCCGAAATAATATCCCAATAAAAGAAAGGACTAATCACTATGAAAAAAATTGGTATTATCGGCGCAATGGATTTGGAAGTAGATGCGCTAAAAAAAGAGATGCAGGTTTCCAACATCGTGAAACGTGCCTCCATGGAATTTTATGAGGGAACATTAAATGACACAAATGTCGTTATTGTAAAAAGTGGTATCGGAAAAGTCAATGCCGCCCTGTGCGCACAGATTTTGATTGACATTTTTGAAGTTACACACATTATCAATACCGGTGTGGCAGGCTCCTTAAATGCAGATTTAGACATCGGGGATATTTTGGTTTCCACAGATGCGGTGCATCATGACATGAATGTCACAATTTTTGGCTATCAACTGGGAGAAGTTCCCCAGATGGGACTCAGAGAATTTCCCGCCGATGCACACATGATAGAGGTTGCCATGGAAACCTGTAAGGAAGTAAACCCCGACATTACCGTCCGCTCCGGCAGAGTAGCCAGTGGCGACCAGTTTATTTCCGACAAGGCAACCAAGCAGTTCATTATTGAAAATTTCAAGGGCGACTGTGCGGAAATGGAAGGTGCTTCCATCGCCCATGCTGCATATTTAAACGGTATTCCTTTCGTAATTATCCGCGCCATCTCCGACAAAGCAGACGACAGCGCAGAGATGGACTACCCTACTTTTGAAAAAGCGGCTGCCAAGCACTCCGCAAAACTGGTGGCACATATGATTTGCAAGTTATAAACAGTAAAAAGCGGTCCGTGACTCTTCACGAACCGCTTTTCTATGCTCCAACCGGATGGGTTTATTTGTCTTCCTCCGGTTTCTTTTTAAATACAAACAACTTACTCAAAACATAATTTCCTATTACCACAAGGACCGATACAAAAATCTTGGAAAACGCCTCATTAATTGACATTACATTAACCATAAGAACCATCATTACGGCATCCAATACGCCGGTTGCAACTCTTCCGCCTGCAAATTGCAGAAATTCTTTCCACATATTTGGCTCTTTACTCTTAAAGACATAGATACGGTTCATAAAGTATCCGAAGATAACACCTGCCACCCAGGAAATAACCGTGAGTGCCATATTTTGCCAGACAACCTGGGCGTCCAAAATGGTATAAGCACAGGCGAACCATGCTCCCCAGGACACAAAGGTGTTTGCCACACCTACAACCAGATAATTGATAATTTCTTCATATTTAAAGTATAACGCCTTGATTTTTTCTATCATAATGCACCGTCCTTTATTTCTTCAGCACTTTAATAACTGTACTATGATTGGACAGCCTTGTCAACCTTTCGCACCACTCCGCAGGCTATCTTTGTACCCGCATTTCCGGAAGGCTGGGTATGAAAATCATCCGCGCCGGAATGAATAATAACCGTCCTGCCGAGAATTTCTCTGACAGAAAATCTGTCTGTCAAAAAAACAGAAAAAGCATATCCCTGATTTCCCAAAAGAGGAGGCAAATCCCCTGCATGTCCGGGATGCTCACACCCTTGCGGATTGTAATGCTGCATCGCATTGGCGAAAGAATCTTCTGCGCTACCGCTGCAACTTTCTCCCTCATGAATATGAACGGCGAAAAAGGAACTTTTGCACTGTTCCTTTGAATTTGGCAGTCCCATAACCTCCGTTACTACCAAAACGCCGCATCCGGTCTGATAAAATCCCACCGTTCCCTTTATTTCTGAATACTCGCTACTACCGGCAAGCATTGCCATGGCATGGGGTCTTCTGTGAAAAATTTCATTTAAATTTGTCAGTTTACTATAACACTTTTGCTCTACTAACATATTTCTACCACCTTATACACTTAGAATATATTATGTGCTTTACGGCGGGTCCGCTATTCTTTTCTGAAAAAATAGGACTAATTTCTTAAAAAAATTTTCTTTGCCGAATTGTGAAAAAAAATATCTTGTGATATACTGGTAACACACTGAAAAGTATCAATAGGAAAATATTTAAGAGTATATGTTTATTTTTTCGGTTGTCAACTTACGATAATGGGAGGAACATTATGAAACAAAAGACAATGAACGAAACACATCGAATAAATTTTGCTACATTGATAGCTTATTCCTTGCTTACATTCGTGCTATTCTTCGCCTACCTTTTAGAATTTGTTAAAGGTGACAGAACACTTACCTACACATTAATATTCTCTGTGCTGGATATCTGCCCGTATGTTGCATGTGTATTGCTATACCAAAAAGATAAATCCACCAACTATATTAAGTATATTTTAAGCATCGGCTTTTCCATTTTATATGCTTTCGTATTATTGACAGCAAATGTTCCGACTACTTTTGTATACATATTCTTAGTATTTTTCCTGCTCATCCCTTACGGAGATTTGAAACTTTGCTATATTGCCGGCGGAATCACCGTTGCGGCCAACATTATCTCTGTGGCTATCGGATTTGCTAACGGCTCCTTAACTACCGCTGATTTGGCAATGGTGGAAATTCAGGTTCTGGCAACTGCTTTTGCTGCTATTTTCTCCGGACTTGCAACAATGGTAATCGATAAAGTTAACGCCCAGAAAATGGGAGAATTAAATGAAGAAAAAGAAAAAATAGATGCCATTCTTACTAATACTTTGAACATTTCAAAGGGCATCTCCGATGATATCGAATCCGTTACAGAAAGAATGGTACACTTAGACCAATCCGTTTCTGCAACCAAAGATTCCATGCAGGATGTTTCTTACGGCGCAAGCGAAACCGCCGAGTCCACACAGGCGCAGTTGTTACAAACGGAAGAAATCGTTGAACAGGTAAACAGAGCCAAAGAAGTATCCAAAAATATTGCAAACGATGTGCAGCAGACAGAGGATAACATCAATGTTGGTAAAAATAATATTAACCACCTGCTCTCCTCTGTAAATCAATCTGAATCCGTTAGTTCCACGGTTATTTCAAAAATGAATGAATTGACCGAGAATACGGAAAAGATGAACTCCATCGTAGAAATGATTAATTCCGTTACCAACCAGACAAGCCTTTTGAGCCTCAATGCTTCTATCGAAGCAGCAAGAGCAGGCGAGGCAGGTCGGGGATTTGCAGTGGTTGCCGATGAAATTTCCAGTCTTGCAAAACAGACCAGCGAAGCTACCGTTAATATTACAAAATTGATTGATGGTATTTCTCTCTCCATTCAGGAAGTATTCAGTGCAATCAATCAATTGATGGAGAGTAATAAAGAACAGAACAAATCCGTGGAGACCATGGCTCTTAATTTTGAAAAGATTGAATCCTGCTCCCGCAATATTTACGAGAACAGTGATATTTTGGAAAAAGTGGTTCTTGAACTGGCAAAATCAAATGAAACCATTGTGGAAAACATTAATAATGTCTCCGCTGTTACACAAGAAGTATCTGCCCGTGCCAATGAAACTCTTTCCGAAAGCGAAAAGAACGCTTTAATCGTAGAAGAAATTACAAAAGTCGTAAAAGAAATCAACGATAAGGCAAAACAGTTGAATCAGTAATTAATCCTTTCATAAAGCAAAGAAAAGCCCATTACTCAATGCAACATTGAGCAATGGGCTTATTTTTACGGATTCACAACATTTCTGTCGACACCGTCCATGAAACTCCGGATATTCTTATATACTTCTTCTACACATCTGGTTCTGGCTTCCACGCTTCCCCATGCCAAATGGGGGGTAATAATAATTTGATTGCTATCTTTTAATTTACTCAAAGGATTGGTCTCCCGGAGAGGCTCATGTTCAAGTACATCCAAGCCTGCCGCCATGATTTCACCATTTACCAGAGCATGATATAAGTCTGTATTATTCACTACAGGTCCTCTGGCTACGTTAATGAGCACTGCAGTATTTTTCATCTTTTTCAGTGCATCTGCATCAATAAAATCTCTGGACAAATCGCTCAAAGGACAGTGCAGGGATAGAAAATCACTTTCTGCAAGCAAAGTTTCTTTGTCTACCTGGGGATAATCCGTAACTGCACTTTTTCCTGTAATGGAGTGGAAAATTACTTTACAGCCAAAAGCTGTTGCCAGTTTTGCCACTCTGCGTCCGATATTTCCCATACCGACGATACCCCAGGTTTTTCCTTCCAACTCCTGAAAAGGCACATCAAAATTGGAAAAACGGTCTTGGGCGCTGTATGCACCGGATTTTACATAATGGTCGTAGTGGGCTAATTTTTGCACCAGGGCAAGGGCAAGAGTAAAGGTATGCTGTGCCACCATTCCTGTTGAATAATCCACCACGTTTGCCACTTTGATACCTCTGCTCTTACAATAAGCCAAATCGCAGTTATCAAAACCTGTGGCCAGTTCGCAAATTAATTTCACGTTTTTTGCATCTTTAAGAGACGCTTCGTTCATAGGTGATTTATTTGCGATAATTACATCGGCGTCCTTTACCCGCTCTGCAACCTCTTCTATGGTTACTGTATTTTTGTAATAAGTTACTTCTCCAAGCTGCATATAGCAGGACACATCTATATCAGGGCCCACACTGTTTCGCTCTAACATTACGATTTTCATAGAATTACCTCTGTATTAGTTTTCTTTTTTCTTTTTCTTGGAAATCACAATTCCAACAATAACTGCCATTACTGCAATCACCACCAAAATAGCTGCCACTATTGCCACGGCAATCATAATTATGGAAATGGAAGGCATATTTTCCGCATCTTCATCGCTTTCGTCTGCCACTGTTTCTTGTTCCGACTCAACAGTTTCCGATTCCTGCGTAATTACTTTATCCTCATCAGGATTCATAACTTCTATAGTTGTTTCAATAGCATCCAAAACAGTAATTTCCGCTGATGCCTGTCCGCCGATTTTGGCACCTACGCCTTCCGGAACCTGACTTGTCAGTACAAGGAAACCGTTCATATTGATGGTTTTGTCTGCGTTACGGGAAATCTCTGTAAATGTCAGACTCTCAAACCATGTGTCACTTACTGTAGCATCTTCTGCGTTTGCAGATGTAACTGTAGCCGCATCCCAATAATAGTTTGCAACACCATAGAGTTTGGTTGTATCCTGACTTCCTTTGGGCTTAATATTTTCACCGATTTGCAGATTTTCTGTGCGGTAAGACAAAACGCCCTCTGCCAGGAAATCTGTATTTGCTGCATCATTGGTGTACAATGCCACGTTATAACCATTATCTTTACCGTTTTGTACACTACCATTATTAAAGGATGTGCAATGATATACTTTAACATCAGGACAACTGTTAGAGTCAATACCTTTTGTCTTATTACCGAAAGCAACAGAATTCATCAACTGATGTCCTCCCGCAATGCTGGAGCCTCCCAGTTTAAATCCATTACCGTTTCCGGCATTGGTACCGTCTTCCAAATAGCCATTGTTATAAGCCACGCAGTTCTTTATCACTACTGCACCGATTGCGCCGGTTTCCGGTTTTGCAAATAAATCCCAACCGTCATCAGCGTTGTTATAGGCCACACAACCGTCAAATACGATGCCGTCGCCAACAGTAAGTTTTGCCGCAAAACCATCCGCATCTTCATAGCCGGAATCTGCATTGCCATAAGCGGTACAGTTCAAAATCAGATCATGGCTGGGCCAATCCTCGTATACATCCGAACCCTTAAATCTGCTTACCTGAATACCGGTGTTTCCGTTATGGTATGCGTGAATATCATCAAATGTACTGTAACTGCCGCATACTTCAAGACCTTTTTGTCCATCGGAAGAATTGGTCACATCAAATCCCTGACAGTACCAATAATCTCCTGCAAATCTCATGCCTGCGCAGGCTTTGTTAAAGTCAAATACAGGTCTCTTTGTATCTGTAGGGTCTGCCACCATGTAAATCAATTTGTCAGCAGTTCCGTCAATTCCTCTGTCCACGATTACGGTGCTGTTTAAACTGTATGTACCGCCTTTCAGCACAATCATCTGTCCGGCCTGCACATATTTGACAGCCGTATAAATATCCAAAGGATATTCCTTGGAACCATCGCCACTGCTGCTGCCGTCCGGAGCAACGTAAATGGACTGACCAATTTCACCATACGTCTTATAATTCACGGTATGGGTAAAGGTCTTAGTTTCATAAGAATCCAGCGCCAAATACTCGCCGGGCTTATAGTCCGCATCCGGTGTAAAAGTAATGTTAAACGTATTTTCACCCAAAGCAATGGTTGTTTCAAAACTCTTCTTCACACCTGCCGTCACTACCACATCTTTAGCAATCACGGTTCCCGCTGCATCGGTAATGCTTACCAGACCGTCTGCATTTGCCAAAAATACCAGGTCGTAATCCGCACTGTTGGCATTGGCTGCAGAAATTACGGAATAAGAAGCAGTTACCTTTTCAATGGGTCTTTCTTCTGCCGGTGCATCCTGCGCCGGGTCAATAGTGGTAAGAGATATATCTGTTACGGTGATTCTCGCATTTCTGGATGCAAAGAAACCAACATAGACATTATCCTTATCAATCTGCTCCAAAGCCTCTGTATCATAATATTTATTGGTTACTACATTACCTTCGCCGTCCGTATAACTCACAAAATATCCTGTATTGTTTTTTTGGATAGAAAGTACAAGTTCAGTAATACTGCTCTGGGTTCCGGCCACATCAGCGGTTGCATTTCCAAAGATGTTATATGTACCCTTACCCAATGATGCACAGGATGTTTCCAAAGTTTTCATTTCTGACTTATAATACTTTGTCAGTGCCTCGGTTGCATTCTCACCGGTAAGTTCTGCAATATTTTCCGCTGTTACACCAATCTTTTCCTGAGAGCCCAGACCAAGTTTCATGGCAATCTTTGTGCCGCTGTCGGAAACTTCCTGTTTGGAATCATCCCAGTAGTACTCCACTTTACTTGCCACTGCCATATAAGAGTTATTCCAAAATACGGAGTTATTACCGTTTTTATTCACGGCATCTGCTGCCATAAGACCGAATCCTTCCTGTCCGTTGGAATAGGTCCACTTATCTACGGTAACTTTTGCTGACAGTGTGAAGTTTTCATCCGCAGGAATTGCAGTATAATAAAATGCCAGTCCGTCTGTGGATGCAGGCTGTAATTTACCTTTACCGCCTTCACTATATACGGTCACACTGCCTTCATTGGCAGAACCGCTGTAACCGTTGGTAGCGGTGGATATACCTGTACCGAAAGCAGAGAAATACCATTCTCTCTCCAATTCATCGTTCACTGCTTTTTTCACTTCGGAAGAAGAATCTTCTTTTCCTTCTCTCACGCCCTTAACGATAAAAATATATTCTCCTTCGCCAAGTCCACTGACAATACAGTTTGTTTCTGCGATATTTTCAAAGGCTAAAGTTGCCTCTCCTGTTGAATCTGCCTCTTTATAATAAACACTATATCCGGCGGCTTCAAAAATGGCGTCCCAAACCAGTTTCACATTACCGCTTCCCTGATTAAATGCCCAAATAGAAGTCTGACCTAAAGTCATCACAAATTTATCGGCAGCGCTTACTGACTCCCCTTCTTTTAGGGTCTCTTCATTGGGTCGGCTTGCCACCGCTTTAAAAGTATAAATACCACTTGCTTTCGGCTCAAAACTAAAAGAATGTTTACTTTGTCCGAAAGCACTGGAAGTCTGTGAATCTACTTTTTCGCCTGCTTCATTATACATGTCTACGGTAACCTGTCCGGCACCTGTAACACCAATTTCACATTCACATTCCAGCCCAATCTTCTGGTTTTCATTATCTACAATAGGTGTGCCAAGCACAGGTGCGTCCACCAGTTCCCAGTTGTCTTCAAAAGGTGTCACACTGCCTGTCAGATCCGCAGAACGAAATACTTCCTCTCCCGCAACTGTAATTACGATGTTTTTGATATCAGCCGTCACGCCGCTAATCAAAATTGCAGGATATACTGCATCTCCATTTAAATCAGCATGTAAATCTGATGCCGAATATCCCTTTGAAAAATCTACGGAATCACCCTTTGCTTTGACCGTATAGGAACTTCCGTTACGGGTTACGGTCAGTGTATATGCCACATTCTCTTTCAAGTTTTCACTTCCCGAACCACCACCGGTTCCGTCAGTTTTAATCCGGTATGCTCTGATAGATGCATCTCCTCGAAGAGCACTTGCTACATATTTAGAATTATCTGAAGGTGCCGTTGCACCACCCAGAAATACACCGCCTGTAGTGGCTTCCAAACTTCTTCCTATTACGGTTACATCTGCGCTGATACTGAAATCTGTTCCAGACGCCACGGGGGAATCCAGATAAATAAAGGTAGCATTGCTGATTTTACCATCAGAATTAAATCCGCCTTCCGATGCCGCCTGAGACACCGTAATATTTCCTTCATCTCTGATTACTACCGGATTCATATCATCCAAACTGGTAATTACAAGACCCGGAATGGAATTAGATGTATCAACCGGTTTATATGGACGGAAAGACACCTGTTCAAAAGTTAATTTCTCCGCACCTCTGATGGTTGTCAGTTCCACAAAATATTTCACACCGTTTTTAAGACCTGTTACTTCAAAAGACTTCTCCGCATCAGCACTTATGGCATCAGACTGGGCTGCTACACTGCCCTCGGCATCATAAACAACCACTTCGTAACTTTCGGCTTCCCTAATCTCATTCCACTGAATGGTTGCTTTTTCATCCCCAATAGTTACTTTTGGCTCTGCCGCTACCAATTTCAGGGTATAAGAGATAGCTTTTTTAGCCTCTACGCTGTCACTGTTTTCATCACCTTTTCCGTATGCCCGGAAATACCACTTGCCGGAACCATACTTTTCATCAGACAAATCCACTGTTATCTCTATCTGGTCTACATTTCCGTCCGCACTTCCTGCCGCAATCCATTCACCTTCGGCACCGTTGCGGATTTCTACCATATATTTTGACGCTTCATCCCCTGCTTTACCTGTAATTTTTACAGTTACAACATCCTCAGAAAGAGTTGCGGAAACTTTGGATACCGTAGGCGCATTAACGGGGTCTGCTTGTCCGCCTTCTTCGGTAACTCCTACCCGGAAAATATAGTTACTTCCGGTATCTCCGCCCAAACAGTATGTGCCTGCCATATCCAACTTCAGCTCGGAAATATATAAAGCGTTTTTGGTGGTTCCTTCCGCCGTTGTTGCAACAGCGGTTCCGCTTTCATCCAGCAGTGTCATCTCCCTGCCGTCTCCTCCGCATACCCAGTGCACCTTTACTGTGGCCGGGTTCTTGGTGGTAAACCGGATAGCATTTTTTTCCGTTGTTGCCTTTCCACCGGGATTAAATCTCTGGGTGGCTGTATATCCGTCACTAAAATCTTTATTACTTCCGTCAATCTTTGTCTTCTCACTGAAAAGCAGTTCAAAATATTCATTGGCTCCCGCTTTTTTAACAAGACCTTCATTGGCGGCATCTGCTGCCAGCGCTTCCAAATCCTCGGTGCAATCCAGCACGTATTCGGCAGCCCCTGTACCTGATTCCTCGGCCGAAACCGGCAAAACTGTTACCCCTGACAGCAATAAACAGACTGTCAACATGGAAACCAGTATTTTTTTGAATTTTGTTTTTCCAAAACGCTTACTCATCATTTGTCTTCCTTCCCTTTGCGCAAAAAACAAGCCGCCGGTAGCGACTTGTCTTTTATTTTTATGCTTCCAATCTCTTCATCAGTTCTGCTCGCTGTGCCTCAAATCCGGGCTTACCAAGCAGAGCAAACATGTTTTTCTTATAACTTTCTACGCCGGGCTGGTCGAAAGGATTTACACCATTCAAATAGCCGCTCACACCACAGGCAAACTCAAAGAAGTAGAACAGTTCGCCCAGGTAGAAAGGACTTACCTTTGGCACTTTTACCATAAAGTTGGGAACCTGACCGTCTGTATGAGCCAGAATGGTTCCGTTCATAGCACTCTTATTTACAAAATCAACGGTTTTTCCCGCCAGATAATTCAAACCGTCCAAATCCACGGGCTCCTCGCCGATAATCAACTCTTCACGGGACTCTTCGATTTCGATAACCGTCTCAAACATAATTCTTGCGCCGTCCTGAATGAACTGACCCATGGAATGTAAATCCGTTGTCAGATCCACGCTTGCAGGAAAAATACCTTTCTGGTCTTTTCCTTCGCTTTCACCATAAAGCTGTTTCCACCATTCGGAAACATAGTGAACACAAGGCTCGTAGTTGGCAAGAATTTCCACACTCTTACCCTTGCGGAGCATAATATTGCGGACTGCTGCATACTGCAACGCATCATTTTCTTCAAAGGCATTTTCCAGACAACGCTTTCTTGCGCTTGCCGCACCTTCCATCAGCGCATCAATGTCCACACCGCTGACTGCAATGGGAAGCAGACCAACTGCTGTCAAAACAGAGAATCTTCCGCCTACATCATCGGGCACCACGAAACTTTCATAGCCTTCCTCTGTAGCCAGATTTTTAAGAGCTCCTCTGGCCTTGTCTGTAGTCGCATAAATTCTCTTTGCTGCCTCTGCCTTACCATATTTTTTCTCCAACATTTCTTTGAAAATACGGAATGCAATGGCCGGCTCTGTGGTTGTACCGGACTTGGATATAATATTTACGGAGAAATCTCTGTCGCCCACAACCTGAATCAGATGTTTCAAATATGTAGAACTGATGGAATTACCTGCGTAATAAATTTCCGGTGCTTTGCGGATACTCTTGTCCACATTGTTATAAAAACTGTGTCCCAAAAATTCGATAGCCGCTCTTGCTCCCAAATAAGAACCGCCGATACCGATTACAATCAGCACTTCGGAATCATTCTGGATTTTCTCCGCAGCCTTCTTGATTCTTACAAACTCATCCTTATCATAATCAACAGGCAGGTCAATCCAACCCAAAAAATCATTTCCGTCACCGGTTTTTTCCACCAGCACCTTCTTGGCGTCTAAGGTTAATTTTTTCATTCTTTCCACTTCGGCAGCAGAAATAAAAGAATTTGCTTTGGAATAATCAAATGTTACTTTTTTGCTCATAATATCGCTCCTTCATAATATAGGAAATATACTTTTTCTCAGTGTAACAAAGATATATGCCAAATTCAAGATAAATTGTTCACAAAGTTTGCGCTACAAAGCCCTACGCATTTTTCAAAAATTCCTTTAAAAGTTCCTCCAATTCCCTTTCCTGCGCCTTGGAAAATGCCACCTTGGTCACATCTGCGGACATCACGCCTTCCGCAGAAGGTACAATCAATTCCCTTGGCGTTTCCCTTTTTCCTGCAGGTTTCACAATCTCTAAATCCTGCTGTACGGTTCCCAGTTTGTTTATCATGTGATTTTCCAGATAATCCACCAGATTGGTTTTCAAAATGCGCCTCTGCCCTTTGATGTCCGTAATTGCAGATATGGAAAAATACAAATAAAGACTGGCAAAACTGACAATATAAAAAGGCAGTATTTCTCCCAGCGTCCTTCCCCCGATAATACTTTTGCACACACCGATGCCCGCAAACAGCACTGACAAAAGCACCATTTGCCCACACAAATGATAAAGGGTATCAAATTTCAGAGGCCCCAGTGCCAGACGATTCAAAAACTTGTCTACAAAAATAGAAACATTATGAACCCCTCCGTTTAGTTGATAACAGTTGGCAAATTTTAATTTACACTGCTTCAGCAACTTGTTGGAAGTCGCAGACATATTATCTGTTTCCTTTATCATATTCTGATACAATATCCATATAATAATTCTACCAACAATACCGGCTGTAAGTGTAATAATCATAGCCAAAGAAATCCCTTTTTCCTCTTGAAATACCTGAAACATACTTTTTCCACCTTTCCACAAAGAATCCTTTTTCGGATAACTTACATTATATGGACAAAATATTGTTATCTCAACATATTTTCATCGCAAAATACTGGCACTTCCTGCATTTTTCTGCTATAATCCTTAGTTGAAATACATATACATGTTGGAGGGAATTATTATGACATACAAGACACAAGGTGTATGCTCCCAATTGATTGACATAGAAGTAGAAAACGGCGTTATTATGTCCGTTAAATTTACAGGCGGATGCCACGGAAACCTGCAGGGAGTCAGTGCTCTCGTAAAGGGAATGAAAGTGGAAGATGCCATCGCCAGATTAAAAGGAATCCGTTGCAGAGACAAAGCGACTTCCTGTCCTGACCAGTTGGCCAGAGCTCTGGAAAGCATCGCAAACTAAGCTTTGACAAACAATCGTGGAGGCTGGAAATTTGAAGAAAATTGTCTTAACCGGCGGTGGAACAGCCGGACATGTAACACCAAATATTGCTTTACTCCCCCGTTTGCGGGAACTTGGCTACGAAGTCCACTATATGGGCTCCTATGACGGAATCGAAAAAAAGTTGATTGCGGATTTTGATATACCTTACTATGGGATTTCCACGGGAAAATTCCGTAGATATTTTGATCCCAAGAATTTTTCCGATCCATTCCGCGTAATTAAAGGATACAGTGAAGCGCGAAAAATTTTGAAAGAACTGAAACCGGATGTGGTTTTTTCCAAGGGCGGTTTTGTTAGTGTACCCGTTGTACGCGCGGCTGCTTCCCTGAAAATCCCCTGCATTATCCACGAATCCGATATGACACCGGGACTGGCAAACAAACTCTGCATTCCTGTTGCAACCAAAGTATGCTGCAATTTCCCGGAAACCATGGCTTTGATTCCGGAAGGAAAGGCTCTGCTTACCGGCTCCCCCATCCGTAGGGAACTTGCTCAGGGTAACAAAGTTGCCGCTTTGGATATGTGCGGTTTTACCGCAAACAAGCCGGTTATAATGGTTATCGGTGGCAGTCTGGGCGCTTCCAGTGTAAATCAGGTAGTCCGTCAGGCGCTTCCGAAACTTTTGGATGATTTTCAGGTGGTACATCTGTGCGGAAAAGACAAAGTCGACAATCTCCTTCTGAAAGTGGAAGGTTATAAACAATTTGAATATTTGAAAAGTGAATTAAAGGATATTTTTGCCATGGCAGACGTGGTTATCTCCCGCGCGGGGGCTAATGCCATCTGCGAACTGCTGGCATTGCATAAACCTAACATTCTGATTCCCCTGCCTTCAGCCAGCAGCCGGGGTGACCAGTTGTTAAACGCAAAATCATTTGAGTCACAGGGATTTTCTATCGTTATTGACGAGGATTATCTGACAGAAAATCTCCTGATTGAAAAAGTACAGGAACTGTTCTGTTCCAGACAAAATTACATTGACACAATGAAACAAAGTCAGCAAAAAGATGCTATTTCTACCATTATCGCTCTCATTGAAGAAACTGTGCGTGCATAATGGTCAAAAGTCGTTTTGCCATTTCAAAAGAGGATATCCATATCCTCTTTTTCCATATCGGGAAACAGGCAAAATTCCTTTTTGGAAGAGGTATTTATTATGAACGAAAAAGTTTTACGAACATTGGAATATAACAAAATCATTGGCTCTTTAACCGAAAAAGCAGACTCCGAGCCAGCCAAAAAACTTTGCGCTGCGCTGACTCCTTCCACAAATATGGAAGAAATAAACGCAGCCCAGACAGAAACTGCAGACGGTCTTGCCAGACTGTTTCGCTGCGGAAGTACTTCTTTTGGGGGCAACAAAGATTTGGGCTTTGCCATCCGCACTTTGGAAATCGGCAGTACCCTGTCCGCACCGGAACTTTTACGCATTGCTGCACTTTTGGACAATGTAAACCGTATTAAAACCTACGGCAAAAAAGACAAGGAAGAAACTCCCTCCGACAGTTTGGATGGCTATTTTGAGGCTCTTTCTCCTCTGACCCAGGTTGCAAATGAAATTCACAGATGTATTCTTTCGGAGGAGGAAATCGCCGATGATGCCAGCCCTGCTTTAAAGAGCATCCGCAGACAGATTACCCTCACCGGTGAGAAAATCCATTCCCAGTTAAACTCCATGGTGAACGGTTCTTACCGCAGTTATTTACAGGATGCAGTGGTTACCATGCGTGACAACCGCTATTGCATCCCCGTGAAGGCAGAGTACAAAAGTCAGGTTTCCGGTATGGTTCACGACCAGTCTTCCACCGGTTCTACCTATTTCATTGAGCCTGCTGCCGTCGTGAATTTGAACAATCAATTAAAGGAACTGGCCATCAAAGAACAGGAAGAAATTGAAATTATTCTGGCCTCCTTAAGCGCCATGACCGGTGAACATACGCAGGAACTGGCAACCAACCAAAAAATGATGACACATCTGGATTTTGTATTTGCCAAAGCCAAACTGGCCTTGGACCAGAATGCTACCAAACCTATTTTTAATACAGACCGCTACATTCATATCCGCAAAGGAAGACACCCCCTGCTGGACAAAAAGAAGGTAGTGCCTATCGACATCCAGTTGGGAAAAGACTTTGACCTTTTGATTGTTACAGGTCCTAATACCGGTGGAAAAACCGTATCCTTAAAGACCGTTGGATTATTTACACTACTGGGACAAGCCGGACTGCATATTCCTGCACTGGACCGCTCTGAACTATCCATTTTTGAAGAAGTTTATGCAGATATCGGCGATGAGCAAAGCATAGAGCAAAGTCTCAGTACTTTTTCTTCCCACATGACCAGCATTGTTTCTATTTTAGCCAATGCCAATGAGAACTCCCTGTGTCTTTTCGATGAACTTGGCGCCGGCACAGACCCTACGGAAGGTGCGGCACTGGCCATTGCCATTTTGAATCATTTGCACGACAGAGGCATCCGCACTATGGCTACCACACACTACAGCGAATTAAAACTTTACGCACTTTCCACTTCCTTTGTGGAAAATGCCTGCTGCGAGTTTGACGTGGAAACTTTGCGCCCTACTTACCGCCTGTTAATCGGTATTCCCGGAAAAAGTAATGCTTTTGCAATTTCTTCCAAACTGGGCCTTCCGGATGAAATTATAGCGGCTGCAAAAGAACAAATCAGTAAGGAAGACGAAAGTTTTGAAGATGTTATTGCCGATCTGGAGGCAAGCCGCCTGACCATCGAAAAAGAGCACAAAGAAATCGCCGCTTACAAAGAGCGCATCAAAACTCTGGAAGGTCAGTTAAAAGCAAAAAATGAAAAAATTGACAACGCCAAGGAACGGATTCTCAGGGAAGCCAATGAACAGGCCAGACAAATCCTGCAGGAAGCAAAAGACGTGGCGGACGAAACCATCCGTGATTTCAACAAAGTCGGTTCCGGCAGCGATATCAAGGACTTGGAAAAGAAACGACAGAACATCCGAAATAAAATTGATGAAAAAAATTCAAAACTTACATTAAAGAAAGCGGATGCGCCTAAGAAAACTTTAGACCCGGCCAAACTGAAAAAGGGCGACAGCGTAAAAGTTGTCTCCATGGGACTGAAAGGAACTGTCAGCACCCTGCCTGATGCGAAAGGTAATCTTTTTGTACAATGCGGCATTATCCGCTCTCAGGTAAATATCCGGGATTTAGTACTCATAGACGAAGACTCTTTACCCGGCACAAGTTTCACCTCTTCCAAAGGTGGCTTAGGCAAAATGAATATGAGCAGAGCCCTCCACATTTCCGCCGAAATTAACCTCCTTGGAAAAACTACGGACGAAGCCATTGCAGCTTTGGATAAATATCTGGATGATGCTTATTTGGCTCACCTTTCTACCGTCCGTGTGGTACACGGAAAGGGAACCGGCGCACTTCGGGCGGCTGTGCACAATCACTTGAAACGGCTGAAATATGTAAAAGAATACCGTCTTGGAGAATACGGAGAAGGTGACGCAGGTGTCACAATTGTAACCTTTAAATAGGAGGACAAAATGGTTAGTAAACAAAAAATTTTGATTGTAGATGATGACTTCAATATTGCAGAATTGGTTTCCCTCTATTTAACCAAAGAATGCTTTGAAACCATGATAGTAGAGGACGGCGAGTCCGCCCTCTTAGCTGTGGAAAGTTTTAATCCCAATTTGATTCTTTTGGATTTAATGCTTCCGGGCATTGACGGATATCAGGTTTGCCGTGAAGTCCGTTCCAAATCCCAGACTCCTATTATTATGCTTTCTGCAAAGGGCGAAATCTTTGATAAAGTATTGGGACTGGAATTGGGCGCCGATGATTATATGGAAAAACCTTTTGATTCCAAGGAACTGGTTGCCAGAGTAAAAGCGGTACTACGCCGCTACAAACCCACGGCTGCCACTGTAGAGACCGCAAAAGAAAAATGTGTAGAATATCCCGATTTGATTATTAATCAGACCAATTATTCCGTAATTTACATGGGCGCCTCCGTGGAAATGCCTCCCAAGGAACTGGAACTTTTATATTTTCTGGCTTCCTCGCCCAATCATGTATTTACCAGAGAACAACTTTTGGACCAAATTTGGGGATACGAATATATTGGCGATACCAGAACCGTAGACGTACATATCAAGCGCCTTAGGGAAAAAATTAAAGACCACGAATCTTGGAAAATTTCCACTATCTGGGGCATCGGTTACAAATTTGAAACCCGGTAAATCCCTCGCTTTTTGCGCCATAAACTAAGAAAGGAGCCGGAAAATGAAAAAAACTTTATACTTAAAATTTCTCCTTGGCTATTTCATATTCGGCATCTTTGCCTTTATTATGGTAAATTATTTTGTTCCGGGCATTACGAGGGATCAGTTAATCCGCGAAGAGGCCAACACCCTTTACTCGGAGGCAACCCTGATCGCAGAAAATTACGCCAGCGACCTTTATGCCAATGAAACTTCTATTGAAATCGTAAAAAAACAGTTAGACATGTTGTCCATATATCTAAATTCAGACATATGGATTATTAACCCCTCCGGGCGTATGATTTTGGATACTTCCTCACCCTTGAATCTGGAAAAGGAAATTATCATTGAAAATTTTGACCCTACTATTACCGCAGGCTCCTATTACAATGTCAGTACTTTTTTTGATTCCTATAAAGAGGAAATGCTCAATGTACTGGCACCTATTACCGCAGACTATAAAGTAAAAGGCTATGTAGCAATACATATGTCCATGGACAGCATCGAGAGTTCCTGCGCCAATATCCAAAACATCGCCTTTATCACTACTGTAATTGTATTTTTACTGTCTCTGATTATCCTTATTTTCTTTACGGAGATGGTTTATGTCCCTTTGCGGAAAATTACTTATGCCACAGAGCAATACGCCTCCGGTAATATGCACTACGAATTTCAGGTGGACAGTGACGATGAAATTGGTTATCTGGCAGCCTGCCTGTCATATATGGCCAGCGAAATGGCCCGCACAGAGGACGACCAGAAAAAGTTTGTGGCAAATATTTCCCACGACTTCCGCTCTCCGCTGACTTCTATCAGAGGTTATCTGGAGGCTATGATTGACGGAACCATCCCCCCGCAGTTACATGAGAAATATTTAAACATTGTACTAAACGAAACGGAAAGACTGACCAAACTTACCAACAGTCTGCTGACCTTAAACAACTTAAACACCAAGGGAATGTTGCTGGACAAAACCAACTTTGACATTAATCAGGTCATCCGTAATACGGCCGCTTCCTTTGAAGGAACCTGCCGCCAAAAAACCATTGCCATCGCCCTGGTTCTCACCGGGGATGTAATGTATGTGTCCGCAGATATGGGCAAAATCCAGCAGGTTCTGTATAACCTCTTGGATAATGCTATTAAATTCAGTCACCACGATTCCGTCATTACCATTGAAACATCCGAAAAGAAAAACAAGATATTTGTGTCCGTAAAGGACACGGGAATCGGTATTCCCAAAGACGACTTGAAAATGATTTGGGATCGCTTTTATAAATCAGATTTATCCCGCGGTAAAGATAAAAAAGGTACCGGACTGGGGCTTTCCATCGCAAGAGAAATCATTGCTTCCCATGGAGAGCATATTAACGTAATCAGTACCGAAGGCGTAGGAACAGAATTTATTTTCTCCCTTCCCAAATCCCATGTACATGACGATGATGATTAAGACGCCCCCTGACAACTAAAACAAAAGACTGTTACAAACGAAATCCTCTTTGAGGCCGGTTCCGCTTGCAACAGTCTTTTTATTATTGCATCATTTTCATTACTTTTCTGATGGGCATGTAAAGCACCAGCATAATAACAAAATTGGCTATGCCGTGTATAAAATCCCAAGGAATTCCTGTAATCCACCAGGAAAAAGCCGTATAAAATCCATTTCCTAATCCTCCATCCATAGTGCCAATGAATATGTATGGTATGGAACCGGCTGCCCCAAAAAGGAAGCCAAAGAGACCGGAAATAATTGCCCAAAACAGGGCAGATTCATTTTTACGGAATATAAGGGTAATAACCACCAACGCCGGCCATATGTAAAGGTACATAATCCACCAGACATGGAACCCAAACACCAGCCCCTCTATGAGAACAAAACCGATTACTCCATAAACTGCTTTTTTCCCAAGAAAAAGGGTAAACATAATAACCCAAAAGGTTACAAGTTCCACATTCGGCAAAAAATCCAATGCCCGTTTGCAGACTTCAATTACCGCAATCATCATGCCTATCAGTGCAATGTCCTTCGGGGTAACTTCCCAACCTGCGAAAAATTGCCTCTTTTTCATCTTTAAACCTGTATCCATTAATAAACAGTGTATACCAACTGGAATTCATCACCATCTGTTACCGGCTGGCTGTCAGCACCAAGCATACCATATTCGCCATTTACCGTAATGGACCAGTAAGCGCTGTCTACATTGAAATCCGCTGTCACACCGTTTACCGTTATAATCGTCAGACCGTACTCGCTCTCTGTACCTGTAACAGTAAGACCTACTGCCTTTGCCTCTTCCAATGCCTGACGAAGATACTCTGCATCAGTGTTCAGTTCATAGACTTCACTCTTCTGCTCATTATCGATAACTTCGATAGTGATTGCCTTTGCGCCCTCTGTAGTCTTAGGTCCGAATACCGCATAAGCGATACCCAGCACTGCAATCACTGCCACCAGTGCAATAAGACCGAGGACGACCTTCTTGTTACTTGTTTTCTTTGTTTCCATGTTTTTTCCTCCTTGTGTCTGCCGTTTAGGCTTAAAGTTTCGTGAATATCAGACACACTAAAAATGCCCCGTGCAATTACACACGGGGCATGGAGATTCTTTTGCATAACACCATAAAGCACACTGCTTTATAAGTCTGCCATCAATCTGTACCTAACCAATTCCTCGTGGTCACTTTAGTACCGAATAATAGGCAGGTCTTCTGACTTGTAGATCATCACGCTCCTTCGGCCTTCCCAAAATTTCTTTCAGTGACACTTTTGAAGAAACATTCCCTACTTACAGCGACGAGATCGTGCAGGCCTCTCACCTGCTTCCCTTTTCACCTGACCCTGAACTTTCCACCTTGCCGGGCACACATTTTGCGTTTACACCGGTTTGGATTTCCTGCCCCGTCAGACACCTATCATCGCGATATTCACATTTATTACCGTGACAGTTTAGCACAGACTTACAACATTTGCAATTGTTTTAATTTATTTCTTTAAATGTAAATAACATCAACTCCGCCAAATACATTCTCACCCTTCAGATACAATTTATTGCATCCATCCGGCGAAGGTTTTCCTTTGACATTTACAGAAGCAAACACATTCTCACTGTTTTCCTCAACAATCCAACTTCTGGGCACATAAATGTTCATATGGGAAAATACGCTTTCTACGGATAAAGTGGCAACACCGCCTGCCAATGTGGCATTATCCAGATAAATTTCCATATTGCTGAAAACACATTCTATCTCAATACTCTTCAAATTTGCAGAAGTTACATATTTTGTGCCAGATTTAAACACCTGCTTAAACTCCAGATATTCTCCGTCTGCACCTTCAAAATGTTCCTCTCTATCTTCGCCCTTTTCCCTGTCCACTTCTATTTCATTGCCCCAATGGTCGCTGCAGGTCACATTGACAATTTTTTTATGCTTTCTTTTTGGAAAAAGCATATTGCAACCAATAGACAAAAGCAATGCAGCGCCCAAAATAGGCCAAGGTGTAATAGCACTGATTCCTAAAGGCTCATCATAAATAATGCCTAAAAATGCTAATCCAAAAAAGATTCCCGAAAACTGAAACTTTGCAATACCATTAATTAAAATTGCTGCGGAAACAATGGTCCAGACAATGGTCCAAAAACCAATGTTAAGTTCCGGAATCAACCCCATTTGTGACACCAAAAGGAACACCGCTGCCAATACAAGTATAATTCCCCAAAAAATTTTTTTCTTTGTTCTCATCTGCTCATCCTCTTTTCATCCATTTTTTCTTTTAAAGGTTTGTAATAATATCTCGATACAAAAACTTGTTTATGTGTGTTTTGGAATTCCACCACACAAGTGGAAATACTTTTTGTCATGGAAAAAATTTTCCGTATGTTCAAAATTCCTGATTTGGAAATCCTCATAAAGTATCCCGGTAATAGTTCCTCCAACTCATACAATTTGTATTTCGTCTGGTATACATCGGTTGCCGTGTGAGCATTGATTCCTCCCCCATCCGTCTCAAAAAACAAAACTTCCTCTAAGGGTAGATAATACTCCGTTTCTCCTTTGTAGAAAACCAATTGCTGACTGCCGGAGGTAATTTCGGTCACTGCCTTTTGAATGGCCTGAATTTGTGCATTTAGGGCACTGCACCGGATAACTACCTCTTCCTCTATGAAGTTTTCATCGACTTCGATTCTAACCTTCATCTCTTTCACCATCTGTTAGTAGTTACATATTTAAACAACTGCTGTTTATGGGTTTATTATAGCAAAAAACATTTTTTTGTATATAGATTTTCCGTATGTGGTAACAAAATGGGGGGTAAGTGGTTAAAAATTGAGGATTAAAAAGGACTGGATTTCTCCCAGTCCCTCAATTTTTCATTTTAACCAATTATTTGCAGATATTCTTTTTGCTCTTTGAAATATTTTTCGCTTTGCGTGATATATCGCATATTCATATATACGTTCAAAACATCCATAGCACATTATTTTCTGTTTTGCAACAAACGGTTTAACGTTTATCCAATTGTTTCCATAATTTCCCCATAAAGAATCGTATCTTTTATATATAAAAACAGGGGGTAGCGTTATGAAGGGTAAAGAGAAATGTAAGGCTTTGAAAGAAATCAGAAGACAAATTGCGGAAGCGAATGATATAGAATTTGTGGTGTCTGAATGTAAACATCAGGGAGATTGTCTCGGAACCTGTCCCAAATGCGAATCGGAACTGCGCTATTTGGAGAGAGAACTGGTCATTCGGCAGAACCTTGGAAAAGCCGTGGCTGTGGTTGGTCTGTCCGTAGGAGTATGCGCAACAATGACAGCCTGCGATACATCGGACATTCTGAAAAATCCATTTGGACAGGAAGAAGTGGCAGGAATGATGGCCGACCCGGACACCTATGAATTGGACGGCGATGTTGCACTCCCCAATCCTGACGAACCTTTGGCAACCAAAGATAGCTGCGAAATCGAAAATGCCACCGAAATATCCGGAGACATAGAAATGGTAGGCGAAATTGTTGCTCCGGAAACCACTGCACCCGAAACGGAATGGGAAATCGCCGGAGACATTAGTCCCGCTCCTTGGGAGGAACCTACAGAGGGTACACCAAATGAGTAACGTATGCCTGCCCCTCATCTCCATCCACAGACACCGCCTCGGTATCGACGGTAAAGGCGTTACCACCTTGGTGGGGGCTTACGGATGTCCCTTAAAGTGTAAATACTGCCTAAACCCCCACGCCTGGGCACCGGGCACAAAATACCAAAATGTCACCCCCGAAGAACTTTTAGACAAAGTGAAAATAGACCATCTTTATTTTCTTGCCACCGGTGGAGGCATTGTCTTTGGGGGAGGCGAGTCATTGCTTCACAGCGATTTCATCCGGGAATTTCGTAGCATTTGCCCTCCGCAGTGGCAGATCACCGTGGAAACCTCTCTGAATGTTCCACCGGAAAACCTACAAAAAGTGGTTGATGTGGTGGACGAATATATTGTAGACATCAAAGACATGAACCCCGGCACCTATGAATCTTATACCGGAAACAGCAATTTTCGGGTAATGCAGAATCTAAAAACCCTAAGAGAGCATATAGACTCTCAAAGGGTTCTGGTACGCGTACCTTTGATTCCCCGCTTTAATAAACGGGAGGATCTGGATAACAGCTGCAATATACTAAGGGAAATGGGGTTCACCAATTTCGATGTGTTCTCCTATGTGATTCGAAAGAAACCTGAGACATAAGACCCACCTTTTTAGGGGGCTCAAAATCATTCTTGGGTTTCTTTTTGTCTTTTCCTATGATATTCACCCAAAAGACCATCATAACGCTGACCGTTCACCCGATAATAAATCTCAAATCCCGCTGTGATTACCACCAAAATAATCAAAAAGATAACACTAAAAGTCACCCATGCGCCAATGCTTTCTGCCGGAAACCACTGAAACTGTATGGCAACAAAGGACAATATCAAATAGAAAGGTACTGCAAATATACCTATACGCAACATATAAGACATTTTCTTAAATAAAAGGTCTGAAAAGGCAATCACCTGACAAATACTTGACACCGCCGATATCAAAAATACGGACAAAATATAATTTACATTAAGCGTTTCCAAACCCATAAAAAAGGCTACCACCACAACACAGCACATCATTGCCGTAAAAGACAATGATAAATTTGTTTTTATCTGCATAACAATATTCAAAAATTTTTTCATATCTATTTCCTTTCCTGACTACCATCAAATTCCAAGTTTTCTTTTAATATCCGGCACATACTGTCTGGACACAATAATGGTTTCTCCGTTGTTCATGGTGAGCCTCATACGGCTGCCCATGTCCGGGCGCAGGGACTTAATTTGATTGAAATTTACCAGTCCCGCCTTGGAGGTTCTCACAAAATCGCAACTTTGAAGCCGCTCTTCCAATTCATACAATCTCAGCGGTGTCTCATACACCTCTTTTTCCGTATAAAAAAAGGTCTTTTTGTCCACCGTATCAATGTACAAAATTTCTGCGGCATCCAGCAGGAAAGTTTCTCCTGCTTTCATTCCGGTTATCTTTTTATCCAATACCCGAAGCATTGCCAGCATCTTCAAAATATTCTCATCTGTTTGTCTGCAATTAATGATTACTTCCGTTTCCTGAAGATTCGCTGTCTCCTGAATTTTAATTTTCACTTTAAACTCCTTTTCTACGGCCATGAATGCACCAAAGCCGTTTGAACTTCCGAGAGGCCCTTCTCTTAACCAAAGTATATGTAAAAAAAGGAAAGTGCACAATAGCACTTTCCCCAAGTTGCAATACTGATATACTAACTTGCAAAATCACTCTGCCACCCTGTATAGCCAGGCATTTCCTTCTTTGCCTACCCGTTCAATAACTTCCACATAAAATAGGATATTGATGACCACCTGCGCAAGTTGTGGTCTGATATGAGCGGCCTTGGCAAATGCCTTTACCGTAAAGGGCTCTTCCAGTTCGTAGGGGATAAATTGCATATAATCCTGCAAACATTCTATATCCACTTCCTCTACGATTTCCAGAGGCACTCTGTCATATCTGGTAGACCCTTTTTTCTTATCCTTGCTCCAGCCGTTTAACAGCCGGTACTCTTCCAAATCCATAAGCACCAGCTTAATCCGAAGATTAGGGTCTTTTAAAAACATTTTTATTTTGTACAATTCTCCAAAGGCATGATATGCACTTCCCCGGACAGGCGATTTTCTTTTTTGGGTAAACTCGCCGCTTTCCTCGTCAATCCATATGAGCCATTTCTCCCTCGGAACCGGGTGCACTATAGTCACCGGATAAAGAGGCAAAAAAGCAGTTAACTTATCCCGCATACGGTTAAATTGTCTGGTCTGGATTTCTATGATTTCAGAACCGGTATAAATATCTGCCACATAGTTTTCTATAGGAATTTCATGCATGTCCTCATCCGGCGCATAATAATTTTTCAAAATAGCATGGGTAGTCTTTTCCGACAACGTTCCTATTCCCTGACGTTGCCGCTCTGTGCCCACAATTTTTTCCTTCGCACGCCGGAAATCCGCTGCCCTTTGCTTCCTGATTTCTTCCGTCATGATAGGTTTTCCTTACTGGTTCAAAATCTCAGAAATTTTCTTAATCATCTCGTCCTCTTTCAGACGGAACTTAATTTCCACACGTCTGGACGCCGCCATGTCTACTTGGTTTGTCTTCTGACCATTGGCACCGATTTTATAAACCGGGTCACTGTAAGAACGGCCGTTTACCGTAAGCAGAGACTGTAACTGTCCGATTTTAGACTTGGTCAGACCATTTTTTTCGTCCAAGCAGAAATTTGCCACCGCACTGGCACGGTCATAGGACAACTGCATGTTCGCTTTATAAGAACCATTGGTATCTGTATGTCCTTCAATGATAATTTCTGCAATATATTCTCTGTACTGATCCTGCAAAAGAACATCCAAATACTTAGGGATTACTTCTTTCAAAGATGCTTTGCTGGCTGTATTAAGTTCCGCACTGTCAAAAGCGAACATTACATCTGATGAAAAAGCAATGGAACCTGTCTGGGCGTCCACCGACATACTGGAATTGTTAAAAGTCGATTGTAAAGCACCTATAATATCTGTTCTGATACCTACAATATCCTGCAACTCACTCTTGGTAGTGGCAAGTTCATTTTGCGCATTTTCAATTTCCAAATATGCCTTGTTCAGTTCATCCTGCGTCAATGCCGCCTGGGCATAAAGTTCCTTTAACTCCGCCAAAGAAGCCATCAAATCCGCATTGGATTTTTCCAACTCAATTTTAGAATTTTCAATTTCAACCTTAGAATTTTCCAATTCTATCTTGGAATTTTCCAAATCAATAATCGTGGCATTTAATTGCTGCTCGGCAGCGCTCAAATCCAATCTGGTTTCTTCCAAATCCGTTGTTTTCTGCCTGTAAATAGCCAATGTGATAGCAATAATCAGTATAAAGATTAGCAGTAGCGCCGCCATCATATCCGAATAGGACTGCCAAAAACTGTGCTCCGCAAAGGCCTCTCTACTCTTTCGTCTATTTTTCATACAATTTCCTCATCTGGTCAAATGCATATAACTGGTTACCGATTTCGTCACAAGTTGCCGCAATTTCTTCCTTTTGTGCCAAAAGTTCTTTTGCGAAAGTTTCCTGACTTTCCGCCAACATAGCAAATCTCTCTTGGGCTTCCCGGTTCGTTTCAAGCATCGCAGAAGCCGCCTTCATCAAGTCTCTGCTGTTTGCCGCAAAGTTAAGTTGCGCATCACAAGACTTCTTCAAATCATTGCCAAGTTTCTCGAAATTCGTACCAAGAGCATCGTTCATCTGCACCATAAAGCGGTTTACGATGCGCTCAACACCTGCCGTCTGCTCCATGGCATTACCTTTCATCAGTTCCAACATCTGCTTTAAGGAATTGTTCATATTTGCCTGATAAACAAGCATTGCAGACATATTTTCATCTTCGGTTGCCACAATAGGCATCGCATACTGCCTGTAAGCATTTAAGAAATTGTCCAATTTATCATAGGCATCAGACATAATACTTCTATATGAAAAGTTAAAAATAAGGGAGAAGAAAATACCGTATACAGAAGTGTGGAAAGCCACCTTCATACCGGAAAGCAGGGGACCCACATTATCTGAGATTGTATAAATATCATCTCCGTTAAAGGAACCCAGACCAAGAGACAGACCAAGGAACGTACCCAAAATACCCAAACCTGTCATAGTTCCGGAAATACCGGCGTTAAAAAAGTTCATTCCCACCTGGTCAATCAAATCTTCATTGATATATTCCTCAAGGTCGCAGGTATTTGAATACCCTCTTCTGGTGCGGTAACTTTTAATCCGTGTACGATATTTGCTATATGCTTCCCGAAGTTCATCGTTGTCAAAAAAGTCTTTCTTTTCCATGTAAAGTTCCGCAAGATTTTTTCCGCCGGAAGCAGTATACTCCTGCTGAAGCGCCCATGTCATGTTCTCCAGCTCCGCAGTACAACTGTTAAGTCTTGTAAAACTCACTGTGGATATGACAAAGAGCACACCGATAATGAGCAAAAATCCTATATTAATCGCCACATTTACAAAATCTGTTACTTCGCCGGTAAAGATACCGTTTACATATAAAATTATTGCAAACACCACCGCATAGCAGATAAATAATAAATAGTAAAGTCTGTTTTTCATTCGCACTCTCCTCCCGTGCCCCATAGACACGCGTTGCCTTTGTAAGTTGTCAGTTTCGTGGTCAAAACAGCGCCAGTGATGCCATTCACACCGGCGCTATTGCTACTATAAAGGTATCATAATTTTTCTGACAATTCAATAATTCTTAAGGAATCTTAAAGAATTTTTAACATGGTAAATATTAGGTGATAAGCAGATTTTTCGTTGCCACCTTCTCCACAAAAGTCTTGTCATGTTCCACTAAAAGCATAGTCGGTTTAAACTCCAAAATCAGGCTCTCCAACTGCATTCGGGAGAAGACGTCAATAAAGTTCAATGGCTCATCCCATATGTACAAATGCGCCTGTTTGCAAAGGCTTGCCGCCAACAGCACCTTCTTTTTTTGACCGCCGCTATAGTCTTCCATCTTCTTTTCAAACTGCGCACGGGAAAAATCCAACTTCCGAAGAAGAGCCAGAAAAACCGTCAAGTCAATCCCCTGTGCCTCAGCGTACTCTGCCAACGTGCCGTTTAAATGAGATGTGTCTTGGGAAACGTAAGAAATAATAAGCCCGCTTGCAGTATTGGCAGTGCCGGTGTAAGAAACCGCCTGTAAAAGCGCCTTTATGACGCTGGATTTTCCACAGCCGTTGGCTCCCTGCAGCACCACCCTATCCCCGTTACGGATTTCCAGATTCACAGCCGGAAGCATCTTAGAACCATAGGAAATCCTCACATCCTCCATTTTCACAAGCACTTCTTTGTGGTGCCTTTGTGGAAATAACTTCAAAACCTCCGCAGATTCAATGTTGTGAAGTAACGCCGATTTTTCCTCGATGGCACGGGTCTGCCTGCGCTCTAAGTTCTTTCTTCTCTGGGACATTCTGCGGGATTTCTCTCCGATATACGCACGGGAGTCTATCGCCCACTCAATCTTGTCGGACCGCTTCCCTATCTTGGAAGCTTCTATATCTTTCGCCCAATCCGCTGTTCTTCGGGCAGAGGCTTCCAGTCTGCCAATCTCTTTTTTCAGTTTCTCATTTTCAGCCAGTTCAAAAGCATCCCGGCGGTTTTTATTCTCCCACCAAGTACTGAAATTGCCCTGAAAAACCTCAATATTAGTCTTATTAATGACAAGCACATGGTCGATGCATTGATCCAAAAAATCTCTGTCATGGGAAACCAAAATAAACCCTTTTTTCTGCTTTAAATAATCCCTTACCAATTCCCTGGCCGGTGCATCTAAATGGTTGGTGGGCTCATCAATCAGTAAAAAATGTTCCTCCATGGAAAACAAAACCGCCAGCATTACCTTGGTCTGTTCTCCAAAACTCAAGGTTTCAAAAGGTCTGTACAATACCTCTGCATCCACCTGAAGCAAAGTCAGTTCCCTGCAAATTTTCCAGAACTCATTGTCAGGAAAAATACCGTCTACAATCTCCAACGTGTTTTTGGATGCATCTTCCACTTCAAAAGGAAAATAATCGAATTTTTCCGAAGCCGTAATACTGCCCCGATACTCGTATTTTCCCATGAGCAAATTTAAGAAGGTCGTCTTTCCTCTGCCGTTTCTGGCTACGAAACCAAGCCTCCAATCGGAATCAATCTGGAATGACACATCTTCAAAAACATTGTCAAAACTGCCTTCATAGTAAAAAGTTAAATGATTTACACTAATCAAGGACATAAAATCCCTCCTTTCAAAGTGCTTTGTCGTGCACAAAAAAAAGTGCAGAAAATCCTCTGCACTTTTCGTTTATCCATATAAACAGTATGCGTATGAGAATGATTTTTCCTGCCGGTACACGACAAAGCCTAAGCCGAAAGCACCCTCGCTCTCTGCTTCTTCGTCGTACCTATAAAGTTACATGTTAGCAAGAAAAAATCTTAAACATTCTGTTTCGCAACCTACCTTTCATTATTCTGTTTTTAATATAGTCTTGGGAAATTAAACTGTCAAGTGTTTTCCACTATCTGTTTACTTGCTTTCCTTAATGGCTGTATGTAAACTTGTAAAAAGTTCATTGTATCGTAACGGTGATTCCTGAAACTGCGCCACACTGGCATAAAGATTCAAGGGAATCTGCTGTCCCTCATATTCAAAAGTAGTTCCGTTTAATGCCCGGATTTTTGCAGCAATTTCTTCAGCATAATTTTTATCGCTGCTGTTTGTCAGAAGTGCAAACTCATCACCGCCGATACGGAACACAACGTCTTCCGGTCCGCTGCATTCTTCCATTCGGCGCATTTCTTCAATAATTGCCAAATCCCCTGCTTTTCTGGATATTTCATTAATCTTTATCATGTACGCAATATCACAGCAAACAAAATAACAGTCCTGCCTGTTACGGAATAAATCATATAACTCACTAATATCTACATGTCTACGGTTTCTCATATAATCATCTCCACTCTCCAAGGGTACAACAAACCTTGGGAACAACTCCGAAAACCGGCTGTTTTTCCGGAATTCGGAAGGTTTACAGTGCCACACCTGCTTAAATGCGCGGGTGAAAGATTCATTTGTGCTATAACCATACATCAGTGCAATGTCCAAAATTGCCATTTCCTGATTTTCCAGCATCAAACGAGCTGCTTTCATCATTCGTCTCCTCACAATATAATCGTGAACAGAGATATGCTCCACACATCGAAACAGTTTTTCCAGGGTTGATTTTGAACAATAACATTCTTTAGCTACATCCTCTGTTTTAATATCTTCGCAAAGGTGGTCTTCCATATACGCCAAGGACGCAGATAATAACTCCAGATTGTTCATTTCACCCACCCTTCCTTTCACATGCTACTTTCCGGTACCGTAACTTTATCATAGCAGATTCTATGGAGTGATTCTTGATATTTTGAGTAAAAAGCCGCCCATATATCTAAATGATTTCAACCAATTTTTTGCAAAGCATCACCAGGTCGTAGCGGATGCCTTCCCGGCTTCGCCAACTTCTGTCGCTCCACTCTTCCTGGGAGACATCATCGCCTCCATATATGAGTGCTCCGTATGCAAAATCCCTAAACTGTGCCACCGCAATGCATCCGGCCTGTTCCATCTCTACAATCTTTGCGCCTTCTTCTTTTCGACCTGCAATTCGGTCAACGGTCTCCCTAAAAATAGCGTCCGTTGTCCATGTGATTCCGCGAAGGTAGGAGATGGTGTTCTCTTCCATGTAGCGGACAATTTTCTCTGTAACTTCCGGGTTGGTATAAATGTATCTTGAGGGCTCTATGTAGTGGTAGGAAAAGCCTTCATCCCTGATGGCACCGTCCACCACAAGAATCTGTCCTACTTCGATATTTTTATCAAGTACTCCGCCACCACCGCAAAACATAACCTGCGTAATACCCATAGCATTAAAGAGATCCAAATTTCCTGCACATGCCGGACAGCCCACCTGTCCCAGCGTAATCAAAATGTCTGTGTCCGCAAAGCGATACACATAAACCGGATTTTCACCGCCGATAGTTCTTTCCGGTGTTATCTTTCCTTCCGCTGCCAACTTGTCCATAACCTCGGGGAAAAAGGTGATAACCATTTTGTTTGTTTCAAAGGGCGTTTCCGCAAAATTTGTAGGATTCAATTTTGCTGTTTTGTTATCATCAAATTCCAGTATTGGATACTTATTTTCCGTTATCATAACTTCTGCTCCGCCTCCGCTAGATTCTACTTATAGGGAAGAACATGTAATTTTTCCCTGTTTCGGGACAAGTAAAATCATGTACTGCGCCCACCAGTGCAATATTATTTTGATGCATATAATCTATTACTTGAGGAAAAGTGTTTCCATCTTCACACTCCACATAAAGGTATTCATATCCGGGAATCACCCATTTTGTCCATCCTTTTGGTGCCTCCGCATTGTCAGTGCACTCTACTCCGGCGAGATATAAGCCTTTACTGAAATTATCCTGCCATGGATTGAACGAATGAGAAAAATCGGACATTGCTCCCCAAATTCCAACTATATTTCCGCTCTCATCTTTTTTGGCCAAATGTTGCACTTCGTTAAAATGGGAGTTCGCATCCTCCCATAATCTCCCGATAAAATCATTTCCGTCAAGAGTAGAGCCTTCCTTACCAATTACTACAAAAGATTCTTTTATGCATTTTTCTATTTTCATAGGCACCTCCAAATAAATTTTTCAAATTTGCTATTCCTTCTCAGTTTTTTTCAAAATGTACATTGTATACCCAATGGAAACAACACATAGGAATATACATACAGCCAGATGCTTAGGTATGGTTATCACTTCTTCATTTGCAAATACGCTCAAACTGTTAAGGACAGAATGTGTAATGATACACGGCCAAAGACTTTTTCCTTTATAAAAAATAATTGTAAAGAGAAAACCAATGGCAACTGCATAACATATCTGTATCAGTGTTGCCGGAATGTCTCTTCCGTTAAGTAAATTCACGATATGACCGAACCCAAAGGTAATACTGGAAATAATAATAGCCTGTTTTACATTAGTCTTGCAGATTGCTTTAAACAAGAAGCCTCTAAAAATCACTTCCTCCAAAAATCCTACAAACATCATACTTATAATATAAAGAATAGTTTCAACCAAAGTCAAATTCAGCCGAAATCCCCACCAAAGATTAACTGATGCCAATAACACAAGGGGAATAAAATACAGATACTTCTTTGCGCTTGATTTAAATGAGCAAAGACCATATTTTTCCTTCAGATTATTTTTACTAATCCAAAGAAACATTATAAGCGCTAATGCCATGCAAACCGGTGCTGTCACTATCTTGGCAATTCCTATAGTTTCCGAAACGCTATCACAGACACTAAACAACACAACATAAATACCAATCCATATTAATGCAAAATTCAACTCATTCTTCTCATAAATCTTCTTCATCTTTGACCTCCTTCGTGGCGTAAATTGCACCATAAAATACCTTTGTTAATAATGTCTCTAAAAGTTTCTCATCATAAACCATTTCGTTATTTGCAAACATGCTGGCGTATCCATGAACAAAAACAAATAAAGTACTAAATACCTCCTTTGCCTCTACTTCCGTCAGTTCAGCCTCCTGCTGTAACACTTGCAAAACAGGCGCCAGTTCTTCCAACTGCACCAAATCCATCAGACCGGCTCCCGAAAATTCACCCGACTGAAACAAAAGATGAAACAAATTTTTCTCCTCCACCGCGAAGCGGATATAATTCATTCCAATGCCAAGCATGGGGTTTTCACAGTCATGCTCCAAATTCATCAACCAACCGGTATGATACTCATCGGCCTTCCGGTAAACCGCTGCTTTTATTTCCTCCACCGTCGTAAAATAATACAGTACCGGCTGAGTGGAACACTTTAACCGCTGGGAAATACTGCGGGCGGTTATCTTATCTGCACCCTCTGTCCGTGCAATCTGAAATGCTTCCTCTATAATCATTTCCTTTGAAATTCTTGCTTTTGGCGGCATAAATACACTCCTTTTATAATTCTTGTTATATAACATATATTATATTTCTGTTTTTGTCAATATGTCAAGATATTTTTTTATTCCCCAAAAAAAGATGCCGCACTAATTATTTAGTACGACACCCCCTCTTAAAAGATCACTTTACCGTTTAATTCTTTATACACTTTTCTAATAATGACGGCTGCAATCAAAAAGGTTAAAATGTCCGCCACCGGGAATGACCACAACAAACCATCCAATCCCATAAAAATAGGCAAAATAATAGGCAAAAATACGCCGAAAATAATTTCTCGTGCAAGGGAAATGGTTGTGGAAAGAACAGCCTTACCAAGAGCCTGCAAATAGATAAAAGTACCCTTATTTATCATCGCAAGCGGCATCATACAAAGGTAAATGCGAAAACTTTTAACGGCAAAATCCGTGTAATACGCACTCTCATTATTTGCACCAAATATGCCAATAAGTTGATGTGGTAAAAATTCAACAATCAGAAGAGCAATGACTCCGACAGCTGCTTCTGCAATTATAAGATACGTGAAAAGTTGCTTTGCTCTGTCCTTTCGATTCGCACCAATGTTATATCCCACAATGGGAATACATCCGGCGGCAAACCCGATTGCAATTGAAATAGCAATCTGGAAAAATTTCATTACAATTCCGAGAACCGCAAGCGGAATCTGCGCATATTCTACCCGTCCGAAAATCTCATCCATTGCACCGTATTTGGTGCACATATTCTGTACAGCCGCCATAGAAATAACAAGTGAAATCTGTGCAAGAAAACTGGTAAAACCAAGGGAGAGAAACTTCTTTGTAAGTCTTCCATAAAAGCCAAAACTGCTCTTGCCAAGTTTAATAGATTTCATATGGCAAATATACCAAAGGGACAATACTGCGGTCAAAATCTGGCCGATAACAGTTGCGATAGCGGCACCTTTCATTCCCATTTTCATCGGAAAAATGAATACAGGGTCGAGAATAAGGTTTGTTACTGCACCGGCAAGAGTTGCAAACATCGCAAACTTCGGGCTACCATCTGAGCGAATAATCGGATTCATCGCCTGACCAAACATGTAAAACGGCATACCGAGAGCAATCCAAAAGAAATACTCTTTTGCGTAGGTAAAGGTTTCTTCATTCACCCTTCCTCCAAATGCAGTCAGAATCGGATTACTAAAGATAAGGTAGATAGCTGTCAGTACAATACTGCTGATAATACAAAGCAAAATAGCATTGCCAACACTCTTATGTGCATCCTCTTTCTTGTTTGCACCGAGTGAAATACTGACAAAAGCACAAGTACCGTCACCAATCATAACCGCAATACCAAGCGCTATAACAGTCAGTGGGAATACCACTGTGTTAGCCGCATTGCCATAAGATCCAAGATAATCGGCATTTGCGATAAATATCTGGTCTACAATATTGTAAAGTGCACCGACTAAAAGTGAAATAATACAGGGCACAGCATACTTGCCCATTAGTTTTCCTACCTTTTCGGTTGCAAGGTAGGTTTGGTTGTTTTGTTCCATTAAATTTACCTCCTAAATAAATACAAAAAAGGCGTAAGTCCAAAAGCTGGACTTACGCCTTTTCGGCTACGCACTAATAGGTATTATACAGTAACCCCCAAATTTTTTCAAAGATTTTTTTATTTCCAAAAAAATTTTCTACCATAGTATCTGCCCCCAACACACGACATCCCCACGTCTCGCTTAGTTTTTTATACATTCCGATATAATTGTCTGTAGGTGTCAATTTTTCATCTTCGGCATTATATGAGGCCACTTCCTGGTCTATCAGCGCCATCAATTCCCGTGCAACCGTGTCACAGTTATGTACATAAATCTGATATTTGGGCAAATCTACTTGTGTCAAAAATTCATTCAAGGCCTTTTCTGCAATGGCCCGCTCTCCCTCGGAGGCATTACAAGCGACCCCATATAAACGCTCATACTCATCGCCGGTGTCAATATACTTTGCAGCACTCTCCTGTATAAGTGTATAATCTTCCGAAGAAATATAGCGATACAAGATTCTATCAAAATTATCACATTCTGCCGCATCTTCCACTTGCAAATTACCTGTGGTCAAAAATTCTTCAACTTCTTCCCCGCTTAGTGCAAAAACTTTCATTTTTCCTACGCCGGCTTTTCCCATCAGGCACTCTCCCAGAGAATACTGCATACCGTTATAACTGTAAAAAAAACCCTTTCCTTGTTCATCGGTCAGCAAAAGTGCTGTATGTCCCAACCCCTTCATCCCGTCAATGTTGAGTAAATAGTATACCCCACAGGAATCACCCGTTTCCTGCGCATTACGCTCTCTAATGGGTGTGTCCCACAACAAAAAGAGTAGCAAAATGCCTGCCAATAGAATGAATACATATTTTTTCTTTTTCATAAGCGTATTTACCCACGTTTTACTTCTTTCAAACTGCTACTTATCTATTACTTTATTCGCTTTGACAAATGAATTTCCCCATCTTCTTTATATCCAAGTTTACCATATAGCGACCGGGCAATAATATTATTCTTTCCCGTCAGAAGTTCATATTTGTGAAGTGGATACAGCCTACCACAATAATCTTCTGCGAAGGCTATCATCTCGCTGGCAATGCCTTTTTCCCTATATTGCGGCTTAACAAACACTTCTGTAATTTCCGGTGTAAAATCATCATAGCAAAAAGACTTTTTCAACTGAATACATACAAATCCGGTAAGCACTCCGTTTTCATCATCAACAATAACAATTTCCTGCTGATTATTTAGAAGAGATTCCTTTATATGCTCAAGGGTTGCCTCGTCTTTCCCGTTAAACTCAATATTCAAACTCTCTAATTGTTCCGCATCATTTACTGTTGCCAAGCGTACCATGATTTCCTCCGTGAACCTTCCAAATTAATTATCACTGCCTTTTATGGTTTCATTTCCATTAACCTATATTAGCATTTATTTCTTTTACTATCTCAATAACGGTTATATGACCGTCAACCAACATCTCGCAAATAGGTTGCTCGTTACTGTCACTGGATTTATTCTCCCAGTACACTTCTGCAAGTCTCAGGTTTTCTTGCTTATCCAATTGGCCTTCAAAGCATTTTGTTGCATCACCTACAAAACAATTCCCCTCTATCTCCAGTTTTACAATGTGATATGTCGGACGTCCAATTTTTGAGAAAAATTCGCCCCATCTCTCTGCTTCTTCAAAGGTATTGGAAACATATAAGCACCCCATTCTTGAAGGATATTGAGGATACTTTTTCTGCCTGACCTCTTCTAACGCTAATTCCCTTAGAGCAACAGATGTATGATGTTCCAATGCTTCTGCATTATACTTGGACGGATTAGAATATATATCATTTACAATATCTATTTTTTCATATACCCTTTGATACACTCCGCTGTGGTGTGTTTCATCAAATATAATCTGCTGCCCTACATGCATAGGTCTGTCCGTCACAACGTGGTATGCGTACATTTTTTTAAACTGTGCTAATTCTTCATTCGGGATCCACACCCTATCTTCAGACCATATATGAGGCAAGATTGCTTCTACGGCATCTGTATTCAAAAGCCCGTAAATATGCGGAAAATCCCACCCTTCACTATCTTCCCATTTAATTTCAGGAATTACTTTGTCAGTATTGATGAGAAGTAGGATGCGCTCTTCATAATCGTCCTTAAAATTAGGCGCCACAAGATAATATGTGTCTATATCCGAGCAATGGATAAAACCACACTTCTTAACACTCTCTTCACCATAAAATTTAGCTGTAGGGTCATAATCACGCTTTCTGACGCAGTGGAAAATGTACATGCTTTTTCTCCTATAAAACTTGTTTCTTCGTATAAACTACATAGTGTAAGGAAAGGAACTGTTTTTGTTCTTTTTAAAGATTTTGATAATTACTTTTAGAACAAATAATTAAACCCTAAAATCGTAATCCCCAATACCGTCAACACAATACCAACTGCGCGGTTCAGCGTTTCCGGTTTAGCCTTGTTAGCAAATACCGCTGCTATACGCGCCCACATAAATGTAAAAATGATACACAATCCCATGATTAACATATTTGGAGCATCTCCAAAGGAAAAATGCGAAACCGCTCCTGTCAAAGCGGTAAAAGTCATGATAAATACACTGGTTCCAACAGCGGTTTTCAATTCATAACCTAAAACACTTGTAAGAATCAAAAGCATCATCATACCACCGCCAGCACCAACAAAACCACAGATAAACCCTATTAGCGCACCGCAAATAAGAGATCCCCAAATTTTCTTTTTTCTACTTGCCTTTTCCATATCCTGTTTTGTCGTCATTACCGGCTTAAAAATGAACTTGATCCCAAGGAACATTGTCATAACTGTACTGAAACTGCCCATGGTATTGGAAGGAACTAAACTCGAAACATAACTACCGACAACCGTGAACATAAGAACAGCAGCCATCATTATCAAACCGTTTTTAATATCTAGATTCTTATTTTTCCCATAAGTATAAGCAGAAACTGCGCTGGCTAATACATCCGAAGCCAGTGCAATACCAACCGCCGTATATGGATCCACATTCAAAAAAGTAATGAGCATGGGAGTTATTACTGCCGCTGCACTCATTCCTGCAAACCCTGTCCCAAGTCCTGCACCCATGCCTGCTAAAAATGTAATTATAACCACTAAAATATATTCCACTACTTATATTTCCTCCTATCTACTAATAAACCCTCTTTTACCTTGCTTTTGAGGATGAAATTTGTTTGCTAATTAAAGTTTATATGCTTATTAATCCCTTATGTTTTTATAAGTCACATAAATGTGTGCCACGCCAAAAATTGTTGCGGCGATTATCAGTAAAAAGTGTCTTTGTGTGATTCCGCTGAGCAGGAAAATAGCCGTGGGCAAAATAGCCAGTGCCATGCTCTTCCACGCTTTTTGCTTCACAAAGTAAAGAAGCCAGATTATCCAATATACTATTATTAAAAATATGTTTCCCAACAAATAAATCAGACATTCTTCCAGTGAAAAAAAGCCAAAACTTCTCATTCCGATGCAGAAAACCATCAAGATCATACAGGCATAACGTCCAACCTGTTCCAAGATGTTCATAACCTTACTTGTACACTTATTTTTAACCCCTTTAAATTTGATGGCGTATATAATGTTGGGCAATAAAACACAAATCATTACAAACAGCCCTAAAACATTAAACCAATCCATCCAATCTGCTGCCAAAAAAACGCTTGTGGGTCCGTCTGCGCCACCGATAACTTCTTTATTCATAAAATGTTCCCTCCAAATTATAGTTTTTGCGCCACAAAAGTGACTACATCTGTTTCTAAATCTACAGTTCTCTCACCACGAGGAATATCATATTGTTGATGACGGATAGTTGATTTTAAGATCTTCCATCCAATAAAAGTCTCTTGCAAAATGGTTTGTAATTCCTGCGTTGGCAGATTCACTTCAAATTGCGGAGATAGTTTTTCTCCTGTTTCTTTATCCTTTTCTGTCACACCCGAATTGATAACCAAACATACCACACCGCCTGCACGGATTCCTTGGCAAATCTCTTTTAATTTTTCTTTAAAAGCATTCTCTGAGTCTATATGCTCCAAAGCTGAAACAGCCATAACCAAATCATATGTATTCTCAGCAATAACATAGTTCTCTATAGGTGAAACAATTCCTTCAATTTCTTTTTCAACCTCGTACTTGACCGCATTTTGCCTCAACCGCTCAATGGAATATTCCAATATATCCACACATTCCACTTTACAATCAATATGCCGATATTCTAACGCCACTGCAATACTGTTTCTGCCTACCCCACTGCCTAAGTCCAGCGCTCGCAACGCCTGATAATTGGCAAAAACCGGCAACAAATCCAATACCGTTTTAATTGGCTTTTGTAGCCAACTTCCTTTCTCATATAATTCCGCTGTAGAATATATTTCCAAATGTGAGGCTCTTTCCGCTTCTCTTATTTGACTTAATCTTTCGTTGCTCATGGTTTTTCCTTATAATTATAATCTCTTTGTAAAGCAAATAATTCTGTTTGCTTCCTCAAATCCCATGCTCATGTGAAATTTCAAACTTTCACTGTTGGTCAGTTCACAGTCGCTGGCAAATTCCGTGCAGCCTTGCTTGACCGCCCATTTTTCACATTCCTGCAAAAGATGTTTGGCAATACCACAACCTCTATATTCCTCTTGTACAAAAATACCTTCCAAATACCCTACCGGGCTGCTGTCAGTTCCTTCCACATAATCATGGCGAAGTTGGCACTGGGCAAACCCTGCCGCCTGTCCATCCACTTTTGCCAGAAAAACCACGCCCTCGGCCTCTTCTATCATTTCCTTAAACTCTTCCGCAAGACCGTCTATGGTATTCTCTTCCCACATCTGAATTGCCATTTTTGCAATGTCATGGGCATCTTTCACGGTTGCCCGACTAATAGTTATATTTTTTCTATTCAACATCTTGTTTTCCTCTATGCTTCGCAGCCGCTTGGCTCATTGTGTTCGCGTACATTATACCATACCTGTCTTTTTCCTTCCATTATATACGCATAATATAAATTGCATTTTTTGCTTGCGTTTCTTTATAAAATGCCTTATAGTACATCTTACATCCGCAGGAATTCTTCTTGCGTTATTAGATGGAACCCATTTTCAGGGATGCCTCTAATCATTGCAGTTTAACTGCATCCGGCGATTCGCCAAACATTTCAATTCTATAATTTTATACAAAAGGATTATATGCCTATGACAAATGATTTAACTGTTACTACTAAACGTCCGCGTCGCCCTCTGGCTGAGCTTGACTTAATGGACGACTTTCTGTTTCATCAAATACTTATGCAGAAAGAAGACGGGCCTGAATTTTGCCGGATTCTACTTAGTACGATTCTGGGTAGACCCATCCGAAAAGTGCAAATTGTTCCGCAAAAAAATGTGCTGGGAATTGACACTGACAGACATGGTATCCGATATACTATCCGGAACCAGTGTATAGAGGATTCTTCCGTACCATACAACGATGGCGCCACAAAAATTTTTCTTTATACGAAAGGAACGGAAGGAAACCCTAGTCAAGAATTAAAAGATATGTTACAATACATGGAGAATACAATAAACGAAAATGTGACAAATCAAAATCTTGATACCATTCATCACATTGTAGAAAACGCAAAGTTGCGAAGGGAGGTTGGCATTAGTTATATGAAATCTTGGGAACATGACGAAATGTGCCGGCAGGAGGGCATTGATTACGGAATTATGGCTTTAATCCTTTCACTCCAAGAACTGGGACATACCAAAGAAGACACGCTTGCAGTGCTTAAGCAGCGTTTTTCACTAACCACCAATAAGGCATTAGAATACCTGGAACAACATTGGAAACCTTAAATTCACAAAAAAACTTCAAAGGGATTTGGTGCACCAAAGCATCCAATCCCTCTTTTATTTCCTAACCAAAAATAATTTTTCTTGCTTCGAGCAATCTTTGCGCAAAAACCAGGTAAAACTGTTCCTCAGTCTCGCCAAAATTCTCCACATAAAACTTCCGAAGCACATACATGTTCAGATTTTTTGCAAAAGTATCATCTTTTGCATCTGTTACAGCTGCCTCTATTTCCTTCAAAAAATCATGCCACTCTATTAAAAATTTTTCATAAGCATCCATATCCGGCATGTCTATCCATTTCCGTACCTTTACTTTAGTTCTGTTTTCGCGGACACACTCTCCGGTTAGCAAAATGTATTTGATTCCATCCTCTTCATAAACTCTCCCCAAAGGAAACAGGCGGCAAAGTCCGGGACGGAAACTGTGAATACCACATCTACCCTGAGCATTTAGGAAAATACATTTTGAATCCTCTTCCTCTGTCATCATCATGCTGGGACGGATAATACCATTTACCACGCCCAGACTGATTCCTCCGGTCATGAGTTGCTCAAAACCTGTCTGCAAACCGGTTTTCAGATGATGCACATCCAGCGGATCTAAAGTAATAGTATCTCCTCTGCCATGGCAGCAGGCACTACACCCGTCACAATTATTGGCACAAGCTTTTACCATATCATTTAAGCCGTATAATTTTCCGTCAGAAATTTCCATTAAGTCCACTTGTCGTTCCATACCGAGCGCTCCTTTGTGTCCTGATTCTCTTTTGATTTATAAACTCATGCAAATTGTACCATTTTTAAAGTATCCTCACAAGTATTTCCCAAAACTATCCATTTACAACCGAACATATGTTTGCTATAATATGGGTATACTGTTATTGTCCTCAAAGGTGTCAAGTTGCAACTGCCCACCCATTGTAGCAACCCACTTTTCAGAAAGGAGACCCCGTGGAAAACCGAATCTATCTTTGTATTGATTTAAAATCCTTCTATGCCTCCGTGGAATGTGTGGAGCGCAAAAAAGATCCCATGACTACCAACCTGGTAGTGGCCGACCCGGAGCGGGAGCGGGGCACTATCTGTCTGGCAGTATCCCCTTCCATGAAAGCGCTGGGAGTGTCCAACCGCTGCAGGGTTTTTCAGATTCCCGCAAATATCCAATACATTATGGCGCCGCCACGGATGCAGCTTTATATAGATTATTCCGCCAGAATTTACGAAATTTATTTGAAATATATTGCAAAAGAAGATATCCACGTCTATTCCATTGACGAGGCTTTTTTGGATGTCACCAATTACCTTGGTCTTTATCGCATGACTGCTACCGAACTGGGTAAACGCATTATGAGCGATATTAAAAAGGATATCGGCGTTGTTGCCACCTGCGGCATCGGCACAAATCTCTATTTGGCCAAAGTGGCTTTGGACATTACTGCCAAACACTCCAAAGAATTTATTGGCTATCTGGACGAAGAACTTTATCAAAAAACCCTTTGGAACCATAAACCCCTTACGGATTTTTGGCGTGTGGGACCGGGCATCGCAAGGCGGCTGGAAAGTGTAGGAATTTTTAATATGGAAGATGTGGCCCGTGCCGATGAAAAGTTGCTTTACCGGCTTCTCGGAATTGACGCTCAGTACCTTATCGACCATGCTTGGGGACGCGAGCCTGTCACTATGGCAGAAATTAAATCTTACAAGGCCAGAACCAACTGCCTATCCAGCGGGCAGGTATTGATGCATGAATATAGTTATGAGGATGGTCTGCTGATTGTAAAAGAAATGACGGACTTGCTTTGTCTCGATTTGGTAGAAAAAAATCTGGTGACAGACTCCATTTCTCTTTATGTGGGTTATGCCAAAAACACCATCGACAGTGCCAACAGTTCTACTACCATGCCCGTTACCACCAATTCCGTCCGCATCATTACGCAACATATGACGGAGTTGTATAGACGCATTGTAAATACTACCGTTCCCATCAAACGGCTGAACATTTCTTTTAATAATTTGTTGGACGAAGCCTATGAACAATACGATTTGTTTACAGACCCCAGAGAACCGGAAAAAGACCGCAAGGTGCAATCCGCAGTTTTGGATATCAAAAAAAGGTTTGGGAAAAACGCCATCATAAAGGGAATGGATTTGCAGAAAAATGCTACTACCATGGAGCGCAACAGACAGATAGGAGGTCACAAAAGTGGCATATAGAGAAAAAGTCAGCAGAGCAAAACAATTTGTACCCTTTGACGCCTTAAAAGGCTTTCGGGAAGCCCTTTTGGAAAAAGAGCGCATACTGGTGCCCAAAATAGAACTCTCCGAGGAGATGATGGAGGAACTGGACCGCACACTTCATAGCCTCTCACCCGGCAAAATGGTTTCCGTTGTTTATTTCCACAACGATGAATATATAAAAATTACCGGCATTTTTGTAAAAGTATGCGAAAGCAGCCGCACCATGCAGGTGGTTAATACAAAAATTCCGCTGGAGGATATCCGGGAGATAGTTTGTGTTGATTAATTTATGTAATATTTATTTGAGATATTTTAGGGAATTTTTTGAAATATCATAATTTGAACTTCACAATAGAACTATAAAATAATTAATTTAGAAATTCCGATGCTGTCATGATTTTAGGCTTTCTTATTCCTGATTCAAGAAAATCTTTGTCACCGGTTATTATAACATCCACATTCTCAGCGATTGCTGCTCTTAGAATCGGTCTGTCTGCTTTATCTCTTACCAAACTTTCTTCATCCATTGCATCACATGGTATTGGAATTACTTCCATGGCAAGTAATGCAATGGACAAAAACTGCTCTAATAAACCAATTTTGTTAGGAAACTTTTTATAGAATATTTTTCTTAATTCTTCGAGATTCTGCGAACATATCACCCCTTTATTTGGATAAGTAACCGCTTTTAAAAAGGCTTTATAAGGTGTCCCTTTGGCATTTAATGCTGCAGATATCAGAATGTTACTATCTACTAATACCCTCATACTTCCTCCTCTTTTGTTCGCATCTCTTTTATTAGAGCATTAATATCTTCTTCAGTTGTCAAATCTGCTTTTTTTGCCTCTCCGGCCATTCCTTGTTGAAGCATTTTCATGGCATAAACAGCAGCATTCATCATAACTACTTGATCTCCTTCACAAATTAGCGTCACCCGGTCTCCTGTATCTATGCCTAATTGCACCCTTATTTCTTTTGGTAATGTTATTTGACCCTTAGACATTACTTTTGCGTTATCTACTATCATTTTCATTTACCTCCTTTCAATAGCAGAAGTAGGGATATTCCTACTTTCCCTACTTTTATTATATACATAACCTAAAATAAATCAACAAAAAACTAGGTACTTTCATACCTAGCTTTTCAAATCTCTTATTATAACTTACAACACCTTCGACAGAAACTCTTTTGCGCGGTCTGTCTTGGGATTTGCAAAAAATTCTTTCGGATCGCCGCTTTCGCAAATCAGTCCGTCATCCATAAACAGGATTCTGTTTGCCACTTCTCTGGCGAAGCCCATTTCATGGGTAACCACAATCATGGTCATGCCTTCTTCTGCAAGGGCGCGCATCAGATCCAATACTTCCCCGACCATTTCCGGGTCCAATGCACTGGTAGGCTCGTCAAACAAAATCACGTCCGGATTCATGGCCAAAGCTCTTACAATTGCCACACGCTGCTTTTGTCCGCCGGATAAGGTTGCGGGATAAACATCCGCTTTATCCTCCAGGCCAATGCGTTTCAGCAAATTCATTGCCTGCTCTCTTGCCTCTTCCTTTATCTGCTTTTTGGTGGGAAGAGTGGCTTTATCTACACCTTTTTTTCTTTTTGCTTTTTTAAGTTCCTGACATCTTACATGAACCGGCGCCAGCATAATATTTTCAATAACGGTTTTGTTATTAAAAAGATTGAAATGCTGGAATACCATTCCTATGTGACGTCTATGGACATTGATGTCTACGGACATGTCTGCAATATCCACACCATTGAAAATAATTTGTCCGGCTGTAGGGTCCTCCATACAGTTCAGGCAGCGAAGAAATGTACTTTTTCCGGAGCCGGAAGGTCCGATAACAGCCACAATATCTCCCTTATTGATAGTGAGATTGATGCCTTTTAAGACTTCCACATTGCCAAAGTTCTTTTTCAGATTAATTACGTCTATCACTCTTTCGCAGGCTCCTTTCCATCATCTTAATACCAAAACTGATAATCAGGACAATCACTACATAAATAATTGCCATCGCCAGATAAGGCACCATAAATTCGTAACTGTTTGTACCAATCAAATTGAAAGCCACATACAAATCCGCTGCGCCTACGAAACTGACAACAGAAGTTTCCTTAATCAGAGCAATAAATTCATTACCCAGCGTAGGCAGAATATTTTTAACTGCCTGAGGAATTACGATTTTGACCATAGTTGTAAAGAAACTAAGACCCACCGCACGTCCCGCTTCCATCTGGCCGGAATCCACAGACAGGATACCTGCCCTCATCATCTCGGATATGTAAGCACCGCTGTTTAGACCAAATACCAAAATGGATACATCCACACCGTTCATCTTAATTCCTATAACAGGCAACAGCACATAATAAAATATCAGTAACTGCACCACAATAGGGGTTCCACGGAAAAGTTCCACATAAAAACTGCAGATTCCGTTTAAAATTTTAGGCAAGGTCTTGTATTTGGGCATAACCCGGACAGAGGCGATGACCGTACCGATAACGGTACCGATAATCAGACCCAAAACCGCAATAATCAGCGTGTTCTGCAAACCTTCCAAAACTTGCACATATCCATTTTTATTAATCAGTATATCAATAAATTTCTCTACCTTACGGTCAAAATTTGCCATTCTGTTTTTCCTTTAAATTAAAGTTCGTTAATTGCTGCTACAACCGCTGCTGCAGGAGCAGAGTCAATAATTACATAGTTGATATTTCCGTTAATCAGATCCTGTACAGCAAGTGAGCCGTTTTTATAACCGATGCATGTTGTTGCATAACCTGAAAATCCCCATTCTGCATCACCTTCTACATAGAACTGACCTGTTGTTCCGTTCTGAACACCGATTTTCACGCTGTTGTCAAAACCATTTAAGATTGCTTCTACGTCTGCTGCCTCTTTGCAAGCATCAAAAGTTGTATCTTCTGCCAATACAATCAATTTCTGGGATGCATTGTAGTAGGAATTTGTAAAGTTTACATACTCTTTTCTGTCCTCTTTTACTGTCAGACCAGCCATAGCAATATCACATTTCTGCTGACCTACTGCCAAACAAACTGCATCAAAATCCATGTGCTGGATAACCAGTTCTTTTCCAAGGTAATTTGCAAGTTCGGCAGCGATTTCCATATCAATACCGTAGAAATTATCGCCTTCTGTATACTCAAAAGGTGCAAACGCTGCGTTTGTTGCAACCACAAGCTGATCTTTAGATTCATCAAGTGCTGCGGATTTTACTGCAACGGGTGTTCCATCACCAAAGTAATGGTTACAAATTTCATCAAATGTACCATCTTCCATAATTTTTGCGATAAACTCATTTGTTTTTTCCAGAAGCTCAGGCTGTGTTTTGTCAACACCAAATGCATACTCTTCCTGAGTAAGGTCAATTTCAATAACCCTAACTTTTTCTGCGGATGAATCGCTGGAACCGCATCCTACCAACATCGTTGCTGCCATAACCATAGCAAGTACTGTTGCCAATAATTTTTTCATAATATCTCTCCTTAAATGTAAATTTGTGCCTAAACACTCATTGTCATAGTATATTTTTTAAAATGAGATGTCAACCTTTTTCATTTATCTTCCATGTACCACTGCCGGGGAACACAGGTACATTCAATAAAGAAATTAGGATTATGGGAAGCTACTCTCTTGGTAACTTCATAAATTTTTCTTGCGTCACACAAGATGCACTGTGCCTTACCAAAACTTCCCCTTTTTGCTGCACCGGTTTCAAAATAACCTTCCAACATAATATCGTAATTTTCCGATATATGATCTGAAATCCGGTTGTAGTGTCTATGCATATTTACTTTTTTCCATGTGCCATCCGGCAATTTCACCTGGAATTCCACAGGTTTCTCCGTAAGCCGCTCCGGCACATTCAGTATCTCCTCCACCCCGTGAATATAAGTATTACGGGTGTGAGTCACGCCGATAAGTAAAATTTTTGCGTTTTCCTGCATCAGCCTGCCCCAACAGCCTTCCGGTGCGCAGGGAGTTGACAAATTTTCTTCTCCTCTCACATACTCTTCGGCCTTTGCCCCGTATGCAGCAATGCTGTGAGTGGGATGCAAAGAACGGTAAACACCCTGCCTTTTCATAAACATATTAGGAAGAAGTCCTACACATGCCTGCTCTGTCTCGGGATCAAACATAGGATATTCTTCGCTCATCTGCTTCCATGTGTGAGTAGGCATCATAAGCAGCCCTTCTGAGAAATACTCCATCAGGGCATCCAGCACATCATCGGCTCCATTTTCCACATGACCGATTGCTTTCATAGAGGAATGAATCATTACCGCATCTGTCGATTTCAGTCCCATATCTTTTAATTGTGTTTTTAATTGTTCTTTACTATAAAAAAAGTCCATAATTAACATCCGTCCATTTTAAATGTGATTATAAAAACATACTTTCTAAATTTTACCACAAAAGTAACTTTATGACAAAAAAAAGACGGAGATTTTTCTCCGCCTTTCAGTGCAAACACTATATAATTCTTATGCGGCATCACATTCCGGGTCTTTCGCATAAAGAAATTTTAAAATAATGGGGGTACAGATACTGGACACAATAATAAGCAAGATAACCGCTGTAAAATACTCCGGCGCTATCATTCCCACAGAAAGACCTTTCTGGGCAACAATCAGCGCTACCTCGCCTCTGGTCATCATTCCCACACCAATTTTCAAACAGTCTTTACTACGGAACCTGCATATTTTAGCCATAAGTCCGCAGCCGATGATTTTAGATGCCAAACCTACCAAAACAAAGCCGACTGCAAACAATAACAAACTTGCATCTACATTATTCAAACTGGTTTTCAAGCCAATACTTGCAAAAAATACAGGTCCGAAAAGCATATAAGAATTAATGTCCATCTTCTCAGCAATGTATTCGGAATCCCTGCTGGAACAGAGAATAATTCCTGCCACATAAGCGCCAGTAATATCGGCGATTCCAAAATATCTTTCTGCAATAAATGCAAAACTAAAACAAAGTGCCAGTCCGATAATAGGAATACGTCTTGTGTGAGGATATCTGTTATCTACTTTCTTAAATATTTTGTAAATAATGTAGCCCACAACAATGGCAAACACAAAGAATAATATCGTATTCAGTACAACTTCTCCGGGCTTGGAATCGGGATTTTTAAATCCGATAACGAAAGTCAACACAATAATACCGATAACATCATCGATGATAGCTGCACTTAAAATAGTCGTTCCGATTTTGCCTTTCAGTTTGCCCATTTCTTTCAGTGTCTCTACGGTAATACTTACGGAAGTTGCCGTCAAAATAACCCCTATAAATACAGCCGTATAAAATTTATCAGAGCCCCAGGGTGCCGTTCCGTAAAATCCCATATACAAAAATGTACCGCATACCAGTGGAACAAAAACGCCTGCACAGGCAATGGCCAAAGCCAAGGGGCCTGTCTTTAACAGATCCTTTAAGTTCGTTTCCAGTCCTGCGGAGAACATCAAAAGAACTACACCGATTTCCGCCATCTGCACCAAAAAGTCGGTTTGCTGCACCAAACCCAAAACACTGGGACCAATCAGTAATCCGGCAATAATTTCACCAACTACCTGCGGCGCCTTCAATTTTCTGGCCAATAACCCAAAAAACTTCGCAAATACAATGATAATTGCTAAGTCACAAAAAACTCCATACACCGTTTCCATATTTATTTCCTTCTTTCGATATACTTTATAATAGTTAAAAGGCCTCGAAAGGTCGTTTCTCCGAGGACATATTATAGCACTATTCAAATATGCTCGAAAGCAACAGATTGCACAGAAATTTCCTATTTTTCTTGATTTTCATAGGAATTTTTACAAGTATTTTGGGGCATAAAGAAAGACGGAACAAAATGTTCCGCCTTTCGGGGTTTTTATTATAATTTTTCAAATGTTAATTTAACAGCTATATCTGAACCCTGAACGCTATAACTCTGCAACTGTGCATTGTTTCCGCTAGCATAAGGTACGGTAATTGTAAAACTCTTAGTGAGATCTTCTGAACCCCAAGTTTCAAAAGATTCTTGTGTCCAAACAGCATTTGTAAGAGGATCAGAATCCGTATCAGAGTTGATACCTACATTGAATGAGTAACCATACCAACCTGTACTGATATCACCTGTAGCTTCTGCAGTAATTTTTACCTGATCACCAACTGCTAAATTCGGAAGAGCTGCATTTAAATCTATAACCTCTGTTGTTGTAGTGTCTTTTGTAAGTGTATAATTTAAAACTTTAACATTAGGATCTGTATTTCCCTGAGAGGGATCTACAGCAGGTGTTGCACCATTTGTATAAACATCCCATGTCACTCTCTTATTTGTAAGAGGTCCACAACCAATCTGCAAATAGTAATTTTCCGGTGCAAAATCAATAGCTGTTGCTGTATGTGTTGTTATTCCATCAAACTGTGTCCATCCAGATGTTGAATTATAACCTACTTGAACAGACGCTTCTCCATTAAACACAATGGATGTGATGGTTGTAGGGTCTACATTTCCAATCAAATCATTATAAGATACTACATTGTTAGTCCAATCACCGGTAGTGGTAAGATCAATGTAACCGGAGTAAGAGGCATTGGCATTTCCTGCATAAGGCGCTCTTGTCGGAGTATCGTCATCGTCGTCTTCATCAACAACAGCAGGACCGCTGTAGTCAATTGCCTTTTCTACTTTGATGGATTTGATACCGAGCTGTGTTCCGCCCATCCACCAAATTCCGATATCCATATAGTCAAGTCTCGGTGTCAGGAACCATGTGCAAGTGAGATCATTATCTGAACCGGAGTTGAATACTTCCATCTGCCATGCCCAAGGATCTCCGGGTACGTTAACGCATGTTCCGTAAGCACCCATGAACGGTCCATTACTTTCAAATTCCATAGTAACATAGATTGTTACGCCGGGATTCCATCCGGGTAAAAATGCACCGGGCCAAAGTCTGAAGTTATTTTCATGTGCTGCCAACCAGTTTGTATCCAATAAATACAAATAATCAGCAGGATTAAGCTCCTTCGGACCTTCAATTACGATTTCCTCTGCACCTTCTACTTTAGGTGCGTTTTCGGCACCTGAAACGGTAAGGGAAATGATTTTACCACCATTCCATGCGCCCAATTTAATGAAACTTACAACAGAACTGTCTGTAATGCCCATGGTCTTTTTGAAATCAGCAACTGTCATGGTTGCAACCATTTCATCTGTTGCATTTTTTTCGGAAGATGACAAACTGGGACCATCTTTCCATGCATCATTAATTGTTGCACCCCAGCCGAGAACACCCCAACCGGCGTTTGCTTTTTCTGTACATGTGTAAACAACGGTAATAACATCGTCATCCGCAGCCTTCATGAGCCAACTGGCATCACTTGATTCATAGGACTCATTTGTGTCGCCGGAGAAAATTTCTGTAGCATCTTCTTCCGCCAATTCAATTTTTGTCTCTTCCACAGGAGTTTCTGCTGCTACGGCTGTGGTGCTAAATCCTGTTAATACAAGACCTGCTACCGCTACTGCAGCAACCAACTTCTTCGCTGTGCCGTGAAAGAACATTCCTTCTCTCTTTCTCATAAGGACCTCCCTATAATAAATTTCATTTTGAAGATATCCTGATATGCAATTCCGGGATTGAACCAAGATATTCTTCCTATGTCTTCCATTTTATACCTTACTTTCTTGCATGTCAAACGTTTAAGTAAAAATAAACAATATATTTTTGAATTGTATTGTGTTATTTGTAGCATATACCGAAATAATTAACATATTTTAATTTTGCTTTTTGGATATTTTGCATAATTTTAGTACTCTACCACTCTAAAACAAAGAAATTTGCATAATAAAAAAAGATTACAAAGTTTGAACAATTTGCACAACTTTGCAATCTTTTTAAGTTAATTTTTATTCTTCGGTTTTATTTTTGTCTTTCAGGGAAAGAATCATTGCTACTATACCGCAAAGAATTCCACCGATAGGAAACACTAACCAACTGTAAGCCATGATACTGTATTTCCAACTGTCAATTTTCCAATTGGCAGTTCCCATTTCTATGCCCAGGGAAATCAGGAACAAAATCGTGGCGATCAGCATAATTACGCCGCACCATACACCAATTTTTTTATTTGTCTCACTGTTCTCTTTTTCTGTTTCTTCATTATATGATTTAATATCATACTTGGATTTCTGCAATCCGCCATAAACCAACGTGCCCACTGCAACAGCAATCATCATAAGGAAAATACCACCATAAAGTTCTGTGGTGCATCCCGCAGGCGGTGTAATTTCTTCCAAGCCGGTGTTAATAATTACTGCCAAAATAATGAATGTCACGCCACCACCGATAATAAAGGGGAACTTTTTATGAAAGGCGTCTATTTCATCTTCCGTATAAAACTGCTTTATATAAGGGTTTTTTTGGCGGAACTGACTGCGCTCCACTCCGGCAATAATAAAAAGGAAAACTGCTATAGCCACAAAACTCAGCAAGGTCATATCACAAATTGCTTCCACAACCTGAAAGCCTTCCAGCAAACTTGCCGTTGCCGCACCCATAATAACAATTCCTACACCCAGCGCCACCATCACACTGAAACGGTTCATAACCGAATCATACTTGGCAGTATCTTCCACAACAGTTTCTTCCAGACTGCCTCGCATCAAAGTATCCATATTACAATGGAACATATCACAAATCTGAAGGATTTTATCCGTCTCCGGAAAACTGGTATCGGATTCCCATTTAGAAATGGACTGTCTGGACACTCCCAAAACTTCCGCCAACTGCTCCTGTGTCATGTTTTCTCTTTTTCTTAAAAATTGCAAATTTACTCCTAAACTCATATGTCCTCTCTTCTATACGATTTTTTTATTTGACGAGTTTGAGGTCTCGTATTACCACTCACCCGTATCACAGATCTGATACGAAAATTGTATGATTATACGGGCGCAACTTCTACCAATTTCATGTTGCGTTTGAGATTTTTTGTGTAAACTTACGGTTGCAAACCGCATAAAATGCGCATTTATTCGATTACTTTATGCTTTAACCACTTTCCGCTGCGCAGTCTGGTACCGAAGAATATTCCGCGCATAGTCCAGTCACTGAACATACCAATCCAAACTGCCAAAGGTCCCATATCGAACTGTCTTACCAGGAAAATACACAAAACAACTCTGCATATCCACATGCTGATAATAGCTGTTACCATGGTGTATTTTACATCTCCGCCTGCACGAAGGGCTGCCACAAAAGTAAAGGACGGAACCCAAATGAAGGGCTTTACAAGAACAATGGTAGTTATCAGTGAAACACAAATTTTTGCACTTTCCGGTTCCATTCCCGCAAGAATCGTAACAGGCCTTACAAGAATTAAGACGATTATGCAACTGGTTACCAATATACACCAAGACCAGACAGACATTTTCTTTACATAGTATTTTGCCTCATCCCTGCGGCTGGCACCGATACACTGCCCGACCACCGTGGTAAGAGCCACACCTACGGAAGATGCCGCAACACTCTGCAAGCTCTCAAGGGTACTTGTCATTGCCTGACCTGCAATCGCTGCGGTTCCCATGGTGGACACCGTAGACTGAATCATCAGTTTACCTAACTGGAACATACTGTTTTCTACACCGGAAGGAATTCCGATTCGCAGTACGGTTTTTATGATTCTGAAATCCGGACGGATTTTGTGATAATTCTTTACAACAATAGTTTGTTTGGGCTGCCTTAAGAAATAAAGGACAACCACTGCACTAAATACTCTGGAAATCAAAGTGGCAAGAGCCACACCCATAACTTCCCAGTGGAAAACCCAGATAAAAATTGCATTTCCGCACACATTTATAAGGTTGGAAATGATGGATATTTTCATAGGCATTTTGGTAACACCCTGTGCCCTGAATATGGCAGCACCGGAGTTGTATACGGCAATGAAAGGGAATGATAACGCCGTATAAAAGAGGTATGTTTTTGAATTTTCCATAACTGCCTCTTCCACGGAACCAAAAATCCACCCCAGAAGTCCGGTACGGAAAATAAGGCAAAAACTCATTACAATGACGGAAAGAAAACCAACGGAAAAAAGCAACTGCCCTGCTGCCTTATTGGCCATTTCATCGTCTTTCTTTCCTATGTACTGGGAACAGACGATAACACCACCCGTTGCCAATGCAGAAAACGCCTGCATGACAAGGACATTGATGGAGTTTACCAGCGACACCGCAGACATTGCCTCGTCGCCTACATTACTTACCATCATGGTGTCCACTGTTCCGATAAGGGAAGATAACAATTGTTCAATAATAATGGGTATCAGCAACTTTTTTAAAGCGTTGTTACTAAACATATGGTCCTTGTTCATTCTATTTTTGTGCTCCTAAAATGGTGTCTATCAGTTGTTTTGCTACTTCATCCTTAGTCATAATGGGAAGTTCTTTCACATCATCTTTTGTAATCAACGTAACAATATTAGTATCTGTGCCAAATCCTGCGCCGGCCTGCTTCAAATTGTTTGCCACAATCATATCCACATGCTTTTTCTCTAATTTCGCACGGGAATTTTCCAGCATATTCTGGGTTTCCATGGAAAATCCACAAAGGAACTGACCTTCTTTGCGGTTATCCCCAAGAAACTGCAAAATATCCACTGTTCTCTCCAAAGGAATGGACAAATCCCCATCTTTTTTCTTCACTTTCTCGCTGGAAACAGTAGCAGGTCTGTAATCTGCCACGGCTGCTGCCTTGATAATAATGTCCTGCTCCTCATAAACCTCTTTTACTGCCTCAAACATATCCCGGGCAGACTCTATTTCCACAATTTTAACAAAAGGAGGTTTCGGCGTATCCGTTTTTCCGGTGACGAGGGTAACCTGTGCTCCTCGCATCATGCAGTGTTTTGCAATGGCATAGCCCATTTTTCCGGTGGAATGGTTGGTAATATAACGGACAGGGTCCAGTCTTTCCCTGGTAGGTCCGGCTGTTACCAGTACCTTTTTTCCTACCATATCTTTTTCGTAAGCAACTTCACGCAAAATGTACTCTAAAAGGACCTGCTCGGAGGGCATTTTTCCTGCACCTACATCACCGCAGGCCAAATATCCGGTGTCCGGTGTGATTACTTCATAGCCATAGTGCTGTAACTTTTTAATGTTATCCTGCACAATGGGATTTTCGTACATATTGGTATTCATGGCAGGTGCCACGATTTTTTTACATTTACAAGCCATCACTGTGGTGGTCAACATATCATCTGCAATACCGTTTGCTATTTTTCCGATAACATTGGCAGATGCAGGCGCAATCATAACCACATCCGCACTTTTTGCCAAAGAAACATGCTCCACGCTATACTGGAAATTGCGGTCAAAAGTATCAATAAGACATTTGTTGGATGTCAATGTCTCGAAAGTAATAGGGTTAATAAAATTAGTAGCATTTTGTGTCATCATAACCGTCACATTTGCATTCAGTTTTTTCAGCATACTTGCCAGATTGGCAATTTTATAAGCAGCAATGCTTCCCGTTACGGCTAATACAATATGTTTTCCTTTCAGCATGTTCTATGCTCCTTTCGGTATATATGCATTTTGCTTTGCTCTCTTACGTTCGCTCACTCGCAAACATGCACTATCGTGCATTTTTTGTCTGCTTCGCAGACTGTTTGCTCGTTATCGCGGCAGAAAACCAAATGCCACCTGCGGCGTCGCTTGGTTTTCTGCTCGCGTACATTATAACACATTAGAAAAGTTTTTGTATACATTTCCGTTAAGTTGTGGTATAAGAGAGTTGTATTGTATCTCCAGAAGGAGAATGATAACAAGGAGGAAAACTAAATATGAAAAAAACTTTTAACACCAAGAAAATGGTAATGCTCGGTCTGCTTACCGGTATCCTGCTTCTGATGGCTTACACGCCGCTTGGATATTTGAATATCGGACCTCTTGCCATCACCTTCAATGTAATTCCTGTAGCGATTGCAGCTATCACGCTGGGTCCTTCAGGCGGTGCTTTTGTCGGCGCCATTTTTGGTCTCACCAGTTTTCTCCAGTGTATTGGAGTGGGAGGCACAAGTGCAATGGGCGTTGTTTTGTTTGGCATCAACCCCTTTTTGGCATTTGTACAGCGTTTCGTACCCAGGCTTTTGGACGGCTTACTTCTCGGCTACATATTCAAAGGCGTCAAAAAAGCCAGCAATGTGCATGTGTCCTGCCTGGTAACAGGATTTTGTTCCGCATTTTTAAATACGGTGTTCTTTATGACAGCGCTGGTGCTGTTGTTCGGTAACACAGAATATATGCAGAATCTCATCGGCGGCGAAAATGTAATTATATTTATCTGCTCTTTCGTAGGAATCAATGCAGTGTTTGAAATGATTGCATCCACCATCATTACCGGCGCAGTAGGTTCCGCACTCTATAAAGCAAAACTATTTTAATTAAAAATAGAAGGACATCTATCAATCATGCAGTTTATATGCATTCATAATAGATGTCCTTTTTTAGTTCACTTTATTTTTCTTTGTTTTTGGTCTCTTTCACCAAAGTTACAACAAATATTCCAACACTTATCGCTGCCACAATACTTACTGCTACAATAATAATTGTCCAAGGAAAATCGTCCTCTGCTTCATCAGCAGTTTGTGACTCTTCCGTAGTCTTGGATTCTTCTGCGACCTGAGACTCCTCTACAGTCTGTGACTCTTCCGTAACTTGGGATTCCTCCACAGTTTGAGATTCCTCCGTAGCAACGGATTCCTCCACGGTTTTTGATTCTTCCGTGGTTTGGGATTCTTCCGGTTTCTCTGCTGTCTCCGGCTGTTTTGTTTCTTCCGGCTCTTCTGCCGCTTGACCGTTAGTTTCAATCAGAGACTGATCCACAAATGCCCAATAGGCAGGTTTTACATTATAATTATCATCAAACAACATCGGGCATTGCTTTTGGGTACCGTCTGTACCTCCGCCCACATTGGAGCGGTTCTGTAACCATGAATATTTATCAATGGTTCCCCAGAAAGTCATGCCGGTAATATTGACGCCTTCTTTCTTTAAACTTTGTATAATGTTGTAACATTCCTTGTACCGGTTTGCAATGCGCACATATTCTGTCATTCTGGTAGCTTCTGTACCATCGTAAGTACCGCTTCCTGTGTAATCCCACTCTGTAAGTTGTACAGAACCTGCTGCTTCTGCATATTTTCTTAAGGCAGTTTCAATTCTGGATTTATCCGGATAACCTGTACTGTAGTGAGCCTGCATACCCATACCGTCCAGTCTGGTACCCTCCGCTTCTTTGACCGCTTTTAACAAAGCCAAAATACCATTCATTTTAATTGTTTCAAACTCATTATAATCGTTATAATATAACTCCACATCGGCGGGTGCATATTTATTTGCATAGCGGAATGCATTAATAATAAATTCTTCGCTCTGATATACATGCCACCAACTGGAATTGCTGCCGTGAGTAGGACTGCTTAAACTTTCCGACGCCTTTTCTTTATCTGTGCGATATGTACCTGTAGCATCACTAACCGCCTCATTTACTACATCCCAACCGTAAAACATTCCCTTATAAGGGCTGTCTGCGCCGGTAAAATGCTCCAGTACTGTCTTTATATACCATTCCAAACGCTTATTCATAACTTCCACACTTACATAATCCTTGGAAGCATCATAATTTTCATGGAAAAACCACTCCGGCGTCTGGGAATGCCAAAGCAGTACATGACCACGCATTTTAATCTGGTTGTCAGGGTTTGCCTCATTCCATTTTTTGATTTTATTCAAAATCTTTTCGGCTCTGCTAAAATCCAATTTCGGCACAACCAGTTCCTCGCCGTTTAAAACAGCGGTAGTTGTACCGGGACATTTGGCATTACTATAACCAAAAAGCGCATCCGGTTTCAACTCATTACCTATAGTCAGTGCATTAAAATGCTTTTTAATAATGGCTTCCACGCCCTGATCTGCAAATTCTGTAACCGTTACTGCCGCACCTACTCTGAAATCGTCGCCCATTACCTGTGTCACAGCATCTTTAACAGGAACCACATCCTCCAAAACAATGGGGTCCTTTTGGATTTCCCTGAGGGAAACGCCGGTTATATAATAATCCCCCAGCACACAATCTCCTTGCCCGAAATTGTTACCCTGCTCTAACAAACGAATCACTATCTGGTCGATGTTACCACTGTAATCAATCTTAAAAGTACCCTTATAATAGGTCCACTCCCCCGGTACCAATGTCCGGGTACATGTTCCCTTAAGTTCCTCTGAATAAGAGCCCAGATAACTGGTAGCCCCATTAATTGTTACATAAGGTGCAAAATGCAATTCTCTCTGGTCTGCGGGAGCACCATCATAATCCCAAGAAAGCTTCGCAAAAAAAGAATATTCATATTCCTTTCCGTTTTCCACCAGATTGGTAATATCCTGAGCAATACACTCATAAGGTGATGTTCTGTCCGAAATCATACCATAAGTAGTCACTTCCTCGAAAATCTCATCCTCACCCTGAACAGCCGTAATAGTTGCTTTTCCCTGAGCTGCACCCCATGCAGATACATCACTGTCTGCAAAATTAGGATTGATAATGACATTTTCTCCATAACTGTCTGCCCAAACCTGTAACACATTAATGTCCACAGAACCCCACAGTAACATTCCTGCCAACAAAACTGCTGACAAACGTACTAATTTTTTAAACATAAAAACCTCCCACAATGCATTTTCTGCCTTTTTATCAGCATAATCCATTTATGGGAGATTTTCTCTTAAATTTTTATCATATTTTGTGCATTTATTGCCATTTTTCACAATAATTTTTCCTACATGGGAATAAATTTATCAATTACATCCAATAATCCATCTTCATCGTTGGTTCTGTCGGTGATGTAATCTGCCGCCTCTTTTACCTCTTCTCTGGCATTTTTCATGGCAACACCCACACCTGCATAGGAAATCATGGAAATATCATTGTATCCGTCACCGCAGCAAATTGCATTTTCCCGTTTTAAACCTACTGTTTCCAGCATCCGGTCCAAAGAAGTGGCCTTATCCACATCCTTAGGCATAACCTCAATAAAAAAAGGCTCTGAACGGTAAATGCTGAGGGAATCCTTATATTTTTCCTGTAACAGTTTCATGCACTTTTCCGCTTTTTCAGGCGGTGCGGTCATAAGACATTTATTCACATCAAAATCTATAAAATTCACAAAGTCATTGACCTTACGCACAGGAATCCCGTTAATTCTGGACTCAATTTCCACATATTCGTCAGACCTTGTTCCAAGCACGATATAATCACCGAAATAAGTCAGCAGTCCTAAATCATGTTCCACGGCAAATTTGTAAAGTCCGGGAAGCACCTGTCTGGGCAATATCTTTTGAAATACGATTTCCCCGGTCTTACAATTAATAATTCTGGCGCCATTAAAGGAAAGCAGATATCCGCCGTATTTTTCCAATTCCAGTTCTTTTGCATATCTCATCATTCCCGGTGTGGGTCTGCCGGAGGCAAGCATCACCAGATGTCCCCTCTCCTGAATGGACATAATTCCTTTTTTGGTTTCCGGCGAAATATCTTTTTGAGATGTAGTAAGAGTTCCGTCTATATCAAGAACCAATATTTTCTCAGCCATGATTAACTCCTTTTATCTTATTGAATAAATTCACTTTCCTGCTTCTTCATCTTCCTAAGCACACTGATGCCTAAGGGAATTGATAATACAAAAGCACAAATATCCGAAATCATTTGCGTGATTTGCACTCCTTGAAGTCCCAAAAAGAAAGGCAAAATCCAAATCAGCGGAATAAAGAAAATTCCCTGTCTGGATGCAGCCACGATAGAAGCCTTTGTAGCTTTACCGATGGACTGTAAATACATATTACAGATAACAATCCAAGAATTCAAGGGAAAAGAGACACATTGCATTCGAAGTGCTACCGTTCCGATTCTTATTACCTCTGCATCATCTTTTCTAAAAAGAGTCAGTAAAGGTTCTGCAAACACAAAACCTACTGCAGAAATCGCCAAAAGGAAAACAAACGCAACTTTCACACAAAACCAATAAGCTTCCCTTACTCTTCCGTATTTTTTTGCTCCATAATTCATACCGCAAACCGGCTGGAAACCCTGTCCAAAACCAATCAGTGCCGAATTGGCAAACATAGTAATTCGGGTAACTACAGACATGGCAGCAATAGCCTGTACTGTATATTCGCCTGCAAACATTCCCGCTGATCTGTTCAGACAAATCGTGGCCAGACTGTTAAGTCCCTGCCTGCATAAAGAGGGAAATCCCCCTCTAAATACTTCCTGAAAAGACCGAAAATCCGGATGAAAATTTTTCCATTCTACTTTAATATTTCCACCTTTACGGCTTACTCTCCACAAAATACAAAAACTGATAATTTGGCTGATTACAGTAGCCACTGCTGCCCCTGAAACACCCATATGAAATACAAAAATCAAAATAGGGTCCAAAACAATATTAATTACTGCTCCGGACACAATACCTACCATGGCATAAGAAGCACTTCCCTGAAACCTAAGCTGATTATTCAATACAAATTGGGACATCATAAAGGGCGCTCCTAAAAGGATAATGCCCAAATATTGCTTTGTTGGCTCCATAAAATCCGAAGTTGCACCCAAAAGCATAGCCAGAGGCTCCAAAAAAATCAATCCTAATACACTTATTACGATTCCGGCAAAAAAAGCACAGAAAAAACCATATGCGGCCATAAAATTTGCATCTTCATATTCTCCGGCACCTAACTTTCTGGAAATATAATTTCCCGACCCATGCCCGAAAAAGAAACCACAGGCCTGAATCAGTGCCATTACCGAAAAAACAACTCCTACTGCTGCCGTTGCATTGGTGTCTAACTTTCCCACAAAATATGTATCGACCATGTTATAAAAAGAAGATACCAACATACTGATGATGGTCGGTACCGCCATTTGACATACAAGACCCGGAACCGGTTTTGTTGTCATATAATTTATTTTTTCTTCTCGATTCATAGTACTTACATTCATATTTAACAGTCTTTCTCACTAAATATTTATACGAAATCTACTTTCATTCTATTCTCAACAATAAAAATTGTCAAATTTATAAAAAATGTATAGCATCCGTTGCTTTTTTTTGGTAAAATGTTATTAGTGATAGTTTTGTATTTATTGTTAGGAGGAGATGTTTTGAAACAGAAAAAACCTTTAATTTCTTTACAGGAAGATAAACAGAAATTAATCGAGAGCATGAGAAAGGCTGTAAAGGGAGAATTTATTCCAATTGATGTAAGCGCTTTCAATGATCCGGAAATTGCTATTTTATATAACCAGATGTTAGATTCTTTTATGAAATCTAACAATGGTTTTGTTATGAAATTAAATAACTCTATGGCCCGTATCGGTGACAGTTCCAATGTTAAGGAAATGATTGAACAGGTCAATTCCCAAACTACCGCAATTACCGATATGCGCGGTTCCAGTCAGGATATGGGTGAATCTATCGAGAACATTGTTTACTCCGTGCAGACTGTACAGAAGAATACCCATGATGCTATGGTTGCATCTTCTGATGGTGTTAATAACATGGAAAACAGTATCCGTCTTGTAGATGAATCTACAAAACAGGTTCACGCTATTAATGAACAAATTATTGCATTTCAGGAAAAAACAATTAAAATTACTGAAATCATCGATATGGTTAAAAAGATTGCCCAAAAGAGTGGTCTGCTTGCACTTAATGCTTCTATTGAAGCAGCAAGAGCCGGCGAAGCAGGTCGTGGTTTCGCAGTTGTAGCAAATCAAATTAAAGACCTTTCCGCTAACACTACCCAATCTACAGAAGACGTAGTAAAGTATGTTACTGAGATTCAGGACGGTATCAATGATTTGGTAAAATCAGTAGAAGCTACCACAAAACAACTTGCTCTCAGTGCTGACAGCGTTCACCATTCTGTAGACGAAATCAATATTGTAAACGATAAAATCAATTCCATCAGCCTTGCTATGGATGATATTTCTAATGAAATTCAGAATCAGTCTGCGTTGACTCAGCACTTTGTTGCATCTGTTGATTCTATCGCAGAAAGTTACAATATGCTTTCTGAGGAATGCTTAAAGACCGGTGACCAGTTCTACCGTATCAGCCGTGAAGTTGACTCCATCAGAGGAAATGTAGCGAGAAATAACTCCAAACTTTCTACTTTGGACTGGCTGACAATCTTTGAAATTGACCATTTAATCTTTACATGGCGTGTTTATAACAACCTTGCAGACTTTGAAAAACTGGTTATTACCCAGCTTAACAATCCAAAAGGCTGTAAACTTGGTAAATGGATGGGCGAACAGACTGATCCCCGTATTACCAATTCTTCTGAATTCCGTAATCTTATGCAGATTCATGAAGAAGTACATAGCCATTGCTGTGATTCCTGGTATGCCAAAGATGAAGGTGACAGAGAAAAAGCACTTTATCACTTTAATCTTGCTTATGCAGCATATCAAAAATTTATACCTGCCATTCAGAAGTTGCGTGATGTTGTCAGAGCCACCGGTGACAGTGAAGAAACAAAATTCTAAGAAGAAATTTAAAAAGAGAGGAGACCTAATCGGATCTCCTCTCTTTTTGTTAAACTAAAAGTTTTAAGTTATTCTTCTTCCTCTTCTACAGGAAGTGTCACTTCTTCATCATCAAAATCCACAGGATTTCTTTCTTCTTCCGGGATTTCTACCATGGCATCCTCGATATTTTCAAATTCCTGTTCGCCATTTGAGATTTTTTCCCTGACTTTTGCAAATTGAGCAACTTTCACATCCTCATCCAAGTTAATCAATTTGACGCCGGAAGTAATACGGCCAAGAACGTTGATATCCTCTACACGAAGCTGAATAATAATACCTTCTGTAGTAATAATCATGATTTCATTTTCCTGCCTTACAGCTTTAACACCTACCAAATTTCCTGTTTTTTCAGTAATCTTGTAGCATTTTACACCTTTACCGCCACGGTTCTGAACATTAAATTCATTCATATCCGTTCTCTTACCGAGACCGTTTTCAGATACAAAGAGAAGGGCATCTCCCTGAGTCTGAAGCTGCATGCCTACAATTTCATCACCGTCAGAGAGGTTCATACCGATAACACCCATGGAAGCACGTCCGGTATTTCTCACATCTGTTTCTTTGAAACGGATACACATACCAAATTTGGTAGTAAGTAAAATTTCACTGTCTTTATCTGTGATTTTTACTTCAATCAGTTCATCATCATCCCTAAGATTAATAGCATTCAATCCATTTTTGCGGACATTACTATATTCCATAAGAGATGTTTTCTTTGCGATACCTTTCTTGGTAACCATGAAAAGATTCTTTTCATCCTCATAATTCTTAATGGGAATCATAGCTGTAATCTTTTCACCGGGCGCAAGTTGAAGCAGATTTACAATAGCGGTACCTCTTGCAGTTCTGCTGGCTTCAGGAATTTCATAAGCTTTTAATCTGTAAACACGACCGGTATTTGTAAAGAAGTTCAGATAATGATGGGTTGTGGTCATCATCAAATCTTCAATGTAATCTTCATCGATAGTCTGCATTCCTTTAATTCCTTTACCGCCGCGGTTCTGCGCTTTGAAATTATCTACTGTCATACGCTTAATATAACCAAGTTTGGTCATTGCAATTACAGTATTTTCGTTAGGAATAAGGTCTTCCATACCTATATCAAACACATCAAAACCAATTTTACTGCGTCTGTCATCACCGAATTTTTCAGCAATAATCATAATTTCTTCTTTGATGACGCCAAGGAGTACTTTTCTGTCTGAAAGAATCGCCTGCAACTCCTGAATTTTTGCCAAAAGTTCCTGATGCTCATTCTCCAGTTTTTCTCTTTCCAAACCGGTAAGGGCGCGCAGACGCATATCAACGATAGCCTGAGCCTGTACTTCGGAAAGTTCAAAACGTTCAATCAATCTTTCTTTTGCAATCTGTGTATTCTGGCTACTTCTGATGATAGAAATAACTTCATCAATAAAATCAAGTGCCTTTAAAAGACCCTGTAAAATATGATCTCTTTCTTCTGCTTTGTTCAAGTCATATTTGGTACGTCTTGTTACAACATCTTCCTGATGAGCCAAATAATGTTTGAGCATTTCAAGAAGATTCATAACTTTAGGTTCGTTATTAACCAAAGCAAGCATAATTACGCCAAATGTATCCTGCAACTGTGTATGTTTATAAAGTTGGTTCAAAATAACATTGGCGTTTGCATCACGGCGAAGTTCAATAACAACCCTTACACCTTCACGGTTAGATTCATCTCTGATATCAGTGATACCATCAATTTTTTTCAGTTTTACCAACTCGGCAATCTTCATAATCAGATTTGCTTTATTTACCATATAAGGTAATTCAGTAGCGATAATCTGGGTTTTACCGTTAGGCAATGTTTCAATGTCTGTCACAGCACGGACTCTGATTTTTCCGCGGCCGGTTCTATATGCTTCGTCGCATCCTCTGGTACCTAAAATAAGTCCGCCGGTAGGGAAATCAGGAGCTTTTACAATATCAAGAACCTCTTCAATAGTAGTTTCTCTGTCTTCCTGTACACGGTTATCAATAATTTTTACTACTGCATTTACCACTTCACGCAAATTGTGAGGAGGGATATTCGTAGCCATACCTACCGCAATACCGGTAGTACCGTTTACCAAAAGGTTCGGATAACGGCTGGGCAAAACAGCAGGCTCTTTTTCTGTATCATCAAAGTTAGGCACAAATTTTACAGTATCTTTATTGATGTCAGCCAAAAGTTCCATAGAAATTTTGGAGAGACGTGCCTCTGTATAACGCATAGCAGCAGCGCCGTCACCGTCCATAGAACCAAAGTTACCATGTCCGTCTACCAAAGGATATCTTGTATTCCACTCCTGGGCCATATTAACCAAAGCGCCATAAATGGAGCTGTCACCATGAGGGTGATATTTACCCATGGTATCACCGACGATACGGGCGCTCTTACGATGAGGCTTATCCGGACCGTTATTCAGTTCAATCATGGAATATAAAACACGTCTCTGTACCGGTTTCAGACCGTCTCTTACATCAGGAAGAGCACGGGCAGCGATAACACTCATAGCATAATCGATATAAAAAGTTTCCATTCTTTCTTTTAAATCGACTACTTGGACCTTATCTAATTCCTGTTCACCGGTTTTATCAAAAATTTGATCATCCATTATTTTTTGCCTCCATTCTCTGCCGGATTTTTAGCAGAGGTTTTGCATTGAAATATAAATTTTAGATATCCAGATTTTTAACAAATCTGGCATTTTCTTCGATAAATTCTCTTCTGGGTTCTACTTTATCACCCATCAAAGTAGTAAAGGTAAGGTCAATTTCAGATTCTGTTTCCTGATCGATATTTACCTGAAGTAAAATACGGCGGGCAGGGTCCATGGTTGTTTCCCAAAGCTGCTCCGCATCCATTTCTCCCAAACCTTTATAACGCTGTATTTTATTATTCTGGTCACGGCCTACCTCAGCAAGAATGGAATCCAATTCTTCATCACTGTAGGCATACCATACTTTTCTGTTTTTCTCCAGTTTATAAAGAGGCGGTTTTGCCAAATAAACATGTCCCTGTCTGATAAGTTCGGGCATAAAGCGATACAGGAAAGTCAAAAGTAATGTACTGATATGTGCACCGTCTACGTCCGCATCAGTCATGAGAATAATTTTGTCATATCGCAGTTTGCTTATATCAAAATCTTCATGAATACCTGTACCGAATGCAGTAATCATAGCTTTGATTTCCGCATTGGCATAAATTTTATCAAGTCTCGCTTTTTCTACATTCAAAATTTTACCACGAAGAGGAAGAATAGCCTGAGTTGCACGGGAACGGGCAGTTTTTGCACTACCACCTGCAGAGTCTCCCTCTACGATGTAAATTTCACAGTTTTTAGGATCTTTGTCAGAGCAATCTGCCAATTTTCCGGGGAGTGCCATACCTTCCAAAGCAGTTTTTCTTCTGGTCAAATCCCTTGCTTTTCTGGCTGCTTCTCTTGCACGCTGAGCCAAAATAGATTTTTCACAAATTGTCTTGGCAACTGAAGGATTTAACTCCAAGAAATAAGTAAGTTGTTCAGCTACAATACTGTCCACAGCACCTCTTGCTTCGGAATTACCTAATTTCTGCTTGGTCTGACCTTCAAACTGAGGGTCTTCTATTTTTACACTGACAATGGCGGTAAGACCTTCTCTAATATCTTCACCTGATAAATTAGGCTCACTGTCTTTCAAAAGTTTAGCACCACGGGCATAATCATTAAAGGTTTTCGTAATTGCATTTCTAAAACCTTGTAAATGAGTACCGCCTTCCGGTGTATTAATATTATTTACAAAACTAAATACACTTTCATTGTAAGAATCATTATGCTGGAAAGATACTTCCACATAAACATTATTCTTGGTTCCTTCAAAATAAAGGATATTTTCGTACAAAGGAGTTTTGCTCTTGTTCAAATACTGAACAAACTGCTTAATACCGCCTTCATAGAAAAATTCAACTACTTTTTGTTTTCTGCCGTTTTCCAAAGTAATTGTATGTACGGAACCAATTTTTCCGCCGGTTTTTGTATTACCTTTTTCTTCTTCCGCGTCAGCGGCCGCACGGCTTAATAATTCATTAATTTGTTTATTTTCCAGTTCTTTTTCTGCATCATTATTACTGCTGTTATCAATCGTTTCATTAACAGCAGTGTCCATTAAAACTTCTGTTCTGGAATCTCTGAGGATAATACGAAGTCCTTTTGTGAGGAAAGCCATTTCACGGAGACGTCTTTTCAGCACATCGAAATCGTATTCCGTAGTCTCTGTAAAAATAGTTTCATCCGGCAAGAAAGTTACTTTTGTTCCTGTTTTTTCAAGGGGACATGTTCCGATTTCTTTCAAAGGATAACATACATGTCCTCTTTCATAACGCTGATTATATACTTTTCCGCCTTGGGAAATTTCTACTTCCAGCCAGTTTGAAAGCGCATTAACAACAGATGCACCTACACCATGAAGTCCACCGGATACTTTGTATCCTCCACCGCCAAATTTTCCGCCGGCATGGAGAATGGTAAATACTACTTCAACAGCAGGAATACCTGCTTTTTGATTGATACCGATAGGAATACCACGTCCGTTATCTACAACTGTGATGGAATTATCTTCATTAATTGTTACATCAATGGTATCACAATAGCCGGCAAGAGCTTCATCTACCGAGTTATCAACAATGTCATATACAAGGTGATGCAAACCTCTGGAAGAAGTAGTACCAATATACATACCTGGTCTTTTTCTTACTGCCTCCAAACCTTCCAAAATCTGAATTTGGTCAGCACCATATTCATGTTCTGTAGTTGTATTGCTGTTCATGATTTCTTCGCTCATGATTCCTCCATTCCGGGTCACACATTTTCAGTAGTTAATTCTTCATTTACACATGTAACCATTCCGTTTGAAACTTTATAAACTCTATTAATTTCAAAACGATTATTAACAAATTCTTCCAGACCGGTACAAGTTATAATAGTTTGAATATCACCGATACTGTTTAATAAATAATTTTGTCTGTTGCTGTCAAGTTCCGAAAGAACATCATCCAAAAGTAAAATAGGAGAGTCTTTTGTAATTTTTTTCACTAATTCAATTTCTGCAAGTTTCAGTGAAAGAGCAGCGGTTCTTTGTTGACCTTGGGAGCCATATTTTCTGATGTCTATATCACCTATCAAAAATGAAAAATCATCTCTGTGAGGACCTACAGTAGTCATTTTTGAACGGATATCCCGCTCCTGGTTATAAATTAATTTTTTTTCAAAATCCTCAATGGATACTTCCGGTTCGTATTTTATGACAAGTTCTTCTTTTCCGCCGGAAAGTTTTTTATGTATGTCGTAAATAATTTCATTTAATTGGTCTACAAATAATCTTCGACGTTCTATAATCTTACTTCCGAAAGAAACAAGTTGAGAATCCCAAATACTCAAAGTATCTCTAAGCCCCGGATTCATATACATGTCCTTTAAAAGAACATTTCTCTGATTTACAATTTTATTGTAATGATTCAGATTATACAGATAGAAATTATCTAATTGACAAAGTTCCATATCTACAAACCTTCTTCTCTCAGCAGGCCCATTTTTAATAATACTAAGGTCTTCGGGAGAAAAGAAAACTACATTACAAAGTCCAAGCAAATCGGCAGCCTTTTTTATTTTTTGGCCATCAATAGCTATCCCTTTAGATTTACTTTTCCGAAGATGCATGTCTACTTTTGTTTCCACATCATCTTTTTCAATGTAAGTTCTGATATGTGCTTCTTCACTGTCAAATTTGATAATTTCTTTATCTTTGCTTCCCTTATGAGATTTTGTTGTAGCAGAAAGATAGATAGCCTCTAAAATATTTGTTTTTCCCTGGGCATTATCCCCAAATAAAATATTTGTGCCCTTATCAAACTGAAGAGTTAAAAAATCATAATTTCTATATTCTGCCAGTTCTATTGATTTGATGATCATTTCATTAACCTTCTATCTTGATTTGATTTCCATCAAATTCAATAATATCTCCGTTTACTAATTTTTTACCGCGGCGGGTATCAATTTCACCGTTTACTTTTACAAGCCCATCCTGAATCACTATTTTTGCATCCACACCGGACTCTACAAGACCGGCCAGTTTCAGCGCCTGTCCAAGTTTAATAAAATCGTCTTTAATTCTGATTGTTTCCATAATTTACCTTTTTATACAAGAATGTGTTTATTTATTTAATTTATTTATTTAATTTATGTTTTTATTAACATTAAATTTCACTAACTAACTGTAGTAAAGTTTACAGGAAGAATCAGATAAATATATTTTTCATCAGCATCCTTTATAAAGCAGGGAGCTTTGGGATTTACCAAATAAATATCTATTTCTTCATCATCAATTACACGCAGCGCATCAATAAGGAATTTAGGATTAAATCCAATCATCAAATCCTTACCTTGTTTTTCAATATCAATATCTTCATTCATGCTACCAATAATAGAATTAATTTTCAGTTCCATGGAGCCATCGGTAATGTTGATAATGATAGGTTTTTTATCTCCTTCTTTTACAAGAAGAGTAGCACGGTCAATACAACTTAATAATTCTTTTTTATTAATTTTAACTTTTGTTTCATAATCACTGGAAAGCATCTGATCAATTTTGAAATATTCACCTTCAATCAATCTGGACACAACAGTGGTATTGTCAAATTCAAATACAATATGCTTAGGTGTAAAGAAAATATTTACATCTTTGTCTGTGTCACCGGAAAGAATTTTACTTACTTCATTCAAAGTTTTGCCGGGAACAACAACTTTTTTTGCTTCATAGTAATTTTTCAGTTCTATTTTTCTGATAGAAATACGGTGTCCGTCAAGAGAAACTACTTTTAAAATGTTTCCGTTGATGTCAAACAATTCACCTGTCATAAGTTTGTTGTTATCATTATCGGAAATAGAGAAAATAGTCTGTCTTACAACTTCTTTTAAAGTAAACTGGGAAACGATTACGCTGTCTTGTCTTTCAATATTAGGAAGATAAGAGAAATCCTCTCCTGATTTACCAATGATATTAAACTTTGCTTTCTCACAAGTAATAGTCATTTTATAATTAGAATCTGTTTCTACTGTAATATCGCTGTCAGGAAGTTTACGGACAATTTCAAGGAAAATTTTTGCATCAATAGCAATAACACCCTGCTCTACAATGTCTCCTTCAATAGTTGTTTCAATTCCGAGTTCCATATCATTAGCGGTTAATTTGATAACTCCTTTAGAAGCATCAATTAAAATACATTCCAGAATAGACATGGTTGTTTTGTTAGGAACTGCTTTTGAAACAATTTGTACTCCATTCAAAAGATTAGCTTTAGAACATACTAATTTCATAATGTGTATAACTCCCTTCAGTGAAAAAATTGAATTTTTTATGCGCAAATAATAATAAAATATAAAGAAATTAATAGTAATTAATATTAGGGGTTGTGGATATGTGTAAAACCCTTTCTATTATAGCATTTATCAGCAAAAAATGGTAGTAAAACTATGTTGATAATTCACATAAAGTTTGAGGAAAAATCTAAGTTATTCACAATCACTCTTTAAGTAAAAAATTAACTTAAAATAATATACACATAAAACCACAATTAATTAACATTTTACCCACATAAAATTGTGGATTAAGAGGGATTAAGTTTCTTTTTTATAATTTCTACTTTATTTCTAAGTTCTTCGTTTGTCTCAAGTTCTTCTTTAATTTTTTCCACACCGTGAATAATTGTTGTGTGATCTTTTTTACCTAATAATTTACCTACTCCCTGGAGAGAAGTAGCGGTGTAAGTTCTGCAAAGATACATAACAATTTGTCTTGGAAGAACAAACTCGGAATTTCTCTTTTTAGAAGTAATGTCTTCAGGTTTTACTCCAAAATGTTCACATACCACATTAAGGATAAGGGAAGGAGTAATTTCCTTTGGTTTGTCCGGGTAAATAATATCTTTCAATGCTTCTTCGGCAACCTGAATACTAAGGTCTTCTGATGAAATATTATTTAATCGGACGAAAGCAATAATCTTGTTAAAAGCACCTTCCAGTTCCCTGATGTTGGATTTAATATTTGTAGCAATATAATTAATAATTTCTTCGTCTATTTTTTTGTCATAGCCCTCTGCATTTTTACGCAAAATAGCCATTCTGGTTTCATAATCAGGTGCCTGAATATCAGCGATTAATCCCCATTCAAAACGGGAACGGAATCTTTCATCCAAAGTTTCCATTTCTTTGGGAGGCCTATCAGAGGATATAATAATCTGTTTTCCGGCAGAATGAAGGACATTGAAAGTGTGGAAAAATTCTTCCTGTGTACTTTCTTTACCAATAATAAATTGAACGTCATCGACCATGAGAACATCAACAGTTCTGTATTTGTCTCTGAGTTTAGTCATAGCTGCAGCGTTACCGGAACGGATAGACTCAATCACTTCGTTGGTAAAATCTTCGGAAGTAACATAAAGTACTTTTTTGTTGGGATCCTGTTCCAAAATAAAATGTCCGATGGAATGCATCAAGTGAGTTTTACCAAGTCCGGCTCCTCCATATAAATAGAGAGGATTGTAGGCTTCGCCCGGTGATTCGGCAACGGCCAAAGATGCGGAATGGGCAAATTTATTGTTACTTCCTACTACGAATGTATCAAATTTATATTTAGGGTTCAGATTGGCATTTTCATAATTGATGTTGTAAACAGGAGTATGACTGTTCATTTCAGCATTTTTTTTGTCAATTCCTATTGTGTCTTTTTCAAGAATAAAAGTAACATCATAGTTATCGCTGAACATTTCAGATATGGTAACCTGAAAAAACATTTTATACTTTTTTGAAATGTAATCAGAAGCACCGGCTTTATCTGAGGGAATAATGATATAAACATTTTTATCTTTTACACAGTGAATTTCCAAAGGATTTATCCAGGTTTTGTAGGAAACATCTGTGAGATTATATTCATCTCTGACGGTCTCTTTAATTAATTCCCATTGTTCTTTGATTAATTCCATGAATACTACCTCTTTCTACTAACGAAAATATCTCAAATATATATTAATATAAATAATTAAATATTTCAAATGGAACTTAATCCGAAAGTTATCCACAAATTGTTGATAACTCAGTTTATAAGTTGACATATTATTTTTATGGGTTAATTTGTATGTGGATAAATTTAAAATGATTTATAAATATTAGAAAAGGCTAAAATAAAGGATTTTTCGATTTTTTACACATAGAATACACAATAAAAATAAAGATTATCCACAATTTATACACATTATGTGGATACTGTTATGTAAATTAATTATGTGGAAAATGTATGTGGATAACTTTTTTAAAAATTTTTAAAAATTGACAATGCTACCAAATGGTAGCATAATGATAAATGTAAAAATTTAATATACATTGGGAGGAAAATAAAATGAAAAATTTACTAAAGAAATTATGCGTAATGTTTTCTTTTGTTTTGACAATTGGCTGTTTTACAGGATGTGGCGAAACAGGTAAAGAAAATAAAGATATTGAGGAAAGTAGTTTTATAAATGAGGAGACAGATAATTTAGCAAAAAATGATGGTAACGAAAAAGTATCCTCAGATGAATTGGAAGAAGATACAACACTTGCTTTGGTTAAGGTTACAAAACATTCTAGAAATGGGGAAACATTTGTAAAGCATGAATATGATTATGATGATGCCGGCAGATTGATTAAAGATGTTATGTATAGAGAAGGTTATCCTGATAGTATCTTAAAAGTAGGTAATGAGTGGGAATATAACGAAGATGATAATTTAATTAATGAAACGATTTATTATCAAAACGGCAGAACTACAAAATTAGAATATAAATATGATACTGCAGGAAATTTAATTGAGAAAATAAGTAACAGTTTTAATGAAGAAGATGATTATACAGGAAAACATATTTATATTTATGATGCATCCGGTAACCTGATAGAAGAATCAATGTATGATACGGATGAGACTGTAGCTTTAGAAAAAAATATTTGGGAATATGATACCGCAGGAAATCTTTTAAAGTATGTGCGTGAACGTAGTGGTAATTTTAATGAAGGTGAAGAAAATGAATATGATTCTCAGGGAAACCAGATAAAGCATGTAGAGTATGGTTCAAATTGGAAAGTAGAAAAATGGAGGTTGTATGAATATGATGCAGCAGGAAATATGACTAAAGATATAAAATGTGATGAACAAGGTGTTTGGGATTATTGGTATGAATATGAGTATGATGTTGCAGGAAATGTGATAAAGGAAATTTTTTATATGGATGAAGAAAATCCTTCAAAATATAATGATTATGTAGAGTATGAATATGATGAGTTTAACAGACTTGTAAAGTATATTGAGTATGATAAAGAAGGAAATATTGATAATTGGTCTGAGTATGAGTATGATGATTTAAACAGACTTGTAAAGTATATTGGGTATAATAAAGAAGGAAATATTAATTATTGGCATGATTTTATATACAATGATGTAACAAATAGAGTAAAAGAAATATCATATTCCGGAGATGGTAAAAATAAAGGTTGGGAAGAATATGATTATAATGTCGATTCAGAAAAAAATAGAAGAGAACATTTGGTATCTTACAATGCAGACGGTAGTTTGAATGATGGGACAGAGTATGAATATGATGAAAGAGGTAATTTAATAAAAGAAATAGACTATAAGCAAGAAAAAATTGATTATCGTTTAGTATATGTAAATATAGATAGTTATACTGAATATGAATATGATTCAAATAATAATTTAATAAAAGAAACATTATATAAGGAAGATGGAAGTATTAGTTCTATTAAAGAATACGATTCTGAAGGTCGCACAATAAGAACCTTTGAAGCTTTTTGGCAGGAAGAACGTATATATGAATACGATGCCAATGGAAATCAGACAAAAGAAATAGAAAAGAAAAATGATGTGATTGAACATTGGCGTGAAAGAGAATATGATGCAGCAGGTAATTTACTAAAAGATATTTATAAAAATAGTGATGGGACAGATAACTCTGTTACAGAATATGAGTACGATTCTAATGGTAATTTAGTGAAGAAAAGCAGACCTATGTCACAGGAGTCTTGGACAGAGTATGAATACGATAAATTTGGTAATTTATTAAAAGAAATGTCGCATGATGTTTCAGGATATGGTAATTGGGTAGAGTACGAATATAAAAAGATTCCAAAAAGTAATTAGAATTATGGAATTATCAAGGAAAAAATAGTGTTTGTCGCTTAAAAATGCTTGACATAAATTATTTTATACTTTACAATACAATATGCTATTTTCCAAATAGAATGGCATCTGTATAGATGTCGTTTTAACAAAAAAATTAGTTTACCTTATATAGATTAAGGTTAAGAGAAGGAGGTGCTTTCTAATGAAAATGACATTTCAGCCTAAAAAAAGATCCAGATCTAAAGTACACGGTTTCAGAGCAAGAATGAGTACTCCGGGCGGAAGAAAAGTATTGGCAGCAAGACGTGCAAAAGGAAGAAAGAAATTATCAGCATAGGTCACAGAAATGTGACCTTTTTTTCTCTGAAAGATTAGGAGGTTTTTGATGAAATTCTCAGAGTCTTTAAAGAAAAATCACCAGTTCCGGTTCGTTTATAAATATGGTAAATCTTATGCAAATAAATATCTTGTTATGTATAAGAAGGAAAATGGCACACAGACAAACAGAATCGGTATCAGTGTGAGTAAAAAAGTAGGAAACAGTGTTGTAAGACATCGCGTTACAAGACTGGTAAGAGAAAGTTATCGGTTACATGAAAATATATTCAATAGTGGTTTGGATATAGTAATCGTCGCGAGAGCCGGTGCTGCATCAGCTTCTTATGAAGAAATTGAACAAGCACTTTTACACCTTGCAAAGCTCCATGAAATTATAAAAATCTATTTGTATTAATTTCTATTTATATATAGAAGTAATAGAATTTTAATAGTTTTTTTATGGTATGTTGGAGTTATTTGGTATTTAATAAAGATATGAAAAAATTATTGATTGCTGCTATAAAATTTTATCAAAAGTATTTATCTCCTTTAAAAAGTACAAAATGTCCTTATTATCCTTGTTGTTCTCAATATGGGTTAGAGGCTGTTCAAAAACATGGTGCTTTTAAGGGAGGATTACTTGCGTTATGGAGAATCCTTAGGTGTAATCCTTTTTCTAAAGGAGGATATGACCCGGTTCCTTAAATAGCAGTCATACAGATTGGAGTTTTTTATGAATACTGTTTTTTTAACAAAATCTGATACTTTTTTTATCGGATTTATTTCTGACATTTTGGGATACATTATGGAAGGAATTTTCAATGTTCTGGATTTCATTGGTATTCCAAATGTAGGTCTTTCAATTATTTTATTTACTATTGTTGTTTATCTGCTTATGTTGCCTTTGACTATTAAGCAGCAGAAATTTTCTAAATTGTCTGCAAAGATGAATCCGGAGCTTAATGCTATCCGTGAGAAATATAAAAATAGAAGAGACAACGAATCTGCTATGCAGATGAATGCTGAAACACAGGCAGTTTATGCAAAATATGGTGTTTCTCCTTCCGGTAGTTGTGTGCAGCTTTTAATTCAGATGCCTATTTTGTTTGCACTTTATCCGGTTATTTACAAAATGCCTGCATATGTAAGAAAAATTGGTGACACATTCAGAGTATTGGCAAAAGAAATTGCCGGATCAGAAAAAGGACTTGATATTCTTACAGATACAGTAAATACTGCTGAAAAATTGGCAGGAGAAGGAACTGTTATTAATGAGAGCGTTGTTGAATCTATTGCAAAAACAGTTCAAATGTACGGTCAGCAAATCAGTACCGGTGCAACAGAAGTAGATGTCCAGAACGGAATTATTGATGTATTAAATAAATTATCTTCTACAGATATGAGTGTTATTGCAAACCATTATGGTTTAAATGACCTTATGATTGAAGGAGAATACATTTTAAGTACAAATATTGAAGGTACAACAGGTCTGATTGATACTTATAATAATTTCCTTGGTCTTAACATGGGTAACTCACCTTCTTATATGGTGAATGAAGCAATCTCTACAGGTGCCTGGTTGATGGTTGTTGCTGCCATCGCTATTCCTGCGCTTGCTGCTATTACACAGTGGATTAATGTAAAACTTATGCCTTCTCAGGCTACAGATAATACAAATAAAGACGATCCGGCAGCATCTATGGCTTCTTCCATGAAAATGATGAATATGATGATGCCTCTTATGTCTGCATTTTTCTGCTGGTCACTTCCTGCAGGTATGGGTCTGTACTGGATTGCCGGTTCTGTAGTAAGAACAATTCAGCAGATTGTGATTAATAAGCACTTTGATAAGATGGATTTGAATGAAATCATCGAAAAGAATAAAGAAAAAAGTGCAAAGAAAATGGCAAAAATTCAGGAACAACAAAAGAAATATGCTGAATATGCTGCCATGAACACAAGAAATCTTAGTGCAAAAGATATTTATGCTCAAAAAGTTAAAGAAGCAAATGAAAAATTAAATAATAATTCTTCAACTTCAACTTCTACAAAAACTTCTAATGCTAAACCCGGAAGTTTGATGGCAAGAGCAAATATGGTAAAAGATTTTAATGAAAAAAATAATAAACAATAATGTTTTATAATGTTTGGAGGACATAGTAATGGAATTTTTAGAGTTTTCTGCTAAAACAGTAAATGAAGCTATTACAGAAGCTTGCCAGAAATTTACTGTTACAAGTGATAAATTGGAATATGAAGTTGTAGAAGAAGGTTCTGCAGGATTTTTAGGTATCGGTTCAAAAGCAGCAGTGATTAAAGCAAGAGTAAAAAATTCTATTTCTGATATTGCGAAAAACTTTTTAAAAGAAGTTTTTGAAGCAATGGAACTGACTGTAGTAATTGATATTAAATTTAATGAAGATGAAAAGACCATGGATATTGACCTTAGTGGCGATGAAATGGGTGTTCTTATCGGTAAAAGAGGACAAACTTTAGATTCTCTCCAGTATTTAGTATCTTTGGTTGTTAATAAAGATTCCGAAGATTATATCAGAGTAAAAGTTGATACAGAAAATTACAGACAGAGAAGAAAAGAAACTCTTGAAAATCTGGCTAAGAACATCTCTTTCAAAGTTAAGAGAACAAAAAAATCTGTTTCTCTTGAGCCCATGAATCCTTATGAGAGAAGAATTATCCACTCTGCTCTTCAGAATGATAAATATGTTACTACTCACAGTGAGGGCGAAGAACCTTTCAGAAGAGTTGTTGTTACTTTGAAAAAATAAAATACTATAATGGAAAATGCACGGTTTTTGCCGTGCATTTTTTTTGCTATATAAAAAAGAATGTGATATAATCCTCGTGTAAAAATTTATTCTTTTATATCATGTAAAATGGAGTGTATTATGAAAACAGATACAATTGCTGCGATTGCAACTGCAATGTCTGATTCCGGTATTGGTATTATCAGAATCAGTGGTGATGAATCTATAGAAATTGCTGATAAAATTTTTTCTACAAAGAGTGGAAAGAAAATTTTATTAAATGTGGATAGTCATACGGTTCACTATGGTTATATTGTGGATAATGCAGAAAAAAACGAAAATATCATTGATGAAGTAATGGTTTCTGTTTTTAAAGCGCCCAGAAGTTATACAACAGAAGATACTGTAGAAATTAACTGTCACGGCGGTGTTCTTATGATGCGCCGTATTTTGGAAATTGTATTAAAAGCGGGAGCAAGATTGGCCGAGCCCGGTGAATTTACAAAAAGAGCATTTTTAAACGGAAGAATTGATTTATCGAAAGCAGAGGCAGTTATTGATATTATCCATTCCAAGAATGAGTTTGCACTAAAAAACTCGGTGCATCAGTTGAAAGGCTCTGTTTCTGATTCCGTAAAAAAACTTCGGGAAGAAATTTTGTATGAGATTGCCTTTATAGAATCTGCACTGGATGACCCGGAACATATCAGTTTGGATGGATATGTTGAAAAATTATATAGTAAAAATAATAATCTTTTAGACCGGATAAAAAAATTAATTGATTCCGCAGATAACGGAAAAATGTTGAAAGAAGGCATTAATACTGTTATAGTAGGAAAGCCAAATGCAGGAAAATCTTCTCTTTTAAATATTTTAGTAGGTGAAGAAAAAGCAATTGTTACTGATGTGGCCGGAACTACCAGAGATGTGTTGGAAGAAAGTATAAGGTTGCATGGTATCAGTTTGAACATGATAGATACAGCCGGTATCAGGGATACGGAAGATATTGTAGAAAAAATTGGTGTGGAAAAGGCGAGAAAATATGCACAGGATGCGGATCTCGTTATTTATGTTGTAGATAGTTCCGTTCCTTTGGATGAAAATGATAAAGACATTATTCAAATTATAGGAAATAAAAAATGTATTGCACTTTTGAATAAAACAGATTTGGAACAAAAGGTAACAGAAGAAGATTTGAAGAAGGTTTTTGAGGAAAATTTTGTTACGGACAGTATTCAAATTATAAAAACATCCACAAAAGAAAATGTAGGAATTGATGATTTTGAAGAAACCATTAAAGAAATGTTCTTTAGTGGTAAAATTACCATAGATGATGAAGTCTGTATTACAAATATGCGCCATAAAGAAGCACTTATGGATGCTTATAACAGTTTGCTTCAGGTAAAACAAAGTCTGGAAGATGAAATGCCGGAAGATTTTTATTCTATTGATTTGATGAGTGCGTATTCTTCACTTGGATTTATTATTGGTGAAGAAGTGGATGATGATTTGGTAAATGAGATTTTCTCAAAGTTTTGTATGGGAAAATAATTTTTATAGTTGATTTAATGAGGAGAAAATTAGAAAATGCCCGAAATTAGAGAAAAAGTTGATGTGTGCGTAATAGGTGCCGGTCATGCCGGATGTGAAGCAGCTCTTGCCAGTGCCAGACTCGGACTTGAAACAGTGATTTTTACGGTGAGCGTGGATAGTATTGCGCTGATGCCCTGTAATCCGAATATTGGTGGTTCTTCCAAAGGTCATTTGGTAAGAGAAATTGATGCGCTTGGCGGTGAAATGGGCAAAAATATCGATAAGACTTTTATTCAGTCCAAAATGCTGAATGTGTCAAAAGGGCCTGCGGTTCATTCTTTGCGTGCTCAGGCTGACAAGGCTGATTATACCAGAGAAATGAGAAAAGTTTTGGAAAATCAGGAGCATCTGACTATTAAACAGGCTGAAGTTTGCGAAATTCTTACGCAGGAAACTGAAAAAGGTAAAATAGTAACAGGTGTTAAAACTTTTACCGGAGCTGTTTATGAATGTAAGGCAGCGATTCTTTGTACAGGAACTTATTTAAAAGCAAGATGTCTTTGTGGGGAAGCCATTACTTATACCGGTCCTAACGGTCTTCAGGCTGCTAACCATTTGACAGACTCTCTGCTGAATCTTGGAATTGAAATTCAGAGATTTAAAACAGGAACTCCTGCCAGAATGGATAAAAGGTCTATTGATTTTTCTAAAATGGAAGAACAATTTGGTGATGAGAGAGTTGTACCTTTTTCTTTTTCCACTGACCCGGAGTCTATCCAAAAAGAACAGGTTTCCTGCTGGCTTACTTATACAAATGAAAAGACACATGAGATTATTAGGGGAAATTTGGACCGTTCCCCTATTTATGCAGGAATTATTGAAGGTACAGGTCCCAGATACTGTCCTTCTATCGAAGATAAAGTTGTTAAGTTTGCCGATAAAGAAAGACATCAGGTATTTTTGGAGCCGGAAGGAATCCATACCAATGAAATGTATGTGGGTGGTATGTCGTCTTCTCTTCCGGAAGATGTGCAGCTTGCAATGTATCGCACAGTCCCTGGATTGGAAAACTGCAAAATTGTAAGAAATGCGTATGCAATTGAATATGATTGCATTAATGCAAGACAGTTATACCCTTCCTTGGAATTTAAAAATATTAAGGGTCTTTTCAGCGGCGGACAATTTAACGGAAGCAGCGGTTATGAAGAGGCAGCAGCTCAGGGGCTGATTGCGGGAATTAACGCAGCTATGGAAATTAAAGGAAAAGAGCCTATTATCTTGGACCGCAGTGAAAGTTATATCGGAGTTTTAATTGATGATTTGGTTACAAAAGATAACAGAGAACCTTATCGTATGATGACTTCCAGAGCAGAATACAGATTAATTTTAAGACAGGACAATGCTGACCTGCGCCTTCGTAAGAAAGGTTATGAAGTGGGACTGATTTCTGAAGAACAATATCAGGCTTTGCTTAAAAAAGAAACTCAGATTAAAGAAGAAATTGAAAGACTGAAAAATACAAATGTTGGTGCTTCTAAAAATATTCAGGAGTTTATGATTTCTCACGGAACATCAACTTTGAAAACTGCGGCCAGTTTGGCGGAACTTATTTGCAGACCGGAACTTTCCTACGAAATTTTGGCGGAAATTGATCCTGATAGAAAACCTTTACCTGAAGATGTTATTGAACAGGTAGAGATTGAGATTAAATATGAAGGATATATTGTGAGACAACTTCGTCAGGTTCAGCAGTATAAGAAAATGGAAGAAAAAAAGATTCCCGAAGATTTGGATTATGATGATATTCCTTCTCTCAGATTAGAAGCAAGACAGAAGTTAAAATTATTCAGACCTGTGTCTGTTGGTCAGGCTTCCAGAATTTCAGGTGTTTCACCGGCAGATGTATCTGTACTTTTGGTTTATTTGGAGCATGTGAAACATAAGTAGAGTTTATGGAAAATTGTTTTTAGTAATGCTTTTATGAAAGGTTGTTAATACATTGGAAAAGAAATACGATACTACTCAATTTGAAAAGGATCTTGTGGCTTTAAATGTGCATCTTAGTGAAGAACAGATTCATCAGTTTTTAACATATTATGAAATGCTGGTGGAATGGAATGAATTTATGAATTTAACTGCCATCACAGAATTTGATGATGTAATGAAAAAGCATTTTGTTGATAGTGTGTCTCTGATTAAAGCCTATGATGTATCAAAAAATGTGAAGGTGATTGATGTAGGGACAGGTGCGGGATTTCCCGGACTTGCTTTGAAAATTGCTTATCCTGCTTTGCAAGTCACTTTATTGGATTCTTTGAATAAGAGAATTAAATTTTTAGATGAAGTAATTGCAAAATTAGGATTGATAGGTATTGATACCGTCCATGGAAGAGCGGAAGATTTTGCAAAGCCTGACAAACTCAGAGAAAAATATGATTTGTGTGTTTCCAGGGCTGTAGCGAATATGTCCACTCTTTCTGAGTATTGTCTGCCTTTTGTAAAAGTGGGAGGAAAATTTATTTCTTACAAATCTGAGAAAATTACAGAGGAAATGGAAACAGCCGGAAAAGCAATATCTGTTCTTGGAGGAAAAGTAGAAGGTCAGGTAGAGTTTCATTTACCGGATTCAGATATTTACAGAAATTTATTTATTATCAAGAAGGAAAAAGAGACTCCAAAAAAATATCCAAGAAAAGCAGGTCTTCCTGCTAAAGAACCATTAAAATAAAAAAGACTCGGTTTCATTATTTAAGTGACTAAAAAAGTTGGATTTAAAATCACTTCATATGAAACCGAGTTATTTTTAATTCAAATATAATTCCAGAAGTTTTATTACTTCTTCCGGTCTTTCCAAGTGAGGCAGATGTTTTGTTTTTTCAATATAATCTGACTCAATGGAACTATTGTAATAAATATAATTGTCAACGGTAGTTTCAATATTATCCTTCTCTTTTCCACCAATAATATAAATGCTATTATTGATTTCCTTCAGAGCATGAATAATATTGCAATTCATGTAATGTGCTACATGGCTGGTAAAAGAAAATTTTGAATTATAATCTGAAGTATGAGCTGCCTCTACATAAGAAAGAATATCTTTTTCCTGAATTTTATATGAATCATAAAAATATTCTTCCCGGAAAGTTTTTTCAATAGCAGTTTTACTTGTCAGATGATTATAAAGTAAGGTTCCGATAATAGGGCTGTCAAAAAGTAATTTCAATGCTTTTGTTCGTTTGGAAGGAATTTTATTTAAGTCAAATAATCCCGTAGGATTAATGAAAATCATTTTATTAATTAAGTCAAAATCATTATGACAAGCCATAATAGAAACAGGGGCAGCATCACCTGTGGCAATGATATCTGTTCTTTTTCCAATGACATTTTTGATAAAATCGCTAATCAATTGAACATACAAAAAATTAGTAAATGTCATATTAGGTCTGTCGGAAAGACCATAGCCTAAAAAATCAATGGCATATACTTCATGGTCTTTGGAAAGAGAATTAATTATGCTATGAAATTCATAATTGGAACTGCCTACAGTTAAATCATGCAAAAGCAAAATGGGAGTTCCGTTTCCTTTTTTAGTGTAACGAATTTTTCCAAAGCGCCATTCATAATAATTATTCTCAGAACATGCCAAGATATTTTTGGATGTGGCATGAGAATATTGAAGACGATTAATAACATGAATAGATATTACGGCAAGACCGGTTAATGCAACGATTGTTTTTCCTTTTTGACTCATACTATTCCTTTCTTTGTTCCGTACTTTTTCTTTATTATAATAATTATAATAGAAAATACCTTTTGGTACAAGAATTAAACATTTACTTCTTGAAAGTTTTAAGATATGATATTATTATGTACTAAAGTACTATTCTAAGAGGGTACAAAATGGAAGAAAATAACATAATAAAAGATTTATATGAGCAGTTGTCTAATGAGCGGGAAGAAGTACAAAAATTATTAAATCTCAATCTTACCAGGATAACTGAAATAGAAGAATATTTGAAATCCATATATGAGAAAGAAGATTCTGACTTTAAGATTTTTTCGCCCAGAAGTGTGGAAAATATCTATAAAGAAAATATTGATAAAAACAAATCGGAAAAACATTCACTTGAAATTGAGAACAGATCACATTATAAACGCCTGAACCAATTAGATAGATATTTAAGTGGATTAAAGGAAATTTATCAAAAAAAAGAAAATTTTTCTGAGAGCCTGGAATCATTTGTGGTTTCTCCATCAATTTGTAATGATAACCAAAATAGTTTAAAAATTTTGGATGTACAGGAAAAAGAAAGACAAAGAATTGCAAGAGATTTGCATGATTCTTCTCTTCAGAACCTTGCACACATAGTACATAAAATAGAACTTAGTTCTATGTTTATTGACCAAGACCCGTTAAGAGCAAAATTGGAATTGGCATCTGTAAATAAGAATTTGAAAGTCGTAATTGATGAAATCAGAAATACAATTTTTGATATGCGTCCAATGACATTTGATGATTTAGGGTTAAAGGATTGCTTGGAAAGATTATTAATCAATTTAAAACATGCAAACACATCTTTTGATTTTGAATCTGATTTAGATGAAATTGAATCTGGAAATGATTTAATTTTGATGACTATTTATAGAGTGATTCGGGAATGTTGCTTAAATTCTTTAAAACATTCCGGAGGAAACCACATTTATGTTTCTCTTAAAAAAGATGATGTAGATTGTGTGATTACTGTAAAAGATAATGGTACCGGTTTTAATGTACAAGAAATGTTTTATAAAAAAGAGAAACATTTTGGATTATCTATTATTACTGAGAGAATTCAATTAATTGGTGGAACTATTAAAATAGATTCCAACGAAAGTGGAACGGAAATATATATTATTATTCCACTTAAAAAAATAGAGGAGAAATCAGAATGGTAAAAGTAATGATCGTTGATGACCACAGTTTAATGAGAGAAGGTATTAAACAATTACTGGAGTTTGACGGAAATTTTAGAATTGTTGGAGAGGCATCCGATGGTGATGAATGTTTGCGAGTTTTGAATTTGCAAAATGTAGATCCGGATGTACTTCTATTGGATATTAATATGCCTAAGAAAAATGGTATAGAAGTATTGCAGGAGTTGAAAGAAAAGAAAATTCACGATGGAATGAAAGTCTTGATTTTAACTGTTCACAATGAGGTGGAATATCTGTTGAAAGCGGTTGATATTGGGGTGGACGGATATATCTTAAAAGATTCCGGTTCTGTGGAACTTAAGAAAGCAATTAATGCTTTGATGAATGATGAAAGTTACATTCAGGCTGATTTGATTCCTGCATTGAACTCCAGATTAGTTTCAAGAGATTCGGACAAAGATAAGATTGAACAATTAACTAAAAGAGAATTAGAAGTATTAGTTCAAGTAGCTAATGGAATGTTTAATAAGGAAATTGCTCTTGCACTTGATATTAGCGAACGTACCGTTAAAAATCATATTTCTAATATCTTTAAGAAAATTGAAGTTGCAGACCGCACCCAGGCAGCAGTATTTGCAATAAGAAATGATATTATTAAACTTTTTTAATTGAATTGAGATTGTTTATAGATGTCCCAATGTTTCACGTGAAACATTGGGATGTTTTAGTATATGGAAACACAAGATAATGTTTCACGTGAAACATTTTTGCCCAAGATGTTGTGACAAAATCCGTGAAACATTCTAGGAAACCCACTATTTATAGGCGTGAAACATTTTTATTTAAGTATTTTTCTTTGTTACTTTTATAAAAGGAAATAAAAAACTATAGATTCTAACAGTTTTTAGTGATATAATTGAAAAGCACAATACGAGGAAAAGAAACGGTTTGTCTGACCGAATGAAAGGCGAAAAGCATATGGGAAGAATTATTGCAATTGCAAACCAAAAAGGCGGAGTAGGTAAAACAACTACTTCTATTAATCTTTCTGCATCTTTAGCAGAAAAAGGAAAGAAAGTATTAGTAATTGACACAGATCCTCAGGGTAATACCACCAGTGGTTTTGGTGTAGACAAAAATGATTTGGATGACACTATTTATGAGTTAATTCTCGGAGAGTGTTCTATAGAAGACTGTATTATTAAAGATGTTGTAGCAAATGTTTCAATTTTGCCTTCAAACGTAAATCTTGCTGCAGCAGAGATTGAATTAATAGGCGTAGAAAGAAAAGAGTATATTTTAAAGAAAGAAGTGGATTGGGTAAAAGACCAATATGATTTTATCATTATTGATTGTCCTCCCTCATTAAATACATTGACTATCAATGCACTTACTACAGCGGACAGCGTGTTAGTTCCTATCCAATGTGAATATTATGCGTTGGAAGGATTGAGCCAGTTAATACATACTGTAAATCTTGTAAAGGAAAGACTGAATCCGGATTTAGATATGGAAGGTGTTGTATTTACTATGTTTGATTCCAGAACCAATCTTTCTACGCAGGTAGTAGAAAATGTAAAAAATCATCTAAATCAAACAGTGTATAACACTTTGATTCCCAGAAATATCAGATTGGCAGAGGCACCCAGTTACGGACAACCAATCAATATTTATGATCCGAAATCAGCCGGTGCAGAAGCATACATGAAACTGGCAGAGGAAGTAATTAAGTACAACGAGTAGAGAAAGGGACGAAAAATGGCAAGAGGTTTAGGTAAAGGTTTAGATTCTCTGATTCCTGCAAATGTACCGGTGGCAGAGTCCAAGAGTAAGAAAGAGACAGTATCTAATAAGGCAACGGAAGAAAAGGGTGCAGAAACTTTAGTAAAGATTACAAAAGTAGAACCTAATAGGGAACAGCCCCGTAAAAATTTCGATGAAGATGCTTTGTTGGAACTGGCTGATTCCATTAAACAATTTGGATTGTTACAGCCTATCTTGGTTCAGGATAGAAAAGACCATTATGAAATTATTGCAGGTGAACGCAGATGGCGTGCTGCAAAGATTGCCGGTCTTAAGGAAGTCCCTGTTATTATTAAAAATTACACAGAGCAGGAAATTGTAGAAATTGCATTGATTGAAAATATCCAGCGTGAGGACTTGAATCCCATTGAAGAAGCGCAGGCGTATAAAAAACTTTTGACAGAGTTTAATCTGAAACAGGATGAGGTAGCGGAGCGTGTATCAAAGAGTAGAACTGCCGTTACAAACTCAATGCGTCTTCTGAAACTTTGTGATGAAGTACAACAAATGGTAATCAATGAAATGATTACTACCGGTCATGCGCGGGCCCTGCTTGCAATTGAAGACCCGGAAGAGCAGTATACTGTTGCCCAAAAGGTGTTCGATGAGAAGTTAAGTGTACGTGATGTTGAAAAAATGGTGAAAAATCTTCATAAGCCTGCAAAGCCTAAGAAGTTGGACGATAAGACTTTAGAAGTAATTTATCAGGATATTGCTGAAAAATTAAAGGTGGCACTGAGTACAAAAGTATCTGTTACTTCAAAAGGTGAAGGTGCCGGAAAGATTGAGTTAGAATTCTATAGTCATGATGATTTGGAGCGCCTGATGGATTTATTATTGCATAAGAACTAGTTGACATAACAAAGGAGCGGAAAGACAAATGACAGCCACAAATACACCGACTGCCAGCAAAATTTTGACTGATATGGGATTGGGAGGATTGGATATTGGTTATCTTTTTATTGGACTCTTTGCTGCAGTATTGATTTTGATAATTTTATTAATTGTCCAGATTGTAAAGACAAATAAGTTAAAAGAAAGATTGGATAAATTCGTTTTAGGTAAAAACGGAAAAAGTCTTGAAAAAGATATTATTGCTTTATATGAAGATAATAAATTCCTGAAAGGAATTACAGAAAAAAACAAAAAAGACATTCGCATTTTGTATAAAAACATGGAAACAACATTCCAAAAAATTGGTGTTGTAAAATATGATGCATTCCGTCAAATGGGGGGAAGTCTTAGTTTTTGTCTTGCACTTTTAAATGAAAACAATGATGGTTTCGTTATGAATTCTGTTCATAGTACTGACGGATGTTACACTTATACAAAAGTTATTCAAAACGGCGAATGCGATATTGACCTTGGAACAGAGGAAAAGAAAGCATTGAGTATTGCTATGGGAGAATAAGTAAATCGGGTGAAAGGGTATGTTAGAGAAGAAATTAACGGAACTTTGCGGAACGGAAGTTTTGGGAAGAGCTATTATTTCTTCAGAATATCAGGTAATTTTACCGGAAGGTGCGGTCTTAAAACCTGAATACATCCAAAAATTGGAAGAGTTGGGGATACAAAAAGTTTTTACCAAAGATGACACACCTATTACTGAAGAAGTAGTTATTCTAAAAGCAGATGTACAAAATAAGGTTAAAGAAAAAGTAAAAGAAGTTTTAGAGCATCACACTTATCAAAACAGTGGTGAATTGGAAGAATTAATCCATGAAGCGGAAAATGTTATTTCAAATATTATGGAAGAAGAGGAAGTCGTAGAAAAGGTCTACGATATTAAAGAGCGAAGTGCGGACGTATATGAGCATTCTTTAAATTTGTGTTCTTTATCTGTTGTTACAGCTTGCAAATTGGGACTTTCTGAAGATAAAATTCATGATATGGGCGTTGCTTGTCTGTTACATGATTTGGGTCTGCGCTATCTTACCATTGATTATGCAGACCAGGATATTAAAACATTGAGTCCGCAGGATTTAACGGAGTTTAAGAAACATCCGATTTACGCTTACTCTGCCTTGAAAGAAGAAAGTTGGATATCGGAAGTCAGTAAAAATATTATTTTGTATCATCATGAAAGAAAAGATGGTTCGGGATATCCTTTAAGAGCCACGAACATTTCAGAAGAAATGGGTATTGTACAAGTGTGTGATACTTTTGATGAAATGATTTGCGGTGTGGGATGTAAAAAAGTGAAAGTCCATGAAGCAGTCCGGTATTTGAAGCAAAATAAAGGAATAAAATTTGATTCCAAAATTGTAGATGAATTTTTAAATATCGCAGCGGTTTATCCGGCGGGAACCATGGTTCTTACCAATGAAGGTGAAACGGCCATAGTTATCCGGCAAAATAAAGAACCGGACAGGCCGGTAATCCGAATTTTGAAGGACCGCTTAGGGAATAATGTAACGACGGATATAACGAAAGACTTATTGGAAACTGAAACGACTTACATTGAAAGTGTTATTGATTAAAATTTAAATATAAGGAGAACCTGTCATGTTAGACATCAAATTTTTAAGAGAAAACCCGGATGTGGTAAAGGAAAACATCAAAAAGAAATTTCAGGATCAGAAACTGCCCTTGGTTGATGAAGTAATAGAGTTGGATTTGCAGAGCCGTAAAACCCAGCAGGAAGCAGATGATTTGCGCGCAAACCGCAATAAGATTTCAAAAGAAATCGGTGCGCTGATGGCTCAGGGCAAAAAAGAAGAGGCAGAAGAAAAGAAAGCACTGGTAGCAGCAGGTGCAAAGAGACTGGCTGAACTGGAAGTACTGGAAGGTGAACTTCAGGAAAAAATCACAAAAATTATGATGACTATTCCTAATATTATCGATCCTTCTGTTCCCGTAGGTAAAGACGACAGTGAAAATGTGGAAATCCAGAAATATGGCGAACCTGTGGTTCCCGATTTTGAGGTTCCTTACCATGCAGATATTTTGGATAAAATGAGCGGTTTGGATAAAGATGCAGCAGGACGTACCAGCGGTAACGGTTTCTATTACCTCATGGGCGATGCGGCGAGAATTCACTCTGCTATGATTAGTTATGCCAGAGATTTCATGATTGATAAAGGATTTACTTATTGTATTCCTCCTTTCATGATTCGCAGCAGTGTTGTTAATGGCGTTATGAGTTTTGCAGAAATGGAAGCAATGATGTACAAAATCGAAGGAGAAGACCTTTTCCTCATCGGTACATCCGAGCATTCTATGATTGGTAAGTTTAAAGGTCAGATTGTGCAGGAGAGCAGCCTTCCCGTAACTATGACTTCTTACTCTCCCTGTTTTAGAAAAGAAGTTGGTTCCCATGGTATCGAAGAAAGAGGTGTTTACCGTGTGCACCAGTTTGAGAAGCAGGAAATGGTTGTGTTATGTAAACCTGAGGAGTCTATGGACTGGTATAACAAAATGTGGTCTTATACAGTTGAATTTTTCCGCAGTTTAAACATTCCTGTGCGTACACTGGAATGTTGTAGTGGCGATTTGGCAGATTTGAAAGTAAAATCCTGTGATGTAGAAGCATGGAGCCCCAGACAGAAGAAGTATTTTGAAGTTGGTTCCTGCTCTACTCTTGGTGATGCTCAGGCAAGACGTTTGGGTATCCGCACAAAAGGCGAAAACGGAACATACTATGTGCATACATTAAATAATACCGTACTTGCTTCTCCCAGAGGATTGATTGCATTTTTGGAGAATAACGTAAACGAAGACGGAAGCGTTAATATTCCAAAAGCACTTCAGCCTTATATGGGTGGCAAGGAGAAGATCGGCTAAGAAAGGAATTTCAATGCATAAATATTTGCGCGCCATCGGCTTCAGTGAATATACGGATAGAAAAAAAATGAAAGAAATGATTTCGGATATCGTATTGAACGCTACAACCCGGGCATATACCACCAATGCAGACGAAATTTTGCTTGGAGAATTTTGCAAGGATTATGGAGAAAACATAGGAATGGCTGTTTGTGGTCAATTTGATGAGGCAGATAAGTTCATCTATGATTACTATTATCCATATTTGAGAGGCACCGGAATTTCTTCGGAAGAGGATGTTTCCGTGGAGCGTCATGCAGCCAAGGAATCTTATGCCGGAATATGTGACGATTCCAAAGTAGGCGTATCACTTATCTTTTATTTGCAGAATATGATTCCATATGTGAAAGCCCAGGTAAGCAGGCAGCTTCCTATCAGGGGAACAACGCTGACTCTCTCTGCGCTTTCCTTGCAAGGAACCATTATGATGCCTATCCAGAAAAACGAGGAGCAAAAGAGGCAGGTTAAGAAAGAGTCCACAAACAGAAGAAATCTGATTGCTGCTGCCAGAAAAGGCGATGAGGAGGCAATTGAAACTTTGACGTTTGAGGATATGGATATTTACACAACTATATCCAAAAAAATTCAAAAAGAAGATGTATTTAGTTTGGTAGATACTTATTTTATGCCCTATGGAGTGGAATGTGACCAATATTCCATTTTAGGGGAGATTTTGGATGTTCATCCGGTGAGAAATAAAATGACCGGGGAGGAACTGTACCATATGACAATAAACTGCAACGAACTTACCTTTGACCTTTGTATCAATCAGCAGGATTTATACGGGGAACCGGCAGCAGGCCGAAGATTTAAAGGAACCATATGGTTGCAGGGATTTATTAACTTTCCTACAGAATAATTAAATGGGAACAAATTTTGTTTATCAGAATCCGGACAGAATGATTGCACGTTCTGTCCGGGTATGATATAATTTGATACTGTTGTGAGGTAATTTATTTCAAATTGCCCGAATATGGGTTTCCTTAGTTAAATGGATATAACAGCCCCCTCCTAAGGGGCAGTTGAGGGTTCGATTCCCCCAGGGAACATCAAAAAGTCTTGTACCGGAGCAAAATCTGTGGTACAGGACTGTTTTTTTAAAATTTTTAAAAAATCACCCTGCGTAACCTATTGCTTATGACGCTGCGTAATATTGTAAAGTGAGACCATAAGGAGGTGAAAACTATGTCAAATTACACAACGGGAGAAATGGCAAAACTCTGTGATGTATCTGTAAGAACGGTGCAGTACTATGATGATAGGGGAATTCTTGTTCCTAGCGATTTAACAGAGGGCGGAAGAAGATTATACACGGAAGCAGATTTAAAGAAATTGAAAATTATTTGCTTTCTTCGAAGTATCGACTTGCCTATCAATAGTATCAAAGAACTGTTGGAGGAAAAGAATCCGGGAAGTGTTATTTCTATTTTGCTGGAGCAGCAGGAGGAAATACTTCGCAGTGAAATGAAATCCAGACAGGAAAAATTGCAGGTATTGGGGGAACTGAAATCCGAGTTAAAAGGAAACGACCATATCTCTGTTGAATCCATCGGTGACATAGCGCATATTATGGAAAACAAGAAAAAATTGAACAAAGTGAGAGCGTTGGTTATTACTGTAGGAATTTTTATGGATATTGTGGAAGTGGCAACGCTGCTTCTGTGGATATCTAAGGGAATTTGGTGGCCTTTTGTGGTTGGAATGTCCATTGTAGTGGCATTAGGCGTATGGATTAGTGTTTATTACTACAAGCACACCATGTATATCTGTCCACAGTGTCACGAAATATTCAGACCTTCGTTAAAAGAAGTATTTTTTGCGTCCCATACACCCAAAACCAGAAAACTTACCTGTCCCAAATGTGGGCATAAAGGTTTCTGCGTGGAAACATATGGTGTAAAGGAGGAAGAAAATGAGTAAATTAAAAAAACCTCTTATTTTTTCTCTGGTTCTTTTACCTTTCACAGTACTGGGCGGAATTTTTACCTGTCTGTATCAATTTGATTTGTATGCGGAAGATATACTGGCAGAGGCTATTGCCCAACTGGGTAGTAAAGAAGTGCTGATGGTCATTTCCACAATTCAAGTGGCCGGATATAGTCTTATTTGTAGTTTCTTTGGATATATTTTAGCCGAAAAGACAGGGATTTTGAAAGTTTTTTCTTTTGAAAAGAAAAGGTTATGCAAGGTGCTTATTGTTACAGTTGTGGCAGGTATTTTGTTTAGTCTGGATTACTGGACTTTTGGAAAAATTATTCCGGGAATAGGCAATAGTTACACTGCGGGAATTACAGTGGAAGCGTTTATTGCCTCTGTACTGTATGGTGGTATTTTGGAAGAAATAATGCTCAGGCTATTTTTCATGTCACTGATAGCATTTATTCTTTGGAAAATATTTGATAGAAAGAATGAGAAAGCATCTACAGGAATAGTAATTGCAGCAAATGTGATTGCAGCGATTGTTTTCGCCGCAGGACATCTGCCGTCTACGGTTTTGGCTTTTGGTGAGATTACGCCGCTGATTTTATTTAGGTGTTTTCTTTTAAACGGCGGTTTCGGACTGTTGTTTGGATGGTTATACCGTAAGCATGGTATTCAATATTCTATGGTGGCACATATGGGATGTCATATTGTGTCTAAAGTAATTTGGATTTTATTTATTTAATAAAGGGCAAAAAAATACCCGGGTACTCTGTATGATGGTTAGAGTATCCGGGATTTTTATTAATTGATTATGCTTCTTTCTTTTCTTCGATGGGTTTCTTTACTAAGAAAAGGCTTGCTAAAAATGCAACGATGTATAATGCAATGGTTACAAACAATACTGTCTGATAACCGGTAGGGTTGATAGCAACCTGTCCGTCAAGGAGATTAGCGGGGTCAACTACGACCTTAACTCCTTCATTAACCCATTTGTCCATGTCGATAAATTCACCGAATTTGTTTACAATCCAGTTTGCAAGCTGGTTACCTGTAAGACCTGCAAATGCCCAAGCAGATAAGGTAATACCATGAAGCGCTGAAATGCTACCCATACCATACTGGTCGGAAAGTAATGTAGGAACGTTAGAGAAACCTCCGCCGTAACCTGCGTTTACTACCATAATAAGTACAAGTACGAGAATCATCAATACTGTGCTTGTTGCACCGTTATTAATACCGTTTGTAAGGATAACTACTGCTGTAAGAGCGATAGAAGCCACGAAAATGATTTTGTACATGGAGTTTCTGTCTTTCATCTTATCAGCCATTGCAGACAAACCTAAACGTCCGCCGGCATTGAAAATAGCGGATACTGTAGAAATAACACCTGCAAATGCAGCCAGTCCGATACATTTTACAATCATTTTTTCCTGAGAAATCAATGCAAGACCACATGTAATATTGATATAGAACATTACCCAAATACCAATATAGTTTGTGATAGGTCTTGTTTTGATAACAGACATAATGCCCTGGCCTTTTTCTTTTTTCTGAGGTTCATGCCAGCCTTCAGGTTTTTTCAAAAGCAGATGGCCAACGAACATCATTACAAAGTAGATAGCAGCGAGAATCAGGAACATTTTGTAAATTCCGCCTTCGCCAAGACCTTTAAGCATAGATTCCATAATAGGGCTGGCAATTGCTTTAGCAGCACCGAAACCTGCTACTGCAAGACCTGTTGCAAGACCTTTTCTGTCCTGGAACCAAAGCATCAGGGTTTTTACAGGAGAAAGGTAACCTGTACCAAGACCGATACCCATGATGAAACCGTAGCAAAGGTAGATACCGAGCAGTGAAAGGATGTTACCGGGATTCTGGCCACCGTACCAGATGAAGAATCCGGTTCCTGCCATACCTAATGCAAAGCAGATGGTTGCAATCAAAGATGATTTGTGAATATCTTTTTCTACAACGTTTCCAAGGAATGCCGCTGACATACCAAGGAAGAAAATTGCGAAACTGAATGCCCATTCAGTTGCACCCTTTGTGAAACCGATGTAATCAGCGATTTCCTGACTGAAGATAGACCAGCAATAAACGGTACCGATACTGCAGTGAAGAAGCAGTGCAGGGATAGCCGCGCGAGTCCATTTGTTACTCCATTTGTTCATTTTACTTTCCCTCATTTCTGTTTGTGTTTCGTCAAATATGTATTTATCTGGCGATTTTGTTAATAATTAATGCTCACAAATGAGCATATCCTTTGCCATTTTACTCCTAAATTTTGTAAAAAGCAAGAATGTACTTATTATTATACAATATCTTAAAAAAGAGGTTACAGAGGTATAAAATTTCCGAGAATTTCCATACTATGAGTAAGAAATTTTTAAAGAAAGGGAAATAGTAAGGCAATGGAATTTAAAGACAGTGTTACGAAAGAGAATTTGATGAAAGCTTTTGCAGGAGAAAGTCAGGCTCGAAACCGTTATACCTTCGCAGCAGGGGAGGCGAGGAAACAAAACCTCTATGTTGTGGAAGCGGTGTTCCGTTTTACGGCAGACCAGGAAAAAGAGCACGCTGAAATCTTTTATAAGCATTTATCCAAATTAAGCGGGGAAAATATTCATATCGAAGGTTCCTATCCTATAGATATCAGTTCGGATGTGGCGAAGCTTCTCCGTATGGCACAACACAACGAATATGAGGAACATGACGACGTTTACAAAGCCTTTGGTGACAAGGCAAAGGAAGAAGGTTTCTTGGAAGTGGCGTCCTCTTTTTACCAGATTGCAAAAATTGAAAAAACTCACGGCGACCGCTTCGGTAAATTTGCAGAAATGCTGGAGAATAATGAACTTTTTGTTTCTTCCGTGGAGACGGCGTGGATGTGTATGGAATGCGGAAATATTCATGTAGGCACAGTAGTGCCTCCGGTTTGTCCTGTGTGTCACAACGACAAGGGCTATTTTGTGAGACTGGAGTTGGCGCCCTATACAAATGAACAGATGGGCAAATAAGTCAGAAAGATTTACAAAACCCATCATTTGGGGTAAAATAAGAACAGAGTTCCGGGGTACTTGCCGTACTCCGGAATATTTTTTTGGAAAGAGGTATAGTAAAATGAAATTTAAAGACATGCCTTATGAGCGGGTGGACTTTGGAAAAGTCGCAGAGGAAATGAACCAAAACATGGCAGAATTTGACGCTGCAAAAAGTGGGGAAGAGCAGTTTGCCGTACATCAGAAATATTATGAACTGACTGATAAAGTGCGCACATTGATGACTATTGCCCACATTCGTCATGACGTGGATACTACGGATGAGTTTTATGATAAGGAACAGGAATACTACGATGAGCAAGGTCCCATATTCAGCAATCTGGTGATTGCCTATCAGAAAAAGATGTATGAGTCGCCTTACCGTGATTATCTGGAGAGCAAAATCGGTAAAGTGGCTTTCAAAAACATGGAAATTAATTTGAAATCTTTTGATGAGAAGTTGATTCCTTTTATGCAGGAAGAAAATGCATTGGTTACCGAATATAACAAATTGATTGCAAGTGCACAGATTGATTGGGAAGGCGAAACTTTGAACCTTTCTTTGATGCGCCCGTACCTCACTCATGTGGATAGGGAAATCCGTGCTAAAGCCTGGAAAAAATATGCAGCATTCTTTGAGGAAAACGGTGACAAACTGGATGAAATCTACGACAAACTGGTAAAAAACCGTGATGCGCAGGCAAAGGCCATGGGTTATGAAAACTATCTGGAACTGGGTTACTATCGTATGAACCGTAACTGCTACGGCAACAAGGAAGTAGAGACTTTCCGCAACCAGATTAAAGAATATTTCGTTCCTTTTGCAAGTAAACTCCATGACCGCAGAAGAAAACGTCTGGGTCTGGACAAACTTTCTTATATCGATGAGGGAGTATATTTCTTAAACGGTAACCCGGCGCCTACGGGAACACCGGAAGAAATCATGGAGAGCGGCCTGAAAATGTACAGGGAACTTTCTCCTGAAACCAAGGAATTTTTTGAGTTTATGATGGAGAATGAGTTGTTTGATGTGCTGGGAAGAAAGACCAAAAAAGCCGGTGGCTATATGACCTACCTGCCTGTTTATAATTCGCCTTTCATTTTTGCCAACTTTAACGGAACCAGCGGAGACGTGGACGTTATTACTCACGAGTGCGGTCATGCTTTTCAGGGCTTTTTGTCCGGTAAAGACCCTATCCGGGAGCACGCAGACATTACCATGGAGACAGCAGAAATTCATTCCATGTCCATGGAGTTCTTTACGGAAAAATGGATGGAACTGTTTTTTGGTGACAGAGCAGAAGACTATCTTTCCATGCACTTGGAAGATGCGGCTGCCTTTATCCCTTACGGCTGTATGGTAGATGAGTTCCAGCATATTGTTTATGAAAATCCAGGTCTGACGCCTGCTCAGAGAAATGCGGCGTGGTCAAGACTGGAAAAAGAATACAAGCCCCACCTGGATTACGGTGATTGCAAGCGTTTCGCTGAGGGCGGCTTTTGGCAGAAACAATTGCACATTTATAATTATCCGTTCTATTACATTGATTACTGTATTGCCCAGACTTGTGCAATGGAATATAAAGTAATGATGGATGAAGATTTTGATAAGGCATGGCAAAGTTATCTGAAACTGTGTAACCTTTCCGCCAGCGACTTCTTTACCAATATGATACCCGCTGTAGGTTTGGTGAATCCTTTTGAAGAGGGATGTATCAAAGACATGGTAGAGAAACTGGAAAAGAAAATTAAGTAAAAAACTATTAAAAAACCCGAAAATTACTTATTTTTAAAAAATAGAAGTAATTTCGGGTTTTTTGTTTAAGGAATTAATTATTCCAGGCAGGTTCGTTTACATATTTCATGACATCTTCAAAAATAACGCGGTAGCCCTCTTCGAAAATGTGCATGCCCTCGATGGTGTATTCTGCTTTCAACCTGCCCTGCTCATCTTTTAAATTTTTGTTCACATCGATGTATCTTTGATGGTGCTTTTCTGCCAGTTTGGCCACCTCTGCATTAGCCAGATTGATTTTTTCGTTGGTGCGGACTTTCAAGCACTCCTTCATTTCTTCGGTGGCAGCCTCATAGTTAATGGGGTAGTAAGCCATAAAGTAAATTTCGATGCCGGGAATGTTCTGTTCCACAGTTGTAACAATCCGGTCGTAAGTGTCAATCATGGTTTCTATGGGGATGTCTGCATTGCTTAAATCATTGGTGCCGATGTTGATAAAAAGCCTGCGTGGTTTTAGATCCAAAACGCAGACATCCAGCACTTCCAGCAGTTCGGTTGTCACAAAACCGCCGATACCACGGTTGTAGATAAGGGTGTCTATCCCGCGTTCCTCCAGAAATTTGTTAATTGGGAACATTTCCATCAAAGAAGAACCTGCAAAAACGATTTGTCCGGGCTTTGCTGATTTGTTCAGTTCGCGGTAGCGTGCCACTTTCATTTCTTTGTCTGTCAGTACTTTCTTTTCTTCCATAAAACCTCCTGTGAAATAAAAACCGTGTATGAAACAGCGTACCATAAAAACATTATAATACAAATTTTTTCGCAGTACTATCAATAAATAAAATGAGTTTTGCCCGTATCTATGATGAAAGTAAAATTTTGGAAGTGCTACTTGGGAGGGTAAAAATGAAAAATAAGAAAATGAGAAAAATGAAAAGAAGGGCGAGAATGCTTGCGGCAGCAGTGGTAACAAGTCTTTTGTTTTGTTCAGCCTGCGGAGAGACAAAAGGAGATGTAAAGGGGGACATAAAAACAGATGTGTCCCAAAATACAGAAGAAGTGCCGGAGGCAGATTCTAAAAGTGAGATTACGAAAGCGGCGCTTAAAACCAAAGATTATCCTGTCACCGGGGAAATAACGGGAGATTTGGCAGCAGGCATCAACCGGTTAGGGTTAAACATTTTTGCCGGACTGGAAGCGAAAGAAAATCAATTTTTTTCACCCTACAGTATCAGTGGCGCACTTTCCATTTTGGACATCGGTGCGGGTGGAACTACGAAAGAAGAAATGGAAGAAGTACTGGGCATTGATGACTTAAGCAGTTGGAACATGCAGATGGAGGCTTTTTTATCAAAGGAGTGGAGTGAAGATACTTATCTTCTTACGGCCAATTCCCTTTGGGCCAATCCCGGTAGCGAATGGGCAGAAAATGTGGAGACAGATTTTTTTGCTCCGGCGCTGTTTTACTATAATTGTGAGGTATTTGAGGCTGATTTTAAAAACAATTTAGACACCGTCTCCAAACAAATTACAGCGTGGGTAAATAAAAACACAGATGGAATGATTCCGGATTATAAAACCGCTTCGGATAAAAATACTGCCATGTCCATTATTAATGCAGTCTTTTTTGAGGGGAAATGGGAATATCCGTTCAAAGGTAAAGACACACAGGCGGATGGCAGTTTCAGAAATGCAAAGGGTGACTGGGAGCGGGATGTGCCCATGATGAAGCAATGGAATATTACTCTTGGCTATTTTGAGAACGATTCTTTCCAGGGAGTGGAACTCCCTTACAAAGACAGTACACTGGTTATGGATATCCTGCTGCCAAAAACAGATAACATTATGGATTATCATAATCTTTCTTTGGAAGAACAGGAAGCACTTTGGGGTCAGTTTGATACGGTACAGCCAAAAAAACTGGATACTTTGATGATGCCTGCCTTTACCATGGATTTAAGTATTCAGGGTCTGCCGGAGATATTGAAGGACTTGGGAATGGAAAAGGCTTTTGAGCCGGATGCGGATTTGGACAAAATCGGGCCGGAAAGATATGTGACGGATATTGCCCACCGTGCCAAAATAGAAGTCTGCGAGGAAGGTACCCGTGCGGCAGCAATAACCGAGATTGTGACCAATGATGCATGCGCTTTAAAGCCCATAGAGGTTTTGGAGTTTATCGCAAACAGTCCTTTCGTATATGTTATCCGTGATACGAAGACAGGTATTATCTTATTCCTCGGTCAAGTGACCACTTTAAAATAAAAATTTATGAAATTTAAGTGAAAACACTACACATCTGCGAAGTTTTCGGCTATAATAAAGGACATGCGATAAAAAGGAAGGAGAAACCTAACATGGCAGAAAACAAAAAGTCTGCGACCGAAACAACGGAAAAGGTCATGACTAAATATGATAAAAAGGTGCAGAAAAGAAAAGAAGCAGAATTAAAGGCAAAAAAGGAGAAAGTAAAATCACGCATTATCAGTACAGCAGTGGTGCTGGTGTTAATTGCGGTTGTTGCTTATTTCCCCATCAGAAAAAGTATTGCGCTGTCCTCCGCTTATATTGAGATAGGTGAGAACAAAGTTACAGAGTTGGAATTTGAATATTATTATAATATGGCTGTTAATACTTTTGTAACAGAGAACAGTTATTGGTTGTCTTATTTGGGACTGGATACCACAAAAGACCTTGCTGAGCAGCAGTACACAGAACATATCACATGGGACGATTATTTCCAGCAGACTGCGGTAAACAACTTAAGTCAGGTTAAGGCACTTGCCAAAGAAGGAAAAGAAGCCGGTTTTGAGTACGATGCAACCGCAGATGTAGAACTTCATAATGAAACAATGAAAACAGAAGCAGCTGCAAACAACATGCCTGTGAAGAATTATGTAAAAGTCCTTTACGGCGAATATGCAACATTAAAAAATATAAAGGATATTGTTGCAGAATCTTATTATGCGGTGGCATATTATGATCATTTGTATGACAGTCAGGACGTTACTGACGATGAAATCACAGCATACTACAATGAAAATACCAAAAATTTTGACAGCGTAGACTATAAACTGATTACTGTGGAAGCAGATCTTCCCGAAGGTGAAAAAACTACTGACGCTGAAGGTAAAGAAACAACTGCAGATCCCACAGACGAGCAGATTGCAGCGGCAATGGAAAAGGCAAAAGCAGAAGCAGACAGTAAATTGGCAGTGATTGATACAGAAGGTGTATTGACCAAGAATGCAAAATATGCATCTGTGTCCGGTTACTATGCTGACTGGTTGTTTAATGAGGCGAGAAAAGCCGGAGACACAACAGTAATTGAAAATACATCCGGCAATTCCTATTATGTTTTGAAATTTGAAAACCGTTACCTGGATGAAACCAAGTCTGTAAATGTACGTGTTATTGCAACATCCACAGATATGGGCGCAACCATTAAAGAAGAATGGAACAGTACCGGTGCCAACGAAGACGCATTTATCGCTTTGGTTGAAAAATACAGCGAAGATACCTATACAAAAACTAAAGGCGGTTTGTTCGAAAACTTGACCGCATCAAGTCTTAGCGGAGAGTTGGGTGCATGGCTTTTGGACGGAGCTAGACAGGCCGGCGACGTGGAAGCAATCGCAGTTTCCGGCGATTACTACTATGTAGTGTACTATTTAGGACAGGGTGAAGCAGAGTGGAAATCATCCATTGACGCAACACTTCGCAGTGCAGATACAGAAGCCTATGTTACAGAGATTACAAATGCTATGGAAGTTGTAGATACAAAAGGAAAGTTGACTTACGAAGAAGCTTATGCAGCGCAGGAGTCTGCTTCCGCCGAAACATCTACAGAAGCAGCAAAATAAGTAATTAAGAGTTGTATAATTAAAAATCAGAAACTGCAGGTATATGACAAAAAGTCAGATACTTGCAGTTTTTCTTTTCTTGTTTTTCGGAACCAAAGGTGTAGTGTTTTTCTTTACATTCTTTTTTTCATAGGCTATACTTTTTAATGAAGTAGTAGGCATTTTCCCAAGGAGGTTGCCATGCAGGAAAAGAAACCGCAACAATCGGATTTTATGATTGAAAAAATAAAAGACAGACCCATAAATAAAAAGAAACTGCTGCGCCGCACGGTAATTACAGCGGCTATGGCGGTTATTTTTGGTCTTATAGCATGTTTGACTTTTTTGCTGTTGGAACCGGTGTTCAGCAAATGGCTCTACCCACAGCCTCAGGAAGAGCCCATATATATAGAATTTCCTGAAGAAACGGAAGAGATGCTTCCGGGAGATATGATTGTGGAAGAGACCACGCCGGATATTCAGCAGGAGGTGGAAAACGTGCTGGAAGAGGGCGGACAGATTGAAGAAGCCTTATCCGGTTGGGAGTTGAATAAAGATAATTATTCGCAGTTGTATGCTGCCATGTCTAATTACAAAAAAGAGTTGGACAGTTCTATGGTACTCGTCACGGGAACATCCTCCGGGACAGATGTATTTAACGATACAACTTACAGTTCCGGTCAGGTGTCGGGAGTAATTTTGGCAGACAACGGCGTAGAGTTACTGATTTTGGCGGACAGGACACCTATTATGGAGATGGACAGTCTTTCCGTTACTTTTTGTAGTAACCAGACGGTGCCCACTTATGTGAAGCAGTATGACAGTGAAACCGGGTTGGCGATATTTGCGGTACCACTGCAAACTATTACAAGGCAAACCACGGACAAAATGACCATTGCGGAACTGGGTTCTTCCAACTTCGCTAACCTTGTGGGAATACCGGTGGTAGCCATGGGAAGCCCTATGGGGGTAAGTAATTCTGTTGGTTACGGTATCATCAATGCTTCCGGAAAAGTCTGGTCTGTAACGGATGCAAACTATAAACTGCTATTGACCGATATTTACGGAAGTCAAAATGCCAGCGGCGTATTATTTAACTATGATAATAAAGTGCTGGGAATTATCACAACCGGAAAAAATGACAAAGGAATGGAAAATCTGGTAACGGCTTTGGGAATTTCCGAGTTGAAGAAAGTAATAACCAGAATGTCCAATGCGAAACCGGAAATTTATATGGGCATTACCGGCATGGATATGTCCGAGGAAATCCGGGAAGCAACGGGAGTCCCTTTGGGAGTATATGTAACGGATGTAATCATGGACTCTCCTGCCATGTTGGCGGGCATCCAAAAAGGAGATGTGGTTGTATCAATGAATGATTTGTCTATCAGTGGCATGTCTGATTACACTTTGGCACTGTTACAACATGAGCCGGAGGATGAAGTGACAGTAATAGTGGAAAGAGCGGTTCAGGAAGAATATAAGCAAATAGAAATCATTGTTACTTTGACCGGAAAGGAATTAAAATAAAAAAGGAAAAGCAGAGGAAACCAAAATGAAATATATAAAAGATTACAGAGACGGCGACAGAGTATTTGACATTTATCTTTGTAAACATAAAACGTCAGCCACCACCAAAAACGGTAAACCTTATGACAACGTGATTTTGCAGGACAAAACCGGTACTATTGATGCCAAAATATGGGAACCCAACAGCGCGGGAATTGCAGAATTTGATTCCTTGGATTATGTGGAAGTTTACGGGGAGATTACCAGTTTTCAGGGGGCACTTCAGGTAAATGTGAAGAGAGTGCGTCTGTGTCAGGAGGGTGAGTATGACCCCGCAGATTATCTGCCTGTCAGTTCCAAAAATATTGATGAGATGTATAAAGAATTGCTCGGTATCATTGACAGTTTGGAAAATGAGTATGTAAAAAAACTGCTGAATGCCTTTTTTAGAGAAGATGATGAATTCGGAAAAGCCTTCCGTAAATCTTCTGCGGCAAAGGCTATTCATCATGGATTTATCGGCGGACTTTTGGAGCACAGTCTGAGTGTAACAAAACTCTGTGATTATTATTGCAGTGCATATCCGGTTTTAAATAGGGATTTACTTTTGGCAGCAGCCATGCTTCATGACATCGGGAAGACCAAAGAACTGTCGCCCTTTCCTGAGAATGATTACACCGATGACGGTCAACTGCTGGGGCATATAGTTATGGGTTCGGAAATGATTTCCGAAAAAGTGCGCCGGATTTCCGGATTTCCGGCGGGGTTGGCAGGAGAAATCAAGCATTGTATTTTGGCACATCACGGAAAATATGAGTACGGTTCCCCGAAAGTGCCTGCCCTTATCGAAGCAGTAGCCCTGAATTATGCAGACGATACCGATGCAAAGATTCAGACTTTTAGTGAGATTTTAAACGGTACGCAGGAAACCGGATGGATGGGATATAACCGGTTGTTTGAATCCAATTTGCGTAAAACCAGATTAAATTAGAAAGTACTGCATACATAAAGAGACTGACAGAAAGGTGCCGGATATGGGAGCAACAAAAAAGAATCCGCAAACAGCTAACTTTGCCAAAAATGACTTAGTCACCGTGGAAATTACAGATATAGGTACGGACGGGGAAGGTATCGGCAAAATAGATGGATTTTTGCTGTTCATCAAAGATGCCGTTATCGGAGATGTCGTAGAGGCAAAAATCACAAAGACAAAAAAACAATATGCTTATGCAAGAGTCGAGAAGGTTTTGACACCTTCTCCTTTTCGCGTGCAGCCTAACTGTGAGTTTCACAGACAATGCGGTGGTTGCCAGATACAGGCCTTTGATTATAAAAAGCAACTGATATTTAAGGAAAATAAAGTGAAAAATAATCTGATTCGCATTGGAGGTTTTGATGCGGATTATATTGAAAAAATCATGGAACCGGTGGTAGGAATGGAGGAGCCCTATTACTACAGAAACAAGGCGCAGTACCCGGTGGGAACGGATAAAGAAGGAAATCTGATTACCGGTTTTTATGCCGGACGAACCCACTCCATTATCTCCAATACCCGGTGCCATCTCGGTCGTCGGGAAAATCAGCAGATTTTGGAAGCCGTTTTAGAATATATGAAAGAAAATGAAATCAGTGCCTATGATGAAGAAAAAGGAACCGGTCTGGTGCGCCACATTTTGATTCGCAGCGGATTTGCCAGCGGTGAAATCATGGTGTGCCTGATTATTAACGCAAAGAATTTTAAGGCGCTTCCGGCCCAGGAAAAGTTACTTGCCAAGTTACGGACTTTCCCGGGAATGGCAAGTGTGTCTGTCAACCTGAACACCCGCAGAGACAACGTAATTATGGGCACTGAAGTGCACACCATTTGGGGTAAACCGACGATTTCGGATACATTATGCATTTATGGAACAGGCGCCGGGGCAGAGCGAAAAGTTTCGCTGGGAGAAGGTTCTGTTGACTGGTCACAGATTCCCAAGGAGCGGGGCCTTACTTTCAAAATTTCTCCGCTGTCATTTTATCAGGTAAATCCTGTCCAAACGGAAAAACTGTACAGTCTGGCGGTGGAATATGCAGGACTTACAGGTAAGGAGACGGTTTGGGATTTGTATTGTGGCATCGGAACCATTTCCCTTTTTATGGCCACTGCTGCCAAACAGGTTTACGGCGTAGAAATTATTCCCCAGGCCATTGAAGATGCCAAAGAGAATGCGGCGGTCAACGGTTTAGACAATACAGATTTTTTTGTTGGCAAGGTGGAAGAAGTATTGCCGAAATTTTACGAAAAGGGAAGTGTAAACGGCACGCAGGTGCACAAGACGAAAGCTGCGCCATCTGCAGATATGTTGCACCCGGACGTAATCGTGGTAGACCCGCCCCGCAAAGGCTGCGAAGAGGCCTGCCTTTCCACCATGCTGAAAATGGCACCGGAACGGATTGTGTATGTAAGTTGTGATTCCGCAACGCTGGCCCGGGATTTGAAGTTCTTGTGTGAGGGCGGCTATGAACTGAAGCGGGTAAGGGCCGTGGATCAGTTCCCGCATACGGTGCATGTGGAGAGCTGTGTGTTGCTATGCAGAACCGATACCTAGAAATCCTTGATTTTACGCAGTTTTTCGACCATTTTGTATTTACACCAAATGCTGAAAATGTGTTAGAAAAAGAGTTAAAACGAGAAATTCCTGTGAGTGTCGGAATAGAACTGGTAGTGGTGGATATGGGAAAGGAGAGTTAAAAAATAGTATAGAGAGTTTTAAAAATAAATATCAAACACAGCGGATGTTAGGAGAAGTAGTAAAACAAGGTTTAGATGAATCATTGCTTCATCAAATTGAAAACCAAATCTATGGGTTAAGACAAATGCAAGAGTTGTTTGAACTGTTTCCGCAGTTTTCTGAACATATAATTAAGAACCTTACAAATCCGATAGATGAATTTTTAGCGAAAGAGTTCAGGTAATTTTCAATTTATGTTCCAATATTCAAAACGATGGTGACATAATTTCTCTAAAAGACGACAGACATATGCAAAGACGGTTTGCCGATTGGAATATGCCTAAAAATATATAAAATTGTTTTTTACAAACTGGATAATGAGATACACTCCTTAAGTGAGCAGAGCCGAATCCTGAATCAAGTAATGAAGAAGGGATATATGGACTCTGCTCTTTTTTATGGAGAAAGGAAACCAACTGGCTCACAGACAGGCGGAATGCAGGCGAAGGAAAACGCTCCTTGCAAGAAAGCATAAGCGGACCAAAGAGATTGTGAGGACGGAGCAGCTTATCGGACTTTTAAAGCAGGAAGGATACCAGAGGGAATTTAAGGAGGAATTGTTTGATATGGCAGTAAAGGAGATTCGCATATCCCCGGACCATGAAATCAGCTTCTGCCTAAAGAATGGTCTGGTACTGACGGAAGAGGAAGGAGGCAGTGAAGATGCAGTGGCATACACCAATCGGGTATAAGGTTCTGAATGGAAAGATAGTGGTTTACGAGGAACACCGCAAAATCGTAGAGCAGATTTTCAGAGATTATGACAGCGGAATCTCAGCATTGCGGATAGCAAAGGATTTGAAAGATAGAGGCATAAAAAATGCTCATGACAGAGTGGGCTGGTCCCATGCTTCCATAGGCAGGATACTGGAGAATTATAACTATCTTGGAACAAAAGATTATGAGCAGATTATAGATAAGGAACTGTTTGAGAGGGTACAGAAAAGGCGGGAGCAGGTAAGAACCACGGGGAGCCGGGGAAAACACAGACCAAACAAAAGGGAAAGGCTTATATTTAGCGGAGTACTGATATGTACAGAATGCGGATGCCCCTACAGCCATATCCAGCCACACAGTAAGAGAGTGAATGGAATACCCAAGTGGAAGTGCAAAAATTATGTTTATCAGAACAGGGTATCCTGTGGTGGCGGTTTTATATCAGACAGCCAAGTGGAAGAGGTATGCATTATAGCCATAAATAAGCTGATACGAAGTCCCGGGCTTATAGAGAAATATGAAAAGAAGGAACAGCAGGTCAGTCCCGAATATCGCAGAATCACAAGGTGTATAGAAGATTCAGAAGACATGGGAGCCGATAAGATGATGGCACTTTTATTCAAGCAGGCTTCGGAGAGGTACAAAACGTTGGAAGTCAGGGATGAAGATATCAAGGCAGAGGAAATGAGGGAAGCACTTGCAGGAAGAGAGGAAATAGGAGAATTTGATGAGGAACTGTACCGGAAGCTGATAAAGCAGATAGTGGTGTACAAGGACGATTCCGTAAGAGTGATTTTTCCTAACAATAACAGTATAAAGATAGGCTACCGGGATTTATAGGAGCCGGAAAGGAGCAGATAT
>JAFUIR010000010.1 GCA_017468395.1 Lachnospiraceae bacterium | reverse complement strand
CAATTCCAGTTCGGAATAATATGCCGTATTCTTGGTATAAGTGCCGGATGTCTGGGTTACCAATGTGGTCTTATCTTCTGCCCAGATACCGAACTCACGGTTATCATCGCCGCCCTGTGCCCACCAGATTTTCACCGTTGCGGCATCTGATGTAGTGAACATAATGGCATTTTTAGGTGTAGACAAGGATGCTTTTCCGCCCAAACTTAACCTCTGACTGCTGGAATATGCATAGTCGCCTGTCCATGATTTGGAACTACTGTCAATCTTGGTACTTGTGCTCATGTACATAGTGAAGTAATCATCAGTACCGCCTTCTACAGCCTGTCCGTCTGTGTATGTACCGCCTGCCGCTGCTTCGAGTGCGGAAGACTCCAATACATAAACGTTTGTAGCGCCACCATTTCCGCTGTTGCCGCCACTTTCCGGCGCACCATTCCCACCGGATACATTTCCGTTGCCGCCGGACACATCTCCGTCACCACCGGACACAACTGCCGGTGTTGAAGCAGAATCATTGCCGGTCTGCGCCGAAACGGGCAACACGCCTGCACAAGACAAGGTCATAATGCCCACCAACAACCATGCTAAGAACCGGCTGTTGTTTTTGTGTTTGAAAAACTTCTTCAACATAATTCCTCCTTATATTCTTCGCGTTTTGTTGTAAGCGCTTTCATTCAGGTTAAAAAAAAGGCGCAATGTTTGGCAAAACATCACGCATACCCTCCTTAGCGCCAACGCTTCTGTGTAATATGATAGCAAAAAATCACATTTTTTCACATAGTACTTTCTTCCTATTTGTGGTTGTTTTTCCCTTATTTTGCGCATAAACTCCAAACTTTTTGTGCACCTTTATTAATTTCTTTTTCCAAAACCCTTTTTGCACCAATTTTTTTTATTAATTTTGCATGAAAACACTTACAAAAAATATTTTTGACCATTTAAGTCAACTTTGCTCTCCTTTAAATTCTGCCTCGCTTTTTGCCAAATTTATTTGTATTATCCGGTAAAAACTGTTAAAATATAGTTAAGTAATCGGCTCACGGGAGCAAGGAGGCTTTTATGGACTTTAATCAGCAAAATTCACAACCATCATATACACCCTACACACCGCCCAGGCGCAATATCTACGCTACACTTTCCCTTATTTTCGGAATTGTTTCCCTGGCGCTGATGTGTACCGGCATATTACCTATTCCTTTAGGAGCACTGGGAATCATCTTTGCAGTCATTTCCAGAAGGGGCGCCCGGATGGACTCCACCGCCAAAACCGGCTGTTTGTTATCTTCCATCGGTCTGGGATGCGGACTGCTCCTTACTATTGCCATTTATGTTTTCTCTATCTTTACCATGATGCAGACCATCCTCTCGGACAATCAGAACCTTTATACCGACCCGGATGCACTGACTGACCAGATGATGGAGTCCATTTATGGTGAAAACTATAAAGAGTTATTTGAACAGTATGGTATCGACTATGACCAAATGATGGACCAGATGTATGACTATTAACCTGCCGCAAAAGGAGGTATACTATGAATCCTATTTCTTTAAGTACTAATACTTTAAATCCTTACTCCGCTTACGGATATGCAAACGCTTCTTCTGCCACCAGACCTGCATCCCCCCACAATGTACAGGATAGCATGGGCATACAAGGCGGCAAAGGCATTGATGATACCGAAAAAGCCGGCAGAGAATGCCAGACCTGTAAAGAACGTAAGTATCAAGACGGCTCCGACGAAATGGTATCCTTTAAAGCGGCTTCCCATATTTCTCCTCAGGCGGCTCCCACTGCGGTGCGTGCCCATGAGCAGGAACATGTATCCAACGCTTACAAAAAAGCGGAAATGGGCGGCGGCGAAGTTATCCGCGCTTCCGTAACCATTCACACCTCAGTTTGCCCCGAATGCGGACGTTCCTATGTATCCGGCGGCACTACCGAGACACAAATCAAATATTCCAACGAACAAAATCCCTATCAGCAGATGAAAAAAGCATCTGACGGGTTAAAATTTATCGGCATGAACCTTGATGTCGCAGTATAAGAACGGAGAATCAGAATGAACCCTATTTATCAGACCAGTTCACAATTAAAAGAAAAGGCCCGGGCACAACTGGAGGGCAATTACGGCACCGCCATTGTTATGAAATTACTGGTACAGTTAATCAGTGGGATGGCCGGCTTAGTGATTGCGGCTTTTTTCCCCGCCGCCTCTGTGTTTACCTATGTGATACAGTTAATCCTCACTTTTGCTGTTTCCATTATTGTAGGCGTTTGCTCCGTGGGCGTTACACTATATTACTTAAATGTAGCCTGCGGCGGTACCAAAGATTTGGGTAATCTCTGGTATGGATTTTCCCACCAGTTTCAAAAGCACCTGATTTTGTCACTGGTAATTACGGGTTTTGCTTTTGTGTACCAGACAATCATCCAACTTCCCCTGACACTGTATACATCCACCTTTGATATAAAATATCTTTTCCTTAGCCTGCCTATAACCCTGATTGCAAGCGTGGCATACTTTTATGTGTCCCTTTTGTTTTCACCGGTATTTTACCTGACATTGGATTATCCCACCTACAGCGCAACAGAAATTTTAAAACTCAGTCCCCGCATTATGAAGGGGCACAAAAAAAGACTTTTGTATCTGCTGCTCAGTTTTCTGCCGCTGATACTTTTAAGTCTTCTGACTTGCGGAATCGGAACTTTTTGGGTAACTGCCTATCAAAACATGACCATGACTAATTTTTATCTGGATTTAATGAATCCAAAGAAACCGTCCTTTGACAGACAGGTTTAAGCCGTAACAAATTCTAACGACAATATATTTTCAAACACGAAAGCCCCTCTTCCATTGGAAGCGGGGCTCTCTTTATGTTTACTCTTCAACTACCATTGCCATCTGTTCCGTTACCTGTACTACCAGGTCTTCAATTTCAGCTGCCTGAGCTGCAATTTCTTCACTGATAGCCGCAAAACCTGTAATTTTGTCTGTAACGTTACTGATATTTTCAAGGAAGCGCTCTGTCTCTTTGTTCAGGGTTTCCATAGCGGGAATAATCATGCCGCTTTGCTGTTTTCCGTTTTCAACAGCGCCCTTGGTTTCTTCTGCCAATTCCCTGACTCTTCCTGCAATAACCGCAAAGCCTTTTCCGGCTTCACCGGTTCTGGCAGCCTCAATACCTGCATTGAGAGCCAGCATATTGGTCTGGTTAGAAATTTTGATGATGGAATCGTTAATTTCATCGTAGCCGTGTACAGACTCTGTTACGTCCTCGATGGATTTTCTCAGCATGTCACTGAACTCTGCCATCTCGTTCATCATCTGCGCCATCATGGAAGCATCCTGTGCAGTACCCTGGTTACCTTGTGCCAACTCTGTGATAACTGCTTTGATTTTTTCAAATCCAACCAGAATTTCCTGATAACTCTGTTCTCTCTGACGATGTTTTTCTTTGAGTTGTTCTGTCATTTCCGTAATTTCACGTTTTTCGATTTCCAACTCTTCTTTGATATAGTGTACGCAGTTTTCTTTATTATTCAAACCGCTGGCAATGGCCGTTGCCATTTCCCTACAGGTATCATAACCACAGGCACCACAGTTGATTGTTCTCTGTTCCTTGGTCAACTTGTTCATGCTCTGGAACACCTGATTAATCTGGCTTTCAGACAACGCCGCCATTCTCTTGTCCCTGTTGGTATATTCGCAGACAAAGTCATTGATATTCAAATCCTTAAACTGCTCGTTCAGACGTTTCAGACGCTCTGCATAAGTTGTGGCATTATCCCAAGGATTCTTTTTACCGGTCTGTTTTCTTGTTCTCTGGGCATGGATTTCAAATAAAATATCATCATTGCCCTCGTTTGCAGGGTCTGTTGCAGTTCCGTAAAGACATCCGCTTCCGCAGTTCAAAGCGTCTACCATGAAAGGAAGAGGTTTGCCCTTCTTTACACGGTCTGCGTATGCATGCAGGAAATGGTAAGCGTGCTTTTCACCTTCAATCTGGCGGATCATTACATCTTTGCCCATGAAGTATTCTACGTTTTCTTTCAGTCCGCCGGGCTGAGGATATACACTACCCAGGCCGTACTCAATTTCATCAGATGCATTGTATTTGGATAAATCAATGCCTTTCAATCTGTCAATCAAATGTGTAAAAGTTACATTATATGTAATGTAGTTCTTATTCTGAGGTCTGGTAATCTCAGATTTCTTCGCAATACAAGGACTGATAAACGCCAGTTTATCCTTCACTTTCATGTATTTATTTACATAAATGGCACCACACATCATAGGGCTGTGAATAGGAACCAGTTTCGGAATCAAATCGGGAACGTACTGTTCAATATAGTCAACAATCGCAGGACAAGGCTGTGAAATACCACCCTGAAGATTGTGTGTTGTCAAATAATTCAAATATCCCCAAGTAGTAATATCCGCACCAAAACTGATACTGATAATATGGTTAGCACCGATATGTTTCAAATATCCCAAAATCTGTCCGTATTCTCTGGGGTAATTGGCAATAAACGCCGGTGCCAGAAGAAGACTGATTTTCTCGCCTCTCTTCAAATCTTCCAAAAATCTGTCTGTATCATCAAGGAAGTTTCTCGCTTCATGCTGACATACATCCATACATGCGCCGCAATGTACACAGGCGTCTCCGTCTACCAGCACTCTGTTTTTTCCATTTTCTGTGACTGCTTTGTTTGCACGAAGCACCGGGCAGGCAGATATGCATCTGTTACAACCGGTACATTTATCGTCTGTATAAACCAGACCTCTGTTCAACTCTCCCATGCATGTACCATCCTTCTCTTTTGTATTGTGAATTTATATGATATTCAGTACTATTTTACCATATTATTCTGAAAATAACAACAAAAAGTGACAAATAATCATCCTACAGCCAAGGTTTTATGTAAAATTTATGTAAAAAGGTGCAACCTTATTCGGTTGCACCCTCTGTTTTTCCTGTACTAAGCCATTTTAAATATGCATTAATAAATGTATCAAGCGCACCATCCAAAACCGCATCTGCGTTTCCGCTTTCAGCGCCGGTTCTGTGGTCTTTTACCATGGTATAGGGCTGGAGCACATATGAGCGGATCTGGTTGCCCCATGCAATGTCTTTTACCTCACCACGGATATCAGATAATTTTTCTGCATTTGCCTCCTGCTTTAAAAGGAATAACTTTGCTTTCAACATCTGCATAGCCTTATCTTTGTTCTGGAATTGGGAACGTTCATTTTGACACTGTACCACTGTTCCTGTGGGAATGTGGGTGATTCGGATGGCGGAGGAAGTTTTGTTAATGTGCTGTCCACCCGCACCGCTGCTTCGATAAGTGTCGATTCTCAAATCCTTTTCATCAATTTCAATATCCAAATCTTCTTCAATATCCGGCATAACCTCCAAAGATACAAAGGAAGTCTGGCGTTTGCCCTGGGCATTGAAAGGAGAAATACGCACCAGACGGTGCACACCTTTTTCTGACTTCAGGTAACCATAGGCGTTCATGCCATTGACCTGAAAAGTCACTGACTTAATGCCCGCTTCGTCCCCGTCCAGATAGTCAAGGACTTCCATGGTAAAGCCTTTGCGCTCTGCCCATCTTGTATACATGCGGTACAACATGGAGCACCAGTCGCAACTTTCCGTACCCCCCGCACCGGCATTGAGTTTTAAGATAGCATTGTTTTTGTCGTACTCCCCTGCCAGCAAGGTTCCGATGCGAATCTCCTCAAAGGTGTTTTCAAAACTTTCCAGTTCCTGCTGCACTTCGGGAATCAGGCTTTCGTCATTTTCCTCGTAGCCGATTTCAATAAGTGTTAAAATGTCTTCATATTGCGTCTCTAAATCCGTGTAAGTCTGTCTGATATCTTTTAAGTTTTTCAGTTCTTTCATCAATTTATTGGAGCGGTCCGGTTCATCCCAAAATCCGGGAGCCTCCATTTCCATCTCCAGTTCTTCTATTCTCTTTGACTTGTTAGCCAGGTCAAAGTGAATCCCTCACTTCCGCTAAAGGTGTTTCATAGGTCAGTAATTTTGTTTTCATCTGGTCTAATTCTACCACTTAACGTCACCTTCTTTCTATATAAATGTTTATGCCAAAATTTCAACATTTACGCCTTGCGGCCACAGCACTGTTTGTATTTTTTACCGCTTCCGCAAGGACAGGGGTCGTTGGGGTACACTTTTGTGTTGTCCCGCTTTACAGGAGCTTTGGCCATGCTGGTATCTTTGTTTGTACCGGTCACTTTTGCAACCTGTTCACGCTCTACCTTCTGCTGGATTTGTACGCGGAACAACTGGCGGACAGTTTCTTCCTTGATGTTGGAAGTCATCTCGTCAAACATTTCGTAGCCGCTTACACGATATTCCACAACGGGGTCCCTCTGACCATAAGCCTGAAGTCCGATACCCTGACGGAGCTGATCCATATCATCAATGTGGTCCATCCACTTGCGGTCAATGACTTTCAGCAAAATCACACGCTCGATTTCACGCATCATTTCTGCTTCAGGGAACTCTGCTTCTTTGCTTTCGTACAATTTCACAGCCTCTTCCTTCAACTGCTGTTTCAGGCTGTTCTTTTTCAAAGTCTTGATTCTGCCTCTGGCAACGGGTTCAATAGGAACAACGGGAAGCAAAAGTGTATTCAATTCATTCAAATCCCAGTCATCGGAAGCGCTGTCATCGCCGATAACCATATCCACGCTGTTTTCCGTAATGTCTGTTACCATCTTAAGAATAACTTCTCTCATGCTTTCGCCGTCCAGAACCCTGCGACGCTCGCCGTAAATAATACCTCTCTGCTCGCTCATGACATTATCGTATTCAAGCAGGTTTTTACGGATACCGTAGTTGTTGTTTTCAATCTTCTTCTGGGCAGATTCAATGGCATTGGTCAACATACCATGCTCAATTTCCTGATTTTCAGGAATGCCCAGAGTGTTAAACATATTAATCAGACGCTCGGAACCGAACAGTCTCATCAAATCGTCTTCCAGTGAAATGTAAAACTTGGATTCACCGGGGTCACCCTGACGACCGGAACGTCCGCGAAGCTGATTATCTATACGTCTGGACTCGTGGCGCTCTGTACCGATAATTTTAAGACCACCGGCAGCCTTTGCCTCATCATCCAGTTTAATATCCGTACCACGGCCTGCCATGTTGGTAGCAATGGTAACCGCTCCGTGAATACCTGCATCCGCTACGATTTCCGCCTCCAGCTCGTGGAACTTCGCATTCAACACTTTATGGGGAATACCGCGCTTTTTCATAAGAAGGCTCAGTTCCTCGGAAGCCTCAATCGTAATGGTACCAACCAATACAGGCTGACCTTTTTTATAGGACTCTTCCACGGAATTCAAAATAGCGTGCAATTTTTCTTTTCTGGTCTTGTAAACTGCATCCTGATGGTCGATTCTTGCCACAGGCTTGTTGGTAGGAATTTCGATAACGTCCATACCGTAAATATCACGGAATTCCCTTTCCTCTGTCAGGGCAGTACCGGTCATACCGGCCTTTTTCTCAAACAAATTAAAGAAGTTCTGGAAAGTGATATTTGCCAGTGTTTTACTTTCTCTCTTTACTTTTACGTGCTCTTTGGCTTCAATGGCCTGATGCAGACCATCAGAATAACGCCGTCCGGGCATAATACGTCCGGTAAACTCATCAACGATGAGAACCTGCTCATCCTTCACCACATAGTCCTGGTCTCTGAACATAAGGTTATGGGCACGCAGTGCCAAAATAATGTTATGCTGGATTTCCAGATGCTCCGGGTCCGCAAGGTTATCAATCTGGAAGAAACGCTCTACCTTTTCAATACCTGCCGCAGTCAGGTTTACCACCTTGTCTTTTTCATTTACGATAAAGTCTCCGGTTTCTTCCTGCACAACGCCCATGATGGCATCCATTTTGGAAAGGTCCTTCATGTCGTCACCACGTTTCAACTGACGGGCAAGAATATCACAAAGTTCGTACAGTTTGGTAGATTTTCCGCTCTGTCCGGAGATAATCAAAGGTGTACGGGCTTCATCAATCAGCACAGAGTCCACTTCGTCGATAATGGCATAGTGCAAATCACGAAGCACCAACTGGTTTTTATAAACCACCATATTGTCTCTTAAATAATCAAAGCCCAGTTCATTGTTAGTCACATAGGTAATGTCGCAGTTGTAAGCGCTGCGACGTTCCTCCGCCGTCATACTGTTTAAAACAACGCCTACTTTCAATCCCAAAAATTCATGAACCTGACCCATCCAGGCAGAGTCACGGTGTGCCAGATAATCATTGACGGTAACCACATGCACGCCTTTTCCTTCCAGCGCATTCAAATAGGCAGGCAATGTGGAAACCAAAGTTTTACCTTCACCTGTTCTCATCTCTGCAATGCGGCCCTGATGCAAAATAATACCACCAATCAACTGCACCCTGTAGTGCTCCATATTGAGTACACGGCTTGCCGCCTCCCGCACCACAGCATAAGCCTCCGGCAGAAGGTCATCCAAAGTTTCCCCTTCTTCCAAACGCTTTTTAAATTCTTTGGTCTTCCCTTTTAATTCCTCGTCCGAGAGTGCCTGCATGGAAGGACGGAGTGCCTCAATCTTTTCCACCAGGGGCATAATTCTTTTCAGTTCTCTCTCACTATGGGTACCAAAAATTTTATCTACTAATTTCATTATCAATTACCTCTCTTTGGCTTTTCCTTATAAAAGCACACCGCTTATTGTAACAGATTTGCGTGCCATATTCAACCTCAAGCCGCATCTGACATCTAAACATTTTGTGAATAAAATGTTAAAATTGACAAATATTCACAATAATTTTATAATATTCTTTGGTAATTTGTTAAATTTTTTATCAAAGGAATATTTTATGCGAAGATTACACACAGCCTTTTTAATGCCCGGAATGATTGCCGGCGAAGACGTTTTTAGTTTACACGACCAGTTACTTATCCCCAAAGACACCGTTCTCACGGACGCCATGATTTCTACCTTGTCCATTCACGGTGTTGTAAATGTATTAATAAAGGATAAGCCCAAAACGCAACCGGCCGTTGTGGGACCGGATGCAACTTATTCGGAAAAAATCAAAAATTCTGCTGAATTTCTGCAGTTCAAAGATGCCTACGAAGAGAAAGTCAATTCTCTTCGCAGTAAAATCAATTTTGCATCCGAAGAAAACACGAAGTTGGACATGTCCGATTTGTATTCCGACATCCAACAGACTTTTAAACAACTTTCTTCCGGTTCCGGCATTTTTGATATGCTGCAGCACATGCGTGAATATGATGACTCTACTTTTGCCCATTCCATCAATGTTGCCCTGCTTTGCAACATTATGGCTAACTGGCTGAAATTTTCCGAAAAAGATATTGAAACCGCAACTATCAGCGGTCTTTTACATGACATCGGCAAAACCCAGATTTCCCAGGAAATCCTGAATAAACCCGGAAAACTTACCAAAGAAGAATACGATATCGTGAAAAGACATACCGTGGCGGGCTACCAGTTTTTGAGGGAGCGTGGTGCAAATCTTGACATTTGTAATGCTGCACTCATGCATCACGAACGCTGCGACGGCTCCGGCTATCCTTTGGGACTGTCCGGCAGAGATATATCCAAATTTGCCAAAGTAGTTGCAATTGCAGATGCTTATGATGCCATGACAGCCGCCAGATTATATCGCGGCCCCCTTTGTCCTTTCAACGTTATCTCTTTATTTGAGCAGGAAGGTCTGCAAAAGTACGACCCTGCCTATATCCTGCCCTTCCTTGAGAACGTGGTGAACTCTTACATTTCCTTCTCCTGTGAGTTAAGCGACGGAAGACGGGGAACCATCGTCTACATCAACAAACACAAATTAGGCCGTCCCGTGGTTTCCTGCGACGGGGAATATGTGGACTTGGCATCCAATCCCCATCTGGAGATTGTTTCACTGATTTAAACAGACATTCATTTTTACATTATAAAATAAAGCGAGGTTACATATTATGCCAGTTCTTTATGTCGGATACCCCCATAAAGTTCCTAATTTTGAAACCATTCAGCAGGCTCTTGATTCTCTGCCCACCTTGCCGGAAACAGAAAAAACTTTTCCGGCTCTTTTGGAAGACCACATCGAGCCTGTAACTATTGAAATTGCTCCCGGCATTTACGAGGAGCAATTTGTTGTAGAAAGACCTTACGTCACACTGCTTGGCGAAGATACCGAAAGCACTGTCCTTACCTATTATTTGGGTGCAAAGGAAATTTTGGAAGACGGAAAGAAACGGGGAACTTTCCGCACAGCCTCTGTCAGAATCGACGGGCATGATTTTACGGCTAAAAATCTGACTTTCAAAAACAGTGCCGGTTACGGACACGAAGTTGGTCAGGCTCTGGCTTTGTATGTGGACGCAGACCGTGTTATTTTTGAAAACTGCCGTTTTCTGGGCAGTCAGGACACTTTGTTTACCGCTCCTCTTCCCCCTAAGGAAGTAGAACCCGGCGGTTTTATCGGTCCCGGTCAATTCAAGCCCCGTACCATGGGCAGACACTATTATAAGAATTGTTTTATCCGGGGAGATGTGGACTTTATTTTCGGCGGTGCCACCGCTTATTTTGAAGACTGCACGATTTTTTCCCAAAATCCCGGCAATCGCAAGCCTCCCGAAAGTCCCGATGAAGAAGTGATTTACGGCTATATTACCGCCGCATCCACTCCGGAGGGTGAAAAATTCGGATATGTATTTAAAGATTGTCACTTAGTCAGCGATTGTCCGCCTAAAAGCGTATATCTCGGCCGTCCTTGGCGTGAATTTGCCAAAACCGTATTTTTACACTGCGAACTGGGAGAACACATTCATCCCGCAGGATGGACGGATTGGAAAAAAACTCACGGACATTTTTACTACGGAGAATACGATTCCTACGGCCTTGGAGCCTCGCCGGATACCCGTGCGGACTTTTCCCATCAATTAACGGAAAAAGAAGCCGCCCTATACACCATTGAAAATGTGCTTGGTGCGCCGGACGGCTGGAACCCTGTAGGTTAGTTTTTGCTTATGGATTAGGTTGTGCCATGTAGGTTCAATTGCGCCTATGGTTTTAGTTCTACACTAGATAAATGCCACAGCCAAAAGTATAACAGCAAACAAAATATTTACCCATGAAAAGTGCAGCAAATAGCTGCCTTTTTTTGTGGGCTGCTCTTTGGCAAAAAACTTATAGGAAATCAGACTTGCCAAGGATGCAATCAAGGTACCCAATCCGCCGATATTTACCCCCATCAAAAGTTCCCTCCAACTATCCGTGAAACCGGAAAGTAAAATGCAGGCCGGTACATTACTAATTACCTGACTGGACAAAAAGCCCACCATCAATTCCCGTCCCCCTATAAGATTTTCCAGCCACAAGCGGACTGCTTCCATTCTGCCCACATTTCCTATAAAAACAAAGAAACAGACGAAGGTCAAAAGTAAATTGTAGTCAACTTGCTTCAAAATATGGCGTCTTACAACAAAAGTGCCTATGACTGCAATGGTCAATGGTATCAAAAAGTGTATTACCCTCAAAACTGACAGCAGGCTCACCACAAATAGTACACAAAAGAAAATAAATGCAGATTTAACTTTTGCATCACTATCATTTTGGGCTATATTTTCTCCGCTTTTTGCTTCCGATTCCGCTTTCCTCTCACCTTTCTCAGCGTCAAAACCGCCAAACTCCGCCATTTTACTATTCTTTTGCACCACGCAGCAAATAACCAAAAGCACGAATGACACAACTGTCAATGGTCCCATGACACCTATAAAATCCACTAATGACATTCCTGACACCGCATATAAATACAAATTTTGAGGATTCCCTACCGGTGTAAGCATGCTTCCTAAGTTCGCTGCTATGGTCTGCAACACAATAACAGGTGTCATTTTATCTTCCATGCCTGCCATCTTCAAAAGCAGGATAGTCAGCGGCACAAAGGTAATCAGCGCCACGTCGTTGGTAATAAGCATGGAACTAAAAAAACATAATGCCACTGCCACGAAGCACAATCCTCTGTAATCTTTCACCTTTTTTAATATGGCTGATGCAATCTTTTGAAAAAATCCCAGTTCCTGCAAGCCCGCCATAACTACCATCAGCGAGAACAAAAGCCCCAGCACTCTATAATCAATGTAATTTATGTATTCCATGTCCGGCAGGACAAAGAATAGGGAGAGCAAGGCTAACAGCGCTGCCACTGCCAATACCGTCTCTCCTTTTATAAATTCCAATATTTTCTTTCCCAAACTCTGCCTGTCTTTCATACCAGAGCCCTCCTGCTTATTTCCTTAAATGCTACGGAATCCCTATCCTATACGGAATCCCTCATTTACGGCAATTCCCATTCCCCTCGCCCACAAAAGGCACATTTGATAGATTTCTTCTTCCAAAAGTGCCTGCGGTCCATGGGCATCATAGCCTAGAATCACTTCATTTCCCACCTTCGCAGCAATCTTCCAAAAGTTCTCGTTTGGATAATGCTTGTTTTCGCACACTCCTGCTTTGTTGATTTCCAAAGGAATCCCCAGTGCCTTGCACCCTTCGCAAAGTCTTGTCATCTGTTTCTCATACCATACCTCATCTCCCGTAAAATTGGGCAGGTCGGGATGTGCCAAATAAGAAAAAGCCCCTGTTTCGAGCCCTTCCAACACATAGTCCACATATTTTTCTAACTTACAAGGATCCTGGGACGGTCTTCCCACATAGTTTGCCGGCACTTCTTCATCCAAAAAGTGTTGCCCCATAATTAAATAGTCCACAGGGTAATCTCGCAATTTCCCCATCAATTCTTCAAACAGTTGTGGAATATACTCTACTTCAAAACCGATTTTTATCGCTATTTTGTCCTTGTATTCTTCTTTCAAGGCAAGCAACGTTTCAAAATACTCCGGCAACTGTTCCATATCCATGCGGATACCGGACACAAATTCTTTATAGGGCTGGGGTACATGGTCAGAAAAACCAAGTACCTCAATCCCCGCCTTTATTGCTGCTTCAATATATTCTCTTTCCGTACCGGTTGCATGCTTACACCTTGCGGTGTGAGTATGGTAATTCGCTCTTTTCATGCTTTTTATGCTTCCTCATACAATTTCAGGATATGATTTTTGCACTGCACATTATTTTCCGGTGTTGTATTTTCCAAAGTCGCATGAATATAAGGTTTGCGCTCTTTCACAAACTTCATAAGCGCAGTATAATCCATCATACCAAGTCCTGCTCCCACAGAAATCAGTTTGCCCTCTTCCGGGATAAAATCCTTAATATGAACCATGGCAATATCATCACCCAAAAGTTCAATAGCCTCTTCCACGATGGCTACCTGGTCCTTATAATTGCAAATATCCAAAAGGTTCACCGGGTCCAAAATAATCTGGAGATTAGGGGAATCAATGGCATCCAAAACCTGTCTTGCACGTTTGGGATTGCATACAATATGCTTCCAAACAGGCTCAATTGCCATTACTACACCCATCTGCTCCGCATATTTTACTACCGGACGCAAATTGGTAATGAAGGTTTGAAGAGCCTCCTCGCCGTGGCACTCAGGCACATGGGTATAGGTCTCGTTTGGAGCCCCCGTCTCTGTTCCCACTACGCCGCAGCCAAGCCATGATGCAAAACGGATATGTGCCATATAGCGGTGAGTAATTTTCTTAAGTTGCTCGGGATTAGGATTCGCCAGATTCAAATAACATCCCAGCACTGCAATATCCACTTCATTTTTCGCAAAAAGATTTTTTAAATACATTGCCAGTCCCGGTGTCAGTGCGCTGTCATCTGTGGGGAACTGGGAAATCACCTTGGAAAGTGCCAGATGTCCGCATTTAAAACCAAGATTATGCACATCTGCTAACCGCTCTTCTATGGGCAATTTCTTTGTATCATGTAAACGTATTCCTAATTGCATTTCCATTCTCCTTATTTTCTAATGATTTCATCTACGCCTTCCAGTTCCACTGCTTCACCGTCCTGGCCTTCAATCACTACATCTTCCAAATAAAGTTTGGTTACATTTCTTGCAAACAATCCGCGCTTGCTGCTCTTAGGCACGCCATTGGACATAGCAGGTACATCAAACTTAGGATTTTCCGCATAAGAAATATGCACGTGTTTCATTACGATTTCCTCAATCTTCTTTTCCGGCAAACCATCGAAAAATGCCGCTGCAACGTGACAGTTGGTACACTCCATGTTCTCAAATACCATTTTGCGGATTTGAGGTGTTCTGTCATCCACAGGATACAAATCTCTGGACTGCACATACTCTGTCTTTCCGTCAGGGTCACAGAAGTAGAAAGAGTTTACCACCAGAGGCGTCATTACATGATCCAAAGTCAGGTTGCGGAACACAATATTGCTGAGGATAGCGTCTTTTCCTCTTCCTCGTCTGGTTTTGATACGAAGTCCTCTGTCAGTATGTCGGAAGTAACAATCTTCAATGGTCAGGTTCACTACACCGCCTGCCATTTCACTTCCCACGGTAACCGCACCATGTCCGTTTTCCATAAGACACTGGCGGATATGAATGTTTTCAGAAGGAGTCTTGTGCTTACGCCCCATATAAATTTTGCCGGATTTTACCGCAATACAGTCATCGCCCAAAGAGAATCTTACGCCCAGAATCTCCACATTTTTGCAGGATTCGGGGTCGAGTCCGTCTGTATTCGGTGAATCGCTGGGATTCTGCACAGTGATTCCGATAAATTTCAAATCATTGCTAAAGTACGGATGCAGTGTCCATGAAGGAGAATTGCAGAAAGTCAGTCCCTGCAAAGTCACATTTTTACATCCGCTGATAAAAAACAGTCTGGGACGGAAGGCAATATTCATTACCTTAGGATCCTTCCACCATGTATCGTGGGTACTGTTACCATTGATAGTTCCCTGTCCGTAAATCACTACATCTTCCACATCGATACCGCAAATGATGCCGGAGAACATAGGCAGGGGATTTCCCTCCCATGTGCCTAAATTATATTCATCCTGCTCGTCAAAACTTTGAATCATGCCGGGAAATTTGGGGAAACGGGCACGATCTGTATAAGCCTTTAACTCCGCCCCTTTTGCCAATTCAATGCGGACATGACTCTTTAAAAACAGACTGGTAATTCTGTAAGTACCGGCAGGGAAATATACACGGCTGTCCTTGGGACATGCCATAATCGCCGCCTGGATAAAGTGGGTGTCATCATGCTCCCCATCGCCCAGAGCGCCGAATTTGGTTACATCCAGTGTAACAAATTCGTAGTCTGTGCTAAAGGAAACTCTTCCCACCTTTTCGCCATCTTTCAGCACCTCTACCATATAATCGGTGTCCGGTGTCAGTCCGAAAATAGAAGTGATGGTTCTGTCTGTATCTGCGTATTTTTCGCCATTTACCAAAATCTCATAACTTCCGTTAGTAAAATATCTTCCGCCGTCTTCTATTTCAATAACAGCTGTTCTTGCTGTGTGCATCACGTGTTTTACATTCATTGGTCCATCCTCCTACTTTACCAGTGCATCCGATAACGCCTGATATTTTTCCTTTAAGAGCACGTCTTTTTCAAAAGCAGTCTGCAAAGCCCCATGCAAAATTTCCGCATCCTCTTTACTTGCAAACCCTGCATATTGCTTTTGGGCAGACAGGTCAAACTCTTCCATGGCAGTTTTGATTTTTTTGCGGAAAATTTCTATAAGTTCCCGGTAGTTTTCATAGATTTCCGGGCTGATTGCCGCAATGGTATCCACCAAGGCTTTTAAATACAGTACTGCATTTGCCTGCGTGAATTCCTGCTCCACCTTCTTTTCCAGTGCACGCATCTGAAGCATAATGTCGGGGTATCCCGCTTTCTTATTTTCATTGGTCTCATAGGCCGTATATACCGGGTAAACTTTACCTGCTGCCAGATAAAAGTTGTTATCTATGCTTGTTAAGTCAAAAACACCGTCCTGTGTACGGGGCAAAGCCTTGATTTTTTCAATCATTTTCATTCTCTCCTGTGATTATTTTTTCTTCAAATAAAGGGCGGACAATTCTGCCCGCCCATATCGCACTTCTTTCGAGCAACAATTCCTCTTCTATGTTACCACAAAAGGACTTACAATGTCACTCCCTGTTTGAAAATAGCCATGTCATGGAAACCTGCTTCTTCGCTGCAAACTTTTTTACCGGAAGCAACTTCCACTACATAGTCAAACAACTGCTCGGTTGTCTCTGCCATGCTCCGGTCTTCCACCAACACACCGGCATTAAAATCAATCCAGTTGGACTTTTTATTTGCCAATCCTGAATTGGTAGAAATTTTTACAGTGGGCACCGGTGATGCAAAAGGTGTTCCTCTGCCTGTTGTAAACAAAACAATCTGTGCGCCTGCTGCCGCAAGAGCAGTTGCCGCTACCAAATCGTTTCCGGGTGCACTAAGGAGATTAAGTCCGGGAGTTTTTACTGTCTCGCCGTAAGATAAAACGCCTTTTACATAAGCGCTACCGGATTTCTGGGTACATCCCAGAGATTTATCTTCCAATGTGGAAATACCACCCTTTTTATTTCCCGGTGAAGGATTTTCGTAAATGGTCTGATTGTGGCTCTTGAAATAATTCTTGAAGTCGTTAATCAGTTTTACGGTATCGTCAAACAATTCCTTTGTCTCGCAACGGTTCATAAGAATGGTTTCTGCACCGAACATTTCAGGCACCTCTGTCAAAATAGTGGTACCTTTCTTGGAAATCAGCATATCGGAGAAACGTCCTACCAGAGGATTTGCGGTAATACCGGAAAAACCATCACTGCCGCCGCATTTCATACCGATAATCAACTTGCTGACACTGACAGGCTCTCTTTCCTGTGCGCCGGCATACTCAATCAGTTCTTTGCAAAGCTCCACACTGTCTGCAATTTCATCCTCGTGCTCCTGGGATACAAGGAATTTTACTCTCTCGGGATCATATTCACCGATGTATTTTTTAAGTTCGTCAATGTTACTGTTTTCGCAGCCCAGACCCAGCACCAGTACACCGCCCGCATTGGGATGATTTACAAGATCGGCCAGAATGGTTCTGGTGTGCTCCTGGTCATCGCCCATTTGGGAACAGCCGTAAGGATGAGGGAATGCGATTACTTCATCCACGCTGCCTTTTACAAAAGCGTTTGCCTGTTTTGCAATAGAAGTAGCCACGTTATTTACGCAGCCGACCGTAGGAATAATCCAAATTTCATTGCGGACACCCACTTTGCCGTCCTTACGAACAAAGCCCATAAAAGTCCTGTCTTCGGTTTCTTTTTCTTCCACCTTAACGGGCTCATAAGTGTACTCCAGCAAGTCACCCAGACCGGTCTTTAAATTGTGAGTGTGAATCCAAGCACCTTTTTTTACGGCTTCCTTGGTAAAACCAATCTGAAAACCATATTTAATAACAGATGTACCTTCCGGCATATCCACCAGCGCAATTTTGTGACCTGCGGGAATTTCTTCCACGGCAGTGACGGTGATGTCACCGTCATTGCCTGAAATAACTATTGTGTCACCTGCAAGAATCGTCTGAATTGCTACCGCAACATTGTCATTATCATTAATTCTTAAGAAATTTTGCATAATGCAGCCCTCATACCATTTGCTTTAATATCATCCAGATAAGCAGTTACTGCATCTGTCAGACCTGCTACCTGATTCAAGTCCTGACCGTGGAAGTCTTCGCGGCCAAGGTATGCTTTTACAAATTCAGCAGTTTCTTTCTGGCTGTTGTCTCTAAAGAATTCCAGAACTGCCATATCGTCCATAATGTTATATTCCTGTCCGTCTCTGTGACCGATTAAAGCCTTGTCCCTGATTTCTGTACCTGTGTAGAATGCCATCAGGGAAGCGATGGAGAATGTCAAATGCTCAGGAAGTTTACCTGTCTTTTCTACATAGCCAAGGAAACTGGGCATACATCTTGCTCTCCATTTGGATACAGAGTTTAAGGAAATAGAAAGCAGAGCGTGTTTTACATAAGGGTTGTTGAAACGTGTGATAACCGCCTGTGCAAACTCTTCCAATTCTTCCTTGGGAAGGGTCAGTGTAGGAATTACCTCGTCAAAAATAGTCTTCATCATGAAGTTTTTCACTGTTTCATCCTGCATGGATTCCAAAACGATATCGTTTCCTGCCAGATAAGAAGCAAGTACGAAAGATGTATGTGCACCATTTAAGATACGCACTTTTCTCTGTTTGTAAGGCTTCTGGTTATCTGTGAAAATAACAGGCAGCCCTGCATCAGGCAGAGGGAATTCTTTGCTGATATCTTTCTGGCTCTCGATAACCCACAGTGCGAAAGGTTCGCCTGTTACGAGAGTTCTGTCTTCATAGCCGAGGCCTTCCCAAATAGATTCCACTTCGTCTCTGGGATAACCGGTTACGATACGGTCAACCAATGTGGATGTAAAGATACATGCGTTTTCCACCCAATTTTTGAACTCATCGGAAAGTCCCCAAAGTTCAATGAGCTGCATTACGCATTTTTTCAGCATAATACCATTGTCATCGATAAGTTCCACGGGAAGCATTACAAGTCCTTTATTCATATCACCGTTAAACGCCTCAAATCTTGTATATAAAAACTTGGTCAGTTTGCCGGGGAAAGTCTTAGGCGGATTCAGTTCAAATTTGTCTGTAGGATCATATACGATACCTGCTTCTGTTGTATTGGAAACAACATAACGCAGTGTGTCAATTTTTGCCAGGTCGTTGTATTTTTCGTACTCTGTGTATGCATCCACAGCATCAGCCACGCTGGTAACAATGCGGTTCAAAACCTGTGCCTTTCCGTCTACAATACCGCGCAGGGAAACTGTATACTGACAGTCCTGCTCGTGGAACATATCAAGATTACCAAATTCGATAGGTTTGATCAGTACGATATCTCCATCAAATTTTCCCTGTTCATTTGCAATGTCAATCATGTAATCAACAAATGCACGAAGGAAGTTTCCTTCACCAAACTGTACGACCTTAATAGGTCTTTCTTTCTTTCCGCTTAACTTTTTGCTCAAACGTTCCATTTTTTCTCTCCTATATGGTAATATTGTAAGTGCTTTCATCTCCAATTTTAACTCTATAAACACATGAAGTCAAGCCGAAAACAACAAGATTTTTATGTACTTTTTTGATATTAAAGGCTATTTGTACAGATTGTTAAAACAAAGACAATTTTTTTGGATATATTTTTATATTGAATTTCTTTTAACGTAAGAGTATAATTTAATTGTATTTTATGAAACTGCTTACATTGTCATTTTCATAACATATGCGGGGAGAGACTTAATATATAAAGTTATTGAAGGGACTAATATCATGACAAATATGACAATTTATGATATTTCGGAAAAAGCCGGCGTCTCTATTGCCACTGTTTCGAGGGTACTCAACGGCAGCAATAATGTCAGCGAAAAAACCAAAAAGAAAGTTTTGGACGTCATTAATCAATATGAATATACGCCCAATGCTTTTGCCAGAGGTCTGGGACTGAATTCCATGAACACTATCGGTTTGATGTGCGCAGACTCTTCCGACCTTTACCTGGCCAAAGCCATTTATTATATAGAACAACTCCTTCGGGCCAACGGTTATGACAGCATCCTTTGCTGTTCGGGCTACGATTTGGAATCTAAGGAAAAAGCTATGGATGTGCTGATTTCCAAAAAAGTGGACAGCGTTATCCTCATCGGTTCCAACTATATATATGAAAAAGATGAAGACAACAAATATATCGTAGATGCAGCGGCCCAGGTGCCGGTTATGCTTTTGAACGCTGCTTTCGATGCCCCCAACGTATACAGCATTGTATCCGATGACTTCACTTCCATGTACGAAGCCACCACCCAGATGATTCATTCAGGCATCAGCGATATTTTGTATTTTTACAATTCTACTTCTTACAGCGGTAAACGCAAACTTGCCGGTTACCGGACTGCCATGGAAGAACACGGGCTGCTAAAAAGCGGTAATCTGATGCAGTTTTACAGCGGTTCCCACGAAGACATCCACGCCATGGGCAGCCAACTGGAAAAAGCCGCCGAAAAAGGACTTTCCTTCCACGGTGTCATTGCTGCAGACGACAATTTGGCGCTGGGTGCTGTAAAATATGCCCAAAACGCAGGTCTGCGTATTCCGGAGGATTTGGCTATCGTAGGATACAACAATTCTCTGCTTACCACCTGCTGCACACCGGAATTGACTTCCATTGATAACAAACTGGAAACCCTCTGTCAGCATTTGATTACTACACTGATGGGCGTGCTTACCGGCAACGAAATGCCGAAAAAAACTATTTTCTCCGGCGAAATCATCAGCCGCGGAACTACATTTAGTAAGTAATATGATTTAACATATATTTTATGGAGGAAAAAAGAATGAAACAATTCATGGACAAAGATTTTTTACTGGAAAGCGAAACTGCCAAAGTGCTCTTTCATGAGTACGCAGAAAAAACCCCTGTTTTGGATTATCATTGCCACATCAACCCCAAGGAAATCGCTGAAGACCGCCAGTTCGAGACCATCACACAAGTATGGCTTGGCGGCGACCACTACAAATGGCGTTTTATGCGTTCTTGCGGCGTAGATGAAAAATATATTACCGGAGATGCTTCTGACAAAGAAAAATTCTTTAAATGGGCTGAGTGCCTTGGCAAAGCCATCGGCAACCCTCTCTTCCACTGGAGCCATCTGGAACTGCAAAGATACTTTGGTTACAACGGTGTCCTTAACAGAAACACTGCCGAAGAAGTTTGGAATCTGTGTAACGCAAAACTGGCTGAGCCTTCCATGAGCGTTCGCAACCTGATTAAACAGTCCAACGTTACTTTGATTTGTACCACAGATGATCCTATCGACTCTCTGGAATGGCACAAAAAAATTGCGGAAGATCCCACTTTTGACGTAAAAGTTCTTCCCGCATGGCGTCCTGACAAGGCTATGAACATTGAAAAGCCTGAATATTTGGACTATCTTGACAAATTGGCTGCTGCTGCAGGCATGGGCGAAATCAATACTTTCGCAGCACTGAAAGATGCACTTAAAAACCGTATGGCATTTTTTAACTCCATGGGATGTAACGTATCCGACCATGCTTTGGAATATGTAATGTATGTTCCTGCTACAGAGGATGAACTGGAAGCAATCTTCCTTAAGAGATTGAACCACATGGAAATCACAAAAGAAGACGAATTGAAATTCAAAACTGCATTTATGCTCTTTGTTGGCGAACAGTACAGCGAACTTGACTGGGCTATGCAGCTTCACTATGGTTGCAAACGCGACAATAATACTTTGATGTACGAGAAATTAGGTCCTGATACAGGTTATGACTGCATCAACAACTACGCTCCCAGCGCACAGATGGCAGACTTTTTGAACGCCCTGATTTCCAAGGACAAACTGCCCCGTACCGTTATCTACTCCCTGAATCCTAACGATAACCAGGCAATCGGTACTATCCTCGGATGTTTCCAGGATTCCACAGCCGTTGCTAAAATTCAGCAGGGTAGCGCTTGGTGGTTCAACGACCACAAAGTAGGTATGCAGGATCAGATGATTTCCCTTGCAAACCTTGGTAACCTTTCCGGTTTCGTTGGAATGCTCACTGACTCCAGAAGTTTCCTGTCCTACACCAGACACGAGTACTTCCGCCGTATCCTTTGCAACCTCATGGGCAACTGGGTAGAAAACGGCGAGTTCCCTGCTGATATGGACATCCTTAGCGAAATTGTAACCGACATTTCTTACAACAACGCTAAACGTTACTTCAAATTTCCTTTATAAAATTGAGTACCCTTAATATACACAATCTCTTTTTCATCGCATACAAGAGCCGGTCTGCCAAGGTCCGGCTCTTTTGCGTTTTAGTTCGATGAATTTCTCGAGTTCGATGAATTTCTCGAGTTCGATGAATTTCTCGAGTTCGATGAATTTCTCGTTTTGCGCAAATTGCTTTTTCACAAATTGGGCGTGTAACCGATAAAAACTCTTCTACGCCCAAAACAAAGGCTTTAATGGGCATTTTTTCATCCGATTTTGACTAATTTGGGCGTGAGCAAGATTATTCTTACGCTACGCCCAGACTTTTAGCTTTTTCGTGGGCGTGAAAACAAAAAAACATCTACCACGCCCAAAACAGGGCTTTTTTCTCAAAAAATAGCGAGAATTTGTTGAAAAATTGGGCGTCACCGATTAATATTCATATATACGCCCAAAAGACTTTATCACTGACTTACTCCAAAGGAGACTCCCTTTCATGAGACAGATTTTGAATTTAAACCCAAATTGGACATTCATAAAAGAAACCACAAATATTGCAGTTCCCATTTCCCCTACGACTTACAATCCGGGAACTGCCGAGCCCATAAACCTGCCTCATTCTTGGAATGCCATAGACGGTCAGGACGGCGGCGCAGACTATTATCGCGGCACCTGCTATTATGTGAAAGAACTTGTCAAAAGCGAATTTCCTGCGGCTGACCGCTACTATCTGGAAATCCAAGGTGCCAACTCTTCCGCTGATGTGTATATAAACGGCAAAGCCCTTGCCCATCACGATGGAGGCTATTCCACCTGGCGCGTAGATTTGACGGAGGCACTGGGCACAATTGATAAACCCAAAGCCATCCTGCTTACTATCGCGGTGGACAACTCTGCAAACGACAAAGTTTATCCCCAAATGGCGGACTTTACCTTCTACGGCGGGCTGTACCGGGATGTGAACCTGATTTGTGTAAGTGAAACCCATTTTGATTTGGATTACTACGGCGCTCCCGGTATCAAGGTTACGCCGAAGGTGGTAAAGAACACTAATGGCAGTAACAGTGCCGGAGACGATAGCGATACCGATACCCAAAGGCACTCTGCAACAAGTGCAGACGTTGAAGTGGAAGTTTATTTGGCCGGTAACTCTACCGAAGCAGCAATCCGCTACACTATCACAGATAAAGACGGTAGCGTGGTTGCTTCTACCGTAACTTCCGATACAAAAGTAAATTTAACTATTGAAAATGTTCACCTCTGGAAAGGTCGAAAGGACCCGTACCTTTATACTGCCACGGCAGAAATTCTGGAAAAAAAATCCGGCGCTGAAGTTTCTGATTTACAAGCGGACGGCATAACCGCTGATGCCCGCTTAAGTAATGCTACTATTTTGGACAATGTTTCCACCCGCTTTGGTTGCCGCTTTTTTGAAATTGACCCGGAGCGCGGATTTATTTTAAACGGCGAGGAATATCCCCTGCGGGGTGTCTCCAGACATCAGGACAGATGGGGATTTGGCAATGCCTTAACCCGTGAGCACCACAAAGAAGACATCGAGTTGATTCATGAAATGGGAGCCAACACCATCCGTCTGGCCCACTATCAGCACGACCGGTACTTTTATGATTTATGCGATGAATACGGCATGGTTATCTGGGCAGAAATCCCTTACATTTCCAAGCACCTGCCAAGCGGCCGCGAAAACACCGTCAGCCAAATGAAGGAACTAATTGCCCAGAATTATAACCATCCTTCCATTATTGTGTGGGGACTTTCCAACGAAATTACCATGAACGGCGCAAAGGACCCGGATCTTATCGAAAACCACCACATTTTGAATAATCTGGCTCACAAAATGGACCCTACCCGTCTGACCACCATGGCATGTGTGTCCATGTGCGACATGAAAGAGCCTTATGTGCAGATTCCTGATGTGGTCAGTTACAACCACTATTTTGGCTGGTATGGGGGCGATACTTCCATGAACGGTCCTTGGTTTGACAAGTTCCATGCCACTTTCCCGGATAAACCTATCGGCGTGTCCGAATACGGATGCGAAGCCCTAAACTGGCACACTTCCGACCCGAAACAAGGGGACTACACAGAGGAATATCAGTCCTACTACCACGAAGAACTAATCAAACAACTTTACACCCGCCCTTACCTCTGGGCTACCCATGTGTGGAACATGTTTGACTTCGGCGCAGACGCCCGTAACGAAGGCGGCGAAAACGGGCAGAACCACAAAGGTTTGATCACTTTCGACCGCAAATATAAAAAAGATGCTTTTTACGCTTATAAGGCTTGGCTTTGCGATGTACCTTTTGTCCACATCTGCGGCAAACGCTACACTGACCGGGTAGAGGATGTGACAAAGGTAACCGTCTACTCTAACCAACCAGAAGTAGAATTATTCGCAAACGGCGTGAGTCTGGGCAAAAAGACTTGCCCGGAACACTTCTTCTATTTCGAAGTGCCTAACGCAGGTGAAACCACCCTTCTGGCGGTTGCCGGAGATTGCACGGACGAAAGTTTCATCCGCAAAGTGGACACTTTCAACGAGAACTATATTTTAAAAGAAAAGGGAGCCATCCTGAACTGGTTTGACGTGACGGTAAAAGAGGGGTACCTTTCTTTGAACGATACCATTGCCGATATTATGAAAACTTTCCGGGGCAAACTGGTCATCATGCAGTTTGCCGCAGGTCTTATGAAAGACATGAAGAAAAACAAAAAAAATGCCTCTAAGGGCGAAAGTTCCGGCAAATCCGGCGCCATGAGTTTCAAACTCAGTTCCGGCATGATGGACATGCTGGGGGGCTTCACCATCCTGCGCGCAAGCAGCATGGTAGGCATGATTGGCGTGACTTTGACCAAGGAACAACTTTTGAAGATGAACCGGAAGTTGAATAAGATTCAGAAGAAATAACGGTACAAAAAATGGACATCCCCAGGCTGCCGGTTGACAGTCTGGGGATGTCATGTAATTGCAACATATTTTATTTTAACTTATTCCTTTGTATCCAATGGCTCTATACAACTTGTCGTATTCTCCATCTTGAAATCAACGTTTACCTCATCATTCATTATTGAAGAAATAGGAACTATCGATAATAATGGTGTTTTTTCCTGAACTTCCTGCATTTCTATACCACCCGGTAACTCAACCGGACGTTGCAACTTAAATTCTAAACAACGTTTTTTTTCATCATCTTCACAAGCAACTTTATAATAATAATCCAAAGTCGAGGCGACAAGCTGCTGCTGAGCTTCATTTACAGCAATCAATGGTGCTGAAATTAACGTGCTCATTGATAAACCTTTAAGATAATCAATCGGTGCACCTACTTTTGTATTTTCCTTTTCATCTTCTACGTTTAATAATTTTTTTTCGTCTTCCATAACAACCTCCAAATGTGTTTGTTCCGGCTTTACTCTTTTACCTTTTTGTATGAATGATTTTTCTGCTCATTTCAATCCCCTTTCTCACTTATTACACAAAAAAACGCCAAAAGTTAATAAACTCTTGGCGATACCATATCTATAAAATATGCATTCTCGTTTACCCATTTACACAAGATTGCCGTTCCCCAACAGCTTATGCAAAAATAATATCATATTTTGATGAAACTTGCAATTATTTCATCAAAAGCCTTGTGAAATAACCTTTTCCTATTCCGTTTTTTCTATCAGTTCGTCAACCGAACAGCAAAGCACCTTTGCCAGCATTACAAGATACTCCGCCTGAGCCTTGTTGATGTTCTTCTGCCGCTGCTCATACTGCTGAATGGTGCGCACCGGGACACCGCAAAGTTCCGCAAGTTCTCTCTGGCTCAGTCCGGCTTGTTGGCGCAGAAACTTGAGATTGGTTTCGGGTCTTACCGACCTATACAATGCGTTCATCTTATCCACAAACTGTCGGATGTCCATTTCGTGATAGGGCGAATAAAGAGCCATAATATCCTTGATAGGGATATACCGGACAATTTCATCAAAACCCAAGGATGTTTCCCACTGATAATAAGCCAATGCCCAACCGGTCCAGAATTCCTCACTGCGATTAATGGTATAATTGGGCTTCATGCGGTCATATTTTACGCCGGATTGCTCCAGTACCTCATAAGCAAGTTCCACGCCAGACATTCCGACAATAACAGAAAAATCTCCACTTCCAAATTGCGTAGCAACTCCGGATTTGATAAAAACATCAAAGAACTCTGCAATATCGTATTTCAGATCATACACTGCGAAATCCAACATACGGCCGAGCGCAGTGCGTGCTTTATCAAGATAAACCTTATCGTAGGCGCGAATCATCGGACTTCATCTCCTCATCCATAATCTGTGTAATATATAAATCTCCGCGCTGGCGCTTATTGCGCTCTACGTCAAAATACGCACGGCGGGCTGTTTTGTCACGCAACATTTTCTTTGCATACCATTCGCTGCAAAGCGCCTCTTCACAGCCGACAAATTGAATGCGTTCAAATGCTGCTCTGCTCTTGAGAACAAACTGCTGACCGAGTTCGCCGAGGTGCATTGCGTTGTTAAGTTGGCGATAGGAAATCGTACCGTTTATAAAATCCTGTGCAAACGAAAAATAACTGTCATCGGCACGGTATCCAATAATCACATCGAAGTTTTCGTAATCAACAACGAAATGGGTAATCAAATATTCCTTCGCCTCCAAAGCAAGAGCGGATGGAATATCGAACTCACGATTTTGCAGCAAAACTGCGATCCAGTGCAGGATGCAGTACTCCGGCGCATTCAAATCGAGGATACGCAAACCATCGCATTCCATTTCATAGCAGTTTGCATAACCATCCTGTTCTTTGCCGACGCCCCACTCCTTTGCCATATCCAAACTGTCTGTACAATAGAATCCGAGACCATAATCATTGTAGGGCTTGCCGTGCCCAAACAACGGCTTCTCAATGATATTTACGGAACCGTGATATAGTCTTTTAATCATAGTTGTATCATCTCCGTTTTTCTATATTATACTCCCGTAGGAGTATATAGTCAATATTGGCATACGAAGATAAAAAGTATGAGTTGCTCACAAATCATATTTAATAAAACGTAAATAGTTGAATCTCTTTACGGTCCAAGTACAGTCCTGTGATGCTGCTACTTGTTACATATCCAAATAACAAAATGATTATGGTACAGCATTTATGTTTAATGTATCTTTTGTAATACCCTTAATTTTGCTTGGTGCGTCTGCTAAATATATTCCACCTTTGCTTCACCAATCAAGAGTTTCCATTACTTACTAACAAAACCACCTTTATCAATTACAAATTGCACCGGAGTATAATCGCCGATGTAATTATTGCTCAAATGTAGCGTTACTAAATTCGTCAATTCACTCAGCCCACTGATGTCGCTGATTTCATTATTGCTCAAATTCAGGTACCTCAAATTCGTCAATTTACTCAGCCCACTGATGTCGCTGATTTCATTATCGCTCAAAGTCAGGTCCCTCAAATTCGTCAATTCACTCAGCCCACCGATATCATTGATGCCATTATGATACAAAACTAATGTTTCCAAATTCGTCAATTCACTCAGCCCACTGATGTCGCTGATTTCATTATTGTTCAAATACAGCGTTTCTAAATTTGTCAATCTACTCAGCCCACTGATGTCGCTGATTTTATTATAGTTCAACCACAAATTTTCCAAATTGGGCAGACCACTCAGCCCACTGATGTCGCTGATTTCATTATTGCTCAAAATCAGGTACCACAAATTCGTCAATTTACTCAGCCCACTGATGTCGCTGATATAATTATCGCTCAAATACAGCGTTTCTAAATTCGTCAATTCACTCAGCCCGCTGATGTCGCTGATTTCATTATCGCTCAAAACCAGCCATTCTAAATTCGTCAATTCACTCAGCCCACTGATGTCGCTGATATAATTATCGTCCAAATCCAGCGTCTCTAAATTCGTCAATTCACTCAGCCCACCGATGTCGCTGATTTCATTATCGCTCAACTCCAGCGTTTCTAAATTCGTCAATTCACTCAGCCCACTGATGTCGCTGATTTCATTATCGCTCAAATACAGCGTTTCTAAATTCGTCAATTCACTCAGCCCACTGATGTCGCTGATTTCATTATTGTACAAATACAGCGTCTCTAAATTCGTCAACTCACTCAGCCCACTGATGTCGCTGATTTCATTAGTGTACAAATCCAGCCTTTCTAAATTCGTCAACTCACTCAGCCCACTGATGTCGCTGATTTCATTATTGTTCAACTCCAGCGTTTCTAAATTCGTCAATTCACTCAGCCCACTGATGTCGCTGATTTCATTACCGTCCAACCGCAATTCTTCCAAATTCGTCAATTCACTCAGCCCGCTGAGGTCGCTGATTTCATTATAGCCCAAATCCAGCGTTTCTAAATTCGTCAATTCACTCAGCCCACTGATGTTGCTGATGTCATTACCGCCCAACCGCAATTCTTCCAAATTGGGCAGACCACTCAGTCCACTTATAGCGCTGATTTTATTACCGCTCAACCACAATTCTTCCAAATTAGACAAGCCGCTCAGCGCATTGACACTACTGATTTCATTATCACTCACATCCAGTAATTTCAAATTAGGTAATTCATTTAGCGCACTAACATTGCTGACAGCATTATAGTTTAAATGAAGACATTCTATATTATCTAATCCTCTTACTGCATCAATGTCGTTAATATCATTATAACACAGACATAGTTCCTTTAATTTTTTCAACTTACTCAATGCATTAATATTATCAACCTTATTCCCGATTAACTTAAGTTCTTCCAAGTTTGTCAACTGACCTAATGCATTTATATCAGTGATATCGTTGTATCCCAAGAACAGCGATTTTAAATTAGTCAGTTTCTCCAATGACTGAATATTAGTAATATTGTTATTATCCAACCTAAGAATCTGTAAATTCTTCAACTCACTTAGCGCACTAATATCACTTATTTTACTCTTACCAATCTTACTGGTCATATCAGCAGCTGTATTAGAATCTATCAACCCCACCTCTAAAAACAATTCTACTTCATAGATATCACCATCAAACTCATGCATACTCCAAATACCTGTATCGTTGCCAGCAGAATCCCCTAAGTTTGATAAATCCAACTCCGTCATTTCCCATACATCGCTAAGCATAATGTCCCTATCAGTAATTCCGGTAATCTCTCGCATGGATGCTTCCAAGTTGGCATCCTTCCAATCCATCACATGATCTTCCAGCCCGGCATCTTCCCAGGAAACCAATGCTCCTTCTATCTCCCGTGCTTCCTCTTCTTCCACATTCTCCGCCACGTCTTTCATCTTCTGAAATACTTCTAACGCTTTATCTACATTACCAATCGCCACATATGCCTCTGCCAATGCCCGATATGCTTCTTCATTCTTCGGGTCATTGGCAATCATTTCCTCGTACAGTGCAATCATTCTTTCATAATTTTCCTTGGATGCATTCTCTTGTTCCTGCTTGTCAGTTCCACTGAACACCCCTAGTTTTTTGACCAGTGCGACACCGCCCAGTCCAAGCAGACAAATTATCAGCCCAACGACAATTACTATTATGTACTTTTTAATTGCTTTCTTTTTCATGCTACTATTCCTCATTAGTTTTCAATTATTTCCATGTAATATTGAACATAATCGATATCTATCTCATCTAAACACTCGATAATTTGCTCTAAATTGTCTGTCCGATTGGGATGCAAAATACGAAACCAAAGTGTCAATGTATCATTGATTGACTGCCTGATACCATTCTTGCTGCTTTCCATTGTGTTATCACACCCCTCAACTATATGCAGATTATTCAATGTGCCCTGCTCTTTATCTTGAAGAGCACACGCTGCCACTAAATCCATACATTGATAATGATGTATCATAAAATCATCGTATCTTGTCACGAATGTATCTTCTAATCCTCCCATCGCATCGGAGTATTCTGCAACAGCCTCTCCCAATGCCCAAAAACGACTTGCTGATTCTTCAAAAACACTCAATGCCAAATTAATTCCCGGTATCTTATCCCCCAAACCGAAGGTTACAATCTTAATAACAATGCGTGGTGAATACTTAATTAACGTATATGTAATATGCTCTGCCAGTTCCGGTTGATTCATGATGGCCGTATACAGCAGAACAGCCGCCTCTTCCAAAGCATCATCCGGCAAATCATCTACCGTACCCGTCATTTCTACAATTTCCACAAGGGCTTTTAAGACATCTTCATCTTCAATTGTTTTATATGTTCCCGCTTCCAGTATAATTTTTAATAAATCTTTGTGCTTTATTAACTCAAGCGCCAACGTTATGTTTTCATCCGGACTGGCAGCATCAACACCGCAGATAAAAATGTCTAATCCATAATCCAATGCCTCTTCACCAATCTGATCCCAAAAGTCATCTGTTTCTTCTGGTAGTTCTTCAAAAGTAATTGTCGGCAGTTCCTCCTGCGGAGTTACCACCGGCGGTTCTGGCTCGGGCACTACTACTGGTGGTACAGGCTCCGGTTCCGGCTCTGGCACTACTACTGGTGGTGCAGGCTCCGGTTCCGGTTCTGGCACTACTACTGGTGGTGCAGGCTCCGGTTCCGGTTCTGGCACTACTACTGGTGGTGCAGGCTCCGGTTCCGGTTCTGGCACTACTACTGGT
>JAFUIR010000009.1 GCA_017468395.1 Lachnospiraceae bacterium | reverse complement strand
CTAATTGCTGGATTAATTGATATACTATTTCTTCTTTATCTTTTGACGAATGAGATATAAAAACATCAAACATATCTTGAACCTCTTATTTCTTCTTACTAATTGAGCACTCAAAAAGTGACGGATAACTTAAAATTATCCGTCAGTTACAGAAAACACTTAGAATTTAAAATTCTGTCGAGGATGCTTGGTGGTAAGTATATCTTTTTGTTTTGAAAGAGCAACATGCGTATAAATTTCTGTTACAGTAATCGAACTATGTCCGAGCATCTCTTGGATGTATCTAATATCTACATCCGCTTCAAGCAGACTTGTGGCAAATGTATGGCGAAACATATGAGGTGTTATATGTAAATCGATAGATGCAAGGGAGCAGTACTTTTTAATCATGCGTCTAATAGCCTGATCGGAAAGCTGGGTCGCATTAGGATTAGCAAAGAAATATCCACTCTTGTTTATTTCGGACGAATATTCAGCTTCGTATTTTTCGAGTATTAATAAGACATCTTTATTTCCAATCTGTATCATTCTTTCTTTTGCACCTTTTCCATATATGCGGATTGTAGCATCGTACAATTCAACATCAGAAATTTTCAAGTTACACAATTCAGAGATTCTCATACCAGTAGAAAATAAAGTTTCACATATAGCAATGTCAAGAAGAGTACGCCTTTTTTGATAGGTGGTATGGGCAAGAGAAAATTCCTTGTACATGGTTGTAAGTAGTCTTTCAACTATGTATAGAGGAATTGTTTTTGGTAATATTACGGGTTCCCGAAATTTTATTTTAATTTTGTTGAATGGGTTTAGGTCTATGAAATCTTTATATTCGAGGAAGTGATAAAAAGACTTTATCGACGCAAGCTTTCTTTTGGCTGTTTTGGGTTTGAAATTTTGGTGCAGGTATCCGATATATTTTTCAATATCAGGTATGGATATAGTACTTATGTAAGTATTGTTGAAAAAAGAAACAAATTGACCTAAATCAGTGCGATACGCCTTTAGTGTTTTCTTATCAAGCCTTTTTTGTGTTTCGCAGTATTTTAGATAGCTTTCTGTGATAGTAAATAATGTATTCATATGTAAGAATCTCCTTTTCTAAATCTTGTGTTCAAATTAATGTATCGGAGGGAATATAGATGTTAACGCATCGGAATATAAGATACAACAATTTAAAAAATGTAACACAGAGCTTACATTTTTGTCTGCAATAGGTGGTGGTTTAAGAAAATTTATTTTGATATAATAACAGCAAAATTAAAGAGAGGTGGAATTGAAGGATAAATTACAACTTTTGAGAAAACAGAATGGCTATTCACAGGAACAGCTTGCGGATAAACTGGGTATTGCTCGCCAGACCCTTAGCAAATGGGAAAATGGACAGGCTGTGCCTGAATTGGGTAATTTGATTTCCTTGAGTAATCTGTATGGAATAACTATAGACCGAATAGTGAAAGAAGATGATGAATGCAATATTTCTTTGTGTAAAAATGCAAGTATGGATATCAATAAGATTATTGAGTTTCTTCTTGTGGCAAAAAAGAATACCTATGCAGGGGCGAACAGTAAAGTAGATTCATGTAGAATGAACTCTCATGATTATCGTTATCAGGATAAGAATGGGTTTACCTATTTAGATTCCTATTTGGGTGGAGAATGCTTTGTCGGTGAGGAAGTGGTATGGTTATATGAAAATCCGGTTTGGAGCATGAATTATGTAGGGCGTGTGATAGGAGAGAACTTTAGTGGTGATTTCTTGAAAGAGGTGCTTATGCAAGTTCCGGCAGAGTTGCCATTTCGTGGTTCGGAGATTTATACAAAAGGAGATTATCATTATCACTGCAAAGTAGATGGCGAGTTTGTATGGTTTCAGGGATATGAAGAAATATTTTACATGGATGAAAAAATATATGAGTGCTATTTTCATGGAGGAGCTATTCGATAATGAATATAATTGAAAAGGAAATTGAGGTAAAGGATTATCTGACAAAATCCAATCTACCTGCCAGTGATTATGTTATTAATCCGTATGTGGGCTGTCCCCATGGATGTAAATACTGTTATGCCAGTTTTATGAAAAGATTTACAGGGCACAAGGAAGAATGGGGCACATTTATAGATGTTAAAAGATGTACAAAACCAATAAGCAAAAAGAAATTAACAGGAAAGACGGTCTTTCTGGCATCTGTTACAGATTGTTATAATTCTTATGAGGAAAAATATTGTATAACGCAAAGTATATTAAAGCAACTTTTGGATGTAGAGTGTACAGTTAGTATTTCAACAAAGTCATCGTTGATTCTAAGAGATGTGGATTTGCTAAAGCAATTTAAGGATATATCGGTAGCTATGTCTATTAATACACTGGATGAAAGTTTTAAGAACGATATGGATAATGCAAGCAGTATTGAGGCTCGTATGAATACGCTTAAAGTATTGCATGAAAACGGAATTCATACGGTGCTATTTATGTCGCCGATATTTCCAGCAATAACGGATTATAAGGAAATTATAGAAAAGAGTAGGGTATTTGTTGATGAGTATTGGTTTGAAAATCTGAATCTTAGAGGGGAGTATAAGTCTTGGATACTTAGATATGTAAATGAAAAATATCCTCAATATGCTGATTTGTATAAACGGATATATGTGGATGGGAATAAGGATTACTGGGATAAATTAGCGGACGAGATAGAAGAATATTGCACAGAACATTCTATTTTACACACAAATTTCTTTTATCATGAGCAACTTGTGGCGCAGAAGAAGAGAACGGGGCGATATAGTTAGATAGGCAGAGAGTATATCATTTAGGTGGTATGCTCTTTTAATTTTGAGAAGAATCCTGATGAAAGATAAGGGATACTATAGTATAATAATAGGTACAGATATGTATAGAAAATTTTGGGGCAAATGCAATTTAAAATAGGGACATTTTGCTAATGAAAGTTGAACGGAATTGTTGAGAAAGAAAAGATTGATGGAAAGGATAAAATAAATGGAATATGAAAAACGTATAGTTTGTTTTATGGATTTGTTAGGATTTAAGAAAATGATTAAAGACAGCACTGAAAATCTTGATATACGAAACAAAATTTTAAAACTTTTACAAGACATAAATGAAGTGCATAACAACGTTCAAGAGAGTCGTAATTTTACTGTCATTCCTGAGAGTAAAACTGAAAATGGATTTAATCCAAAGAGGGTTTTTGATTCAGGATTGCAATCGGAAATGTCGTTCTTTTCTGATAGTGTTATTTTTTCATACAAACTAACACAGCAGAGAGAAGATTTGATGGATGTAATTATGGCGTTGCATGAGATAAGTTTTTTTGTTTTTCAAATGTTATCTATGGGCTTTTTTGTACGAGGAGGCTTATCATACGGAGATGTATATCACAAAGGAAATATTTGTTTTGGTCCTGCGTTAGTAAAATCAGTATCGTTAGAAGAAACAGCGATTTATCCTAGAATATCCATAGACCCATGTTTCTTCAATGAAAATATGTCTGATTCTGTATATTATGGAAAAACATCTATAAGTAAAAGAAATCGAGATTATCTTGAAGATACCTATCATTGTGTTGATACCACAAATAATACATCTAGTTATAAAAAAGATATTTGGGAGATGCGCAAAGATATTCAATTTATTCATTTTTTGGATATTCTTGATATTAACATTAATTACGATAAATCAGTAGCTCTACATATTAAGTCTGTAATAGAGAATGAATTAAGAAAAAATTATCCTCAGAATATTACAGAAAAATATGTATGGATTAAAGAATACTATAATTCAGTTGTATATAATGTTCAATGTATGGAAAATGTGAGGATAGAGATGTAAAGAATTTATCTCTCATTTTATATAGGATAAATGCGAGGTAAACATTAAAAAAAGGTGGTATCATTTTATGGAATGGATTAAGCGATTAAACTGTGCTGTTGAATACATGGAAGCTCATTTGCTTGAGAAAATAGACTATGAAAAGGTTGCTGAGATTGCAAATTGTCCCGCGTATCATTTTCAAAGAATGTTCTTTTACATGACAAATATTTCGATTTCTGAGTACATCAGAAGGAGAAAAATGTCATTGGCAGCAGTTGATTTACAAGATGCAAGAGCAAAGGTTATTGATATTGCTCTGAAATATGGATATGATTCACCGACAGCTTTTAATCGCGCATTTCAGAGCATACACGGTATAGCACCATCTGAAGCAAAGAAGGAAAATGCAACTTTGAAATCTTATCCGGCAATAAAGTTTTCTATTTCGGTACAAGGTATGGAGGAAATGAATTTCAGAATTGAAACAAAAGAAGCCTTTCGGATTGTTGGAAAAAGTTGTCCATTAAGTAAGGTGCTTGAGGAAAATTTTGCAAGAATACCACATGAATGGGATACAGCACTGGAAACTGGAACCCTTGCCGAACTTTATGGAATAATGAATGATAAGCCGGAAGGATTGTTGGGTGTAAGCGTACATAATGAAAAAGAGTGGAAATATTTTATTGCTGTAAGTTCTACAGAAGATAGTGATAACTTTGAACAGTACCATATTCCTGTTGCAACTTGGGCTGTGTTTTCAGGACGCGGAACCAATGTTTCTCTGCAAGAATTGGAACGCCGTGTCATAACAGAATGGTTGCCGACATCCGGGTATGAGTATGCGGAGATACCTGATATTGAGGTATATATAAAAGCAGATCCGAAGGATGCAATATATGAATACTGGCTACCGGTTGTAAAGAAGGAGGATAATAGTGGCAGTATCAACAATTAAAGCGGAATTTCAGTGTGAAATAGAAAAAGTATGGGAATTAGTTACATCATTGGATAACTATTCTTGGAGAAGTGACTTAGATAAAATCGTGGTGACTGTGTCTGAAAAAGAGTTCGAGGAACATACGAAGGATGGTTATGTTACAAAGTTTAAAATTACTGCTTTTGATGAATATAAGAACTATGAATTCGATATGGAAAACGGCAATATGCAGGGGCATTGGACGGGAAAATTTTCTTATAATGATGGTGTTACATTTATTGAATTCACAGAAGATGTAACCGCTAAAAAGCTGATTATGAAGCCTTTTGTGGGAATGTATTTAAAGAAACAGCAGGCTAAATATATTCAGGATTTAAGGGAAGCATTGGAGGCAAATAGATGACTTGTGATGAAATTATTGAAGAGTTAAAAGCAAATGCTTCTGAAAAATACAAAGCGAATGTCGTGAAAATGGGTATTCCGGAAGAATATAGTATAGGTGTTTCGACAGCCGTTGTTCGTGCAATAGCAAAGAAAACAGGAAAGTCAAATGAACTGGCAAGAGAGCTGTGGAATTCTGGTTATCACGAAGCAAAATTATTGGCGGTGTTGGTTTTTGACAAAAAGACGGTATCCCATGATGAAATAGAGAAACTTATATGTGATGTACAGTCGTGGGATTTGTGTGATCACTTGTGTAAAAATCTGATTATTAAGTTGAAGAGCTATGATGAGTTTATTTCCAATTGGATGACAAGTACACATATTTACAAGAAGAGAGCAGCGTTTACGCTAATAGCTTCTTCTGTAGTACATAACAAAACGATTACCAATGATACTCTTGATGATTATTTGCGCATTATACAAGAGTATTCTGATAGTGAACATGAACATGTTAGGAAGGCGATTTCTTGGGCATTACGGGAGATAGGAAAGAAAGATTTTACTTACAATGAAAAAGTAATCCTTTTAGCTCATGAATTAAAAGAAAGTGGCAATAAGAATAAGATGTGGATTGCCAAGGATGCATTAAAAGAGTTAGAGACACTTGTTAAGGTTGAGGGAAGAGGTAGACTTATTTCTTCAAATAGCAAGATGGGAAGAGAATAACCAACGCAAGAAGGGAGAATGTGAATGAGATATAATGCAATTTATCGCCCATTGACGGCAACTCCCTTCAAAAGAAATAGCTTTTATACGGAAATTGCCCCTTCTAAAGAATTGCAATCCTACATCCGATGTTATTGGGGAACAGAAAAACCACTTATACAAATCGAAAATGATGATGTACCGGAATTAGTAATTCCGGATACTTGTGTGGACATTATTTATCATATAGATTATACCGATAATATCGTAACCGGAGGATTCTGTGGGGTAAATGATTGCAGTTTCCATGCACATAATAACGGAACTATAGGACATACGGTTTCAACATTTGCTATTCGATTTTATGCGTGGAGTGCATATGCTTTTTGCGATGATTCATTGCAATCCACCATGAATGGATACTTCGATGTGGGTTCAAAGTTTGAATGGTTGGACAAGATTATTCGACCTCGACTGGTGGAACTAAAAACCTTACAGGAAAAGATTTCATTTACCGAACAAGTATTGCTTAAAAGATTATTTGATGTGAGAGAAAATGCGGTTGTTAACGATACAATACAGAATATTTTGATAAATAAAGGTTCTTTAGATATAGCAAATTTAGCAAAGGAATCCTTTGTGAGTACTAGGCATTTGGAGCGATTGTTTCATGAGTATGTTGGCATTACACCTAAAAAGTTAAGCAACCTGATAAGGTATCAGTTCCTATGGAGAAATATTTTGTGTGAGCCGGATTTTGATGTGTTAAGTGCGATTCACAAATTTGGATATACAGACCAATCACACTTATTACGGGAATTCAAGAGATACCATACCATGGATATAAATAATGCAACAATGATGGCTTTCAAGGATGTCGGAAATATACAAGATGTTTTCGTTTGAATTTAGTATAATAGTTTCAAATTCTGACAGGTAGGAGAGGATGAAGAACTATGAAATACTGTACCACCGTAATAGCAGTGCGAGATATGGAAAAAACTTTGCAGTTTTATAAGGATTTATTTCAGCAGGATGTACTTGTGGATTTGGGAAAAAATAAAACTTTAACTTGCGGGCTGGCATTGCAGCAGGGCTTGGAATATATAGCAGGTTTTGATGCAAGTACTATGAAATTCCGCTCCAATACCATGGAGTTGTATTTTGAAACAGAAGATTTTGACGCTTTTATGCAATTGCTGGATTCTTATCAACAGGTGGAAAGACTTCATGAGCCGAAAACTTTTTCCTGGCTTCAAAGAGGAATTCATATATTTGACCCGGATGGACATTTGATAGAGGTTTCGGAGAGTATGTATTCCGTTGCCTGTAAGCAGTTTAAATCAAGTAAAACCATAGAGGAAACAGCTAAATTAGTTCAACATCCGATTGAGGTGGTGAGAGGATGGTATGAACAATATCAAAAGGAACTGATAAGTGCCTGTGGTACTGATTGTAGCGCGTGTTATTGTTTTGGCAAGATGTGCAATAGCTGTAATTCCTGTGAGGGAAAAGTTTTTCATGCACCGGAAGGGAAAGCTTGTCTGATTTATGACTGTGTCAGAAATAATAAGTGTATGCAAAATTGTGGTGAATGTGGTGAAGTGCCCTGTAAGATATGGTTTGATACCAGAGATCCGAAGTTTTCAGATGAAGAATTTAACGAAAATGTAGCTATGAGAGTAAAGGCATTGAAAGAGGAATAGGTGTTTATGTCAAAGAATAAGGAATTTGCAGATTACATAATGGACCAACTATCTGATTTAGGAAATGTACGAAATATTCCTATGATGGGTGGGTATATTTTTTACTATAAAGAGCGGATATTTGGTGGGATTTATGGCAATGGCTTTCTGGTAAAGATTACAGAGGCCAGTAAGAAATTTATGCCGGACAGTGAACCAGAACCGCCATATGAAGGTGCAAAACCTATGTTGCCGGTAACTATTTTGGATGATAGAACGGCATTGCAGAATATGGTGGAAGAAATGTACCCGGAATTGCCGGAGAGAAAGCCCAAAAAGAAAAAAGTCTAAATTGTGAGAAGTCACTCAGTTTATCATGGTGTAAATTGGGTGATTTTTATTATAACAACAAAAATATACATTAAAATGAGAATAAAACGCATTTGAATGTTGATTTTTGCAAAAAACTGTATATAATAGAAAGTAGAAAAGAAGGTGAGGTAGCAATCATGTTAATTCAATTTAATTTTAAAAATTTCAAATCATTTAGAGAAGAGGCTACTTTGGATTTGTCTGCAGCGAAGATGACCGAGTTTGCAGACAGAGTAGTGACGGTTGGTAGCGAGAAGATTTTGCCGGTTGCTGCCATTTATGGTGCAAATGCAAGCGGAAAATCCAATATATATAATGCTTTTGAATATATGTCTGAGTATGTTGCAGAGTCCTTTAAGTATGGAGATGAAGAGGAAAAGTTTGAGGAGTTCAGACCGACGCCGTTCTTGTTTGATTCCACATCTGCCGATGCAAAATCCAGCTTTGAGGTGTATTTTACATTGCCTGGTGATAAGACTGAGAGAAGCTATAACTATGGTTTTTGCATCAATAAGGAAGGTGTAACCGAAGAATGGCTTAATTCCAAGGCAAAGACTGCCAGAAAGTATAGTACAGTATTTTATCGTGGCACCAGTGACGAGGAACTGGACTTGTCGGGCTTCCCAAAGAGCAGCAGGGACAATATTCAGGTAGCATTGGAAAAGCAGGTGCTTATTATCTCTTTGGGAGCAAAGCTGAAGATTGGTAAGTGTAAGGCAATCAGGGATTGGTTCCTTGCAAATGAATTTGCGGATTTTGGTGATCCTTTTACCAACTTCTTTATGTCACGAAGATTGCCGAAGGGATTTGTAGAAGATAAGAATGTGCAGCAGAAAGTTGTAGAATATTTCGCATCTTTTGATGAGCATATCAAGGATTTCCGAATTGAAAAGGTTCCTCAGGAGGCTGAAAGCAAGGAAGAGCGATACAAGATTAACGCACTTCACAAGATGATAGATTCTGATGAAATGGCGGAAATTCCGTTGGGATTGGAGTCCGCCGGAACCTTGAAGATGTTTGCGTTATATCCGGAATTGCAGGAAGTATTGGAGAAGGGCAGTGTGTTCTTCATTGATGAATTAAATGCTCGTTTGCATCCGTTACTTGTAAGGAATTTCCTGCTTACATTCTTAAATCCGGAAATCAACACCAACCACGCACAGCTTGTGTTTACAACCCACGATACATGGCAGTTATCTAACCAGTTGCTACGCCGTGACGAAATCTGGTTTGTAGAAAAGGATGAAAGAGGTGTATCTACACTTTACTCATTGGCTGATTTCGTGGATGAGGATGGTTCCCGCATTCGCAAGGATGAAAGCTATGAGAAGAATTACCTGATTGGAAAGTATGGTGCGATTCCTACCTTAAAGAGTATTGATATATTTAAGGAGGAATGAGTATGGCGAAAAAAGACAGAACAGGTAATAGAAGAACGAGGGACCAGAGAAAACAATTCAAAGTGCCGGAATTGGGCTACTACTTGATTGTTACGGATACAGAGGCTATGGAACGATGCTTCTTTACTGGTCTTCATCAAGCATTGCCGGAGGATGTGAGAAACAAGCTTGTAATAAAGGTGGTAGAGACAAAGACTCGTGCCATGATTGATAAATGTCTGGAACTCACTGCTTACGATGCGCAATATCGTATTCCTTGGATTGTGTTTGATAGAGACCAAGTGCAAGGATTTAATGAGATTATAAAAGAGGCAGAGGATAAAGGAATACAAGTGGGCTGGTCCAATCCATGCTTTGAGATATGGATGTATGCCTACTTTGGTTCCATGCCGGCAATCCAAGATTCTTGGACTTGCTGTTCAGAATTTGGACGAGTATATGAAACCAAGACTGGACAGAAATACTCCAAGGCTGATGAGCAGATGTATGGCAAAATCTGCAAAGCCGGTGACGAAGAAAGAGCAATTCAGATAGCACAGCAGAAGCTGGAGCAGTGTAAAAGAGAAGGTAAAACCAAACCATCGGAGATGTGCCCGTGTACGACGGTGCATGAGTTGGTGGGAGAGATTAAGAGTAAAATAGTACTTTGAATTGAGAAGGAGATGACAAGTCATGTATTCTGCTAGAGGGGTATCAATGACCGATGGAAAAAATCGAAAGAATCATGTTATTCCATTAAAAACAATGTTAAGTGCTTATAATGAACATTGGAATATCCCAATGATAATGAACTTAGGGCATGATAGAAGCAAGCCTATTGGATACACTGTTTTAGATGGTGTGTATATGGAGCCAGGGAAAGCTTACCTTATAAATTCATCAAACTTTCCAGATAATCCAGAAGAGAATAATCAACTTTATAAGTTAGTTAATGCATTGGACACAAAAAATTTTTATACCGAGAGAAAACGTGAAATTGATAGATTGTACAGTTATTTAGGAGAAAATACAACTATAGATGCTAAAGTAGTACCAACTGGGCAAGCTGTAGCTATAATTGATAAAGGTATTGTTAGTCGTGTGTTTCCAGAAATTATGGAAATGATGCAAGACGGATTAATTAATTTAAAAGAATTGATACCGATATATAAAGGGAATGATTCTTTCGATGAAAAGAATCGAAAGTTAGTTCCGGGGGTTTATCAAAAAGGGCGATTTTTATTGTTTGCGCATCAGTATTTTAGAAGAAATATGTGTATTGCAAACACAATAAATGATGCATTTTTTGAAACTTTTGAGAATCTAAGAGCAAGAGATGATTTAGAAATTAAAGTAGCAATAGATGTGAATATCATTGGACTTGCTGGAACGGAATCATTAGAGGCAGAATATCAATATTGGTGGGGACCTAAATTTAATAATGATCTTGCTTCTATACCAGAGGGAGTGACATGTTATAGAAATGAACGATATGATAATTTGTTAAGTAATATTATAGATACACAATTCTATTGGCATACGCAAGATGCTATTTCAACATTTGAATGTGAAGAAATCTGTGATAAGGAAAATGTAATAATAGATAATATTCACTACTTTGGATGTCGATATATACATAGTATGGTCAATCAATCGACAGAAATGCCATATCATTTGGATGGTGCGATTCGTTTATATACAGACGAACAAATATTAAAAAGAATGGATTCAGGAACAGATATTTCTAAGTATGGAAAAGACTCATTATATACAAAGTTATGGCGAATAGATAGTGATTTGGATGTATCAACATGGAAAGAATTGATAACACATTATTTTAGAGACAATCAATTGATAGGTGAGTATTTTGGTGGAACTGATGAAGTATTTGAACAAATAAAAAAAGAAGAACCAACCCATAATCAGATAGGTACTGGAAATAAGTATATCCCAGTAGAATTAAACAATGGTTCTGGAATGAGAATATACTTTAGATATTGTAAAGCAAAAGATATTCCAGATGGTAGAGATGCTGTGATTGATAATTCGTTAATGATTACTAGCATAGAGGGAAAAACACAAAAAATACTTGAAGCAGACACGGTTACTTTGTTAAAATTATTATTAGAAAAAGATATGAAAATCGAAAAACCTATCTCTGCTCTTGTGGATTTTGGAGATATGATTTTTAATTATCCGTGTATTTTTTGTTCAAATGTTGATGTGGCAGAAAAAGTATTGAAATCTATACTGCAATTATGTAAGGCATGGAAATTAAGAAGTGATAATAGATTACTTTCTTTTAGTATACAAATTAATCGGGAGAAAGACGATTCAGTTAAATTGTCATTTGCAGGACATATAAATGATTTTGTGGAAGTTTTAGAAAAATGTTTGCCAAATTCACAAATTATAATAGAAGATTGGGTTTTGCAGCTGTACAAAAAGAACAATCAATTTGGTACGGTAAATGGATATCCAGATAAGTTTCTGCTATTGCATAATAATGAATTAAGATTTGAAAGAATTTTTGTTTCACCTGAACAGATAAAAGAGGTAAGAAAAGAAAATGGTGCGTATAGTGTAGAGTTATTGTTGCCAAATGAAGATGTGAATTATGTTCAAGACAATAAAGTAATTGTTGCACCGGCATATCTGATAAAGGAAAGTAGATGTAAAAAATGTGGCAAAGAATATCAGAAATGCGGTTGTATAAAATTTATAGAAGATGATGTTTCGGAAGAAATAATAGAAATGGATTATCTTGGAATGATATGGACTAATCGAAGTGCTTTTTAGACAGAACATATATGAGAGTAAAATGGAACTACTATAACAAAGTCACAAAATCTGAGCTAGGAGATGAAAATATTGGATGAAATAATAGAAATCATTTACAATGATATATTTTTAAACCTACATCATAATACGGTTGATATGTTTTTGTGTGGTGGTGCAAGTACACGGAAGGATATATCAAATAGGGACAAATTAAGAGAAAATTTGAAAAATAGTAAATCCTTGTCTATTTTGTACCCTGAAGATTTGTTTATGGAATTGTTAAATAGAAAAAAATATGATTTATTGACTTTGGAAAGATTCCTAGCACAAAATAGTGATATCATATGTATAGTATGTGAAAGCCCGGGATCCTTTGTGGAATTGGGTGCATTTGTAAACAATGAAAATACATTTGATAAAGTAGTAGTTTTATTACAAAGTAAATATAAAAATGCAAAAAGTTTTATTAATCAAGGACCAGTTGCAATGGTTAAGGCGAATGATGTTAGTAACGTTATATATTTTAACAATAACATTGAAGATGCAACCAAACAAGTTAATGAATTGCTGAGAAAAAGATTTTGGCGTTTTTCATATAGAAGCTTAAAATATAAGAAGAGAACAAAAGATATAAATTTGATTTCTGGACAGTTTTATTTTATAATGGTCTTATTATACTTTTTCAGTTCTATTGAAATAAAAAAACTGGTACAGATAATAAAAGATTTGTATTCTGTCAAGGGTTATAATGAAAAAGAATTTGAAATGGTGTTTACATCGGCTATTAGAAGATTATATAAAGAAGGGATTTTGAAAAAGGTACAATTGCTTGATGGTACAAATTCATATGAATTAACAAATAAGGGGTATGAACAAGCGAAAAATCTTTTAGATAGTGCCCAAATAAGTGATTGTACAAAAGTCATAGATGGAATTAGGCTTAAAATAATTAGAAGTCAATATTATTAGCACCACTTTCTTAGAACGTTATGGATACATATTTTTATGTTGAAGTCTACGGAAGATGGTTCGTCTTCCTAAGTAATGAAATTAAACCAGAGTTTGCCACAACAATGTGGCTATTCCACAATGGTGAAATACCCCCATTGTTGTGGCATAAAATATTGAAGGTAAGGAAGTGGTGCAATGAAAAAATATACTAATCAAAATTTAATAACATCCTTAAATTTGCCTTTTGTTACAGATATACATAGTTTAAGTATGCAATTAAGGCTGAGTGAAAAATTGGTTTATTTTTTAACCAATGAACGTACATATAAAAAATATAGGATATTTAGGATACCTAAAAAGGATGGTACCTTTAGAACTATATCCGCGCCAATTGCTTCTTTGAAGATAGTACAGAGGTGGGTACTAGAGAATATACTTTATAAAATCAAAGTATCAGATTACTCGTATGGGTTTTCAAGGAATCGAAAAGGTTCTCCATTAGCAGCTTGTGCGGAAAAGCATAGAAATAATCTATTTATGCTTAAAATGGATTTGAAAAACTTTTATCCAAGTATACAACGTGATCAGGTGTTTTTTCAATTTCTAAATATAGGATATAATACCTATGCTGCAAATCTTTTGACCAATATATGTTACAATCAAGATGGACTTCCGCAAGGAGCCGTTACCTCACCGTATTTAGCAAATATGATTTGTTACAAAATGGATGTTAGGATAGCGTCATATTGCAATAAAAGAGACATTACATATACAAGGTATGCTGACGATTTGGCGTTCTCATCTGATAATCGAGATTCCTTAAGAAATATATATGGAATGATAAAAAAGATTGTCGAAGATGAGGGATTCAGTGTTAATGACGAAAAAACCTGCTTTATGACGCCTAAAAATCATAAAGTCTTACTGGGCGTGACTATAAATGATGCAAATATAAAAGCACCTCGTCAAATGAAAAAAATGGTAAGAAGTATGATACATAGGGCAGTTATTACTGGAGATTATTCGCTAAAAAATGTGATTTGTGGATATGTTTCATATATTGATTCAATAGAAAAAGGATACAAAGATAAAATAAAAAAATATATACATAAATATTATGAAGATCCCATTACTTTATTTAAAGATGCTGTAGATGCTTATAATAAAAATAAATTCTATGAGGATATGCCAGATATGAAAAATCGAAATATTGATTTTTTTCTAGATGGAGATGAGTGGGATGAGGATGAAGTTTTGACAGCGTTTTATGAAGAAAGAGAAGCTTTTTTGATAACGCATAAGTAAACTCTCTTGTTATTAATAATTTAGGAAAAAATAAGGAAGATCATACATAGAATTTCTTGAGAGTAAAATGAGGTTTGCCCCACAATCTAGGGCAAACCTCAACTTTTGCTAAAATTCTATTATGCAGTGGAGTTCACGCATGAATCTCCACAGGCTACGGGCATCGCAAGTTTCCGTAGCACAACCATATTTACTATAAGCTATAAATGATGGAAAATCAAGACTTTTTGGGATAGTTGTTGCAAATATGCAACAGCTCGTCTAATATTATTCTAATCTAGAAATCCTCTGTTTCACTCCAAGGAACTTATCCCTATACTCAATCGCCTTCTCCGGCTTCTTCCACCGTGCATACAGATTATTTAGATACCGATAGGTAGTCTTCATATAGTCATTATCCGTACCCATAGCAGTTCCAATAATTCTCTCAGCCCCAAGCAGATTCATCTCCGCTGGTTCCGGCTTCCCTTCCATCATATCAATAATCCCATGACTCAGCTTACAGATACCATAATCCAGAGAGGTATCCGACAGATGTTCCAATACCAAGGTTTCATATTGCTCCAGTACAATTTTTGCATTGTCCACATCCTTTGCCAGCAACAGCATATTGATAAGGTTCATCATCTGTTGCAGGGAATCATGGGATTCGGTTAGTCTCAAGTGGGCATATTCTATACGGATATCAAAGGCTGTGCGGAGTGCCTTGGCAGCTTCATTCCCGCGTTTCATCAGCAGATAAGAGTTGGAAAGGTTGTTGTACAGATTGGACAACAGGTTGGCAGTTCGCATATCTGCATCCTTAGTATGGAGCTTTTCCATAATGTTGATTGCCTTTTCACGTTTCTTAACTGCGTTTCCGTAATCCTTTTTTAACAGAAAACATTCTGCCTTATAATCCAGTAGCAGTGCCTTATCACAAGGAGACTCCGGCTTGTATTCGTCCATAACATAGCTGATTCTTTCAGTAAGCTTAGGCAGATAATCTGATACAAGATATTTGTCCAGATAAGGGAACATATCCTGCAAGAATAGCAGAAAATATGATCCATCATCCACAACAATACGCTCCGACACACTGATAAGTGAAGCAATGATGTTTTCCGGTCTGCGTAGTTCCAAACCGTGTGCCAGACAGATAAGGTGAAGGCTGTCTAACATGGTACGGCAAGCGGTATCTGTTGGCACGGTCTCAATTGCAATCACTTCCTGCAATAGCGGATGCAGGCTGATTTTCTTGTTATCTGTATCTTCGTTGATAAATCCGTACTTAATAAGATGGTTCACATCCGTGAGGTTATCAAGCTTCATCCAGTTCTTAAAGCTATTTTTTAATACACCGGGAACCGGCAGCAGGGACAAATTACGCAGAATGTCCAATTGTTGATTGGATAAGTTACCAAGCTGTAGGAGCTTGCGTAAATGCTCTATCATCAGTCCGTCTGTAAAATCATCATCCTTATACAGTTCTACGTCTTCCCCGGAGGTAATGTTCAATCCGCAGGTTTTTAATTCTGCAAGCAGTTCTTCCGGCTCCATGCCACTGGCTGTCAAAGATAATGCAGACAGGCAAACAGTAAGAGTGTGGCAACCTACAGTCTGAATAATCTCCTTTATCACATCTTCAGAACTCTTTGCAGAAGGGCAATGCTTATAAAACAATTCTACAAGCTCAGTATCTGCGTCCATTTCAGAAATCTTTATTGTCTCATATTGTGAAATATTGCAACGACTGGTAACCAGTATTTTGCAATTCAATTTTATAAATTCCTTGAAGAAAGCATCCTCTTTTGGCAGGACATTGAAGTTATCAATGATAATCAGACTGTCAGGGTGGAGCTTTTTTAATATTTTCATATGCTTGTCAAAAAGCATTTCTTCGCTCATATCAGCGGTATCATCGCTAAATTCCATATGAGCAATACATTTCTTCAAATCACTACCATAAAACAGATGAATAATATTGGTGTATTTCTTTTCATTCTTCTTGGCATAGGTCTTTGTCAGCTCACTTTTACCCATCCCCGCAGTTCCGGTAATAAATACCGGATTATGCTCCTGTAATGCCTTAGTAATAGCCTTAAGTTCTTCTTTTCTGCCTATAAAATAGCGGTTGGCAGAAGGAAGTCTGTTACTCAGCAGAACATGACAGGTCAGGAGATAGCAGGGGATGTTTGCTGTCATGGTCGTTTAAGATGGCATAGCGTATAAGGGCAATGATAAGCTCTGAGTCATTGGTTATCCTTGCAAATTCATCGGCTTTTTCGGTACCGATTACATCCACACTGTCAGCAACCAATTCCAAAAGCAATTCTCTTGTGGCATGTACATTGATAAGGTTGGGAATGACATCATCCTGAATGTTATCCTGAATACCGTCAAATCCGGCATTGTCATAAAAAGACAATATTTCTTTTGGGATAGGACGATCACCGGTACACTATCTGCTGTAGGTAACATTTTTCTCAAAGTCGTCTTTTTCAAATAAATCCATATTGCACAGACAGTCATAGAAGATGTCTTCAATCATTTGGTATTGTGCATAGGTTTTCTTTTTATTTTCCAATAAAACTCCAATCACGTTGGAGAAGGTAATGCGGTTCTGCAATTTTTCACTTCCAATCTATTTTTGTCAACTTTTGTCAACTTTTGGTCAAGTCTCCGTCAATGATAATCCCGGTCAGAATTTCGTATCATTAACCCATGAAAACATAGCCGCCACGAGCCAGTAGGCAAATGGAAGAGCTACATGAATATTATAACACATTGCGAACAGATGTTCTATATGAATTTTATTAAATTTGAACCTTAAAAAACAATCCGGAAACGGATTCATGAGCTGTATCCTATGTTAACAGACCTTGCGAGGAGACTTGAGCAATCAAGCGGAGCGAGAGAAGACACTTCCGTCAAGGGTGGGAAAGGAACTCGAGCAGGAGTAGCCCACAGGCAATAAGCTAAAGGTCAGTTGTAACGCTGACGGCATAGGATACGAATGGAAGCCAAAACGGTCTAACAACTTTTGTCAGGAATTTTCTTGAATAAGCCAATTTCTTATGGAAAGAAGGTGATAACGCAGAAATAAAAGTGAGGAGGTGTAGCAGATGACGAAGGAGATGGAATTTGCAAAGTGTATGGCTTTGCTTCGTAAGGCGGTTCGTATGGAACTAATTACTGAAGCAGAGTATGCCATAGCAAGAAACAAGTTGATGGACAGATTTCTCATTATTCGTGAGGATGATCCAAAGGTGGCGTAATTTTATGCGCGCAGAAATTATTTTGTCGCACATTCGTTAACATTTGATTTTTCATTTATGATGTCAGCAGACAAGGTAACGTACTTGTTGTTGGCATCATTTTCATTATAACAGGATTGAAACAGGAGGATTTTATTATGCAGGAAGTACAAGTCTTAGAAGCGACAAGAACTGCTCCTAACAGCAGGGGCAGGGTAAGAAGTAACCCGATAACAGTGGAAAGGATTCGTGTGGCAGCCTATGTCAGAGTATCTACGGATGATGATGACCAGTTAGGTAGCTTTGAATCCCAGAAACTTTATTATGAAGAGAAGATTGGTGAGAATCCCGAATGGGTAAATGCAGGAATCTTTGCTGATGAGGCGATTACCGGAACCAAGACCGACAAGCGAACCGGATTTCAGGAAATGATTAACCGATGCTTAAATGGTGAGATTGATTTGATTCTGACCAAGTCCATATCCCGATTTGCCAGAAATACGCTGGATACCTTACAGTATTCCAGAATGCTTAAGGATAAAAATATCGGTATTATTTTTGAAAAAGAAAACATCAGCACCTTGGATATGCAGGGAGAGATGCTTTTGACAATCATGAGTTCCCTGGCACAGCAGGAGGTTGAGTCTTTATCCAAGAATGTTACCATGGGACTTAAGATGAAAATGAAGCGTGGTGAGCTGATTGGTTTTAATGATTGTCTTGGTTATGATTATCACCCGGAGGACAAGAGCCTGACGGTCAATGAGTATGAGGCAGAGACAGTGCGAATGATTTATGATTTGTACCTTCAGGGGTATGGAACAACTACCATAGCTCATCGGCTGACGGAGCTTGGCAGGAGAAATAAGAAGGGCGAGGTAAGCTGGCACACTCATGGCGTGATGGGAATTATCAAGAATGAAAAGTACAAGGGTGATGTTCTTCTTGGAAAAACCTTTACTACTGACCCTATCAGTAAGCGTAGACTTGCTAATATGGGTGAGCAGGATCAGTTTTATATTAGAGACCATCATGAGCCTATCGTTTCCAGAGAGGTGTGGGATGAGGCAGAGCGCATCCGCATGAAGCGTTCTAAAAATAAAATTATGGAGACTAGTGGAAACAGGGAGCGTTATACCCGCCAATATGCTTTCAGTAGTATGTGTGAGTGCAGTTATTGTGGGCATAAGCTTACAAGAAGGACAAGACACAGTAGCTCTATTTATGAAAAGCCTGTGTGGCAGTGTATGAATGCCACCAAGAATGGAATTAAGAATTGTCCGCACTGCAAAGCCATTGATGAGGCGATTTTGGAAGGAGCTTTTTTGGAAGCCTTTGGATTGCTGGTAGGGAATTTTGATGATGTGCTGGATTTAGTCATGTCGAATGTGGAGGAGGCTTTGAACAATGCAGAGGATGTCCGTAAGAAGCAACAGCTTGATAAGGACACTTCTTCCTTGGAATCAAAAAAATCCCGAATGACAGATATGCTCATTGATGGTACAATAAGTAAGGAAGTTTATGATGAAAAGGTACTTGAATTTACCCGTAAACTTCATACTCTTTCCGAGAGAAGACATTTTTTGGAAGAGTCAATTAACAAACAGAAAGATGTTGGCAAGCGGATGTCAGCACTTCGTGAGACACTAAGCAGTGAGCGGGTTCTGGACGAATTTGACCGAGTGGTGTTTGAGAGCATTATTGAGAAGGTTCTGGTTGGAGGCTTTGATGAGGAAGGAAATCCTGACCCATACAAGCTGACCTTTGTGCTAAAGGGAAACCAGTCGGGAACCGTTCCCAATGCCAAGGAACATTACAAAGCAATTCAGAAGGAATTGAAGAAAGGAAATAGGGTGTCTTAAGATGGAGAGAAAGCTGACAAAAGTTGTTGATGGAACCGAAATAACAGAGACTGGAAAAATGTGTTCATGTGGCACAGACGTGGCGAATGATTTGTGTTCATGGGAGTGTCCCGACACATGTGGAGACGGTATGCTTATTGTCCAACCTTCATGAGGTGAACAACAACTCCGTGATTCTTCATTAGTAACCGGCTGAAAATTTTTTATGATATCAAATCTTTTGATATCCCATATGCTTGACACAAAGTATGAAAAAATATTAAAATAAGTTATCATGATGTATTACATTTTGATGCATTGTATGCAAAGGAGAAAGAACATGGATTTTTTAAAGAAGAACATGCAAAAAACAGAAGTACAGAATGAAAATGATGGCAAAATACGTGAAGTTGAAAATGGCTGGATGAATGCAAAAAAAGCCATAGAAGATGCTATTTTTGAACTTGGCAAGTCATATTTTGAAGCTAACAAAGATAATGCAGCGTCAGAATTTGCGGAAAAAATAGAAACTATTAAGAATAAAAATAGAGAAGAATATATGTGGCATCAGTATCGCCTGAGTTTAGATGGACAAAGATTGTGTGATAGTTGTAATTCTATCATTACATCTGATAGTGCATTCTGTAACAGATGTGGTGCTGCTGTTGCTCCTATTGATTTTTCAGACATATTAGGAACAACAACTGAGAAAAATAACCAGTCAGAAGCAAGTTCCGAACAGGTAATATATTGTCATAACTGTGGAAAAAAACTTGTTGAAGGAGTAATATTCTGCGATTCTTGTGGTACAAAATTAGAATAGACAGTAACCGGAGATAGTTAGTGGCGCCAGCAGCAACACCACCGCCACCTTGACTAAATGAAACGCATTTATTTTGACGATTAAAAAAGAGAGGCAAAACGGCCTCTCTTTCTTTGATATATCCCTAAGTCCGGTAGCATATATCATTGATAAAGCGGGAAAAGTGTATTACAATTAAACCAAATGGTTTGTTGCAAGAAAGTGATGAAAGTGGCATGAACGTCGTATGGTAACAATTCTAAACGAGGTGTTAAATGAAGTGTTTTAGAATAAAACAAGAACAATTATTTGAATATATGGTCTTTTTCCCAAAAGAAATGTTGCCATTATTGACAGGAAAAAATCAAGACTTACATTTTATCGGAGTGGAATTTTTGGGAGAGCCGTATGGAGCATTGATATGGGAAAAAACTGTAGTGGGAGGTATTCTGCACAGTATTTATGTTAAGCCAATGGGAAGACGGTTGGGCCTGGGTAAAGCTATGATGCGGGAATTGTCTGTTCAAATGGTAAAGGAACGTTGTGCGGAATTGACCTTTACATATGAAGAATGGGATGAGAGAGTTTCCCTGACCCCATTTTTCACGGCATGCGGAGCGTTCTTGAAGATGTCGGAGATGCCGCTAGGGGTAACTTCCCTTGGAGAAGCCGCAGAAAAACTGAAAAATCATGGTGTTGTATATACGGATGAAAGATGCAGACCTGTATATCGTTTAACTCCGTCCGAACTTTTAGTGTGTGAGAAGTGGTTGTTACATGAACTTGCGGTGCCGCTTCGCAGATACGAGGAGAAGAGACCGGCAAGTTATGTGATATTGGAAGATGGTGTCTTAAAAGGAGCAATACTTTTGCGGGAATATGATGGAAAGATTGGGTTGGAATATTGTTGGAACGGTTCAGGGCAACCATTAGTGCTGGTGCAGTTGTTTTCGGCTGTTGTGGCAGAACTTTCAAGGCAATATACGCCGGATACGCCCATAGAAATGGTGCTTGCGAGTACACAGGGAGAGCAGTTGTTTCGCAAATTAATTGGAAATGCGGATGGCCGGGTGTTACTATGTTTGGGAACGTTTAGCCCACAACCGCTTCGTTTATTAGTATAGGGAGGATGGGATGGATATTAAAAAAGATTTGTTACAGGATATGCAACCTGTATTTGAATTAAAAAACGATAATATTCAATTACATGAATTGCAGCAAGACCAATTACTTGACCACGCCGCAATGGAGAGTGAGTTGACGAAATCCATTGGCGAATCACAGACGCTTTTTAGGAAGCAGGCTGCGGATATGCATGACAGTCCGCAAATGGGTGGCGGAAGCTCTAAGGCCAGAAAAGAGGCCCAGAAAAATTGGAATGAAGATGTAAAAGCCAAAACGGGAAAGACCATTAATAAGGCAACAGTGTATACAAGTACCCTGGCCGGTAAAATTGGTCAAGTTATTCAAAAGGAAGTTGAAGAAAAACCGGATACCGAGAATAACATTGCGACTATGCAATATTATGAAAAAAATGTGGATAAACTGATAAACTATCCCTATTCACCACAAATGTTTATCCCCAGCATGATTCAGAAAAATTTTGGCGAGTATTTGAAAATGGTCAGGGAATATGACGAGGTGTATAAAGAACGATTAAAGTTGGCAAATAATCATGCAATACACTACTCGATTATGAATGAGTTTAATAATCTCAAGCCCTTGATGGATATGTTGAAAAACCGGTTGGAAGTGTTTGCCACGGAAAATCGTGTGACCCTTCAGGGCGAGATTATGAAAGATAGTGAAAAGTCTGAAAAACTCCTTCCAAACGCTGTAGAACAGTGGTGTGAAGGGGTAAAAGAATGGACGGGAAAACACCAAGACTTTCTGGCGGAAGAATATTCCCTCAAAATAAAAATGGACACAAACGAGTTAAAAGAAAAATGGTCCAATCCGGATGCGCAAACGGAGATAGATGTAGAGGAAATGTCTACAACGCAGCGGGTGACACATTTACCTCTTATACAAAAAAACTACCTGGAAGCAAAGCAGCAGCGCCAGCAGGCAGAAGCAGGCGAAGCGTCACCGGAGCAGATTGTTGCTTTAAAACATCAGGAGCAGTTGTGTCAGGCCTATTACATTTTGGCTCATGCGGAAGCGGAGTATGTGTTGGAAAACAGCCGGAAAGTTGAGAAACCCAACGTAAAGCTTTTGACCGAATATAGCGAAAAGGCATTAGAGGCTTATAAAGACGTACAACGGTTGAAACGTCGTAATATGTTGGAAGAAGCCGGACGTCTTAGTGAAATTAAGACCAGTATGGTAGTAGAGCGTACCCGTGAAGAAGCTACCAACACACATTCTGACCAAAAGAGCAAACAGTCCCGGAAAGAGCTGGAGAGATTGATAAATCAATATAGCGGAAATGAAAGTGTAGTTTCTGCAGTGCGGTCGTATCTTGCAGGAGACCGTTATACAGTAGGATACTCAGAAGAAACAGCACGCCTGAAAAAAGCAATGACAGAGGTGGAAAAAGCCGTCAAAAAGGATAATTCCCCAGAACTCGCTGAAATACAACAATATTTCAAGCGAATGACAAACGGTATATTGGCATTACCGGCGGAAAGGATAACTAATAGCGAGGTGGCTTTTTTAAATTGCACCAAGAAACAGCCGCAAGAAACCGGAAAAACCTTAAAGGGCGGACGCCGAAACAGTATCATCCGTTTCTTCTCAAAATGGAAAAATAAGAAAGATACTCCCCTATTTTCCCATGAGCCGACCGTAAATGATTTGAAACAGCGTATGGTGTCAAATTGTTATATGATGGCAGCAACTGCAGGTATGGTGGAATTAAGCCCTAAACTCATAAAAGATAGCATTGTTGATAATGGCAATGGTACAGTTACCGTTCGTTTGTATGAACAGATGACAGATAGTGAGTATGAAAAATTTTTAAAGAGATTTGGTCAACAACTTCCGAAAGAACAGTCCGATGATTTAGATGATATGGAAGAACTCAGTATGGAGGAATCTGTTTCACAGACAATGCAAAATGCAGACACGGATAACGAACTGGACGATTTTGATTTGGACGATATCGAAGATATATCTACAGTAATGGAAGTCAGCAAACAACGGACGCTGTATGTAACCGTTTCAAAGGAAACCCCTCAGTTGTTTGGTGGTGTAGACTCGTTGTCAGCAGGGGCGCTTTGGATGCAAATGATTGAAAAGGCTTGCGCTTTTGTAGGTCGCAATGCAGTGGGAGGAAGAGCTACCGGATACCAATCCCTGTGGTATGGAAATGGTGATGAGTTTGTTGCAAGACTTACAGGTAAAGCAGCGGAGCATCATTTGGTAAATGCTAATTCGTCGCAGGAAGAGAAAGACAGGCTTTTCCGGCAAATATGTAATTGCCATCAAAATAAAATGGTGTTTAATGCAGGAAGCAACCCGGACAATACGGCAGAAGACGGTTTGAATGCAGGACACGCATACACTGTACTTGGGGGAAAAGTGCAGGATGGAAAACAATATGTACTCCTTAGAAATCCGTACAGTACCTATTCTTTGAAATATAAGGGAGAGGGTGACGGTCAAAGCAAAATCCGTACCAGTGGCGGAGCAGTAACATCGTCAGATGCCACATACGGTCAATTTTACATAGAGTATAATGAATTCCTGCAAAAGTTCAGTAACATTTCAAGTACAGATTTAAGCAGCAGTATAACTTAAAAAAGAGTAATTTTGTTATGTAAAAAGTTGTTAAGGATAAGGTAGAATGGTCAAAAGAAAATTTATCAGTACGCGTCTTTTAGAAAACGGAATGAGAATAGATCAGGCTATCGTTGACGGTGCCGGACGGGCGCTTATTGCGAAGGGAGTCTATCTGGATGATTTTCAGATTGAGTATTTGCAGGCAAAAGGCGTAAATGGCGTCTACATCAGTGAGGGTGAAGAGGATCCGGAAGAGATAAGCATCCCCCTTTACACGCAGGAGGTCATTAAAAAGAACCGCGTAGAGGATAGAGCCAAGGTAAAATTGTCTGAAAGTGTGCGCCAGCGTGTGGGTGAAGGTATTCAGTATCTTTACAATAATACGGCGGAAAATAATTTTACAGAGGCTGCCAATAATATTACCAATGAGTTGATGAGTGCTATTTTTGAAAACGATGCTATTGCGGTAGATATCGGTATGCTGAAGGTCAGCGATGAGTATACTTTCAAACATAGTGTGGATGTGGCTACCATGGCTATGGTCATCGGCAAGCAGTATGGTCTAAGTAAGGACCAGATCCGGGAAATCGGCATTACCGGACTGCTCCATGATGTAGGCAAATCCAAGATTCCCAATGAATTGCTGAATAAGCCCGGCAGACTGGATGATGATGAATTTGCGCTGATGAAGCAGCATTCATTGTTTGGCTTTCAGATTCTAAAGGAGAAGGATAGTTTTTCAGAGGGAATCCTGCGCGGTGTACTGCAGCATCATGAAAAGATTAACGGAGAAGGTTATCCTTTAGGTGTGGAAGCGGGTAAAATTCATCCCTATGCGAAAATAATATCCGTGGCGGATATATATGATGCGCTGGTAACAGAGCGGTCTTATAAGAGTGCATTCAGCAAGCGCGATGCGGTAGAAATGATTATGGCCATGACAAGAGATTTGGATATGAAGGCCATGACCAGTTTTCTGGAATCTGTCATTTTGTATTCTGTGGACAGCATTGTGCAACTTTCTAATGGTGAGAAAGCGAAGGTTGTGGAGAATAATCTTAAGTATCTGCTCCGCCCCAAGGTGGTAGGTATTCAGTCGGGTAAGGTGTATGACCTTGCCGAAGATATAAAGTGTGCAAATATTATTATTTTGTAGCAATGGATAAAGAATGTAGTGGCGAAAGGGACAAAAGGACATGCAAGCAATTATTTTGGCAGCAGGAAAAGGAAAACGACTGAAAGAATATACCAAAAATAATACCAAATGCATGGTAGAGGTATGCGGGGAAACTTTGATTGAGCGGACTCTTAGGCAGTTGGAGAAAAAATCATTTTCCAGAGTGGTAATTGTTATTGGTTATAAGGGAAAAGAATTGAAGGAATTTCTGAGTGGATTGGAGATTAATCTGCCCATAGAATTTGTGGAAAATCCCGATTTTGATAAGACCAACAACATTTATTCGCTTTATCTGGCGAAGGACTATCTTTGCAGGGAAGATACCATCTTGCTGGAATCGGATATTATTTTTGAGCCGGCAGTATTGGATGTATTGCTTGAAGACCCAAGAGAGACCCTTGCGCTGGTGGACCAATATGAAAGCTGGATGGATGGTACCTGCCTGAAACTTCGGGAAGATGATTCTATCGAAGCCTTTATTCCGGGAAAAAGTTTGAATTTCCGGGAAAAAGATTTGTATTATAAGACAGTTAATATTTATAAATTTGCGAAGGAATTTTCCGTGTCCCGCTATGTGCCCTTTTTGGAGGCTTATTCAAAGGCTCTGGGCAACAACGAGTATTATGAGCAGGTGCTCAAAGTGCTGGCGGTGTTGGACAATGCGGGCATTTATGCCAAAAGACTTGCCGGACAAAAGTGGTATGAGATTGACGATGCCCAGGATTTGGAAATTGCCACCAGTTTGTTTGCGCCCGATTCCCGGCGCCTTTCTTTGATGCAGGAGCGTTATGGCGGTTACTGGAGATATCCGGGGCTGAAGGATTTTTGTTATTTGGTGAACCCTTTCTTCCCTCCTGTGCGCATGCAGGAGGAGATGAAAGCCATGTACGGGGAACTGTTATGTGCGTACCCTTCCGGAATGAAGGTAAACTGCGCCCTTGCTGCAAAAAATATGGGTATTGCAGCAAAGAATATTGTTGTGGGAAACGGTGCGGCTGAGTTAATCCGTTCCGTAATGGAAAGATTGGATGGAAAGGTTGGACTGATCCGGCCCAGTTTTGAGGAGTACGGACATCGTATTTCCAAAGAGCAGGAAGTGGTATTTACTCCGGCAAACCCTGATTTTTCCTATACAGCGGAGGACATTATCGGCTATTTTGACGACAAGGATATCCGTAATCTGGTGCTTATTAATCCGGACAACCCTTCCGGTAACTATGTGGAATCCGGGCAACTGCGCAGACTTTTTGACTGGACCAAAAAAAAGGGAATCCGCCTGATCTACGATGAATCTTTCTCTGACTTTGCTGATGAGAAGGAGCGGAGTATGTTGAAAGAGGAAATTTTGGAGAAGTATCCTTTGATTTATATTGTAAAAAGTCTCTCCAAATCCTATGGAATACCGGGCCTTCGTCTGGGAGTTCTGGCCAGTGCAGATGAGGATATGATTTCTTACCTGAAAAAAGATGTGGCAATTTGGAATATTAATTCCTTTGCCGAATATTTCATGCAGATTTTTGGAAAGTATGAAAGCGAATATGAGATTTCCACAAGAAAGCTGGCAGCGGAAAGGGCATGGCTTATTGGGGAATTATCCAAGATTGCAGGGGTACGTGTGATACCGTCCCAAGCAAACTTTGTAATGATAGAGTTATTGGATGGAATGTCTGCGACGGCGCTTACAGAAAAATTGCTTGTGGAGCATGAGATTTTGGTCAAGGATTTGAGTCAAAAGACCGGTGGCAACTATCTGAGAATCGCTGTTCGGGATAGAGCCGACAATGAGGCGTTAGTACAGGCATTGAAAGAAAGGAAGTAGCTCATAAAATGTGCATCTTACTTTACATCGATCCCGGAACAGGGAGCATGTTATTTACGATTTTTATCGGCATAGTCACGAGTATGCTGTTTTTGTGGAAAAAGGTGGTTTTAAAATTAAAATTTTTCCTGCATGGAGGGCGTGCGGAAGTATCTGCAGAGCGCTATCCTTATGTGATTTTCAGCGACAGTAAAAGATATTGGAACGTGTTTCGTCCAATTTGCGACCAGTTTGAAAAAAGAGGCATTTCTTTGGAATATCTCACAGCATCACCGGATGACCCGGCGCTGGCAGAAAATTACGAGCATGTACATTGCCGTTTTATCGGAGAAAATAATAAGGCTTATGCTAAGTTAAATCTGCTGGAGGCCGGTGTTTTATTGTCTACTACTCCGGGACTGGACGTGTACCAATGGAAACGTTCCAAAAATGTAGGATGGTATGTGCATACTTTTCATGCGGTAGACGAGGGAACGGGCTATCGGATGTTTGGTATGGACTATTATGATGCTGTGTTGCTTACGGGAGCTTTTCAGGAAAGATATATCCGCAAATTGGAGGAGTTGAGAGGGTTGCCCCAAAAGGAACTGGTGGTGGCAGGCTCTACTTATATGGATGCCCTGAAAGAGAAATTGGAGAAAAAGCAGAGAGAGGAAGAAACCCAAGGAATGGAAGTATCCGGTAAGACCGGGGAAAAGACCATTTTGCTTGCTCCTTCCTGGGGCGAGAGCGGTATTTTATCTAAATACGGCGCAAAGATTTTGCGTGCGCTGATTGCTACGGGATACCGGATTATTGTGCGTCCCCATCCCCAGTCTTTGATTTCGGAAAAGGCAGTTTTGGAACCTCTTTGGAAAGAGTTTCCGGATTCTGACAATTTGAAATGGAACTATGACAACGACAACTTTGAAGTGTTGCGGAAAGCCGATGTGATGATTACGGATTTTTCCGGTATTATTTTTGATTATGCGTTGGTTTTTGGCAAGCCTATCATTTATGCAGATACATCCTTCGACAGTGCGCCTTACGATGCAGCGTGGATTGATGAACCACTTTGGAGATTTGAGGTGTTAAAAGAACTGGGTGCACCTTTAAAGGAAGAGGATTTCCCCGAAATGAAGAAATTGATCGATACTCTTTTGCAGGGAGGTCAAGGAGATGCTGCCAGAGAAAAAGTACGCAATGAAGCATGGCAGTGCATCGGAGAAAGTGCAAATAAGACGGTGGACTATATGATCCGCAAGTATCAGGAATTGACTTCGGAGAGGGTGTAAGACATGATAAGTGAAACATTTTTTAATATTTTCATACAACCTCTTGTATTAGTGATAGAGTTTATTTTTACCATTATGTCAAGGTGGTTTGGGAACTACGGAATAGCCATTATTTTGGTCAGTGTAGTAATCAATTTTCTGATATTGCCTCTCTATAAAAGGTCGGATGCTTTGCAGGAGCAGGAGCGCAGAAAGCAAAAAGAGATGGAACCGTGGGTAAAGCATATAAGGAAAACTTTCCGCGGCGATGAACAGTTCATGATGTTGTCCACTTACTACAGACAGCAGAACTATCAGCCGGTAAATGCTATACGGGGCTCCCTTTCGCTTCTTTTGCAGATTCCTTTTTTCATGGCGGCGTATCATTTTCTTACCCATGTTAATTTGCAGGGAGAGTCTTTCCTGTTTTTGAAAAATTTAGGTGAGGCAGACCGTTTGCTTAAAATTGGCGGTGTGTCTTTGAATGTCATGCCTATTTTGATGACCCTGATTAATGTGATTTCAGGTTTTATTTATACCAAAGGCTTTCGTTTAAAGGATAAACTGCAGCTTTATGTGCTGGCAGGTGTATTTTTGGTGGTGCTTTATCAGAGCCCTTCGGGATTGGTACTGTACTGGACAATGAACAATCTTTTTTCCCTTTTGAAAAATGTGGTTATGAAGTTGCTGGAGCCACGGCTAAAAAAGAATATCTCAAAAAAACCGGCGCAAAAAGAAGTAAAGACTTCCGTGAAGAGTTTTCTGCTGGGAGCACTTTTGCTGACTTTTCTCATGGGACTTGTGATTCCGGTATCCGTGGTCAGTGCTTCTCCGGCGGAATTTATTTCCCTGAATGCATATCGCAACCCTTTGTTTTTTGTGTGGCTTACGTTTTGCGTGGCAGCAGGAGTCTTCCTGGTTTGGGGAGGTATTCTGTATTATGTGAGCAGCCCTGCTATAAAGGTGGCTATTGAAAAAATCTTTTGCGTGCTGGCAGTTGTGGGAGTGGCGGATTATATGCTGTTTGGCAACAGAACAGGAACGGTTTCCCCGCTTTTGACTTACCATGAGGGGCTTTTTGTGAACCTGAAGACGGGACTGCTGAGTTTATTGGTAGCAGCGGTTTTGGCTGGAGTAGTGTGGCTGTGTTGGAGATATCAGAAAGTTTTGCAGACGCTGATTGGAATTTTGGCAATCAGTTTACTTGGGCTGGGCGGCTGGAATGTAGCCTCGACCTGTCAGGAGTTGGAGGAGATAGACTATATAAGGTCTATTTCGGAAGAAGAATCTGCGATGGAAGTGTCTCCTATTCTGACTTTGAGCAAAACAGGGAAAAACGTGGTGGTATTTATGCTGGACCGTGCCATCAGCGATTATTTTCCTTACATTATGGCGGAAAAACCGGAACTGGCAGAGCAGTTTTCGGGGTTTGTGTATTACCCCAATACTATTTCGTTCGGACAATATACTATTTATGCATCTGCGTCCATTTTCGGAGGCTACGAATATACTCCTGCCCAAATGAATGCGCGCAGTGACATTCCTGCGGTGGAGAAGCAGAACGAAGCATTGAAAGTGTTGCCGGTACTTTTTAGCGGATTGGATTATGACGTGACTGTTTGTGACCCGCCTTTGGCAGGATATCGGGAAATTTCCGACCTTTCGATTTACAATGATTACCCGGAAATCGATACCCATATTACTATGGGGGCTTATATGGGAGATGATGAAAGATATGTGAAACGGATTCAGGACAGTCAGGAGCGGAACTTCTTTTGTTACAGTATTATGAAGGCTGCTCCGGTGCTGTTCCAAAGATTTATATACGATGAAGGAAATTACTTTGAAGCCACAAAGAATAATACTCAAAGCCCTGCTTTTATGGAGTCCTATTCAGTGCTGACCAATTTAAGTGGTCTGACGGATATTCAGGAAGACAGTGTGGGCGGTTTTGTTATGATTAATAATGAGACGCCTCATGAGCCATGCCTTTTGCAAATGCCGGACTATGTGCCTGCGGACAGTGTCAACAATGGCGCCTATGAGGACAGTGGCCGTTTTACTCTGGACGGAAGAGTCATGAAGATGGACAATTCTTACCAACTGGAGCATTATCATGTAAATATGGCAACGTATGTACAGATTGGAAAGTGGCTGGATTATCTGAAAGAGTGCGGAGTCTATGACAACACCAGAATCATTATTGTGGCCGACCATGGACGTACTTTGGGACAGTTTGATGATTTGCTGGTTTCGGACGAATTGGATGTAGAAGGATACCATCCCATTTTGTTGGTAAAGGACTTTGATGCGGAGGAGTTTTCCGTCTCTGACAAATTTATGACCAACGCAGATGTGCCGGTGCTTGCCCTGGAGGGACTGATAAGTCAGCCGGTCAATCCCTTTACCGGAAATCCTATTACGGATGCTGCGAAAAAAGAAGGAAATCTTTTGATTACCACGGCGGACCAGTTTGACCAAAACCCCGGTAATACCATTGATACGGAAAGCGGAGTTTGGTATACCATAACAGGGGGAAATGTGTTTGATAAGAGCAACTGGCAAAAGGTGAAACAATAAAGTCTGTAAGTGATAGTCGGAAAGATGACAAGGAGATAAAAAATGCTTTTCAGTTCCATGATTTTTTTATGGGTATTTCTGCCTATTGTGATTATAGGTAATTTCATATTATCCGTAATTCCTTTTCGGGATGATTATGTGAAGACTTTTTTAAAAAACGGTTTTCTTCTTTTGGCTAGTCTTTTCTTCTATGCGTGGGGTGGCATTAACTATCTTTTTATTATGCTGTCCTCAATTTTGATTAATTATATCAGTGGCCGGTTTTTGCACTCCTTTGAAGGAAAAAAAGGGGCAAGAAGACTGATTTTGATTTGTTCCGTTATTCTTAACTTAGGAATACTCTTTTTCTTTAAATATTTTAACATGGTAGTAATCTCCATTGAGGCAATGTCCCAGAATTTGCCCTTTGGAGAAAAAATCCATGCCATGATTTCCATGGAAGGCACGGGCGCTCTGGGTATAGAGCATATAGTGCTTCCCATTGGTATTTCTTTTTTCACATTCCAATCCATGTCTTATGTTATTGACGTGTATATGGGGAAAGCCAAGTTTCAGCGCAATTTAATTTATTTCGCTCTTTATGTGGCATTGTTTCCCCAGTTAATTGCTGGACCCATTGTGAAGTATAGCGATGTGGCAGCGCAGATAACAAAACGTCGGGAAACCATAGTTCTCTTTAGTCAGGGAATTAAACGTTTCAGTTATGGTCTTGGCAAAAAAGTGTTGATTTCCAATACATTTGCCCAGGTTGCAGATGAAATTTGGGCGCTGGATGTGGCGTCTCTTGGGACATCGGTGGCATGGCTTGGCGCAATTTTCTATACACTGCAGATTTATTATGATTTTTCCGGCTACTCAGACATGGCTATCGGTTTGGGAAAAATGTTTGGGTTTGAATTTAAAGAAAACTTTAATTATCCTTATCTGTCCGGTTCCGTGCAGGAATTTTGGCGCAGATGGCACATTTCTCTTTCCACATGGTTTAAAGAATATGTGTATATTCCTCTTGGCGGCAACCGGAAGGGGACACTACGCACTTACATAAATGTATTTTTAGTTTTTTTGCTTACCGGCATATGGCACGGAGCAAACTTTACGTTTATTGCATGGGGCTTGTTTTATGCTTTATTGCAGATTCTGGAGCGTCTTTTCCTTGGGAAGCTGCTTCAAAAAAATCCCGTCAAAATATTGAACCATGTTTATACCCTTCTGGCAGTTGTTGTAGGTTGGGTCTATTTCCGTTCGGATACGATTTTTCAGGCAAACGAGTATATTGGGCAGATGTTTAGTTTAAATGCCGGAGACACATCGATACTTTCTTTTCTTTCCATGAAAGTATTGGTTATGTTTGTGGCAGGGGTACTTTGCGCCGGTATTTTGCAGGGTTTATTCGGTAAACTGTACGATAAGATTCAAAATAAACTGCCTGTAATGGCGGTGGATTTTGGTTTGCAAATGTTCCTGTTGGTGTATTCTATTGCGTTGATTGTCAGCGGTACCTATAATCCGTTTATTTATTTTCAGTTTTAGGAGGGAGGAAAAGAATGCATAATCAAGATGAAAACAAAAATAAAATTTACTCCCTTTTTATGGTAGTTGTGTTTATGTCGTTTCTGATTTTGCCAACACTTATTTGGGGCGTTCTTGGCATTGCAGATCAATTTTCTCCCCAAATTATGGCATCTTTGGATTACGATTTAGGAGAAAATCGAAACAAAGCACCTTTTCCTGCACAATATGATCCCGATGTATATTGTGCACAGATAGAAAGTTACTATAATGACCGTGTTCCTTTCCGTTCGGTTATTATTTCCGCAAACACGGATTTTACGGCCGCAGGGGAAAACATTTATAAAGAGACAGTCCGGCCTGCTTTGATTTCACTGCTTTATCCGGAGGGTGAAAATCCTTCGGGGGAGAATATACTTGTAGAAAATAATTTGGAAAATATGTTTGGTCACAGTCAAGAGGATGGAAAGGGCGATTTGGCAGAAGAAACGCCTTCTTTAGGCGAAGCAGAAACCATTCCTGATGCACCTCTTCATGATTTTGCGGAGAGTGAAAGATTGGATGCAACCTGTACTACAGACGGCTATATTATTTACATCTGCCCAAAATGTCAGGAGTCCTACAAGGAAGTGTTGCCTGCTAAAGGACATGCTTATCAAACTACAAAAGTGGTAGAACCGGACTATGACAATTATGGTTACAGTTTGTGTGACTGCATGCATTGTGGTGTGCAAATTAAGACCAACTATACCCAGAAATTGGTGGATACTTCTTATCTTCCACCCAATATTTTGAACCAGCAGGCAATTGAGGGTCGCAGAAATTGGCTGTTTTATGTAGGAAACAACAGCGTAGCGTATTACAGAGGGCAACTGCCCCTTGATGAAGAAACTTTGGCAGATTACAGTAACCGTGTTGCTACTTTACAGGCGCTTTGTGATGAAAAAGGAATCCAGCTTCAGTTAATAATTCTTCCAAACAAGGAACAGGTGTATTCAGAATATATGCCTACTTACACCATAGAAGATAGTTATAAACGTGTTCCCAAATTGGTAGATTACATCAAAGAAAATGCGGGCGTGGAGATACTTTATCCTTTGGAGGAATTGCAGGGCGGTAAATTGTATTGGCAAACATATTATAAATATGATACTCATTGGACCTATGCCGGTGCGTTTATCGGTACCCAGTGTCTTTATAAAGCGTTAGGTCTTCCAACTACTAGCCTTGGGGATTTTGAATATGATTTGACTTACCGGGATGGTGGCGATTTGGTGCTTTTGGCGGCACTGAATCCGGATAACTATCGGGATGACCCCGTTTATACTCCTGTATACAAGCAGGATGTGAACATTTTAAAAACTACCGGAATCCGGGATGGAGAAGGTACTTTTACTGCAAAAACAGACAGTACAAATCAAAGCAATTTTGTGTTAATCGGAGATTCCTATCGTTTGCAGATGATACCCTTTTTGGAAAGAGACTTTGCAAATGTGACACTGACCCACCGCAACAATATTTCCTCGGAGAAAATCAAAAAAGCAGTGTTGGAAGCAGATATTTTGGTTTTGGAAGCGGTGGAGCGTTACGACACCAGATTGATGAATAATGTAAGTACATTAATTGAAATTTTGTCCGGGACAGAGAATGAATAGCAAGAGAATAAGCATTTGGAGAGATATTTTATGGAAAACGTCCACAAACGCCGCGTGCGGTACTCCGGTACGCACCCCAAAAGTTATAAAGAAAAGTACAAAGAGCACAATCCTGAAAAGTATGCAGACACCATAGCAAAAGTAATCCAAAAGGGCAGCACGCCTGCGGGAATGCACATTTCCATTATGGTAAAGGAAATTCTGGACTTTTTGCAAATCAAACCGGGACAAATCGGGTTAGATGCCACACTGGGATATGGCGGCCATACAAAGGAAATGCTGAATTGTCTGGAAGGTCAGGGGCATATTTATGCTCTTGATGTTGACCCCATCGAGTCTGCAAAGACAAGGGAACGTCTGGAGAAGCAGGGCTATGGCGAAGAGATTTTAACGGTACGGCTGCAGAACTTTGCGGATATAGATTTGGTAGCAGAGGAAACAGGCAAGAAGTTTGACTTTGTTTTAGCGGATTTGGGTGTGTCTTCCATGCAGATAGATAACCCCGACCGGGGATTTTCCTACAAAGTAGACGGACCCTTGGATTTGCGCATGAATCCCCAAAAAGGCGACAGCGCTGCAGACAGATTAAAAGAAGTGAGTTTCGAGGAACTGGTGGGAATGTTTACGGAAAATTCCGACGAGCCTTATGCCAAGGAAATTGCAAATAAGGTGATGACTTGGAGAAAACGGGGCAAGGCAATTGAGACCACCACGCAGTTTAAAGAAGTGATAGAAGAGGCGCTTTGTTTCTTGCCGGAAAAAGAGCGGAAAGAAGCAGTTAAAAAATCCTGTCAGAGATGTTTCCAGGCACTCCGTATAGATGTAAACAGCGAGTTTGAAGTTTTATACGCTTTTTTGGAAAAACTTCCAAAGGTGCTTGCACCGGGTGCAAGAGTGGCGATTTTGACCTTCCACTCAGGAGAAGACCGGTTGGTAAAACGGTCCTTTAAGGAATTGCAAAAAGCGGGAGTTTACAGTGAAGTATCAAAAGATGTAATACGTCCCTCTGCGGAAGAATGTGCCCAGAACGGACGGGCAAAAAGCACTAAAATGCGCTGGGCAATCTGTGCTGACTAATTACTGCACGTTACCCTGCCTTATAATGCAAAATTTGAAATGGTAATATTTCTTTCTTTTTATTATACTTACAGTATAGTAGTTGTTTTTAGTAACTGTAATCTATAGAGGAGGAAAAAATATGATTATTACAACAACACCATCCGTAGAAGGGAAAAACATTGTAGAATACAGAGGAATTGTATTTGGCGAAGTGATATCCGGTGTAAACGTGGTAAGAGACTTTGCAGCAGGTATATCAAACTTTTTCGGTGGACGAAGCGGAGCCTACGAAGAAGAATTGATGAATGCCAGAAATCAGGCTTTGTATGAGATGGAGCAAAGAGCCATGAACATGGGCGCCAATGCGGTAGTCGGCGTGGATATTGATTATGAAGTACTGGGTTCAGACAACGGAATGCTGATGGTAACCGCAAGCGGTACAGCCGTTGTAGTGCAATAGGGAAAGAATGTAACGAAGAAGACCCTCCAAGTCAAATGATTTGGAGGGTTTAGTTTATTTTGAAATAGTTAGTTTCAATCCTAAGGGTCTTAGTATTTTTAAAAGTGTAGCAAGATTCGGTGTGGTTTGAAAGGATTCAATTCTGGAAACTGAGGATTGAGGGATGCCACAAATCTCAGCGAGATCCCGTTGGCTTAAACCAAGAGCGTTGCGTTGTTGAATAACTGCACTGATTATTTTTGCTTGTTCCTCAATATCAGTTAAGTCCCGTCCGCTGTTTGGATCTATTTTTTTAACATATTCCTTATAGTCATTCCAATTTCTCATGAACAATAGGTCTCCTTTCGAAGTAAGTAATCGTCTCGCTCAGTTTTTGCTTTCTCAATTTCTCGACGAGGTGTTTTTTGTGTTTTTTTGCGGAAACTGTGAAGAAGTACAAAACAGCCTTCGTCGCAATAAAAGTAAAAAATACGATTGTTTCCGGGGCGTAGTTCCCAAATATTTTCTTCAATGTGCTTGGTAACATTATCTGGAAGCATTGTTCCATTATTTCGAAGTAACTCAATATAAAGAGTCACTTGTTTATATTGTATGCGAGCATCTTTGTTTGTGATTGATTTCTTGCGTAATTTTTCAAGAAAATCCCAAATCTCAGACTTTCCATTTTCTTTTTCATAGAATATGATTTTATACGTCATAGTATCTCCAATCCGCATAGTACATATCCTACCCAAATGATAGCACAAATGCTATCAAAAAAGCAAGGTATAGATATGAATTTATGCAATAGTTTTGTAAAAAATAAAAGGTTGAATATGAGAAAAAGAATTGAACTGGAAGTTCTTATACTGACAAAGATTTTTGAATGTGATAAAGTAAAAGATACAAGGAAATGTTTTTACATTGTAACAAGAAGAAACCATAGATGCAAGGAAAAAATACTATGAATCCATATATTCAAAACCTAAACCGCATAGAATTTTTGATTACGCTGGCCTGCACAGGACGCTGCAAACATTGTTCGGAGGGAGAGCATGTAAATTGCGGTGATTATATAGATGGCGACATAGCGACACAGGTTGTTTATCAGGTGGCGGAAAAGTATAACATACAGTCATTAATGACATTTGGCGGAGAGCCGCTATTGAGGCCGGAGGCAGTTTGTAAAATACAAAGGGCTGCTTTAGATTGTGGCATCCCGAAAAGACAGTTGATTACAAATGGGTTTTTCAGCAAAGATGCAAAGAGAATAGAAGCGGTTGCCAAAGAACTTGCCAAGAGTGGGGTAAATGCCATTGCGCTGTCGGTAGATGCCTTTCATCAAGAGACAATACCTCTTGAACCTGTGAAAATTTTTGCAAAAGCAGTGCAGGCGGAGGGTATTTCCCTGTGTACACATCCTGCATGGCTGGTAAGTAAGGAAGCAGAAAATCCGTATAACCAAAGGACTCGTGAGATTTTAGAAGAATTTGACCTGATGGGGATTACACCTTCTGAGGGAAATGTAATCTTTCCCGGCGGTAATGCGCTGAAATATTTAAAGGAATACTTTGATTTAAGCCAAAAACAAGTCAGCCCCTACGAAGAAAATCCCGAGGATGTACGGGCAATATGTATTGAGCCGGACGGGAAGGTTTTGGGCGGGAATATTTATCGGACCGGCATTATGGATATTCTTGCAGGTTACGCGCCGAAAAAATAATGTTGATATTATGCATACAGAAAGAGGTTTTTTAATGAAAAGCACATTAATTAAAGACACCACTAAAGAAGAAAGAATAGCCCTAATCAGGGAGTGGGTTCCGATTGAAGACGGACTGGAAGATTGCGATATAGATATTTGGGAAATGTATCGGGACTATATTGACGGTAAAAAAGAAATCGCAGAGATTAATGCGGCATTTCAGACAGACTATTATGCGGGGTAAGGGATATTAATCACAAAAATCCATCTGCGACAGCAAGTCATAGATGGATTTTTGTGATTTTACCCTATTTTATTTTTTAATCAGTCTCACAACAAAGATTAAGAGACAAGAGCCGACAACGCCGCTGAGGATGTCGCCAAGGTAACCGGGGAGAGGAATATTCAGCAGACCGAAAAGAAATCCGCCTACAAAACCGCCCAGTAAGCCGAGGATAATGTTGAAGAGAAGTCCGCATTTGCATACGGAAGAATTATTGTAGTTTAATCGGAAAAGTAATTTCTGAATGGGGAAATATGTGATACAATAGAGAAAATTGTGGGGGAGCGTTTTTATGGAGAATCATCAAAAAATTTTGAGTTCATATTTGTCCTACCTTCCATCATCGGACAATCCTTTATCCGCAGAGGTCTTTTTCATCAAAGGAAACGAAAGCACCTACATATATGATGTAGGCGCCAATGATGAAAGTTTACGGCAGATTAATCAAATCAAAAACAAAAAAATCATTTTGTCCCATTTTCATCAGGATCACACAGCCAATATCCATCACATTGCTTGGGAAAAACTGTATGTGGACAAGAAAACCTGCAACTATATAGGAAAAGGGGACATGGTGAATGAGAAAATAGAGATAAGTGACGGTGTGACGTTAGAAATTATTCCTACGGTAACATCTCATTCCAAAATCGCTTTGCTCCTGAATGTAAATTATGAATATCTGTTGACGGGTGATGCCCTATATTCCATAATGGTAGACGGAAAAGAAGCCTACAATGTACAGTTGTTAAAAGAAACTATTGCAACTTTGAAAGTAATAAAAACTAAAAAGGTTGTTTTAAGCCACGATAGTCAATTAATATATCCGGTGGAAGAAATTTTGGCAGAACTGGAGGGTTACTATTCCAAACGGGAAAAAGACAACCCTTTTATATTTATTAAATAGAAACCACAGGGGGAAATTAAGATGAAAAAAATGAAAAGAGCAATACTTATGACAATCATAACTGCCTTCGCAATGATGCTTTTTGCCTGCGGAGAAAAAGAGGAGGAACTGACAGTGAAAACATACATACCAAATGAATCCAATGTGAAAATTATAGGAAGAGCTGCAAGTTTAAACGACACCCTTTGGATGGTACATTCCGGTTCCGGTGCGGAGTTCACATTCTTAGGAACTACGGCAAGTATTACTTTGCAGGGTGACAGCAGTATTTTGGGAACTACAGACAGCCGGGCGCATTTTGCCATTTATGTAAATGGGGAATGCGTAGTAGATGAATTGATGGAAGGTTTGGAAAAGACTTATACTGTTTTTGAAAAAGAGACAGAAGAGCAATGCACCATTAAAATTGTGAAGTTATCCGAGGCGGCACAGTCCACTATGGGAATTAAGTCCATTGAGGTAACTTCCAAAGGAGATATCACTCCCACAGAAAATAAGGAAAAATTTATTGAGTTTATCGGAGATTCCATTACCTGTGGATATGGTGTGGAGGATGAAGTAAAGGAACATCCTTTTAGGACAAGCACAGAAAATGCAATGAAGGCTTATGCATACAAAACCGCAGAAGCATTGGAAGCAGATTACAGCCTGGTTTCTTTTAGCGGACACGGAATTATTTCAGGATACACCGCTACGGGAAATAAAGTGCCGGAGCAGACCGTTCCCCAGTATTATGAAAAATTGGGATTTTCCTATGGTGCATATATGGGTGAGAAACCGGTGGACTATGAGTGGGATTTCCAAAAACGTCAGCCCGATGTTATTGTAGTGAATTTGGGAACTAATGATGATACATACACGCTCACTCATGCTGACAGGCAGCAGGAGTACACAGATACTTATGTGGAATTCCTTAAAACCATTAGGGAAAACAATCCCGATGCCACAATTGTGTGTACTTTGGGTATTATGGGAGACAGGCTGTTTTCTTCCGTTACCAAAGCCGTAGAAACCTATAAATCAGAGACAAGTGATGCAAATGTATATACTATGAAATTCGATGTACAGTCCCCTGCAGACGGCTATGCGGCAGACTGGCATCCTACAGAAGCCACCCATACGAAAGCAGCGGAAAAATTGACAAAAGAACTGAAAGAAATAATGGGATGGTAATAGCGGCATAATTTGACGGGGCTGGAAAACTGGTGTAGAATGTTGTTGCGTTAAAAACGATATTGTAATTACTTTGTGTATCTTATGGAGGGAAAATAAAAATGACAAGAGAGCAGTATATCAGATCCAATAAAGTGGCATATCCGTTGGTTACGTCTACTTGTGCTTTAGTAATGTTAACTTTACTTGGTGCTTTGATGAATAAAGGGTTGACGCCGGATTTGTTGATACAGATAGTAGGTATACTGGCAGCAATGGCAGGTGCAACTTTCTTTTTTATAACGAAACGGGGAGAAAAACTGGGAATGATAGGCATTGCAGGTATGGGTGCCTTAATGTATATGATATTGTCCTGCATGAACATGATGGAATATGTGTTTATGTATGGTTTTGTTATTTTGTTTACCTGTGTGGTATTCCTTAATAAGCGATTGATTTTGTGGGGAAATGCTTTCATTATTATCGGATTTGTAATACACTCCATCCGTATGTCCATAAGCGGAACGTTAAATATGAATTTGTTATTCATTGCAAGTATTACGATTATTATGTGTGGATTTGCGTCCTTTAAGGGAATCGAACTTCTTTTAAAATACAATGATGAAAATGTGGCTGTGATTTCTAAAAAAGCATCAGAGCAGGAAAAAGTATCAGTTGTAATGCACGAAGTGGCAGAAGAAATTGCAGACAGATTTGCGAAATCATCGGAATATCTTGAGGAATTGAATCAGGCAATTGCTACCAATGATGAAGCTATGAAAAATATCAGTGACAGTACCAACGGTTCAGCAGAGTCCATGCAGGAACAGGCTACCATGTGTATGGAAATCCAAAAGGATACGGACGAGGCAGAGAGCGGTATTGAGCGCATGATTGGTTCTGCCGGCGCGGTAAAAGAGAATGTGGCAGAGGGCGTGTCCCTGGCGGCTGATTTGAAAGCGCAGGCAAAAATGGTAGATGAGGTTAACAAGGAGACCATTGAGGCAGTAACCCGTCTTTCCGAGAGAGTGCATGAAGTAAAAAATATTATTGATACGATTTTGAATATCTCTTCCCAGACAAACCTTTTGGCGTTGAATGCCTCCATTGAGGCTGCCCGTGCAGGCGAAGCCGGAAAAGGATTTGCAGTGGTTGCAGATGAAATCAGAACCCTTTCAGAGAACACAAGGGAATCCGCAAACAAAATTACGGATATCATTTCCGAACTGATTAGTGACGCGGATGCTACAAGTCATAGTATCAAGTTGTCCAACGAAACCATTAACAAGCAGGGTAAAATGGTGGAGACCACCAGACAGAGTTTCTCTGCCATAGAAAGTAAAGTAAATGAACTGATTACAGATATTTACAATACAGAAAAAATCATGACGGAAATATTAAAGGCCACCGGTGTTATCAGTGACCACATCAGCAATCTTTCTTCCGCCAGTGAAGAAATTGCGGCGGTTTCTGCAGAAGGCGTTACTATTTCCAGAACTGCTGTTGAAGATGTAAATAAAGTCAATGTAGAATTTAAATATATTTATGAATTATCAAACAAATTGAAAGAGACTATTTAGAAACACGAGGAAAGAGAGAAAGTAATTATGGAAAAGAAAATCCCCTACAAAATTTATCTTGAGGAACACGAGATGCCCAGACAGTGGTATAACGTGCGTGCCGATATGAAGAAAAAACCGGCTCCTCTTTTGAATCCGGAGACATTCAAGCCTATCACAGAGGATGAACTTTCAAAAGTGTTCTGTAGGGAACTGGCAAAGCAGGAATTGGATGATACAACAGCATATTTTGATATTCCCACGGAAATCAGAGATTTCTATAAAATGTACCGTCCGTCACCCTTAGTAAGAGCATATTGTCTGGAAGAAAAACTGGGCACACCCGCTCATATTTATTACAAGTTTGAAGGTAACAACACATCAGGAAGCCATAAACTCAATTCTGCCATTGCGCAGGCTTATTATGCAAAAATGCAGGGACTGAAAGGTGTTACTACAGAGACCGGTGCAGGTCAGTGGGGTACGGCTCTTTCTATGGCATGTTCCTACTTAGATTTGGATTGTCAGGTATATATGGTTAAATGCTCTTATGAACAGAAGCCTTTCCGACGCGAAGTAATGCGTACATACGGCGCAAAAGTAACCCCGTCTCCTTCCATGACTACAGAAGTGGGACGTAAGATTAACGAAGAATTTCCCGGAACAACAGGAAGCCTTGGCTGTGCGATTTCCGAGGCTGTGGAAGCAGCAGGAAGTCAGGAAGGTTACCGTTATGTGCTGGGTTCTGTACTTTCACAGGTTATGCTTCACCAGTCTATTATCGGTCTGGAAGCAAAAGCAGCTTTGGATAAATACGGTGTAAAAGCAGATATGATTATCGGCTGTGCGGGTGGCGGTTCCAACTTGGGCGGCTTGATTTCTCCTTTTGCAGGGGAAATGCTGAGGGGCGAAGCAGATTACGAATTGATTGCAGTAGAGCCTTCATCCTGCCCCAGTCTTACAAGAGGTACCTATGCATATGATTACTGTGATACCGGAAAAGTTTGTCCTTTGGCAAAAATGTATACTTTGGGCAGTGGTTATATTCCTTCTGCGAGCCATGCAGGCGGACTTCGTTACCATGGTATGAGTTCCGTTGTTTCCGAACTTTACGACCAAGGCTTATTGACAGCCAGAAGCGTCACCCAGACAGAAGTATTTGAAGCGGCGCAGACTTTTGCGAGAGTGGAAGGTATTCTTCCTGCTCCTGAAAGTAGCCATGCCATTAAGGTTGCCATGGACGAGGCAATGAAATGCAAAGAAACCGGCGAAACAAAAACCATTGTATTCGGTCTGACCGGTACAGGTTATTTTGATATGTATGCTTATCAGAAGTACAATGACGGTGTAATGGAAAACTTTATTCCCACAGATGAGGAGTTGGCTGTAGCTCTGTCAAAACTGCCCAAGGTCGAATAATCAATGCAAGAGAAAAAATCTCAGGAAAAAATATTGTATGTGACAGATTTGGACGGAACGTTACTCAACAGTTCGGAAAGAATTAATGAGAAAAGCCTTGCTATTATCAATGAACTTGTAGAGCAGGGAATGTTGTTTACTTATGCTACGGCGAGATCTATTTTCTCTTCCTCTGTTGTAGCAAAAGGTTTGTCCGCAAATATTCCGGTCATTGTCCACAATGGAGTTATGATTATCCACCCTGCTACGGGGGAAATGTTGCACTTTTGTGGATTTACGGAGGAAGAACAGCAAAATGCTGTGGATTTCTTTACCAGACAGCAGATTTACCCGTTGGTATATTCCATGATTGACGGAAGGCAGAGGGTTTCTTATTTAACTGACGGTCAAAACGAAGGAATGAGGCACTATGTACAGAGCCGCAAGGACGATAAAAGACTGAGACCGGTCTCTCGGGCGGAGCATCTTTTTGAGGGTGACATCTTTTATTTTACCTGTATCGGAGAGCGGGAAGAGTTACTTCCCTTGCAGGAGTTTTTTGCAAAAGATGAAAATTACACCTGTACTTTCCAGCAGGAAATCTACAGACCGGAGTATTGGTTTGAAATTATGCCTAAGAAAGCAACCAAAGCGCAGGCTATAGCAAGGCTTAAGGAAATGTGGGGATGTAAAAAAATAGTTTCTTTTGGGGATGCTATTAATGATTTGCCTATGTTTCGTATGTCTGATGAATGTTATGCGGTGGACAATGCGGTGGCGGAACTAAAAGCTGTTGCAACCGGTGTCATCGGAAGCAACAACGAAGACAGCGTGGCTCTTTGGCTGAAAGAACATGCTGTGATAAATAAAGAATAATTGATGAAATGTTTTCATGAATGCTTCGGCAACCGGATATGTTGTCGGGGCATTTTTGAACCGATGTGAGTGATTCGTATGAAAGTTTATTTTGAGCCGGTGGAGAAAGTTTGCTGGCAACCTGTTTTTAGGGAAAAAGAACGGGAAGATATGGTTTTAGAAATTAAGTTTGATGTATCGGAGGTTTGAATGGCAAAACAAAGTTTGCGGGAAAAAATCGAGGGAAAAGAACTGAAAATTTTTTGCTTCGGATTCATTTTGCTGTTGTTTGGAGCAGGTTTGGTAACGGACCTTGCCGGAGCAATAGCGGGGACGGATTTGGACGGTGGCGCACCAGTAGGAATTTTTTCGGGTATTTGGAAAATTCTGATTTCCAGAGATGCGCTGATTACAGACTATTTTGAACTGGCGGGATATGGAGCGGCATTTATTAATGCGGCGGCTGTGCTTCTCATGGCGTTTATTTTGATTTGCCGGGAGAAGGTTCCTTTTACGGGATTGACGCTGGCGGCTTTTTTCATCAATGCAGGGTATGCTCTTTGGGGAAAAAATCCCTTGAATACTGTGCCCATTTTGCTGGGTACCATTTTGTATGCCCGATTGCATAAAGCAAAACTCAGCAGGTATATTTATACGGCGCTTTTTGGTACCAGTTTGGCACCGCTGGTAACGGAACTGGTTTATATTCTGCCCTTTGACAGGTGGATAAATTTTGTGATTGCCGTGTTGGTAGGTGGATTTGTGGGATTCGTACTGCCGCCTCTTTCCATGCATACGGCGTCCATGCATATGGGTTACAATCTGTTTAACGTAGGTTTTGCAACGGGAGTACTTGCCTTTGTCATAGTGTGTGTGCTGAAATCCATGGGAATAGAGAGTGAACCGGTGTTAATTTGGAGAGAGGGAAGACCTCTTTGGATTGTTGCGGGGCTTTTGATATTTTTCCTTTTTACCATCGGATTTGGATTGTATGTAAATAAAGGAAATCTCAAAGGAATCTTGAAAATTTGGTATCATCCGGGTCGTGCCGTGGCAGACTTCGTATTGATGGATGGTGCAGGTACTACACTTGTGAATATGGGACTGATAGGAATTCTTTGTGTAGTATATGTTTGGATTACCGGAGGAGATTTTTCCGGTCCTGTTGTGGGAGCAATTTTGACGGCCTTTGGTTTTTCTGCATTCGGTGCGCACCTGAAAAACTATATCCCGGTGCTTTTGGGGGTAAGCCTTTCGGCGTTGCTGCCGGCTTATGACTTACAAATGCCGGGAATCCAGTTAGCGGCCATTTTTGCAGTGGGAATAGCTCCAATTGCAGGTCAGTTCGGCATTGTGTCAGGTCTGATTGCAGGTCTGCTTCATGCGGTAATCGTAATGTGTACCAGCAATTTGTACGGTGGATTAAATCTGTATAACAACGGATTTAGTGCCGGCTGGGTGGCTATCGTAATGATACCTGTGGTAGAAAGTTTTATGACAAGATTTAAGGTAAGAAGGAGAAAATAATCATGATACATGAAGAAAAAAAGGTGGGAAAAATCATAGAGGAATTGACCATGTATTTTTTTGCGGTAGGTGCCGACAAAATAAATTCCGGCATTGAGAAAGACGGGAATCATGTGAAAATTACTTTCCGCGCAAATTACCATGCGGATTTTGAATATAAAATGGATCGGTTGGAAGAATATCTTAGGGAGCCCAAAAATGAAGGAATCGAGGACATTTATTGGGAACTGGCAGGTTCCGGTGACCCCGGTGAGACCAGCCAACTATTGCTTATCGGCATGATGATTGACAAGGCGCAGATTAAGCGTAGCGAAGGAGAAGTAGAACTGACTCTATACAAAGAACTCTTCGAGGAATAAAAGAATTTTGAATAAAGTGAACTGAAGGGGTCAATCCTTTTTGGAGAAAGGTATGTTGAGAAAGGAGTGACCCCGCATGAAACAGTCTGGCAAAAAGAGAAGGAGAAAGAGACGCCATCTTTTTTTTGCCAGTTTTTTATTACTTGTTTTAGCCTTGCTGGGGATATGGAAAGAACATACAGAGCACGATTACGATAGTGAAGAGGTAATTTGTACGCCCAACAGCATTATTTCTTGGGAGGAGCGGATCCGGCAGGAATATTGGTACAAGTATGAGGATCGATTATCCGATCTTCAAAACGGTGACATTCTGCTGACTCCCTGTTCCCACACTTTCGGCTGGAGGAACGGACATGCAGCTATTGTAATTGATGCGGAGCAGGGACTTACTCTGGAATCGGTGGTTCTGGGCACCCCTTCCACAGTGCAAAGTGTAGACAAGTGGCGAAAGTATCCCGGTGTCATGGTTCTTCGGTTAAAGGAAGCAGCAGAGGAGGAACGATGTGCTATTGCGGACTATGCTGCCCGGGAAATGTTGGATGTGAATTATGGCTTTTGGGGTGAGTTTGCGGAGCATATATTTGAAGAGGAGCCGCAAGATACGCACTGCGCCCATCTTATATGGACAGTGTACCGGGCTTTTGGGTACGATATTGACGGGGACGGCGGAATAGTGGTAACCCCAAAGGATATTTCAAGCAGTTCTCTTTTGGAGGTGGTGGAATCCTACAATGTGGATAATTGGTAGGATTGCAAATTTTTAAAAAAAAGGTTATTCTGTATAAGAAAAGTTACCTCACGGGAGGAAAAATATGGAAAAGAAAATCGGTGCAGAGGCATATCAGGCTGCGAAAGAACTTATAGAGAAAGCAAATTTGAAAAAAGGTCAGATTCTGGTGGTGGGATGTTCCACCAGTGAAGTGGCAGGAGAAAAAATCGGTTCTGCTTCCAGACCGGAACTGGCGGAAATGGTTTTTCAGGGAATTTATAAAGCCACCAAGGAAGCGGGAGTTTTTCTGGCTGCCCAGTGCTGTGAGCATTTAAACAGAGCCCTTATTTTGGAGGAGGCTGCGGCAGAAAAGTACGGTTACGAGGCGGTAAATGTGGTGCCCCAGCCTAAGGCAGGGGGTTCTTTTGCCACTATGGCATACAAGTTCATGGAAAACCCGGTGGCGGTAGAACATATTAAGGCTCATGCGGGTATGGATATCGGAGATACGCTCATCGGTATGCACCTGCGGGATGTAGCCGTGCCGGAACGGATTTCGGTAAAAACTATCGGAGAGGCTCATTTGGTTTGTGCCAGATGCAGAGCCAAATTTATTGGTGGTCAGAGAGCACAGTATGACGAGACTATGATGTAGGAAAAAGGTTTACGGAGAACGTTTATGAAGATTCAGTTGCCGGAAAAGGTGGCATTTATTATTAACACAATACAGGAAGCGGGTTATGAGGCTTATGCGGTGGGAGGCTGTGTCAGGGATTCCATTTTGGGCAGGGTGCCCGATGATTGGGACATCACCACTTCTGCGAAACCGCAGGAGGTAAAGGCGTTGTTTCGCCGTACTATTGATACCGGTCTGCAGCATGGAACGGTAACCGTTATGCTGGACAAAGAGGGTTACGAGGTAACGACTTACCGTATTGATGGTGCCTATGAGGATAGCAGACATCCCAAGGAAGTAATTTTTACCGCCAATTTGGTAGAAGATTTAAAACGCCGGGATTTCACCATTAATGCCATGGCTTACAACGAGACTGCCGGATTGGTGGATGTGTTTGGCGGCATGGAAGACATTGAGGCAGGAATTATCCGATGTGTGGGAAAGGCAAGAGAGCGTTTCGGAGAGGATGCCTTGCGTATTATGCGGGCGGTGCGTTTTTCTGCCCAACTGGGTTATACCATAGAAGAGGAGACAGCCTGTGCAATCCGGGAACTGTCGGGCACTTTAAAAAATATCAGTGCGGAGCGTATTCAGGTGGAACTGGTAAAACTTTTGGTGTCTCCCCATCCGGACTATTTGTGCCGGGCTTACGAGATGGGCATTACAAAGGTGATTCTGCCGGAATTTGATGTGGCCATGGAATGCGCACAAAACAATCCTCACCATTGCTATACGGTGGGGGAACATACTTTGCACAGTCTTTTGGAAGTTGAAGCGGACAGAGTACTGCGTTTGGCAATGCTTTTTCACGATATTGGAAAACCCGGGTCCAAGACGGTAGGAGAGGATGGAATCAGTCATTTTCACGGACATCCGAAACTTGGGGAAGAAATGACAAAAAGCATTTTGCGCCGTCTGAAATTTGATAACGACACTATTTATAAAGTAACCAAACTGGTGCTTTATCACGATTACGGAAACGGTGTGGTTCCCACTACCGCTATTGTGCGCCGGGCTATCAATAAAATCGGAGAAGATATTTTTCCTTTGCTTTTTCCGGTAAAAAAAGCAGATTTGGCAGCTCAGAGCGATTACAAAAAGCAGGAAAAACAGGAGCGTCTGGCCTTGTGGCAGCGCTGTTATGAGGAAATTGTAAGGCGGCAGGAATGTGTTTCCTTAAAGACTCTCGCCGTGACGGGAAAAGATTTGATTGATGCGGGCATGAAGCCCGGCAGGGAACTTGGGGAGATGCTTCAAAGATTGCTGGAAGAAGTATTGGAAGACCCGAGCCTTAACACCAAAGAATATCTTTTGACAAGGATTCCTTAACATACTTTTTCATTCCTTTTCATATGATAGGATAGACCCGTGGATGGGCGAATTGATGTATGGGAGGAATGGCAGTGAATGACAGGGTAATTGGTTTGTTGGACCAATATGAAATAGAAGTGCTTCGCACCAGAAAGGGGCGAGGCGCTATTCTTTGTGAGACGAATCAGGGGATTTTGATTTTCAAAGAATATCAGGGTTCTAAAGAAAAAGCGCAGGTGCAAGATCTTTTGCTGAAAAAAATCGGGGAAAGCAAAGCGGTGCCGGTAGAGCAGATTATTCCCACCAAAGAAGGGGAGCTGCTGGTACAGGGGCAGGACGGACTTTCCTATATTTTAAAAACTTATTTCGAAGGTAAGGAGTGTAACATTCTGGATATACAGGACTGCCTTCGGGGAGTAAAGACTTTGGCATATCTCCATAAAGAGATGAATCTGGGGCAGCAGGAAATAATTTCCGAGTGGCCTGTTTTCCGCTTGGAAAAAGAATATGAAAAACATAACAGGGAATTGAAACGGGTAAGAAAGTATTTGCGGGAAAAAAGTCAAAAAACCCCTTTTGAAATTTACCTGGTGGGGGAATATGACTATTTTATGGGGCAGGCCTTTGAGGTAACCAAAGAATGGGAAGAATTTTTGCTTCCGGGAGAGACCGATTATCTGCGCACCACAGGTACTTTTTGCCACGGAGACTATCAGTACCATAATATTATTGAAATTCCCGGCGGTCAGGCGGTTATCAACTTTGAGAAGTGCATCATAGACGACCAAATCCGGGACTTGTACCTTTACATGAGAAAACTTCTGGAAAAAAGTAACTGGTCCAAGGATTTGGGCAAAAGGATTTTAAATGCCTACAATGAGGTAAATGAATTGCCTGCAAGGTCATTTGTGGCGCTGTACTATCGTTTGGCGTACCCTGAAAAATTCTGGAAGATTGTGAATTTTTACTATAATTCCCATAAGGGCTGGATTCCCGGAAAAAACCAGGAAAAGCTGCTGAAAGTGGTGGAGCAGGAGCAGGAGAAACAGGATTTTTTAAATACCATATTCAGAACCATATAGTTTTTACCGGGGCTTTGTGATATGATAGAAAAAAGTACGAAGGAGAGAAAGGTTATGACGAAGAACAGAATATGGAAAACGGTTTGTGCCGGCTTGGTTCTGAGTTTCATGCTGGCACTTTCCGGATGTTCCGATGGGCAAACTGAGCCCGGAAACAATGAAAAAGAGAGCGAACAGCAGGGGAATGTAGTGATGTTGCCGGGACCGGGAAGTTACGACAGTGCAGACACGGCTGTTATAACAAAGATTGATAAAGGTGAAAAAACCATCACTTTTTATAATTATACGGTGGGTAAAAAATATACTTTGAATTACGATGGAACCACGACTTACAGTGACAAGTACGGACAGGCCCTTGCCCTTGCCCAGATAGAAGAAGGGGACATCGTAGACATTACTTTTTTAAAGAGTAAAAAGCGTCTAAACACCTTGCAGTATTCTGCGGAATGTTGGGAAAATGCTTCTGTGCAGCGGTATGAAATCAACACCACAAGGCATGATGTCAGTATCGGTTCGGATGTTTACAAAATAACGGAAGAGACTTTGATTTTCTCTGACGGCAGGCAGATGGAACTGATGGACTTAAACAGTGCGGATGTGCTGACCTTCCGAGGAATCGGGACTACGGTTCACAGCATTGTGGTGGAGAAGGGGCACGGTTATTTGCGGCTGGCAAACGATGAGCAGTTTCTCGGCGGTTGGATTGAAGTGGGTCAATCCATGATCCGTCCCATCACGGACGAAATGCTGCTGACAGTGCCAGAGGGAACTTATGATGTCAGTATTTCCCTAAAAAACAGCGGCGGTAAAAAGCACGTTGTAATTAAACGGAATGAAGAAGTTACTTTGGATATCGGTGATTTGGAAGTAGAAGAGACAAAATATGGTCAGGTGTTGTTTACAGTGACACCCTCCGGGGCAACTTTATATGTAGACGGCAGCCAGATTGATGCTTCCATGCCTGTGCGGTTAGAATATGGTATCCATCAGCTTTTGGCTGCGGCAGCAGGGTACGATACATTGACATCTTATTTCCGAGTTGCAGAACCTTCCGGCGGTCTTACGGTCAGCATGACTTCTTCCGATTCTAAGGAAAAAGAGGAGGAGGAAGAAAAAGAAAGCAGTACCCCAGGCAGCAGCGTGGCCACAGGTAGTTATCTGGTGTATATAAATGCCCCTGAAGGCGCAGAAGTGTATGTGGACGGAAATTATATAGGTATGGCACCTGTCAGTTTCAAAAAGGTGGAAGGCCCTCATGTGGTTACTTTGAGAAAAACCGGTTATACCACCAGAAGTTATACGATTCAGGTGGACGGAGAGTCTAAGGATATTTCCTATTCCTTTGCAGATTTAGTACCGTCTATTGATTTGTAGGAGAGCAAAATGAGCAAGCAATATACTTACAATGATTTTATAGAGATTATCCGCACGCTGAGAAGTGAAAACGGCTGTCCTTGGGATAAGGAGCAGACCCACCACAGTCTGCGTCCCTGCATGATGGAAGAAGCAGCGGAAGTTTTGTCGGCCATCCGCATTTTGGAGCAGACAGGAAATGCGGAGAATTTAAGGGAAGAACTGGGAGACGTATTGCTACAGGTAGTGATGCATGCCCAGATTGCCAAAGAAGAAGGTCTTTTTACTATGGAAGATGTAGTAAATGAGGTTGCGGAAAAAATGGTCCGTAGGCATCCCCATGTATTTGGCGAGGCAGAGGTGGAATCTTCCGGTCAGGTATTGGAAAATTGGGAAGAAATTAAGAAAAAAGAAAAAGAAGGCAAGACCTGGATTGAGTCACCCCTGCGGGAGATTCCCATGGAACTTCCGGCACTGACCCGTGCGCCTAAGATTTTGAAAAAAGTGGACAAGTATTACGGTCAGACATCTTCTTTCGAGGAAGATATTGAAAATCTGAAAAAGGCAGTGGAGCGTCTGGAAGCGCTTAAACACACGGATTACAGCCCCGAAGCAGAAAAAGCGGTGGGCGATATTCTTTTGGCTGTATCGGATATTTCCCGGGTGTATAAACTGTCGCAAGAGCAGATTTTAACGGATAGAATAGCGGATATTATAGACAGATACGAGCCGCACAACGAAAAATAGGGTCAAACCCCCAAAAATAGCCAAAAAAACTTGACAAGAAAAAAAAAAACGACTATAAATATTTATAGACGTTTCAATAAAGGAACATCTAGAAGATACAAGTAGAAAACTCAATTCAGAGGAGGAGTTCGAGATGAACAAAACAGAATTAGTAGCAGCTATGGCTGAGCAGGCTGGTATTTCCAAAAAAGATGCAGAGAAAGCTTTGGTTGCATTCACAAACGTAGTTACAGATGAACTGAAAAAGGGTGGTAAGGTTCAGTTGGTAGGCTTTGGTACTTTCGAAGTTAGCGAAAGAAAAGCAAGAGAAGGCAGAAATCCTCAGACTAAAGAAGTTATGAAGATTGCAGCTTCTAAAGCTCCTAAATTCAAAGCTGGTAAAGCACTGAAAGATGTTGTAAACGCATAATAAAAAAGTTTACGGATAATCAAGAGAACCTATTGTTAGGTTCTCTTTTTTTGGAAAGAAGGATTTGAAATGAGACTTGATAAATATTTAAAAGTTTCCCGTCTGATTAAACGCCGCACCGTGGCAAATGAAGCCTGCGACAGTGGACGGGTGTTAATTAATGATAAACCGGCAAAAGCATCGGCTACGGTAAAAGCCGGTGACATTATTACCATTTCTTTTGGTAATAAGGATGTAAAAGTGGAAGTTTTGGACGTGCAGGAAACTGTGCGCAAAGAAGAAGCCGCAGAACTTTTCCGCTATCTGTAAACGGCAGCCCTTTGCAAGTCATATTTTTCATCCCCGTATCATATATTTACAAGGAATAAAACAATTTTGGAAAACGGGGGTAAAATATGGAAGACATTACTAGTGCGAAACAAAGGGTACATAAAATAATGCTGACCAACAGAAGGACATGTACCATAAACGGAGTATCAGATGTACTCTCGTTTGATATTCACGAGATTCTGCTGGAAACAGATCAGGGAATGCTCATGATTAAAGGTGACGATTTGCATGTGAACAGACTGACGCTGGAAAAAGGCGAAGTGGATATAGATGGAAGAATTGATAGTCTGGCCTATTCGGAAGCCACCGGCTATCACAACAAATCAGAATCATTTTTGACGAAATTATTTAAGTAGAGCGGGTGTATGGAATGAGTAATCCCATGGCCCATGAAAATCTCTTTTTGTGTTATTCCATCGCAATGGGGATTTTCATTACTTTTGTGTACGATCTGCTGAGAATATTCCGAAGAGTGATTCGTCATAACAGTTTTTTTGTTTCCCTGGAAGACTTGCTGTTTTGGGTATTTTGCGCATTATCTGTTTTTGCCCTTATGTACAGTATGGGAAACGGTAATTTGAGATGGTTTGCCGTGTTCGGTGCCTTGGGAGGAATGTTTGTCTATTTAAAGACAGTCAGTCCTTGGTTTGTGCGCATATTGTCCGGCTTTTTGCGAAAAGTGACAGGTGTATTGCTTCGGATAGGGCGTTTCATAAAAAAGAGGTTGACGGCACTGTATAAATTACTTAAAATAATATTATGTAAACAACAACAGAAATAGAGGTTTTTTCATGGCGAAGAGAAAAAAAGCGGCTTACCGCAGACGGAATCAAAACCGGTTTAGTATGTTTTTGGTTTCCCTGGTTGTAGTGATGATTCTGGTGGTAGTTGCGGTTAAGAGTGTGGAACTGAATGCGAAAAGTGCGGACTATCAGGAAAAAATACAGTCTTTGAACCAGCAGATAGAAGATGAAAAAGAACGCACGGAGGAAATAGAAGAATATCGCAAATATACCCAGACCAAGAAATATGTGGAAGAAATGGCCAAGGAAAAACTGGGTCTGGTATATGAAGACGAAATCTTGATGAAAGAGGAATAAAAGATAATACGTTTTTATAAAAGAGTTGCTTTTTGGGGCAACTCTTTTTTTGTCGAGAGAAATAGGCAGGACGCAATCACGTTTTGACAAATAGTGACGGGGCTCTTTTTTATAATAAAATGAGTTATGGCAGAAGAGGGAGGCTGATTATGAAAAAAGTGGTTGATGAATACGAAGCGGAAAAAATGTTTCTGCTTTCAGAGTATGGAAAAAAGAAACTGCTGACTTACGCAGAGTCCTTTCGGGAACTGGCAAAAAGTTTTGATAAGGATTTTGAGTGGAAAGAGACTGACAAAGACAGAAGCGGTACGTTATACCAGAGAAAATTGTGGGAAAACCGTTGCCTGTTGGCGGAAAACTTAAGTGAAATGGCACAAATCATGTCTCAGGTAGCAGGGGAAGTTTTTAATTACCGCATGATGGAAGAAAAAGTGAGCCGTAAAATCATCCAAGCCCTGAAGGCGGAGCGTGTGGAGGTGCATGACATCTACTACATTGTGCGGGAAGACGGCAAAAAGAGCATTGGTATTGCTATCAGAACGGACAGGCAGGGGGGATACCGCACAGAAGATATAGCGGATATTTTGTCTGTTCTTTTGGACATGCGTGTAGAAGCGGCGGTAACAAGCCCCTACTTTGTGGACAAAGATTTCCGCTACTATACTTTCGTGGAGGAGCCGCCCTTTTCTTTTTTGACGGGCACTGCCAGAGCAATTAAAGAGACGGAAACCATATCCGGCGATAACTATTCCATCGTAGAGTCGGAACAGGGCAAAGTAACCATTTTGCTCTCTGACGGAATGGGCTCCGGGGAAAAAGCCTGTGAGGATAGTGAAATGGTGCTGGATTTGATGGAAAAATTTTTGGATGCAGGCTATTCTTACAGTACAGCCCTTAATCTGGTAAATGGCAGTCTGGTGGCAAGGGGCGAGGAGCAAAATATGTCCACCCTTGATATTTGTGAACTGAATTTATACAAAGGAACTTGTGAATTTTGTAAAATCGGGGCAGCTTCCTCCTTCTTAAAAAGGGCGCACATGGTCGAGCAGATTTCTGCCAGAACCCTGCCTCTTGGTATCTTCCGAGGGGTGGATGCGGAAATTACCCGGCGGAAAATGATGGACGGGGATTACATCATTATGATGTCTGACGGCGTGGTAGATGCCATGGAAGAACATGGTTACGGTGAAGATTTGTGTCAGGTAATCAGTAATATCGATTTACGCAATCCCAAGGAGATTGCCCAAATGTTACTGCAATATATCATCCGAAGAAGCAAAGGTAATATTCGGGACGATATGAGCATTATTGTTATTGGCGTCTGGGAAAACTCATAACTTGCTTTTTTTGAGGAAAAAGGCTATATTGACAATAGATATTACGAAAGAAATCAGGCTGGGTTATGATTGAAAAAGTCAGTGCTTATGTGAAAAAACATCATATGCTGTCGGCAGGTGATATGGTTGTAGCCGGAGTTTCAGGAGGGGCAGACTCTGTTTGCCTCTTATTTGTGTTAAAGGAACTGCAAAAAACCATAGATTTTTCTCTGATGGTGGTGCATGTCAATCATGGCATACGTCCGGAGGCGGGTGCGGATGCGGCCTATGTGAAAGACCTGTGCAGTAAGTTGCAAATTCCTTGCTTTGTGGCGGAAGAAAAGGTGGAGATTCTGGCCAGGCAGCAGGGTATATCCACAGAAGAGGCAGGCAGAAAGGTCCGTTACGAAGCCTTCGAAAGAGTGTTAAAGGAGCAGGCGTCGCAGGCAGTGCGTATGGGAAAGGCAAAAATCGCAGTGGCCCACAATAGTAATGACCGCGCGGAAACCATGCTATTTCATCTCTTCCGCGGAACAGGAATTTCCGGTCTTTGCAGTATCAGACCTGTGAGGGACAATATTATCCGCCCCCTTTTGAGTGTGTCCCGCTTGGAAATCGAAGAATTTTTACAAGACAGGGGAATTCCTTTTTGTATAGATAAGACAAATAGCGAAGATACTTATACGAGGAATAAAATCCGTCACCATATTCTTCCTTATGCGGAGAGTGAAGTTGCGGAAGGAGCGGTGGCGCACATGAATCATACAGCGGATTTGATGCAGGAAGCGGAAGATTTTATTCACAGCGCTGTGGAAACCGCTTATGCGGTATGTGTAATGCCGCCGCAGCCGCTACCGGAGGGAAACTGTCCGAAAGAGGGACAAGTGCCGCAAGTTGATTGTGAGGCAGAATTGCAGCTCAAGGTTGCGGAATTTAAAAACTTGCATAGTTTAATCCGCAAACAGTTGATTTTGAAAGTGGTAGAGACTTTGACTTCCACCAAAAAAGACATTACAGCCACGCACGTTTGCGATGTTATGACCTTGTTTGAACAAGACGGAAACAGACAAATTTCTCTTCCTTACGGAATTAGTGTCAGAAGACAATATGACATGGTTATTTTTGAAAAGAAAAAAAATTGCAAAAACAGCCATATGCCTTCCCCAAAGGAAAAGTGCGTATGGGAAATCCCTTTGGATTTTCAAGGTACTATTCATATACCGGGGCTGGGCGACTTGGAATTTTCCACATTTTCTTATGAAAAATCCATGGATATTCCACGAAATCAGTGTACGAAATGGTTCAACTGTGATAAAATAGATAAACCGCTGGTGATTAGGAACCGCAATGCCGGCGATTATCTGACTATCAATAGCCAACTGTCAAAGAAGTCTTTACAAGATTATATGGTGGATGAAAAGATTCCTAAAGGTGAAAGAGATGACATTTGGTTATTAACCCGGGAAAATCATGTTTTGTGGGTAATTGGGCACCGTATCAGTGAAGAATATAAAATTGATGCGAATACAAAAAAGATATTACAGATACAATTGAGAGGAGGTCACTAAAATGGCAGAACATATCAGAGTTATGTTGAGTGAAGAAGAAGTAAACGACAGAATCAAGGCCATCGGAGAACAAATCAGTAAGGATTATGCAGGAAAGGAAGTGCATCTTGTTTGTGTATTGAAGGGCGGTACTTTCTTTATGTGTGAACTTGCAAAGAGAATTACAGTTCCTGTTTCTTTGGATTTTATGGCAGTGTCCAGTTACGGCAGCAAAACAAAATCCAGCGGCGTAGTAAAAATTGTAAAAGATTTGGACGAGCCTTTGATGGGCAGAGATGTTATTGTTGTTGAGGATATTGTGGATTCCGGCAGAACCTTGAGTTACTTGCTGGAAATGCTGAAAGAAAGAGGCCCTGCAAGCCTTCGTTTGTGTACACTTTTGGACAAACCTGACAGACGTGTCATAGATGTGGACGTAGATTATACAGGTTTCCAGATTCCCGATGAATTTGTTGTGGGATATGGACTTGACTATGCTCAGAAGTATCGCAACCTCCCTTACATCGGTGTGGTAGAATTTGAGGACTAATAAGGAGGTCTATTTTGAAACAAGGTTCTAGAGGTTTTAGTTTATACATTTTTTTATTTGGCGTATTAATAATGTTCCTGTTTGTGTCTGAACTGTCGAATAAGCAGAGCGAAAATTACTCCAAAGCACAGTTGATTGCGGATATTGAGGCCGGTCGGGTAGTAAAAGTTGCTGTGCAGCCCAACGGGGAGGCTCCTACCGGTTATCTGGAAATCCAGTTAAAAGAAGGTTCTGAAAAGAAACTGTATGCTACAGATATCACCGAATTGGAAGAACTGGTGCGCAGTCATGGCATAGAGCCGGTGATAAAGGACATTGAGCGTGAGAATTGGTTTTTACTTTATGTAATGCCACTGCTTATGATTGTTGCGGTAGGCGCATTTTTATTTATGCTGCTGAGCGCACAAAATGCCGGTGGCGGCGGTACCAGTAAAATGATGAATTTCGGTAAGAGCCGTGCCAGACTTTCCAACGGAGACGGTAGCATTACCCTCAAAGACGTAGCAGGCTTGAAAGAAGAAAAAGAGGAACTGGAAGAAATCGTGGATTTCTTGAAAAACCCTGCAAAATTCACAAAAGTAGGTGCGAGAATTCCCAAAGGTGTTCTTTTGGAGGGACCGCCCGGAACAGGTAAAACCCTTTTGGCAAAGGCCATTGCAGGAGAAGCGGGAGTTCCTTTCTTTAGTATTTCCGGTTCTGATTTTGTGGAAATGTTTGTCGGTGTGGGAGCATCCCGTGTGCGTGATTTATTTGAAGATGCCAAGAAGAATGCCCCCTGTATCGTATTTATTGATGAAATTGATGCGGTGGCAAGACGCCGTGGTACCGGTATGGGCGGCGGACACGATGAAAGAGAACAGACATTGAACCAGTTGCTTGTAGAGATGGATGGTTTCGGTGTAAACGAAGGTATCATTGTGCTTGCGGCTACAAACCGTGTGGACATTTTAGACCCTGCTATTTTGCGTCCCGGACGTTTCGACAGGAAAGTTGCGGTGGGAACTCCCGACGTGGGCGGCAGACAGGATATTTTGAAAGTACATTCCAAAAACAAACCGTTGGCGGAAGATGTGGATTTGGAGCAGATTGCCCAGACTACCGCAGGCTTTACCGGAGCGGACTTGGAAAACCTGCTTAATGAAGCGGCTATCAATGCTGCCATGGAAAACAGAGGATATATTACCCAGGATGATATCAAAGGTGCTTTCGTAAAAGTAGGAATCGGTGCAGAGAAAAAGAGCCGTATCATTTCCGACAAAGAAAAGAAAATTACGGCGTACCACGAAGCAGGCCATGCGATTTTGTTCCATGTGCTTCCTGATGTGGGACCGGTTTATACCGTTTCTATCATTCCTACCGGAGTAGGTGCAGCAGGTTACACCATGCCACTGCCTGAAAAAGATGAAATGTTCCTGACAAAGGGCAAGATGTTGCAGGATATTATGGTATCCTTGGGTGGACGTATTGCGGAGGAAATCATCTTTGACGATATTACTACCGGTGCATCCAGTGACATCAAGAAGGCCACTAAGGTAGCCCGTAAGATGGTGACACGCTTTGGTATGTCCCAGAATATCGGTGTGATTAACTATGACAGCGATGATGATGAAGTGTTCATCGGAAGAGATTTGGCACACACAAGAGCACACAGCGAAACCGTTGCAGGTGAAATCGATAAGGAAGTAAAGAACATTATCGACGATTGCTATGCAAAGGCAAAGCAGATTATTATGGAACACGAAGATGTATTGCATAAGGCAGCAGATCTTTTGCTGGAGAAAGAAAAAATTTCCAGAGAGGAATTTGAAGCGTTATTCGAGGCATAAATAAAGGATAAGTATTGATTAGTAATAGTGCACAACGAAATGTTGTGCATTTTTACCAAAAACACAACATTGTTTTTGTAATATTTGTGAATTGTGAGAATGGACGCAAAACATAGGTCATGCTATTATAATATGCGTAACCCCCCCAATACATTATATAGTTTTTTGCTATACCCCATAAGAAAGAAATACCTTCTCTAAAAAGGACAGCCAAAAGCTGTCTTTTTTACTTTGTATGGAAATATGTGAATTTGAGAGGTATTTACTTGCGGTTATCGGGCAATTATTATAAAATATATAAAGCAAGAAATTAGAAAGAGGACGCTGAATATGGATTACGACTTTTTCAGCAAAAAAGAATTACAATTCCAATATATGTCTGCTATGCGTCCCGTATTTAACAAAACGGCGCTTTATTCTGATACTACGGCAGATTATGTAACTCCGGTAGAACCCAGAGCGTATGATGAAGTGACGATTCGCTTCCGTGCTGCCAAGAATAATGTGGACAAGGTGTATTTCGTATACAAGGGACAAAAGGATTTGATGATAAAACAAGAGTCGGACGATTCTTTTGATTATTATGCACATACGTTGCAATTGGAAAATGAGAAAGTCACTTATCATTTTGAGGTGCACACAGGAAAAATTTTTGGTTTCTTTGACGTGAGGGGATTTGTCAGAGAGCCCATGGAAAATTATAACTTTGTACTGATTCCGGGATTTAAAACGCCGGATTGGGCCAAGGGTGCGGTTATGTATCAGATTTATGTGGACCGCTTTTATAATGGGGACCCGGACAATGACATTTTGACGGATGAGTACACCTATATCGGGGAGCATGTGCAGAAAGTGGAAGACTGGAGCAAATATCCTTCGGCCATGGACGTGCGGGCATTTTATGGTGGTGACTTGCAGGGTGTTATAGAGAAGTTGGACTATTTGGAAGATTTGGGAATAGAAGTTATTTACTTTAATCCTCTTTTCGTGTCACCTTCCAATCACAAATACGATATCCAGGACTACGACAATATTGACCCCCATATCGGAAAAATAGTGGATGATAGCGGAGAACTGCTTGCAGAGGGACAAATGGAAAACCGTTTGGCCACAAAGTATATTAACCGTGTCACAAATAAGGCAAATTTGGATGCAAGCAATCAGCTGTTTATTGAATTAGTAGAACAGGCCCATAAGAGAGGCATTAAAGTCATTTTGGACGGTGTATTTAACCATTGCGGCTCCTTTAATAAGTGGATGGACAGAGAAAGAATCTACGAGAATGCCAAGGGGTACGCAAAAGGGGCTCACATTTCTGCGGACAGTCCGTATAGGGATTACTTTAAATTTCAGGACCAGAACAGATGGCCCTACAATCCTTCATATGATGGATGGTGGGGACACGATACATTGCCCAAACTTAATTACGAAAGCTCCAAAGAATTGTTTGATTATGTCATGCATATCGGACGCAAATGGGTGTCACCGCCCTACAATGTGGACGGATGGAGACTGGACGTGGCAGCAGATCTTGGTTTCTCGCCGGAGTACAATCATTATTTCTGGCAGGAATTCCGCAAAGCGGTAAAAGATGCCAACCCGGAGGCTATTATTTTGGCGGAGCATTATGGAGATACCAAGCCTTGGCTTCAGGGAAATGAGTGGGACAGCGTTATGAATTACGATGCGTTCATGGAGCCCGTGACATGGTTTTTGACCGGAATGGAAAAGCATAGTGATGACTTTAGACCGGACCAGTGGGGAAATCAAAACAGTTTCTGGGGCGCAATGAAACATCACTGCGCAAGTTTTGCCATGCCCGGCTGGCAGGTAGCCATGAACCAGTTGTCCAATCATGACCATTCCCGTTTTTTAAGCCGTACAAACCATAAAGTGGGACGTACAGGAACATTGGGACCCGATGCAGCAAATGAAGGAACAAACAAGGCTGTCTTTATGGAAGCGGTAGTGATACAGATGACTTGGATTGGTGCGCCGGCTATTTATTACGGCGATGAAGCGGGAGTATGCGGTTTTACCGACCCGGATAACAGACGTACTTATCCGTGGGGACAGGAAGACAAGGAACTGATAGATTTTCATAAGTATTTGATTCGTATGCGCCGGGAGCGTCAGTATATGAAAACCGGCTCCATGAAATATGTGGACACGGATTACAATTATTTGGCCTATGGAAGATTTAACAAGGAAAGCGCCTGTGTGGTACTGATTAACAATAACGAATACGAAATCAAGAAGGAAGTGTCAGTTTGGGAATTGAATGTTCCGAAAGAGGCGGTAATGACCCGTCTGATACAGACTACAGAAGATGGATTTGACACGGCTGCAGTAGAGTATCCGGTAATCGGAGGTAAGATTTCTGTGGTTTTGCCGAAAACTTCTGCAACTGTTCTTGAATTTGCTTGATTTTTATAATAACATGTGCTAAAATTTGTTTTCGGTGGGACTAAGTAATAGTCCCAACCTATGGATGGATTCCCGAGTGGCCAAAGGGGACAGACTGTAAATCTGCTGCAAATTGCTTCGGTGGTTCGAATCCACCTCCATCCATCCGCTGGTGTGGCGGAATAGGCAGACGCAAGGGACTTAAAATCCCTCGGTGGCAACACCGTGCCGGTTCAAGTCCGGCCACCAGCAGTATCTTATGAATAGCGAAAACATTGAATTTATCAGTGTTTCCGCTATTTTTTTGTTGTTTGGGTGTGCGTGTAGGAACGTGTAGATTTTTTACACTTTGAGAGTCTTTTCCAGTTCCTGCCGTTTCTGTTCGTCCGAGTACCGGGAGAAGCAATAATGATTTATGAACGTCTTTACGTCCCGGTGTCCGGCAAATTCCATGGCATCCGTTAGGTTAATATTAGGATTATCGGCTACCTTTGTAAGTGCCGTTTTTCTTGCCTTGAGATTACCTTTCTTGGAAATACCTATCTGTTTGCAGTACCGCTCATAATGGCTATCAATAGAGTTGGCAGTGATACGGTGCTTACGGTACATGAAGATATAGTCCTCGGCTTCGCAACTGTAACCATTCCGCAGGTTGGCTTCCTTTACCTTGTCGAATAGCTCCATGGCAGAAGATACCACATACAATATGCGGTAGCCTGCGTCCGACTTGGTATGCTCCACCACTTCTAAATGCTTCTTCCACTTGCCGTTTTCCAACTGCTCATACTGTTTCTGCTCCATGCGTCTGATATGCAGATAGGAGTCTTTTAAGTCCCTCCACTTAAGGGCAACAAGCTCGCCCACACGTAAGCCAAGGGAGAAGTTAATCAGTACCGCAAGTGCGGCGGTGCGGTTAGGGTGCTCTGCAAAGTGATTGCAGGGCAGTTCTCCTAGTTCCACAAGGTATTCCAAACTCTGCCGGATAATGATTGCCATGTTGTAATACTGCTTCTTGTTCAACTTCCCGGTAATAATCTTGTTCCTCGCCCAATTCTTTAGCTCCAAGGTGGTAAATTCCACCACCGGGCGGTCAACAATGGGGTCATTCTCATAATACCGCTTCCATTCGCCGTCAATGTGGTTCATGTAGCCGAAATTGTTGGTGTCCTGCCATTTGTAGGCAAACCATTCTGGGTACAGAGTCCGTAAGGTAATCTTCTTCCGCTTGTTGGATTGCTCCTGCTCCTCATAATAGGCAAGAATCACAGATTCTAAATCTTCCCACTTACGTTTGGCGATAGGCTTCCTTCCCTGGGGATGTGTATCATCCGGCAGGAAAGAGTGCCACCGTCTGTCTGACTCATAATATTTAGTTGTAAATTGCTCTATGTGCATTTTAATGATGTTCTCACGTTGTTTCTTTGTCATATCTTCATTATATGCCGGAGCACTGACTTGTGCATACATCATACCTTCGGAAAGAACTTCCTGCAAGCAGTTTTTGATAATCTCCGGGGAAGAAGTGTATTGTGCCGGAATGAAGCACTCTTGCACTATAGGTCTAACAATCTCCATAATGCTCAATTCTCCTTTCTAGTCGCAATTTCTCTTTTGCCTTGTTGTAGCGGTTGCGAGCTGATTCTTGCCTGCTCCTAGCTCCTTTTCCAATTTGCTGATACTGTCGAAATATCCTTCGTCAATCAGTTTCAGTCTGTCAGTTCCCGTCCCTCAAATCCAAATTCCCGGCGTTTTCGTCCGGGCTTTTGGAGTGTTTTCTTTTCAAGATAGGCAATCCGCTTGGTTAGTTCTGCAATTTGCTTATTCTTACGCAAATTTGCTTCAATGAGTCCCGGAATCAGAACATTGTAATTGAACTTGCCAGTAAGAAGTTTTGTTAGTTCTTCGTCGGTCATTTCCTTAAGAGGTTTTGGAAATGGCATGGGTAGTAGTGGTCTGCTTTCGTAATTATCCATGGTAATTAATACCTCCTTCCAAGTTACCGAAAATAGCGGTAATTAATTTAAGTTAATTTGTTTAGTATATTTTTGACTTTATAATCAACTGAAAACATATGAAATTTGCCTTTACAGAAAAATATCTGAGGCAGAACAAGTAACAAATAAAAAGTAAGTAATCTGCCGGGGGAAGTTAATTTTAAACAAAAAGAGACAAAGCAGAAGCAATACAATGCTTCCAATTTGTCTCTTTTAAATGTCCTTGTCTTTCAGTTGTATCTACTTTCAATATAGCACTTTTTTTGAATAATGCAAGGTGTTTTGATAAATCATTCTATGCAAAAAAAGGGATATTTGATATTATACCATTAGAAATACAAAATTGAATTTTACGAAATGATTTTAAAGAAATTTATAATTGTTAATGGCGGGAATTTGAATGAATAATGAAGTATATGGAACAGAAATATTACCTTTTGATAAACCATTGACATCAAGACAGAGAAAATATTTTGTTGAATATTTGTCCTTGGAGAGTTTGAAGTATTGCTTTGGTGATAATTATAGTGATTTTTTTGTTGATGATAAGCCGGACATCCAGGATAGGAATGGATTAGTTGGTATAGAGGTGACAGAAGCTATTTCTATGGGAGATGCCCAAATAGAAGGGGAATATGTCAGGTATAGAATAAAAAATGAGAAAAAGAGCAAGGAACGTAGTAAGGCAATTATTGAGGCAAGAGGCGGAAGATTAGATGAATTAAGTTTATCATATCCAGTTAAAAATGGTGAGATTGAAAAGCGATTATTTCAAGAAACACTAGAGAAAAAGATGGAAAAGATAGAAGTATATAGAGAAAAAGGTTTTAGAAAAATAGGTTTAATTATTTATTATGCCGAACCGCCGATACCATTTAAATTAACAGATATCAAGTTATGGATTGATGAGGTAATGAAGCGTTACGATGATCTATATGATAATTTGTTTTTTTTGTATCCATATGCAATGATAAAGTATGATATTAATGTTCAAGATATTCAGATTACTGTAATTGGAAAAGAACAGTATAATATATTGCAATATAATGCAAGGAAATCTTTAGAGAAAAAGTAAAAATATTAGTAAGAGCGCATTTTAGATAGGTATCATAAATAAAGTTGGTAAAAAATGAATCAAGAAAAATACTTAAAAGATAATTTAAAACTTATGTCCGAATGGAATTGGAAAAAGAATACTGAATTAGGATACGAACCAGATAAAATGACAACGGGAAGTCATGTTAAGGTTTGGTGGATTTGTAGTAAAGGACATTCGTATGAAGCACAAATAAGAAATAGGGTTAATGGTAATGGGTGTCCATACTGTGCAGGGAAAAAAATATTAAAAGGATATAATGATTTAGAAACTTTTTTTCCGCAAGTTGCTTCCGAATGGAATTATGATAAAAATGGAAATTTGACTCCGGAAATGGTTTCCTTTGGAAGTAACAGAAAAGTATGGTGGACCTGTAAAGTATGTAATGGAGAGTATGAAGCAATCATTGCTAATAGAACTAAAAGAAATTCCGCTTGTCCTTTTTGTGCTGGGCAAAAAGTACTTGTAGGATATAATGATTTGCAAACAAAGAAACCGGATTTAGCAGTTGAATGGAGCAGCAAAAATAAAATCAGACCAACAGAAGTTACGTCTCATTCTAAAAAGAAAGTTTATTGGACTTGTCCATTAGGACATGATGACTATTTGATGTCTATAGGTCAGCGGAGTATGAGGCAAGGATGTCCAATATGTGCACAACAAAGTCAAACATCCTTTCCCGAACAGGCACTTTATTTTTATATAAAAAAGGTTTTCCCTGATGCGTTAAATAGATATATAGTAGATAAGCGAGAAATAGATATATTTATACCATCAAAGAACATTGGAATTGAGTATAATGGTTATTTTTCACATAAAAAGAAAGCAGAAAAAGATGCTGCCAAAAAAGAGTTTTTCAGTTCAAGGGGAATTAATGTAGTTGTCATAAAGGAGTATAAAGTTGAAAAAGAAAAACAAAATGCAGACTTCTTTATTCATGAAAGAACAACATATAAGATGTTATCTGCGCTAATTAAAGAATTACTTGAATTTTTGGGCGAAGATAACATAGATATTAACTGTGAAAATGATGCTATTATGATTAAAAACCAGTATGTTGTTTTGCGAAAAGAAAATAGTATTGCTACAGTGTGCCCAGATTTAGTGAAATTATGGGATTACGAAAAAAATGGTTTAATTACGCCGGAAATGGTTACTTTAGGAACTGGTCAACGATATTATTGGAAATGTCGTATTTGTAATCGTTCTTATTTGAATTGGCCGAGTAGGATTGCAGAGGGTAGCGTTTGCTCGAAACATCGTAATATCCTAAAAAAAGGAGAAAATGATTTAGTTACAAAACATCCAGAATTGTTAAAGTATTGGGATTATCAAAAGAATGATGTTGACCCAGCAGAAATATATGGAGGAGGAGAAAGAGTAGTATATTGGAAATGTGAAAAAGGGCATAGTTATAAAAAGTCTATACTGAAACGGATACGTGGTGAGGGATGTCCTATTTGTGTAGGAAAAAAAGTGATAGAGGGCGTTAATGATTTGAAAACAGTACGTCCTGATATTGCGAAAATGTGGAATTATGAAAAAAATGGCATAGTGCTACCTACTCAAGTTACAGAGCACAGCAATAAAAAGATTTAGTGGAAATGTGAAAAGGGGCATGAATGGGAAGCAAAAGTTTCTAATCGCGCTAATGGGAGAGGTTGTCCGTATTGTTATAAAGAACAAAGAGGAAAAAAGCAGATAAATATGTATGATGCTCGTACCTTGCTATTTATATCGACTTTTGAAAGTATTAGAGATGTATGTAATTATTTGAATTTGGATTATGATAAGAAGAATAGTGCTGTATCAAATGTTTGTAATAGAAAACAAAAAACATTGATGGGCAAGTACGTACTACGATATGCAAGTGATGATGAAGTTATGGGGAAATATAAGGTGTAATAAAGTCCAATTTGTGTGAGATAGAAGCTTTCAGTTTTCCGGTCTGTTATGTAGTGAGATAATTGTTTTACACTCCGTTTACACACCCCAAGTCAGCACTCCGGCAATCTCCTTTCTATGCAGGTTTGCGGGTAGCTGACCTGCGTTCAAGTCCGGCCACCAGCAGTATTTTAAGAGTACGGCAAACCTAGTGTTTATCTGGGTTTGCCGTATTTCTCTTTTGGTTTTAATAACTAATCTTTTTGTAGATTTGCTCTATATCTACTGTGTCGCCACACTCTTGCACTGCGGTACAGATTTTAGTGATTGTTTCAATATCCTCTTCCAGTGCATCCTCCATGTTAAATTGTGTAAACAGCATATTCACCGACTCCGATCCATGCTCCCGTACAAATTCCGACATGATATTTGCACGTTCACAATCTTTGATTGCCAGTGTAATGGCATCGTCACGCTCCAAACCTGCCGTGATGTAATCTTTAATCTTTTGGATAAACCAAGAGTACTCATACAAGGGACGGCACTGTTCTAAAATAGCATGTCCCTTAGGCAGATTAATGTTAATTACTTTTTGAGTTTTTCCATGGTGCGTCCATAGTAAATGGCACTTCGCAGTGGCATGTTCAGGTTGAGGGTGGATTGGTGTTCACTGATAACCAGTATGCGGTTACGCACAGTAAAGGACATATTCTTTAATTTTTTATGAAAATAAAAAATTATATTTCTTAAATTTAAAATATATGATAAAATAAAAAAGTATTTTTGGACAACAAATTATACACATTTAAATGTGATAGACAATAGTTAGAGAACGCATATGAAGGGAGCGGCGGTTTATGGCCAGGATTTTGATAGCAGATGATGCGATTTTTATGAGAGCAAGTATTAGGAAGATGTTGGAAGACAATGGACATGTGGTTGTGGCAGAGGCATCTAACGGAATTGAAACCATAGAAAAATTTGCAGAAGTTAAACCTGATGTAATTATTTTGGATATTACCATGCCGGAGATGAATGGCCTAGAAGCGCTGAAACGGATTAAAATTATTGACCCTAAGGCGAAGGTTATTATTTGTTCAGCAATAGGACAGCAAAGCAGACTTGCGGAAGCAATTGAGTGTGGCGTGGAGGAGTTTATATTAAAACCTTTTGAAGCACATCATCTTATGGAAGCTCTTGAAAAAGTTTTAGGATGAACCGTCTAAAACTCCAAATGCTGATTTAGTTAGTATTTGGAGTCTTATGTTTTAAGGACATATGGGGGTATTACTAATGAAGGGTGTCTTGGGTACAAATTACGATGAGGATTTTCTCTTTGAGGAGAAAAGTGAAATACTTCGGGCAGCGTTTAAGTCGATGTTGGAAAATACGAAGGATATGATGTTTTTAAAAGATGCGAATTTGAAGTATGTGGCAGCATCTCCGCCGTTTGTCAAAATGGTTGGTAAAGACTCATTGGATGAAATTATCAATCGGACGGATGCGGAAATTTTCGCAGATGAAGGTTTGGCAGAAAGATACGTTACGGATGACCATAAGTTGTTGGATGGAGGAAAGAATCTAATCAACTATATTGAGCCTATTACGGACGAAAATGGTCATCATAGATACGGCACAACTTCCAAATATATTTTGCGCAATAAAGAGGGTAAAGTCCTTGGAATATTGGGATTCACCAGAGATATTACGAGGGACTATATTGCAAGGCAGCAGTACCAGCAGGAGTTGAGTTATCTTTTTGAACTCCCCAAAGATATTTATGCGGTGTCGTATATTGATGTGGACAGTTGGCGAATTATCAGCCAGCGCAGGCAGTTAATTGATGACAATTCATTGCAGTCTTGTTTGTCGGTAGAGACTCTTTGTGAAGCGGCGCTGAAATCCATTGTGGATAAAAATTCGGAGGCGGCAGAATTTTACCGCAATTTTACTCCCACAGCTTTACACGATATTTATGCCAGCGGCAGAAGCCGCCTGTCCCTTAAATATCTCCGCAGATTGACTAACGGAGCCATGCGCTGGGTACATAATGAAATAAGATTTTTGATGGATGTAGACAGCGGGCATTTGTGTGCCATGCTTTCCGCAAAAGATATAGATGCCAAAAAGAAAGAAGAGCAGAAATTGGCTGTGGCAGCAAAATTGGACAGAATGACCATGCTGCTGAACAGGGAAACTACGATGGAGCTTATCCGGAAAATACTTTGTGAAGAGAGTGAAAATAAGCATGCCCTGTTTATGATTGATGCAGATAATTTCAAGGCACTTAATGATACCCAAGGACATCAAACAGGTGATGAATTTTTGATTGCTTTGGCAAAAGAAATCCAGAGCAATTTCCGGGAAGATGATGTTGTGGGACGAATCGGCGGCGATGAATTTTTTGCCCTCATGAGAAATGTTTTTGACAAAGACGCAGTCTCTCATAAGGCGGAAGAGTTGTTGTCAGCAATACAGGATGTTTGTGCGGATTATGCTACCGTTCCGCTGTCAGCCAGTATAGGAATCGGTCTGTACCCGGATAGTGCCAAGAACATGGATGAACTTTATTCATCCGCTGATGATGCCTTGTATCAGGCGAAGCGGGCAGGTAAAAACCAGTTTGCTTTTTCAAAAAGAAAAACAGAAGATGGTTGATAAATGTAAGAGAGAAACCTCGCTGACGTGTGAAGTTTCTCTCTTTTTAAAATAAGATTTATTTTGTTTTCCGCAATAATTTTTCGTGCATTAAAGTCATTATGATAAGGAAAATCAGCATATAAGCCGGAAAGAGCGCTACGCTGATGTGATTGGCAATAAGACCAAACAGCGGAGGCATAAGACAGGTTCCGATATAAGCGCTGGCCATTTGTACACCGATAAGGGCCTGGGACTTGTCAGCCCCGAAATGTTCCGGCGTGGAGTGGATAATACAAGGATAAACCGGGGCGCACCCAAGACCGATTAAAAGTAGTCCGCTCAGGACACCTATGGTTCCAAGCGGAAGCATTATGCAGATAATACCTACAGTAATGATGCAGGTTCCCAGTCGTATCATGGCAACATCACTTAGTTTCATAGTGAGAAATCCGCTGACAGCTCTTCCGGAAGTAATACCGATAAAGAAAAGTCCTGCCAGTGCAGCGGCGGTTTCCGTATCCAAACCATTTTTCAAAACCAGATAGCTGCCTGCCCACAGCATGGCAGTGGATTCCAGTGCGCAGTAACAGAAAAAAGTAAACAAGATTTCTTTGGCGCCGGGAATCCGTAAGATTGCTTTTAAAGATAAGGGTTTGTCAGCGCTGTCCCTTTTTTCATAATCGGAAGATGTTGTTTCTGTATTTTCTGATTGGGAGGAACCGCTTCGGGTTTTCCACAAGGGCAGACTGAATAGGATGATAACAGTCAGCACAATCTGAATCAGGGAAATATATCGGTAACCCATGTTCCAACCCTGACCACCGGAAAGGGCGTAACTCATGATGTAGGGACCTACAGAAGCACCGATTCCCCACATGCAATGCAGCCAACTCATGTGACGGCTTGCATAATGAAGTGCCACATAGTTATTTAGGGAAGCATCGATACTGCCGGCACCCAGACCATAGGGTATGCCCCATAAGCAAAGTGCGATAAAAGAATGGCTGCAAGAAAAACCAAGCAGTGCCACAGCAGTGAGAGCTATACTCACTAGTGTTACTTTTCCGGTGCCGAAGCGTTTGGTCAGTCTGTCACTTTGCAGGCTGGAAACAATGGTTCCGGCAGATATAATCATGGAAATAACACCGGCATAAGACACCGGAACGTTAAATTCTCCGTACATGGCAGGCCACGCAGAGCCAAGAAGGCCATCCGGAAGTCCCAGACTGATAAAGGCAAGATAAATAATTGCCAGTAATAGATGAAACATGGTAAAACTCCTTTGTCATTAAGTTTGGATAAGGTGAGGGGAGTGGAACCCCAAAACTCCGCAAGGCTCATTATACCACAAATAACCAGAGGTGGCGATAAATTAAAGGTAGATAGTAAGGCTGTTTTGCGGTAAAATGAAATTATGATATGCGGGAGGCAAATAAATGATTACGTTGTATCTTGAAAAATTATATCGCTATCCCAGGATGGGCGAGCATCTGTCGGTAGCAGTACCTTTTAAACAAGGACAGTTGACAGATGTAAATACAGTACGGGTTTACGACAAAACGAAACCGTTACCTACGCAGTGTAAGACCACGGCAAAATATAAAGATGGTTCTGTAAAGTATTTGTTTGTCCGTTTTATAGGGGATTTGCCCGGAAACAGCGGAAAAGAATTCCAATTGGATTGGACAGATGCGGATAATGAAAAAACTGATACAGAAAACGCATTTATAGAATTGAAAACCTTAGAAGACGGATTTGGGGTTGTCAATGGGTATGCCCACTTTCAGGTGAAAAATCATAGCCGGAGATTGGTGGAATATTATTTTGACGGCCGGCAGCATTATGGAAAGAACAGATTTGAGGGTCCCTATTTGGAACTGCGCAGAGGGGAAGAAATTTTGCCTGTCTGTGATATGGTTTTTGGAAAATGGGAAGTGGCAGAACAAGGTCCTATATGTGTGATTTTAAAGAACAGAGGTTTACATAAAACGGATGATGGCAGGGAAATTACTTTTGAGGTAAAGATTACCGTGTGGTCGGGGAAATCTTGGATAGAGGTGTCTTATCGTCTGATTAATACATCTTTGGAAGAATTGCAGATAGGGGCGTTAGGATTTTACTGTAAAGCAAAAGATGACAGTACTGTCACAAGTGAACTGGGAGAAAGTGGAAATATTACAAATATAACAGGAACTTCCGGCTTGGAAGAAGTAGAGAAGTTGTATCCCATTGAAGAATGCCGTTTCTGTACCGGTTATTCTAATTATAAAACAAAATTTTCTATTAGCGGTGCAGATGAACCGGTGGTGGATTGCATAACGGCGGACAGATTGCTTTTGGAATCCAATGAACATGCGCCGGAAGTGCTTTACGGAACGTTTTTTGCGGACAGAACCGATAAACGGGGCGGAATTTGTGCCACTATTTATCAGGCGCAGCAGAATTACCCTAAAGCCGTAAGAGCAGATAAGGATAAAATTGCGGTAATGCTTGTGCCCAGAGGGGATGACTGCGTGGTAATGCAGCCCGGCATGAGCAGGGAACAGAGATTTTTGTTGCATTTTCACAGTAGTGAAGAATCTCTGGCACAGTTGGACAACCGCAGTTTGATTTATCAGATGCCGGACAGACCGGTGATTTCGCCGCAGGTATTTAAAGAGGCAGGTGTGATGCCGGACATTTTCCCGGATAAAATGAACAAAGACACAGAACTTTTGTTGGTTCGCCGGGCTGACGGACACAATCGCGGTTTCGGTATGATGAACTGGGGCGATAGTGTGGACAATCATTACACCAATCAGGGACGAGGCGGCGGAAAAACCGTTTGGAGTAATAATGAATACGATTATCCCCACGCCTGTGCACTGATGTACGCCAGAACAGGAGTCCGCAGATTTTTGGATTACATGTTGGTATCGGCGTCCCACTGGCAGGATGTGGATGTTTGCCACTACAGTGATAATCCGCTGGCTCTGGGAGCCCAGTACGAGCATACCAGAGGACATGTTATAAACGGAAAGATTATGCCCAGCCACGAATGGGTGGAAGGGTTATTGGACTATTATCATTTTACGGGTGATGAAAGGGCGTTGGAGACGGCGATTGGTATTGGCGAGAATGTGATGCGCCAATTGGAACTTCCTGCGTTTGCCAAAGCCGGTGAGATGAGTGCCAGGGAAACCGGTTGGGCGCTTCGTACCTTTACGGCTTTGTATGTGGAGACAGGCGATGAAAGATGGCTGGAAAAGGGCGAATGGATAGTAAGTCACTTCCGCCAGTGGGAGGAGGATTATGGGCACTGGCTGTCACCCTATACGGATAATACATTGATTCGTGTGCCTTTTATGATTGCGGTAGCAGTAGGCAGTCTGGTGCGTTATTACCGTGTGCGCCCAAGTGGGGAATTGAGAGATATGATTGTCCGTGCCGTTGATGATTTGGTGGAAAACGGCATGTTGGAGAACGGGCTTTTCTATTATAAGGAGTTGCCCAGTCTTACGAGATTAGGTACCAATCCTTTGGTACTGGAGGCCATGGCTATCGGTTATGAATTGACAAAGGAAGAAAAATATTTGGAGGCAGGAAGAGAAACTTTCCTTCAAATGCTTAAAGAAACCGGTAGCAAAGGCGGACAAAAAGTACATATCGATGATGCGGTAATTTTGGGGGGAGACAGTACAAAGCCCTTCGGACAGGGATTTATTCCTTTGGCTACTTTTGACAGAGCCTTAGATAAAGCCGGATTGGAAGATTGGAGAAAATTATAGTAACCGTAGTATAAGCACAGACAAAAGAGGAGAAATATGAGGAACATCAAGTGGAAGATATACAGTTTGATTGTTGTGTTGGTTATTGGGTTAAATGTTTTGGCGTGGAACAGTAGGGCATTTTGCGACTGGTACATTTCCCATGTTTTTCCTATATGGGTAAATACTTACGGCAGACTTACCGGAATTTTCCCTTTTTCTGTGGGAGAGATTATGATTGTGCTGGGACTTGTTCTGGTGACAGTGACAGTAATTTTGGGGCTTGTTTGGGGTGCTATGACTTTTGCCTGCGGCAAGGTGCAAAAAAAGCGGGCAAGTGAAGTGTCTTTGCGGTCCATGGATATGTTGACTGTAAGTCTGGCAAAGCAGGAAAAGAGAACCCGAGGTCATCATTTAAACAAATTTAACAGGTTCTGCCGTATTTATTTTCAAGTGTTTGCATGGATTTTGGCTGTTGTGGCGCTGGTTATGACACTAAATTGCTTTATTTTATATCATGCTTCAACATTTTCTGAAAAATATTTTTCAAAAATGGAAGGATATGAACCACAGAAAGAGTATACGCTGGAGGATTTAATTAAACTTAGGGCTTATGTGGTGGAAAAGTGTAACCGGTTTTCCGGGGAAATGCTCCGTGATGAACGAGGATTTATTGTTTACGAAGGGGATTTTGCCGCAGGGGCGAAATCGTCCATGAAGAACCTTGGGGAAACATATAGTTGTTTAAAGGGCTATTATCCAACGCCCAAGCCTTTGTTTTTCTCGGATTTTTTGAGCCAACAGTATATGACAGGGTATTATTTTCCGTTTTCCATGGAAGCCAACTATAATAAGGTAATGTATGTGATGAATAAACCGGCTACATATTGCCACGAATTAGCACATTTAAAGGGCTACATCTACGAGGACGAAGCCAATTTTATTGCATATCTGGCATGTGTAGGGGCTGAAGACGAGTTATTTCAATATGCAGGATATTTGAGTGTGCTGAATTATATAGACAATGATTTTTATGATTCAGTGGAAAAAAACAGAGACCGCTATCTGGCGGAAATAAATATTTTGCCACAGGTGCATGAGGATAATGTGTTTTTGACCCGGGAAGAGTGGGAGAGAATTGAAGATAAAGCGGTGTTTGATACGGAAACGGTAGATGCCGTTTCGGACAGTTTTACGGATACCACACTGAAATTAAACGGTGTTTCCGACGGAATGGCAAGTTATAGCAGAGTAGTAGAACTGTTGCTTCAGTATTACGATATTTACGGATACCCGGAAGATTAGATTCAGATTATGGAGGAAAAAATCATGGACAATCAAATTTTACAGGCAATGCGTGAGAGAAGAAGTGTAAAGAAGTACACTTCCACATTGGTGGAGGAGGAAAAGTTACAGGCGATTTTGGAAGCGGGCACATATGCGGCTAACGGCAGGGGAATGCAGTCCGCTACCATGGTGGTGGTGCAGGACCCTGAGACAAGGGAGCAGCTTAGGAAAATGAATGCAACGGTGCTGGGTAATCCGGATGGAGATCCTTTTTACGGGGCGCCTACGGTAGTGGTTGTACTGGCGGATAAAAATCACAGTACGGCAGTGGAAGACGGCAGTTTGGTCATGGGCAATCTGATGTTGGCAGCCTATTCTTTGGGAGTGGACTCCTGCTGGATTCATCGTGCAAGAGAGATGTTTGACGGGGAAGAAGGAAAGGCTCTGCTGAAAAAATGGGGATTAGAGGGAGAATATATCGGCGTAGGTAACTGTATTTTGGGTTACCGTGACTGTGAATATCCGGTGGCGAAACCGAGAAAAGAGAATTTTGTTTACAGAGTGTAAGGAAAAAGTTTTGAAAAAGTTTTGACATAGACTTGACAAGTGCAAAGCGAGAAGTTAAAATAACGAATGTTGTGGTGCTTATCACGGATGTTTGGATGCAAGTGCTTATGAAAATAAACGCACTTAGATATTTGTCTGCACATTCCTTGTGCTTCAAGTTTATGCGCCCAGATAGCTCAGTTGGTAGAGCAGAGG
>JAFUIR010000008.1 GCA_017468395.1 Lachnospiraceae bacterium | reverse complement strand
TTTTAGAATTTTCAGGGTTGCATTGCTGTTTATTTGTCAAGGTTCTTTCCACTTCTTTTTGTTGTGGCCTGTTGCCGACCCGTGAGCCGCAACTCGTTTATAATATCACGGCTGTTTCTTCTTGTCAACAACTTTTTTAAATATTTTTTCCACAAAAAAACTTGAATTTTTGAGGTGGAATTTTATAATAGCACCACTTTTATGGCTTGTCAACAACTTATTTCCTATGAATTCAGTTATTTCTTATTCCCCTGGGCAATCAGGGTTTTACCATAAAGGGCAAAAAATCAGAAGTACTGTAAAAGCACTTCTGATTACTTGACAGTGATACTAAACGGAGAAAGAGGGATTTGAACCCTCGCGCCGCGTGAACGACCTACACCCTTAGCAGGGGCGCCTCTTCAGCCTCTTGAGTATTTCTCCACATCTGAAGTGCACCACTGTCAATATGCAATTTGTCGCGTCTCATTCACAACGCAAGTGTTATTATACATACTAATCTTATGTTTGTCAATCGCTTTTTTACTCTTTCTCGTATTCTGCAATTGCTTCCTCAATACGTCTCTTTACTTCGGCAGCAATTTCCCCTGTTTTCATATCTTTATACTCTTCATAATACATAGGCGGCAAATAAATGAGTTTTACAGTTACCTTCTTTACCGACTTTTCGTCAAATGGTTTAAAGGAATCAATCAGTGCACAAGGGACAATGGGACATTTTGCCTTCATTGCGGCTTTAAAACTTCCGCCTTTAAAATCCAGCAACTGATTGCCCATTTTGCTTCTTGTTCCTTCTGCAAAAATCAAGAAGTTTTTTCCTTCTTTCACCCGATCTGCCATTTCCAGAATTACTTTCATGGATTGTTTAATATCTTCTCTGTCAATCGCCAGAGAACCCAGTGCATCCCCCACTTGCTTCAGTAGTATAATATTGCGGGCTTCCTTCTTTATCACAAAAGCAAAGGGCGCAGGACAAGACTCCAAAAACACCAAGACGTCAAACAAGCCTTGATGATTTGGATAAAAGATAAAACCATTCTCCTTCGGCAAATTTTCCAGACCATGGGATTCAATTTTAACCCTACCCGCCCGGTTAGCAGCCATAGTTACTTTCTTAATATAGGCATATGCTTCACTAATATCTTCTTTTTTATTTTTTCCGTATTTACAGATACGATACATATAATATGGTGCAATATAAATCAGTCTGGTTACCATCAATACAATTCGCCACATAAATCAATCTTCCTTTGCGTATTCTTTTATCGCTGTTTCATACAAATTATTCCCTTTACTATCCACCACAACAATCGCAGGAAAATTTTCCACCTGCAATTTACGGATAGCCTCTGTTCCCAAATCATCATAAGCCACGACCTCTGAAGATACAATGGAACGGGACAGCAATGCACCTGCACCGCCAACAGCCGCAAAATAGACAGCACCATTTCTGACAATGGCATCCAGCACTTCCTTGGAACGTTTTCCTTTACCAATCATTCCTCCCAGACCCAAATCTAAAAGTTCCGGTGCATATTTGTCCATACGGTTGGAAGTTGTAGGACCCGCCGAGCCAATTGGCCTACCTTCCCGTGCCGGTGAAGGTCCCATATAATAAATAACATTATTCTCCATTACTATAGGAAGATTCTCCCCGTTTCTCAAAGAATCATACATCCTTTTATGCGCTGCATCTCTTGCTGTATAAATTGTTCCTGATATATATACATAGTCACCTGCTTCAAGAGAACGAAGTTCTTCTTTATTTATAGGTACATTAACATATCTATCCATTTTAAGCCTCCGATTATATTACTCTTACCGCATGACGGTTTACATGGCAACATATATTAACCGCAACCGGAAGTCCTGCAATATGAGTCGGATATGTATTAATGTTTACTGCAAAAGCCGTCGTTGTTCCACCCAAACCTCCCGGTCCGATACCTAAATGGTTAATCTTCTCCAGCATTTCTTTTTCCATTTCTCTTACCCACGGAATGTCTGAAGATTCATTTACAGGGCGTGTCAAAGCCTTTTTGGCAAGAAGCGCACATTTTTCAAAAGTACCTCCTACACCAACCCCAACTACCATGGGCGGACATGCATTAGGTCCCGCTTCTTTTACCGCCGTTAAAATTGCCTGCTTTACCCCCTCCGCTCCATCTGCGGGTTTCAACATAAATACACGGCTCATATTTTCACTACCAAAGCCCTTAGGCGCCACCGTTATTTTAACTTGATTACCGGTTACTATTTCATAATGAATAATTGCAGGTGTATTATCTTTAGTATTCTCACGAATCAATGGATCTCCCACAACGGATTTTCGCAGAAAGCCTTCCACATACCCTTGTCTGACGCCTTCATTAACAGCATCTTCCAAAGAACCTCCTTCAAAATGAACGTCCTGACCGATTTCCATAAAAATAACTGCCATACCTGTATCCTGACAAATAGGTATCATATCTGCTTTGGCAATAACCAGATTTTCCTCTAGTTGACATAATATCTGTTTACCCAAAGGAGATTTTTCTTCTTTAGTAGCAGTTTTTAATCTATCCTGCATATCCTCACTCAGAAAATGATTTGCCTCGATGCACATTTCCTTAATATTTTCCGTAATTTCCGATACAGATATTGTTCTCATACCCTATGAAACCAATCCCTTCGCTTTGTAATTATCAGTATAATCAGTCTTAACCTACAATTTTCTGTCTGATATCTTCCAATTCTTCCTGCGTCGGTTCTCCCGGAGTCCAACCAATACGCTGACCATCATTTTGGTATCTGGGAATCAGGTGTAAATGGAAGTGCATAACAGTTTGACCTGCCACTTCCCCATTATTCTGCACCAAATTAAAACCATCCGCACCCAGTTTATCTTTCATCTGCACCGATAATTTTTTTGCAAGTTTCATAGCAGCTCCCGCAGTCTCTTCCGGAAGTTCATACAAATTATCTGCATGTTCTTTGGGCAAAATAAGCGCATGTCCTTTCGTAGCCGGGCCCAAATCTAAAATCACTTTAAACATTTCGTCTTCATAAATCGTCTTAGAAGGAATATCTCCATTGGCTATTTTACAAAAAATACAATTGTCCTTTTTCATATTCGTATTTCCTCTTCGTTTCATTAATTATATTCTGGATTCAAAAACAAAAAGCTGGTCCATGGTGCGAAGCGTCATAAAATCTCCCTTCATCTTCATGTCACCTGCCATAAAAGCTCTCTGAAAACTCATGCGACCGGACATAATGTCGCCCAATATGGTGGCACTTATATGCATCTCTACATCCGCATTTTCTTCATCACTGTAAACAAATTCCAAATCAGCGGAATTCACTTTTATAACAAGAGGTTTCTTCTTATTATCAATATGACATTTATACACTGCCTTAAATCCCGGCTGGGGCTTGAATGCCTTTTGGAACACTTCACTGTATTCGTCATCATTTTCGTTCACGCTCATCATATCCTTAAAAAGACTGGTCAGTTCCTGAATATCTTCTTTCTGGCGTTGCACATATCCATCGTCGGAAGCATATTGGGACAACTGCTCGGATTCCTGCGGTGTCAAATCAATATTCTGCGTATTGGAAACCATCTTTTTAACAGCTTGATTACTTGCAGGCAAACTGGCTGCTTTCTGATTAATGGTACGATACAAATTTTCCGCACTTTTTTCAATCAATCTGTTATACTCACTGTTCATTTCCAATTCGGATGTATCTGCAATGTATCCACAAATTCCGCTGCACGGCAGTCCACCCAATATTTCCCATGCGTTTGAAAGATGAAGTTTCCCTTCTCTTTCTCCATATGTAGTAGCCATAACAATAGGACACATATATATCTTCGCAATTCTTTCTTTATCTCCGTACAACCAACAGGAGTCCAGAAATTGCTGCATAAATCCGCCGATGCCGTGCCATTCCACTGTTGTCGCCAAAACAATTCCATCCGCATCTTTTAAAGTTTGAGGTAAAGTAGTAATACCATTTTTCAATTCATAAAGATTAAAACGTTCCACCGAAACATGCAGTTCTTCCAAAACTTCCTGCACTTTATTAATCACATATAATGTAGGATCTCCCATCAGACCCCTGCCGCCGTAATAAATATTAATCTTCATGATAACCTCCTATGTGTACATTATTGTCTCTATTCTTCATACGAATTTTAACACATAATAACGCTCCAAACAAAATCCCCGCCACGAGACCGCTAACATGCGCTGCATTATCAATGCCCGGATTATCCATGCCACTATACACAGAATATCCCACTACCAAAATCATTCTGGCCGGTGTGACATTAGGCAACTCCAGTCCGGAAAAGAACGCTAAGGCCAGCAAAACTCCTATGAGTCCGAACACCGCACCGCTTGCGCCGATAGAACCGACATTCCACTGTCCACAATAAATTTTAAATATCAGGGAACCCAAGTTGCCGCCGATACCTGTAACAAAATATGCCACTGCAAAAGTGATATGTCCCAGTTCCTTTTCTATCATAGCACCCAAACCAAACAAAAGTAGCATATTGTTTACCAGATGCCCTATATCTTCATGCAAAAACATACTGAATATTAATCGGTAATACTCTTTCTTCTCAAAAAATTTCTGCGGACTTAACTCTCCTACATTATATAACAATTCGCCCCCAAAAGTACACCATAGAAAAATCAGAATATTAATAATCAAAAGGCCGCCACTAACGTACGGAGCCATACTTATTTTTCTTACTTTTTCCAGCATTACCATCTCGCCTTTCCACCGTACAAAAACTGTACTCTGTAAAAGCGTATCATTTTGCTCCACCTATGTCAACGGCTCATCCTTTGTCTGCGTCATTTTTATACCATGGTACGGAACACTGTAAATCTTCCCTCTGCCAATCCACTTTTCACATTCATAATCTTCAAAGCAGTCTCCCTGTTCTTCGACCATACATATATCAGATGCTTCCATGTTTTTCTCTGTCTCTTTATATTTAAAAAACTGTTCCTCTTTTTTCCATAAATGCACCAAATCCCACAGACGTACCCTTCCACCATTTTGCATTACTTCATTATAAAAAGAATATAAACGTTCCATACCTTCTTCATCATCAAAATCCATAGAATCTATCATAAACTCTAAAAAATGCTCTAAATCCTGCATTTGTTCCCCTTCGTAGTGCGGAATATATAAAAAAAATATTTTCTCCCCTCTTACATCCATCATAATATATTCAGGGCATAGACATATATCTTCCTGGCTTAACAGGTATTCTTGCAATTCTTGTAAAACTTTCTCTAACCCGTCAACAAACATATTCATCCGATTGACTGTTGTCTTTGATCCGCTCCATACTTCCGTCAAATTACCCATACCTGTAATTTCATAATACAGATAAGCAACGCCATCTATGTATCGTTTGTCCGCTTTAAGTAAGTTTTCCAGTTTATTCCTTTGCAACACTCTGCTCCGGTATCCTTCCATTCCTGTTTCATTCTCTTTTTCCAATGGTATTCTCAGATATCTCCGATTTAAATTCTCAATTATTTCCATCTTCCGCCATACCTCTTACTCTCTCGCACAATCGTATAAAAGCTACCGGATTCCATGCATCCATACTTCCCTCAACCCGTGCACTCCATACCGGTCTTAATCCATTGTCACTTATTTGCAAAAAAGGAACCGCCATTTGCCCTGTAACGTTCCCTTGCACTTTATCGTATTTTGCTTCAAACTCAGCCGCGCTCAAAGTAAGCGCCAGTCTTTTATCCTCATTCAGTTCTTCAAAAACTTGGCTGACGTAAAACTCTTTCCGTGAATCTCCCATTCCGCTTAATTCTTTTGTTCTAACTAATGCACAACGTAAATCCTGCTCCAAAACACACCTGTCATACTGATATATCCCAAGATATACCAAAAAAATATATGTAAACAATATCACCGGAAAAATCAGCGTGGCTTCCACAGTAAAAAAACCATTTACACTCCTGCCCAAAATTGTATGGTATGTGCCGCCAGCAAAAAAGGAACAAACGGAATTCTTGCATCGCTTCTTGCCTTTTTGAAGACCAACAATCCCATTCCCAACACTGCTGCCATCAAAACTCCTACTCCCATGTCCCATACGCACATTTTTCCTCCTTCCATTAACCCAAGCACCATCAGAATCATACCGTCACCATATCCGACTTTTTCTCCGGAAACAAACCCCACAAAAACCATAATCACGCCGGGCAACATCGCCCCCAAAAATTCCTGACAACTCATACCCTCACAAAATGCTATGATCCCTCCTGCAATGCCACCGCACACAATAAACAAAACAGGCAACCTCTTATTCAGCAAGTCAAAAACACATCCCACCCCTAGTAAAATCCAAGCACACCCAAAACCTATATCCATTTTATCCTCCGCACTTTTTGCACAATCTGTAACCTTCTTTTTCTGCTACTTCTTTATTCATTTGCATAATCGTTCTTTTAAGGCCTCCGCATTCTTCGGTCCCATGATAGCGGTTACCGTCTTCTGTTATCCAAACCATTTCCCGGGCCAGCTTACCACAGTGCTCACAAGCATAATATTTACTTCCGTCACTACTTCGAAGAACATTTATGTCCTCTTTCGCCACCACACGGATGCTTCTTTTTAAATGGGTGCAGTTTTCCTGCGTATGATATACCGTCCCCAATTTCGCAACATACACCACTTGCGTTTCCGTCTGCGTTAGGTCATATCCCGTCCATGCCCGTCCCAGATAGCAGTTATATGTCCGCACTTTTCCCGCATCAGCAAGACCAAAAGGAACTTCCATCTGATAGGTTACTACCAGATTTATTAAATCATCCTCCATGATTTCGGCTTTTGAGAACCAGATTCCGTTTTTTCCACCCACTAGCGGCGAAGAATTCAAATAATCCTCCCCAAGCACATCCGCCATTTCTTCCCGTATGTAAAAATAAGTAAACACTGTATCACCTACTATTCCGGTATTCCACCCTTCTCCCGACTTGTCAAAGGTATAACCATACAGCGCCGTTTCTCCGCCCACCCGGTTTAATGCCCAGGCAATGTTTCCATGCAGCCTGAGCATCTCAATTACCGAAAACAAATTTAACACAAAAAATATAAAAACAGGCAAAACTAAAGCCGCTTCCACAGTCATACCGCCTAGGAGCATCTTTTTCCACATTTTCTTTTGTGGAGGCAGCAAAGACATTCTTCTTACAACAGTTTTTGATACACATTTTCTTAAAAATACGAGGGGGAGTTTTACAAAGTGTAAGGAGAAATTTTTGAAATCACATGTAAAATACGTCAGAAATCGTTTGTCTTGATGTTGATTACTATTTTCTTGTTGTAAGAAGAACATCTTTCCTGCCTCCACCTCCTTTAATATCCATATCTTCTGGTCACGGAAAAATCATAGCCATAGCCGCTTTCCACATCTATTTTCACCTTTACACAATCTGCGCAGCCATCCATTCGAAATTCCCGGTTACCATCTGTCATGCGGATATCCATCTCCATTATGTCCATCAACCGGTATGTGGTCACCTGTTTGTCCTGTAACATCAGAAAAATTCTCAGGTAATCCTCGTATCGAAGTTCCTGCTCCGTTCCCTGAAACCCCTGACTTTCCTGCCCGGATATATTAGGCAAACCGTAGTGCCACTGTGTATCGCTTTTTAACAGTGGCACTGCATTCCCTTCCAGCAGTTGTTCCACATCCCACAGCCCTTCAAAGCCGGCCCAAAGCACCACAAAAAGAATTTGAAAAACAAGACTTACTTCCGGCGCTCCCAAAGCAGAAGCCAAACTGTCAGATAACGTTTTTACAATATCCATCTTTTCCTGACAAGCCAGAATATGTACTGCGTTGGCCGTTTCCCTAAAAACCAGCAACTTATCAACTACTTCTGACAAATTGCCAACATCCGTTTCCACTCCGCACAAAATATACTCTGTCTGATATTGCAATTTACTTCCGTTTTTGGGCACCCCATATCTACCGGTCTTGTCCAAAACAAACTCACATAAAAGCAGTTGCTCCCACAGACCATCTTCAAACTCCTTACCTGCAGCAATTCCTGTTCCTTCTAAAAGCGTCCGATGAGATAAATATTCTCCACCAATAATCTCTGCATTAGAAATATCTTCCAACCCCAGCATTAATTGCAGCACGCCTGCCTGCAATTGTTTCATCCATTCCGCTGTTTCCAGAAAGTTCATACTTCCCGTACTTTCTTTTTGGTTCTTTAATATCTCTTCCCAATTTGCCAATCCGCTTTCCGCCTCTTGCTTCATGTCGGCATACCACGTTCCCATCATGTCATGTGCTTCTATTACATTTATCCACTCCAAAATCTCCTGCAGATAAGTAATACCGATTTTTTCCTCCATACATTCGGCAATTTGCCTGCGCATCACTGCGCCGCCCTCATCCGATGCAACCGAAAGTTCCAACACTTCTCCGTCCTTCACATGCAAATCCGTAAAATCGCTGCCCACAATTTCAAGAAGTTTTTCCTGTTCGCCCAAATTTATCGAAATATATTCTTTTAAATGCTCCAGCGTTTGATGATAGTCCGGCTTTCCTGTTCCATAGGACGTATCAATGAAAAACAGTCCGTATTGTTGCCAAAGTTCCCGATGATATTCCGCCAGAATATTATTCATCCCCGTATCCACAGCACACTCTATTTCAAGCATCATGGTATTTCTTCTGACACCCTCTATCAGCGTCAGTGCAAGCGATATCACAAGTGTTAAAGTAATTGCAAGGGAAATGGTAAGATATCCGCCGGCATTACATCCAGCATATCTTTTTCTGTTCATATTTCTGTCTAAAACTTATTGGTCTGCTTGGTAATCTTATTAAAGAGTGTATCAATAATGTCGTTTATCTCGTTTTTGAACACCAATACCAGTCCTACCAGCACCACCACAATCAGAATCACCTCAACGGTTCCCATTCCGTCCTCTTCTCTCAAAAAATCCTTCCATGTTTTCAACTTTCTCATCTTTTTTCCTCCTATTAACCGATTCCGGCAAATGCCGGTAACATAATCAATACCATTGTCATTCCAAGCAGTAACATCATAGGTCCCAGCAATTTGGTTGCCGCTTCCTCTCCCTTTCTTTTAATCAAATGCTTTCGATTCTCCCCGGACAGTTTTCTTTCCTCCCGGAGCCGCCCAAGCAATTCATTACTGCCTTTTCTCAGATTCTGGGAAAGAAGCGTTCCCAATCTTATATACTCTTGCCTGCCACAGCGTTTACCAAAATTCTCATAACAAGCACTTTCATACAGACCGCTTTCCATTTCCCTACAGGTCATTTTCATTTCTTTTACCGCCACTCTATCCCTTCCGCTTTTTTCCAATGTTCCCGTTGTCCTTTTCCACGCACTTCGGATGGTCATGCCCGCTCCCAGATATAAAACCAGTTTCGTTACTACCTGACAGTATTCCTGCTCCAGTTTCTCGTTTCTTTGCTTTATCTTTCGACACAGATCATTGTTTCTGCCCCACACCACCAATACCGCACAAAGCAGTGTAAGTATCAACACTTTCGTCTGATGATTTTGGGGCTCTGCTTGCCATGTAACCTTTTGCCCTTCCACCTCTTCCGGCAAAATCCACCGGTCGCTTTGCATTGTTTCCTCATCCGATTGCTGCAATTCTTTTTCCACATAATGGTTCCATATTTGTTCCTTTGTCCACACACTGGGCAAAACAGTCACGTCCCAGGATTGTATCTGTTCAAAATTGTCATATTCAAACTTTGCACTGATCCTTAACTCCGCCTTTTCTTCCCTATAAAAATCCTGTAATTTCCCATCGTTTCCTATAATATTTTTATCGCTGCTATTCCATGAGATTTGAAAAGGAAACCCCTTTACTTCTTCCGGCAATTCCAAAGAACTGTCTATCATCTGCAAAGACTGATTATTTCCTAAGATGTTTTTCTCCAAATATAGCAATATCTCTTGATACAAAATGAGTATCTCTTCCTTTGAATATTCCCGTTCTTGAATTTCCAGTTCTTTTTCCACGGTCATTCCTGCAGGGCCATAACCAACAATGCTTACATATCGGCTGCCTTCGCCATACTCATTCCTGCTAAGGGAAGTAAGCGGCTCCTGACGGGAACTGCCCTCACACCAAAGCAAAACACCTGCCACCATCACTCCGGCCAAAACAATTTTCATAAGAAGCGACAAGGTCTCCACATAATAATCAGCCAGCCGGATTTGCACGGATTCCCCCGGATAGAGACTCTTCATTTTTTCCCTGTCCCTGCAAAGAATTTTTTGCATTCCGCTCCACTGTCCGATTTTCTCAAAAAGCCATTGTGCCAATTTTTTCATCTACTGTTCCTATTCCATAATTCCCAATATTTTATCTATCATATATCCGGCCAGTATATACAATGCCAAACACGCAGTCATAACGCATATACCAAAAGAATTGTGATAAAACATATTAAAATATCCCGGATTGGTACTTTGTATGTAAATGACCATTATAAAGGGAACCATTTTCATAATATTTCCTTCAAATTTTCTTCCGCTGACGATATCTTCTATCTCCCCGGCCATGCGCTTTTCTTCGGCTAAAAGATTTGCCGTATTGTCCATAACTTCCACCATATTTCCGCCGTTTTGGGAGGCGATAGACAAAACATCCGCAAACTCCCGTACCGTACTGCTCTTGCTGCGTTCTCCCAAATCTCCCAGCATTTTTTCCAAGGAAATACTGTTTTTCAGCCCTCCGCAAATTCTGCCAAGTTCCCGGACAATCCCACTGCGTCTGCCAAACATGGTAATCATATCTTCCCTGCTTTCTGCAAAAGCATGTTCCAGGGAATATCCCGCTTTAAGAGCCGTTGCCACTGACATAATACACTCTTGGAACTGACCTTCAAATTCTTTTGTTTTTTGCTCTTCCAGCCGTTTGCAGCTCAAGAAAAATTTCCAACCGCCCACCGGCGCCAGAAAAATCACAGCCCATGCACTTTTGTAGAAAAACCAGGCATAAAACACTGTTTCAAAAACGGACTTTATGAAATTCCACAGCACCGCCGCTTGGCAAACACACACCTGCCGCCTTAAGTTTCCCGTCTCGAATCAACTCCCCTCTTTCCACCAGACATCCAAGTACATTTCATCTTTCGTCCTCTCCGGACTCCACAAATTCAAAAAGTTTATGCAAAGATATTTCGCCCTCTTCACATCCTGTAATCTCACATATTTCCAGTACTTTTCTGCTTCTGTCACGAAGCCTTCCAAGGTGCACGATTATGTCCAGCCCCGAAGAGATTTGCTTGCGGATGGCGTTCAAAGGCATTTCCATTCCAACCAAAATCATGGACTCCAATCTGCTAAGCATGTCCGGTGCACTGTTGGCATGGCCTGTTGACATAGAACCATCGTGTCCTGTGTTGAGACATTGCATCATGTCTACAGCCTCCGCCCCTCGGACCTCGCCCACAATAATTCTATCCGGGCGCATCCTAAGCGCTGTTTTTATCAAATCCCGGATGCTTATTTCCTGACAACCTTCTGTATTTGCATTGCGGCTTTCCAAGCGAACTAAATTTGATACTCCCTGAATTTGCAATTCTGCACTGTCTTCAATGGTAATAACTCTTTCATCTCCCGGAATAAACTGGGACAAAACGTTCAAAAATGTTGTTTTACCAGAACCTGTGCCTCCACTGACAAAAATGTTATAACCCGCTTTTACCAATGCCTTTAAATATTCTGCCACTTCCTTAGTCAGGGAATTGTGGGCAATCAATTTTTCCATAGTAATGGGATTTTTCGGGAAGCGCCGGATGGTAATAATGGGGCCATTTAATGCCACAGGATTTAACACTACATTTACTCTCGCTCCGTTTTCCAACCTTGCATCCAAAATAGGAGAGGCTTCATTGACTGTCCGGTTACATCCCGCGGCAATTCTCTGGATTAAATCCCGCAATTTTTCCTCTGAAGAAAATTTTTCGCAGTATTCTTCGATGTTTCCTGCCTTCTCCACAAAGATGCATTCCAATCCATTTACCATAATTTCTGTCACTTCTTCATTGTCCAGCAGTTTTTGCAAAATATCCCATCCCCGCAAGGAACAATAGATATCCTCTTCCAACAGTTGTCTTTCTTGTACGGGCCAAGTCTTCAAAACAATATTTCCGCTGATACATTCACGGATTAATTCCCTGACCTCCTCATTTGCTGTTTCCTTGCTATAATCCAAATTTGCTAATACCTTTTTACGAATTTCTTCTTTCCACATCTCATAATCCTTCATCAGGGTTTTCCTCCAAATCTTCTTTTATCAGTCTGTTCACAAAATCTGCCAGTTCTCCTCGCGTAAACTGCTCTATTTGTCCGGGAACTTCCTGTATCTGCGGAAGTTTTTGCTTCTTGGTTTTTTCCAAAACATCTTCGTATTCCTGCATGCGCAGCAAATGTTCATACTGCTCCATTTTGCGTCTTGCCGGACTGTCTTCACATACAATGGTATATATCCGGTCACATTCCCGAAGAATGTCAAAAATGCCCTGCAATCCTTCACTCAAATCCAGAATAATGTATTCATATCCGCCTTCCAGAGCCATTTTGCTAATCAGATTTACCCACTGTTTTCCTGTTATGTAAACCAGCGTCTGCCCTGCATAAACCGGCGGAATGTACCACAAGTTTCCTATTTTCCGCTCCACCGTCCTGATGCGGTAAGAAAATTTCTCTTCATCGTCCAAGTATCCCAGCAAATCCGTCAGGTCTTTCCCGCCTTCTTTCCGCAAAAGTCCGTTCCAACCGGCATAGTGTTCAAAACTGATGTATAATGTTTTCTTTTTTCGCGCCAATCCTTGTCCCAAAGTCAGCGCAAAAGAAGTCTGAAGGCACCTTCTTACGGGAGAGTACAAGCCGATTATTTTAGCCGTTTTGGTACCGCAGTAAGACTGCTTTTCTATTTCACTTTTTTCCAAAAACTGATTCATTATGTGGCGGTAAATATTTTCCGCCTGCTGGTACTTGTCTATTTGCGGCAGCCCCACAGGCACCGTGTCGGCATTCTCACCAAGTATCAACACCTGATTGGCCGACAACCGGCTGACCTCATAGGTATATACCGACTCAGCAACCACCAGCATTTCCACATCCTTTCCCTCTTCGTATTCCACCAGCCCCGCAGCCTCGCTGTAAGCATGAATCTCAAAGGGAAAGTCTTCTTTCTTTTGCAGATAATCCGTCATTTGCTGCAAATAATCCTTTTCACAATCACATAAAGCTAATATTTTTTTCTTCAATACCATCCTCCCCAGTACAAAATTAAACTCAAAAGCATCGGAAGGGTCATATGAATAAAACGGCCTTTGCGAAACGCATCCTGACGATCCTCATAATAGAACTGCCATTTTCTTAACGTCACCACATCAAGGACATAAGAAAAGAAATATTCCACTCTCTCCATAAGATCACCCTGTATCAACATTTTTCCAAACGCCATCACTGCCGCTATGACCCAGACGCCAAGAAAAAAGCTGATTCCGCTTTGCACTCCAAAGCAGCCTTCCAATGCCGCCAACAATTTCACATCCCCTGCCCCCAACACTCCTATACGGTATAATCCGTACAGTAGCGCAAGGTATCCGGCAAAAGTAAGTACATAACAAACAATTCCCCAAACAGCACCTGTGTAAAAACGGTAAAAAACCCCGGTCAAAACCATTGCCACTACAAGCAAATTAGAAATTTTCCCCGTCCTTACATCCTGAATACAGGCCACGCAAAGAAGGACAAAAAATACCCCATACACATCACCACCTTTATGTTGTTATAACTTTTGAATAATCAGGAACGAATAGGTTCCCCATTGAATATAAAGAATTAGAACTTTTGAAACTTGCAGGAATTTGCAAGTTGTAAATCGGATTATAAACTCAAATTTTTCGGTTGTCTACACCTAAAATACGAAAAAATTATTTTTGTGAAATTATACCAATGTCCCACGAAAAAAAACGCCAAAAAGGGCCAGAACCCCCGGAATTCCAAGGATTGCGCTTGTCAAAAGAGTGGTCAGATTTATCCCAACTCCGCCCTCTAAACCTATAGATGCAATTCCCATATTGCCAAAACAAATCAGCACTGTTCCCACTACCAGCCGGAATACAAAACCCAGAAGTAACTCTGATTTTCTATTGATTGCATTCAATAAAAGTACCAATGCACACGCCGCTACAATTCCGATAACCATCCCTTGATAATGTTGCATAGGCCTCCCCCTTTTCAACCGATTACTAGGCACTTACCCCAATATATGCTACCTTTGTCCGTTTTATCACCGATGTGCACAAGGAAACTTTTTATACATCGGAATACTACGGAAAATTTTGGCTATACTGTTTAAAAGAGGAATTTTTAGATTCAGAAAGGAAAGAAAATGAAAATATTATTCAGTCAAAACAGGCTACAAGACTTACCTATTGAAGAAGATTTCATCCGTCCTAATTTGCAGGATAGTATTGAAAAAACCCGCCATGCTTTGGACGTAGCATATGCGGGCTTTGACAACGCAACCGATCCTGATTTAATCGATTGTTATATTTTTGAAATCAATGCACTTTTAAAAAAATATAAGTACTTATCAGACCTTGCCTCCAAAGAGAAAGTTTCCGTGACAACCTTAAGCCCTGAATCCCCGATTCATGCCCTGGTCAGCCATGTTTTCGGTTAATTCTCCTCTGCCATAGGTAAGTCCTGCGTACACTGTTTGGGAATTCTGCATAACAGGGCCTGATGTATCCTGCTTCGCCAGTTCCACATAGGCCTCTTGCAGTTTTCCCACCACACGGTGGACATGCTCTAAATGCTCACAATCATTTTTTACATCCGCTAAAGCCAGTTCCCTGTTGCAATACAAGTATAACTGCAAAAAGTTCATGGCCAAATTGTAATCCAGATTCAAAGAGGATAACAGTTCATTAATACACCCTCTTGTTTTGCGGATAGAATCTCTGTATTCCGCTCTATCCCCATTTTCATGGGCTTTCACGGCATCATCTACATAACACAAAACCATCTCATACAATATTTCAATCAATTCTGTTTTATTGGCCTGCGTGATTCTCAAGGTTAATTCCTGTTTCTTTTCCCTTGTCATACTTTTCTCCATTCTTTCAACGGTTTCATTCTGTTACTGCAAAAGCTGTAATACTTGGGAAGGTCTTTCATTTGCCTGAGCCAGCATGGATGTACCGGCCTGGGTCATTACCTGATAAGTAGTATAATTTGTCATTTCCTCAGCCATATCCACATCCATAATGCGGGAGTATGCCGCTGTCATGTTTTCGCTGGTAATATCCAAACTGTTGATGGAAGATTCCAGTCTGTTCTGGTACGCCCCCAGTCTGCTTCGAACTCTGGAAATATATGCGTTTGCATCCGGCATACGCTTCAGCGCATCATTGGCACCCGCCTCTGTAGATACATCAATATTCTCGATACCCATGTTTTCCAGAGAAATCTCCGGGATTCTGACGCCCAGAATCTGACCTTCATTGGAACCAATCTGAAGTCTCATGGCACCAATACCGGTTACATCAACTTCCACATCTGTATATGTCTTTCCAACCGTCATTTCGCTTACATCGATGGTCATTTCAAAACCACCTTCCGCACTGATTGTAAATCTATTGTCTTTCACTTCTCCTACCAGAAGCTGCGCAGGGAATCCGGCACCTGTACTTACGGTTGCTTCCAATTCTCCCTCGGCATTTCTATTTACGGAAATAGTATCAATCGTGTATTTCTGAATGGAAACATCATCGGATACATAGTCGACTTTAACATCCGGCTGGGAAGTATAAGACTTCAAATCAAATTCCCCGTTCAACAATTTCTGGCTGTTAAATTCGGTAGAATCAGCAATTCGTGTTACCTCTTCCTTTAACTGACGGATCTCATCCTGAATGGTTTCCCGGTCTGCATCTGTCAAAACACCATGGCAGGCTTTTACTGTCAACTCATTCATACGCTGAACCATGCTCTGGATTTCCGAAAGCGCTCCGTCAGCCGTCTCTATGATGGACACACCGTCACTGGCATTTTGTGTTGCCACGGAAATGCCTTCGATTTGCGCATTCATTCTTTTAGACATTGCCAGTCCCGCCGGGTTGTCTTTTGCGCTGTTAATCTTAAGACCGGAAGACAGTCTCTGCAAAGATTTGCTCAGCAGGTTATCACTGTTGGACAACGCATTATTAGAAATCATTGCTGATACGTTATAGTTAATTCTCATACATTTACCTCTTTTCTAAACTCTGTCAAACCAAGTTTTCCTTTAAACTTCGGATGAAGATTCTGGCCAACTGATACAACTCCCGGGTATCTTCTCTCTTGTCCCCCGTGCCTTCCGAAATCCTTTCTGTATCTTCATTCTTGCCGCTGATCAGTACCGGCAACTCTCCTGCCTCCATGCCGAGAGTACTCACTTTTTCTGAAAAAGTTGCAGTCACTTGCAAAAGCAACTGTTGCGTTTCTGCGCTTTCTGCAGTTAAAAATCCTGCCACCTTACCTTCCTGCAAGTTCATTTGTGCAGTAAGTTTTCCGTATTTTTCACTTTCCATGCCTACAAATACTCTGCCGCCCACTTCCTCTTCATGGCGAAGGGTAAGATGAATGGCAGTCATCTCATCTTCCAGCAAAACAGGAATGTCATACTCTTCATTGGCAACCGCTTTACCGGCTACATGTAATTGCTTGTGAATAAGTTGCATTTCCCGCACATCGATGGATGTATCTGCTGCAGAGAAAGTCAGTTCCTCCGCTATTTGGGTAAGTTGCTTTACATATTCCTGATAAGATGCTTTCGCACTATCGCGGTCTGTCAATTGTTCTTCCCACTGACGGATATGTTCCATGGCTTTGGGCAGTTCTTCTACCGCATCCCTCTTTTGCCACAACTTGCGCACTGCGCTACCCCTATCGCTGCGGAGCATGGACGTAGCTAACAGATAGTCTACCGTCACAGGAATTTCCATCTGTTTTAACATATCCAAATCACCATCGGTAATCTGTTTCAGTTTTCTCACTTCGTCCAAAAGAACTTTATTATAAGAACTGTCCGTTATTTCTTTTTCCAGATTTTCTCTTAAACCTTTGGTGTAACCTGCCGCAATCTGCTCTGTAATGGAAATTCCCCTCGTATTTAAGGCTTCCAATCCCCCAAAGTTATCGTCCACTGAAACGTCAATGCCTTTTACTTTACTACTGCGGACAGCTGACAAAAGATTTGCAAAAGTAATCTGTGCTCCGCTTTCCAAAAGGCTGCCAATCACTGCCCCGTCAGATTTTTCAATCTGTCTGAGCATACGGTAAATACCGATGTAACTTTCTTTTTCACTGTCGGTTATTTTTCCGGATTTTTCCAGACTGTACAGATACTTGCTGTACTTTTGTGCCTCTTCATCATAGCTTTCCTGTCCGTCCAAATACGCTTCCACATCCGCCAAACTCGTTTCCAAAGGATTCATACCATCGCGAATCATCTGAAGAACTTTGGCAGGAGTCAATTTATCTACCACACGCTGAACGCTTCTGTCTGCGGCTTTTACATCCGCCAGATTCTCCGGCGTAATTTCTGTGCTGTTATATCCCAATATACGCACTGCCCTGCGATTTTCCTCTGTTAAGGAAAGACCCATGTCTGCCAAAATATTATCTACGTTACGGAACGCAGTCTGAATATTGTCACCCATGTCTCTTCTGGGTGCCGTCATTAAGGCTTCGTAACTTTTCTGAGCCTCCTGATAGGACTTCTGGATTGCCAGCCCCTCTTCATACAGGGCATCAATACCCACCTTAGCAATACGTCCTGCCACTTTGCCGATGACGTCCGCAGGCATTGCTGGCAACGCTGCTGCCTTTGCAACGCTCTCTTTATATAACTGATAATCGGATATGGGATTTGCAGAGGCACCAAAGAGATTTTCCGCCTGCTTCTGCTCCAAATCCTTCAGGGCATCTACCAGTTCTTCCAATTTTCCCGTATCAATGGAAAAACCGCTCTTTAAAAGTTTCACATTGGCGTCCACCGTCATCATCAGACGGATTTCCTGCAACTGTCTGTATCTGGTCACATTGCCGGAACTTTCTGCCTGTGCCAACAGTTCATCCACATCTTTATCTGCGGATGCCGCTTTTTCATAGACGCTTCTTCCGTCATAAAGATTGGCATCTCCTGCCGGTTTACCCTCTGCCAGTGCGGCTGCTACCGCTTTCCACAGAGTATCTTCATCTGCCGGAAGCCTTGTGCTTTTTATTCTTCCAAGAAGGCTTATTTTCTCGCCGGTCACGGGAATTCCCTTTTCCAGCAAAAATTCTGCATTCTTTAAATTTTCTTCATTTAATTCCAGACCTTCCCGCAAAATAATCTGCTCTATCTGGCCCTTTAAACTTTCCAAATCCACCGCTTCCGCTCTTTTGGCATAATAGCCGGCGGTGTCGTCACGATAATATCCTTTTGCCTGTCTGGCACTTCTGTCTGCCCCCGAAAATTCCGCCAGATACAAATCATCAATGGTAGGTTCCAACTGATTATCCAGCATATACTTTTCTGCGCCCTCTGTAGGAACGGACAATTCTTTTGCCTTATTCACGGCATTTACTGCTTCTGTCACATTTTCCTTCGTCATGGGCACATCCGCTTTTCGGAAAGCATTTTCTATGGCATGAGCATAGGTTTCACTGCCTGCAATCTCTGTCAAGGTTTCTGTATCCAACGTATCCGTATAACCTACAACCTCTACACCTGCTTTGGCAAGCTCAGCTTTTATTTTATCGACAATGGTAACTACTTCTTCAATATCCGTGTCCATAGGAGAACAGCCTTCTTTTTGAAGTTTCGCAAAATCCTCCTCAGACATAGAATTAGACATAACTGTCATATAGTCACGAAGTACATCTGCATCTGTTGCAGCTGCTTCACGCATCACGTCCTCTGCGGTTCTTCCCTGAACCCCGTAAGCAGTGTTATCCATAACTGTGCCAGAAATGTCTAATGCATAGCAATCGGTACGCTTCGTTTTTTCCGTCCGGTTGCGGTTATATTCATTTGTAGCCCGGTCGACATTGTGTGTGTGTTCTTCAAAACTAATTCTCATACACCTGTCTCCAAGAAATAAAAATAGAAGATGAACGTCCTGTTCACCTTCTATTTCGGTTATATTATGAATTTTCTTAACCCTTGTGATAATAGGAAAAAGCAAATAACTTCTTCTTACATAAAGTCTTTTTCCCGCAGAATAATCATATCTTCATCATCATATCGCTTTGCAATAAGGAGGTCAAAGAAATGTGCTATGGTCTTTCTGTTTGCGCTGCGGATTGCATCATCGATGATTTCCTGTACCTCCTGGGCTGTTACCGCGTGTTCACTGGTCTGCCGGTCAGAAATCACGGTATGAAGGGCCAACACGCCCATGTCATCTATGCTGTATTCCAACTCACGGGCATACTTTTTGCCATATTCTACCAGTGCATCATTGCTCAGGGCTTCCACGTCCACACGGATGGTAAAACTTTCTTTCAGCATAGGATTTTCTTTCAGGAAATGAGTCATTGTTTTCTTTGTGTCAATTAAAAGAACAATAACGCCTCTTTCTTCCTGTTCCAAAACTTTGTGCAACTTAGTTACCGTGTCTTTATTGATACCTGCCGCCCGCTGTACAATTAATGCGCCGTTGGCCATCTTATCCAAAGTTTCTTCCACATCTTTCTGGTTCAAAGATGCACCGGATATTTTGGCAATTTTTCCGGAGAAATTGCTGTCTGTATTTTGCACCTCTTTTACCAGATTTTTTGCCAAGGTCAAAGTATCCATATTTTCATCACCGGTAATAATCACGTTTCCGGTGTAAGATGCCATGGAAATAGTATCGATAGCATTGATAATCTGTTCTTTGCTCTTCGGACTGTGAGTATAAGCACTGAATAATTCCAGTTCTTCCGGGGACAGTGGACGTAGGGTCTTTTCTTTTTTCTGCAGTTCAACGGGAACCTGACCGGCGCCTTGGGTTTCTTCCGGCTCTTGGGTTTCTTCCGGCTCTTCGACTTCTTCCGGTTCCTCTATCTCTTCCAGTTCTTCGACTTCTTCAGTTTCTTCCGGCTCTTCGGTTTCTTCCGGCTCTTCGGTTTCTTCCGGCGCTTCGGTTTCTTCCGGTTCTTCGACTTCTTCCGGTTCCTCTATCTCTTCCGGCTCTTCGACTTCTTCCGGTTCCTCTATCTCTTCCAGTTCTTCGACTTCTTCAGTTTCTTCCGGCTCTTCGACTTCTTCCGGCTCTTCGACTTCTTCCGGCTCTTCGATTTCTTCCGGTTCTTCGGCTTCGTATAATTCTTCTGCAACTTCAGATTCGGGTTCCGCATCTTCGTCTGCATTTTTTTCTCTTTCCAGTTGTTCCAGTAAGCCATCCCTGATGGAAGCCTCAAACTCAGTAAACATGGCGCCTGTCTGCTGAAGCACTCTCTGCTCCACTGCCTCTCTGCGTTTCTGTTCACTTTCTTTTTTCATTCTTTCCCATTCGATAAGAACGTCTTCCAACTTTATCTGACCGGTGATCTGCTTTTCAATCTGCTCAGATTCCGGAAGCAACATGCTAATCTGACCGTCATACTCCATTCCAAGTATTTTATCGTATGCACGATGTGTATTTCGGGGTTTCTCCTCTGTCGCCACAGTTTCTGACGGTGTTTCATCCGTTGTTGTTTCCACCGTAATTTCTTTTATGTCGCCGGAATCGGCTTCTATGCCAAAAGCCAACTGACCGGAGGTTTCATTTTTCATCGCCTCCATTACCTGACTGGCAGTGGTGTCCAGTTCCGCAGTTTCCCCAAAGAACACTTCCACTTTGCTTTCTTCTGTTTCCGGCCGTTCTTCTTGTAAGTTTTGTTCCTGTGGGATTTCTTCCTGCGGGATTTCTTCCTGCAGTTCTTCTTCCTGAACTTCTTCCTCTTGAACTTCTTCCTTTTGCTGAGGTTCTTCTTCCCGAGAAATTTCCTCTTCCTGCATTTCTTCATCAGGAAGCGACAATTCGCCGGTTTCTCTAGTCAAAAACACTTTGGTATCCTGACTTACTTCGCCGTTTTCTTCACTATCTTCTTGACTGTTTTCTTCTCCGGCTTCCGTACCCTCCCACAGTTCTTTCAACTGCTCTGCAAGTTCCTTTTGCATATTGATGGTGTCATACTGGCCCACACCCATAACCTTTACTTGGATATCCAACTCTTTTGCGGGCATTTCCAAAGTAGGTGCATCCATCAAATTAGCGTTTTCATCATTCTCCTGGGATGGAGTCTCTTCCTCTTCTGACATGCCACGGAGCAAACCTTTCGCCATGTCATACTTTTCCTGCTGGGCCGGCGTCAAAGGCTCATGAAGCATTTTCAGTTCCATAGACTTCATAACATATTTACCTTTGCCGAACCATAAAATCAGTTCATCACACTCTTCTACACATTTGGTAGCAAGACCCACTCTGTGATACAAGTAAGCCAGTTCATAAGCCCACTTTTCCAGATATTCTCTGGATTTCAGTTCTTCTAAAACCGCTATGCGCTCTTCCAAACTGACATCCTGCGCTTCATATAATTTATACTGTAAAACATAGCGTCCGTTGTCTCTGGGCGCCACTTGCACAAACTCTTTGTAATATTCCACCGCCTGCACAAATTCTCCCATTTTAATGGATAATTCACACAACGAATAAACGATAGACCTTCCGCCCGGATGTCTGTCGTATGCCAAAAGAAGCAAATCTTTGCTGTCTTCAAATCTTCTGTTCATTTTATAAAGATCACTGATAGTACAAAGCATCATCACGCTTTTCACACGGCGCCAATCAATTCCGTCCGCAACATCTGCCGCTTCCGCATATTTTCCCTTTGCAATCAAAGTCTTTATTTCTTCCGTTCTTATCTTATATTCGTACTTATCCACGGTTGTTCGCTCCCTCATCTGCTGAAACTAACCTACTTTATTTTTTAACTCCACCGCCCTGGCCGCATACTTACTCTCGCCAAATTGCTCCACAAGTTCATTACATTGTGTCACACATTTTTCAGTCATTCCTGATTGTCCGTACATTTTCGCCAATTCATACAGCCATCTTGCCGTAGGTTTCTTTTCTTTCAATTCTTCCAATATAGTAATTTTCTCTTCCGCACCCGCTTCTTTTGCTTCTGACAACTTATATTTCAGCACATAAGAACCGCTGTCATCCGGTGCTATATCCATAAATTCTTTGTAATATTCTTCCGCGTCCTCGATATCGCCCAATCTAATACAAAGTTCACATAAAGACGACACAATAGCCTTTTCCTCGGGATGTCTCTTTTTTGCCACAAGAAGCAAATCTCTACTGTCCTCAAATCGTCTGCTCTTTTTATAGAGATCACTGATGGTACAAAGCAGCCGTACATCTTTTACGCGTCCCCATCTGATTTCATCTGCCAATTCCACGGCTTCTTCATACTTTTTCCGTGTAATTAAGGTTTTGAGTGCTTCAATTTTAATATCGTTATCAAACAACCCCATGACTGCATACTCCTTACTGCCGACACCAACCCATACTTTATCTAAGTTTATCACAACAGTACATATCATGTCAAAAAAATATAGTGGAAAAATGTAGAAAAAATACAAGATATTGTACCTTTTAATAAATTCTTAAGCAATATAAGCAAAAAAGGAAAGGCCGAAACCTTTCCTTCAATCCTCAGTCTAACTCTCTGCTAAGCAGCGCAAACTGTTCCAAAGTCAGCGCCTCTCCGCGCACTTGAGGCGATAATTTCATTCTTTCCAATGCTGCAATTACCTGCTCCTTTGTAAGATGCAAATCTCCTGCACCTGTGAGACCGTTTACCAGAGTTTTTCTTCTTTGGTTAAAAGATGCACGGATGAGGGCAAACATAAACTTCTCATCATTCACTTCCACCGGCGGATTTTCAAATCTGGTCAGCCTGATAACCGCACTGCCTACGCTTGGCCTGGGAATAAAACAGTTGGGGGGCACATTTGCCACAATTTCCGGCTTGGCATAATACTGTACCGCCAAAGAAAGAGCGCCGTAATCTTTTGTTCCGGGGCCCACCTGCATCCGGTCAGCCACTTCTTTTTGTACCATGATGGTAATACTTTTTAAAGGTACATGACTTTCAAACAACCCCATAATAATGGGTGTGGTAATATAATAAGGCAGATTTGCCACTACTTTAATAGGCTTTCCGCCGTTTCGCTCCTCCACGATTTTGGCAATGTCCACCTTCAAAATATCCTCATTAATCACTGTCACGTTATCGTATTCGGACAGTGTATCCTCTAAAATGGGAATCAGATTTTTATCAATCTCCACCGCCACCACTTCTCTTGCACTTTCTGCCAGGTATTGTGTCATGGTTCCGATTCCGGGACCGATTTCCAGTACACAATCATCCTTGGTAATTTCCGCCGCCGAAATAATTCTATCCAGCACAGAAGTATCAATCAGGAAATTTTGTCCGAATCTTTTTTGAAAATTAAAATTGTATTTCTGCAAAACTGCAATGGTATTCTGTGGTATTCCCAGATTCGCCATAACTATATCCTCTCTTCCTTTAGGTAGTTCTTTACTTCTAACAAATCCCTACATATGTTGCAAGTCATTTCTGTGATTTCTTTTTCCGGCTGAATCATATCCGGCACCATGATGGCTTTCATTCCCGCACCGTAAGCTGCCCGGATTCCGTTGGGAGAATCCTCAATAGCGTAGGTTTCCTCCGGTTTGCTTCCCAGTTCCTTGCAGGCTATCAGGTAAATGTCCGGCCGGGGCTTGCTATGTTCCACCATGTCACCGCCTATTACTACCTCAAAATAATCAGCAATGCCGGCTCTTTCTATATACATCTGCACTTTTTCTCTTCTTGTGGAAGAGGCAAGTCCGATGTGACAGTTTTCCTGCTTCAAATAAGAAAGCAGTTCTACCACTCCCTTTTTCATGGGTAAACCTTCTTTTGCCTCCCTCGCCTTGTATCTGGCAATGGTTTCCCCCACATATTCATCATAAGGGAAATTCGGCCCCATGCATTGGAAAAAGAACTGTCTGGAGTCATTAGAATTTCGCCCGATACAGCCAAGCACTGCCTCCCGCACATCGCCAAGTCCCCACTCTTTTGCTATCTCTTCATATATTTCAGCGTAAACTCTTTCCGTGTCAAAGAGCACGCCATCCATATCAAATATTACATTCATTTCTCATCCACTCCATACCCGTAATTACTTTTTCATTCTGGCAAAAGAGAAGTTTACGGTATAAAAAAGGATGTAAATTCTCTCTTGTTTTTCCTTTATCTCCCACTTCGTAACTGCCATCGGTGATGACAATAATCACTTTGCTTCTGGCATAAAAAAGTTTTAACTGCCTCGTTAATTCCTGCATGGTTTTAGGACTTTTTACAATTTCCTCCACAACTTCAGAGAGACCTACCATGTCCAGCGCACCTTTTACCACGCCTGAATTACTACATAAAAGGGCATAATCCTCAAAAACCCTTCCCATCCGCACATAAGTCATGGGCACGATTTCTTTGATAATCCGCGAATCATCTACCCACTTTACCAGATTTAATCTCACATTGCGGAACACTTCTCCATTCCTTTTCAGGCAATCTATCAATTCTGCGGAAATTTGGCACAGCTGTTCTTGCGGCATATGATAATCGCAAACCAGCGCCATCTCCAAAATACCGCCGGTATAATTTCCCGGCACATGAAGTATCCGCTCTACTGCATTTTTAAATTGCATCTGCCCTGCAACATTCATTCCGGTGCCTCCTGCTACTTAATGCATTGATTATACACTATTTTTTTGAGTTTTACATCTTCTTTCTTTTATGTTAGTATAAAGTGCATGCCATTGTACAACATGGCGGATTTACGGAGGAATTACACATGAGCATATTAAACGTAGAAAACCTGACTCACGGCTTTGGTGACCGCGCTATTTTTGAGGACGTTTCTTTCCGTCTGCTGAAAGGTGAACATATCGGTCTGATTGGTGCCAACGGAGAAGGAAAATCTACTTTCATGAATATTATTACCGGAAAACTGATGCCCGACGAAGGAAAGATTGAATGGGCCAAAAATGTCCGCGTGGGATATTTGGACCAGCATACTGTGCTTGAAAAAGGTATGACCATCCGGGAGGTTCTGGCTTCCGCGTTTCAGTTTCTCTTCGAGATGGAAGAACGCATGAATGACCTTTGCGATAAGATGGGGGATGCCACTCCCGAAGAACTGGAAGCCTACATGGAGGAACTGGGAACCATTCAGGATTTGCTTACCATGCACGACTTTTACATGATTGATGCAAAGGTAGAGGAAGTAAGTAAGGCTCTCGGACTTGCGGATTTAGGCTTGGAGCGGGATGTCACGGAACTTAGCGGCGGACAGCGTACCAAGGTTCTCCTGGCAAAACTCCTTTTGGAAAAACCGGACATTTTGCTTTTGGACGAGCCTACCAACTATCTGGACGTGGAACACATCGAATGGCTGAAAAGATATTTAAATGAATATGAAAATGCTTTTATTTTGATTTCCCACGACATTCCTTTTTTAAACAGCGTTATCAACTTGATTTATCACATGGATAACAGACAACTTACCCGCTATGTGGGCGACTATGATAAATTTCAAGAAGTTTACGCTATGAAAAAGTCCCAGTTGGAAGCAGCGTACAACAGACAGCAAAAGGAAATCGCTGACCTGAAAGACTTTGTGGCCCGCAATAAAGCCCGCGTTTCCACCCGTAACATGGCTATGTCCAGGCAGAAGAAATTGGATAAAATGGATGTGATTGAACTGGCTGCGGAAAAACCCAAGCCGGAATTTAACTTCCGTGAGGCCCGCACTCCCGGCAGATACATTTTCCAGACAAAAGATTTGATTATCGGTTATAATGAGCCTCTTTCCAAGCCCTTGAATCTGGAAATGGAGCGGGGCGAAAAAATTGTCCTTACCGGCGCCAACGGTATCGGAAAAACCACATTGCTTAAGAGTATCCTTGGGCTGATTAAGCCACTGGACGGCGGTGTGGAGCAAGGCGACTACCTCTACATCGGTTACTTTGAACAAGAAATGAGCCCCGACGTCGAAACTACCTGCATCGAGGAAATCTGGAAAGAATTCCCCGGTTTTACCCAGTACGAAGTACGCTCTGCTCTGGCAAAATGCGGACTGACCACTAAGCACATCGAAAGCAAAGTCAAAGTACTCAGCGGTGGCGAGCAGGCAAAGGTGCGTCTCTGCAAACTCATGAACCGCGATACAAACGTACTTCTTTTGGACGAGCCTACCAACCACTTAGACGTGGATGCCAAAGACGAACTGAAAAGAGCGTTAAAAGAATATAAGGGCAGTATCCTTATGGTTTGCCATGAACCCGAATTTTATGAAGGACTGGCAACGCAGGTCTGGGACTGCACCAAATGGACCACTAAGGTATTCTAAGCAAAGACCGCACGATGCAACCATTGGCACCGTGCGGTTTCTTATGTCTCTTATTCTGTTTGCTTCCATCACTCATACTGCTGCAAATTCTTCACTGCCATATACTTGGAAAAATTCCATTCACGGAAACTCATATCTTCTACGCTTTCACGCAAATCCTTCAGATAGCGATATCCCCAAGTCCCCTCTGCAATATTGTACCCCTTTTCCTCAAGGTAAGGCAAAATAGCCGGTGCTGCATCGGCACTAAGTTCACTCAAATAGCGGTAATCCTGATAGGCATCCGCATCAAAGAAACTTTCCTCCGCTTTCTCCACATTACCCAGATTACAAGTTGCAATCCAATAATCCGGTTTCGAGAACGACAGTGCAATATAGCACACCGAAACCACTATGACCCCATACCGAAACAGTGGAAACTTCCGCACATAAATGCTAATCAGCACTCCCGTCAGCAACATAAATATCACCGCTAACGCCCACAATACCAATATTCGAAGGAAAGTCAGATAATAATGCTTGATATAAAGCACCATGCGGAAGGCAGAGGAAAAAATCATAATGTAGGTACATACTGACACAACTGTCATAATTCCTTTTAACACTTTACTTTCTTTGAAGTAATGTCTGCCCACCAGCACCATTATCAGATTCAGTATGCAGATAAAGAGCAACTGGAAAAATCCTTGTCTTGCGTACTCTGCATAAGTCATATTGGTCAACTCTACATTTCCAAGAAAAAGGCAAAATACCTGTACACCGCAGAACACAATATAGAGAAGGGTCAGCGGCACCATTACCGTAATAGCCAGGGCGCTCTCCATCCGCTTCACTTCTTTGACTTCTTCGCCAAGGTGTTTTTCGCCCAAATAAGCCAGCACACCGTAGGCCGCCAGAAACATCAGCACGAAACTGCATACCATACCAAAGATATTGTCCGGATTAATAGCATCAAACAGCCCCTCGGACATATCCATGAACACCCGGTCCGCACTCATGAGCAGGAACCAAACCACCAACACCATAGGAACCGAGACACATGCTCCAACAAGAACATAAATACCTTTTCCACTCTTTTTACCATTCCGGCTACGGTAATGCATAAAATCCGTAAAAGGCTTTGTCACCTCTCCAATGCTTCCAAAGAGCGTAGCAATCATGGACGCCAAATACTTCCCAAATCCCCACTTACTGTCATCGTAAAACTGGTGCAGCAAGAAACTAATCATGAGTAAAAGCACTCCCAAATGGTTAAAAAAAACGATGCGCCCATCAGCAGTGCACACCGTTGAAATCCCCAGAAGTATCATCGCCCCCATGTAAAAGGTGCTCCCTCTTTTTATAGTAATCTCTAGTTTTCGCATACAGTAGCAGAAAAAGAAGAGACTTCCTGCGATAAAAAAAGGGTAAGTAACTCCTGCGGTGTTACGGTACATGCAAAGGGTGTAAAAAAGCGCATAAATCCCCGTGACCACTCCTAAGTGCCCAAACTTCTCCCGTCGAAGGCATGATTGCCTCGTCTCCGGTTTTACCATATTCATTCCATCCATTATTAATCTCCTTTCTAATCTCCGGTTCTTTCCGGTATCTATTCCTCAATCTCTTCATCCGGCACATATTGCAAAATATCCCCCGGCTGACAATTCAGTGCCTTACAAATGGCATCTAAAGTGGAAAGACGCACCGCTTTCGCTTTGTTATTTTTCAATATGGAAAGATTTGCCAGCGTGATATCCACTTCTCCCGCCAATTCCGTCAGACCTTTTTTGCGCTGTGCCATTACAACGTCTAAATTAATAATAATCGCCATAACCGCCTCCTAAATTGTCAAATCATTTTCGTCTTTGTATTGCACAGCCTTGTCAAACACAAAGGATAACACCTTACTGAAAAGGCCTGCTATGATGAATACCAAAATCACTACTCCCATGGCCGGTGTCATGTAGACAATACTTCTCACCAGTGCCATCAGTGCAATGACAAAACTGTAGGTTCCCATGCGCTGAAGGCTCACCACATTTTCATAGACAAAACAATCGTCTGCCACAACCGTACGGAACATTTTCCGCAGTTCCCCGATAATCAACACTGCCAAAATACCCAAGATAAAATAAATCACTACTATCTCTGCATAATGTTCTGCAAAGCCTTCCACGTACTGTCCCACCCATTTAATGGATAAGGGCAAAGTCAGTGTCACTATGATTCCTGCAAAAAACATAAAATCCATAAGCCACTTTGTAATCTTTGTCACTGTTTCTTTTTTCATCCTTCACGTCCTCCTGCCATATGCGAAATGGTAGCATCTACCATTTCGCTTGACTCGAATATACCACCTTCGAAATCGAAAGTCAATATATTTTTATTGATTTTCGATAAATATTTATTGAAACCCGAATTTGGCCCATAAAATTTAAAAAATTTAATTCGTTCACGCAAAAAGAGACCCGCACTAGCAGGTCTCTTCCTCTTCTCCGAACAGTTCATCCAATGTTTTTCCAAGTACTTTACAAATAGCCCGGCATAAATTGATGGTAGGATTGTAATCTCCCTTTTCGATGGCATTTATGGTCTGACGTGATACGCCGACCTTTTCCGCCAAATCCTGCTGGGACAAGTCCAATGCTGCCCTGGCCGATTTTAACTTCAAATTTTTCATCCTACTCTTCCTTTCCATCCCTGACGATTTTTTTCAGAAGCATGGTTCCGAAAATCACTAACATAATAATAGCACAAAACAGATTGATACTGTGGAAAGTTAATTCGCCGTTATACCAAGCCCTGCCCTCCACAAAGGCATTGATACCCAAAACCAAATTCAAAATACCCATGATGATAAGAAATATCATAACCATACCTAATCTTTGATTCAATGCAAAGTATCCGTCATTCCAAACACAATAAGATGCATAGACACAAGCACCCAAAAGAGCACTAAGCATCGAAGCAATACCCGCATCCATGGGAATTGTTACTTCTGCTGCTCCCAGCCCGAAAAATACAATATTCAGGATAAGCATACTAAAAAATGCATATTTAAATCCTCTTCCACGGACTAACTCTTGCCTCTCATCATATTTCGCTTTAATGCCTTCGCCTTTTTGGGCCAACGCTACCATAATTACTATCAATATACACCCCATCAACATTCCGCATACAACGGCAACTCCCCGAATGGGTTTTTCCTCTTTCAGGTCGAATTCATAGTGGGCAGTAAACGTACCGTCAGACACAAAATCATAATTCAAATCAGGAGGAACATTCCACAACTCATCTTCAACCTTTGCTTCTTTAAAAAACGAATCCCACTGCTCATCGTTTGTGATAAAGAAAAATGCCACTGTATAGGTTCCCTTCTTCATTTCAATGGGATTCGAGTACATGTCACACCAGTCTGCTGTTGACCAAAAAACCACTTCTCCACTTTCACTGATAATTTGGCAACCGGTTATAAATCCTTCCGGATTTGTCTCCCACTTGGCATGGAACAGATAACTACCATCTTTTGGAATCTCAATTTGGTACATTTCCTCTTCCTGCTGCACAATACTGTCTACAACCGAGATTTCCTTTTCAAATTCCATCTCCATAACATATTTGTCTGTTAAAAAATATGCCATAAACCCGAATATCGCTAATATTGCCACAACGGCAACGGATACAATTAATATTTTCTTTTTCATTTTGCCACCTCACATTTTTACTTTGTACGTTCACAATACATCCCTTGCGACATTTTGTCAACTATATTTTACATATTTCTTAATATTTTTGACAAACAGAGGGGAAATGAGAAAAAAATCCGGGACACTCATCCCGGAATTTTTCCTTTTGCACCAAAACACATTTCCTATTTACTTTGTTATCACTCCCGTAGGGCGGAGGGTTTCATAATTGTATCTTACCACATCATTTACCCAACCGGTGCGGACTTCTCCATCCTGTGTACTGAGAAGCAAATGACTGTTAACAAGATAATATTCCAAACCATTTACCCATTGTTTAAAATATTCCTCATCATATTCATAGGGTTCCCCGAAGGTAAAGGAGGACATTTCCATATAGGATTTTCCATCCTTTGTCAGTTTATATAATGCATAACTATATTCGCCATAAGTATCCCGGTTCTCAATATGGACTATCATAATAAAAGAAGTATCCTTACCATATTTTCCGGAAGTCTCACTTCCTATGGTGCCCACATAAATATTATTCCAACCCGCTCTGGCGGTATGGGCTGAAAGGTCATGCAGCAGATTACCATCCACATCTTTAAACAATACCACTCCGCTGTCTCCGTCTCCGATGTTTCCGGTATAAACTTCTATCAGTTCATCGCCGGGCTCTGTAGCCACATTCAAACTTTCTGTATGGGCAAGTGTATAATATTTATCCAGCACATCTTCTCCTTCTAACTGCCGAATATCTTCATACCATGTATCTTCTCCTGCACCCACATTTCTATAGGCTGCTTGTCCGGTCCGGATTCCCACGCCCGCATAGGGTTCCATCAGCCCAACATGGTCTACCTTTCCGTCCCAAATATCGATTAAGCACATTTTAGGTACTTCCTCGGAGCCAAGTTCCATACAGCGGACGAATTTGGTCAGATTCTTTTCATAGTAAACATTCTCTATTTCCTGTATTCCTTCATACAGACCAATATGACAGTCCCCAATGTAAATGGGCTCATCCGTACTTATTTCTCTCTCCTCTTTATCATCCCTATTTAACCACCTATATTTCTCAATGGTTTTGTCTTCTTTGGAATACTCCAATATCTCCAGAAAGTAGGTGCCGTTGGAAGCCTCATACCAAGGTATTTTGCCGACAGAATAGGTCACGCCGTAAGGGAAGGCCTGTAACACCTTACCCATATCCTGCATAGCCACCTCTGCTATAAAGGCTGCATCACCGGATTCCTCCGCTTCTGTGACGGTCAGCACCTTCGCCTCTACCAAAGCCTCCGACTCCTCGCCGGAAAGGTAAGCTTTATCATAAATGGTCAACATATCTCCCGCTACCGCTTCTTCCCAGCCGGGAATTTCTGATGCAGGTATGGTAAAATGATATTTATTTTGGCCTTGATAAGCCAGACTGTAGCCTTTTGCGTACACCTCAATTTTTTCTGCTTCTACAGAAAATCTACCGGGATAAGTCTCCATAATAGAAGTATCTTTCCCCCAGGAGAACACAATGCGGACCACATCTCCTGTCTCTAAGCCCCGAAAATTTTTCTTATCCACATAAGACACCACTTCTTTTGCCTTTGGTATCTCTACTTCGCCGTTTCCGGGAATACTCACTACCTGTTGAAGCGTTCCGTCGCCAAGCACATCCACTTCCACAATTACCCCATACATGGCGGTCTGACCCCATTTAAGGTCTTGGTTATCCTTTGCAGCGGGATTCGCCAAAAGCATACCGCACATCACGATAAGTAGCACTGTTGCCACGCCCACCAGAATCACCGCCGGTTTTTTATATCGGAGCACATTCTTAATGCGGGAGCCGGTGTCACCCTCGCCAAAGGCCAAGGGTACACCGCTGATAATCCGCCTGCCCGTAGCCAGTGCCAAAAGAGAGGACGAATACTCTTTTTTCACACCGCTACCCAGTTTTCGGATAACAGCCTCGTCACAGGACATCTCCATGTCTTTCCCACTAAGGAAAAAAGCCAGCCATGCAAACGGATTAAACCAATGCAGGCAAAGCGCCGCGAAACTCATAAGTTTCACCAGATGGTCGCCTCTTCTGATATGTATCTGCTCGTGCAGCAAAATGTATCTTTTTTCCTCTTCCCTAAGTCCTGCGGGCAAATAAATCCGTGGACGGATAACACCGCATACAAAGGGAGTTATCAGGTTGTATGTTGTATATACATTGTCCCGCACATGTACTGCGTTCCTAAGGCTTTTCTTAAGTGACACAAATGTCACAAAACTATATAATACCAAAATCCCCACGCCTGAAAGCCAAACAATACTTCCGATTTGCATAAACAACTCTGCAGGACTCTTGGGGTTTTCCTGCGCACTCAGCATCTGGCTTTGTGCCTCTTTGCCGGTCACTAAATTTTCCGCTGCATCACTACCTATAGTATTTAGATGCGGCTCTTCTTGTACAGACAGTCCATCTATGATTTGCACAAAATCCATATTATCCCCATAAGGTCTGTTCACACTTTCCTGACGGATTTCTCCGGTTTGTTGCAAAACTGAAACAGGCAACAAACTATAAATGGAAAAGTCCGCGGTAAAAGAAACCGGACAAACCAGACGGAACAGTACCACCACCCACAGTATGTAGGAAAAAATCTTCGGCGCTCTGCGCAGCATCGTTCTCGCTAATAAAACCGCCAAGATTGCCACTGTTGCCGTCAGGCTCATATTCACAATACTTATAAAAGCCCCTTCAATCATTGTCCCCCTCCTCATATTCATCAATCAATCGTTTCAGTTCAAGAATTTCTTTTTCCCCCAATTTTTTTCTGCGGGAAAAGGCCGCCAAAAACTGTGGCAGAGAGCCCTCAAAATTATCATTAATAAACTGTTCCCCTCTGGCAGCCTGAAATTCCTCCTTGGACATCAACGCCACCACTGTACCGTTTTCGTTCGCAAAAATATTTCTCTCGCAAAGTCTCTTGAGCATGGTGTAAGTCGTAGTCCTCTTCCAGTCAAAAGCTCCTTCACATAATTTTACAAGTTCCCCCGAACTGAGCGGCTCGTGCCCCCAAATCAAATCCGCCAACCGTTGCTCCATTTCTCCCAATTTAAACTGCTCCATGTCTTACCATACCTCCCTTTATTTATGAAATACTGCATATGCGTTACTTCTTGTCGTTTTGTCTAATGCCTTTAGACAACTTTAGTCTAATACCATTAGACATATTTGTCAATACCCTTTTTTTAAAATACTCTTTAGCAATCACAGAAAAAGCGCACTCCAAAAATGAAGTGCACTTCCAATCTCTTTTACTATGATAATCTATATAATTTTAATGCGTTTTCATATGTGACCCTTTCGACCTCTTCCGGGGTCACATTCTTGATACTCGCAATCTGCTCTACTACAAAGGGAAGATTCAAAGATGAATTGCGCTTTCCCCTATAAGGCTCCGGAGACAAATAAGGGCTGTCTGTTTCCAGCACAATGCGCTCCAAAGGAATGTCTTCCACCGCCTCTTTCAACTTCTTGCCGTTTTTAAAAGTAATTACACCACCTACACCGATGTAAAAACCCATATCCAGAAAAATCTGCGCAGTCTCCTTCGTGTAAGCAAAACAATGTACGACTCCGCCGATTTCCTCCGCATGTTCTTCCTTCATAATCTGTATGGTATCCTGCGCCGCATCCCTGGAATGTATTACCACCGGCAAATCCATTTCCTTTGCCAGCCGAAGTTGCCTGCGAAACCATTCTTTTTGCACTTGCCGCTCCGGCTCGTCCCAGTAATAATCCAGACCGATTTCACCAACCGCCACACATTTTTTGTGTTCACACTGTTTTTTTAGCCATGCAAAATTCTCTTCATTTAATTCTCCTGTTTCATTTGGATGCACACCGATGGCTCCGTAAATATAATCATACTTTTCCATCAGATCCAGCGTCTTTTGGCAGGATTTCAAACTGGCACCGATATTTACCACACGGCCTATTCCCTGCTTTGGCAATTGTTCCAGCAGCAATTCTCTGTCTTCATCAAATGCGTCATCATCATAATGAGCATGGGTTTCAAAAATCATAGTCTCTCCTTTAGCTGTCAAAATGCTCCATCTGCTTATCTCAAATATCTGTTTTCAAATTCTTCCACTGTCATAGGTTTTGCAAAATAGTATCCCTGGAACATTTCACATCCCATTTCCGACAAGAACTTTGCCTGCTCCGCATTTTCAACACCTTCCGTAATCACGGGCATTCCAAGTTCTTTGGAAAGACTGATAATCATTTGCAAAATCTTTTTACTGCGTTCCTCATCTTCGGCCTTTTTCAGGAACGCCATATCAATTTTCAGCACGTCTACATGAATATCTTTTAGCATATTCAAAGAGGAATAGCCGCTTCCAAAGTCATCCATCTCTACCACAAATCCCGTGCGGCGCAGTCTGCTAATCAATTCCATCTGACGTTTGAAATCCATTACAATAGCCGTTTCCGTAATCTCCAGTTTAATATTCTGGGGAGCAATATCATACTTTTCCACCAATTCCGTAAATATCTGATAAATGTTCAGGAAATAGAAGTCTCTGGGAGAAATATTTACCGAGATATACAAATCTTCCCGACCTTCCTCTTTCCATTTGCGAAGTTGTTTGCAGGCAACCTCCCATATATACCTGTCCACATCGGAAATCAGTCCGTTTTTCTCAAAAACGGGAATAAAATCTCCCGGCATGATAAAACCTTTTTCCGGATGTATCCAACGCACCAACGCCTCCGCTCCCAGAAGTTCACCGCTTACAGATGTCTGGGGCTGAAGATACATTTTCAGTTGTCCATCCGAAATGGCAGTATTCAAGTCACTAATCAATTCCTGTTCATGCAAAATAGTATCACGCATCACATTATCATAATAAGAAATACGCTTGTGATAATCGCCTTTAATCTTTGCAATCGCCATCCTTGCACGGTCACACATTACAGAAACCGGCAGTGTGCGCTCCGTAATCTCGTAAACACCGATATAATTAATGATAGGGAATGATACATCTCTCGTCATTCCCGAGAAATATGCTCCCTGCTCTTCTTTTGCAAAAAGTGCTTCGCTAAAGTCTTCTTTCGCCATCAATATACTGAAAACATCATTTCCAAGGCGTCCGTAGTAAATCGCCTTGGTTACCTGTTCTTTCAACATAATAGCAATATTTTGTAGCACAAGATCTCCCGTTTTAGTTCCCAGGAAATCATTAATCATCTTAAATTCTTTGATATCCGTACAAATCATCAGCAACTCTTTGTCGGCATGCCTGTTAATATACTTTTCACACTTTTCATAAAACCGCTGTTTATTGTATAAACCGGTCAAACTGTCATGGGTAGCCAGATACCGTTCTTTTCTCAATGCAATAATTTCTTCCGTGCGGTCCTGCACCACGAAATATCCGCCCTGCAGTTGCTTGTGGGCGTCTACCATTCTCTGTAACTGTATTTTTAAAATCAGTTCTTCATCGCCGCGATAAAAAGTCTGCTGCTTTGTAAATTCTTCCTCTTGATTCATGTAAGCATCACGGCACCACTGTTCCAGTGTGATACCCTCTTTATTCACAAGAGGACTTTCCGTATCGAACAATTCTTCCGCATATTTATTGCTATACAAATTTTTGCCCTCTATGTCCATCACAAACAAAGCAACAGACATATCCTGCGTCACTTGGAACAGAGTCTTTTGCAACAACCTCTGGGGTGTATATACAAAGGCACAGTAATAAATACATATTCCTTCTATAACGTAACCGATTACGGAAACGTCAATTGCCGATTTGAACGTAATGAAATATAAAACTATAAGTACTACCATAATGACCGCAATAGTCATGTATTTTTTCCGGTAGAACACCGGTGCTTTTAAGGCTCCGTAAAACAGGCTGATAAGACAAAAAGCAGCCACCATGAGAATGATAAAATAATGTACCGCAAAAGGCCAGTAAACAACCAGTTCGTAGTAACTTTCCCCGCCAAAAAGACTGACATGTTTCAAAGTGTAAAGATGCTCAAACACATTATTCAGAAGAATATTTGCCGAATCCGCCAACAGGAGCAAACACATATATTTCTTCTTTACATGCTTCTCAAAATCATTGCCGATATATTCCAGTGAAAATTGCAACAAAAAATATAGCAACCAATCCGAAGCCACAAAATAAGCACTGTAAGCCACAAGACAGACCGGTTCAAACCTTGTCAGCAAAGACACCAGATTAAACAATACAATCAAAAGCCCTGTCAGCAAAATATTTCTGACAATCTTCGCCAGTCTATGCTTCTCCTTGTAGGTTTTAAAAATACATATGCCTATTACAACTAATGCCACGGTTAATATGGTTGCTAATAATATCTTCATCCAATCACCATTTTTCACTTATCTCATGAATTATTTTAGTTTCCTTTTTATTGTAACATACTTTCTTTCTCTTTGACACCCACTTTTTTCCCAGACCTATTCCAAACGGAAATAAATGCCATATCTGTTTTGATGCTGCATATAATGAGGTGTAAACACCAAATCCCTATCGGTATCCTTCAAAATAAAAGCCAGTTTCCCTTCCCTTCTTACTACATTACCGCTTACGTTTGCAAGCCATTCTTGAGGCCTTCCCCTTGTAACTTTAATCACATCATTTACCGGCACAGAACAGGTGGGAATGGTAACATTCACTCCCGTAACATCCGTTCTCATATCCTCCGAGCCCAAATTGACACTCAAAACTACGGGACCATACTTAAAAGCAACCGCATTTTTGTTATCCGGCAAGTCATATGCCACCACTTCCATAGGAATGCTATATTCCAGCACGTCGCCGCTATTCCAATCACGGGATACACACAAAAAACCATTCTCTATTTTGGCTTCCGCTTCGGCGCCGTTTATTTTCACAGTGGCAGACTTTGCGCACCAATCCGGCACGCGCAGCACAATATCCGCTTCTACGGTTTCCCCTGACAATGTTTCCACGGTAAATTTTGTGACATCCGTTTCAGGAATATAACTTTCCTGCGTAATCAGCAAGCCCTTCTCCTTCCATGTGACTTTGGAAGAAACAAATTGTGTCACATAAATACTGTTTTTGTCCTTATAATAAATGCTGTCTCCCAGTTTGGAGAAATTCTCCATGCCGGAACCCGTACAGCACCAAAAATGGTCGAAAGCGGAACTGTACACCTTAAAAAACCCTGTTGCCATGGGCTGGAAATAAGTAGTCATGCCGGTTTGCGGATTTTGGGAAGAAAGAATAGCATTAATAAATGTATTCTCATAGTAGTCCGCATATTTAGACTTTCCCGTAATCTTAAACAGTTCTCTGGTAAGTTTCAGCATATTATAGGTGTTGCATGTCTCGCAGTTGCAGTTGGTTCTTTCTGCATCCAAAATACCCGGCTCCCCGAAATGTTCCCACTCGCTGTTGCCGCCGGTAATATAGGTGTGGCTCTTTATCACGATTTCCCAGAAATTTTCTGCCACCCGGAGATAATATTCTTCTCCCTTACCCAGCGCTATATATCTGTTTAAGGCACCCATAATCTTGGGGATAGTGGTGTTGGCATGTTTGTCTTTCAATACATCCTTTCCCTCATAAAGTGCATCAAACAGGGATAGTTCATCAAAACTATGAGCCGCCGATAAATGTTTTTCGGATTTTGTGTGCTTATATAACTGGTACAGACAGTCGTTCATTCCGCCGTATTCCACATTTAACACTACCGTTTGCATTTCCGGCGTCCACTTAGAAGTTCTGGAGTACACCCAGTCCCCCAGTTTACCTGCCACTTCCAGACTTTTCTTGCTACCCGCTTTTTCATATGCCGCTATCAGACCGGACATGATTTTGTGCATAGAATACCAAGGCACCCATGTCCCGTCAGGTTTTCCATTTTCAATTTGCGCATAGTGGCTTTCCGGAATTGCCGCCAGATAGCCCGTCTTCGCATTTTGGCACTGTGCCAAAACATCTGCCATATGATTAATAATATTCAAAAGTTCTTCATCTTTGGTGGCACCATAGGCTTGTGACACCGCTGTCATATAATGTCCCAGTGTATGCCCCTGAATATTTGAAGTCTCCCATCCGCCATAGAGCGGGTTCGCCGACGAGATTCCTGCGATATCCTGAAATCCCCTAATCAATCTGTCCGCATCAATAGACTTCAAATACTTCACTTCCAAAGCAAAGGCATTCACTTCATATTCATCTAAAAGTTGTACATCTCCTAAAGAAAAATCTTCCAGATTGAAAAATGTCTTTCTTTTATCTATGCCCGTGTCCCAATTTTTTGCCATAAACACATCCTCCCGATTACAATTTTTAACAATAACTTTTTCATAACAAATCTTTCATTTTTAGCATATCTCTTTTTTTGTTTCCGGTAAATCCTCTTTATCCAGAAAATCGTAAAAATTTACTTTTCATAAAATTTTGCACCAAACTACTCCAGTAGTGTATTGACAAATCGAAACTACTGCGGTAGTATGTAGATGTAAACTACTCGAGTAGTTTGAAGGAGGACACAGTATGACTGAAAAATTATTTGATTCTGAACTTAAGGTTATGGACGTCCTTTGGCGCGAAGGCGACTGTACCGCAAAACATATTTCCGATGTGCTTAAGGAAGAAGTGGGCTGGAATATGAACACCACCTACACTCTGATTAAAAGGTGCATTGGAAAAGGCGCCATTTTGCGGTCTGAACCAAATTTTATGTGTCATGCTCTTATCCAAAAGGAAGAAGTTCAAGAGGCAGAGACAAACGAACTCATCAACAAAATTTATGATGGCTGCGAAGATAAATTGTTTGCCGCTCTCCTTGGACGCAAGAAACTTTCTGCAAAGCAGATTGAGCAACTTAAACAGATTATCGGTGATTTAGAGTGAGGTGAGCGGTATGAATTTATTACAAATGAGTTTGTCCGGCGCAGTACTCATTGCGGTAATTGCGCTCATTCGGACGCTGTTCATTAACCGCTTTCCCAAAGGATTTTTCCTTTCTCTATGGGGCATTGCACTGGTCCGTTTGATACTGCCTTTTTCTATCCCCTCAGCCTTTAGCGTGTACTCACTCTTTGGCAGAAATGAAAAAGTGCAGGACGTTATCACAGAGTCCCCGCTCGCAACTGCGCTGCCTTTGTTACCTTTCGAAACCATGGGTTTCCACGATACAGCCCCGGTAACAAATGCCGGTAATAACACTTTTCCTTGGGAAATTACATGGTTTGTGGGATTTATGTTCTTTGCGGTCTTCTTTGCAATATGTTACATAACATGCCTTAGAAATTACAAAACCTCCTTACCTGTTTCTACGAACTATACAGAGAAGTGGCTAAGGGAACACCCCGCAAGGCGTGAAATCAGCATCCGCCGGTCAGACCTTATTTCATCCCCTCTGACGTATGGCTTTATCCGCCCTGTGATTTTGCTGCCAAAGACAGTAGATTTAGATAATAGGGAGCAACTAAATTATATTTTCCTGCATGAGTACATTCACATCCGCCGTTTTGACCCGGTGGCAAAATTACTCATGATTATCACCCTCTGCCTCCACTGGTTCAATCCTTTGGTTTGGATTATGTATTTTCTTTTCAACCGGGACTTAGAACTATCCTGTGACGAGGCTGTGGTAAGAAAATCCGGCACAGAATCCAGGACCGGTTATGCCCGAACCCTTGTCAGCATGGAGGAGCAACGGTCTGTTCCTACGCTTCTCTTCAATAGTTTTAGCAAAAACACAATTGAAGAAAGGATTATAGCCATTATGAAACCTAAAAAGTTTACGCTGTTTGGCGGCATTGCTGCCTTTGCACTGATTTTGTGCATCGGCACTTGTTTCCTGACATCAGCAAATGCTGCCGAACCGGATGACAGTAATAGGGCACAATCTCAGCAAAACACCGACAGCACAGAAATTGCAGATGCTGTTGCCACCGAGATACCTGCGAATACCGAAGCAGAAAATCCCCCTGTGGCCAATCCTGTTACCGGCACAGACAAGAATACCGACGCTATACAGATAGATTTATGGACTTGGCCTACAGAAAGTTCCACCATTTCCAGTACCTTCGGTACCCGTGTCCATCCTGTTACCGGCGAAAACAAAACTGTGGATCACATTAATATTGCTGGTGAAAAAGGGGACGATGTTTATTCCGCAGTAGCAGGTATTGTTACTGAGACCCTTTATAGCCCCCATAACGGTAACTGCATCTACATCTCCGTTGCAGGTGCAGACGATACCCTTGTCATTTACGGTCACTTGCAAGATGTTCTGGTTTCCGCAGGAGATGAAGTATCTGCCGGAACTATTATCGGTCATGTAGGTGCCACAGGCATGGCAACCGGACCAAACCTTTCCTTTGGAGTCTTCGTAGATAATGTTGCGGTTGACCCCATGAAGTATTTTGAATAGGCTTCAACAATTTATAACCTAATAATTGACAACACAAAACAGTCCCATCACTTCTAACTCCAAAGTGATGGGACTTCTCTCTTATTGGCAGCCTATGAACGCTTTGATGACTGTTTTGGCTTCTTCTTTGCTCAGATGGCACTGCTCCATCAGTTTCTCTACAATCTGCTCATCATTGCAACCAAACTCCCTGCATAGGGAAATTACAGACTTTATGTGTTCTGCTTGTACTTTCCGGTTTTCTTCCTGCATTTCCTGTCTTCCGATTTCTCTTCCAATTTCTCGTTCGTCTTCTCTAATAAGTCTCAATTCCCGCTCTTCATCATACTCGAAAATACTTACCATAGTTACCTCCGCTCTCTGCGACACCAGAAAATCCCTCAAAACATTTTCTGCAATACAGTCTTCGATTGCCAACTCCACTGCCAATTCCAGTTCCATTTTCTTTGCATAACTTCGCACCTTATCCGCATTTGGCTTTCTGAACTCCTGCTTTTCTTTTCGTTTTGGGATTAAAAGCATTGATTTCAGAACGCCGAACGGCTTAAATAGAACTACACCTATGTGTACAATGTATTTTCATACATAAGAATACTAGAAATTTATGCTTTGGGTGTATATTATCACATTTATTTTTATTCGTCAATTCGTTTTTGCAAAACAACAATCTTATTCTTTTATGTACTCTAATATGGGCGCGATATATTTTCTGTCCGTCCAATCGCAATTTTGTCCCACTGCACTCATCAATGCCTTTTGCCATGGTTCATATGTGGACGGGTCCTGCTTCGCAACTGCTTTCTTAAGCATCTTGCATAACGTTCTGTCTGTAAAAGACATGGCATCTTCATTCCATGCACCGCGACAATAAAAACAAGGAAGCCCTTGAAGTGCTTCTTTAAAGTTATGTTTATACCCTTCTGCCAGTGCATCTTCATCGTAGGGAGATGCGCCTACGCAAAATACTGCAATTTTCTTATCTTTTAAATTTTGTATGTTCTTTTTCAAAAATGACAGCCCTGCAATTCCGGATGCATAAACACCGCCGCCAAGAATAATCACATCATATTCCTGCACTTTTTTAATGTCGGCGCTCTTCGTCTCTATGCAATCAAACTGAGTTGCTTCCTTCAACCACTCTGCGTATTTCTTCGTGGCGCCATATTTTGATTGATATAAAATAATCCCTTTTCCCATGGTAATCTCCTTACAATTTTTTTAAATTATCTTCCATCTGCATAATCGTCTGTATTGTTATGCGAAGTTGTTCTTCTGAAATGCCTGCAAACATGGCAGTAACTGCCATATTACTTTTCCCGTCATTCTCATTACAAAACTCCAAGCATTTCTGCGTAAGTTCAACCCTTTGTTTTCTCTTGTCCTCCCGGTCTACGGATATAGCCACAAAACCTTTTTTCTCAAGTTTTAAGAGAATTTGTTTTACATTTTGATGGGAACTACCCATGATTGCCGCCAGTTCCTTTATAGTGGGGCTTTCTTTACAGAGATTAATGCAAATAATTGCAAAAAACTGTTTCCAACTGATTTCCCCAATGAGTTTATCTGCCACCGCCTGAAACCGGTTGTCAAATGCGCTAAGTAATCCTAAGAGAAAATAAGACGTTTCTATACCGCTAAAGTCTATATTCTCATGTTTCATAACTTCATCAAAATTCATAGGCACCTCCAACAAGGTAACATGTTACCTTTCTTGGGATAAATGGTAACATATTACCCATTTGTTGTCAAGTAAATTTTAAGGCGGCTACCGAAGTAAGCAACAAGAGTCATTTGCATCAATGAAGCCGTACACCTCGCGACAAAGTCGCGAGGTCACGGGCTTCGCCCTATAACAAAACAGGCATGTGCACTTCTCTGTGAGCAAACTCCCTCGAAGTGCACATGCCTATTTCGTTGCACGGCTTCAGCCAAACGTGAAAAAAAGAACCGTCCCCAAGGCTCCTATGTCCTCAAAAACAGTTCTTCGAAGTGCGCCTCCAGGGGTTCGAACCCTGGACACCCTGATTAAGAGTCAGGTGCTCTACCAACTGAGCTAGAGGCGCATATATATAAAGCGTTTTACAACGCAAAAGTTATTATAGTACATAGTGTTTTCATTTGCAAGGGGTTTTTTGCAAAAATTGAAAAACTTTCTACATTTACGACAGTTTCTGCTTTTCGCAGTCTTTACAGTACCCGTAAAGTTCCAGTTTATGTCCCGTTACAGTAAAATCTCCGGCATCGCTTTCCAAATGCACATGCTCAAAGGGGCAAGACGGAAGCGCCACCCTCTTATGGCAGGAAAGGCAAAGAGCGTAATGGGTATGCTCGCCTTTGTTCCATTCATAAACGACTGTTCCATCTCCCATAAAAGTGGATTTGGACACATAGCCTTTTTCCTCAAAAGCTGTTAAAATCCGATAAATTGTGGAAAGCGCATATCCTGCACTCTCTTCCTTTTCTATCTGCTGATAAATCTGAACCGCACTCATAGGCTCGTGGGCATGAGCCAACACATGATAGACATCTTTACGCTGTTTGGTCCATTTCATCCCCGCAGGATATGAAGTTGTTGTATCACACACATGATTGTGCATTGTAAATCTCCTCTTTAAAACGCTACCTGCATGAAATCGATAATAATACCTGCAACCATACCTATACCACACGCAATACCTATAATTTTGAGCGCTTCCTTTCTGTCCGCATTAGAACGAAGCAGCACCAGCATACCTACACCCGCATTCACAAGTAAACCTGACATCAGCGCGCCAAAACTCATTGCACCTTCTATGTACAATCTTGTAATAACCACAGAAGAAACACAGTTTGGAATTAATCCCACAATGCCTGCAACCAAAGGGCCGATTACGGGTTTATTCATAAGGAAGTCAGCTATCACATCCTCGCCGCCGTTGTGTAGGATAAGATTCAAAATAAAAGTAATCAGTAAAATAAATACCGTAATCTTCAATGTATGAGTAATGGCAGAGCGTACAATGCCCTTGCCTTCCCCACAATGACAATGCTCATGTTCACACATCTCATGAATATGATTATGCTCGTCGTGTTTATCCGGCAACATAAAATCCAACAGCAAACCGGCAGCCATACCAATCACAATCTTTAAAGCTACAATCTTCACAATTGTTACAGGATCTACCGCTTCCGAAATCATAATGGGAATCATCTCATCAGAAGTGGAAAGATAAATTGCAACCAGCGTACCCATGGTAATAACACGTCCGGCATACAAATTGGCTGCGGCTGCGGAAAATCCGCACTGGGGAATGGCGCCGAGTACGCTTCCCCAAACCGGCCCGTACTGACCGCTTTTTTCCATAAACTTCTGTGCTTTCTTTCCTGCTTTATGTTCCAGCCACTCCATTACCAAATATGTTAAAAATAAGAACGGCACCAAACTAACAGCATCTAATAAAGTATGTTCAATAATTTCAAACACGAGGGTTCCTCCTATGTTTTCCTTCGGTTTTCATACCGGAAATTCGCAAATGAAAATGCAAATGCTAAGCATTTGCATTTAGAAATATATCATATTCATTTCAAAAGTCAATAACTTTTTCAAGAAATTTTTAGCAAAAAGGGGATATCTCTGCACTTTTAGCAGGATAGCACATTTTTCTCAACACAGGATATATGGTTTCTGCCATACGCATCATCCCCAGTGCCGTAGGATGCACACCATCAATCGTGCACTCAGCTCTTCCCAAATCTCCGAAGTACTGTCTGCCGTCAATGAAATACACATTCTTATCGCCTTTTGCACGGGCATTTTGATAAGTCCGGCAAACAATATCCCGCAACTGCTGAATATCATCGGTGTAAGGATCTACATCCGGTCTGGACAACATCAAAACCGGTACACCCGGATGAGCCTTCCGGAAAATTTCAAAGAATTTTTCATGGGTTGCCTGCAAATGGTCTATGCTGGGGGTATTGTGGTCATAGTCATAAACAAAAGCCGAAATCTCCTTATGCTCTGCCAAAAACCGGGCAAACTCTTCTTCCCCTTTGGCACATCCCGAAAAACCATAGTTACGATAATCCGCATCCAGCCAACGGCTTAAAATACTGGTGTATGCACAGCCCACTCTGCTGACGCACCCTCCCTCTGTAATGGATGAACCATAGTAAATTATGGGCGCCTGCAAAGTATATTCCTCCGGCGGCGCAAGTACCGCATCCTCCGGCAATCCGATTTCCATTCCAAGCAAATGGTCGCTTCTGGGCAAATTAATAGTCACATTTTCCATTCCCGCCGGCTTAAAAAAAGTTTTCTCTATGGTAATTTCCTCCTGAGAATGATTCCACGGCGCAATATAACCGCCATAGACAGACTCCGTTCCCCTTCCGAAGTACACATCCGCCCCCGCAGAACCGGCAGTAGGAAAGTTTATATCCTCCGCCGCCTCTTTCAAGGTCATACGGATCACAAACTCGGCAGCATCCGTGCAAAATCTGACTCTGCCGCCGGTGCAACGTTTTCCCAAATAATCCAGCCCGGGCATCTTCTCCATCATTTCCCCCGGAAGTCTCCAAAATTTACGCTCTTTTCCATCTACAACAGATAACCCATATATTTTAATTGGCTCCTGCGTAATATCATAAAATTTCATCCTTTTCCCTCCACATTACATCTCTGAGCAAACTTGGAAAATGTAAAATTTTAAATAGTAAGACTGGTCTGCCGCCCACAAAATGGGATGGTCACAGGCCTGAGTGCGGAATTCTACCTGACGCAGCCTTTTATGTGCTCCCCTTGCAGCCTCCTGAATTGTCTTTTGGAACAAATCCGGGTCCATAAAATGCGAGCAGGAACAAGTTGCCAAAAAACCACCCTCTTTTACCAGTTTAAGTCCCCGCAGATTAATTTCACGGTAGCCCTTTACTGCATTTTTTATAGAACTTCTGGACTTAGTAAAAGCCGGCGGGTCCAAAATGACCACATCAAACTTTTCTCCCTTTTCCTCCAACTGCGGAAGTAAATCAAACACATCAGCACATACAAACTGCACCTTTCCTTCCAAACCGTTCAGTCTTGCATTTTCTCTTGCCTGCTCCACTCCAAGTTCGGAAGCATCCACGCCCAGCACACTTTCCGCTCCGGCAATACCCGCATTTAAAGCAAAGGAGCCCGTATGGGTAAAGCAATCCAAAACCTTCTTTCCTTTGCAAATCTTTTGAATAGATGCGCGGTTGTTTTTCTGGTCCAGGAAAAATCCGGTTTTCTGCCCGTCTTCCACATCCACCATATAATGGACGCCGTTTTCCACAATTTCCACTTTTGTATCGAAGGGCTCGCCGATAAATCCTTTTACCCTTTCCATTCCTTCTTGCAAACGCACCTTTGCATCACTTCTCTCATAAATACCGCGGATTTCAATTCCATCCTCGGCCAACACTTCCTTCAAGCAATTTAATATAGTAAGTTTCCACTTATCAATACCAAGCGCCAGGGACTCCACCACAAGCACATCCGAAAACTTGTCCACCACAATTCCCGGTAAGAAATCCGCCTCCCCGAAAATTACCCTGCAACTGGAAGTATCAATGGTCTGCTTACGGTATTCCCACGCATTTTTTACACGCATGCGGATAAAGTTTTCATCAATAACCGCATCCTTCTTGCGTGACATAAGGCGAATGGTAATCTTGGACTTTCTGTTAATAAATCCATATCCCATAAAATATCCGTCAAAATCCTGCACTGTGACAATATCTCCATCCTCAAAACTGCCCATAATACTGGAAATTTCATTGTCATACACCCAGGCACCGCCCGCTTTAATGGTGCGACCCTCTCCTTTTTTAAGTGTAACGATAGCGTTATACATTTGCTGTCTGTTCCTTTCTTTCTATGTTAACTACCTTTCATTTTACTTCTCTTTTCCTTAACTTTCCACTATCAGTTGCAAAAATCTTGACATTCTTTTGCCCGTAGTGTATTATCTTACTGTTGCCGGTTTTGACCGGTTCATATTGCGATGCGTGGCTCAGTTTGGTAGAGCGCTACGTTCGGGACGTAGAGGTCGCAGGTTCAAATCCTGTCGCATCGACGGAAAGCGGGTATTCATGGAGTATCCGCTTTTTTATAAATAAATTTCGGGCTATTTTCTACTTTCATTACCAAACAAGAATAAAAGCCTCTCTTGTCTCATAACATAAATAAGAGGAATACAAAATGGAGAGGTTTTTTATGAAGAAAATAGTATTATTGTGTTTATTAATTATATCAGTATTTACCATTAGCGCCTGCGGAAAAAAAGAAGACAAACTTTCAGATACCCCCGTCGAAATTGAAACAGAAATGACAGCAGAACCGGAAACTGTACCGAACATTGTTATGGACGAAGAAATCAAGGCAGAAAGAGAAGTTAATGCATTGCCTGAAGTGGAAACAGCCCCTAAGTCTGAAGTCACTCCTAAAAGTGAAGCTGTATCACAGGTATTGCCTGCACCGGAAGCAGAAACAAAAGTTGTGCCGGAAACCAAGACCGGGACCGTGCCGGAAAGCAAAACAAAGATTGAGGAAGATTCCTCTCCCACAAAACCCCAAAGTGATGCGGAAAGTCAGGGAATCGATACTATCACTATTGACCATGAAACGCTAATTTCCGTGTTGGAAAATTATCAGGAAACCTTAGATGCACTTAATATCACCGTAGAAGAAATCTCTGATTTCCTTGGAGACGAAGATATTGTTGTCACAGAAGAATCTTTAAAAGACGGTACTTTTCTGCAGGAAAAACTTTTGGAGTATTTAGACACCCTTTCTCTGTCAGAGAAACTGGAACTGCTGGGCAAACTGGCACAACTTATGAACGAATAATACACGCACCTATCCTTTTTAAAAGCAAAATAAATCAATAAAATTGATAAATTTTCATTTTACCTATTGCTTCTTATACAAAACTATGGTACTATTTACAAAAATGAATAAGAAATGCGTTGAAGAGGAATAGTAGCGATTTGCTGGACAACAGAGAACTGCCGGTTGGTGCAAGGCAGTCAGATGTAAATGGTGAACTGGCCTTGGAGCTGCTGGCCCAACGGATTTCCGGTGTTTGGATATCCCAGTAAGTACAGACGGACTTGCCGCCGTAAAAGGGCTTAGGCATATAAGTGCCGATGAGAGCGTGATGACCATCACGAAATAGAGTGGTACCGCGTAAACGTAGTTTGCGTCTCTATAAAAATGTTAGTTTACATTTTTGTAGGGACTTTTTTAATGGAGGGTAATATGAATATCAAAGAAAAGTATGTGAAACCTTATTTTATGCCGCCTGTTGTAACCTATGACTGGGTTCAGAAAGAAACCATCGACAAGGCTCCTATCTGGTGCAGCGTAGACCTTCGCGACGGAAATCAGGCATTAATCGAGCCCATGAGTTTGGAAGAAAAACTGGAGTTTTTCCAAATGCTGGTAGATATCGGCTTCAAGGAAATTGAAGTAGGCTTCCCTGCTTCTTCCGAAACTGAATATAATTTTGTACGTGCACTCATTGAGCGGAATATGATTCCTGCAGATGTAACCATTCAGGTTTTAACTCAGGCCAGAGAACATATTATTAAGAGAACTTTTGAAGCTCTGGAAGGTGCACCCCATGCCATTGTTCACCTTTACAACTCTACTTCCGTGGCACAGAGAGAACAGGTATTTAAAAAATCCAAAGAAGAAGTAAAACAGTTGGCTATTGATGGGGCAAAACTTTTAAAGAAACTTGCTGATGAAACCGACGGTAACTTTACCTTTGAATATAGTCCGGAAAGTTTCCCCGGCACAGAAGTAGACTATGCTTTGGAAGTTTGTAACGCTGTTTTGGACGTATGGCAGCCCACTCCGGATAACAAAGTCATCATCAATATTCCCACCACTGTTCAGGTGGCTATGCCTCATGTATTCGCCTGTCAGGTGGAGTATATACATAAAAACCTGAAATATCGCGACGCTGTTTCCATCAGTGTCCATCCTCACAACGACAGGGGCTGCGGCGTCAGTGACGCAGAATTCGGCGTACTTGCCGGCGCAGACCGTATCGAGGGTACTCTTTTCGGAAACGGTGAAAGAACCGGTAACGTAGACATTATCACCGTAGCAATGAACATGGTTTGCCATGGCGTAGATCCCCAACTTGATTTTTCCAACATTGCCAAAATCCGTGAAACATATGAAAATCTGACCCGCATGAGAGTATATGAAAGAGCACCTTATGCCGGTGATCTGGTATTCACTGCTTTCTCCGGTTCCCATCAGGATGCCATTTCCAAAGGTATGGCTTGGAGAAACGAAGGCAAGAGCGGCGAAAGATGGGATGTACCCTATCTTCCTATCGATCCTCAGGATCTTGGCAGAGAATACGAATCCGATGTTATCCGCATTAACAGCCAGTCCGGTAAGGGCGGCATTGCCTTTATCCTGAAACAAAACTTTGGCTTCACTCTTCCCGACAAAATGCGTGAAGAAGTTGGCTACCTTGTAAAAGGTGTTTCCGACCACCGCCATCAGGAATTGGCTCCTGCAGATATTTATCAGATTTTTGAAGAAACATACATTAATCAGCACGATGTATTTGGCATCCCTGAATGTCACTTCAAACAAGTGGACGGTATTCAGGCAGAGGTAATCATTGAGCAGTCCGGCGAAAAACGTACTATTGCCGCTGGCGGTAACGGACGTCTGGATGCAGTCAGCAATGCCATTAAAACCTATTTTGGCATTACCTACGAACTTTCCATTTATGAAGAGCATGCTATTTCCACAGGTTCACACTCCAAAGCGGCTTCTTATGTGGGCATCAAAAAAGACGGAAAACTTTTCTGGGGCGTCGGCGTAGACGAGGATATTATTAAGAGTTCCATCGCTGCTCTCGTATCCGCTGCTAACAAACTTGCCCAGAGCGAGAATGTATCTGAAGGACGCGAAGAGCGCATCGTGGATATTATGAATTACATCCAGTCTGACTATAAAAATGTTACTTTAGAGGAACTTGCCGAGCATTTCAATCTTTCCAAAACTTATCTTTCCAAATATATTAAAGATAAGTCCGGCATGACTTTCCAAGACGCAGTAAAAAATGCCCGTTTAAAAAAAGCCTGCCGTTTATTGAAAGAAACCAGCCAGAAAATTGAATCCATTGCTGAAAATGTAGGATACGAAAGTGTAGAACATTTCAACCGTGTATTCAAAAAAGAATATGGCATTACACCTAATCAATTCCGTAATGAAAAATAATCTCAATAAAACCGAAGCTTGTTACAAAGTTTCGGTTTTATTTATTTGGTCCGCTTTTCTTATCAACACTTACTACAAAAAATACGTAAAATTTTTGTTAAATTCATGTAATCTCTACAAATTTAATTGACCAACGGCTAATTATCAAGTATTCTATATCTAGAGTTTAGAAAAGGTATGGTATTTATGCGTATTGAAGAATTAGTCATGGGGCAGAAACTTACTCTCCAAATAGTAATTAATTCCGAACAATTGGAATTTCCTTTGACAATTATGGAGGTTGTTCCCAAAAAACATGGTATTTACACTAATGCTATTATGAAGGATGAAAAAGTTCTCTCCTTTAAGGCATCGGGTATTTTAACCCATTTAATTGTGGCTTTTGATGATGCAAAGCCACACATTTTTTATAATGTGACAGTTCAAACATTAAAGTCCGATTCAGGAAATTTCTGCTATTTTATCTCCACACTCGGACCCAGCAAAGAATTTAACAGGCGAGGCGCTTTCCGTTGTTTTCTCGGACTTTACTCTTCCGTCCAGATAGGGGTAAACAACACAGCCCTTGACACAACTATTAAAGACGTCAGTGTCACCGGTTTTTCATTTATTCTTCCTGCCACGGCAAGAGAATTTAAGCCCGGCGCTATTGCCCACGTAGTTCTTACGGATTACATACAGGAGCGAAACGAAAACTATACATTTCATTTGACGGGAATTATTGTCAGAAATTACAAACTGGAAAATGGAAGTACCGTTTACGGATGTAAACTGAATGCAAAAGTAATTGGCTTAGACAGATATATTACGATAAAAGAACGTCTGCAATTAAATAAAAGCCGAAAATCCCATTAAAAGAAAGGGAATAACTTATGTATCAAAACACAAATTTAAAAACCTATTCTTTAAAAGAAACCCCTTATTACAAAGTTCACGGCAGAACTGACTACAGCCAGTACCCGCTTCCCCTTTTTTGGAACGGAAGTGCCATTGAAGTCAATGTGAGCGGAACCGAACTTTGGATTGATATTGACGTAGATTTTGACACCTTTGAACCTTGGGTAGGAACAGATATTGACGGTGCATTTATGAGCAGACAAATGCTGATGCCCGGCAGTTATTCACTATGTCTTTTCCGCAATATGACCTTGGACGCCGTTAAAAATGTGCGTTTCTACAGAGAATTGCAGGCAATGTCCGAAGACGATTCCTGCCATGTTTTGATTCGCGGCTTCCGCACGGACGGAGAGTTCTATCCTGTGGCGGACAAGCGTTTTAAATTGGAATTTATCGGCGACAGTATTACTTCCGGCGAAGGAACTTATGGTCCAAACGGCGACCAGCCTTGGATTTCCATGTTTATGAGTTCCAGCCGAAACTATGCAAATATGACTGCAAAGGCTCTGGATGCGGATTTCCGACTGATTTCCCAAGGTGGCTGGGGCGTTTTGTGCGGTTGGGATAACAACCCTCATCATAACATTCCTTCCTGTTATGAAAAAATTTGCGGTCTTGGTTTAGGGGAATTTAATGAAAAAATCGGTGCACAGAAACCTCACGACTTTGCTGAATGGAAACCGGATGCTATTGTTGTAAATTTAGGAACTAATGATTGCAGCGCTTTTAATCAGCCTCAGTGGGAAGACCCGGACACCGGCGAAACATTTAAACAACACTTAAATTCCGATGGTTCTTTTGTGACAGAGGACGCTGCCCGCTTTGAAAAGGCAGTGGTGGATTTCCTTTATATGCTCAGACGCAACAATCCCGATTCCCACATTGTATGGGTTTACGGCATGCTTGGATATGATTTGAGTTTACCTATTACAAATGCCATCAACACTTTCCGCAAAGAAAGCGGTGACATCAAAACTTTCTTCCTGCAGTTACCCAACACTACGGAAGAAACCGTGGGCTGCCGCTTCCATCCCGGTGTAAAATCCCACGAACGTGCCGCAAAAGTATTAACTGAATATTTAGCGCAAATTTTGGGCGCTTAAAACCCAAAAGAGCCAATGTAAATAAGTATCCAACACTTTTTACAATGGCTCTTTTTATAGTTTATTTCTTATCAAGATTTATCTCTCTTATTTTTTTCCTAACCGGCAACACTTTCCCCGGAGATACGGACAACTCGTCAATTCCCATTTTCAGAAATTCTTCAGTCAGGTCTGTATCTGCCCCTAACTCGCCACATATCCCCACCCATATGCCTGCTTTGTGGGCGTTATCCACAACCATCTGAATCATCTTGAGGACAGCGGGATGCTTTGCATCGTACAAATCGTCCAATTTCGGATTTTGCCTGTCAATGGCCAGAGTATACTGGGTCAGGTCGTTGGTTCCAATGCTGAAAAAATCCACTTCCTTTGCCAGTTCCCCGCTCATCATAACCGCAGCAGGGGTTTCAATCATAATCCCTTCTTCTACATCCTTGTAAGCAATCCCCTGCTCCTTAAGTTCGTCCTTTACCTGTGCCACCAGTTTTTGAATCTGATGCACTTCGTCCAGGGAAATAATCATGGGATACATAATAGCAAGATTACCATAAACGGTTGCCCGGAAAATCGCCCGAAGCTGTGTCTTGAAAATTTCCGGTCTGTCCAGACAAATGCGGATGGCGCGATAACCCATAGCGGGATTTTCCTCTTGTGGAATATCAAAATAATCTGCCTGTTTATCTGCTCCGATATCAAGCGTACGGATAATTACCTGTTTACCTGCCATGGACTGTGCCACTGTTTTATATACTTGGAACTGCTCTTCTTCGCTTGGGTAATTATCTTTTTCCAAATACAAAAATTCACTGCGGAACAAACCGATTCCGCTTGCATCATTTTGCTTTACCAAGGCTAAGTCCTTGATGTTTCCGATATTAGCATACAGTTTGATTTCTCTTCCGTCCAATGTTACGTTCGCCTTTCCTTTAAGCGACAAAAGAAGATTTTTCTTTTCCTCTTCCTGACGCTTTTTTTCTTCAAGTTCCTGCAAAACACTTTCTTCCGGTTCCGTGTAAAAAACGCCTTTAAATCCGTCCACCACACCTAATTTCCCATGGAGTTTTTTAAAATCCGCATCCACACCGATGAGTGCCGGGATTCCCATGGTTCTTGCCAGAATGGCCGTGTGGGAATTGGATGAACCAAGTCTGGTCACAAAGGCCAACACTTTATCTTTATCCAACTGCACTGTTTCACTGGGGGCCAAATCCTCCGCCACAATAATGACCGGCTCTGTCATTTCCGGGCTGCTGTCCTTATTTCCCATAAGGACATTGATTACCCGCTCTGACACATCTTTGACATCTGCCGCTCTTTCTTTCATATATGCATCATCCATGGAAGCAAACATACAGGCATAGTTATCCGCCGTAGTTGCCACAGCATATTCCGCATTTACCTTTTGGCCTTCAATAATGTTTTCTATGGACTGCACATAATCCAAATCCTCCAACATCATTTGATGCACTTCAAAAATAGCCGCTTCCGATTTACCGATTTTCCGTAAGGAAGACTGGTACAATTCTCCCAACTGCTCTACTGCCTCTTTCCTTGCCTTCTGAAAGCGGGCAATCTCAGACTCCGGGTCCGTAATTTTTTCCCGTTTTATTAATCGGTTATCCTTTTGGTAAACATAAATTTTTCCGATGGCTATGCCGCCAAATACGCTTTTTCCATGGAATGTCAGCATACTTCTCTCCTACAGATTTTCCTTCAAAAAATCTTCAATTTCTTTTATAGCCCGGTCTTCGTCCGGTCCCTGGGCGGTAATTAAAACTTCTTCCCCTTGTTTTACTCCAAGCCCCATAACTGCGAAAATGCGCTTTGCGTCACCACTTTTTCCGCCTTTTTCCATAGTAATCACAGAGGAAAAACCTGTGGTAAGTTTAATCAAAAGTGCCGCCGGTCTGGCATGAATCCCCTCCGGATCGGTAATCACATATCTAAGTTGCTTCATAATAATCTCCCTCTAACTTCTTTTTCAACAGCCCCAGTACAAAGGCCGCTACTACTGTTCCCACAATCAGAGAAACCAGGTACATAAGGGGATTTTCCACCACAGGGAACACAAAGATTCCACCATGGGGTGCCATCAGCGTGCACCCAAAAAGCATAGACATTGCCCCAGCCACAGCGCTGCCCAAAATACAGGAAGGAAGCACCCGCAAGGGATCCGATGCCGCAAAGGGAATCGCTCCCTCTGTAATAAAAGCCAATCCCATGATAAAATTGGCAGGTCCCGATTCTCTCTGCTCTTTTGTAAATTTATTTCTGAATATCAATGTTGCCAAAGCGATGGCACAAGGAGGAACCATACCGCCCACCATTACCGCCGCCATAATATCATAATTTCCCGCCACAATGGATGCGGTTCCGAATACATAGGCCGCCTTATTGAAAGGTCCTCCCATGTCAATAGCCATCATGCCTGCCACAACTGCACCCAAAAGTACTTTGCTACTGCCTCCCATCCGGGTCAAAGCATCGTTTAGCGCCGTATTCAAGGTGCCAATAGGAGGCTCAATTAAAAATGTCATTATCAACCCTATCAACAGTATACCAAAAAAAGGATATAGCAGTACAGGGGCTAATTTTTCTACTATTTCCGGCAATTTTTCAAATAGTTTGCGAAGTCCTGCAATCAGGTAACCCGCAATAAAGCCGGCTGCCAAAGCACCCAAAAATCCGGATTTGCCGTTTGCCGCAATAAAGCCTCCCACAAATCCTACCGCAAGTCCCGGTCTGTCCCCAATGCTTGCTGCAATAAAACCGGCAAGTATCGGCAGCATAAATCCAAAAGCAGCATCCCCGATTCCCTTCAGCACGGCGGCAGCAGAGGTAATGGAGCCAAAATTTGCTCTTATATCCGCCGGTAAAGTTTCCATATCCACGCTTAAAGAATCTATCAGAAAAGCCAGAGCAATCAAGATGCCCCCGCCTACTACAAAGGGAAGCATATGGGATACACCGTTCATCAAATGGGTATAAATTTTATGCCCTATAGACGCACCTTTTTCACGGTAGTCTTCTCTCTCTTTTTTAGTTTCTGCAAAACTGTTTGACCTCGGCTGCCCCACTCTATAAGGAGATACCTCCCCACTGAGCGCTCTATCTATTAACTGCTCTGCTTTACTGATGCCATCGGAAACCTGACATTCTATTACCGGCTTACCCACAAATCGCTCCATGGGAACTTTTGCATCCGCTGCCACAATAATGCAGTCTGCCTCTTCGATTTCCTTTTCTGTCAGTACATTTTTTGCCCCGCCTGAGCCTCTTGTCTCTACTTTGATGGCACAGCCTTTTGCCCTTGCCGCTTTTTCCAGTCCCTCCGCCGCCATATAAGTATGGGCAATACCTGTGGGACAGGATGTCACTGCCAAGACATTTCCCCGCAGTATAACTTCCTCTACTGCAACAGGCTCTGCCTTTTTGGCTTCTTCTGCCTTTGTCTTCCGGTCTGCAACATTGATGATATTTATAAATTCGTCTCTGTTTGTGGCGCATCTGAGACGCCACACAAAGTCCTGATCCATCAAAAGCACAGACAATTTGCTCAGTACCTCTAAATGTACATTTTCTTTTGTATTTGGTGCCGCAATCAAAAAAATCAAGTGAACCGGCTTTCCGTCCAGTGAATCAAAATCCACCCCGTCAGGAATCACCATAGCCGCAAGTCCCGGAGCCTTTACACCGTCGCCTTTTCCGTGGGGAATGGCGATTCCCTCTCCGATTCCCGTGGTTCCTTCTTCCTCTCTGGCATATACCTGCTTTCGGTAACTTTCTACATCACTGATTTTTCCGCTCTTTTCCATGAGCCGGATTGCCATGTCCAAAGCCTCTTTTTTATCTGCGGGGCCGGCCCGAAGTTCAATACTTTCCCAGCTCAGCAGTTCTGTTATTCTCATTATTATCCCTCCATCTGTTTTAAAAGCACTTCCACCTCCGGCCTTGTTGCCAAATTTTCTGAAAAAGCGCTGGCACTACCCGTTGCAAGTCCCATGGAAAGTGCTTTTTTATACTCTCCGGTTTCCAAAAATCCTGCCAAAAATCCGGCAACCATGGAATCCCCGGCTCCCACTGCATTGATTAGTTTTCCCTCCGGCGCAGGCGAATGATAAATATTACCGTCTGCTGCCGCAAGCACAGCTCCTTCCCCGGACATGGAAACCAATACGTTTGTTGCTCCCATTTCCTGCAATCTTTTGGCATAAGGAATCACTTCTTCTCTTTTTTGCAGTTTGACACCGAATATTTCACCAATCTCATGATGATTAGGCTTTACCAAAAAAGGCTTGTACGTCAAAGCCTCCACCAGCAAATCCTTTGTTGCATCCACTACAAAAAGAATTTCCTTTTCCCTAAGCCTAGCCATAATTTCACTGTAAATGGAACTTGGCAAACTTTTGGGAATACTGCCGGCCAATACCAGAATATCTCCCTTTTGCAGACGCTCTAAGCGCGACATAAGCAAAGAAAGGCTGTCTTTATCAATATCCGGTCCCATTCCGTTGATTTCCGTTCCGTCTATGGATTTCAGTTTCATATTGATTCTGCTCATTCCTTTGGGAAGACAAATAAACTCTGCTTTACATCCGGTTTCTTCCACCCGGCTTTTGATTTCCTCTCCGGTAAATCCTGCGATAAATCCCAAAGCAGTACTCTCATATCCCAGATTTTTTAAAACCATGGAAACATTGATACCTTTACCGCCGGGAAGCATCTTTTCCTCAAAAGTGCGGTTTGTCATTCCCAGTTTAAAATCCTCTACGGAAACAATGTAGTCCAACGCCGGATTGAATGTAATCGTATAAATCATAACTTAGCCTCCCGCTACTGATTTCCTTGCACCGTCTGCACTTTCATTATAGAGTTAAACCCTTTCAAAATCAATGCGCGTATAGAAAAAGACTGTTACTTATCTTTCAGTAACAGTCTTTACATTTTATCCGTTTCTATTCGATTTTATTTTGCGATTTCATTTTACCAGTGAAGCCTGTGAAGTTGTCCCTGCAGTTGCATTTGTTCAAAATTTTGTTGGCGAAGAGCCTCGTAGAGAACCACTGCCACGGAATTGGACAAATTCAATGAACGGATTTCGGAAAGCATCGGAATACGGATACAACTGTCTTCGTTTTCCACCAGAATTTCTTCCGGGATGCCCGCACTTTCTTTCCCAAACATAATGAAATCATCGGGACCGTATTTTACATCGGTGTATACATTTTTTGCCTTTGTGGTAGCATACCAGATTTTCGCTCCCGGATGCTGCTTTTTAAAGTCTTCAAAATTAATGTATCTGTTCACATCCAAATGTTGCCAATAATCCATTCCGGCTCTTTTAATTGATTTTTCGTCCAACCGAAATCCCAGCGGCTCAATCAGGTGTAATGATGTGCCGGTGGCCACGCATGTTCTGCCGATGTTACCTGTATTTGCCGGTATCTCCGGCTGATGTAATACAATATGCATACTGTTTCTCCCTTCGGAGTTTTACTTATTTTGCTCTTCGCGAAGTTTCTTCACGAACCGCTCAAATCTGCCGATGGCAACCTTCAGATTTTCTAAGGAATAGGCATAGGAAATTCGCAAGAAACCTTCGCCGCAGTCGCCAAAAGCAGTTCCGGGTACTACAGCTACCTTTTCTTCCTCCAAAAATCTGGTGGCAAATTCATCACTGGTCATACCAAATTCCTTAATACAAGGAAATACATAAAAAGCACCATAAGGTTCAAAACATTCCAGCCCCATCTCACGGAATGCGTTTACCAAAAATCTTCTTCTCTGGTTATATGCATCGCGCATCATTTTCACGTCGTCGTCACCATTTTTCAGAGCCTCGATTGCTGCATACTGACTGGTGGTCGGCGCACACATAATGGCAAATTGATGGATTTTGGTCATTTGCTGTAAAATCACTCTGGGACCGCATGCATATCCGAGTCTCCATCCCGTCATGGCATAAGCCTTGGAAAAACCATTGATGAGAATGGTTCTTTCCTGCATTCCCGGCAAAGCGGCGATGGAAACATGCTCTCCCTTATATGTAAGTTCGGAGTAGATTTCATCTGACATTACAAAAATATCATGTTTAATTACTACCTCGGCAATGGCCTCCAAATCCTCCTTTTCCATAATGGCGCCGGTAGGATTGTTGGGGAAAGGCAAAATCAGTACCTTGGTTTTTTCTGTAATGGCATCTTCTAGCTCCTTGGCGGTAAGACGGAATTCATTTTCTGCCTTTAAATTAATCACCACAGGAACACCGCCTGCCAGTACGGTGCACGGCTCATAGGACACATAACTGGGCTGGGGTATCAGCACCTCATCTCCGGGATCAAGCATTGCGCGAAGTCCGATGTCAATGGCTTCACTACCACCTACTGTAATCAACACTTCCTTTGCCGGATCATAAGTAATGCCTTGTTTTCTTTTCAGATAATTGCATATTTCACGGCGAAGATCCATCAACCCGGAATTGGAAGTATAGAAGGTTTTTCCTTTTTCCAAGGAGTGGATTCCCTCTGCCCGGATATGCCAAGGGGTGTCAAAATCCGGCTCACCAACGCCCAAAGAAATGGCATCTTTCATCTCACTTACAATATCAAAAAATTTACGGATGCCGGAAGGTTTAATTTCTGTTACTGCATTTGATAAGGGATTTCTCATGGTGTAATCATCTCTCTTTCGTCGTCCGTTTTCGTCTTGAAAATAGTACCATGATCCTTATACTTTTTCAAAATAAAATGAGTTGCCGTGCTAAGTACAGCATCCAGTGCAGAAAGTTTTTCCGAAACAAAATTGGAAACTTCCCTCAAACTCTTGCCTTCCAAAATTACCATCAGGTCATATTTTCCGGAAATCAGATAAACACTGCGAACCTCGGAATATTTGTAAATTTTTTCTGCGATTGTATCAAATCCCTGTCCGGTCTGAGGTGTTACGGATACTTCAATCAGTGCCGTTACTTTCTCATCGGAAGTATTTTCCCAGTTAATCAGTGTGTGATATCCGCAGATAATGCCTTCTCTTTCCATAGCAGCCATTTCATTGGCTACCTCTATTTCTCCCACTCCAAGCATTGCCGCCAGTTCTTTTAAATCAATGCGGCTGTTTTTCTCAATAATGGATAACAATTCATTTCTCATAGCTGTATCTCCTTTTCTTTAACGGCTATCTAGCCTTTTTATTTCCACAATGCTTCCACTTTATAAATTTCATCGGTTCTGGGTCTGTCCAAAAATCTGGTTTCCTCTTCGTTTACAATCACCCGGTCATTGCCTGCAGTAAGTTTGCCCACCACAGCGGCAGGAATTCCCGCCTCTAACAAGGCTTCCGTCAGACCTTCTCCATCATCCGCGACCATAATGAGACTTCCTCCCGACAACAGTTCGTAAGGACTTATCTGAAAGAACTCACAAACTTCCACTGTCTCTTGCCGGATAGGAATTTTTTTCAAATCCACATTTAAACCCGTTCCGGCACTTTCCGCAATCTCCCAAAGGGCTCTGAAAATTCCGCCCTCAGAAACGTCATGCATGGCGCTCACACCTTTATCTGCCGCAATTTGGGCTTCCGGCAACACCGATATGTATTTTCCGAAAGAAGCCGCCTCCTCGATAAAATATAGAGGATAACGGGCTGTCATCTGCTCTCCCAACGTTTTGGCAATCATAGCCGTCCCTTCCAAAGCGATCCATTTGCTGATAACAATGTCTTGTCCCGGCTTTGCCCTGCCCGGCAGGATAGTTTTCTCCCCTGCGACAGTTCCCAGCACAGTCACAGACACATGGGGCTTTAAAATATCTGCCCACACATTAGTCTGTCCTCCTGCGAGAGCCATACCTATTTTATCACAAACTCTCCGGGCTTCGCACATTAATTCTTGCAATTTTGCTTCTTCCATACTTTCCGGAAGCATTAAACTAATCATGGCGGCTATGGGAACCGCTCCTGCACAGGCCACGCCATTGGCGGTTTTGTGCAAAATACGCTCCATATCCGCCTTTCCGGCGACTGCAGCCTCTTGCACACATGTCATAATATTGGAAAAACCGGCGCCGGAAAAAGAAAAAATGGCGCAGTCTGCCCCTACAGATGCGCCACTAAGCATTTTGGAATCTTTATTTACTTTTATCTGTTTCAGCACTGAACGTTTCAATACGCTCTCTGAAATTTTACCGACTTTCATATTCCGTTCTTACCGCATTACCGATGCGATACCTTTCTGTACCTCTTACTGCCGGGGTTCCTAATTTGCAGGCGGAGCAGTTAATATGGCAATTACATTTTTCACATGTTGGATATTCTGGGTGCCAACGGCTGCCACAATCTCATTATACGCATTCGGGTCGCTTGTGACAACACCTACTGTTGCCGTTCTGGGCACCATTTTATAATTGCTTTTATTTATCAATTCCCTGCTTACTTCCACACCGTCTTCTTTTACCACTTTCCACAATTTTGATTTGTAGCCGGTGTGGGCAGAATCTACATTAATGTAGCCCAAATGCTTCGTATCATCTGCATAAACCTTTTCTGCGGCAGGCTCTATAGTTTCCAAAATCTCTGTCACATATTCCACGGTTCTGGAAGGATTTCTGGTCTCCACACCATAGATACTGTAGACCAATTGTTTATCATCTGTGGTGTAAGCATCTATATAAATGGGATATTCTGTATTATTTACAAACTTAAAATCTTTTCCGGCGGAAGATGCTATGGCCGCATCCTCTGCAGGTTCTACATAACTTACCACCATGGAGTGGTTATAACGCATGGTCACATCCAGTTCCGCCCGGAGCACCGCATTATACAAGGTCGTGGTAACCTGACAGATACCACCGCCAAAACTATCCACTACTCTGCCGTTTAAAAAGGCACCTGCCTGTAAGTATCCGTTACTTTCTCCAAACGGTCCACCGGCTTCTATGGCAGAAAATTCTTCCCCGGGATACAAAGTCATTCCGCTCATTTTGGAACTTCCCACTTTAATATTTCCCTGCCTGTTAGCACTGGAAGTTGCAAATGATGTAGAAAAAGTTCCCAACACATCTTTTACCCGGGCCAGTTCCTCCGCACTTCCTTTAGGTTCCAGCGTTGTAACATCCAACGCAATTTCTGTCTCTTCATGATTCCACTCTCCGGTCAAAAAATCATAGACAAGTTCCACCGAAGATTCTATATTCAGCACCGCTCCCGGCCTGCCGTCCACAACGCTAAAAGCATCTCCCTCTTTTATCAAAGAAAAATTGACTGCTTCCACATCATAACCGGTACACTGTTCGTTCAAAAACGAGAGAATTTCTTCCTTATCTGCGTCAAGTTCCAAGACAAAAACTTTTTTGTCGTATTCTAAGTCTTTTAATAATTTATAGCGCTGGATAACATTGCCGTTTTTTCCTAAAGTCAACGCCTCTTCAATAATTTCAGGATTCCCCCACGACAGCCCCAGCGTTCCGGCGGTAGTGCTAATCTTATTTCCGCCACTGGTAATGAAAATCAATTCTTTTTCTTTTAAACTATCTACATAATCGGTGATAGTATTTTCCGCTTCCATAGCAGTCATGCCGGACAGGTCCAAAATCCCCTCTTCCTGTGTCACACCAACCTGAATTCCGTTCTTTAACTGCTCTTCATCTTTCGCCTGCACTTCCGTCACAGACAGAAGCAATCCACTAAAGGCCACAGATAACATAAGGGCCTTAAATCGGAAATTGCTTTTTTTCATTCTATAATCCTTTCACAATCTGATTGCACTTCCATTTACAGAAGATTTTTCTTATATTATAATGTAACTTAACATAGGAACAATCATTGCAAGCACTAAAAACAAGACAAGAATCGCAGATGCAATACGTTTGGTTTTTTTATTATTCATATTAAACATTTCGGTACCAACCTTTCTAAATTAAAACCAACCAAAACAAAAACTACTGAAAGGATATTATATATGAAACCTCTAGTTTTGGCAAGTTTAATTCTCTTTTGCGGACTTATCGCCTACGAGAACAAAAAGCACAAAAAAATGCATAATAATCAGGAAAAATCCTTCTGGGCCAAGGAGCGGGAGGCCAACAACGTCCGCCGGAAATCGCTGGATGATTTGGAATATATCTCCATTCCCCTGGATACTTTTCCCACAAACCTTATGCCGGAAGATGAAACCGTTGCCGATTGCCTGCAAATTCTTCAGGAACTTTGTTCCCAGAAGATTGTGAATTTTACCGGCATTTCCAACACCGACTTGAAGCTGATGTACGGCGCTCCCAATATTAATTTGCTCACGGAATACGACCAAAACTATACCCTGTTGGCACGCACCCTGCAAAAATGGGCCGTTGTCCTTTACGAAAACGGATATGTGGACGAAACACAGACTATTTTGGAGTTTGCCATTTCCACCAAAACCGATGTCAGCAAAAGTTATTACCTTCTTGCGGATATTTACAAACAAAAGGAGCAGCCCGAGAAAATCCAGCATCTTATAGACGTTGCGGGTACTTTAAATTCCGCCCTAAAAAATTCTATCGTCCGAACTTTGCAAGAATCAAATCCGTATAACGGCTAGCCTCACTGCGGGTTAAATTAGTGGGAAGTTTAGCCGGAACACCTTTGGGCAATTCCTCACTATTAATATTATGCTTTTCCAACAATTTATATAACCGCTCCATCTGCGCCTTTGTGGCAGGAGTGTCTCTTTTAGCCTGATATATGAGTTTTTGGGGTTGAAAATCTTTCTCGGTTTCGCTACTCAAAAACTGCTGTGTCAATTTTTCATATAACGTAACCGTGGCTTTCGCGTCTTCCAGCGCCCGATGTGCCTGATGAGGGATTTGATAGTACTCACACAAAAATCCCAAACTTCTGCTCTCTAAACCGGCCAAATATTTTCTGGAAATCTTTAGGGTATCTATTCCCTCTCTTTCAAAGTTAAGTTTCTGGTTTACCGCCGCCTTTTTCACAAAAGAAAAATCAAAAAGTACGCTGTGACCAAGCAATATCTTATCGCCTGCAAATTCCAGAAATTGCGGTAATACTTCTTTTATATCCGGTGCACCTTCCAAATCTTCATCTTTAATTCCCGTCAGTTGCACTACATACTCTTCCAGTGTTCTTCCGGGGGAAACAAAGGTCTCAAAAACATCCGTTATTACTCCGTTTTCTACTTTTACCGCACCAATTTCAATGATACGGTCTGTCTTGGGATTAAGACCCGTCGTTTCTAAATCAATACACACATAAGTGTCAGTCTTTTTCATATAATAAGTGCCTTTCTGTTTCACTTGTCCTATTTCATTTATCCCGGCAGTTCCACCAAAACGGTTCGGGCTTCTCCGGTCAAAGGACTTCTCTCCCGGTAATCAAAAAGAACATAATATGTCTGCCCATCTGCTTCTACGTTTGAATCCCAGACAGGATACCTAAACACTTCTAAATGGGTCATTTTGGAAAGTTGCTTTGAATCATATTGGCCATAGGACGGCAAATAGGTTCTGCTTTCTTCCTCCGCTTTATAAAAACTGCGGATTTCATCCTTTCGGGCAGTCAAATCAGCTGCAAATCCGGGTCTGCTTTTCAAATTTTCCCGCAAATACATATCGTACGTCAGTGACTCTTTATACAAATCTTCCTGCGAAGCATCTTTTTCTACGGCAAAATCAAGGAGCACCTGATAACGGTAGGCTCTGGCAGGACTACTTACAAAGTAACCTTTTTCCTCATAAAAATCAGCCAGTTTTTCAAAGAGCATAAAAGGACTTTCAAAGGCCTGCTCAAGGATGGGCAGGGTATGGGTAAACTGATTGCTGTTATAATATAGTTCCACCATCTCTTCGATTTTTTTCAAACGTAAAACATCCCCATATGTCAGCCAGTTTGTATAAAGAACTTCATAAGGCGGCTTGGATCGGTACACTAACCCGTAATCTTCTGCCTTTTCATGCATGTAAGAACCTTTTAGTACCTTGAGAAATCCTAACTGCAACTGCTGGGGCTTCATTCTATAAACCCTGTTAAAAGAATTTTTAAAACTTTCATAGTCTTCATAAGGAAGCCCTGCAATCAAATCCAAGTGCTGATGGATATTGCCGCCCTCATGAATTTTCGCTACATTTGTTTCCAATTTTTCCAAATCCATGTTTCTGCGGATTTCCTTCAATGTTTGAGGATTGGTAGTCTGTACACCGATTTCCAACTGCACCAGACCGGGACGCATTTTTCCCAGCAATTCTATCTCATCCGCCCGCAAAATATCTGCAGAAATTTCAAAATGAAAATTTGTGACACCATTGTCATTATCCGTAATGTATTGCCAGATAGCCATCGCATGATTATGGTCACAGTTAAAAGTCCTGTCCACAAATTTTACCTGCGGGACTTTTTGTTCCAAGAAAAACTGCAATTCCTTTTTCACAATCTCAATATCCCGAAGCCGCAATTTTTTGTCAATAGAAGAAAGGCAATAACTGCATCTGTAAGGACATCCTCTGGAGGATTCGTAATAAATAATACGATTTTCAAAGGGCGCCATATCATGATACAGAAAAGGAATTTCTGACAACCTTGTCATTTCTCTTTCTGCTGTAGCTCCGGAATGTAACACCAAACCGGGAATGTCTTGTAAATTCAATAATCCCTTCTGACTTGTTCCTTGGTTTACATAATATTCTAGCAGTTCACAAAAAGTCTGCTCACCTTCCCCCACCATAATCCCTGTTACCATAGGAAAACGCTCTAAAATTTGGGGCGCATCGAAAGAAACCTCCGGTCCTCCCAACCAAATAGGAACTTCCGGTAGTATTTTATTAAGTTCTAAAATAATATCCTGAATCATTTCCCAATTCCAAATATAACAGGAAAAGGCCACCACATCCGGCTTCTGCCTATATATATCGCCCAAAATGTCTTCCAAACGATGATTAATAGTATATTCCGCTATCTCTACATGGGCACGCTTTTTTTCTTCCACAAATCCGCGTAAACTATACACTGCAGGATTAGAATGAATGTATTTTGCATTTACTGCCGTCAGTAAAAACTTCATTTCAGACCTCCAACTTTTCCGCTACTTGGTTCCATACTTCTTCCGGTGTTTCCGCCACCGGTTTTCCTGATATTTTCCACGCCTCTACTACAGCCAGATAAAAATAATTTATGCCCGTAAGAAGTGTTTTTTTGAGGGCTCTGGTTAAAACCATCCCATATCCGTCCAGTCCGCTTCCCGCATAATCTGCAAGAAAACCATCCACATCATAATCGATACTAAGCAACTTTGGTTCCCAAACCTTTTTCTCCTCTTTTTCTACGCCGCATAACATGGCAAACTGCGCCCTTCTGCCGATACCGTCTATGGCTACTCCCAAAGACCCCGGATTTAAATACACTTTCCCACAATACTCATATACTTCCTGATTATGACTGTGTCCGCCCAAAAGATATTCCGTGTCCAATTTTTCCATGGTTTTATCTCTCAAACTCTCATCTGTCAAGAAGTTACCACGACTGTCATCCGGTGTCCCGTGACAAATTGTGAGAACGGGATAATCTTCTATCTCTATTTTTTCACTGATTTTCAAATTCTCAAAGAAATCTATGTCTTGCGGTGTGATGTTCATGGCGGTATAATACAACGCACCATTTGCAGATGATGGTTTCCACCCTTGGGGCTCATGGTAGTTTTGAATTAAGTATTCTTCCCTGTTTCCCCTGACCATATAAAAAGGGTACTTTCTCATCAACATATATAGCATTTTCAGCGTCCTTTGCGGATACGGGCTGTCAGTCACATAATCTCCCAATCCGATAATTCCATCCGGTTTTTCTTTTTCAATATACGCAATAAATGCCTCCAAGGCTTTATAATTTCCATGCACATCACTGATTACTGCAAGTTTCATCCCTATCACCTTTTCACGTTATTTTAAACCCCTATTATTTTACCAGTATCTGCGCAAAAAAGATAGGGGCGACACAATAAATGTAACCGCCCCTGCTTTTTATGACCTATAAAACTGTTGCAACAGCCCTTCTGTCAAATAGTCCGCCAACTCCATTAACTGGTTTTCATTTTCCTCAAAAATCCGAATCTCTTCCTCGTGATTTCCATCCAAGGCTGCCGACATTTGTCTTTTTAACATATCCAAATGTTTTCCGAAAGACTGCAACAAATCTTCATACGAATACGCTCTGTTCATGCTACTGAGAAGCGCTGCAAGTTTTTCAGCATTCTGATACCACAGACGCTCCATTTGATCCATTCTTTGCATATCTTCTGACTTCATGGCGCTCATCATCTGACTTGTCAAATCCGTATGCTCTGCCAACAATCTTGTCAACTGCTCCATCTGCGCTTTGGGATAAAATCTCACAAATACCTCTGCAATATCCTCCGGTATTCGCATAGTCTTGGCCTCTACTGCATCCATATCTTCCAGATTCTCAAATAAACTGGTCATAAGCATTCTTGCCCAAAAAATATGCTGCAACCACGACTTTCTCATATCATTATTCAACTGGACCTCATCCTGCATCGCAGTATTGTTTCCCTGCCCACTGCAAATGGTTAATCTGGTACCTACTTGTAAATTATATGGATTTATCCCGGGATTTTTCATAATAATTTCCGGTACCGTAGTCTGGTATCGCTGCGCCAGACGGTAAAAAGTGTCGCCCGGCTGTACTACATGTATCGTTGTTCTACAAAAAGCCATCTTTCACTCTCCTACATTGATTACTCTATGCTATGTCAGTGAAGAGGATTTTGTTACTTTAAAAAACAGCCTTTTCTTTGTTATGTCAACTATAATTCATAGTCCAAACATGCACGGCCACAAGTATAAGGACGCACATAAGTATCTGCAACATACACATGCTGCGGATGTACGGCATAATTTTTTATATCTTCCACTTTTTCAAAAGTTGTCAACAGTGCCATGTCATGGGTACTGGAACTTACCGGATTTTCGATAAAGTCTACCGACAGAAGACCGGGTACCTTGCCCACAAGCGCCTTGAGATTTGTTGCCATTTCTCTTTTCAGACCTGCCCGTTCCTGCTCTTTTACTTCTTCTTTGAAATTCCACATTACGATGTGATATACCATGTTTTTAACCTCTCTTTTCCTCTATATATTTTTTACAGATTTCATCATCATCCAGTCCTTGAGCAATGAAACCTGCTATTTGCTTTATTTTTTCTTCCGGTTCCTCCAAAAAATCTACAATCTCAGTTGTTGAATATCCTTTTTGAATATTCATCACATTTATTAAATACTCTTTACAAATCTATCGAAGGCCAGTCTGCCTGACTCTGTCCTTTTGTAAACACCGGCATCTTCCAGTACCTGCATAAACACAAGGCCAATTTCTTCTTCTACAATTTTATCAATATTTGATGCATCGATTTTCTCGTATTTTACAGTAAATTCCTCTACCCAGTCAGCATGTTTTTCAAGCACTTCATCAGCACGCAGGTCTGCGCCCTGAAGCATTGCCTTTTTCAGTTGTGCCATTTCTTCTTTCAGACGGGCCGGAAGCACCGCCAATCCCATAACTTCAATCAGACCAATGTTTTCTTTCTTGATGTGATGAAGTTTTGCATGAGGGTGATATACTCCCAAAGGATGTTCCTTGGTAGTAATATTATTTCTCAAAACCAAATCCAGTTCGTACAAATCTCCGCGCTTTCTTGCGATAGGGGTAATAGTGTTGTGAGGCTCGCCGTCAGTTTCCGCATAAATAAATGCCTCTTCATCTGTATAACCTCTCCATTTATTTAAAATCATATCTGCCAGTTCAATGATTCTGTCTGTATTTTCTCCGCTAAGTCTGATTACAGACATAGGCCAGTTTACAATTCCTGCCTGAACATCCTCAAAACCTTTTACGGAAAATGCCTTCTCTATAGGTGCTTTCGCCATGGCAAATTCATAGTGACCGCCTTGGAAGTGGTCATGGCTCAATATGGAACCACCTACAATAGGAAGATCCGCATTGGAACCCACAAAGTAGTGAGGAAACTGTTTTACAAAATCAAATAATTTGCAAAAAGTTGCATGCTCAATCTTCATCGGTATATGCCGGCTGTTGAACACAATGCAATGCTCGTTATAATATACATAAGGAGAATATTGAAATCCCCACTTACTCTCGTTGATAGTCACGGGAATAATTCGGTGATTTTGTCTTGCAGGGTGATTTACTCTTCCGGCGTAGCCTTCATTTTCTACGCAAAGCAAACATTTGGGATAACCGGACTGTTTTGCATTTTTCGCCGCCGCAATGGCCTTGGGGTCTTTTTCCGGTTTAGAAAGATTTATGGTAATATCCAAGTCACCATAAGCCGTTTTGGTTATCCACTTCATATCTTTTGCAATACGGTATCTGCGGATGTAATCAGAATCCTGACTTAATTTGTAATAATAATCAGTAGCCGCTTCCAGAGACTTTTCCTCATAAAGGCTCCAAAAAGTCTTGATTACCTCGCTGGGTCTGGGCATAAGAACGCTCATGATTTTGGTATCAAACAAATCCCTGTATACGATGCCGTCTTCAACCATAATTCCCTTTTCCACCGCATAATCCATCATGCTGCTTAAAATATTTTCCAAATCTTCTGCTTGAACGGATACTGTCTCTTCAAATTCTTCCTCAAGACCGTCCAACTCAAATAATTCCAACAAACGGTTTATTGTGTAAATTTCATCCTCCGGTGCTACCAGACCTGTCTGCAAACCATAGGTAACCAGTTTCTTAATATCATTTTGTATCATAATTGCTTTAACACCTCTCCATCAAAAACCCGGGCTACAGCACAACCGGTCCGTTGCCGATTTCAACCACATAAAAATCTGCTGCGTAGCCGATTTTTGCCAAATATGCTTCACCTACTTTTTCAATAAAGTTATCAATTGCTTCATCCTTCACAATGCTTACCGTACATCCGCCAAAACCCGCACCGGTCATACGGGAACCGATAACACCTTCCACTTTCCACGCTTCTTCAACCAAAGTATCCAGTTCCACACCGGTGACTTCATAATCATCACGGAGTGATACATGGGATGCATTCATGAGCTGGCCGAAATATGCAATATTATTTTCCTTCAACGCCTGCACTGCCTTAATGGTTCTCTGGTTCTCATACACAGCATGTTTTGCACGCTTTATTCTGACATCACTTGCAATAACTTCTTTCGCTGATTCAAACTCTTCTTCGCTTAAGTCACCCAATGTTTTAATGTCTACTTTTTTCTGAAGTTCTGCCAGAGCTTCTTCGCACTCACTGCGTCTTTCGTTATATTTTGAATCACCCAAACCGCGTTTTTTATTGCTGCATGCAATCACAATTTTGGCACCTTCCAATTTGATGGGCGCATATTCAAAAGATAAATCCGCTGTATCAAGGAAAATAGCGTTATCCTGTTTTCCCATGGCAATCGCAAACTGATCCATGATACCGCAATTTACACCATTAAATTTATTTTCAGAGAACTGTCCGATTAAAGCTAAATCCTGATTGCTTACTTCAAAACCGAACATATCACGAAGAATAGCACCTGTGAGCACTTCCACGGAAGCAGAAGAAGAAAGACCGGAACCGTTGGGAATATTACCGTTTAAAAGCAAATCCATGCCGGAAGGTACCTTCATTCCCTTCTCGCCAAAAGCCCACATTACTCCCTTGGGATAATTGGTCCAATCCGCCTCTTTATAAGGTTTCAAATCGTCAAGGGAAGATTCGATAACACCCAAATTTTCAAAGTTCATGGAATAAAATCTTAACTTATTATCTTCTCTTTTTCTTGCCACACCGTAAGTACCGATGGTAAGTGCGCAGGGAAATACATGACCGCCGTTATAGTCGGTATGCTCACCAATCAAATTTACACGTCCGGGAGCAAAATACACTTTTGCACCTTCCGCATCCCCAAAAACTTCTGCAAACTTTGCCAATACTTTGTTTTTCATACCCTTCTCCTTCTTCCTCTTCGTTTTTTCTTAATCACGGGCCTTACTTGCGCCGCTCGTTTCCTGTCGTTATGCCTTTATTATATAAAAAAACAAACCGATTTCTATATCGATTTGTTTTCTTTACCTGTCAAAATGTTAAATTTATGTTCCGCTCACAGCCCTTGCAATCAATTCCTCTATTTCCTGTAAATGCTCCTTGCCGTGCTTATTTCCTTCTTTCTGTACTTCTTTTCGGTAAGCCGAAGGTGACATTCCCCGCATGTTATGAAATGCCTTTGTAAACACCAGCGCATCACTGTAACCACAGGAAAGTGCGATACTTTCAATAGGATAGGCTGTAGATTCCAAAAGTTCCTTCGCTTTTGCAATGCGGAATGCCGTCAGAAACTGCTGAGGTGACATTCCGAGGGAATTTTGGAACAACGTGTACAAATAACTGCGATTGATACAGACATATTCTGCCACATCCGTTACTTTAATAGGGTTACAATAGTTGCTCTGGATAAAAGATACTGCTTTGCGTACATACTCATTTCCTTTGTCCGAATCCTGTTTTTCCACCACATCTGCACTGTCAGCAATAATGGATAAAAAAACCCCCAACTGCCCGTTTCTGCGAAGATCGTTGGCCATACCGAAGGTGTTATGATCCATCATATCACGAATCACAGCATAAAGTTCCTCCGGCTGATCACAGGCAAACACCGGATGTCGCTCCGACAAGCCCATTGCATCCAAGTAGGCTGCTGCCTCACTGCCTCCAAACCCTACCCAAAGATACGTCCAGGGGTCTTTCTCGTCAGCCTGGTAAAAAGCCAGTTCCTCCGGCCAAATCAAAAAACCGTAACCGGCTTCCAATGAATACTCTTTGTCGCCAAACCGGAAAATCCCTTTTCCGCTTAGTACATAATGAATCAAATAGTGAGGTTTTGCGGCAGGTCCGAAACTGTGCAGGGGCTCTGTCTTGGAACAGCCGCAACAATTTACATATAAACTTCCGCGCCTGTCATTCTCGAAAGCCAACTTATACGCTTTTTCCATACTGCCGCCTCCCACTCTGCAAATACTTCTCTTACAAAATCATTTCTTTTTTGTCCAAATCCGCCTGAACTTTCTTTAAATCTTCCCGGATAGAAATTTTTTGAGGACATTCTTTTTCACATTTACCACATTCCACACAGTTCTTGGCCTGACCTTTGTCGCCCAGTTCCTGCTCCCAGGACCACTTTACTACATTGTAATTCTGGTAAGTATGGTAAGTGTTCCAAAGTTTGAAGTTGCCGGGAATATTGACTCCCGCCGGACAAGGCATGCAATACCTGCAGCCCGTACAGCCATTCTGTACTCTTCCCCGAAGCGTTTCTACCACCTCTTTGACAGTCTGTTGTTCTGCCTCCGTTAACGGCTTAAACTCACCGAAGGTATTCAGGTTATCTTCCACTTGCTCCATGGTGGACATTCCGCTCAAAATTACCTTTACTCCCGGCAGACTTCCCACCCAGCGAAGAGCAAAGGATGCTGTGCTGGCGTTAGGATCATGGGCACGGAATTTCGAGGTAATATCTTCCGCAAAAGCCGCCAAAGTACCGCCTTTAATGGGCTCCATAATTACTAAAGGAACCTGCTTTTCTTCCGCCAGTTTATAGCCCTTCATCCCTGCCTGCTCGTCCACATCCATATAGTTTAACTGAATCTGGCAAAAATCCCAGTCTCTATAGTTAATGATTTCTTCAAATACTTCATAAGAATCATGGAAAGAAAAACCCAGATTTCGGATTTTCCCTTCTTTTTGTAACTGCTCCAGATAATTCACCACACCTAGTTGTAACATCTCGTCCCAGCGGCTTTTATTCATGGCATGAAGCAGATAAAAATCAATATAGGGGGTCTGCAATCTTTCCAATTGCTCCTCAAAAAGTTTCTTGGCATCTTCCAAAGTTTTCACCAACCACACAGGCAGTTTGGTTGCCAGATACAAAGACGCCCTGTCATATTTTTTCAGTGCACGACCCACAAACGGTTCACTATCTCCACCGTGATAAGGATATGCGGTATCAATATAATTTACCCCTGCAGCAATAGCCTTATCCAACATTTTTTCTGCTTCCGGCTCATCAATTTTGCCTTCCAGTGTAGTCGGAAATCTCATGCAGCCAAAACCCAAAAGGGATGTTTCCAATCCAAGTTTCTCTAACCTTCTCTTTTCCATATACATGCTCCTGTAATTACTGTATTTTTTTATTTCAGTTTCTCGTATTCGGAAAGTTCGGGCAGTTCGTCCAAAGTAATAAAATAGTCACTGTTATAAATTTCTTTCAAAGACTCCACTGTATTATTTTTAGACTCTGTCAAATATTCTGTATGCCAAACCATAAAGAAAGACCAAGTTGCCCCTGCATCCGTCATCTCTTTTTCTGTAGGAATGGTTCCGCATTCGTGGAACACAATGGGCATACCTTCGGGAATCAGTGTCTCACATTCTTCAAAAAGTTTTTGATTCGGTCCGGGTGTATAACTGTCCGCACCAAGCAAATCTACATAATCATCTCCGGGATACCATGCTGCCATATTACCGCCGTTTCCTGAATAACCATATACCCAAATCAGGTTGTCCAATCCCCAATAATCTGTGTAGCGGCTATACATCAACTGCCACAGTTTAACGAAATTTTCACTGCCACCCTTACTCCACCAGAACCAGCCTCCGTCCAGTTCATGGAAAGGTCTCCAAAGAACCGGTACACCTGCATCTTCCAACTGTTGCAAATAAGGAACAGCTCTGTCCATACCTTCCAAAAGTTTGTTGTATGTCTCCGAACCGGGAACAAAAGCTTCATCCCAATTGATGTTATGGTCTTTACTTTCATTATAGCCGCTGTTAAAATCTGCACCGGTATGCCAGCAGATAGTAGGGATACCGCCTTTTTCCCACCATTCCTTAGATCTGTTGGTAACACCCTGAAAATCATTGTGCATGAAATCAAGCCCACGGATTGCAGGCAGTTTTCCTGTATTTTTTTCAATGAATTTCATTTCATAATCCGGGGAACCCATCCATGTAGATTCCATCTGTCCTGTCAGGCAGACCGTTCCGTACACATCCTGCAAATAATCATACACTCTCTGGGCATTTTCAATGGAATTTTCATTGGATAACTCCCCTGTATAAGTATGTATAATCTGCTCTTCTTTTTCTACTTCTGCCAAATAATCACTCAATTCTTTTACCACGTCCCCCGTCAGGAAATAAAGTCCGGCGATTCTTCCACCGTTCCATGCCCCCAGAGAAAAACCTTCAAAATCAGCAGCACTGTCTGTTTTGGCCATTGCCAACATTTCTTCCACAGTAATAATCATCAGACGCTCTTTTTGCGGTTGGTCCGATACTGCGGCGATATCCTGCATTTTCACATATTTACCGCCTACATTTCCGCCCAGACCCAATACGCCCCAACCGCCGTGGGTCACATCATCACAGGCATAAACCAGACCCAAAGCATCTTCTTTTTGAGCTGAAGTCAGCCATGAAATATCTCCGGGATAATAGCCTTTATCCGTCTTGCCGGAAAAAAGAAACGTTCCTTTTTCCAAAATCTCTGTCTGCTTTTTATTTCTCTCTTCTTCGGAAATCTTATTTCTGACAGCCGGTGCTTCCTTAGGTACCCAAACTTCCTGATTTCCTTCTACCGTATCCTTATTCGTTTCATTTCCGGCTTCTGCAGAGCCACCCTCTGCCTCCACAGATTCTCCCGACGCCGGATTACCTTCCGATTGCTGGTTACCGCAAGCGGACAATGTCAGTACCAATACACATAAAACAGATAAAAGTCTTTTCTTCATATTTGACACCTACTCCTTTTCCTTTAATATATTTCCTTCATAATCAAATTGCAAACCAAAACCTGCACTGTATTCGTTCACCCTATCAATGATATTCTTTGCCTCATCGCCTTGCGCCGGCGTAGGTTTATAATCATTTATATGGGACACGGAACTGATACGCACCGGTATGATTTTAATGTTATCGTCCTGCACATGCTCGCCATTTACAAAAGTAAAGGTCTGCTGAAAAATCATGGAGTCCTTGTCCTTTGGATTTTTATTTCCTCCGAAACAAAAATTTCCAAGACTATACACGATATATTTTCCGTTATAAATATCTACACCCTGAAGTACATGCGGGTGATGACCCACTACCAAATCTGCCCCCAAATCAATACACATATGTGCCAATTGGGTCTGGTATTCCTGAGGATAATGGTGCAATTCCTTTCCCCAGTGACCGCAGGCAATAATCAAGTCAACCTCCGCAGCTTTCAGTTCTTCCATTCCGCTGCGTATGAATTCCTCTACGGCTTCCCCGTCATAGACTTCATTAAAGGAAATGTACCCGATGGTAATACCCTTCGTCTCATAATATCCTACAATCGTATCATAAGCGTAGGTGATTCCTACACTCTCAAAAGCTGCCACCGTGTCATCACTGCCCTGTTGTCCGTAATCCATGCGATGATTGTTGGCAAAACTTACTGCCTCGATATCACCTTCCGTCAATATATGTACATATTCCGGATCGCCCTTCATATTATATTTTTTCTCTACGCGCTCATCGGATAAGGTCAACACCCCCTCGTAATTAACAAGGGTCATGTCATCTGCCTCAAAAATAGGCTTCACATTCTCGAAAAAATATGCCGGTGTATGGTTATCATACACCTCTGTAAGAGACAACTCATATCCATGGTTATGCAAAGTTCCCAATGTCACGTCCCCTGCCGCCGATATGGTTATTGTGACAATCTCATCTTCCTTTGTTTCGGTCTCTGCTATCACCGGCTCACTTTCCGCTTCCGTTTCAAAGCCGCTTTCTGTCTCTTCTATTTGCTCTGTAACAGAAGTTTTTGTTTCCGATGCCGTGACTGATATCATTTCCGTTTCCTGTGTTGATTCTATGGCATTTTGGCGGGTTGGGCGGTTTTTCATATACAACACACATCCGGCCGCCAATGCTACAGTTACAACCAGTAAAACCGAAAGAAGCAGACTTATTTTCTTTTGCATGCCTGATACTCCTTTTTGTTTGTTCTTTCTATTTTATCATTTTTTAAATTAAAAGACCATACTATAACTATCTTCAGGCAACCTTTTTGCGCATTTTTTGTGCAAAACATAGACTTTTATTTTTTTCCGCTTTTCGTCTACCCTTTTCTTACAATTTGTAGTACTATATTACTATATTACTATATGACGCTACAAACTCTTTCGGAGGATTATAAATGAATAAAAATTTAGTAAAGGTACCTTTTTTTAAAAAAATCGGATTTAAACTGACCCTGTGCTTTATGATTCCTGTCTGCTTTTTGATTGTCCTAGGAACCATTTCCTACAAAAAAGCAGAGGATGCTATTACCACTAACTACAAAAATACTTCCTTGCAAACCATGAGTTCCATGAACCAATACATAACATTGGCGGTAGACAGTGTTCAGGCTGCTTACAAAGGATACTTATCCGATGAGGAACTCAATTACTATTTTAAAGGAATTTATGACAACGACAGTATTTTGAAGGCAAACACGCGTACCAGTTATTACACTTCCTTTAGCAGTGGCATTACAACAGATGATTTGTTGTCTAACGTTTTCTTTTTGTCAGATGCCCATGAACCTATCGTTACTACCATGACCAAAGAGAAAAATCTCTACACCACTTTCAAAAACTCTGAGCAGGGTGCTATGGTTGTAAAGGATAAATACAGTTATTTCCTTTTTGGTAACCGGTGTGATGCAGATACAGCGTTACAGACTGACAGCAGTAAATACAGTTTGCGACTGGCCAGACACTTAACCGGCTCCTCTTCCGTTATGATTGTTGACCTTGCCCACAGCGTTGTACAAGATACCCTTGAAACCATGGATTGCGGAGAGGGCAGTTACGTTGGACTGATTACCTGTGACGGCACGGAATTTTATTCCAATGGTGCTACAGATGTAAATTTGACTGAAACTTCTTTTTATCAAAGCGCTGCTTCTTCCGATGCAAAGGAAGGAATGGAACGCGTGGATTTTATGAACCGGGATTTCTTGTTCCTGTATTCCAAAATTGATGGCAGAAATGCTATGTTGGTTTCCCTGATTCCCAACTCAACCATTACTGCCCAGGCATCAGAAATCCGCATTCTTACTATTGCAATTACTGTAATTGCCAGTGTTCTTGCAGGTCTGCTTGGAACACTGATTGCCAGATCTTACAGCACAACTATTAAAAGATTTGTTCAAAATCTTAACAGCATTTCTTCCGGTGATTTGACTATTTCCGTTAAAACCACACGAAAAGATGAGTTTTCTCTTCTTGGAAACGGTATTAACAGTATGACCGATCACATGAAAGACTTGCTCTCCGGTATTTTGGAAGTATCGGAAGAATTGAATGTGGTATCTGCACAGGTTTCCCAGACTTCCGAAACCTTTTTGCAAACATCCGAAACCATCCAGTCTTCTGTGTCTGAGATTGAAACCGGTTCCCAGAAGCTGGACACCGATACCGATGATTGTTTGAACCAGATGGATTCCCTGTCACAGCAGATTACACAGGTTTCCGACAACACCACCCAAATTCAGGATTTGGCTATGGCTGCCGGAAATGCTATTGTGACCGGTACAGATTCCGTACAGAAATTAAATGAAAGCGCAGTTTCAACATTCGAAATCACTCAAAATGTCATTGCTTCCATAGAAGCACTGGCAGAAAAATCAAAGTCTATCGGCGAAATCATTGTAACAATGAACAATATTGCTGAGGAAACAAGCCTTCTCTCCTTAAATGCTTCTATCGAGGCAGCCAGAGCCGGAGAAGCAGGCAGAGGGTTCACCGTTGTGGCCGAACAGATTAAGCGACTTGCCAATCAGTCTATTGCCGCATCCGATGAAGTAACGAAAATTATTGAAGAGATTATCGGTAATACAGATCAGGCTGTTGCCGTTGCAAAACAATCCGAAGAAATTGTTGCCAACCAGAAAGACGCCGTTCAAATTACCGCATCTTCCTTCCGGGATATCCGTGACCAGGTTGACAGTCTTGTGGCTGCTCTGGAAGAAATAACCGCAAACATGGAAGATATGGAAGGTAACCGCAAAACCACTCTGGAAGCAATGGAAAGTATTGCATCCATTGCAACAGAAACCGCTGCATGTGCTTCCGCAGTGTACCAGACAACCGATGAACAGTTATCTGCCATTACCACTTTGGAAAATGAAGCAAATAATATGCAGAAACGTTCCGAAAAACTTTCCGAACTTCTGAGACAGTTTAAAATCTAAAATAATGGCAAAAGGGAGTTAGAAATAATTCTAACTCCCTTTTATTATTATCCGTTTCTTTACTGTTCATTGTCCGTCCAGTATTTCTGCTGTTCTTCTTTTGACAGCTGTGCCACAAACTTACTCTTTATCTTTAAAAATTGCTCCAAATCCTTTGCTATCTGCATCAGAACCGCTCTGTTTTCAAATTCCTCCCTGCTTTTGGGAAGGTCGCTTATCTTAAATCCGCTCCGCATTTGAGCCAGACTTTCCAATAGTCTCTCTGCGTTATTTGTCTCGTGGAAACTGTCGCTGACTTCCTTTAAAAACCGGCTTAAAATCTCTGCCTGCATAGGAATTACTGTTAACTGCATGATGCTCCCATACACCGATTTTAACACCTCACACTGCCGCATACGCATCTGCATATATGAAATAAAATAAGTATCACCTTTTGTAAAGGTATTGCGAATCCGAAGTTTGGCTTCTCTCTCCATGGACTCTAACAGTTTATCTACCTGCTCAAAACACTCGCCGGTATAATCACTCCTATCTTCCTGACACAAATAAACAGACATTCTCTCCAAAATTCTTTTCATAGCCCCATCTATCTGGCGCTGGTCTTTGCGGATTTTTTGTAGATTTTCCGGCATAATCAAATTTGCCAGAATTCCCATTCCTGCCCCAATAAAAAGAATGGCCGCCTCATTTCCCACTGCTGCAAGGCTCATTTCGCCGACTCCCAAATAGTGTCCGGCCAGCACTGCATTCATGGTAATTCCACTCTCCAATCCCGCTATATAACACAGCAAAAGAAAAATGCACAAAAAAGCCGCATATGCCAAAACATTGTAACCGATTAAAGGAAAGAGAAGAAAACAAAGCCCTGTCATAACTGCAAAAGCCAAAATTCTTTTTATGGAAATTTCCAGAGTATCTTTCTTTGTATCCTGCACTGTAAGAAGAGTAATGGTGGCTGCTGATGTAGCATAATTAAGTCCCAGCACACCTGCTATAATCATAGATAAAGGTGCCGCAATACTGAGTTTTATCCACTTTAAATAATTAATCCTGCCTTTTCCCATATTGCGCCTCCAGCACTTTTCCAATTTTCCACTAATTTTTTACCCGCACAGTATTTTTATGATAAAACTCTGCTACTTTCTGGTTGTTGAAATGCTCCGGGTCATCGTGAAAATCTCCCACATACAACATATCCGGCCTGTTCTTATAGGCTTCAAACTCCACATCCAAAACCGTTTCGTCCTGTAATATCTCCAGTCTTTCCAAAAACTCTTGATGATATGCTTTTGCTTCCCCGCTATGCAAAAGACCTATAGCCTTCACGGTAGTCAGCCGAGACGAATTGCCCGAGGCAATCAATATCACAAACAACAACACCGGTAGCCCTGCCCAAGCAAACATATCTATTTTTTTCATATCCCGATTTTTCTCCGTAAGTATCCTGTGAATATAGCCCAGAAAATAATACAGACAAAAAAAAGTAGATAACACATACGCATAATAAACAATGGCAACTGCTCTGGCGGGTCCGGTAGAATTCATGGTATAAAACAAGGGACACGACATAGAACAAAAAATGCCATAAGTAAATCCGATTACAATAAACGGATATTTAAATCGGTACTGCAAACGGCCATAACTCATCCACATAAAAGGAATCAATATAAGTGCCGCCAAAAACCACCAACCGTCTGTCCAGGCAAACACGTACCTCACTCCTTGCAAAAGGGATTTGGCAATAGCCTTCCAAGCCGGTATCTGCCACATATCGCTTTGCCGGATGGCATTTCCCGGAGCCATGGCACTGACAACAAATCCTACCATCATCCACAAAAAAGTACCTGATATGCCCAATATAAATTTTTTCTTTTTGAAAAACACCAGTGCCCCTAAGAGGCAAAACAGAAGTATCATAGCGGGCAAAAGAGAAACATAATTTCCCCCTGCCAAAATAATTGCCAGCACCCACAATCCCGGGAGATACCAATGATTTTGGCTTAACAAATATCGGATAACCATCCCCCAAAACACCAATGTCAGTGCAAAAAAACCCGTATAGTAGACAGAACCGTTGTACCAAAAGAAAGTCTCCGCCTGCGAAGGAACGTTCTGCACACAAAGCAAGGTCAAAACAGAAGAAATTATGCACCACAGCCACTTACCTGCTCCGGCTATTTTGCATACCAGTGGCTTTAAGAAATAAAAAATTCCTCCTGTAAGCAATGACAACATAATCGTTGCCACAAAGCCGTAAGCCTTTTCAGAAAAAACATTGGGAGCCATATAAAACAAAAACATGGCAGAATACGTTCCCTGCCAACGGTTGTATTCCAAAACCACGCCTTTACAGGCCTCTGCAATGGTTTCAAAAATATTTCCCGTTTCTTCCCACACCAGATGGGCATCCACACCATAATAAAAATCGTCTCCTACGGGGTGATTGTAGTGTCCTACCCACATTACGGGAACCAGACAACAAATAAGCAACACAAGTGCTATAATTGCCGCTATTTTTTCATATTCTATTTTCTTATTTTCCGTTGCCGCTTTTATCATCTTTCCCTATCCCGTGTATTTTTTCTTTTCATTATGAGTATTTGCCAACATAAACATGCAATTACCTCAATTAGAGTTATTGTACTACTTTTTTAATTATTCAGCAACAATGGGCACCCAAAGCCGGGGTTTTTACCATAATACTTTCAAATTTTTTAAATGCAAAAAACGGCCGGGAACAATCTCCCGGCCGCTTCACTCATATTTATTTAGTTTCCTGCCACATAATCAAAGGTTACGGAAATAGTTTCTACGTTACCCAGATTAGCCGCATCCATAATGGTAGGAGACAAATACATCTTCGGACCACTTGCCACACGGGCTTTTTCGGGGTCAACTGCTGTTACCCAGGCATTATACAGGTTTACGCGTGTGCACAAGCCGTCATCACTACAGGTATATGGTCTGCCGCCTGAGATCTTGTACGGCTCTCCGTTCACCAGAATTTCCTTAATGTTAATAGCATAACCCGGATATAATGCTTCACCGTTTGCAATACCTACCGCTGCAAATGTGGTGCTGTTTGCAAATCCCGCGGAAGTTCCTGTAAAGTCAAGGGCAACTGTGTAAGTTCCCTCTCCGGTAATCTCTACATCTGTAGCAACAATTCCTGCTGTTGCTGAGCCGGGATCATATGTATCACCCACGCTGTACTGGATACTCCAGTCACTACTTGTATACATAATCCACGCTTTTGCAGTTCTGTCGTCCACACCTGCTGCCTCAGGAGCTGCCTCAAGGGCTGCGGCATTCTCCGTTTTAGCCTTAGCAATCAAATCCTCTTTGTTTTTGGTGGACTGTACTGCATAACTGTGTTCCGTGAACAAATCAGCCATTCCCTGGTCTACAATCTTGCAATCTGTTCTGCTGTACATGTCGTTACAATCCCAAAGAACGGGGCAGTAACCGTAAATATCACAGTTATTTAAGAAGTTTGTGGTGTATTCCAGAGTATTCTCTTTCATCTGCTTATTGTTCATAAGTACACCATACTCACCGATTACAATACCATAACCCTGGTCTGTAAATTTCTTCATCATTTCTAATTTTTCAATCTGGTCTTCATAATCTCTCTTGGTTCCCCAGGTTGCCAAACTTGTCTGGATACAATATCCGGAAGGATCATAGTAATGCACTGACAAAAGTAATTTGCTGTCCGCAGTGTCTGTAGGCATTTTGTACTGGTCATTACATGTATTTGTAATATCTGTACCAAAACCGGCAATCAGAAGGAAACGCACTTCATTGTTTCCGCCCGTGCCACGGATAGTATCTACAAACTGCTGGTTAATTTTATTTGTCATTTCATAACACTGTGCATCGGTAAGTGCCCCGGAATCTGTAGCAATATCCTTATCGTTCAGCCGGAATCCCAATTCCTCATTACCGGATTCAAAAATCACATGGTCAGAATAATCTTTGAATCGTTCACCAATCTGGGTCCACATGGAAATATACAAATCCATTGCAGCTTTTCTTGTCTCTTCGGAAGCGGAGCCGAACATACCCCACCAACCACCATCCCAGTGGTCGTTAATGATAACATACATGTCCTCTTTCAGGGCATAATTTACAATTTCTTCCACACGGTCCAGATAATCTGCGCCGATAGTATAATCTCCGGTTTCAAATTTCATAGCATTAGTCCAAGCCACCGGAATACGCAAAGTATCAAAACCTGCAGCCTTCATACCGCTAATCATTTCCTGGGTTGTAACAGGCTGACCCCAGAATGTCTCATAAGCCGTAGTTGTTGCACCAACGCCAAAACTTTGGCGGCCGTAAGCTTCCATGGTGTTACCAAGGTTAATACCATTACCCATCAGTTCCACAAATTCCAGAGAAGTCAGTTCAGTACGCATACCTTCATAAACTTTTGCCTCTGTGTTATCCGCTGTAGGCTCTGTAGTTTCAGACGCAACCTGTGTGTCTGTCTCATTTACCTCTACATTTGTTACTGTGTTATCACCCTCACCATTGCCACAGGCAACCACGCCGACAGTCATTACCGTCGCCAGAAGCAAAGTAAGCGCTTTACGCATTTTCTTGAATTTCATAAAAAAACTCCTTTACCGTTTTTATACTACTATCATAACGGTAAAGGAGAAATTTAGAAATAGTGATTTTTAGTGTGTATTCTTGTAATAATTTGAGATTTTCGCTTTCATACAGTCACTATATTATTATATAAACACCATTTGTATTAAAATCATGTATAAAGCAGTCCCTCCGATAATGCTAAGAAGCGTATTTTTCTTCCACACATGAAGAAGAATTACTGCTACTACTGCCAAAAGTTCCGGCAATCCGTGAGGAAATGTAAGTATCTGCACCCCTTTTAAACAATACACCACCAACATTCCCATAATAGAATATGGCAGATATTTGCCCAAAAATAATATGTAGGCCGGTGTTTTTCTTTTCCCATTCCAAATTAAGAAGGGCAAAAATCTAAGAAAAGCTGTCACCACGGCCATGGTTACAATCAACAAACCATCATGCATCCGCTTTTTCCCCCTTTTCCAAGAATTTTCGTCCCAGAGAAAGGATTACGGTAATGAGTACCATGGACGGAATCAAAAAATTATCGGCTCCGAATATCATCAGACAGATTGCTGTTACCGCCACTCCGGTAATCGCAGGAAAGTGCTTTTTATTGTCCATCCATTGTTGCACGAAAACCGTTACAAAAAGAGCCGTCATGGAAAAATCAATTCCTGTAGTATCAAAGGGCAATACCGTACCCAACAGACATCCCATAATACTTCCCAAAACCCAGTAACAATGGTCAAACAAAGAAACCAGCAAATTATACTTGTGTGAATCTATTCCCTCCGGCACATCACCGGTACACACAAGGGAATATGTTTCATCCGTCAATGCAAATATCAGATAAGGCTTTGCCTTTCCCGCATCCGAATACTTGTCCACCATAGAAATTCCATAAAACAAATGTCTGGCATTTACCATCAATGTAGCAATGGCAGTCTGGATGATGGACGCACCACCGGTCAACAGACTAACCCCCAAATACTGCATGGAACCCGCATAAATAAAAACACTCATGGCTATAACCCAAGGAAGGTCATAGCCATTATTTTCCATCACAATTCCAAATCCGATGCCCAGTACAAGATAGCCTGTCATGACCGGAAATGTTTTCTTTAATACAATTTTAATCCACTGCATATTTCTGATTAAACTTATCTAACAACAAAGCGGCAACAATACCCACTGCCAAACAAACAATATTTACCAGACAACTTGTCACAGATACCGTAAAACTTGCAAAAGGGATAATCATAACCGTTGCCGCAATTACGACACCCACAATGGCATGGAACGCTACGGAATAATGAGTTTTAAACAAAGTATCTACCGCCTTGGAGAACAGAATCACAGTAGCCAATCCACCGATACCACCCGGAATCAACACTGCGAAATCCAAGTGACCGATACCTGCCACAAACGGCTCATACAAGCCCAAAGGCATCAGCAGTGTGGAGAAACTCATACCCGGTGCAATTACGCTAAGAGCCAGGCAGAATCCGCAGAAAATATACCATGCAAAGTTCGGAGCAATTTCTACAGAAAGTACCTGTAAACCAATAAGCAATGCGAATATCAATGCCATTGCAAGGAACATGGAAACATAAGAAGCCTTACTTCTGCCCTGTTCACCTGCTTCTCTGAAAAGAGAAGGAAGCATACCGCCGATAAGTCCGATAAAGAGACATACGGAAGGTGCCGGATATTTCTCCAACAAAAATGACAACAGATTTGCCACACCCAAAAATCCGATTACACCGCCGATTCCAATCGGAATCAGTTTCGGAACATGAGTCTTAAACTTCCGGAAGGGGTCTGCCAAAAACTCCATAATCGTTTTATAAATACCAAAAACTACACAGAGCACACCACCTGAAATGCCGGGCAAAACCGCACCCAGTCCGATTAATGCACCCTGAAACACTTTAATGACAAAACGTGATATGGAAAAACTACTTTCTTTCTTCATAATCCACCTCTGATTTCAATATACTTGGCACCTGTCATATGCCACTTACACTATAATATATGAAAATCATATTTTTGTCATGTATATTTGGTAATGTTGTGAAATTAATACAGCAATTCCGGATAAATAAAGAAGAAAAAGCACGTTGTCGCTTGTGTATACAGTTTATATACAGTATCTCAATTCTTTTTATCCTTCTTTCCTACTTATATAATATTTCCATATAATAGTTTGTATCTCTATTTCCTGTAATTTCAATGCTGTAATCAATGTCCTTAACAGTATCCTCGATAGTAAATGTACCACCATTTACTAATCCATAATGCTCTTGTAATACATTACCATTCGCATCTTTTACCACAACATCTAACATCGCATCCTCTCTCATTTGAGTAACCTTAAATTGAATGTTCTGTTTTCTGCATGGTGTAATAACATATGTATTTTTAATTCCACTATTAATAATTGGTTCAGTAACAGAAATATAGCCCGTTATATTCTTAGTTCTCTGTTGATTACTAATATGCATACTATATTCAACAGCTCCATTTTTCCATTGTTCAGAATCAGGACAATTAGCTAATGTAAAATAAATATGATACTCCTTACCTTTTTCAGCATCAAATTGCATACACTCACTTGCCGTACTCAAAGTATATGTCTTACTACCTGTCATATTATTACCGGATTCATCTGTAACATTCACGCAAAAAAGTTCATTGTCTTTATAAACATTTTTGTTCTTACTGATGTTTACATTATCAAACCAAAGCGTACAGATTCCGCTTTCCTTTGGAGTATATACATAATATGCAAAAGTATACGTAGGTATCGATGTCGCTTCGCTCATATAACTGAATATACTCTCATCAAAACTATCCGTTACTGCATCCACATCTGAAATATCAATAACATTACAAATGTAATTAACATCAAAATACGCCTTTCCCACATATGAATAATCTAGATATACACCATGTGGCTTTCCTGCAATCAACATTTTATATTCAAATTCTTCCGGAAGAATTACATCAAAATGCGTATAACATTTCCCGCTACCATTATATAAATAATTCATATTGCTCTCATGCACTGTTTTATCAAAAATATCCAACAGACGACAGGTACCGTAATCAAAACTCTTTCTCAAACCAGCTTCAACCGTTCCTGTAATCCAATAAAGTCCTTCTTTTGCCGTGGTAAAGTTTCGAGAAAATTCTTGATCAGCACCATTTTTACTATAAATATCTTCAACTGCATCTACGATAGATTCCACAGTTTCTTTCTCGACATTTAATATCGTTTCATCTTTCAATTCAACAACAAGATTTGAATTAATTCTACCATTTACAACATCTACAGTATTTCCTAAGTATTCTACAGTTCCAGAATACCCCAAATCAGCATAGCCATTGTTTACAAATAACATTCCTTCTTCAGTATATGCTACTCCTGTATAACTTTCATCTACATAACCATTCGTAAAATATAGCCATTGTTCTTCATATTTTGCAAGTCCAACATAACTTGAATCTAACTTTCCATCCGTATAATAATTGTAAATTCCATTTTTCTCAATTACTCCTTCAAAATCATATGGAATCGGAGTAACCGTTGGTGTAGGGGGTTCTGTTGAGATTGGTGTATCTATGGGTGTATCTATGGGTGTATCTACGGGTGTATCTATTGGTGTCAACGTTGGCGTATTCGTAGGGGCTAGTGTGCTTGCTTCTGTTGTTTCCCTTGTTAATTCTTCTGTCGACACATTTGTTGGCTTTGCTAGCGCTGCATCCGGTTCTTCAGTACTCTGACATCCAATTAAACCAAACAAAGCTACAGCTACTAATGTTGCTAAAAACTTTTTTCTCATGGTAATTCTTCCTTTCTTTTTTCAGAAACAAAGCGTATTTTGTTTCAATTTTTTTCAGACAATTATATCATACATCTCTTTATGGCGCAATGCATTTTATATTGCACTTGTCATTGCATTTGTATTGCACTTGTCATTGCGTACTTATTTGCTGTTTTTTATTATCATGGGATAGAGGAGGTATTTTCCATGACTTTTCAAATTAAACCAAACAAAAAAGAAAGCGAAAATAAAACCATACGCTTTCCAATTTCTCTCATTGAACAAATTGATGATGCAATTAAAGATATTGATATTTCTTTTTCTGGTTTTGTTATCCAAGCATGTGAGTATGCTCTTGAGAATATGGATACAACAAAATCAAATAAAAAAATCGATAACAAATGAAACCACACTCCTCATTTTTTTACTTTTTCGGTGATGGAATATTCTGCAACCAATTCAGAAAAATCTGCAAAAGAGACAAAGGCAACACTATGCTAAGTATTTTGAAAAATCTATTCTGCATAAAAAGAAACTCAGCCGGATTGATAATATTATGTTGGAGTAGGAGTGTAACCACATTGTAAAAACAGTTTAATTTATCCAGTAACGAGAAAAAAAGAACCCTGATAAAATCAAGGTTCTTTTCAAAAAAATAAGAGCGCGAGACGGGGATCGAATTCGGGATGGCTCACAAACCCAATAAAATTAAGGAGGAAAGCACTCTATCCATGAGCTGTCCCCAAAAGTGTCCCCATTTCACAAATCATAGCATGACACTTTTATATTTCTTTGCTTTGCAGATGCTTCAAATAATCTTTCTTTAATGCTTTTTCACTTCCAAAAAACTTTAATTCTGACTTTGATAATATTTTATTATTACATTTTAAACGCAATAATTCAAAAGTGCAGATAGCATCTGCTACTTGAAACAAGCGATATTCGGATGGTATCACCTTTCTAAATTCCACATTGGGTAGTAGCGCATTTAATACAAATGACAATGCTTTACTTAACTCTACCTGTCCATTATCGTAATAAACCTTAATCACATCATACTCTAGGAAGTTTTGATAATTCTCTCTGATATACGCG
>JAFUIR010000007.1 GCA_017468395.1 Lachnospiraceae bacterium | reverse complement strand
TGCGCAACTTCTTTCAGTTGCTTTTTCAGGTTTTGTTCTCTGAATAATTCTTTTTAGAATTTTCAGGGTTGCATTGCTGTTTATTTGTCAAGGTTCTTTCGACTTTCCTGTCGATTGGTAAGAGATACTTACCAAACGGAGAAGGAGGGATTTGAACCCTCGCGCCGCTATTAACGACCTGCACCCTTTCCAGGGGTGTCCCTTCAGCCTCTTGGGTACTTCTCCACAATAGTTGACGATTGGTTTCCAGTTATTCACTTTTAAACAATCTTGGGGAGAAGGTATCTCCAGCGGAGAGGGTGGGATTCGAACCCACGCGCCCTTGCGGACAAACGGTTTTCAAGACCGCCTCGTTATGACCACTTCGATACCTCTCCGTGCGCATGCGCCGTAACTCAGCGCAAGACTTATATTAACAAAAAAGAAATGGGGTGTCAACAACTTTTTTCATTTTTTTGCAGTTTTTTTTACTTTTTCAGCAATAGCAAAAGTTTGCTCCCAAAAGTCCTATTCTACCAGCATTTCTGCATAGATCCCTCCCAGACTGCGAAGTCCTTTTGCAATCAAACCTGCATAAATCACTGCACCCTCATATTTTAAATGGGTATTATCAATTTTTCCCTCCGGGCAACTTTGATATACACCGGGTTCCAAATTCATATACCATTTTTTTGTTTCTTCTGCCCCGGCTTTCTTCAGTGCCTCCCTGCTCATGGCATGTAAATCCACCAAAGGAACCTGCATTTCCTGTGCCGTCTGTTTCATTCCTTTTACATAATCTCCATGCTCTCCCTCTTGGAGATTCCCATTTTCATCAAAGCATCTGCGCTCCAAGGGAGTAATCAGTACCGGATGTGCCCCGTGTTTTTTTGCCACATCTATAAAAATTTTTAAATTATCTTTATAAGAAGAGAATGGCTCTGTATATCTCGTAGGGTCTGCAATTTTTTCATCGTTATGTCCAAACTGGATAAAAAGAAAGTCGCCTTGGGAAATATTTGCATCAATAGGCTGCAATCTCCCCTCATCCATAAAACTCTTGGTGCTTCTTCCGTTTTTTGCGTGGTTCTCCACTTGATACTCTTCCTTTAAATATAAAGAAAAAACCTGACCGATTCCGGTCTGGGGGTAAGTCGTAATGTCATTTGTCTGCACAGTAGAATCTGCGGCCCAAAAAATCCTGTTCATTAGTTTTCCTCTTTTCTTTGTTTTAACATTTCTTCTTATTATAGTAATGCTTCTGCGATCAGCATATCTTCCGGAGTAGTGATTTTTATATTTTTGTAAGAACCTTCCACCAATTTAATCGGCCTATCCATCATCGTTTCCACGACCATGGCATCGTCCGTCACGGTAACGCCGGCCTTTTCCAATTCCGGAAGATGCTCTATCAATTTTCCATAAGCCTCACAAATCAGTTTTTCTTCAAAAACCTGAGGGGTTTGCACCATCCATACCAGTTTTCTGCTGGGAGTCTGGGCTGCAAATCCTTTTTCGTCCGCAATTTTTATGGTGTCTTTTACAGGCATTCCGGTAACACAGGCACCATATTTTGCCGCCGCTTTGTAAGTATCCTGCAAAATCTGTTCTGTAACAAAGGGTCTTGCGCCATCATGGATAAATACATACCCCGGTTCCTTTTGTCCGGTAGCACATTCACTGCGCTTTGCAATCACCTGTAATGCCTCCCAAACGGAAAAATAGCGTTCTGAGCCACCCTCGATTACCGCTGTCACTTTGTCAAACCCATATTTATTTACAATTTCTTCTGTGGCGTAGGGTATTTCTCCCTTTCCTACCACCAAAATCATTTCATCAATAACACTGCTTTGCTGAAAAGTATTTAAGGCATACCAAAGCACCGGTTTTTCGCGCAGCAACAAATACTGTTTTGCCACATCGCTCTGCATGCGCTTTCCCGCACCTGCCGCCAGCACAACCGCTGTACATTTTCTTTTCATAACCGCTCTCCTTAGAGTCTGTACTTTCAAATACTATCTTTCGCCAAGGCGCAGATTAGGCACTGCGTTTAAATCCAGCCCGCTTCTCACACCTTTGATATATTCGTAGTAACCAGCCACGCCAATCATAGCCGCATTGTCTGTGCAATAGATCGGTGACGGGTGGTAAAACTGAATTTTTTCCTGCGCACATCTCTGCTCGAAGGCTGCTCTTAAGGAAGAATTGGAAGCCACACCGCCCGCAATGGCAAATTTGTCAAAACCGTACTTTTTCACCGCATGCATGGAATGGTCCACCAGCACATCAATGACTGCTTTTTGGAAAGAAGCTGCCACGTCTGCCTCCACAATGGTCTCCCCTTTCATCTGGCAACCGTTTAGATAATTCAGCACTGCAGATTTCAGACCGCTAAAACTAAAGTCATATTCGGACTCTTCCACCTTTGCCCTGGGGAAACGGATTGCATCCGCATTTCCTTCTTTTGCCATTTTGTCAATCTTGGGGCCACCGGGATAACCAAGTCCGATAGCACGGGCCACTTTGTCAAAGGCTTCTCCCGCTGCATCATCTCTAGTTCTTCCGATAATTTCGTATTCGCCGTAATCCTTTACTACCACCAGATGGGAATGTCCCCCGGAAACCACCAGACATACAAAAGGGGGCTCCAGTTCTTTGTTTTCAATAAAGTTTGCGCTGATATGTCCCTCGATATGATGCACACCAATCAAAGGAATTCCCGTGGCAAAACTAATGGCCTTGGCTGCCGACACGCCTACAAGCAGCGCCCCCACAAGCCCCGGCCCATATGTAACGGCAATAGCATCTATCTGCGTCAGGGTCACACCTGCTTCCTGCAAAGCCTCCTCTATTACCTGATTAATCTTTTCAATATGTTTTCTGGATGCAATCTCCGGCACTACACCGCCATACAGAGTATGCAGAGCAATCTGCGAGGAAATCACATTAGACAAAACTTCGCGGCCGTTTTTTACAACCGCCGCTGCTGTTTCATCACAAGAACTTTCAATTGCCAAAATCAAAATATCTTTTTCCATTTTTTCATCCTTTACTGCGGATTTACGTTGCTGGCATTATCCCAGCCGTATATCTTCCAGTGCTTATTTTCGTCTTTACGAAGCAAAAACACTTCATCTATATCCTGCTTGGCATTGCCCTGTTTCAAGGTATAAATGCAATGCAGTCTGGCAAATTCATATCCGTCATCTTCAAAATATTCCACGTCCACGCTGGAAGAAATAATATATGTGGATATGAGAATCTGATTTTCTTTGAAGTCATCAATCTCCGAGCGCAGACTAATCATATACCCGCCCCAGTCGTTGTGTTCAGCCAATTCCGTATCAAAAAGCTGATCCGCTTTGTCCGCAAGTTGCTCCAGTTCACCGTCTGTACACTCTTCGTTATAAAAGCATTTTGTAATCTCGCTGTAGTATTTCACTACTTCTCTGGGTGTAGGCGGATAATTACTTTCCAAATTGCGCATTAAAACTTCCTGCACTGCCGTAATCTTGGGATTTTGCTCTTCTTTTTCTTTTTCCTTATTACTAAGGTAATAATAGTACCCCACAATCACTACTAACAGCAGGATAATCACGATACTTCCTTTGAGGGTCGATTTCTGGCTCTTTTTCATAAAGGATTCGTCCTCCTTTTAATCTTCAAATTTCAGTTCTGCCGTTCTGCCGTCCTTTGCTGCAATGGAATCCGGAAAAATCTTTTTCACTGCTTTCATATAATCTTCCGGTCTGGGAAGCGAAGGACTGTAGTGTGTAAGCCACATTTCCTTTACCTTCGCCCTGCGGGCCATATCTGCCGCCTCATAGAAAGTCATATGTTTGTATTCCTTTGCTTTTTCCAGTTTGTCCGGTTCCCCATACATGCCTTCGCAGATAAATAAATCCGCATCTGCGGCATGTTCCACAATCCCTTCCGTAGGTCTTGTATCTGTGGTGTAAGTTACTTTTAAACCCTTTCGGGGCGCACCCAAAACCATATCCGGCGTATAGATTTTACCATTCTGTTCCACGGTTTCACCTTTTTGAAGTTTGCTCCAAAACTGTTTCTCCAGTCCCAGTTCCATAGCTTTTTCCACTTGAAATTTACCAATCCGGTCAATTACCATGTTATATCCATAGCATACCACATTATGATTTACCCGGAAAGCCTCCAGGCGAAAATCCGGAAATTCAATAGTCTGAAAGTTTTCCGTTAACTCCAAATACTGAATTTCAAAGGGAAGTTCCGGCGCAATTACACGCAGCGCAGAGACCACTCTCTGAAGTCCTTTGGGACCAATCATGAGCAGCGGCTCTGTCCGCTCTGCATTTCCCATAGTGAGCAGCATGCCGGGCAGTCCGCTGATATGGTCTGCGTGATAGTGGGTGAAGCACATAATATCAATGGGCTTAGGGCTCCATCCTTTTTCTTTCAGGGCCACCTGGGTTCCTTCCCCACAATCAATTAAAATTCCATGACCGTTATATCTAAGCATAAGGGAAGTCAGCCACCTGTAAGGCAGAGGCATCATCCCACCTGTTCCCAGCAAACAAACATCTAACATTTTTATACCTTTCCACCCTAAAGCAGTTCCTGCTCCTGAGTTTCCTCCACCGGAATTACAAACCCGGAAATCACTTCATTATAGCACTTTTCGCAAAGTTCAAAGCGATGGCGCACACCATCTCTTTCGCTAAAATAACCAAATGCAAAATCACCGTGGAAACAACCTTCTTTCAAAATCCCGTTTTCCACACGCATATTCCGTCCGCATTTATTGCAATGCACTTCCAGCAATTCCAAATTTTCTTCATTATTTTTATACTTTTTCATATACATTTCCTCCCTGTCTAATTATACAGGGTTTTATGTCTTTTTTTAGTGGTAAGTGTTGTATCCTCTGCCTATCTTTTCCACATGATTACGGCATCTTCCACCGGCTTTTCGTAGAAATTCCTGCGAATCCCCTCTGAGACAAAGCCTAATTTTTCATATAGTGCAATAGCACCTGCATTTCCCTTGCGCACCTCCAAGGTATAAGCATCAACGCCGTTCTTGCCCGCCCATTCCATGGCTGTGGTCAACATTTTTTCCGCAACCCCTTTTCTGCGCGTCCAAGGTGCCACCGCAACATTGGTAATATCCGCCTCATCAAAGGAAGGAATCACACCGCAGTAACCTGCAAGTTGCTCCCCTATGTATGCCACCACAAAAAGCCGCTCTTCTCTTTCCACTTCCTCCAAAAAGGATTTTTCGGACCAAGGCACGGAAAAAATTTCCGCTTCCAATTTTGCAACCTCCGGCACGTCTGTTTTCTGCATACAACGGATGAGCAGTTCACTACCGCCTTCCAAAGTCATGCTCTGCACAAAGTTCTCTTTCTTATGCATTTGCCTGCTCCTGTTCCATACGCTCGCGCTCTGCCTGACTCAAACGCAAATAATCGGGCTGATGCTCGGCAGCGCTCTCTATTTTTCCTTCTTTATAATAAACTTCCGCAAGAGCCGCTACCGATGCGGCGCTCTGCCTGTTTCTGTGAGCCGGTGCAAAAACAAACGGCACTTTCATCTCCTGCTTTAATATCTGCTCATAAACAGGTACGCCGTCACCAAGGAAAATCACATCCCTTTGCAAATCATTTAACTTCCCGATGATTTCACGGATATCCACAGCACATTGCTCCACGCCGGTCTTCATGACCATACCGTGTTCCTTGTCCGCAACAAACTCATAAACGCCTGTGTAAACCTGATTTCTTCTGGCATCCATCAGCGGACATACCAGTTTATCTGTTCCATACAGGTTATAAGCCAAGCCTTCCAAAGTAGGCACTGCCACCAGCGGCTTATTTAAGGCAAGGCCCAATCCCTTGGCCGTAGCACTGCCAATTCGAAGCCCCGTGAAAGAACCGGGACCTGCAGAAATGGCAATGGCATCTACATCCTGCATATCAAGGTCTACCATTTTCCTCACTTCTTCCAACATGGGAAGCAATGTCTGGGAATGGGTTTTCTTATAATTAATCGTATACTCTCCAATTAAAATCCCGTCCTGTACCAAGGCTACGGATGCCACCAGTCCGGAACTGTCAAGTGCTAATATTTTCATGCAAATACCTTTCTGTTACGCTTCGATTTCTTCTATAGTAATCTTGCGGTAATCGAAGCCTTTTTCCAAATCTTTCTCGATGGTAATGCGGCAATATTTTTCCGGCAAAATTTCTTCAATCAAATTTGCCCATTCAATAAGGCTTACACCCTCGCCGTAAATATAATCTTCATAGCCGATTTCGTCCATTTCCTCCACATCACCAATGCGGTAAACATCAAAATGATAAAAGGGAAGCCGTCCATCCTCATAAACCTGAACAATGGTAAAAGTAGGACTGCTTACCGCTTCTGTGATACCAAGTCCTGCTGCCAGCCCCTTGGTAAATACGGTTTTGCCCACGCCCAAATCACCAATCAGTGTAAAAACCTGTCCGGGCATTGCCTGCTGTCCAATTTCAAAACCCACTTTTCCGGTATCTTCCGGCGAGAAACTTTCTATTACTTTTATGCTCATTTAAGTTCCTTCCTATTGCTTAATTTTCACCTTTGAAGGGTCCATGTGGGTGGAAATCACCTGAATCACCGCCATGGTCTTGTCCTGCAAATCCCTCTTAGGGAAAATGCAAGCATTTACCTTACTGGTATAAACAATAATACTTTTGTTAGTGGACACTGCTTTGTATATATCTTCCCACTTCTGGGTCTGGCTTTCCCCATCCTGAGACACTGTAATCCCTTCATCGTCCATCACATAATGAAGGGGTTTGGTAAATGCGGGGTTGCTCATTGCCTGCTGCCTGCTCTTAATCCATAAGGTATAAGGCAAATACAAAAGAAGCACCATGCCAAGTATCACAAACAGCCACTGCCCTTTCATTGCGCCTACCACCACCATAACTGCGCCTACGCCGTTTCCCAAAATACCGGCCATACTGTAGTAAGTGTGGCGCATCATATAATCATATAAATCTCCGGCTTTTACCGTCACATCAAACTCTACCATTTTTGCTCCGCCTATCTTAAAAATCACAGCAGTAAAAAGCCTTGTCAACTTCCATCGAAAGAAAAAGCACCTACCGGGGGCAGGTGCTTTCCAAGGCTCCACTAATTCAATTATATTAATTAGGTACGGAAAAAGCAAGTTATTTTGCCGTTTAATGGCTATGATTTGCCACCGCTTTTAATAATTACGCTTAAGGGTTTATAAACCAACATCGTGACAACAGAAACCACGCCGCCTTTCAAGATGTTCATGGGGACAACTGCATATAAAACCAAGGTAGTCACATCCGTAATTGCCGGATTTATTGCCGTTCCCATGGAGACGATTTTAGCCAGAGGATCCGCCTCCGAAGCCGCAAAATACATATTTGCAAACGTAGGAATCAGATAAATGGCGTTAAATGCAGAACCAAAAACAGTAAGGGATATTGTTCCCGCAATCACACCTACAAGCGCACCTTTTTTTGTTTTTACAAATTCGTACACTGCTGATGCCGGTATAATCAAACTGCAACCGACTACAAAGTTTGCCAAATCACCCACAAAGGCTGTGCTGGTTCCCTTGATGCAAAGTTTCAGAAGTATCTTACAAAACTCCATCATAACCCCTGACACAGGTCCAAAAGCAAAGGTACCAATCATAATGGGAATTTCACTGAAATCCAGTTTGTAAAATCCCGGTGCAAAGGGCAAAGGGAAGTCAAACAGATGCAATATGGTGGCAATTGCCGAGAACATGCCAATCATTGCAATTTTTCTTGTGGGGAGCATTTTTTCTTTCACCCCACGCTTTTTCTGTGCCAATTTCTCAATGATGTAGGCAAGTATAAACAAACCCACAACCACTCCCAGAAACTCCAGCACAAACACTGTGTTTTCTAAAACGCTTTTCCAAAGTCCATTCATTTTTTAATCTCCTTTCAATCTCTGGAAGGAAATTCTCCGTTTTGTCTGCGTCAGCCACCCTTATATAAAAAGCCCCGGAATATACTTATTCCGGGGCATAAAATGGGCATACTTTCGCTCACATTTCTTCTTTCATCCAGACTATACTGTTGGTCCCGGATTCTAACCGGCTCAGCCATGCAACATGCATGGGTCGTGGACTCATCTCCAAAGAGCATCACCACCAGTAGGGAATAGAACGCTGCCATGCAGCCTTCGCACCCACCCCCGAAGAACTTACTTCTATTATGTTTTTGACTTTGTTTCGTGATGTCCTGACCATAAGACCTTTTCACCACTGCACATAGCATACAGCCATATTACAGACTTGTCAATGAAAATTTTGTGTTACAACCTACTTTCCATCCTTACCGATTCGCATAGTAAGGGAAATACGCTTTTTAGCCACGTCTACACCAAGCACCTGTACATCCACAATATCACCAACACTTACTGCTTCCAACGGATGCTTAATAAATTTTTCGGTAATCTGGGAAATGTGCACCAAGCCGTCCTGATGGACACCGATATCTACAAACACACCAAAGTCAATAACGTTTCGGACAGTTCCTTTCAAAATCATACCGGGCTTCAAATCTTCCATGTCAAGAACATCACTTCTGAGGATAGGGGCGGGCATATTGTCACGAGGGTCTCTTGCCGGCTTTTCCAGTTCTTTCAAAATATCTGTCAAAGTAATTTCTCCAATGCCAAGTTCCTCTGCCAATTTCTTTTTGTCACGCACTTTCTTTTCCAGACTACCCACACAGATGCCTTCTCCTGCAGCACTTTCCACCACAGGGGCACTCTTGGCAGAACTTTCCGCCGTCAGACCGCCGGAAGCATTTAAAGCCGCCGCCAAAGCCTTACCCATGGCAGAGTTTGTATTTTTAATCTGCACGGGTTTTACTTTATTTTTAGGCTGTCTTTGATCTGTCTGACCTTTCTTTTCACCTGCCGTTTTCTTGCCGTTTGCCTTTTCTAAAGCAGCTTTTTTCTGGGCTTCTCTCACATCATCCATAGTAAGTCCCAGTTTGTCCAAAAGTTGTTTGGCAGCATCGTAAGACTCCGGATGCACACTGGTTGCATCCAAAGGATTGTCACCATCAGAAATGCGAAGGAAACCTGCACACTGCTCATAAGCTTTGGGACCCAGTTTCGCCACTTTCAACAACTGATTTCTGTTGGTAAATCTGCCGTTTGTTTCTCTGTAATCCACGATATTTTTTGCAATCACTTTAGAAATACCGGAAATATACTCCAGCAAAGATGCGGACGCCGTATTCAAATCAACACCTACTTTATTTACGCAGTCTTCCACCACGCCGCTCAAAGCTTCGCTGAGTTTTTTCTGGTTCATGTCATGCTGATACTGTCCTACACCGATGGATTTGGGGTCAATTTTAACAAGTTCCGCCAAAGGATCCTGCAAACGTCTTGCAATGGATGCCGCACTCCTTTGACCCACATCAAAATTGGGGAATTCTTCCGTTGCCAGTTTACTTGCGGAATACACGGAAGCACCGGCCTCGTTTACAATCACATACTGCACAGGTGTATCCAATTCCTTAATCAGTTCCACAATTACCTGCTCCGATTCTCTGGAAGCAGTACCGTTACCTACAGAAATCAGGGATACATTATATTTCTTAATGAGACGTTTCAGTTCTACCTTTGCTTCTGCCACCTTATTCTGGGGAGCGGTAGGATAGATTACTTTAGTATCCAGTACCTTACCCGTGGAATCAACCACTGCCAATTTACAGCCTGTACGGAAAGCAGGGTCCCATCCGAGAACTACTTTTCCTGCAATAGGCGGCTGCATCAACAACTGCTCCAGATTTTTGCCAAATACATTAATAGCTCCGTCTTCTGCTTTTTCGGTCAAATCACTTCGGATTTCTCTTTCAATAGCAGGTGCTATCAATCTGTCGTAACTGTCTCTTACGGTTTCCTGCAAAATAGGAGTAGTAACCGGATTGTCATTAGTAATAACTTTTTTATCTAAATATGTATAAATCCGTTCAACAGGGGCATTGACTTTTACGGTCAATACCTTCTCGTTTTCTCCGCGGTTCAGCGCCAAAACCCTGTGTCCTGCGGTCTTTTTCAAGGGTTCTTCGTAGTTATAGTACATCTCGTACACAGTCTCGGCTTTTTCATCTTTGGCCGTAGAAGAAATGCTTCCCTCTTCCATAGTAATATTTCTAATATAAATACGGTAATCCGCTTCATCGGAAACAGCCTCTGCAATAATATCCTTTGCGCCCTGGATGGCTTCGTCCACGGTTTTTACCTGCTTGTCCGCTTCCACGCTGTCATCGGTCACATATTTTGCAGCCTCTTCTTCGATAGGAGAAGTTGTCTCCTGCGCCAAAATGAATTGTGCCAATCCTTCCAGACCTTTTTCCTTTGCCACGCTGGCTCTGGTCTTTCTCTTGGGACGATAAGGGCGGTACAAGTCTTCTACTACTACCAGAGTTTCTGCCGCCAGAATTCTGGTTTTCAGTTCCTCTGTCAATTTGCCCTGCTCTTCGATACTTCCCAGTACCTGCTCTTTCTTTTCTTCCAGATTGCGCAAGTAATTTAACCTCTCATATAAATTACGCAGTTGCTCGTCATTCAAGGAGCCTGTTGCCTCCTTACGGTAACGGGAAATGAAGGGAATGGTATTTCCTTCATCAATCAACTTTACGGCAGCTTCCACCTGCCACTTCTGCACCTGAAGTTCTTCGGTAATTTTCTTGATAATATCCATATTTTCTTAATCCTCCGAGGCTACGCCCCATATTTTTTCAACACTACTATTATACTGAAATTTGCCGGGTGTTTCAAGGGAAATAAGGCATTACACAATACCATATTCCCGATACAACTGCTCTCTGTACTCTATGTTTTTTACAATTTCCTGTAAATCTTTAACACGTCCCGCATTAAACAACTTATCCACCAGACAAGCCAATTTTTCCTCGCCCTTTTTCTCATACTTATCCAATAATTCGCACATACTCATTCCTCCTTTTTGCCCGCTTTGCGTCGCTAATTGAATCAGTTTTTTATATCTATCATCATCAGATATTTTGCTCAGCAGCAATAATAACTCTTCAAGATGTACTATTTTCTTATTTGATGGTGTGTACTCTGCGCCTTCTGCCAGATAATCCACAACTATTCGCATGTCACTATGAAACAACTCTCTCACTTCTTTTGGCAGTTTTCTCATATTAAATACGTGAAGCCTAATATCATCTATATATCTTTTTATCTTTTCCGGCACTTTCCCGTCAAACAATTGGTGGATACTTTGCGGCTGTTTCCACTTTCCTTTTCCCCAGTATAGCACAATGTTTATCACCGGATATATTTCTTTTCCCTCAAACATTTGGCGATAAACGGCTCCTTCGTATCCCGCTTTTCTCAATACCATTTTCTTTTTCGCCTGTATCTCATTCTCAACACTGTATTGTGCCTTGATTTTTCCGTTTTCTACTACATATTTACTTATGTCTTGATATAGATTTCTTATGTCTCCCTCCTTTCCCAAATATAAGTTCTCCGTAGGGGCTGCCATAAGTTCTTCCGACTTCACAACCGGTTCGCCCTTGTACAAAAGGGCATTAATAATGTCAGCAAACACATCCGGATAAAACTCCAGATTTTTTTGCGCCAAATCTTTTTGTCCCATTCATTCTTCCTTTCTATTTTATTATAACAGGAAGATTTTCTCCCTGCTGTTTAGGGGATTTTAAGCAAGGATTTGAAACTTCAGAATGACCGAACGGCCAAATTAAGAAATAAAGAACTCGAAATTCATTGCTTGTTTTAAAAGTATCATACCTCCCAAAACATGTCAATATAAAATATATTTTTATTCCAAATTTCAAACGTCCATCTATATACTATAAATTACAGAAAAGAGCTACACTTTGTAAATCTCATACTTGTCAAAAAGGACTGTAGCCGAAACTACAGTCCTTTGATTTTTTAACCATCAAGGTCAATTACTATTTGAAATTAGTAAAGATAAATGCTGTCACCTACATAAATCAGGTTAGCGTCTTTAATCTGAGGGTTCTTCATGCGCAAACTCTGGAATGTCATGTTGTACATTCTGGCAATTGCATACATGCTATCACCGGATTTAACAATATAACGGTTTGCTGCGTTCATAATTGTTCCCGCAGGTTTTTCATTTGTCACAACCAACAGATATTCGCCGCCCTGACCAATTCCGTACATTGCCTGACCGCTTGCTGTTACAAGGAAGCATCCTGCAAGTTCTAACTGACCGGAAACTGCATTGTATCTGTAAAGGCTTGCATATTTTCCTGCAAATTCACTGCCTACATTGACATGCATACTTACTGCTACGGGCATAACGCCTGCATTCTTCACAGAAATCTGCTTTGTCATCAAAGCATTCGCTGCCTTGGAAGCAACTACGCTGGCAGGAATGGTGTTCACATTGGATACAACGGTTACATTTACAGCCTGTGCAACCGGACCGGACATATAAGCACCATAGATACTCATTGCAACACCTTGTCCGTTGTGAAGCATAAGTGAAACATTGCTTCCCTTCAGGCTTTCCAGTACGAAAGCAGGTACTACAATATTGCCACTGGAAACAGCGTTTACATTCAAAATACCCAGTGCAGGGTTAGCTTTTATAGCCGCTGCTTGTGCAATCACTTCTGCATTTACATTCTCCCAATCAATTGTGGAAGGAATGGAAGGTGCAGATGAACCTGAACTACTACTTGCCTTATGCACTTCCTTGTAACCAATTACGAAAGGAGATGCACTGTAGATACGAATCTTCAATCCGTTTGCGGTTTCTGTAGGATTGTAGAACTCCATATCGCCAGGTGTTCTTCCGTTACATCCAAGTACTACCAGATGGCCGATTACGAAATCATATCCTGCTGCATTGGTTCCTGCAGGATAAGGAATTACTACTTCCACACCTTCTGCCGGGAACTCATTTGCATTGTTGGAAGTAATTTCTGTCCAAGTTTGTCCGCCGTCTTTACTGATTTTAATTGTTACTTCAACAACAGAAGTGTCTTCTTTGGAAAGTCCGGGAAGGATGTCTGTTGCGCCATCTGCTTCTGTCACTTCTGCCACAAGCAAAGTTTCCAGTTCTTCAACTGTTTCAACGCCAAGTATATCACCTATTGCTTCCAGAATTTCTTCTGCTTTTTCTGCAGGAATGCCTTCTACAACTTCAGATTCTGTTACGATAATTTCAACAGTATCTTCAGGCGCTTCCTCTTCTTCTTCGCTTACATTGTAATTTGTTGTTAACCACTGCTGTACAGTCATATTAACTTTGCCTGCACCAACTCTGGGAACAACCACGCTATACAAATCGTCAGCATTATACACTGTGTAATCTGCGTAAGGCAAACTTGCAATAAATGCATCTGCATCCAACACAAGCAAAGGTTCGCCTTCTTTGCTGGTATTTACTTTAGGCTCAAGTTCTGTCAATTCACCGTTCATGTAATAAACAGAATTCTTATCATTGATGTAACCGGAAGGGCTGGAACCATTACCGGAGTTCATAGCATTCTGAATACCGCTGATATAGCAGTTTTCCAGAAGTACCTGTGCTCCGCAAGTGGAAGCCGCACCATTACTTACAATCTTTGATGCATATTTAGAATCCTTAATGGACAATCTTACATTGAGCAGTTCCTGAGAGTCCATGATACAGTTGTAAACATGGGCATTACCATAACGAAGTCTGGGCATTCTGTCCATAGAGTTATAGTAATAGTTGTTAGCCAGTGTTACTCTGATACCTGCTGCATTTTTAGCAGTATCATCCTGACCAAGCAAGTGTGTCTTCTTCTGACCATACGCATACATATAAATCTGATATTCAGTCATGCCTGCATTTTGCATTGCCTGATATGTAGGATACTCAGAAGGATTTGCATAAATCTCATCCATCATCACATCAAAGAATGTGTCGTTTTCACTTCCGGGCAAGAATTCACACCAAGAAATGGTTACGTAATTTTCAGGATTAGGATTCTTGATATCAATGATACCATCATATGCCTTATAGAAAGTACAATGGTCAATCCAAATGCCGTTACATGTGTCATCTAATGTCATGTAATCCCAGTCGTTTCTGTCGTAATCGCCTTCTGTTGCTTCATCCCACTCCCAAAGTTCATCAAACTTAATATTTCTGATGATAATGTTGGAAGATTTCTTAATTGTAATATTTGCATGCTTAATGGAAGCTCCGTTCTGTGAGAAGATTGTCAAGTTATGGATTCCTTCCAAATTCAGTTTAGACACACCACTTTCAATCAAAGTAGGATGTGTAAGTGCCTGTGCTGAGTAAGCTGTCAATAATTTTGAACTGCTGTAAGAATCAAAGTTCTCTACTTCATTGCAACCCAAATTAATGTCTGCTGTAAGTTCAATTACAGAGTTCTTAGCAGATGCCTTGATTGCAAGCAGTGCATCAAGGAAGTCTTCTGCTGTTCCTACTTTATAGTAGTTAGCATTTGTTTCTTTCAAAAGTCCGCCACCGGTTACTTCATAGTAACTAGCATAACCTTCCTGATTATAAATAGCCAATCCGGTATCATCACTCGCACTTCCGAAATATTTGTCATCAGCTGCTTCCTGCTCTACGAAAGATGCTTCTCTGTCAGTAACGATATCACCTACATAATGTGCACTGGAGATTTCGTTCTTGTTTGTCACACCTTTGTCTTTGCCGGCACTGAAAGCATTTGCCTGATTTTCAGAAAGCTGACGTCTGTCTACATTCACCTGGAATCCGGGACCAAATGTACCATACTCGTAGAATCTTGCATTTTCATGCATGTTACCGCTCATATCGTTATAAGGTGCATAAGCGTTAATAACTTTACCCATGTATGTGTTAATCCAAGAAATCTGCGCAGTTGCGCCCCAAGGTCTTGCCAGTAAGTAACCTGTGCCTGCACAGCCTTCTTCTGCTGTAATCGCACAGTTGATAAATACCAAACCATAGTCACCGGTTGCCGCTGTCTTAGGAGCAGATACATAACCGGATGTCTTTGAAGGCTCGTATACAAATCTCAGTTCACAATCATAGAATACTGCTTTTGCCATTTCACCGGAGTAAATGAAGTCTACCAAACCTTCGATAAGACACTTCTCATAGTACTGATAACCTTTACCCATATACAACGTATCTTGGACACCGATCAAGTGTACGTTAACAAATGTCGCGTTGTCTGCATCCACACGGATAGCATCCGCCTGATCACTGTTTCCGCCGGTGTATACAAAATCATTTGCAAAAGAGATATTCTCTGCTGTAAAGTTCTTAGCTGTATCATAGATGTAAGTTGCACATCTCTTTGCCATATCTCCGTGATTACCGGGATAATAGTGAATCAGTGTATTTTCACGGTCTTCACCAATAAGTGAGATATAAGGACTCTTTACTTCCAGTCTCTCTTCATAACTGCCTGCAAGTACCAGAATCACTACATTGTCTGCATTGTTTGAAGGAACGGAATCAACCGCTGCCTGAACAGTCTTATAGGTAGGAATACCGTTTGCATCTGTGGCTCCGTCAGTTCCTGTAAATGCTGCGTCAACTACAATATCATACTTGGTCAGATATACGAAATTCAGTGCGCGTCTTGTTGTCTCATCTTCTTTTGCAAGAATCAGTTCAACATCATTTCTTCCTTCTACAAGTGTCAGTTCATATGCGAAAGTATCACCTTCCACAACTGCCTCGGAACTTACTTCCGCACCATTTAATACTACTTTCAGTGTACCGGATGCATATGCTACACCTTCCACTGTTGCTTTGTTTGTAAATACAGTATCATAGGATTTCTTAGTAAGGAACAGATCCTCTGTTTCTGCACCATAAATAGTGTAATTACCATCACGTTTGGTTGTTACCACATTCCATACGGTTGCGGAGAAAGGACTTTCGTTATCCTGTGCCTCACAAACTGCTTTTACATAGTAATAATAAGGCATATCAACAACTGCTGTATTATCCACATATTCAGAAACTGTCAGTTCTTCTGCAACAAGCACTGCTGCATTTTCGCCCTGATCTGCGGAGTAACGATATACCTGATAATATTCAGCAGATGCTACATCCTGCCAATCAAGAGTAATTGTTCCTTTAGTAGCATTTTCTGCCACCTGAGGAGCTGTGATTGCAATTACAGGTGTTTCTAATGCACCAAGCACGAAAACAGTCTCTGTCATGGTTGCATATGCAGTTCTGTCACCACCTAATGACTTTTTACCAAGTTGTCCTGCCACACGGAACTTGTAATTTCCGCCGTCACCTGCAGGAACATCATAACGGTAGGAGAAGCCTGTAACATCATCAGTCAGTTCTACCCACTCACCGCCGTCTTTCTGCATTTCTACAACGTATGTGCCATCATTTTCAGGTACAGAACCTTTCCATGTTACATTGATGTGAGTTCTGTCTTCTGCTGCTACCGCAGATACATCGCTTGCTGTAGGAGCTGCACCGTTAGGATAGTAACATGCATTCTGGTCATACAATACTTTGCCGTCTGCATCTTTATAAAGCATGTTTGTAATGGTTGCGCTACAATTTGCAAGGGCAAAGCCATAATAAAACTCTGTAGGTGTACTTCCGTCGGGCTCGGCAAGAGGATTCTGAGACCACTGTCTTTCTTGTAATACACCTGCATCATCATAGAAACTAATGGTTACCACAGGTCTTGCACCATTCCAGTTAATTACATAATGAACACTTCTGTTTAAACCAATGTTTTCCTCTGAAGGTGAACCTGCACCAGCGAAGTTACCACCCTCAATACCACCGTTCTTAGAGTAAATACCACGAACCTTCTGTCCGCCGCCTCTAAGACCTAAGGAGTATACATAGTTATCTGTAAATACGCCGCCAAAGAATCCTGCATAGTTACTTGTAGCCTTAGCTTCTGTAACAAGCAAGTCAAATTCCAAAGTATTGCCTGCTTTTGCCTTCGGGAACAGATAGTATGCAACATCTTTTACTACTTTAGACTCTTCGTCTGCTTTTTTTGCAATAAACAATTCGCCAAAAACACCACCTGTCTGAGACAGATTCAGTTTCTGACCTACAGGCTGAACAGTCATGCTCTCTTTAACATTCTGTCTGGGATTGCCGTCTGTATCAGCTGCATCACTTGCATCAACGTCATCCTCGGGAACAAAAGGCATTACAGACTGTGCAACGAACTCTACTTCCTTAATAGGATATGTCAGCGTGATGCTCACAATATATGCTCCGCCTGTTGATACAATATCAACAGTACCTGCTTCACCGGTATATTCCACTGTTGTGGTTACAGATGTTGTGCTCGCCTGCTCTCCGTTAATTTTGTAAAGAGCCATGTCTGCCTGATATGCGGTTACGCTAATAGAACAAGGTCCGCTTACAGGAACGGAAATCACTGCACCTGTATTAAACTGTGCAGAATTTGCAGGTGTTCCGTTAGGAGCAATTTTGCCACTTGTGGCATCAAGATATAATCCCTGATACCATCCGGTATTTCCTTCATACCCTGTTGTATAGTCTGCAAGGAAACTCCAACTTGTCAAAGCCTGGAATGTAATCGCATGATTTACTGCTGCACCATTAACCTCAAGAGTATTTCCTGTCTTCATTCCATAAGCTACCTGTGCTATATCTCCGCCAAGGCTCACTTTATATTTACCGTCTCTCAAAGCGATGTTGTTTGCATTATTAAATTCATAAACAGCACCATCTTCATGAGTAAATGTGTATGTTACATTTTTACCTGTCAGATCAGGGGTTGCACCCAAACTGATACTAATAGGATAAAATACTTTTTCTTTGAACTCTAAGTTCAATGTTGTGTCTGCTGAATAGGTAAATGCCTCTGCAGGTTTTGCCAACATATATTCATTTACGCCTATTGCTTCCACTTCATAAGTTGTACCCTTTTCCAGTACTACTGAATATGTATGGTTTGTTGTATCAAGTTCAGTGTCAGGAACTACATAAATGCTATCAGATGTAGCATTAAACTTAATATCTGTCAGCAAAGCCACATCATCGCCAAGACCTGTGTTATATGTTCCTGTAAGTGTGTATGTATCCGCAAGGAAACTGATTGTTTCTGCTGCAACAACAGTGTTGTTACCTACTACGCGGAACTGCCATTCACCATAGCCAAAATCTTCGCCGGTCAAATCAACTTCTACAGAACCGGAAGTTTCATTACCTTTTACGGTACCGACTTTAATCCATTCTTCGCCGTCTTTACTTGCTTCTACAGTATATTTCGCTGTTTCTAATCCAGCTTTACCTGTGAAAGAAACTGTTACTTTTGCTTCGTCAGAAGCATCCTGAGTTGCTGTAACTGTGGATACGGTAGGTTTTGCACTTGTACCTACAACATCAACTACTACAATTTTAAAGATGTAGTTATTATTTGTGATACCACCCAAGTAATATGTACCGGGGTTTGCCAATTCCAACTCGGAATAATATGCCGTATTCTTGGTATAAGTGCCGGATGTCTGGGTTACCAATGTGGTCTTATCTTCTGCCCAGATACCGAACTCACGGTTATCATCGCCGCCCTGTGCCCACCAGATTTTCACCGTTGCTGTTCCCTCT
>JAFUIR010000024.1 GCA_017468395.1 Lachnospiraceae bacterium | reverse complement strand
GAAAGACCTGCTGCATCATCTGCTGCACGGTTAATCTTGTAACCGGATGAGAGTTTCTCTGTGGACTTAGCCTGTGTGGACTGAGTCAATCCCAACATTCTGTTAGAGTTCATTGCTGTTAAATTGTGCTGTACTACCATATTTTATTCCTCCTTGAATATAATTGATCGCCGCTTCCTTGCGGCTGTTTTCTTGCTTTGGCAACTTCTGTTCCAAGTTCGCACAGCTCTTCACTTCTGTTGCCTGTTTCCTCTTACATCAGGTGTGCGAAGCCTTTTGCTTGAGGTTTAAAAAGCGTATTTGCTTTTCTCATAATTTATATCGGCGTTTTTTTCTTGAACTTTAGGGTCCATTTTTGTTTTTTTATTTATTTGTTACTTCCACCGTCCGAAGCATTTCTGAAAGCCGCAGGGCAAGTTCAAATTCCCTGCGCATTTTTTCTTTTCCGTTCCGGGCAATCTGCGCCCGCTCTTCTTCATGGGTTAAATAATATTGCACTTTCCACGCAAGGTCTTCAAAACTGCTGTACATTACCAGTTCCTGTCCATCCTCAAAATACTGCGCCACCTCCGGCTGATAGTTGGTCAGGCAAAAACCCCCGCAGTTTAAAATATCAAAAACTCGCTGCGGGATGCCGGATTCTATGGTGCGGGAGGTGACATTTAAATTAATCCTGCTCTCCCGGAAAATCAAAGGCACTTCATTATCATAATCCGCATACCCTTTTATGAGCACGCTGCCGCTTTGCAACGACTCAGATAACTTGGAAGAGGTATATACCACCATATTTGTAGTTTCACCCAAAACTTTGACTACTGCTTCCCGTTCTCTGGCAGTTACCTCCATGCCCAGCGCATCCGCGGCCATTTGCAAATCATCCTGCACATATCCTTTTCCCAGCGACAACGCGCATTTTTTCACAATTTCTTCTGCCACATTACCAGGCAGGGAATCCCTCAAAAAATTATACCCATATACCAGCATTTGGGAACGGATTAATCCTTCCACATAGCCTGTTGCATAAGGCGATAACTTTGCCTGTCTTAAACGGTTTTTGGAATCGTTGTAAAAATTCCCCACAAAGGATACATCACACCGGAACTTCTCCGCAGTTTGGGAGTTTTCGCTACACCGGGCAAAAAGCCGTTCCACCGATGCACTTTCGCTTCCCAACGGGAAATGGAAACAATTCACAGCCCCCTGCGCCTGCAACCGCTCCGTGTACATTCTGTCAAAACAAAAAATATAATTATATGCACTCCCCAATGTCTCCGATTGCAATGTATACTGAGGGCAATCATAAATCCATGAGATATACGGCAGTTTGTTTATCTCGCAAATCATGGAAATAAGCGGAAAGTAATCGTAACTGAATACCGCCTCCACTTTGTTTTCATGAATAAAAGATATGAATTTCTGCGCAAACGCACCGTCCCCATGGTAATCCTTCATAGGCTCTGCATATTTCACATAATTCACTCCCAGTTTTTCCAGACCTGCGCACAGGGGCGGTTCACTTAAGGACCCCCAACAATAAACTAACAGTTTCTGCATCATTTCCGCTCACCTTCAATCCAATATTTTTATGGCTACCAAACGTTCTTTATGTTATGATATTTATATTAACACATTTTGCAGAGCATGGTGTACTACTTTCTACCGTAGGATGAGGAGGAAACAATATGTCCGGCACACTTTTGAATGAAAATAACGGTACTTATCGCATGAATGTGGCAACGGCGCTAAACAGTAAATATGTGCGTTACACTTATGTCATGCTTACCTCGCTTTTTATAAACAATCCCCATGCCGATATTCATGTTTATCTGTTACACAGTGAACTGACTGTTTCCGAGCAGGAAACTTTACAATCTTTGGCTGCGCAACATCAAAACAAAATACATTTTTTATATATTGACCGCAACGAATTTTCCAAGGAACTTCCCACAAACGACATGTGGTCACTGGAAACTTACTTTCGTTTGAAATTGTTGGATATTGTTCCTTCCGATGTGGAAAGGCTCCTTTATCTGGATGTGGATATGATTATCAACAAGGATTTACGCGAGTTATATCTCGAGCCCTTTGACGGAAATTACTTTGTTGCCTGCAAAGATATGACTGTGGATTTCCCTAAAAATGATATAAGAGATTTGATTTTTCAAAAATACATCGAAAAAGGCTTTACCTACTTCAATGCGGGATTGATGCTTTGGAACATCTCAGACCTTCGCGGAAACTATTGTTTTGCCGATTACATGACACTGGCCAAACAGTTAAACTATCAAATGCTTGCACCAGATCAGGATTTACTAAATTTTATGCACTACGGACAGGTCAAGTTCGTAGACGAATACCAATATGATTTATTTTCTCTAATGGCATACAATTTCGGCATCCGTTACGCCGAGGTAAAGGAACAGACTTCTATTATTCATTTTGCAGGTTACAAGCCTTGGCAGGGCGAATTTGTTCATTACGACATTGAACAACTGTGGTGGGACTATGCAAAGCAGACACCCTTTTACTATGAATTAATGGAGGAATTTCTCGCCGCCTGTATCGGCAATCCGCTGGTAGCAGATACTATGACTTCCCTGTCTGAAGAGAAAAAAAATCTGGCCGCTGAACTTTCCAAAAGCAGTGAACTGTGCAACAAACTGTTACAACTGCTGAAATAGCCGGATCTTAAGGAGAACTTATGAAAATATACTATTTGGAATGGAAAAGTTTTTGTACCGAGGATATGGTTGCCGCCTTTGAGGAACTGGGGCATACTGTAAAAAGAGTACCTTTTTCCAACGATGAAGTCCGCCATAGCGATTCGATTGAGGCAAAACTCGTCGCAGATTTTCAGGATTTTGCACCTGACTTTGTGTTTAGTTTCAATTACTTTCCCATTATCTCCCTTGCCTGTAAAAAGGCAGGACTTCGCTATGTTTCATGGATTTACGACAGCCCTTTTGTGATGCTGTACTCCTACACCATAGCCTATCTTGGCAATTACATATTCGTTTTCGATAAGGCAGTATACAATGAATTTCATGCCGCAGGTATCCCCACGGTACACTATCTGCCCATGGCCGCAAACACAGACCGCTTGCAAGCAATGACAGATTTTGCGTTCTTTGAAAAATCGCCTTGGAAAAATCAAAGTGACATTGCTTTTATCGGTTCTCTATACACCGAAAAGCACCAGTTTTATCAGCGTCTGGATGGTATCACTCCCTATACGGAAGGATATTTAAAGGGACTTATTGCCGCCCAAAAGCAGGTTTATGGCTATAACTTTGTTCAGGAACTTTTATCGCCGGATATTATAAATGATTTGTACGGGGCACTTCCTATGGATCCTGACCCCACCGATGTAGAAAGCCGGGAGTATCTCTACGCCCAGTACGTCATTAACAGGCAAATTACTGCCGAGGAACGGACTGAGTACCTGACACTTTTGGGAAACCATTTTTCTTATGATTTGTACACTCCCAATAAGCAGTTGCAACTTCCCGGTGCCATTAATCATGGACCGGTAGATTATTATGACATGGCACCTTATGTATTTAAACAAGCCAAAATCAATTTGAATATCAGTTTGCGTAGCATCCAAAGCGGCATGCCTCTGCGGGCGTTTGACATCATGGGGGCCGGTGGCTTTCTTCTGACCAATTTTCAGGCAGATTTCCTGGACTGCTTTGTTCCCGGTGAAGATTTTGTATATTATGAAAGCAAACAGGATTTTCTAAACAAGATAGATTATTATTTGCACCACGAAGACGAACGCGCAGCCATCGCCGGAAACGGTTTTGCGAAGGTCGCCGCAGCCCACACTTATAAGCACCGTATACAGGAAATGTTATCCTATCTCGCAGATTAATAATAGTCTTTAAAGTTGCTTATAAAAAATCAACTTAGTTTATATGGAGGTCCATATGTCCAACAAATTAACTCCCATTTCCATCTGTGTCATTATGAAAAATGAAGAAAAGCACATGGATGCGTTTTTAAGTTCCATCCAAAAACACTTCGAGGGTTATCCCTACGAGTTAGTTTTGGTGGACACCGGTTCCACAGATAATACTTTGTCCATTGCCCAAAAGTATACAGAAAAAATTTTTCATTTTACGTGGATCAACGATTTCAGCGCCGCAAGAAATTTTTCTCTTTCCTGCGCTGCAAATGACTGGATTTTGGTACTGGACTGCGATGAATATGTAATAGAAGCCACTCCCTCTGCCTTGCAGATAATGATAGAAAAATATCCCGACAGTGTAGGCATGTTGTCCCGCCGCAATCACTATGAAATGAACGGAACCGACAGCGTCTATACAGATGATGTGGAACGTTTTTTCAACAGAAAGCTTTATCATTACGAAGCCATTATCCACGAACAGGTCCGACGGATAAAAGGTCCCGATAATTTTCCCCGCGTAGCCATTCCCCTTGTGGTAGATCACTGTGGTTACAACGGCACTTATGAAGATCTGTGCAAAAAAGTAGAGCGCAACAATACACTCCTTTTGCAAATGCTGGAAGAAAATCCAAACGACCCTTATCTCTATTTCCAGTTGGGACAGTCCTACAATATGCTCCACGATGACGAAAAAGCCTGTTACTATTATGGTAAAGGATTAGAATTCGACGTTGATCCCAGAGCAGAATATGTACAAATGATGGTCATTGGTTACGGATATGCGCTTCTGCATCTGGAACGCTATGACGAAGCACTCTTATTTGAAAATATTTATGAAGACTTTGCCACCGGTGCAGATTTTGTCTGTCTCATGGGACTTATCTACCTTCGGAAAGGTATGATTGTTCAGGCCATGACAGAATTTTTAAAGGCCACCACTTTTGAAACTGCCCGTACAGAAGGTTCTAACAGTTTTATTCCTACTTTTAACATGGGATGTGTCAACGAAGTACTGGGAGACATTGAGACCGCAAAAGCACTCTATAAAAAATGCGGTGATTTTAAACCGGCGCTGGACAGATTAAAAGAATTGGTTTAGCAATATGAAAAGGGATTGGCTCATCGCCAATCCCTTTTTAGGTAGTTGTATTAATTTTAATACTAAACTCTTACAATAATCTGATACGATTATTAAATTAGCCAAGTAAGGACAGAACGCCCTGGTTAGCCTGGTTAGCCTGTGCCAACATAGCCTGACCTGCCTGAGCAAGGATGTTATTGTTGGAGTATCTAACCATCTCTGTAGCCATATCTGTATCACGGATCTGGCTTTCAGCTGCTGTGGTG